>CAVUOC010000043.1:0-95017 GCA_963742965.1 uncultured beta proteobacterium | reverse complement strand
CTTGGGCAGCATCGGCGATTCATAGCCCGACAGCGCCATCAGCATGTACGGCGCGGGCTCGGAAAGATGGAGCACGACGGTGAGCGGATCCGGAGTGTCGATCGATTCGACCGCGCGGAAGGTGCTGATGCCGCGAGGGTGTATTCTTCTTCAGCACGTCGAGGATGCTGAACTTCACGTCGGCGCTAGTGAAAGGCTGCCCGTCGTGGAACTTCACGCCCTCCTGCAGCCTGAAGGTGAGGGTTTTGCCGTCCGGACTCACCGTCCAGGACTTCGCCAGCCCGGGGACCGGCTTCAGGTTGAAGTCGTATTCGAGCAGTCCCTCGTAGACCTTGGTCGCGACCTGCCCGATCGGCCCCGACGTACTTTGGTACGAGGCGAGCGTCGGGGCTCGGGTTGCACGACCATGACCAGCGTTCCGCCGCGCTGCGCCGTACCCTGCGCGAGCGCGGGCGACGACGCCGCGACAAGAACGAACGGAACGAGCTTGCCCCACAGGGCGGAAGTCAAGCGCCTCATCTCTCCTCCGAGGGTGAACGCTGCCGTGGCACGGGTCGGGCGGCCATCATAGTCGCTGCGGTACGGCAAGGCAATGAAACGGATTGAACGAGTGGAAGCTCCGCGGATCGAACCAAGCGGCCACCGAAGGAGGACCCGTCGATGAAGGCATTCCATACCGATCCGGAATTCACGCTGAATGCCGCTGCCTTGGATACGCCCCGGGAGCCCGGGTGGCGTCCAGCCCATCCAAGCGGTCGAGCCAGGCCATCGATCGCGCTGATTGCGGCGTTCGTGCTGGTCCTCGCTGGCGTCGCTGCCTATTTCCTCTGGCAGCGTGAGCCGTCCATGCCGACCGCAAGTGCGCCGGTCCCGGCGGCCTCCGACTCGATGCCCGAGGCACCAGCGGCGCCAGCCATCGAGCACCCCGTTGACCGGATCCCGGCCGCGCCGGGCGACAACGAGCACGCGCTGCCTGCGCTACCCGGCCTGGACGAAAGTGATGCCGTCGCCAGAGACTCGATCGCGACGATTCTCAATGGAGACGATTTCTTGCGGTTGCTGGTGCCGACGGCGGTCATACGCCACATCGTTGCAACCGTTGACAACCTGCCGCGGAAAACGATCGCCATCGCGATTCTCCCCGTAAAGCCGGCGGGAGGGCCATTTGTCACGGCGACGGACGCACGCGGGATGTCGATCGCGAGCGACAACGCGGCGCGATATGCCCCGTATGTGACTGCCGCCGAGGCGATCGACGCCGAGCGATTGGCGGGATTCTACGTCCGCCTGTATCCGCTGTTTCAGCAGGCGTATGTCGAGCTTGGATATCCCAACGGATATTTCAACGATCGGCTGATCGGCGTCATCGACCATCTGCTGGCCGCTCCCGAGCCCAAGGCGCCGGTGTACTTGGCGCAGCCCAAGGTCGTGTTCGAATTCGCGGACCCGCAGCTCGAGAGCCTTTCGGCGGGTCAGAAAATCCTCGTCCGGATGGGTACCGACAACGAGATGCGCATCAAGGCGAAGCTTCGCGAATTGCGCAAGTTGCTGGCCTCCGGCGAAGTGCATCGATAGCGCTTCCGCCGCGCGTTGACTCGTCTCCGTTTTAGGCGGCATAAATCTCCGGCCGGAGCCGCAGGCCGAATCGTTGCACATAGCGATTGGCCTGGATGCCGGCCTTGTGCTTGTCGAAGCGAACGTCGGGATCCACTTCCGTCATGCCGACGTAGACGCACGGCTTGACCGCTTGGTAGCCGGGGTTTGCCTTCATGAAGCGTGGCTCGTCGAGGGCCTTCTTCGAGAGTTCGACGACGTAGACGTGGTAATGGGCTCGTCGCGCCATGCCTTCAGTGCGCCAAAGCCAACGGCAAGCCGACCCGCAACGGACATTTGGATGCCACGCCTTCACGCTCCCGTGGTCTCCGGTTTTGTTTAGGTAGTTTCGGAATTGTTCGAGACCACGTCGCAGATAGGTCGGATCGTCATAGATGCGTGCCAGCACGCCAAGCCGGCTGCAGTGATCTCTGGCGTCGCAAAAGTGATAAAGGCTGCCCTTGCTGAGCCCCGCTTTGCGCCTGGCCTTATTGCTGCGTGTCGTAGCTGGGCGCGTCAGTGTGGTGCTGGTGCTGTAAAAGTGACGGCGCGAGCAACGGAGCGCGCGCGCAGCCGGCGCGGCGCTCGCAGGCGAGGCCACCCGCCCGTTTTGTTGTAAAGTCAGCCAGAGACCGGTCCAACGTTCTGGAACAGCCGCAAATCTTGAATGCCAGCCGGACGGTCTGGCGGGGGGGCCTTGGCACTCGGGTCGATTTGCGTGGAAGCTCAACCCATCCTTCGGATTTTCTTCACCTCGGCTCCGGGGCATCGAGCCCATTCGCCCTCATGACGGCGATAGCGGCAGGCGAGGTCGAATGCTTGATGAATTCATTCGCCGCCCGCGGCTCCTTCGCTTTGGCTCCGATAGTGGCCGTGCGTTTCTCCGCAATTCCTTGGTTGCGCTTGAATGTAACCAAGGGATAGTCGTTTCAACCGAACCTGAGTGTGGAGGGATCGGTTGCGGGAGTCAAACGTCCGTTTGCGGTGACAACGGGGTGCTCCGCACGCTTATCGTGCCCGCCGAGTCGCCGACCAGGTGTATCCATGATCGATGCGCTCCGTCACTCGTTGATTGCCATTGGACTCGTCACACTGCTCGAGTTGGCGGTGATCGCGCGAATCCTGCTTCGGCCGCATCGCGACCCCGCGTCCAGAATCGCATGGGTCGTGGTCGTTGGCGTGCTCCCTCTGCTGGGCATGCTCGCCTATCTGCTCCTGGGCGAGGTGAACATCGGCCGTCGTCGCGTGGCGCGGCTGCACTCCGTTCTCGGGCGCATGCCACCGTTCCCCGGTCATCTCGCCGAGGACGCGGCGGCGTCTGCAACCAACATCCCCGAGTGTTACCGGCATGTCTTTCAGCTGGGCCGCTCGATCAGCGGTTTCGACCCCATCGGCGGCAACACGGCGCAACTGATGCCCGACTCCAATGCCATGATCGACGCGATGGTGGCCGACATCGACGCCGCAAAGGATCACGTCCATGTGCTTTTCTACATCTGGTTGCCCGATCACAACGGGCTCAAGGTTGTCGAGGCCCTGAAGCGTGCGGCCGCCCGCGGTGTGACCTGTCGGGCCATGGCCGATGACCTCGGTTCGCGCACGATCATTCGCTCCGAGCACTGGCAGGCGATGCGTGCGGCTGGCGTGCGTGCGGCCGCGGGCCTGCCGATAGGCAATCCGCTGCTGCGTCCCTTCCATGGTCGAATCGACCTTCGCAACCATCGCAAGATCGTGGTGATCGACGATCGCGTCACCTACTGCGGCAGCCAGAACTGCGCCGATCCCGAATTCCTCGTGAAGGCGAAGTTCGCCCCTTGGGTGGACACCGTGATGCGCTTCGAGGGTCCCATCGCCCGGCAGAATCAGTTCCTCTTCGCGAGCGACTGGATGACCTACGTCGATGAGAATCTCGACCACATCCTGTGCAAGCCGCTTCCCTTGCCGCGGCCGGGAGGAGTGCCGGCCCAGGTGGTCGGCACGGGTCCGACGGTGCGTTACTCGGCCATGCCGGAGATGTTCGAAACCCTGCTGTTCGCGGCGCGCCGCGAGGTCGTCGTCACGACGCCTTATTACGTGCCCGACGATTCACTGCAGAATGCGCTGTGCACGACCGCGTATCGCGGCGTGGACACGACCATCGTCTTCCCCGCCAGGAACGACTCGTGGATCGTTGGCGCGGCCAGCCGCAGCTACTACGCCGACCTGCTCGCGGCCGGGGTCAAGATCTATGAGTACGAGGGCGGCCTGCTGCACACGAAATCGCTCACGCTGGACGGCGAGGTCACATTGATCGGCTCAGCGAACCTGGACCGTCGCAGCTTCGAGCTCAACTACGAGAACAATATCCTGTTCCACGATCACGCGCTCACCGGTGTGATGCGGAAGCGCCAGCAGGACTACATCGCGCAGTCGCATCCTGTGACGCAAGAGGAGGTGGCCGCCTGGCCGATGTCCCGCCGACTATGGAACAACCTCATCGCAACGCTTGGTCCTGTGCTCTGAGCTCGCGGCACACTTGATCTGATAGGATCTGTTCGGACCTGTCCATCCGGGAGGAACCTTCAATGATTGCCAAGCCGATGCTCGCCCTCGTGCCGCTGCTGCTCGCCGCCTGCGCCACGAGCCCTGCGGGGCCGACTGCCGGACCGACCGTCAAGATCACGCCGCTCGGCACGCACGCGGGCGAGCTCTGCAACCGCGACCGCGCGATGATCTTCGAGGATCCGACCGGTGTGCGCGTCCTCTACGACGCCGGCGCGTCGGTGCTCGGTGGCGACGACGCGCGCCTCGGCGTCGTCCACGTCGTGCTGTTGAGCCACGCGCACGGCGATCACATGGGCGACCAGCGCCTCACCGCGCTCGGGGCCGGGACGTGCCAGACCCCGACGCTCGCGACCGCCGCGCCGAACACGACGAGCGCCGAGATCGCGGCGTCGAAGAACGCGGGACTGGTGATGATCAACCAGATGGCGAACTTCCTCGGCAAGCGCGTCGAGGCGATCAAGGGCCGGCCGACGGGGCCGTGCCCGGTCGGCGAGGCGGGCGACGACCACACTGTGCCGTTCGCCGCGAGCTGCCTCGCGGGCAACAACCTGGGCGGCACGCGCACGTTCAAGACGGCGGGCGCAGCGAAGGGCGTCGAGATCACGATCGTGCCGGCGTCGCACGACAGCTCGGTCAACCGCGTGCTCCTGAACGAGGCCGAGCGCCGCAACCTCGAGCCCGACAACCTCACGCTTCCGCTCGGGCCGCCGAGCGGCTACGTGATCCGCTTCACCAACGGGCTGGTCATGTACCTGACGGGCGACACCGCGGTGCACGCGGACATGAAGACCGTCATCGCGGATTTCCACAAGCCCAACGCGATGGTGCTGAACCTGGGGCTCAGCGCGATCACGACCGCGTCGGGCGTCTACATCGCGAACGAGCTGATCCGGCCGACAACCGTGATCATTTCGCACACCAACGAGGCCTCGACGGTCGGCGGCAAGGCGCGTCCCGGCTCGCGCACCGCAGAGCTCTCCGGGATGCTGCGCAGCCAGGTCGTGCTCGGGTTGTCCGGCCGGACGATGGAGTTCGACGGACAAGGCAGGTGCGTGACGGGATGCAGTTGACGTCGCGCGCCGCCTGATGGATGCGGCGACGGTCGCGTGGCTGCTCGGCGCGGGCCTCGCCGGCGGCGTGATCACCTCCGTGGTCGGCGGCGCGTCGCTCATCACGTTCCCGGCGATGCTGGCGGTGGGTCTGCCGCCGGTGGCGGCAGCGGCGTCGAATACCGTTTCGATGACGCCGAGCAACTTCATCGCCGCGATGGCCGATTACAAGAAGCTGCCGCAATGGCGGCCGGCGTTCGCATGGATCGTCGTGATCTCGATCGTCGGCAGCGGCGTCGGGCGCATGGCTCCTGTTCCTGACGCCCGAGCGCGTGTTCATGGGCGCGGTGCCGGTATTGATCGCGAGCGCCACGCTGCTGTTCGCGATCCAGGGGCCGCTCAAGCGCTGGACGGATCGCCACAGCGACGACCCTGCGCTGCACACGGAGCGCGCCGATCGCGTCGGGCTCGTGCTGCTCACGCCGGTGGCCGTCTACATCGGCTACTTCGGCGCGGCCGCGGGCGTGATGCTGCTCGCGATCCTTTCGCTCGGCGACCACGGTGACTTCCGCGCGGTCAACGCGCTGAAGAACCTGATCGGCGGGGCAATGGGCATCGTCGCCGCGGTGATGTTCATCGTCAGCGGCCTGGTCGACTGGCCGCACGCGATCGTGATGGGCATCGGCGGACTGGTCGGCGGCTATGCAGGGGGGCGGATGGTGCGCGTCATTCCCGCGCGGCTGGTGGGCTATCTGGTCATAGGCATCGGCTGCGCGGTGACCGTGATCTACGCACGGCGCTACTGGCTCGGATAAGCCGAGCCACACTCAAGGCTGAGGGGACAGACTCAGGAAGGGCCCGCCGCACGAATTCATTCGAGTGACGCGCCGGGGGCAGTGCGGGAGCAATGGAGGCGGAGGTCGGAATCGAACCGGCGTAGACGGCTTTGCAGGCCGCTGCATGACCACTCTGCCACCCCGCCCGGGGTGCCGGCCGCGACGAACGATCGCGCGACCGATCAAGCGAAAAGGGAGAGCCGCATCCGAATCGTTACGGGCTCTCCCTCGAGAAGCTGGAGCGGGAAACGAGTCTCGAACTCGCGACCTCAACCTTGGCAAGGTTGCGCTCTACCAACTGAGCTATTCCCGCGCTGGATAGCCTTGAATTATAACGGATTGCGCGACGCTGTCAAAATCCGCCACGCCGAATCGCGCGTCTAGCCGACGACCTTGGCGAACGCGTTGGCCACGTAGTCGACGTTGTGGTGGTTGAGCGCGGCCACGCAGATGCGGCCGGTGTCGATCGCGTAGACACCGAACTCTTCGCGCAGCCGCTGCACTTGCGCTTTCGCGAGTCCCGAGTACGAGAACATCCCGCGCTGCGCGAGCATGAAGCGGAAATCGGCGCCGGGAACGCGTTCGTGCAGCCGCTCGACCAGCAGCGCGCGCATCAGCTTGATGCGGTTACGCATCGTCGCGAGCTCAGCCTCCCACAGCGCGCGCAGCTCCGGCGAGCACAGCACCGAGGTGACGATCTGGCTGCCGTGCGTCGGCGGGCTCGAATAGTTGGCGCGAATGGTGCGCTTGAGCTGCGAAAGCACGCGCGCGGTTTCGTCGCGATCGGCGGCGACCACCGACAATGCGCCGACGCGCTCGCCGTACAGCGAAAACGACTTCGAGAACGAGCTCGCGAGCAGCACTGGGCCGGCCGTGGCCGTGAACGCGCGCACGACCGCGCCATCGGCATCGATGCCGTCGGCGAAGCCCTGATAGGCAAGGTCGAGGAACGGAACGAGACTGCGTGCGCGGACGACCTCGACGATGCGCGACCACTGTTCGGCCGTCGGGTCGACGCCGGTCGGATTGTGGCAGCACGCGTGCAGGACGACGATGGTTCCCGTTGCGAGCTTCTCCAGCGCTGCGATCATCGCTGCGAAATCGAGGCCGTTCGTCGCCGGAGTCGTAGTAAGGATAGTTGTTCACCGTGAAGCCGGCGCCCTCGAACAGCGCGCGGTGATTCTCCCAGCTCGGGATCGCTGATCCAGACCTGCGCGCCGGGCGCGAATCGGCGCAGGAAATCCGCGCCGACTTTGAGCGCGCCGGTGCCGCCCACCGCCTGTACCGTGACCGAGCGGCCGCCGGCGACGACGTCGCTCGAAGCGCCGAAGAGCAGCTTCCGCACCTCGCGGTCGTACGCGGGTATTCCGTCGATCGGCAGATAGGAGCGAGGCGACGCCGTCTCGCTGATCTCGCGCTCGGCGCGTTTCACGCATTCGAGCAGCGGAACCTTGCCCTCTTCGTCGGTGTAGACGCCGACGCCGAGGTTGACCTTGCGCGGATTCGGGTCGGCGTTGTACGTCTCGGTGACGCCGATGATCGGGTCGCGCGGCGCGAGCTCGATCGTGGACAGGAGCGAGGGAGCGAAGGGTGCGTTCATCGATGGGAGCGTCGTTGCCGGGGACCGCGTCATTGTACCTTGTCGCGTGCGGCCGCGGCCTCGACAATGCGCTGCGCCCCGGCTAACGTGCGTTGTTCCGTCACAACAGACGCGTCACGCGCGAAAATCGCCGGTCCTCGATGAACACCGAGCCCGAACCCCTGCTGCGTCCCATCCCCGCGCTCAGGACGCTCGCGCGCATCGGCGCGTTCCTGCGCCCGTATCGCCGGCAGGTGGTCTTCGCGGCGATCGCGCTCGTTGTCGCGGCGGCGGCGGTGCTCGCAGTGGGGCAGGGCCTCAAGGGCGTCATCGATCGCGGGTTCTCCGCCGGCGACGCGCACGAGCTCGACCGCACGCTCGCGCTGATGCTCGGAGTCATCGTCGTGATGGCGGCGGCGACGTACACGCGCTTCTATTTCGTGTCGTGGATCGGCGAGCGCGTGACCGCCGATCTGCGCCGCGCGGTGTTCGGCCACCTGCTGACGCTGCCGCCCGCGTTCTTCGAGGTGACGCGGACCGGCGATGCGATCTCGCGCCTCATCAACGACACCTCGATGCTCGACACGGTGATCGGCTCGAGCGCGTCGATGGCGATCCGCAACCTGCTGCTTCTCGCCGGCGGGCTCGTCATGCTGGCGGTGACGAGCGTCAAGCTCACGCTTCTCGTGCTCGCCGGCGTGCCGGCCGTCGTCGTGCCGATCATCCTGTTCGGCCGCCGGGTCAGGAAGCTCGCGCGCGCGAGCCAGGACCGCATCGGCGACGTCGGCGCCTACGTCGACGAGGCGCTGCACGAGATCCGCACCGTGCAGGCTTACGGTCACGAGCCGGTCGACGAGCGCGATTTCGGCTCCCGCGTCGAGGCGGCGTTCGCGACGGCGGTTGCCCGGATACGCCAGCGCGCGGCGCTCGTTGCCACGGTGATCACGCTCGTGTTCGGCGCCGTCGGCGTGATCCTGTGGATCGGCGGGCACGACGTCGTCGCGGGGCGCTTGAGCGCGGGCGCGCTGTCGGCGTTCGTGTTCTACGCGGTGATCGTCGCCGCTGCGGTGGGCACGATCAGCGAAGTCGTCGGCGATCTGCAGCGCGCAGCGGGCGCGACCGAGCGGCTCTTCGAGCTCCTCGAAGTCGAGCCGCAGATCCGCGCGCCCGAGCATCCGGTCGCGTTGCCTGTGCCGGCGCGCGGCACCGTCGCTTTCGATCGTGTCGTGTTCCACTATCCGTCGCGACCCGACACGCCTGCGCTCGACGACTTCTCGCTGGATGTCCTCGCCGGCGACAAGGTGGCGCTCGTCGGTCCGTCGGGTGCCGGCAAGACGACGGTGTTCCAGCTGCTGCTGCGCTTCTACGATCCGCAGGCCGGCGCGGTGCGCATCGACGGCATCGACGTCCAGGCGGCCGATCCGGCCGAGGTGCGCGCGCGCATCGCGGTCGTCCCGCAGGACCCGGTGATCTTCGCGGCCAGCGTCATGGAGAACGTCCGCTACGGGCGGCCCGACGCGAGCGAGGCCGACGTACGCCGCGCGTGCGAAGCCGCGTACGCGTCGGAATTCATCGCCGAGCTGCCGGAGCGGCTATGCGAGCAATCTCGGCGAGCGAGGGGTGCGCCTTTCGGGCGGACAGCGGCAACGCCTCGCGATTGCGCGCGCCGTGCTCGCCGATCGGCCGATCCTGCTGCTCGACGAAGCGACGAGCGCTCTCGACGCGGAAAGCGAGCGCGTCGTCCAGCTCGCGCTCGAGCGGCTGATGGCGGGCCGGACGGTGCTGATCATCGCGCATCGGCTTGCGACCGTTCGCCATGCCGATCGGATCGCCGTCATGGAGCGCGGCCGCATCGCCGCGATCGGCACGCACGACGCGCTGCTCGCGCGCAGCCCGCTCTACGCGCGGCTCGCGGCGCTGCAGTTCGCGGGCGAGGGGAAGCCCGTATCGCCCGCCGAAACGTAGCCTCGGCGCAAGAGGGAGATGCGGAGGACTGCCGAATCGCAGTAAAATGACCGGTTGCGCTGCGCGCTCCCGTCGACCGCATCAAGCCATGCTCGTCACCTTTCCGAACAGTCCCTACCAGCTCTACAAGCCGTTCGAGCCCTCGGGCGACCAGCCCGAGGCGATCGCGAAGCTCGTCGAAGGTCTCGAGGACGGGCTCGCGTTCCAGACGCTGCTCGGCGTGACGGGTTCGGGCAAGACCTACACGATGGCGAACGTGATCGCACGGACCGGGCGGCCGGCGCTCGTACTCGCGCCCAACAAGACGCTCGCCGCGCAGCTCTACTCCGAGTTCCGCGAGTTCTTCCCGCACAACGCCGTCGAGTATTTCGTCTCGTACTACGACTACTACCAGCCCGAGGCGTACGTGCCGTCGCGCGACCTCTACATCGAGAAGGACAGCCACATCAACGAGCACATCGAGCAGATGCGCCTCTCGGCGACGAAGGCCATCCTCGAGCGCCCCGACTGCGTGATCGTCGCGACGGTCTCCGCGATCTACGGCATCGGCGACCCGTCCGAGTACCACAGCATGATCCTGCACGCGAAGGAGGGCGATCGGCTTTCGCAGCGCGACGTCATCAGGCGGCTGACCGAGATGCAGTACACGCGCAACGAAGCGGATTTCCGTCGCGGAACCTTCCGCGTGCGCGGCGACGTGATCGACATCTTCCCGGCCGAGCACGCCGAGAGCGCGGTGCGCATCGAGCTGTTCGACGACGCGGTCGAGTCGATGCACCTCTTCGATCCGCTGACCGGCCACATCCGGATGCGGATCGGGCGCTTCACCGTGTTCCCGTCGAGCCACTACGTGACCGGCCGGCAGAAAGTGCTCGACGCGATCGAGGCGATCAAGGTCGAGCTGGTCGAGACGAAGGACCGCTTCGTCGCGCAAGCGAAGCTCGTCGAGGCGCAGCGGATCGAGCAGCGGACGCGGTTCGACCTCGAGATGATGACCGAGATCGGCTTCTGCAAGGGGATCGAGAACTATTCGCGCCACCTGTCGGGACGCGCGGAGGGCGAGCCGCCGCCGACGTTGATCGACTATCTGCCGTCGCGCTCGCTGATGTTCGTCGACGAGAGCCACGTGACGATCCCGCAGGTCGGCGGGATGTACCGCGGCGACCGCGCGCGCAAGGAGAACCTCGTCAACTACGGTTTCCGGCTGCCGTCGGCGCTCGACAATCGCCCGCTGCGCTTCGACGAGTTCGAGCGGCTGCTGCCGCAGACGATGTTCATCTCGGCGACGCCGGCCGAGTACGAGCGCGCGCACTCGGGCCAGGTCGTCGAGCAGCTCGTGCGGCCGACGGGACTCGTCGATCCGGCGCTCGAGGTCCGGCCCGCGCAGACGCAGGTCGACGATCTCCTCTCCGAGATCACGCTTCGCGTCGGCCGCGAGGAGCGCGTGCTCGTCACCACGCTCACCAAGCGGATGGCCGAGGACCTCACCGACTACCTGAACGAGCACGGTGTGCGCGTCCGTTATCTGCACTCCGACATCGACACCGTCGAGCGCGTCGAGATCATCCGCGACCTGCGCCTCGGCGAGTTCGACGTGCTGGTCGGGATCAATCTGCTGCGCGAGGGGCTCGACATTCCCGAGGTGTCGCTCGTCGCGATCCTGGACGCCGACAAGGAGGGCTTCCTGCGCTCCGAGCGCTCGCTGATCCAGACGATCGGACGCGCTGCGCGGCACATCAACGGGATGGCGATTCTCTACGCCGACAGGATGACCGACTCGATCCACGCGGCCATCGACGAGACGACGCGACGGCGCGACAGGCAGATCGCGTGGAACGAGCGGATGGGCATCACGCCGATCGGCGTGCAGAAGCGGATCAAGGACCTGATCGACGGCGTCTACGACGCGGACGAGGGAAAGAAGCAGCTGAGGGCCGCGCAGACGCGCGCGAGGTACGACGCGATGCCGGAGAAGGACATGGAAAGGGAGTTGAAGCGCGTCGAGAAGGAAATGCTCGATGCGGCGCGGAACCTCGAGTTCGAGCGGGCGGCGCAATTGCGCGACCGCCTGGTCGAGCTCAAGGCGGCGATGTTCGGCGTCGCGCTGCCGGACGACGCCTGACGAGGGCGGATCCGACGCCGCCGGCGCCGCGCTCGCAGGCGTCTCGACATGCCGTTGCGAGGGAGTATTGCTCCGCTCGCGACGCGGCGTACAATCTGCGGACGTTCAACGAAGGGATGGCGATGCCGAAGCGCGGTTTGGTCATCGCAGT
Source organism: uncultured beta proteobacterium (assembly GCA_963742965.1). Taxonomy (GTDB): domain Bacteria; phylum Pseudomonadota; class Gammaproteobacteria; order Burkholderiales; family Casimicrobiaceae; genus CAIWHR01. The sequence goes on along the minus strand of CAVUOC010000043.1, from coordinate 83,178 downwards.
GCTCGGCGCGCTCGCCACGCCGGCGCTTGCGCAGCCGTACCAAGGCGGCCACTCCGCGTCACAGGCACAGGTGCAGGATCGATTCGTGAACGCATACGGCCAGGCATTCGCGGATTACGGTGCATGCCTGCGGATGACGGGAAATGCCGCTCGATGCGGCGCGCCGCCCGAGTCCGTGCAAGTCGTCCAGCAGCGGCACATGCTGCAACAGGACGTGCGGGTCGTCGATTACTACTGCGTCGACAGACAAATCCGCGGAGGTCAGCCCTGGGTCAACGCAATGCAGGCCTGCACGCGCTATCAGCCGCAGCAGTCGATCGGCGGATTTGGCCAAACGCTCCCCGATTCCATCGAGCGCGATATCCTGGACGCGCAGGCAGCGGCAGTGAACGCCTTCAGCCAATGCGTCAAGTCGAGCACCCCCGGGACGTATTGCGGTCCCCCGCCGTAACCTGCGCGCTAGCCTCCGATGTGCCCGATCGCGTCCTCGCGACCGACGGGTTCAGAAAGACGAACCAGGGCGATGTTTTTCAAAAGACCTAACGGGAACGTGACCCCGGAAGGCTCGGTGCTGTTCGTCTGCCTGGGGAATATCTGCCGCTCGCCGACTGCCGCCGGCGTGTTCCGCGCGGCCGCTGACCGGGCCGGAATCGGCCGGCGGACTCGCGTCGAATACGCGGGTCTTGGCACGCAGCACATCGGTGTCCCGCCCGACCGGCGCGCGATAGAGGCTGCGCGCCGCCGCGGCTACGACCTCAGCGCAATGCGCGGACGCCAAGTCAAGGTGGCCGACTTTTCGAGTTTCGGTTGGATTCTCGCGATGGACGACTCCAACATGCGCGCGCTGACCGCCATGAAGCCGCCGGAGTTCGCTGGTCATCTCGGACTTCTGCTGGACTTCGCGCCCGAGCTCGGCGTCCGCGACGTCCCGGATCCCTACTATGGCGCGTACGACGGGTTCGAACGCGTGCTCGACCTCATCGAGATCGCAGCCGCCGGGCTGCTGACCCGCCTGCAGGCGACACTCGCCGGCGGATAAGCGCGGCAATGATCGCCGGGCTCGCTACGAGGCCCAGGGCTTCCACTCCCCGGCGAGCTTGTGTGCCTCCCAGATTTGCGCACGCGTCATCTTCGTGGTCACGGCTTCAAGACTCCGCTCCGCACGCCGACGACCGTCAGGCATCGAGTCCTTGAATCGGGCTGCCGCGATCTCCAGCCACTTGTGCGTCTCCACATAGTCCCTCGGCACGCCGCGGCCCTTGTAATACATGACGCCGAGGTTGAACTGAGCGGCGGGGTCCCCGCGGTCGGCAGCCTTCTGATATAGCGCCGCCGCCTCGCGAAAATCGCGCGCCACGCCGTGGCCGCTCTCGTACATTCGAGCGAGGTTGAACTGCGCCGCCGCGATTCCATGGTTCGCTGATGCGCTGAACCACCTTACCGCCTCGGCGAAGTTCTGGCGAACCCCGCGACCATCCTCGTACATGCGGCCGAGGTTGTTTTGCGCTTCGGCATTGCCTTGCTCCGCCGCGCGGAGGTACCACTTGACCGCCGACGCATAGTCCTGGTCCGAGGCGTCCGGCGTGTCGTACATCAGGGCAAGGCCGAATTGCGCAACGGCGATCCCCTGGTCTGCGGCCTGGCGATACCATTTCGTCGCTTCCCGATCGTGCCGCGCCACGCCGCGACCGCAGTGGTACATCACGGCGACGTTGTTCTGCGCATAGGGATTGCCCTGGACGGCTGCCTTCTCGAACCATTTGACGGCCTCCGCGTCATCCCGCGGCACACCCTGGCCCAGGCTATACAAGCACCCCAGGTTGTACTGAGCGTCAGCTTCGCCCTGGACCGCGGCCCTGCGATACCACTTCATCGCCTCCGCCGCGTCGGGCGGCATGCCTTGCCCGCTTTCGTACATTATTCCGAGCCGGGATTGGGCATACGCAACGCCGGCTTCCGCCGCTTTTCGGTACCACCTGCCGGCTTCGACATTGCTGACAGCGACGCCGAGACCTTCGCAGTACATTGACGCCAGGTTGGTCTGTGCCGCTGCGTTGCCGACCTCTGCCGCCTTGCTGAACCACTTGAGGGCTTCGGCGAAATCCTTCGGGACGCCGCGCCGCGTTCCATACATGACACCAAGGCTGTTCTGCGCGCGGACGTCTCCGCGCTCGGCCATCTGTTTGTAGAGAAGGGCCTCGGCGGCGTAGTTGCCCTGCTCGTGAGCGTCGCGGGCAAGCGCCCACTTGTCCAGCCTGAGCATTCCGGCGTCGTTGAGCAGCAGCGATTCGCCCGGGCTGCGCCCCGGACCACCTTGCGCAAAGGGTTCGACGATGAATCGCATATCGATAGCCTCGCAAATTCAAGCGACCGTCGCACATCCAACGCTTGGAGCCACTATCGTCGGTCCGTGCGCGCGGGCGGTACGAATCAGTTCGAATACGCTACAGCATCTGTTGACGACGAATCAATACCCTGGCGATGGACGGCGCGGCGACGCAACCCTCGATTCAGACGAGGACCGGGGCTCGGCCCGACGGAATGCACCGGAAATGCAACGGCGCCGAAGTACAATGTGCTCGGGCGGCAATGAACATGCGCTGGAATTTCCTGCGTCGATCGTAATGGAATCTGGCATCGCCGTGCCGATGAATCGAGTGGTGATGAACCCGCCATCCATGAACTCGAACGCCCGATACGCCGGCCCCTCGGATGCGTCTGCCGCCGAGGATTCGCCGCCGATCGATCTCCGGCTTGCGGACGGCGGAAACGAGAGTCTCCACCACGACAGGCGTTTCAGCACGCTCAACATCGCCGACCACGGCGTCCGCGAAACATCGGCGGCTGATTTCCTGCTGGGGCCGCCCATGCGGGTCGTGCGGGCGATCCAGGAATTCGACGCGTGGCGTGCGCTGCCCGTGTTCCTGCTCGCGGGGTTTTGCCTCACCTCGCTCGACACGACGGCGAAATACCTCGTTCAGGACCACTCGCTCTTTCTCGTCGTCTGGGCCCGCTACGTCGGCCAGATGCTGATCGTCGCGCCGTTTGCCTGGCATCGATGCGGAAGCGGCTTCTGGCGTACTCGCCGGCTTCCGCTGCAATTGCTCCGATCGGCAATGCTGCTTGGCGCAACCGTATGCTTTTTCGGCGGGCTGCGCTACCTGCCTTTGGCCGAGGGCTCCGCGATCCTGTTCCTTGCTCCGGTGTTCATCGTCATGCTCTCGCGGACCGTTTCTGGGCGAGCGTCCGACGCGCGCGCGCTGGATCGCGTCGCTCACGGGTTTCGTCGGTGTGCTGATCCTGTTGCGGCCGGGATCGGCGATCCTCCATCCCGCGGCATTGCTGATGTTCGGAGCGGCTCTGTTCAACGCGTTTTACCACATGCTCACCCGGAAGCTCGCCGGCGAGGACGTGTACACAACATTGTTCTACAGCGCGCTCGTCGGCACCATCGTCCTCACCGTCATGCTGCCGTGGGGCGCCGGCGACCTGCATTTCACCTTCCAGGACGGAGGGTTGTTTCTTCTGCTCGGATTGCTCGCCGGACTCGGTCACTTGTCTCGTGATCGCCACCTATCTCCTCGCTCCGGCATCGCTGATGACTCCATTCACCTACGTGCAGATGATCTGGGCCGTCCTTTACGGATACCTGATCTTCGGTCAGCTTCCGGACCGCTGGTCGGCCCTCGGCATCGCGGTCATCGTGCTGAGCGGCGTGTTTCTCGCGGCGGTGGAACGCCGCCGCGCATACGTGACGTAGCACACCGGCGCTACCGGCACAGCGTCCCCGCGGGAGGGGCGAACAGCAGCCGGGTCAATCGGCTTGGACTGCGCGACGCCGTCGATCGAGTAGGTGAAGGTGGCTTGATTGCCGTTGGTGAACGTCAGCGCCACCGTGCCCGCCGGCATCGCGCGTTACTTTCGCCGGGTCGAATGGGACGGCATTGAACGGCGGTCCGGTGGTCCGGATCAGCGTCCCGCTGTATTGGCCCGGACCGACCTTCCATGCAATCGCCGACAGCCACAGCGGTCTGCGATTTTCATCGTAGGTGAACCACGCGACGAAGATCCCGTCGCCCTGGTGCGTCAACAAGAGGCCCCAGCCCGACTCTGCGCCTCCCGCGCACGTACCAGACATCCTGGTAGTTCGCCGCCGCCGCGAAGTCGGGTTGGGTCCCATAGACGCACGTGGGCAAGGGACCGAACGACGAAGCGCGTGATTGCCTTTGTTTGCGCAGCCCCGGCCATCGCGTAGGAGAAGGTGCCGGTGCCGCCGTCGCTGAACGTGAGCGTCGCGGCACCGATTGGCGTCCGGATTACCTCGTTCGGGTTGAACGGCACGGCATTGAATGGCGGTCCCGACGTCTCGATGAGCAATCCCGAATAGCTGTCCGGAGCGGTCTTGTTCGCGGTCATCGACAGCCACCACGGCTTGCCGCTGCTGTCGTATGTGAACCAGCCAACGAACAGCGTGTCCCCCTGCTGCGGCGACCGACAGCCCCCAACCCGATTCGGATCCGGCGGCGGCCCACCAAAGCCCTTCGTAGTTGCGTTGCCGCCTGCGGGCGGACCGATCGTCGTCGGGCCGGCTGTCGGCGCGCACATGGCGACCTGGTCCGGCGCCAAGCCAAATCCTTCCTGCGTCCATCCGCCGCGCCGAATCATCGAGTCGCGCACGTCGACCTCCGCCGTGTACCGCCGCCGCGTCGGGTTGGCCGTGCTCGCGAAACGATAGACGGGTCGGGTATTCGCCGGGCACGCGCCGGTTGCGGCATCGGGCATCGCAACGTAGAACGCGGCGGCAGTCTCGAGCACCCATGCGCTGCCGTAATTTGCCAGGATATCGGCGCACTCCTGCGGTGAGGACGTGTAGAAGACGATCGTCGCCATGGCCGGGCGCCAAACGCAGCCGACACACAGGCTGCACGGCCATCGGGGCGGCGGCAGGATCGGTATAGGCGAGAAAACGCAGGCCCGTCCGGACCCACCCATCCGGCGCGCCGTCATCGAGGGCGCGAACTTCCGCTGGATCCGCGGTGAGGAGGTAGGTGCCCGAATCTGCCTTGTAGAACTCCGTCACCGGCGCTGTCTTCGCCGAATTCGTTGCGTCCGGCGCGAGATACTCCTGCACGAGCGGGAACGCGACGTCGAATCGCGAGAATTCGTCGGGCACGCGAGGTGTGCTGCAGGTCCCGGAGCCACCCGCGAGGCTTCCGCGCAGCTCGTAGTTGCCATTGACGGAATTCAGCGCAAACAGGCCCGCTCCGCTGCTGCCCTCTTCGGTGGCGCCGAGCGTCCATTGCGCCTGGATGAAACTGCTTCCATCGGAGTAGGGCCGGTAGCCGAACACGTTGCCCTGCGAGATTTTCTTCAGATCGCCCTCGGGGTGATGAATCACGGCGACGGCTGTGCCCCCAGTGAGCGGCCCGGCCGCGTTCCAGGCAGCGAACGTTACCCCGCCGGGGGCGCACCATTGAGCCGGAGCAGCGACCAATCGTAGTCGACGCTGCGAGCAAGCAGCGCCGCGCCATCGGCAACGAGCGTGTAGGCGGGCTCCGCCTGGACGCCGCACGCGGAGGCCTGGAAGAACCAGTAGGTGTTGACGGTGGTCGCAGCGTCGGCGGCGACGCCGCCCGGACCTGTCGTGTCGACGAGGCCCGTTACGCAGTGGTTCGCCGTTAGGAAGTAGGGCGTGAACGAGCCCCTGGCGTCGTTGAGCAGCGTTCCCGAGCAGAGATAAGTGGTGCCGGACACCGTAACGATCAATCTGGCGACGGCGTTGGAGGCGCTCGCGATCTGCTGCTGGAGAGCGGGCGTCACGCACGCGACATCGACTTCGCACGCTTCGGCGCGACCAATGTACGAGCTCAGCGATTTGAAACCTGAATCCGCCGCCCCGAGGTGCGAAATCATGGGCACCGCAAGAATTGCGTCGCCTGCGGCAACGCCGGGCGCCACTTCGAGCTCGATCGTTGCGGATTCGCCCTCGAGAACAGGCGTCCAGAAGGCGTGGTTGCCGACGATCGCCGCCGCCGTATTCGCAAAGATCAACGCGGCGCTCGCCGATCCTTTGAAGCGCAGAACCAGCCCATCCAAAGGGTTGTCGAGTCCGATTTGCACGCGAATGGCAACCGCGCCGCGCGACGTGAGCTCGATTCGGGCGGTGCGGGTTCCGTCGGGCAATGTCTGCCACGGAAGGTCTGCGAGAGGTATCGCGTTATCAGGCGCCGGGATGACGCGCGGGAATCCGACGGCCGCGCCGCGACTCTTCCGGGGCTTCGAATTGGGATCCGAGCCCACGGACGCAGGGCGCAAGGTTGCGTACTCGGCCGCGGTCGGACGCGGCAGAAAGATCGCACGCGACGGCGCATCGCCGGCCGAACGCATTTGCGCGAGAGGATGCGCTATCTTCGTCCCATGACCCGGGAAATACGCGGGAGGTACCGACAACTGTGCCGTTGAATCGGTCGCGGCCGCCAGCAGCAGGATCAGCCAGATGTGATTGAAGCGAACGCCGACGCCTCTCGATTTGCGCGCGGTCGCGCCCCGGCAGGTGCGCCACAGCCCGCTACACCCCGCCAAGGAAGTATCGTGGACTTGCATCGTCAATCCCGCATTTGCAGACCGCTACCGCAGACCACTGCCGGAACTCGGTCGACTCCCGGCCATCGAGCTTTGGCGCGATCGACAAATCGAATCCGGGGGAAACGATATCAGAAGATCATCGCGCGATCCGAATGCGACGCGAGTGAAGCGACGCGTTGACGAAAAAATTTACAGTCAAAGAAAGAGCAAATCGCATGCTGCCGTCTATGCTGACTGCATAATCAATATCGTGACCTATGCATTTGTCATGATGCCATGCGCATAACACGTCTTGCGTCTGTGGCGCGTAGCGCGAACTCGTGATTGCGCAGTCTTCGAGTACCGGGGCGGTTCGGAGCGATGCGATCTGCGATGCATTCCGCGGTCGACGATTGAGTGGAATGAATTTCCGCAGATGTAGGAGGCAATGACGCCGCAATGGTCACGGCAACGCGAAGGGCACCGAAATCGCGCACTGTTTCCGGTCGGAAAATCTTACATCGAATGGCGTGATCGTTGTCCCGACCCTACGAGGCGATTGCCGCAAGCGCGAGCGGGCTTTGCCGTGCCGCAGGCACTTTCATCAGCTGCGTCGGAGCGTGGGTGCAACTGCGGCGTCATCGGCATCACGTTGCGCAGCGGCACATGCGTTGCACAGAATGACGAGCAGGCGGATCACGCGGTTTGCGAGACGCCTCATCTTCCATCGGCATCGGAGGCACCCGGAGGTACGCGGTGCCACGTTCGCGCCCGACGCGAATAGGAACACGAGTGCCGAACCAACGACCGCAATCGCAGTTCGATCGGAGCTCGCGTCGCGTCGGAAATTTTGACAATCCATCGCAGGTGCTGCGCTCGTGCTGCACATCTGCTGCACATCGTGTCGCGCAAGGATAAGTGAGCTATCGCAAGTCGCTGAGGAAAAAGACAGACCCTGTGACGGGCGCAATTCTTGCTCGAAGGCGATACTGCAAGTAGGTTGACTACAGGTTGTCTGCGGCGACTCTTCGACACGAGTCCGCGTGGTTGCGCACGCGACGCGTCGAGGGAGAAGTATTGCCTTTTTGCAGTCGGGAGCTTCATTGATGAGCGTGCGGCGTCGTCCACAACCGATGCCGGCGCCCGAGTCCATCTTCGATGGCGGGCGCTGGCTCGTTCGCTGCGTGTTCTTTCGTCCGCGGCAAGAACCGTTGCGCAGCATCAGGGCGCCTCCGTGATCGCTCCAGCGAGCGTATCCCGGGGACAGGCAATCCAACCGCCACTCCAAGGTGATCTCGCACGAAAGCGGTAGGGCTCGCGTGGTGGCCACTGCCGGAACATCGAGTGCCTGCCACGCGGATTCGGAAACACCCATATCAGGAGCACCGAATGAACAAGACTTTGATTGCACTTGCGGTCACTGCGATCTTCGCGTCGGGCGCAGCCATTGCCCAACAGTCGGGTACTCAGACGACCGGGCAGGGCTCCACGACCGGCAACAACACGAGTACGAGTAGCAACTCGAACACCAACACGGTCACGGCGCCGGTCACGAACACGAACAGCAACAACACGCTTCCGATCACGACGACGATCACGAAGACCAAGACCGATACCGACACGAGAAACACGACCAACACCGACAGCAACAACAAGGACAGCAACAACACGCGCACGAGCAACCGCACGTCCACGCAATCCGTCAGCCCGACCGCGACAGGCGGCGCGGGCGGCGCGGGCGGCGACGCGGCCAGCGGCCCGGCGACGGGCGGTGCGGCGACCAGCGGCCCGGCTACGAATTCCGGCAGTTCGAACGCGGCTTCGGGTGCGGCGACCGGCGGCGCGGCGACGCAAACGAACAGCAACAATGGCGCATCGGGCGGGACGACCGGCGTTTCCGTCGGCGCGATCGCAGGGCTCCACGTCGAACGTGGATCCGTGGTCGCAAGGCGGCGGCGCATCCTCGGGCGCGCAGACCACGGGCGCGGGTACCGGCGGCGGCGCGACGGGCGGCGCGACGACGGCGGGCCAGGCACAGGCGGCGCGGCGACGGGCGGCGCCGTCACCGGCGCGACGATGACGAGCGGCGCGGCGAGCAGTGGCGCGCAAACGACCGGTACAGGAACGGGCGGCGCAGCGACGAGCGGCACGGGCACGGGCGGCGCATCGTCCTCGACCGGCGCTACAGGCGGTGCGACAGGGTCGGGCGGCGCGACCGGCGGCGACGGCACGGGCGGCGCAGGAACGAGCGGCCCCGCGGCGAGCTCGTCGACGAGCGGAGACACGACAGCGGGCGCAGGGGCGGGTGGCGCGGGAACGGGCGGCGGCCCCAACGACGCGCCGCCGCCAACGGCGGCAATCGCGGCGGAGCGGGCGACAGGCGGTCCGGAGGCGCACGTCGCCGGCGGTGCGGGGCAGGCGGGGCGGGGCCCGGTCGGCGGGCGGCACGGACGTCGGGCCGGCGGGGGACCGGGGCGACCTCCGCGCGGCGGCGCAGGCGGGGCGCGCCGGCTCAGGGGTACGCGAGCAGCGGTGGCGTCGGCATCGTCGGCCAAGCGGCGGCAGCGCTGGCAGCTCCATCCGGATCGTGGCAACGAGCGGGTGCTGCAACGCACCGGCGGCGCGTCAGGCGGCGCGGGAACCGGCGGCGCCGGAGACAGCGGCAACGCGAGCGGCGGCAATGCGCGAGCCAACGGTACGGGCGGAGATGGCAGCGGCGGCAGCGCGACGGGCTCCGATTCCACGAGCGGCAACGCCAAGAGCACTGCGGACGGCGGCAAGGGCAGCGGTGGCGACGCCAAGACCGGCTTCGCGGTTGGCGTGACCGCATCCAAGTCGACGAGCATAGGCGGCGACGGAAGCAGCAAGGCGTACGCCGGTGACGGATCGTCGGGCAAGATCTACAACGACGTTTCCAGCGGTTCCGTCAAGGGTGGCGAAACGGACGGCGGCAAGACCACCGCGGGTGACGCCAGCAACAAGGCGACCGGCGGCAAGACGATCGCCGGCGACGGAAGCAGCGGCAACAACAAGGGCGGCATCAACGCCGGCGGCATCGCCGACGGTGGGCGACACGAGCAGCACGACATCGCAATCGGCGACGATGGGCAACACGGTGGTCGGCGCAAGCGCCGACGCGAAGAGCACGACCGACGGCAACAAGAACTCCGCCGGCGACGGCGACCTCGGGCAAGGCCATCGCGGGCGACGTCACCGACAAGTCGATTGCGATCGGCGGCGATGCGAAGACCGGGTCGGCCCAGGGCGGCAAGGGCGGGAGCGGCGGCGACGCCAGCAACAAGGTCACCGTCGAGAACAACAACGGCGCCGCCGGCAGCAACAACAGCGGCAAGGTGGCGGCGGCAAGGCTCGAGGGCGGCGGCAACACGTGCAGAGGCCCGGGTTGCTGACCGGGTAGCACCGTAGTGTGATGCATGGGGAACCCGGCGTTCGGGTTCCCCATGTCGCCACGATGCAGGCAGCCGAAACGGGACAGAAGCGATGAACAAGTCGTGGTCCGCGGTAGCGCTCGCGCTTTCCCTTGCAGCCTATTCGCAGCTCGGATCGGCCCAGATCGTCAACGGCACCGCGACAGGCGGCGCGGGCGGGCAGGGCGGGGCGGCCTCCGGGGGCTCCGCAACAGGTGGCTCGTCGAGCAACTCAAACACGGTCAATTCGTCGGGCGGAACCGGAGGTACGGCCACCGGCGGAGCAGGCGGCTCGTCGAAAGGCGGCACCGGTGGCACTGCGAGCGGCGGCGCCGCGAACGCGCAGGGCGGCACGGTTACCGGAGTTTCGACAGGCTCGATCAACAGCACGGGTACCGGGAACTCGCAGGCTGCGGAAGTCACCGTCAACTACATCACGCCATCCGCGCCCGGCGGCATCAAGGGGCTGGCGGCGGGCGTCGATCCGGAAACGAATCATTACGTCAACGACAACAACGTCCGCTACAGCGGATCGCAGACGATCAAGAACACGCCCGACGTGAGCGTCGGCGGCCCTGCATCGGGCCCATGCAATGGATTCAGCGGCGGAGTCGGCGTGAGCGTGCCGGGCTTTGCGATCGGCGCGAATGCGTCGACGGTCGACAAGGGATGCGAAGCGCGGGAAACCGCGCGCATCGCGGCGATGCTGGGCCGGATGGACATCGCCAACGCCGTTCTCGAGCACATCGGCGTGGTCGAAGAAGCGCTGAAGGCGAAGGCGGAGCGCGAGGCGGCCCGAAAGGCTGCGATGCCAGTGCCCGAACCGCAGGTGAAAGCGACACCGATGCCGCAGCGGGCGCAACCGCAAGAGCAAACGCAACAACCGGCACCGCAACAACAGCAACCGCAACAACAACCGCAGCAATCGCCGACAGATGCGGAGCTTGAAACCGCTCGACTTGCCGAGCAGCAGAAACTGGCGGTCGCAGCGCTGCAGCGCAAGGCGACGATGGATAAGGTGAACGACACGATCACCTTCACGACCGCCGCGAACCAGGAGAAGACCCCGCAGCAAACGATGGCCGAGGAAGCAGCCCAGCAGCAGGCCGAGCTTGCGGCGCGCAACGAGAAACAGGACCTCGAACGTCAGCAGGCCGCGATCAGATCGCCGCCTCACCTCCGCCCGTCGTGTCGTCGACGGCGCCGGTGGTGCCGAGCGCAGCCACGGCCGGTTCACCGCCGCCCGCTGCGCCGAGCGCCGCAGCGGTCAGCCCGGCGGCGGCGCAACAGGCATCCGTCGCCGAAAAGCCGCAGGTGAAGACGTCGTCGGCAAACGTCGCTTCCACGAACGAATGGCGCGCCGGCGGTGGCCCCGACCGCTTCGGTCGCAGCCGCACCGCCGAGCATTAGCGGCGCCCAGCTCAGCAACCTGCTCGGATTCACCGCTTCGCCGGCAACGCCGAGCAGCGCTCCTTCCTCTCCATCGACGACGGACGACGGGCTGCGCCGGATAGCCGCGAAGGCGGCGATCTCGCCGTCGGCGAAGACCAACGCGTCGTCGGCAGGGCAAAGCGCGGGCAACGCCCCGAGCCAGGCGAACAAATCGCCCGCTCCGGATCCGATCGCGGCGAAGGCGCTGCTGAACCTCAAGTAATCGCGCGCGCCCGTCTCGCCCTGAAGCGCAGTGTCGAGCGCCGCCGGCGCCGCCCGGGGAGGGTGCTCGGCGGCTCGCTCCTTGCCGAACGGTTCAGCGCGGGTGCGCGCGGAGGACTCGCCAATCCCGGCAGGGTTTGCGTATCATCAACGCGCGAGTGCGAGTCCGACCGAGAGCACACCACCAAGCGCGGAGATCGACGGATGACAATCAGGGTCCTGGTGATCGCATGGTTGGCTGTTGTGACCATGCTCCAAGCGGCGCCGGCGCTGGGCGCGGCGAAATACAAGATCGTTACCGCATCCGAGAAGGGGACCTACATCGTGATCGGCCGCGACCTCGCCACTTACGTTGCGCCTGGAGCGGACATCGATCTCGAAGCGCTGCCTTCGGCAGGATCGGCGGAGAACATCAAGCGGCTGCGCTACGAATCGGGCGTCAAGTTCGCGCTCGTGCAGTCCGACGTCTACCAGGCCTTCCTCGACCAGGCCGCCTCCGGAAATTCCGAAGCGGCCACGATCATCCGCCCGCTGCGCGTGATCATGCCGCTGTACAACGAGGAGATCTATTTCGTCGTTCGGGCCGATTCGCCGATGAACTTCGTGCACGAGATCAAGGACGCGCGGATCAACGCGGGACCGATCGGGAGCGGGACCGCTCTCACGACCGCGACGCTGTACCGGTTGATGTTCAACGAACCGCTGTCGCGAAGCGAAGGCGAGCTTCCTGACCAACGAGGAAGGGCTGGTCAAGCTCATCGCGGACAAGTCCGTCGACGTCGTGGCGCTCGTCCTCGGACAGCCCGCCAAGCTGCTCACCGACATGAAGCCGGAAGTGCGCCAGTTCATCAAGCTGCTCAAGGTCGATCCCAACCACGCGACGACGAAGGCCGCGCTCAAGACCTACTTTCCCGGCAATCGTTCGCGTCGCCAACTACCCGAACCTGTTGAGCGAGAACATCGCGGCATTCGCCGTCAAGGCGTATCTCGTGACCTACGATTACAACCTCAAGGACACGAGGGTCTACCTCGCCAGGTTCGCGCGGTCGCTGTGCCAGAATTTCACCAAGCTGCAGGAAGCGGGGCACCCGAAGTGGAAGGAAGTCGAGCTTGCGATGCCCGACCCTGGCGCCGGCTGGATCTACTACCCGCAGACGGCGAGCGAGCTGCAAAAATGCATTGCGGCGAAACAGAAGCCGAAATGCAGCATCGAGGAAACGGTGCTCGGACTTTGCTCGAGCAAATAGCGCTCACAGGAGCGGGGTCGCCAATCGCGGACGAGTCTTTCCGCTTCCGCGACCTCTGCCGCAGTCATCCTCGCGGCCGTGAGTTCGCGTCCTCGAACGGCCTTGCCGCGATTGTCGGTCTCCGAGGCCTCGAATCGCGCCGCTGCGAGCGTGTACCACATCAGCGCCTGAACGCGGTCCTGAGGTACGCCTTGACCGGCGTCGTACGACACGCCGAGGTTGTACTGGGCGGCCGCATTGCCGCGTTCCGCGGCGCGGCGGTAGCGTCTTGCGGCTTCGGAGAGATCCTGCGGCACGCCTTGGCCATTGGCGTACAGGAAGGCGAGGCTGTTCTGGGCGCCGGTATCGCCTTGGTCGGCGGCCTTCCGATACCATTCCGCAGCTTCAGGATAGCTCTGCCCAACGCCTCGTCCCGCCGCATACATGAATGCGAGGCTCGCCTGGCCGCTGCGGTCGCCCTGGTCAGCCGCTCTCCGATACCATCGGACCGCCTCGGCGTCGTCCTGCGCTACCGCCTGAGCCCGCACTGTAGAGGACGCCGAGATTGTATTGGGCCGCAGCATTGCCCTGCTCGGCAGCCTTGCGGAACCAGGCGATCGCCTCTGCTCGGTCTTGCGCCGTCCCTTCGCCAGTCTCGTACATCACGCCGAGGCTGTACTGAGACGCGGCGTGGCCCTGATCGGCGGCTCCGCGAAACCACTTCAAGGCTGCGACGGGATCGCGCGCCACTCCACGACCGCTCGCGTACATCAAGCCCAGCGTTGTACAGCGCGCCGACGTCTCCCTGCGCGGCGGCGCTGAGGAACCACTTCAGCGCTTCGACGTCGTCTCGCTGCACACCGCGACCGTTGGCGTACAGGAAGCCAAGGTTGTACTCGGCACTCGCGCTCCCCTGGTCCGCGGCCTTTCGGAACCAGCGAAGGGCCTCCGCGTCATCGCGCGCGACGCCGCGTCCGCTCGCGTAAGCAGAGCCGAGGTTATTCTGCGCCTCCGCGTTGCCATGATCGGCGGCTTTACGGTACCACCGTGCGGCTTCCGCGGTGTCTTGCGCAACGCCTTGACCCTTTGCGTACATCACCCCCAGGTCGTTCTGCGCGTTGGCGTCGCCCTGCTCGGCTGCCTTCGTGGAACCAGTGAAGCGCCTCCGCATAGCTTTGGGCGACGCCGGCGCCATTCGCGTACATGAAGCCGACGCTGTACTGCGCCGATGCGAGGCCCCACTCGGCGAGCGAACGGTACAGCCTGAACGCGGTTGCATAGTCGCCGCGAGCGTAGGCTGCCTCCGCGTCGTCTTGCGGCGCCGCCGCGGCGAGTCCCGCCGCCGTCGCAACGACGATCGCCAAGACCCATGGGACGCGCAGCGCGCCGAGGAGACACCGTGGCCGGCGGTGAGGCGCCGCCGTTGGGATTTCGCCAAGTTTCATGGCCTCGGACGAGTCGTTGCGCAGCGCGACGCGTCAACCCGCCGGCGGCTGCTCGCCCTTTCGCGTCTCGACGATTTGCAGCGGCTCCTCCGGAGTCGCGACGCGCGGCGGGCGTACGCGGCGCGGACCGGCCGGAACGGGTTTCGGCTTCCGGCAGCGGCGCGGGCTTGAACCGCGTTTCGACGATTTCGAGCCCCGAGTCCGGCGGGCAGCGTCGACGTGATCGGCGGCACGTCGATCGGAGGACGCACCGGCCGCGCCGCTTCGACGGGGCGCGCTTGATCGCTCGGGGCAACCGGCTGAACCGACGAGCCCGGCGCCCAGCTGAGGCGCGACGACCTTCGGCTCGACGAACTGCGGCGGCTCCGTGGCGCGCTCGGCATCGCGCGACGCGCGCACTTCGCTGCGATCATGATCGCGCGCTTCGCCCTGCATCGGAACGTCGAACGTCGGGTGCGGCGGCTTGCGGAGCGATGGGTGCGCGACTCGTGGGTGCTCTGCGGATGGAGACTCCGATCCGAATCGCCTGTCAACGCATCGGACGCCTCCGGCGGAGACGGCGTGCGCGACGCTTCGCGCTCGGTTCGATCGCCGCGTTCTCCGCGATCGCCGCGACGGTGCCGGTCACGGCGCCGGCGACTTCCCTCCGGCGCTTCGCCCGCCATCGGTGGGCGCTCGGCTGGGCGGGCCAATCCGGGCTCGGCTGCCTCGATCGCCGGCAGCGTCGCATCGCCGGCGGGCGCTTGCGGGCGCGGCTCCCTCGGCGGACGCGGCTCGCGCGGCGGCTGCCCTTCGCGCGCTTCGCGGGGCGGACGTGGCTCGCGCGGCGGACGCGGCTCGCGCGGCGGCTGACCTTCGCGCTGCTGTTGTCCATCGCGCTGTTGCCCTCGCGCGGCTGCTGACCGTCACGTTGCTGCTGTCCGTCGCGTTGCTGGCGATCGCGGCGCTGGCCGCCGGCGCCTTGTTGCGCGCGCGCCTGCTGCGAGTCGCGCTGCTGCCCCTGCGGCCGCTCGCCGCCGCGCGCTCGATTGTCGCGGCCTTCGCCGCGGCGCTCGTCGCGCCGGCCATCGCGGCGTTCCTGGCCGCGGTGGCGATCACGCTCTCCGCGGTTGTCGCGTCCTTCGAACGCCTCGCGGCGCGGCTCGCGGCTCTCGCGCGGCTTGTCGGTTCGCGGCGGCGGCGCGGGAATCGCGGGCTCCGGACGGAACCACGACAGCACTTTCGCGAACCAGCCGCCGGAATTTCCCTGCGCGGCGATCGGCGACGTTGCGGGCGCGGGTGGCGCGACCGGCGGCAGCGGCGCCGGTTGCGCCGGCGTGATGCCCTTGACCACCGCTTCGGGCCGCGGCTCCTTCGCCTCTTCCTTCATCTGCTTGACCGGGTCCTGCTCCTCGGGCTGCTGGACGAGGTTGAACGAGAGCGCGAGCGGCTCGCTCTGGTTCAAGTCGTCGTGGCGCAACCGCTCGATCGTGTAGTTCGGCGTCTCCAGGTGGCGATTGGGGACGAGCAGCACGTTGACCTTGAATCGCGTCTCGATCGACAGCACCTCGTTGCGCTTTTCGTTGAGAAGGAACGTGCCGACATCGATCGGCACCTGTGCAATGACCTGCGCCGAGTTCTCCTTCATCGCCTCCTCCTGCAGGATGCGCAGGATGTGCAACGCGGTCGATTCGGTGCCGCGGATGTGGCCGATGCCGTGGCAGCGCGGGCACGGGATGTACGCCGACTCGGCGAGCGCGGGGCGCAGCCGCTGGCGCGAGAGCTCCATCAATCCGAAGCGCGAGATCTTGCCGAGCTGCACGCGCGCGCGGTCGTAGCGCAGCGCGTCCTTCAGCCGGTTCTCGACTTCGCGCTGGTTCTTCGCGCTCTCCATGTCGATGAAGTCGATGACGATGAGCCCGCCCAGGTCGCGCAGCCGCAACTGCCGCGCGAGCTCGTCGGCCGCCTCGAGGTTGGTGTTGAACGCCGTCGTCTCGATGTCGCCGGCCTTGGTCGCGCGCGCCGAGTTGACGTCGATCGAGACGAGCGCCTCGGTGTGGTCGATCACGATCGCGCCGCCCGAAGGCAGCGGCACCTGCCGCGCGTACGCGGTCTCGATCTGGTGCTCGATCTGGAAGCGCGAGAAGAGCGGGACGTCGTCCTTGTAGAGCTTGACGCGGTTCACGTTCGCCGGCATCACGTGGCTCATGAACTGCTGCGCCTGCTCGAAGATCGCCTCGGTGTCGATCAGGAGCTCGCCGATGTCCGGGATGGAAATAGTCGCGGATCGCGCGGATGACGAGGCTCGATTCCTGGTAGATGAGGAACGCTCCGGACTGCAGCTTCGACGCGTCCTCGATCGCGTGCCACAGCTGCATCAGGTAATTGAGGTCCCACTGCAGCTCTTCGGTCGACCGTCCGATGCCGGCGGTGCGCGCGATGACGCTCATTCCGTCGGGGACGTCGAGCCCGTTGATCGCGTCGCGGAGCTCGTTGCGCTCCTCGCCCTCGACGCGGCGCGACACGCCGCCGCCGCGCGGATTGTTCGGCATCAGCACCAGATAGCGTCCGGCGAGCGAGATGTACGTCGTGAGCGCCGCGCCCTTGTTGCCGCGCTCGTCCTTGTCGACCTGGACGATCAGCTCCATCCCTTCGCGCAGCTGGTCCTGCATCCGGCCGCGTCCGCCGCCTTCGCCGTCACCGTCGTCGCCGCCGCCGTTGTCGCTGCGGCCGCGGCCTTTCATGTACTGGCGCGAGATCTCCTTGATCGGCAGGAAGCCGTGGCGCTCCGTGCCGTAGTCGACGAAGCACGCCTCGAGGCTCGGCTCGACGCGGGTGATGACGGCTTTGTAGATGTTGCTCTTGCGTTGCTCCTTGCTGGCGGATTCGATGTCGAGATCGACGAGCTTCTGGCCGTCGACGATGGCCACCCGAAGCTCCTCGGCCTGGGTGGCATTGAACAGCATGCGCTTCATGATTGTTTTCCCGGCGCGGGTCCGGCCGGGCGTGAGGCGGGCGAAACGGAACCGCGCGGAAATTGCGCGCGGTGTAACGCTATCGTGCGGCGGACGCCTTCGATGCCGACCGCGCGCGCAGCGATCGCTGCGGTACGACGAGAGCGGGCCCGACGCGCGCCGTTGCGGGCGTGGCGTCGGCCTCGACAAGGGCGAGGGATTGCGGTCTCGTGATTGCGGTGGGCTTCATCAATGCGTTCAAGCGGTCGGGCACCAGTGCCTGTCCGCGCCGCGAGGGACTCGCGGACACGGTACAGCCTGCTGCAGAATTCGTCGCCAAGTGCGCCGCGCAATGCGCCGCTTCGAACCGGACACACGCCGGGTGCGGAGACTGCGCTCTTCCTTTACCATCCCTACTTCTCCGGGGCGCAACGCCCGGACGGTCAGTGGATTTAACCGGCGGCCGATTTATGCCCAAGCGGCGACGGCCGTCTTTGCCCCGCGACTCGCAGAGCCTTCGCTCGGCCCGGAGGGGCGCTCGCCATCCAGGATGTCCGAGATCGCCGCCCACGGCCGCAATCTTCAGATCGCGGCGGGCCGTTGCGTGCTGCAGGATAGAATTATTAGGCATATGAACGATTTAAGCAAGGATGCTGTCAACTGGCTTGCAGTAGGGGAGGACGGGGCCGGCCAGCGCGTCGACAATTATCTCGCCAAGATCCTGAAGGGCGTCCCGAAGAGTCACGTCTACCGGATCCTCCGCAGCGGCGAGGTCAGGGTGAACCGGCGCCGCGTCGGGCCGGATACGCGCCTCAACGTCGGCGATCAGCTGCGAATTCCGCCGATCCGCGCGTCGGCGCCGAGCCGCAGCGGGCCGCCGGTGGCCGCACCCGGCGGAGCGTTGCCGCCGATTCTGTTCGAGGACGACGCACTGATCGCGCTCGACAAGCCGGCGGGGCTCGCAGTCCACGGCGGCAGCGGCATCTCGTTCGGCGTCATCGAGCGCATCCGCCGCGCGCGCCCCGCCGCGCCGTTCCTCGAGCTCGTCCATCGGCTCGATCGCGACACGTCCGGCGTGCTGCTGATCGCAAAGAAGCGCCTCGCGCTCGTGGGCCTGCACGCGCAACTGCGCGACGGCGCGATCGACAAGCGCTATTCGGTGCTCGTCCGGGGCAAGTGGCGCGACGCGATGCGCAAGGTCGAGCTGCCGCTGACGACCTACGTGACCGCCGACGGCGAGCGCCGCGTCCGCGTCGACGCCGGCGGCCGCCTCGCGCGGACGGTGTTTCGCGGGCTGGACGTGCTGGCCGAACGCCGATCCGCCGGTCAGCCTGCTCGACGCCGAGCTCGACACCGGACGCACGCACCAGATCCGCGTCCATCTGACGCACCTCGGCTTCCCGCTCGCCGGCGACGACAAGTACGGCGACTTCGCGTGGAACAAGGCGCTCGCGCGCCAGGGGCTCAAGCGGATGTTCCTGCACGCGCACCGGATCGGCTTCGCGCATCCGCTGAGCGGCGCCGAGCTCGTCATCGAAGCGCCGCTCGCTCCGGATCTCGCCGCGTTCGTCGCGCGACCTGAACGCCGCGCGCGGGGATCTTCCCGATGTTGCCGCCGGCTGAGCTTGCTCCGCGCCGCTTCCCGTTCATCGTCTTCGACTGGGACGGGACGCTGATCGACTCGACGACGATCATCGCGGATTCGCTGCAGCAGGCGTGCCGGGATCTGGGGGAGCCGGTACCGACCGACGTCGATGCGCGATACGTGATCGGTCTCGGCCTTGCCGATGCGCTGAAGCATGTCGCGCCCGGGCTCTCGCCCGACCGCCACCCGGACCTTGCCGCGCGCTATCGCCACCATTTCATTGCGCGCGACGCGCAAATCGAGCTCTACGCCGGGCGCGCGCGAATTGCTGGCCGAGCTTGCGGCGCGCCGGCTTCCTGCTCGCCATCGCGACGGGCAAGTCGCGCGCCGGTCTCGACCGCGCGCTCGCGCAGCAGCGGCTCGGCGAGCTTTTCACGGCGACGCGCTGCGCCGACGAAGGCCTGCCCAAGCCGCATCCGGACATGCTCGAGCGGCTGATGGATCGGGTCGGCGTCGCGCCGCACGAAACGCTGATGATCGGCGACACGACGCACGACATCGAGCTCGCGCGAAACGCCGGCGCGTCGGCGCTCGCCGTTGCCTACGGCGCGCACGGCGCGCACGGGCTGGACGCGACTGGCGCCGCTCGCGACCGTGCATTCGATCGCCGAGCTTCGCGCGTGGCTCGTCGCCAACGCGTAGGGCTTCGGGCAGCGCACGGCACAAACCTCCGGGCTTCACGAGAACCGGGCGCCCTTCGGCTTGTGCCGTGACGCTGCCTCGGGCAAAGCGCCTCGCGAGCGCTAGCTACCTCCATCCGGATCACGCCCTGCGCGATGCTCTTCGCGATCGCCTCCTGGCGATTGAGCACGCCGAGCTTGCTCGATGATGTTGGCGAAGTGGAACGTCACCGTGCGCTCGGAGATCCCCAGCTTGAACCCGATTTCCGCGCCGGTCATCCCGTGCGCCGCCATCTGCAGGCATTGCCGCTCGCGGCCGGAAAGCGGCGCGCCCTCGAACTGCGGCGCGATGCCCTTCTCGATCACGCCGCGCACGAACAATTCGTGGAACGACTGCCCGAACAGCATGATGTCGCCGAGATTCTCGGCGATGTGGGCGCGCCGCACATCGTCGATCAGCGGCGCGGCGCAGCTGAGCGCGACGAGCGTTCGCGCCGGATACCCGGCGTAGACCGGGAACGCGACGCCGCTTCCTACGCCGTGCGCGGCGGCATCCGCGAGGAAAGCGTCCGTACGCGGATTCTTGCCCGCGTTCGCTCGCCTGGTCCCAGACGAGCGGCAAGCCGCTCTCGAACGAGCAGAGCACGCGCGGATCGCATTCGACGTACGCCTGCTGGTCGTAACGCTGCACCCACTCGCGAGGCAGCGTCGTGAACACGTAGATCCGCTCGCCGTTGCTCGGCCGCAGGTGGTAGCTCGCCGTCGCGTACATGAAGCCGTCGAAGCCGAGCTTGCGCACGATGCCCTGGACCGCCGGAACGAGATCCCGGCCCCGCTCGGCGGCCTCGATCAGCTCGAGCAGCAACGGCGGGAAGTATTTCGACCGGTCGACCTTGGCCGGCGTCAACAACAGTGGAGTCAGCACGATTCCCCCTTGCCCGACTGCCTTCCCGTCAAGGCTTCGGCGACGGAAGCCCGGTTACGCGGTCGCCCGCCTTGATCCCGCGTTCCGCAAACCAGCCCTTGCGCATCTCGATCGCGTACATCGCCGGTCCGTTCGACAGGTGTGTCGTCTCGTCCTGCGGCGCCATGTCGTCGATGTTGATTATCCGCCCGTCGGCGGCGACGAACGCGATCGACAGCGGAATGAACGTGTTCTTCATCCAGAACGCCCTGGGCTCGGAGCGATCGAAGACGAACACCATCCCGTGATCGGGCTTCAGGCTGAAGCGGTACATGAGCCCGGTCGTCACCTGCTCGGTCGTCTTCGCCACTTCGGCGGTGATCTTGTGGCCGTTGATCGTGAGCGGCACCGTCGGCAGCTCGACGACGGCCTTGGCGCCGATCGGCAGCGCAACGACCATCGCGACGAACAAGGGAATGATGCTGCGGATCATCGTGTGTCACCTCTCGTGCGTGCGCTGGAAACGCGCGGCGGTCATCCGCCAGCCCCCGCGAGCGCGGCATCGACGGCGGCGCGATCGAGCGCCGGAGCGAACAGCGCGATGAAATCGTAGACGTAGCCGCGCAGGAAGACGCCGCGGCGCAGCGCGAGCCGGGTCGTCGAGGGCGCGAAGAGGTGCGCCGCGTCGAGCTTCTCGAACGCGCCGTCGCGAGCCGGGTCGTAGGCCATCTGCGCGACGATCCCCACGCCCATCCCGAGCTCGACGTACGTCTTGATGACGTCGGAGTCGAGCGCGGTCAGAACGACCTTCGGCGCCAGTCCCTGCGCGTCGAAGGCGGCGTTGATCTGCGAGCGGCCGGTGAACGTGAAGTCGTAGGTGACGATCGGATACTTCGCGATCGCAGCGAGCGTGAGCGGCTGCACCTTGGCGAGCGGATGGCCGCGCGGGACGAGCACGCAGCGGTTCCATTGGTAGCAGGGCAGCGTGACGAGCTCGGGGAACGACGCGAGCGCTTCGGTCGCGATGCCGACGTCGGCGCCGCCGCTCGCCGTCTGCTCGGCGACCTGCATCGGGTTGCCCTGGTGCAGCTCGAGCTTCACCTTCGGGTAGCGCGTCGAGAAATCGCGGAGAACGCGCGGAAGAACGTAGCGCGCCTGCGTGTGCGTCGTCGCGATCGCGAGCGTGCCCTCGTCCTCGCTCTTGTACTCGGCGCCGACGCGCTTCAGATTCTCGATCTCGCGCAGCGCGCGCCGCGCCGCCGCGACGACGGCTTCGCCCGCCGGCGTGATCGATGCGAGGCGCTTGCCGGCACGGACGAAGACGCGCACGCCGAGCTCGTCCTCGAGCTGCCGCACCTGCTTGCTCACGCCGGGCTGCGAGGTGAACAGCGACTCGGCGGCGTCCGACACGTTCAGGTTGTTGTCGACGATCGCGCAGAGGTACCGGAGCTGCTGCAGGTTCATGAGGCCAGTTATAACCCCGGGTTAGAATCCGAGGACAATTATAATGCCTCGCGCGACGCGTCGACCGCCTTCCGGCCGACCTTGCCGCCATGGCGCAACTCTTCCACGTTCATCCCGCCGACCCGCAGCCGCGACTCATCCGGCAAGCCGCGGCGATCCTGCGCGACGGCGGCGTGATCGCCTATCCGACCGATTCGAGCTACGCGCTCGGCTGCCACATCGGCGACGCGGTCGCCGCGGAGCGGATCCGCAAGATCCGGGGCGTCGGCGAAGCGCACCTGCTGACGCTCGTTCTGCGCGACCTCGCGGAAATCAGCCATTTCGCGCGGCTCGACAACTGGCAGTTCCGGATCGTCCGCCAGGGCACGCCCGGCGCGTACACGTTTCTGCTGCCGGCGACGCGCGAAGTGCCGCGCCGTCTGCAGCACCCGAAGCGCCGCACGGTCGGCGTGCGCGTCCCGAATCACGCGGTCGTGCGCGCGCTGCTCGCCGAGCTGGGCGAGCCGGTGCTGTCGTCGACGCTGATCCTGCCGGCGGACTCGGAGCCGCTGAACGATGCCGAGTCGATTCGCGGCGCCGTCGGTCCGTCGATCGATCTCATCATCGACGCCGGCGCGTGTCCTGCCGCGCTGACGACCGTCATCGATCTCTCCGTCGACCCGCCGGCGATCGTGCGGCTCGGCGCGGGCTCCGCGCTCGGCTGAGCGGCTCGGCGGTCTCCGACAGCGTGAGCGGCCGACTCGGGTAAAATAGGCGGCCAATGGATTTTTCGCTCTCGACCATCGTGCTCTGGGCGGTGCCGGTGGTCTTTGCGATCACGCTTCACGAGGCCGCGCACGGGTATGTCGCCCGGATCTTCGGCGACCAGACGGCCTGGATGCTGGGGCGCGTCACATCGAACCCGATCAAGCACATCGATCCGTAGGGACGATACTGGTTCCGGGAATGCTGGTGGCGGTGGCGGCGATGACGCACACGCCGGCGTTCATTTTCGGGTGGGCGAAGCCGGTTCCGGTGAATTTCGGCAACCTGCGCAATCCGAAGCGGGACATGTTCTGGGTCGCCGGCGCCGGGCCGCTGGCGAATTTCGCGATGGCAGTCGCTGTGGGGCTTCCTGCTGAAGGCCGCGTCGCCCGGCGGAGCGTTTGCGAGCGGCGGCCTTCTCGAAATGGCGGGCGCGGGAATACAGATCAACCTGATGTTGCTGGCGTTGAACCTGCTGCCGATTCTTCCCCTCGATGGCGGACGCATCGCGGTGAGCCTGCTTCCGCACGGGCTCGCGACGAGCTACGCGCGGCTCGAGCCGTACGGATTCATGGTCGTCATCCTGCTGCTCGCGACCGGCATCCTGGGCGACCTGATGCGGCCGATCCTGCGCGTCGCCGAATACGCGCTCGGCTTCGTCCTCGGTCTCTGACCGCTTCGCGCAACGTTTGAGGCACATGTTCACTGATCGCGTGTTGTCGGGAATGCGCCCGACGGGTCGCATGCACATCGGCCATTACCACGGCGCGCTCAAGAACTGGGTGAAGCTGCAGGAGGAGTACGAATGCCTGTACTTCGCCGCCGACTGGCACGCGCTCACCACGCACTACGACGCCGCCGGAGTCGATCGCCGAGAGCGTCTGGGAGATGTTCGTCGACTGGCTCGCGGCGGGGATCAACCCGACGCGCGCGACGGTCTTCATCCAGTCGCGCGTCCCCGAGCACGCGGAGCTCGCGCTGCTCCTCGGAATGATCGCGCCGGTGGGCTGGCTCGAGCGCGTGCCGACCTACAAGGATCAGCAGCAGAAGCTCGCCGACCGGGACCTGTCCAACTACGGATTCCTCGGCTACCCGGTGATGCAGGCGGCCGACATCCTGATCTACCGCGCGAACATGGTTCCGGTCGGCGAGGACCAGGTCTCGCACATCGAGCTCGTGCGCGAGCTCGCGCGCCGTTTCAACTTCATCTACGGCCGCGAGCCCGGGTTCGAGGACAAGGCGAAAGCCGCGATCAAGAAGCTCGGCGCGAAGAAGGCGCGCCGCTACAACGAGCTGCGCACCGCGTTCCAGGAGCGCGGCGACACCGCGGCGCTCGAAGCCGCGAAGGAGCTCCTCGGCGAAACGCAGAACCTCGCGATTGCCGACAGCGAGCGGCTGTTCGGCTACCTCGAGGGAACGGGGCGGATGGTGCTCCCCGAGCCCGAGCCGCTGCTCACGGAAACGCCCAAGGTGCCGGGCCTCGACGGCCAGAAGATGTCGAAGTCCTACGGCAACGCGATATTCATGCGCGAGGAGCCGGCCGAGGTCACCAGGAAGATCCGCACGATGCAGACGGACCCGGCGCGCGTGCGGCGCTCGGACAAGGGCGACCCGAACCGCTGCCCCGTCTGGCCGCTCCATCAGATCTACTCGGACGCCGCGACGCGCGACTGGGTCGTCAAAGGGTGCACGACGGCGGGAATCGGCTGCCTCGAGTGCAAGCAGCCGGTGATCGACGCGATCATCCGCGAGCAGGAGCCGATCCGCGAGCGCGCGCAGCGCTACCTCGACGACCCGCAGCTCGTGCGCAACATCGTCGCCGACGGTTGCGAGCGCGCGCGCAAGCTCTCCGAAGAGACGATGCGCGACGTCCGCGCGTCGATGGGACTGGATTACTCGTGAGCGACGGGCGAAGCCAAGGCCGCAGGGCGTCGTCTTGCGATCGAGGCGGCCGACACGCGGCTCCCTTGCGCCGGACGTACAAGGAGGCCGCACGTGAGCGAGCTCGGCCAAACCGCAAACGTGATCGCCGACTTCGCCCTCCACGACAACGCGCCGATCGCGAAGGTCCACGGCGAGCCGCTGCTCGAGCTGCCGGCCGACCTCTACATTCCGCCGGAGGCGCTCGAGATCTTCCTCGACACGTTCGAGGGGCCGCTCGACCTGCTGCTCTACCTGATCCGCAAGCAGAACATCAACGTGCTCGAGATCCCGATGGCCGAGCTCACGCGCCAGTACCTCGCCTACGTCGAGATGATGCGGCGCACGCAGCTCGAGCTCGCGGCCGAGTACCTGCTGATGGCGGCGGTGCTGATCGAGATCAAGTCGCGGCTGCTGCTGCCCAAGCCGCCGGCCCCGCCGGGCGAAGAGCCCGAGGATCCCCGCGCCGAGCTCGTCCGCCGGCTTCTCGAATACGAACGGATGAAGCAGGCGGCGCGCGAGATCGACGCGCTGCCGCTCGCCGACCGCGATTTCGCGACCGTGCGCATCTGGTTCGACCGCGTCTCGGCGGCACGGCTGCCCGACGTCGCTCCGGAGGACCTCCGCACCGCGTGGGCCGGCCTGGTTGCGCGCGCGCGAATCAACAGGCATCATCTGGTCAGCCGCGAGCAGCTTTCAGTGCGCGCCGAGATGAGCCGTATTCTCAAGGCGCTCGAGCCGTCGCGGTTCGCCGAGTTCACGACGCTGTTCGCGCTGCACGCGGATGTGGCGCACCTGATCGTGACGTTCCTCGCGCTGCTGGAACTCGCGCGCGAGCAGCTCATCGGCATTGCGCAAGCCGAGCCCTACGCGCCGATCTACGCGCAGTTGACCGGAGGACCGGGCTTCGCGCTCGCGTCCTGACCGGGACGGATCAGCCTTATTACGATGGACGAATTGCAGATCAGGAACATCCTCGAGGCGGCGCTGCTCACGGCCGGGGAGCCCGTCGCCGCCGCGAGGCTCGCGAAGCTCTTCGACCCGCCGCTCGAGACGCCGCTCGTCACGAGGCTTCTCGAGGAGCTTGCGCAGAGCTGGGACGGCAGGAGCGTCGAGCTCGTCCAGGTCGCCTCCGGCTGGCGGTTCCAGGGCAAGCCCGCGATACAACCCTTTCTCGACCGGCTCGCGCCGGAAAAGCCGCCGCGCTACTCGCGCGCGGTGATGGAAACACTGGCGATCATCGCCTATCAGCAACCCGTGACGCGCGGCGACATCGAAGCTGTCCGCGGCGTCGCCGTGTCCACCAACGTCGTCAAGTCGCTGGAGGACCGCCAATGGGTCGAAGTGGTCGGCCACCGTGAGACGCCGGGCCGCCCGGCGCTTTTCGCGACCACCAAGACCTTCCTCGACGATCTCGGCCTTCGCTCGCTCTCCGAGCTACCTTCGCTGGCCGAGCTCGACGCATCCCACCTGCTGGAGATACCCGATGCACTCAACCAAGCCGCCGAAGCGCAACGCGCGCTCGCGATCCCGGTCCTGGCACCGTCCGCCGACGGGCCCGATGCAGCAGCCGAGCCTGGCGCTGCAGCAGATCACGGAGAGCCTGGCGCCTCCGCGCCACCGCTCGTCCACTGACGAGGTCTTCACCGAGCCGCAGCGCCTGCACAAGGTGCTCGCCTCGTGCGGATTCGGCTCGCGCCGCGCGATGGAGGAGATGATCCTCGCCGGGCGAATCACCGTTAACCGCGAGCCGGCCGACGTCGGCCAGAAAGTCGCTCCCGGCGACGAGGTGAGGATCAACGGCGAGCTCGTGAAGGTTCGCTTTGCCGAGCCGCGCGCGCGCATCCTCATGTATCACAAGCCCGCCGGCGAGATCGTCACGCGCGACGATCCCGAGGGACGGCCGACGGTGTTCGAAAAGCTGCCGAACATCGGCAACGGCAAGTGGATCGCGATCGGTCGCCTCGATTTCAACACCGAGGGGCTGCTGCTCTTCACGAATTCCGGCGAGCTCGCCAACAAGATGATGCATCCGCGCTACGAGGTCGAGCGCGAATACGCGGTGCGCGTGATGGGCCTGCTCACCCCGGAACAGGAGCAGGCGCTGCTGACGGGCATCGAGCTCGAGGACGGCCCCGGCAAAGTCGAGAAGCTCGCCGACGGCGGCGGCGAAGGCTCGAACCACTGGTACCACATCGTGATCAGGGAAGGCCGCAATCGCGAGGTGCGGCGGTTGTTCGAGGCGCTCGGCCTCACCGTGAGCCGGCTCATTCGCACGCGTTACGGAACCGTGGCGATGCCCTCGCGCGTGAAACGCGGGCAGACGCTCGAGCTCACGCCGGAGGAAGTCGGTGCGGTGCTCGTTGCCGCCGGGATGAAGCCCGCGTCCGGCGCGCAGCAGAGTCAAGGCCAGGGCCAAGGCAGGCGCGGCCAGCCGCAGGGGAAAGGTCCGCGTCCGCAGGGCCAGGGGCACCGCGACCGCAGCAATCCGATGCAAAGGCGCGAGGCCGCGCCCCCGCAAGAGCCCGGCGCCGAGGCCGAAGACGAACCCGAGTCGGGCGCGATCGAGCCCGGCAACAGCGTTCATGGCCTGCCGACGCACGGCAACACGCCGGTCGGAAAATTCTTCAGCAAGAGCCACGGCAAGCCGCACGGACGCCCGCAGGGTCAGGGCGGTCCGCGACGCGGCGGCGCGGGCCACGGCGGAGGCGGCGGTCGTCCGTTCGCGCAGCACGGGCGCCCCCAGCACGGCAAGCCGCGTCATCCCGACGCGCGCGGCGGGCACGGCGGGTCACCGTACGTGACGACGACGCTCACCATCCCGGGCGCCGTCCCGGAAGGTCTGCCGGGCACCGGCGCAGCGGCCGAAGGGCCCTCGCGGCAGCCACGCGCCGCACGGCGGAGGTCGCGGCAACGGTCCCAATGGCCAGCAGCGCAGCGGCAACGGCCCGGGTGGCGGCCAAGGCAAGAAGCGCGGCGCGGCAATCGTCATCGCAATGCGCCGAAGCCCGACGCGCAGCCGAGGCCGACGACGCGCCGCGCGCGACCGGTGCCGACGATCGATCGTCGACGACGATATCGGCAACCGGTAGCGCTTCGCGCGCCGGCGCCCTCAGTCGAGGAACAGGTCGGGCAGCAGCGGCGCGCCGGGCTTGATCGCGTAGCGCGAAAGGTCGGTGATGCCGACCTGCGCGAGAACGGTCTCGTCGAGGAAGAAGTTGCCGGTCGTGCTCCGCGCGTCGCGCGTGAGGATCACGTGCGCCGCGTCGGCGAGGATCGCGGGGCGGCGCATCATGTCGACGCGCTCGCTCGCCCCGGGGATCATCGCCACCGCCGCCGTCGCGATGACGGTGCGCGGCCAGAGCGCGTTGATGCCGATGCCCTCGGTGCGGAATTCCTCCGCCATTCCGAGCACGCACAGGCTCATCCCGTACTTCGCGATCGTGTAAGCGACGTGGTCCTTGAACCACTTGGGGTCGAGGTTGAGCGGCGGCGAGAGCGTCAGGATGTGCGGATTGCGCCCCGCGGCAGCGGACGCCTTGAGATGGGGCAGGCACGCCTGCGAGCAGACGAACGTGCCGCGCGTGTTGACCTGCCACATGAGGTCGAAGCGCTTCGCCGGCGTCTCGAGCGTGCCCGTGAGGCTGATCGCGCTCGCGTTGTTGACGAGGATGTCGATGCCGCCGAATCTCGCAACCGTCGCCTCGACCGCGCTCTTCACCGCCGCCTCGTCGCGTATGTCGCACGCGATCGCGAGCGACGTGCCGCCGGCCTGGTCGATCGCGGCCGCGGCGGTATGGATCGTGCCGGTGAGCTTCGGATGCGGCTCGACGGTCTTCGCCGCGATCGCGACGCTGTGCGCCGTCCTGAGCGGCCCGGATCGCGATCGCGAGACCGATGCCGCGGGAGGCGCCGCTGATGAACAGCGTCTTGTCCTTGAGAGTGCGCTTGGACTCCATCGGTCTTTCCCTCGGTGTCATTCGCGGCCGAACTGCGGCGCGCGCTTCGCGAGAAACGCCGTGATCCCTTCGACGAAATCGGGGCTCGCCGCACACTCGGAGAAGCTCACCGCCTCGGCCTGCAATTGCTCGGAGAGCGTGCGCGCGAGCGACTCGCGCACGAGTCGCTTCGTTCTTCGCATCGCCTGCACCGGCCCGGCGGCGATCGAGCGGGCGATTGCCGCGGTCGCGGCATCGAGCTCTGCCAGCGGCACGACCTTGTTGACGATGCCGAGCGCGAGCGCGTCGGCGGCGCCGAAGCGCTCGCTGAGGAGAAAGATCTCCATCGCCTTGCGCACGCCGACGAGACGCGGCAACGACCACGAGCCTCCGCCGTCGGGCGTGAGCGCGATCTGGCGGTACGCCGAGGCGAAGTAGGCGTCCTCCGCGGCGACGACGAGATCGCAGGCGTTCATCAGCGACAGTCCGAAGCCGGCGACCGCGCCCTGGACGCGGCCGATCACCGGATGCGGCATCCGGTGCAGGCACTCGATCGCCGCGTGCAGGCGCTCGACCATTCGCCGGAACCCGTCGCGCCGCGTCGCCGGCGGCTCGTCGAGATGCGTGGCGAAGGTCCGGATGTCGCCGCCCGCCATGAAATGCTTGCCGGCGCCCTGCACGACGACGACGCGCAGCGCGTCGTCGGCGGCGATCTCCGCGGTCCGCGCGATGAGCGCGTCGACCATCGCGTCGTCGAGCGCGTTGAGCGCGCTTGGGCGGTTGAGCGTCAGCGTCGCGACGGCGCCGTCGCGGGTGAGCAGCACGGTGTCGTTCATCGGGCCTCGTCGGGGAAACGCGCGCGAGCACGCCGCGCGTCGCGCGTGCGCCGGGAGCGGCACGGCTCGCGCCGATTCTAGCACTTCGTCATCGTCGCGACGGGTGGTCGGCCTTGAACGGACTCGCGGCTTCGAGCTCGTCGACGGCGTGCGCGACGTCGACGCGCTCGCGCGCGCAGAACGCGGCGATCGCGCGCGAAAATTCGGGATCGGCGATCGCGTGCGCCGACCACGTGGCGATCGGCGTGAGCCCGCGGGCGAGCTTGTGCGCGCCTTGCGCGCCGCCCTCGAAACGGCCGATCCGGCGCTCGATGCAGAATTCGATCGCCTGGTAGTAGCAGGCTTCGAAATGCAAGCCGCGCAGCGGCTCGGTGGTCCCCCAGTAGCGCCCCCACAGCGCATCGGCGTCGAAGAGGTCGAGCGCCGCGCACACCGGCCGCCTGTCGCGGTGGCCGAGCACCATCAGCACGTTGTCCGGCAGCGACGCGCCGATGCGCTCGAAGAACTCGAGCGACAGGTACGGCGTCGACCCGTGCTCGCGGTAGGTGTTCTCGTAGCAGCGGTAGAAGTATGCCCAATCGGCGCGCGTGATCGCGCGGCCGACCTTGCGCGTGAATTCGACGCCGGCGGCAAGCGACCTTGCGCCGTTCCTGGTTCACCTTCTTTCGCTTGTCGTGATTGAACGTCGCGAGAAAATCGGCGAAATCGCGGTAGCCCGGATTGACCCAGCGGAACTGCAGCCCGTGGCGGACGAGCATGCCGGCCGCCTCGAGGATCCGGACCTCGGGCTCGGTCGGGAACAGCACGTGCAGCGACGAGAACGTCGCGCCGCCGCGTCGCGAGGGCTGCATTCTCGCGAGCGCGGCGTCGATCAACGCGACGCGTGTCGGATCGTCGCAGGCGAGGAGCCGCGGGCCCGGCGCAGGCGTGAACGGGACCGCTGCGACGAGCTTCGGATAGTAGCGGTGGCCGTAGCGGCGATAGGCATCGGCCCAGGCCCAGTCGAACACGTACTCGCCGTAGGAATGGGTCTTCGCGTAGAGCGGCAACGCGCCCGCGAGCACGCTCGCCTCGCCACGCGGTGAGGTAGCGCGGCGTCCAGCCGGTCGCCGGCGCCGCGCAGCGCGTCGCGTGCAGCGCGGTGAGGAACGCGTGGGAGACGAGCGGCGTGCCGCCGGCGATCGCGTTCCACGCCGCGGCGTCGATCGCCTCGATCGCCACGTCGTCGCGCACGGTGAGCGGGTCGAGATCGGCGGCCGCGGGACGGCGTGGATCGAGCGTGTCCATCGTCAAGGATCGAATTCTGCGTGGCATGGACATCGCGCCGCAACGATCGTTCGCGGCGCGCGCCGTCGCTCGATCATAGCGTGCGGGAGGCGGACGATGCTCGCGTGCTAAGCTTTTCGTCGCGGACGTCTCATCGCCATGCAGATCGCCCTCGCGCAGCTCAATCAGGTACTCGGCGACCTCCCGGGAAATGCCCGGGCCATCGCTGGCGGCGGCGGCCGAGGCGGAGCGCGCCGGGGCGCGGCTCGTCGTCACGCCCGAGCTGTCGCTGTGCGGCTATCCGCCCGAGGACCTCGTGCTGCGACCGGCGTTCCTCGACGCGTGCGCGAGCGAGCTCGCCGCGCTCGCCGGCTCGCGTCCGGCGCGCGCCCGTCATCGTCGGATTTCCCGAGCGCAGCGGCGGGCGCTGTCACAACGCGCTCGCCGTGCTGCGCGAGGGCCGCGTCGCCGAGGTCTACCGCAAGCAGCAGCTCCCGAACTACACGGTGTTCGACGAAGAGCGCTATTTCGAGCCCGGTCACGCGCCGTGCGTCATCGACGTGGACGGCACGCGTTGCGGGCTGCTGATCTGCGAGGACGTCTGGTTTCCGGGCCCGTCGCTGCAGGCGCAGGCGGCCGGCGCGCGCGTGATGGTCGTCGTCAACGGCTCGCCGTACCACACGCGGCAGCAGGCGGCGCGCGTCGACGCAGGTGAGCGCGCGGGCGCGCGAAACGGGGCTCCCCTTCGTCTACGTCAACCGCGTCGGCGGCCAGGACGAGCTCGTGTTCGACGGCGCGTCGTTCGTCATGGCGGCGGACGGCGACGTCGTCCAGCAGATGCCGGCGTGGCACGAGGCGCTGTCGCTCGCGACGCTTTGCCGACGGCGTTCCGAAGCCCGTCCGCGGCTCGCTCGACGCGCGGCTCGAATACCACGTCTACGAGGCGCTGGTGATGGGCGTGCGCGATTACGTCGGCAAGAATCGCTTTCCCGGCGTGCTGCTCGGCCTGTCGGGGGGCGTCGACTCCGCACTGGTCCTCGCCGTCGCCGTCGATGCGCTCGGCGCCGAGCGCGTGCGCGCGGTGATGATGCCTTCGCCTTACACGCGCGGGATCAGCCTCGACGACGCGCGCGAGATGGCGGCGATCGTCGGCGTGCGCTACAGCGAGATTCCGATCGAGCGCGACGTTCGAGTCCTATCTTGCCGCGCTCGCCGGCGAGTTCGAGGGCAGGGCGCCCGATGCGGCCGAGGAGAACATCCAGGCGCGCATCCGCGGCACGCTGCTGATGGCGCTCTCGAACAAGTTCGGCTCGATCGTGCTCACGACCGGCAACAAGTCCGAGATGGCCGTCGGCTACGCGACGCTCTACGGCGACATGGCCGGCGGCTTCGCCGTGCTGAAGGACATCAGCAAGACGCTCGTCTACCGGCTGTGCCGCTATCGCAACTCGCTCGGCCGCGTGATTCCCGAGCGGATCATCACGCGCGCGCCGTCGGCCGAGTTGCGCGCCGACCAGGTCGACCAGGATTCGCTGCCGCCCTACGATGCGCTCGACGGCATCCTCGAAGCGTACGTCGAGCACGACAGGAGCCCGGCGGAGATCGTGGCGATGGGCTTCGCGCCGGAGCACGTGCGCCAGGTCGTGCGTCTCATCAAGGTGAACGAATACAAGCGCCGGCAGGCCGCGGTGGGCATCCGGATCACGCCGCGCGGCTTCGGCCGCGATTGGCGCTATCCGATCACGTCCGCGTGGAACGAATGGGAGGCGCTCGGCGCGCGGGACGGCTCCTAGGCAGCGGCTCGCATGGTGTAAGCTAGCCGCCGCGATTCGCATTGCGCCACGTCCACAGGTTTCCGCCGTCATGAAAAAGATCGAAGCCGTCATCAAGCCGTTCAAGCTCGACGAGGTGCGCGAGGCGCTTTCCGAGATCGGCGTGACCGGGCTCACGGTCACCGAGGTCAAGGGCTTCGGCCGCCAGCGCGGGCACACGGAGCTCTATCGCGGCGCCGAATACGTCGTCGACTTCCTGCCGAAGGTGAAGGTCACGCTGATCATCGGCGACTCGGCGGTCGATCGCGCGATCGAGGCGATCATCAAGGCGGCACGCACCGGCAAGATCGGCGACGGCAAGATCTTCGTCACCGACGTCGACCAGGTCGTGCGCATCCGGACCGGCGAGAGCGGCGAGCAGGCGATCTGACGCTGCGCGCAGCTGCGCGCGGCGTCGCGGTTTCGAGGGGGAGGCCGACATGTCGATGATGGGGGAGTTCCGCGAGTTTGCGCTCAAGGGCAACGTGATCGATCTCGCCGTCGGCGTGATCATCGGCGCCGCGTTCGGCAAGATCGTCGACTCGCTCGTGAAGGACCTGATCATGCCGGTGGTGAGCCGGATCTTCGGCGGCCTCGATTTCTCCAACTGGTTCATCATGCTGGCGAGCCCGCCCGCGGGCTACAGCGGACCGATGACCTACGAGGCGCTGACGAAAGCGGGCGTCCCGCTGCTCGCGTACGGCAACTTCATCACGGTGGCGCTCAATTTCGTCATTCTCGCATTCGTGATTTTCCTGATGGTCCGGCAGATCAATCGATTGAAGCGGTCGACCCCGCCGCCGCCACCGCCGGCGCCGCCGGAAGAGGTCCTGCTGCTGCGCGAGATTCGCGACGCCGTGAGGAGATGAGGAGGAATTCGATGGGCGATTGCAATTCGGCTGAGGGCGCTTGGCGCTGCCCTCGCAATGGCGGCGGCCGGAATCGCCGGGTCCGCGCAGGCGGACATCAACGTCGGCGTCACGCTGTCGGCGACGGGCCCTGCCGCCTCGCTCGGCATTCCGGAGAAGAACACGTTCGAGCTCCTGCCGACGACGATCGGCGGCGAGAAGGTCAACTGGATCGTGCTGGACGACGGCTCCGACACGACGAAGGCGGTCACCAACACGAAGAAGCTCATCTCGGAGAACAAGGTCGACGTGATCGTAGGCTCGACGATCACGCCGAACTCGCTGGCGATGGTCGACGTCGCCGCCGAGGCCGAGACGCCGATGATCTCGATGGCCGCCTCGTCGCGGATCGTCGACCCGACGAACCCCAGGACGAAGTGGGTGTTCAAGACGCCGCAGAACGACGCGCTGATGGCCGACGCGATCGCCGTGCACATGAAGGCGAACGGCGTGAAGACGATGGCCTACATCGGCTTCGCCGACGCCTACGGCGACGGCTGGCTCGCGGAGATCAAGCGCTCGGCGCAAACGGCCGGCATCAAGGTCGTCGCCGAGGAAAAGTACAACCGCAACGACTCGTCGGTGACCGGCCAGATCCTGAAGATCGTCGCCGCGAATCCCGACGCGGTGCTGATCGGCGCCGCCGGCACGCCCGGCGCGACGCCGCAGAAGGAGCTCGCCGCGCGCGGCTACAAGGGGAAGATCTACCAGACGCACGGGATCGCCAATCCGGACTTCCTGCGCGTGGTCGGCAAGGACGGCAACGGGACGATCCTGCCCATCGGCCCGATGCTCGTCTACGAGCAGCTTCCCGACTCGAATCCGATCAAGAAGGCGGCCGCCGAGTACATCATCGACTACGAGAGCGAAATTCGGCACGGACTCGCGGTCGACCTTCGGCGGCCATGCGTAGGACGCCTATCTGCTGCTCGCGAGGGCGATTCCCGAGGCGCTGAAGAAGGCGAAGCCCGGAACGAAGGAATTCAAGGTCGCGTTGCGCGACGCGCTGGAGAACAC
Organism: uncultured beta proteobacterium; assembly: GCA_963742965.1. Classification (GTDB taxonomy): domain Bacteria; phylum Pseudomonadota; class Gammaproteobacteria; order Burkholderiales; family Casimicrobiaceae; genus CAIWHR01. The sequence continues at coordinate 48,856 of CAVUOC010000043.1, read as the reverse complement.
GAAGGAGCTCGTCGCCACGCACGGCGTGTACACGATGTCGCCGACCGAGCACAACGGCCTCGACAACCGCGCGCGGACGATGATCAAGATCGAAAACGGCAAGTGGGTGCTGGCGAAGTGACGGCCCCGGGCGCCGCAGAGTGAGCCTCGGGTCGACGTAGAGCCGGACACGCTGCGACGCGCTCCGGCCGCCGAGCGCACGGTCGCCCATTCGCACGATGGATCCGACGATCGTCGCGCTGCTCGCGCAGGACGGCATCACCAACGGTGCGGTCTACGCGTTGCTGGCGCTCGCGCTGGTGCTGGTCTTCGCGGTGACGCGCGTGATCTGGATTCCATCCGGTGAATTTCTTGCCTATGGAACGCTCACCCTTGCCGGATTGCAGCAGGGCAAGCCGCCCGGGACGATCGGCCTGCTGATCGGCATCGCGGTCGTCGCCGGCGCGATGGAAGCCGTTGGATGCGTGCGCAGGGGGGAAGCGCGGCGGATCCCGCGGCAGCTCGCCGTGTGGGCCGGAATCCCGGTCGCGATTGCCGCGATCAGCGCATGGCTCGCGACGCCCGAGCTCCCGTTCTGGGCGCAGATCGTCGTCACGCTCGCGCTCGTCACCGCGCTCGGACCGTTGCTCTACCGCGTCGCCTATCAGCCGCTTGCAGAGGCGAGCGTGCTCGTGCTGCTGATCGTCTCCGTCGGCGTGCACCTCGCGCTCACCGGCCTCGGACTGTGGTTCTTCGGCGCCGAAGGGTCGAGGACGCAGCCGTTCTCGTCGGAATCGTTCAACGTCGCCGGGATCAACGTGAGCGTGCAGAGCCTGCTCGTCGTGCTGTCGAGCCTCGTGCTGATCGCGGTCCTCTATCTCTTCTTCGACCGCACGCTCTACGGCAAGGCGCTGCGCGCCACCGCGCTCAACCGCGTGGGCGCGAGGCTCGTCGGCATTCCGCCCGACCTTGCCGGCGCGCTGACGTTCACGCTCGCAGCGCTCCTCTGCGCGTTCTCGGGCATCCTGATCGGCCCCATCACGACGGTCTACTACGATTCCGGGTTCCTGATCAGTCTCAAGGGCTTCGTCGGCGCGATCATCGGGGGGCTCGTCAGCTACCCGCTCGCCGCGGCGGGCGCGCTGCTCGTCGGCCTTCTCGAATCGTTCTCGTCGTACTGGGCGAGCGGGTTCAAGGAAGTGATCGTGTTCACGCTGATCATTCCCGTGCTGCTGTGGCGCAGCCTGACGACGCACCACCACGAGGAGGACGGACGAATGAACGGCACGCGCTCGCGCAGCTCGGCTACGCGGCGCTCGTCGCAGCGCTCGCCGTCGTGCCGATCGCCGCGCCGCAATTCTGGGTGACGCTCGGAAACTACGTCGGCTTGTACAGCATCGTTGCCCTCGGCCTCGTGCTGCTCACCGGCGTTGCCGGGCAGACGTCGTTCGGCCAGGCCGCGTTCGTCGGCCTGGGCGCCTATACGACCGCGATCCTGTCGACGCACTTCGCGATGTCGCCGTGGGTGAATCTCGTCGTCGGATTGGCGCTCACGCTGGCGCTCTCGCTTTTCCTCGGCCTCATCACGCTGCGCATGCGCGGACACTACCTGCCGCTCGCGACGATTGCCTGGGCGCAGAGCCTCTTCTTCCTGTTCGGCAACCTGGAGTTCCTGGGCGGCCACACCGGCCTCACCGGCATTCCATCGCTCGATCTCTTCGGCCTGGAGCTGCGCAACGAGCGCTACTTCTATTTCCTGATCTGGGGCATCGCGCTCGCGGCGCTGTGGGCGACGGCCAACCTGCTCGATTCGCGGCCGGGCAGGGCGATCCGCGCGCTGCGCGGCCACCTCGAGATGGCCGAGGCCTTCGGCGTCGACGGGGCGCGCCTCAAGATCGTCGTCTTCGTCTACGCGGCGCTCCTTGCCTGCGTTTCAGGATGGCTCTACGCGCACCTGCAGCGCTTCGTGAATCCGACGCCGTTCAGTCTTGGTCAAGGGATCGAGTACCTGTTCATGGCGGTTGTCGGCGGCGCGGGCAGCGTCTGGGGCGCGGTGGTGGGCGCGACGCTCATCACGCTGACCAAAGAAGTGCTGCAGGACGCGCTGCCGTCGTTGCTCGGCCGCAGCGGCAATTTCGAGGTCGTCGTGTTCGGCGTGCTGATGGTCGTGCTGCTGCAGCAGGCGCGCGAGGGCGTCTGGCCGTGGATCGCCGGCGTGCTGCCGCAGCCCGCGGCGCCGCCGATTCCCGACGCGGAGCCGCTGCCGGCGCGCGACCGGACGCAGCAGGCCGGCGCGCTGCTCGACGTCCGCGCGGCGCGCAAGGAGTTCGGCGGGCTGGTCGCCGTCCACGATTTGAGCTTTGCGATTGCGCCCGGCGAGATCCTCGGGCTCATCGGGCCGAACGGCGCCGGGAAGAGCACGATGTTCAACCTGATTTCGGGGACGCTTGCCCTCACGTCCGGCGACGTCCTCTTCCGGGGCGCGTCGATCGCCGGTTGCGCGCCGTTCGAGATCGCGCGCCGCGGCATCGGCCGCACGTTCCAGCACGTGAAGCTCGTGCCGCGGATGAGCGTGCTCGACAACGTCGCGCTGGGCGCGTACCTGCGCGGCCGCGCGGGCGTCGTCAGCGCGGCGCTTTCTCTCGATCGCGCCGAGGAAGCGCGCACGCGCGCCGAGGCCGCTCGCGCGATTGCGCGCGTGGGCCTCACCGCGCACCTTCACGACGCGGCGGGGAGCCTGCCGCTCGGCAAGCAGCGCATCGTCGAAATCGCGCGCGCGCTCGCGGCCGATCCCGTGCTGCTGCTCCTCGACGAGCCCGCCGCCGGCTTGCGCTATCTCGAGAAGCAGGATCTCGCCGCGCTGCTGCGGCAGCTGAAGCGGGAAGGCATGACGGTGCTTCTGGTCGAGCACGACATGGAATTCGTGATGGGGTTGACCGACCGGCTCGTCGTGATGGATTTCGGAGAGAAGCTCGCCGAAGGGTTGCCCGCCGACATTCAGCGCGATCCTGTCGTGCTCGAAGCCTACCTGGGCGGCGTCGCCTGATGACGAGCGCACCGCCGGGCGATGGCCCGCTTCTGGAGGTACGGCATCTCGATGTCGCGTACGGGAAGGTCGCGGCAGTGCAGGACGTCTCGCTCGTCGTGCAACCGGGGACGATCGTCTCGGTGATCGGGCCGAACGGCGCCGGCAAGACGACGCTTCTCGCGGCGCTGATGGGGCTGCTGCCCGCGAAGGGCGAGCTTGCCTATCTCGGCGCGCCGGCGTCGCGTCTCACCGTCGAGCAACGCGTGGCGCGCGGCCTCATCCTCGTTCCCGAGCGGCGCGAGCTCTTTGCCGCGATGAGCGTTGCCGACAACCTCGAGCTCGGCGGCTTTCAGCGGGCGCGCGCCGGCGAGCGCGGCTGGCGGGCGACGCGCGACGAGGTGTACCGGCGGTTCCCGCGTCTGCAGGACCGCCGCGACCAGCTCGCCGGAACGCTCTCCGGCGGCGAGCGCCAGATGCTGGCGATGGGCCGTGCGCTGATGGGAAAGCCGCGGCTGCTGATGCTCGACGAGCCCTCGCTCGGCCTCGCGCCGCTCATCGTTCGCGAGATCTTCAACATCATCGGCGAGCTGCGCGCTTCCGGCGTGTCGATCCTGCTCGTCGAGCAGAATGCGCGCGCCGCGCTGCAGGTGTCCGACTACGGCTACGTGCTCGAGACCGGCGAGCTCGCGCTGGAGGGACGAAGCGCGGACCTCGCGGCGAATCCGCGCGTCGCCGCGCACCTATCTCGGCAAAGGCGTCGTCGCGACGGGTTGAATCCGGCGGAATCGGCAGCACGTAGGACCGGCGCCGATCGCCGACTTGCCCTCACCCCGCTGGTCCGCCGACAATAGCGGTTTTCGCGGTCGCGCCAGCACCCGCCGCCGCTCGCTCCAAGGATCCCCGTGACCGACCTTTCCGTCCCTCCCGTCAGCAACACGCTGCTCGCCGATGCGCGCAGGCTGCTCCTCGAGCCGACCGGTCTCGAGCAGCACGAGCTCTCGCGCGTCGTCGCGTCGATCCACACGCACGCAGTGGACTTTGCCGACCTCTATTTCCAGTATTCGCGGATGGAGAGCTGGAGTCTCGAGGAGGGCATCGTCAAGGCCGGCTCGTTCAACATCGACCGCGGCGTGGGCATTCGCGCGGTCCACGGCGACAAGCAGGCGTTCGCGTACTCCGACGACATCACGCCCGAAGCGCTGCACGAAGCTGCGGTCGCGGTGCGCGCGATCGGTCGCCAGGGGCAATCGGCGGTTGCCGCGATCGGGCGCATCGGCACGGCGCGATCGTTGTACGCGCCCGCGGATCCCGTTGCATCGCTCCCCGAGGAGGCCAAGGTCTCGCTGCTCGAGCGCCTCGAGCGGATGGCGCGTGCGCGCGATTCGCGCGTCACGCAAGTGATGGCCTCGCTCGCCGGAGAGTACGAGGCGGTTCTGATCGCGCGCAGCGACGGTCTGATCGCCGCGGACGTGCGGCCGCTGGTGCGCGTGTCGGTTACCGTGATCGTCGAGGACGGCGGGCGCAGGGAACAGGGCTACGCCGGCGGCGGCGGCCGCTTCGACTACGGCTATTTCACCGACGCGGTGCTCGAAACGTACGCAGCGCAAGCGGTGGGGCAGGCGCTCCTGAACCTCGACGCGCGCGCCGCTCCTGCCGGAACCATGACGGTGGTGCTCGGACATGGCTGGCCCGGCATCCTGCTGCACGAGGCGATCGGCCACGGCCTCGAAGGCGACTTCAACCGCAAGGGGACGAGCGCATTCTCGGGCCGCGTCGGTCAGCGCGTCGCGTCGCCGGGGATCACGGTCGTCGACGACGGCACGATCGATCGGCGGCGAGGATCGCTCAACGTCGACGACGAAGGCAATCCGACGCAGCGCACGGTGCTGATCGACGACGGGATACTCAAGGGCTACATGCAGGACCAGCTCAACGCGCGGCTGATGGGCGTGCCGCTGACGGGCAACGGGCGACGCGAGTCCTTCGCGCACATGCCGATGCCGAGGATGACGAACACGATCATGCTTGCCGGCGACCACGAGCCGGCGGAGATCATCGCGTCGGTGAAGGACGGCCTCTATGCGGCGAATTTCGGCGGCGGCCAGGTCGACATCACCAGCGGCAAGTTCGTGTTCTCGGCGGCTGAAGCGTGGCGGATCGAGAACGGCAAGCTCACGTATCCGGTCAAGGGCGCGACGCTGATCGGCAACGGTCCCGACGCGTTGACGCGCGTCTCGATGGTCGGCGACGACATGGAGCTCGACAGCGGCATCGGCACCTGCGGCAAGGACGGCCAGAGCGTGCCGGTCGGCGTGGGACAGCCGACGCTCAAGATCGATGGATTGACCGTCGGCGGAACGGCGTAGCGCAGGGATCCCGAGAGCGGGATCTCCACTCGGCCATGCGCCTCGGCGATTTCACGCAGGGCCGCGACAACAACATCCAGCTGCTTCGACTGGTCGCCGCCGCGGCGGTGATGCTGTTCCACAGCTTCGTCTTCACCGGGCACATGGGCGAGGATCCGGTGTTCCGCGCGACGGGCACGACCGACTCCAGCGTGATCGGCGTCGATTGCTTCTTCGTCCTGTCGGGCTTTCTCGTCACGCGCAGTTGGCTCACGCGGCCGGGGCTCGCGGCTTTCGCCGCCGCGCCGCGTGCTGCGCATCTATCCGGCGCTCTTCGTTGCCGTGGCGCTGTCGATCGCTCTCGCGGGCCTGTCGACGACGGTTCCGTGGGGCGCGTTCATCACGTCGCCCGCGACGATCGATTTCGCGTGGCGCAACGCGCTCGCATGGGAGGTCCGCTACCTGCTTCCCGGCGCCTTCCTCGAGAACCCCTATCCCGGAGCGGTCAACGGATCGCTGTGGACGCTGCCGGTCGAGCTGCGCCTCTACGTTGCTGTCGCGATCGCCGGGGTGGCCGGGCTCCTCGCGCGAGCCGACCGATGGGCAGTCGCGCTCATCGCGCTCGTTGCATTGTTCGCGTGGAAGCCCGAATGGCTGCCGCTCGATCCGAACACCGCGAGTGTCCGCAACCTCGCGCTGCTCTTCGGGCTCGGGGCGCTCGCGTACGTCGCCCGCGATCGGGTCCCGTTGTCGCTCACCGCGCTCGCGATCGGTGTCGCGTTGTTCATCGTCAATCCCGGAGGATGGGGGCGCGGCCTGTGGTTCACGCTGACGATTGCCTACGGGACGCTCGTGCTCGCCTACCATCCGCGCATCCAGTGGCGCGCGTACAACCGCGTCGGCGACTATTCGTACGGACTCTACGTGTATGCGTTCCCGGTCCAGCAGACGATCGTCGCGCACGTTCCGGGGCTCGCGCCGTTGCAGCTCTTCGCGATGTCGTTCGGTGTGACGCTCGCGCTGGCGGCGATCTCGTGGCACGCGCTCGAGCGGCCGGCGCTTGCGCTCAAGTCGAGGTTTCGCGGCGACTTGAGCGGCCGGCTGCGCGCAGGCGAAGCGACGCGCTGAGAAGCGAATTGCCCGCATAGGTGATATGAACCATGTTCAATATTCGCAGCGTCGACCTCAACCTGCTGCCGATCTTCGAGGCGGTCTACGAAGCGCGCAGCCTCTCGCGGGCCGCCGAACGGCTGGCCACGTCGCAATCGGCCGTCAGCCACGCCGTCAACCGGCTGCGCTCCGTGTTCCGTGACGAGTTGTTCGTGCGTCAATCGCGAGGGGTGGTGCCCACGCCGGCGGCCGACCGCATCTACGCGAAGCTGCGCGGCGCCCTGGCAACCATTCGCGAATCGGTTGTCGACATGCGAGGCTTCGATCCCAAGACCTCGGAGCGCCGATTCGTCGTCGCGATCGCCCACCCGCTTGGGCCGATGATCGAACTGGGTGTGCAGGAGCGCCTGCGCAGGATTGCCCCGCATGTCGAAGTTCGCGCCAGCACCCGGTCGCGGCCCCTTGATCTGGATAGGGCGCTGCGGGAGGGGCGCGTCGATGCTTCCATCGACTGGCTCGCCCCGAAGGACGGTCAGTTCAAGTCGAAACTGCTCTTCGAGGACGCGATGGTCGCCGTGGCGCGGAAGGGCCATCCGGCGTTCCGTTCCCCAGTGTCGCTAAAGACGCTGCAGAAAGGCGCGTTCGTCGCCCTGCGTTTCCGCGTGGATGAGCGAGACGCCCCCGCGCAGATTCAGGCGGTGTATCGACTCAAGCTCAACATCGCGCTGGAAGTGAGCGAGATCCTCGAGATCTTCATGGTCGCCAGCCAGTCGGACCTGTTCGGCCTGATCTTGCGCAGCATGGAGAGCGTCGCCCGGCGCGCTTTCGGCTTGCGCGTGCTCAAAGGGTTTCCGCGAGAGGCCACGTTGCCGATCAGTCTCTACTGGCACGCCTCACGTGACGCCGATCCGGCGCACACGTTCTTGCGCGACGAAATCTGCGCTGCAGCGGCGCGGGTGGTGCGGCCTCGGTAAGAAACTCCTGCTAGTGCAGCGCGCCCTTGGGCTCCGTCGACGGCACCGTCGGCGCGGGTGACGCGTGATGCATCACGATCCGCCAGCCCGAAGGCGTGCGCAGGAAGACGTTGGTGCAGATCGCGGCACCGCGCGGCGTGCCGTCGCTGCCGAGGCTCACGTGCTCGACCGCGCTTTGCATCGCGAGCCCGACCGTCTCGATGATCACGACCTGGTCGAGCCGGAAGGTGAGGCGCGCGTCGCCGGCGAAGAGCTGCTCCCATCCGGACCGCACGGCGTCGTACCCGACGAGCCGCGTGCCTCCCGGGTGCACGCAGACGATCTCCTCGTCGTCCGCCCACGTCGCCATCATCGCATCGACGTCCTTCGCCTCGAACGCTTCGTAGAACGCCGTTGCGGCGTCGGTTGGCGTCGTGTAGATCGGCGGCGTGCGGACCTTGGGCATGATCGGCTGATCCATCAGTTCCGCGGCGGGCGGTCCGCGACGGTCGACGCCCGGGCGAGGGCCGAGCGCGCCAGATCATACACCGTCGCAGCGGAGAGCTCGCGCATGCACTTGAAGTGGCCGAGCGGGCACTCGCGCTTGAAGCACGGGCTGCACGCGATGTCGATGCGCGCGATCGTCGCGTTCGGCGACATCGGCGGCGTGTACGCGGGCGACGACGAGCCGAAGAGCGCGACGACCGGTGCGCCGACTGCCGCGGCCGCGTGCATCAGCCCCGAATCGTTGCTGACGACGACCGCGGCGACCGACAGGAGGTCCACCGCGGTGCCGAGGTCGGTGCGGCCGGTGAGATCGACGATCGCGCGGCCCGCATCGCCGGCTGCTTTCACGATCGCTTCGCCGATCGCCTTGTCGTTGGGCGAGCCGATCAGCCAGACGTCGAGACCCGCGGCGAGGAATTTTTGCGCGAGCTCGGCGAACTGCTCGACGGGCCAGCGTTTCGCCGGCCCGAACTCCGCGCCCGGACACAGCATCGCCACGCCGTTCGCCGCATCGAGCGCAAGCGCCGCAAGCGCGGCATTGCGGTTGGCGACGATCGGGGACGAGGACCGGCGGCGACGCAGGAAGCGCCGGCTCGCCGCGAGCGGCGGCGAGCGCCGCATAGCGGTCGACGAGCCGCGGGAGCGGCCTTGCCGTCGAGCGCCGCGCGTCGTTGACCAACCCCCAGCGCACCTCGCCGACATAGCCGGTGCGCCGGGGAATTCCCGCGAGCCAGGGGACGAGCGCCGACTTCCACGAGTTGGGGAGCACGACGGCGCGCGCATAGCCCTGGCCGCGCAACGCCCGCGCGAGCGCGCGGCGCTCGCTCCATGCGACTTCGCCGTGGCGGATCGTCGATTCGACGACGCGCCGCACGCCGCGCATCCGCGCAAAGACGGGCGCGCACCACGCCGGAGTCAGGACGTCGACGTCGCGGTTCGCCGGACGTGCCGCGCAGTCGCGCGATCAGCGGCTCGGAGAGAATGGCATCGCCGACCCACGACGGGGCGACGACGAGAATGCGCTCGGTCAGTGGCCGCCGCCCTTCAACGGTCCGCCGATCAATCGGTAGCGCGTCCCGCAGTACGGGCACATCGCTTCGCCCGTCTCGGCGATGTCGAGAAAGACGCGCGGATGCGACGACCACAGCGGCATCTGCGGGTTGGGGCAGAACACCGGGAGATCCTTGGGATCGATCGCCACGGCGGAGACTTCGTCGGCAGCGGCCATCGTCACACCTTCGCGAGCCAGGCCTTCTTCGACGGATTGCGGCCGTTGACGGTATCGAAGAAGAGCTTCTGCAGCTTCGCGGTGATCGGCCCGCGCGTGCCTTCGCCGATCGGCCGATTGTCGTACTCGCGAATCGGCGTCACCTCGGCAGCGGTGCCGGTGAAGAACGCCTCGTCGGCGATGTAGAACTCGTCGCGCGTGATGCGCCGCTCGATCACCGGAATCCCGAGCTCGTTCGCGAACGTGATGATCGTGTCGCGCGTGATGCCGTTCAGCGCGCCGCCCGAAAGGTCCGGCGTGTGCAGCTTGCCGTCGCGGACGATGAACACGTTCTCGCCGGACCCCTGGCAGACGAAGCCTTGCGGGTCGAGCAGCATCGCCTCCTCGTAGCCGTCGTGCGTCGACCTCCTGGTTCGCGAGGATCGACACCGCGTAGTTGCACACCGCCTTCGCGTTGCACATCGTGATGTTCGGATGATGGTGCGTGAACGACGACGTCCTGACGCGAATGCCTTTCTCGATCGCGTCGGTGCCCAGATAGGCGCCCCACGGCCACGCGGCGATGGAGACGATCACCGGGTTCGACTTGGCGGCAACGCCCATCGCCACCGAGCCGTAGAAGGCGATCGGCCGCAAATAGCAGGATTCGAGCTTGTTCTCGCGCACGCACGCGAGCTGCGCTTCGTTGATCGCCTCCTTCGAGTACGGGATCTTCATGCCGAAGATCGCCGCCGAGCGGAAAAAGCGGTCGGTGTGATCCTGCAGCCGGAAGATCGCGGTGCCGTCGACGGTCTTGTACGCGCGCACGCCTTCGAACACGCCCAGCCCGTAGTGCAGCGTGTGCGTCAGCACGTGCGTGGTCGCGCTGCGCCACGGCACCATCTTGCCGTCGTACCAGATCCATCCGTCGCGGTCTGCCATCGACATGGCGATTTCCCCTGGGCGAAAAACGAGATTTTAGCCGATTCCGGTCCTGGCCGGCCGTCGCTCGTAGCGCCACGGCCCGCCGAAGACGTGACTCCACAGCGCGCTCACCGCGGCGCGCCGATCGGCTTGCGCGGCGGCCTCCACGCGCGCGTGCTGCGCGCCCGTCAAGCGCGTCTGGTGCTGCAGCCGGCGATAGTCGCGATACGCGCTTGCGGCAGCGGCGGCGACCGGCGCCGGGACGAGGCCGAGGTCGGCCGCGATCGAAAGAAGCGCGATGTTGCCGAGGTTGCGCGTGAGCGTCCTCGTGGTCGTGCGCATGCGCGAGCACGAGATACTGGACCGAGAACTCGACGTCGACCATGCCGCCGGGATCGTGCTTGACGTCGAAGAGCTGCGTCGGATTCGCGTGTCCGGCGAGCATGCGCAGCCGCATGTCGACGACGTCGCTCCGCAGCGCGGCGCGATCGCGCGCCATGCACAGGATCGTCCTGCGCTCCACCTCGAACGCGGCGCCGATCGGCTCGTGCCCGGCCACGAATCGCGCCCGCGTGAGCGCCTGGTGCTCCCACGTCCACGCGTGCTCGCGCTCGTAGCGGCGAAAGCCGTCGAGCGACGACGACATCAAGCCCTTCGCGCCGTCGGGGCGCAACCGCAGATCGACGTCGTAGAGCTGACCCGCCGGTGTCATCGACGTGAGCCACGTGACCAGGCGGCGCGCGAGGCGCAGATAGCGGTCCTGCGCCGACTCGTCGGCCCCGTCGTCGTAGAGAAACACGAGATCGAGATCGGACGCGTAGCCCAGCTCCTTGCCGCCGAGCTTGCCGAACCCGATGATCGCGAATTTCGGCGGCGCGGCGTCGCGGCCTTCGACGTACGCCCAGACCTCGGCGAGCGTCGCGGCGAGGATCACGTCGGCGAGCGCGGAGAGGTGATCGGCGAGGCGCTCGACGCTGAGCCTGCCGGCGAGATCCTGCGCGAGAAGCCGGAAGGTCTGCGCGTGGCGGAAGTGGCGCAGCACGTCCATCTGCCGCTCGGCATCGCCCGCGTGCCCGGCAAGCAGCCGCGCGAGCTCGGTGCGCCACGCGTCCCAGTCGGGCTCCGCGAGGAGCACGCGCGCGTCGAGGAGCTCGTCGAGCAGGATCGGCTGCCGCGTCAGGTAATCGGCCGCCCATTGCGATGCGCCCATCAGCTGCGCGAGCCGCGGCAGCATCGGCGGGTGCTCGATCAGGAGCGCGAGATAGGCGCTGCGGCGGCTCACCGCCTCGAGGAGCTCGAGCAGCCGCTCGAACAGCGTCTGCGCGTCGGCGACGCTCTCCCGCTGCGTCGACGCGACGTGGAGCAGCTGCGGCACCAGCGCATCGACGCGCTGCCGCGAGATCGCCGGCAACTGCGAGTAGCGTTGCCCGCGCCGGATGCGATCGAGGCGCGCGAGCGAGCCCGGCCGGATCGGCAAAACCCGCCACGGCTCAGGACATCGCTCGCAGCGTCGCTCGCCATGTCGCCGCGCCACAACGCGGCGAATGCCTCGAGCGTCGGCGTCGTGCCGGTCGGCGGTTGCGCCGTGGACGATGCGGCTCCGGACGACGCATCGCGCTCGCCGAAAAGGCTCGCGAACTGCTCGGAGACCGCTGCCGCGATGCGCGTCGATCGCTTCGTCGAACGATGCGGCATCCGCAAATCCCGAGGCTCGCGCGAGCGCGGCGCGTTCGGATTCCTCCGACGGCAGCTGCTGCGTCTGCTCGTCGTTGCGGTATTGCAGACGATGCTCGACGTTGCGCAGGAACACGTACGCGTCGCGCAGTGCCGCGATTCCGCTCGACGGCAGAAGCGCGCGCTCCTCGATGGCGGCGAGCGCGGGCAGCGTTCCGCGGACGCGCAGCGCGAGGCTCGCGCCCGCCGCGCACGAGCTGCAACGCCTGGACGACGAACTCGATCTCGCGTATTCCGCCGGGGCCGAGCTTGATGTTCGGCCGGTAGTCCTGCCTCCTGCCCTGCTCGGCGATCTGGCGATGAACGTCGCGCAGCCCCTCGTAGGCGTCGTAGTCGAGGTACTTGCGAAAGACGAACGGCGTCACCAACTCGTCGAGCTCGTCGAGGCGCGTTCCGGTCAGCGCGCGCGCCTTGAGCCACGCGTAGCGCTCCCACGCGCGGCCCTGCGCGACCAGATACTGCTCGAGCGCCGCGTACGAGACCGCGAGCGGCCCGCTCTCGCCGTACGGCCGCAGCCGCATGTCGACGCGGAACACGTAGCCGTCGGGCGTGCTGTCGTTCAACGCGCCGATCACGCGACGGCCCAGCCGCTCGAAGAACTCGCGATTGGAGACGGCGCGCGCGCCGTCGGTCTCGCCGTCGTCCGGGTAGACGAAGATCAGGTCGACGTCCGACGATACGTTGAGCTCGAAGCCGCCGAGCTTGCCCATGCCGAGGATCACGAGCTCCTGCGCGACGCCGTCGGCATCGCGCGGCTCGCCGTGTTTCGAGGCGACCGCGCGGTGATGGAGGCGAAGCGCCGCGCGCAGCGCGTTCTGCGCGAGAGTCGTCATCGTCGCGCAGACTTCGGCGAGCGCCGCGCGACCGGTGAGATCGCGCGCCATCGTATGCAGGAACACGCGCAGGCGCAGCAGGCGCAGCGCTGCGGCGAGCGCATCCGGATCGCCGCGATCTGCGCATGCGTCGAGCGCCGCGGCGGCCGGTTCCCAGTCGAACGGCGCGTCGAGCGTCGCTTCCAGGCGCGCGCGCTCGTCGGGGCGTGCATCGAGCATGCCCGTCGCGTAGCGGCTGTAGGCGAGGGCGGAGGCGAGGTCGGCGGCGGTCGGCATCGGACGCATCGGGCTGCTCGATGGGCAGGGTACAATCGGGCGAGCGACTCAATTATGCCTTCCGCGCGCGCATTCCTCCGCGCTCCCGGCGCGCTCATGCTCGCGCTGGCCCGCATCCTCCGGACCGTCGTCGTGGTCGGGTTCGGCGCCTTCGCGCTGGCGCTCCTCGCGCTCCGGTTCTTCGTGCTGCCGCACATCGAGTCGTATCGCGACACGATTGCCTCCGCGCTCACGAAGGAGCTCGGGCACCCCGTCGAGATCGCGACGCTGACGACCGACTGGGACGGCTGGAACCCGAAGCTGCTCGTGCAAGGCCTGAGGGTGCTCGAGAGCGCGCGCTCGGACGCGTCGCCGCTCGTCGATCTGCCCGAAGTGGCGCTCGTCGTTTCGTGGACCTCGGTGCCGCTGATGGAGCTGCGGTTGAAGGAGCTCGTGATCGAGCGGCCGCGGCTTGCGATCCGCCGCAACCGCGCCGGTCATCTTCAGGTCGCCGGCATCGAGTTCGATCCAACGCAGACGGACGGCGAATCGGCGCTTGCCGACTGGATCCTGCAGCAACGCGAGATCGTCGTGCGCGATGCGCTGATCACCTGGGACGACGATCTGCGCAACGCCCCTCAGCTCGTCCTCGACCGCGTGCAGTTCAAGATGGAGAACGGCTTCGGCCGCCATCGCTTCGGATTGAGGGGAACGCCGCCGTCGGGACTCGCCGCGCCGATCGACGTGCGCGGCGACCTGAAGGATGTGTCGCTTCGCGACTGGCAGCGGGGCGAGGGACGGATGTTCGTGCGCCTCGACTACGCCGACGTCGGGGCATGGCGGGAGTGGCTGCCGTTGCCGCAGCAGATCTCGAGCGGCAAGGGCGCGATGCGCGTGTGGTTCCGGTTCGCCGACGGCAAGCCGCGCGAGGTCGTCGCCGACCTCGAGTTGCGCGACGTCAGCGCGAAGCTCGGCGACGACCTGCCCGAGCTCGACCTCACGCATCTGTCGGGACGCGCCGGCTGGAAGGCGACGGCCTCGGGCCGGGAGATCTTCACGCAGGCGCTCGCGTTCACGACAGAGCAAGGCGAGCGGCTCGATCCGATGAATTTCAAGCTGACGGTGCGCGACGATGCGAGCCGCCCGGCCGGACAGATGGAATTCGACCGGCTGCAACTGGAACCGCTCGTCGCCATCGCTGCGAACCTGCCGCTGGCGACCCGGGTGCGCGGCGATCTCGCCCGGTTTGCGCCGCGCGGGACGCTCGCCGACGGCCGCTTGCGGTGGGAGGGAACGGCCGAGTCGCCCACATCGTATGCGGCGAGCGCGGAGTTCACGAATCTCGGCGTCATCGCTCAGGACGAGCTCCCCGGCATCACCGGCATCTCGGGCCGCTTCACCATCGCGCACGACCGCGGCGAGATCCGGGTGACGAGCAACGGCTCGGTGCTCGCATTGCCTCGCGTGTTCGAGGCGCCCATTGCGTTCTCGAGCCTGCAGAGTGTCGCCAAATGGGAGCGGCGCGAGGGAAGGACCGCGGTTCGCGTCGAGCAATTCGAATTCGCCAACGCGGACGCGGCGGGCAGCGCGTCGGGAACCTACCGGACAACCCCGCAGGGGCCCGGCGAGATCGACATCACCGCGCAGGTGTCGCGTGTCGACGCGCGGCGCGTCCATGCGTACCTGCCGCGCGTGATCGACGAGCCGACGCGACGCTGGCTGCGCACGTCGCTTACGGCCGGCGTCGGCGCCGATGCGCGGCTCAAGCTCGCGGGGAACCTCACGCAATTTCCGTTCGCGAACGGGAAGGGTGGCCAGTTCGTCGTGACGGCCAAGGCGAGGGGCGTCACGCTGGCGTACGCTCCCAGCTGGCCGGCGATCGAGGCGGTCGACGCCGACCTTCGATTCGAAGGGACGCGGATGAAGATCGACGCGACGCGCGGGCGCGCGTTCGGCGTCGACATCGCGAAGGCGAGGGCCGAGATCGCCGATATCATCGCCGACCATCCGCTGCTGACGATCGAGGGGGAGGCAGGCGGTCCCGTTGCGGGATTCCTCCAGTACGTCAACGAGAGTCCCGTCGTGGGCTGGCTCGAGTTGCCTGGCAAGGCGAGCGACGCGGCGGGCAATGGCCGGCTCGCTCTCAAGCTGGCGTTGCCGCTGCGCGAGCTCGAGACGGACAGCAAGGCTTCCGGGGAATTCACCCTGAACGACGCGCAGATGCGGATCGGAACATTGCCGCTGCTCACGCGGCTCAACGGCAAGGTCGCGTTCACCGAGCACGAGGTGCGCGCGCACGAGCTCACGATGGAAACGCTCGGCGGCCCCGCAAAGGTCGACATCGCGACCAGCGACGGCCGCGCCCGGATCACAGGCGGCGGCACGTTGACGATCGCTGCGTTGCGCCGCGAGCAGCCGAGCGAATTCCTCGACAAGGTCGCCGGCGGCACCGATTGGGCGGTCGCCGCCAGCCTGCGTCAGGGGACTTTGGCGTGGACGCTGCAGAGCTCGATGAAGGGCGCGAGCGTCGACCTTCCCGCGCCGCTCGGCAAGGCAGCGGGCGAGTCGATGCCGTTGCGCATCGAGCGGCGCGACGACGCCGCGCAGGCCGGCGCGGACGTCATCACCGCGTCCTACGGCGGGATCGCGCAACTCGCCGCGCACCGCAAGCTCGACGCCAAGGGAATCAGCGTCGATCGCGCGCTGCTTTCGCTGGGCAAGGCGATCGAGCGCAGCGACGCCGACCGCGCCGAGCGTCCCGGCCTGTGGGTGCGCGCGGAGCTGCCTGCGCTCAACGTCGACGACTGGATCACCGTGCTGCGGCGCGAAGGCGGATCCGCCGCCGCGAGCGAAAGGAATCGATGGCCGCGTTCGCGGGCGCGGATCTCGATGTCGGACAGTTCGAGGCGCTCGGCGTCAAATTCACCGACCTGAAAGTGGCGATGCGCGAAGCGGCTTCGCGCTGGAATCTCGTCCTGAACGGCCGTGAGGTTGCCGGGAACTGCGGACTGGTCGACCGCAGATCCGGCGATGCCGAACGGACGCCTCGTCGCGCGTCTCGCGCGCCTCTCGATTCCGGGTCGAGCCAGTCCATCGGCATGGCGAACCGCCGAAAATCGCGAGGAATCGGGCGAGGCGAAAGCCGACCCCGCAGCGGGCAATCCGTGGCCGGAGATCGACGTCGTCGCCGAATCGCTGTTGTCGAAGGAGCGCGATCTCGGGCGCCTCGAGCTCCTGGCACGGCCGCGCGGCAACGAATGGCGGATCGATCGCCTGGTGCTCGCCAACGACAGCGGGCGGCTCGAGGCGGAAGGGGCCTGGCGCGTGCTCGGCCGCGCGCAGCAGACGAAGCTCGACATCATCCTCGACGCCAAGGATGCGGGCGGCTTCCTCGTGACGTTCGGCTATCCCGACACGGTGCAGGGCGCGCCGACGAAGATCGACGGCCAGCTCGCATGGGCGGGGGCGCCGCACGAGTTCGATTTCCCCACGCTATCGGGGACGTTTCACATCGGCGTCGGTCCGGGCCGGTTCACGCGCATCGAGCCCGGGTTGGGCAAGCTGATCGGCGTGCTGTCGCTGCAGGCTCTGCCGCGGCGCATGACGCTCGACTTCCGCGACGTCTTCAGCGAAGGCTTCTCCTTCGACGAGATCAACGGCAACGTGCGCATAGCCAACGGCGTGATGGCGACGAACAACCTGAAGCTCGCGGGACCGGCGGCCAAGGTCGAGATATCCGGCGAAACCGATCTCGCGAAGGAAACGCAGCGGCTCTCGGTGCGCGTGCAGCCGGCGCTGTCCTCCAGCGTGTCGGCGGGCGCCGCGCTGCTGTTCCTCGCCAATCCGATCGTCGGAGCGGTCGTGGGCGCCGGATCGCTCCTCGCGCAGACGATAATGCAGGACCCGATCGAGAAGATCTTCAGCTACGAGTACACGGTGTCGGGCAGCTGGTCCGATCCGATCGTCAGCCGCAACGCGGCGGCTACCGCGAGCGCGCCGCCGTATCTGCCTGGGCAACCGTCGATGGGCGTCACGCGATGACGGGCGCCGCGCTCCGGATGCGCGTCGCCGCGGTGCAGCTCATTTCCGGCGGCGATGTCGCCGCCAACCTCGCTCAGGCGGAGCCGCTGGTCGCGCAGGCAGCGGGCGAAGGCGCGCGCCTCGTCGTGCTGCCCGAGTACTTCGGCATCTTCGGCGCGCGCGCGACCGACAAGCTCGCCGTTCGCGAGAAAGACGGCGAAGGGCCGCAACAGGCATTCCTCGCGCGACTCGCCGCCAGGCACGGGATCTGGCTGGTCGGCGGCACCGTGCCGATCGCGACGAGCGACCCCGGTCGCGTGCGCAGC
Source organism: uncultured beta proteobacterium (assembly GCA_963742965.1). GTDB lineage: Bacteria > Pseudomonadota > Gammaproteobacteria > Burkholderiales > Casimicrobiaceae > CAIWHR01. The sequence continues at coordinate 31,635 of CAVUOC010000043.1, read as the reverse complement.
GCCTGCCTGGTCTACGGTCCCGACGGCAAGCGAGTCGCCCGCTACGACAAGATCCACCTCTTCGCGTTCTCCCGCGGCGAGGAGCGTTACGACGAAGGCCGCACGATCGAGCCCGGCACCGGCGTGATGAGCGTCGACCTGCCTTGCGGGCGCGTCGGTTTGTCGGTTTGCTACGACCTGCGCTTCCCCGAGCTCTATCGGCAGATGGGCGACCTTGCGCTGATCGTCGTCCCCTCGGCGTTCACGGCGACGACCGGCGCCGCGCACTGGCATCTCCTGTTGCGCAGTCGCGCGGTCGAGAATCAATGCTATGTCCTCGCTGCCGCGCAAGGGCGGCGTGCATCCCGGCGGACGGCGCACCTTCGGGCACTCGGTGCTGATCGATCCGTGGGGAATGCTCGTCGCGGAGCGCGAAGAGGGCCCGGGTATCGTGGCGGGAGACGTCGATCCGGAGCGCATCGCCAAGGTGCGCGAAGAGCTCCCGGCGCTCGCGCATCGCGTGCTTTGACCTTTGGGGGAAGCGATGACGAGCGCCGCCGCGCCCGTGCCCTCCGCCGACCGGCATTTCGAGGATTACGTTCCCGGCATGTCCGAGACGCTCGGACCGATCGCGATGACAGAGGCCGAGATCATCGAGTTCGCGCACCGATACGATCCGCAGCCGATGCACACCGACCCCGAACGCGCGACCGCCGGAGCGTTCGGCGGCCTGATCGCGAGCGGCTGGCACACGGTCTGCGTCGCGATGCGCGAGCTCGTGCTGGGCTATCTCGCAGAGAGCGCGTCGCTCGCCTCGCCGGGCATCGACGCGTTGCGCTGGCTGAAACCCGTGCGCCCGGGAGATTCGCTGCATGTCCGCGTGACGGTCGTCGACGCGACGCGCTCGCGCTCGAAGCCCGACCGCGGCATGGTCCGGACGTCGATCGAGGCGATCAATCAGCACGGCGAGGTCGTGATGAGCATGACGGCGATGAACCTCATTCGCTGCCGTGACATTCCCGGCGCAGCGAGCCGAGGCTAGCTCTGCAGCCGCGAATGGAGGCGCGTTGCCCAGGAGGCGTCCGGCGTTGCCGCCAACGGACGAATGATGTTAGGTTGGTCCCCCCGCAGAACGACGAAGGAGAGATTTTCATGATTCGTTCGACGTGCGCACTCCTGGCGGGGCTCGGCACCGCACTGAGCTTTCCCCTTCTCGCCCAGACTGTGAAGGTGGCGCCGCTGGGCGGCATCGACGGCGAATGCGCATCGAGCTTCGTCGACTCCTAGAGCGACAACGTGCTATTCGAGCCCGCACGCCACGAACGGTTGCTCGACATCGACTGGGACGCCGCGCGAGGCCGCGCCGCCATTGTCGACATCGTCGAAGACATCGAGGCGACGCGGGCGACCGACACGAGCTGGCCTTGGCACCCGCTTGATGCAGCGAATGATCGAGAGCCGCCGCACAAGTCGATATACCTGGGCGCCTCCGGGGTGTTGTGGGCGCTGTGGTACCTGCAGCGGGTCGGTGCAGTTTCGCTGCGCGTCGAGCCGGCCGGCTTGATCGATCGCGTCTACGAGTCCTACGTCGCGCAACCGGACACGGGTGAGGTCGTCCCGTCGTACTTCCTGGGCGAAGTGGGCATCCTGCTCATTCAATGGCGCCTCACCGAGTCGTCCGATGCAGCCCGGCGACTGCACGAGGCGATCGCCAGGAACATTCCGAATCCCACCAACGAGGCACTCTGGGCGGCACCGGGCACGATGGTAGGCGCGCTGCACATGTTTGGTTGGACGCGCCAAGAGCGTTGGCGCGAACTCTACCTCGAGAACGTCGAGCAACTCTGGCGGACCTGGCTTCCCAGCACGGCGGCCAACTGCCACCTCTGGACACAGGACCTCTACGGCCGCATCGAGCAGCTACTCGGCGCCGGTCACGGCTTTGCGGGAAATGCCTATGCGCTGCTGCGCGGCGCGGCATTGCTGTCTGCGGATCGCCGCGAGGCGCTCTACGCTCGCTGCGTCGAGTCTCTCCGCGCCACGGCCGTGCTCGAGGATGATTGCGCCAACTGGCCTCCGGTTGCCGAAGCGTCACGCGCCGGCCGCACGAAGATGCTTCTCCAGTGGTGCCATGGCGCGCCCGGTATCGTGACGGGGCTGTCGGACTTTCCGCGCAAGCGGTCGGCTGACATGGATGAGATGCTGGTCATGGCCGGCCAAGCGATATGGCGAGCCGGGCCGCTCGCCAAGGGCCCCGGCGTCTGCCACGGCACGGCGGGCAATGGCTATGCCTTCCTCAAGCTCTACCAGCGTACGGGCGATCCGGTCTGGCTGGCCCGTGCGCGATCGTTTGCGATGCACGCAATCGTTCAAAGCGAGCGGGCGCGGCAGCAGTACGGACGCCGGCGTTACTCGCTTTGGACCGGCGACCCAGGACTCGCCATCTATCTCTGGCATTGCCTGACGGGGTCGGGCGGCATCCCCGCGCTCGACATCCTCGACTAGCCTGGGCGCATCCAGTAAGCCGGCCGCCAACCAGCCGAAGACCGACATCACGGCAAGGCAGCTGCCGGCGCCGCGTCGCGTCAGCGACCCCGCAACAGCACGAGCACTGCGCCGCTGCCGCCCCCGTGCGGCAGCGCTTCGCAGTAGGCAAGCACCTCGTTCCAGCGCGTGAGCCACGCGCGCACCTTGCCCTTGAGCACGGGCTCGCGGTTGGGCGAGGTCAGTCCCTTGCCGTGGATCACGCGGATGCAGCGATAGCCGCGCGCCCGCGCCTCGTCGAGAAAATCGGCGAGCGCGTCGTGCGCTTCGTCTATGGTGTGTCCGTGCAGGTCGATCTCCGCCTGGACCGACCAATCGCCGCGGCGCAGCTTCTTCAGCACGTCGGTGCCGAGGCCGTGCCGCACGAACGTCTGTCCCGCTTCGTGCTCCTGGCCGATCTCCCACGTTTGCGGAGTCGGCTCGGCGCCGTACTTCGATGCGGACAACGCGTCGGCATCGTCGGCGATCCGCTGCCGAGGGATCGGCGCCGGACGCGACGGCCGATGCGCGATGCGCGAATGCGGCCGCAGCCGTTCGACGTCGGCGAAAGCCTGCGCGAGATCGATGTCGCCGTCGGCGTGCCGCGCCGCGGCGAGCGCGCGCTTCACCGAGGCGGGGGAGGGCGCCGCCTTCGCTGACGTGGGCGAAGGGGCCGCCTTCGCCGGTCGCGGGGCGTGACTGTCCGGCGCGCTGGTGCGCGCTGCGTCGACGAGCTTCTTCAAGTCGGCGAGCTTGGCCATCGGATCGGCGGCGCGACGGCGATCAGCCGTGCAATTCGAGATACGCTTCGGCATCGAGCGCCGCCATGCAGCCCGTGCCCGCCGACGTGACGGCCTGCCGGTAGACGTGATCGGCGACGTCGCCCGCGGCGAAAACGCCGGGCACGCTTGTCGCCGTCGCGTCGCCCTCGGCGCCGCCTTTGACCTTGATGTAGCCGCCGGCCATCTCGAGCTGGCCTTCGAAGATGCCCGTGTTCGGCGTGTGTCCGATCGCGATGAACACGCCCATCGCGGCGAGGTCCTCGGTGCGGCTGCTCTTCACGTCCTTTATCCGCGCGCCCGTCACGCCGGTGCGGTCGCCGAGCACCTCGTCGAGCGTGCGGTTCCAGCGCACGCGGATGTTGCCGTCCTTGTGCGTCTTCGCCATCAGCTTGTCGACGAGGATCGCCTCGGCGCGGAACTTGTCGCGACGGTGAACGACCGTGACCGAGCTCGCGATGTTCGACAGATACAGCGCCTCCTCGACCGCGGTGTTGCCGCCGCCGACGACCACGACGTCCTGGCCCTTGTAGAAGAACCCGTCGCAGGTCGCGCACGCCGAAACGCCCTTGCCCATGAACGCTTCCTCGGACGGAAGCCCGAGATAGCGGGCCGAGGCGCCCGTCGCGATGATCAGCGCGTCGCACGTGTACTCGCCGTTGTCGCCGATCAGGCGAAACGGCTTCGAGTCGAGCTTCGCCGTGTGGATCTGGTCGAAGATCAGCTCGGTGTCGAAACGCTCGGCGTGCTGCTGGAATCGGGTCATCAGCTCGGGGCCCTGGACGCCGTGCGCGTCGGCGGGCCAGTTGTCGACATCGGTCGTCGTCATCAGCTGCCCGCCCTGCGCCAGACCCGTGATCAGCACCGGCTTGAGGTTCGCGCGCGCCGCGTATACTGCGGCGGTGTATCCGGCAGGACCGGAGCCGAGAATCAGCAGGCGGGCGTGACGTGTGGACATGCGCTTCTCGCTTCGCAAATCAATCGATTTTACTTGATGTGGAGCCGACGCCCGGTTCTGCAACCGAGCGGCTCGCACCGCGAGAATAGCCCGCCCCACGCGCGACATCGTGTATAATTCGGCACATGAAGTCGATGCGGCAAGTGCATGTTTTTCAATAGAAAAGAAGTAACCACCGGTCGCCGGCGCGCCGCCGTGGCCGCGGCGCCGCCGCCGCTGTCGCCGCGCTTCGCCCGACTCGTCCGCGAATCGTGGTGGCTGCTGGTCGTCGCCGCGTTCCTCTGGCTCGCGCTGATCCTTGCGACGTATTCGCGCGAGGACCCGGGCTGGTCGTTTTCGGGAAGCGGCGCGCCGATCGCCAACAAGGGCGGTGTCGCCGGCGCGTGGCTTGCCGATCTTCTGCTCTATCTGTTCGGTCTGTCCGCGTGGTGGTGGGTCGTGGGCGGCGTGGTCCTCGTCGTCGCGGGCTTTCGGCGCATTGCCGATCCCGAGCTGTCGACCGACCATCCGCTCTCGCTCGGCGCGCTCGGCTTCGCGATGACGCTCACCGCGAGCGCCGCGCTCGAGGCGCTGCGCTTCTACACGCTGACCGTGATCCCTGCCGCTCGCGCCGGGGGGCGCGCTCGGCGATGCGATCGGGCGCGGGCTCTCCCGGCTGTTCGGCTTCAACGGCGCGACGCTGTTGCTGCTCGCGCTCTTTGCCGCGGGATCGTCGCTCTTCTTCGGCATCTCGTGGCTGAAGCTGATGGAGCGCGTCGGTGCGGGCCTCGAAGGCGTGGTCACGCGCGTGAGGCGCCGCGCGGAAGAGCGCAGGGACCGCGAAATGGGCGCGCAGGCGACCGCCGTGCGCGAGGCAGTCGTCCAGGCGAAGCACGATATCGTCGAGCGCGAGCCGGTCGTCGTCGTTCCGCAGACGCTCGACGTGCCGAAATCCGACCGTGTCGTGAAGGAGAAGCAGCGGCCGCTCTTCGTCGACATGCCGGACTCGCCGCTGCCGCCGCTCGCGCTGCTCGACGACGCGCCGTCTGCGCAGGAGATGGTGAGCGCGGAGACGCTCGAGTTCACGTCGCGCCTGATCGAGCGCAAGCTCGCGGACTTCGGCGTCGCGGTGAAGGTGCTCGCCGCGTATCCCGGGCCGGTGATCACGCGCTACGAGATCGAGCCGGCGGTCGGCGTCAAGGGCGCGCAGATCGTCAACCTGATGAAGGACCTCGCGCGCGCGCTGTCGGTCGTCTCGATCCGCGTCGTCGAGACGATCCCCGGCAAGTCGTGCATGGGGCTCGAGCTCCCCAATCCGAAGCGGCAGATCGTGAAGCTCGTCGAGATCCTGTCGTCGACGACGTACAACGACAACGTGAGCCCGCTGACGCTCGCGCTCGGCAAGGACATCGCGGGGAAGCCCGTGATCGCCGATCTCGCGCGGATGCCGCACCTGCTCGTCGCCGGCACGACCGGCTCGGGGAAGTCGGTGGCGGTCAACGCGATGGTCCTGTCGCTGCTCTACAAGGCGGAGCCGAGGCAGGTGCGCCTGATCTTCATCGACCCGAAGATGCTCGAGCTTTCTGTCTACGAAGGCATCCCGCACCTGCTCGCGCCGGTCGTCACCGACATGAAGCTCGCCGGCAACGCGCTCAACTGGTGCGTCGCCGAGATGGAGCGCCGCTACCGGCTGATGTCGACGCTCGGCGTGCGCAATCTCGGCGGCTACAACGCGAAGGTCGGCGAAGCGAAGAAGTCGGGCTCGCCGCTCGGCAACCCGTTCACGCTGACGCCGGACACGCCCGAGCCGCTCGAGGAGATGCCGATCATCGTCGTCGTCATCGACGAGCTCGCCGACCTGATGATGGTGACCGGCAAGAAGATCGAGGAGCTGATCGCGCGGATCGCGCAGAAGGCGCGCGCCGCCGGCATCCACCTGATCCTCGCGACGCAGCGGCCTTCGGTCGACGTCATCACCGGGTCTCATCAAGGCGAACATTCCGTCGCGGATCGCGTTCCAGGTCGCGAGCAAGGTCGATTCGCGGACGATCCTCGATCACATGGGCGCGGAAACGCTGCTCGGGCAGGGCGACATGCTCTACCAGCCGCCGGGCGTCGGGTATCCGCTGCGCGTCCACGGCGCGTTCGTGTCCGACGCCGAGGTGCACAAGGTCGTCGAGCACCTGAAGGCGCAGGGCGGCCCGCAATACATGGACGGCATTCTCGACGCGCCGGGGAACGGCAACGGCGAGGAAACGGTCGGCGTCGAAGGCGCCGACGCCGAGTCGGACCCGATGTACGACCAGGCGGTCGCGCTGGTGCTGCAGACGCGCCGGCCGTCGATCTCGCTGGTGCAGCGCCATTTGCGGATCGGCTACAACCGCGCCGCGCGCCTGATCGAGCAGATGGAGCGAGCCGGCCTCGTGTCGCCGATGCAGACCAACGGCAATCGCGACGTGCTGGTGCCCGCCGGCAAGGGCGGCGGGTGATTCGATGCGGCGGTCGCGGTGTTGGCGGCGCTTGCGCTTGCCGGCGCGGGCGCCGCGCATGCCGATGCGATCGGGCAGCTCAAGGCGTTCCACGCGACGACGAAGAGCGGGAAGGTCGCGTTCCGTCAGGTCGTCATCGGCCGGGGAGACCGAGGCCAGCGCGAGTCGACCGGCACGTTTGCGTTCCAGCGGCCCGGGAAATTCCGCTGGACGTACGAGAAGCCGTTCGAGCAGCTGATCGTCGGCGACGGCGAGAACCTGTGGGTGTTCGATCGCGACCTGAACCAGGTGATCGTGCGCAAGCTCGACGTCGCGTTGGGCTCGACGCCCGCTGCGCTGCTCGCCGGCGACAGCGCGCTCGAGAAGAACTTCGATCTGACCGACGTCGGCCGCGGCGACGGTCTCGAGTATGTCGAAGCGAAGCCGCGCTCGCCGGACACGGGATTCCAGCGCGTGAAGATCGGCTTTGCCGACAACCTGCCGAAGGTGATGGAGCTTCGCGACACGTTCGGCAACGTGACGATGCTCACGTTCGGCCGCTTCGAGCGCAATCCGCCGCTCGATCCTTCGCAATTCAAGTTCGTCCCGCCAAAGGGCGCGGACGTGATCGGCGAGATCAAATAGCCCGGGCGCGCTCGACCCGCCATCCGCGAATCGATTCAGGGAAGCGCGACGCCCTTGTCCGCCACCGCCTTGCGCAGCCGGTCCGGGTAATCGCTGATCAGGCCGTCGACGCTCATGTCGATGAGACGCGCCATGTCGGCGGGATTGTTGACCGTCCACGGCAGCACCTTGAGGCCGAGCGCGTGCGCTTCCACCACCGACTCCGCGGTCACGTTGCGCCAGAACGGCGACCACGTGCCGCATCCGGCGGCCTTGACCAGCCGCGGGACCGAGCCGTTATGCGCGGCAAGATCGAGCCCCGCGTTCCACGGCGAGGGTCGCCCGCTCTTGCGCTGAACGGTATCCATGCCGTCGGACTCGATTGTCAGGCAGACGGTTTCGATGTCCGGCGCGAGCTTCTTCGCCTCGACGAGCGTGCGCCAGTCGAAAGACTCGATCGTCGCGCGCTGCGTGAAACCCGCGGTCTTGACGGCGTCGACGACGAGCTTCGCGAAGGTCTCCGCGTCGACGGTCTCGTCGGGATTTCCCGGCGTGATCTTGGTCTCGATGTTGAGCCGCAGCGGCTTCCCGCTCGTCTTCACGAGCTCGAAGACCTGCGAGAGCGTCGGAAAGCGCTCGCCGTCGCTGGGCTTCTGCTCGGGGAATTGCTTCGCATAGGCGCTTTCGGGATTGACGCGTCCGATGTCGTATTGCGCGAGCTCGGCGAGCGTCAACGTGTGGATTGCCGGGCCTTTCGCCGCGAGCCACCGGCCGTCAGGCCCGCGGACGATGTCCGGGTTCAGAAACGGATCGTGCGAGATGACGAGCACGCCGTCCCTGGTCACCGCGAGGTCGGTCTCGAGCGTCGTCACGCCGATCGCGATCGCGCGCGCGTACGCGGCCATCGTGTTCTCGGGCGCGAGACCGCGGGTGCCGCGGTGGCCCTGCACGTCGAACGCGAAGGCAGGCGATCCTCGCAGCACGAAGAGCGCCATCGCCGCTGCGGCTACGAATCGCATCGCCAGTGACGCGACGCCTCGCGGCATCGACGCCCGACTCATGCATTCAGCCACGCGCGAACGCGCGGGTGCTCGAGCACCTCCCGGTTGACGACGAACTCGGGCCGCCGGCCGGCGAGCGCGTCGACGATGCTCGCGAGGCCGGTGGACGCCATGTTGTGGAAGCACTCGTCGGTCCAGCACAGCGAATGCGGCGTGACGATCACGTTGTCCATCGCGAGCAGCGGATTGTCGGGCGCGACCGGCTCGCGCTCGAACACGTCGAGCGCGGCGCCGGCGATTCGTCCGGCGCGGAGCGCCTCGATCAGCGCGGCCTCGTCGACGATCGGTCCGCGCGCGACGTTGATCAAATACCCGGCCGGCTTCATCCGTTCGAGCTGCGGCGCGCCGATCAGATGGCGCGTCTCGTCGTTCAACAGGCAGCTGACGACGACGAAATCCGATTCAGCCATCAGCGTGTCGAGATCGACCTTGCGCGCGCCGAGGTAGCCGAGCTCGATCGCATTGACGTAGGGATCGGCGGCGAGCAGCACGACGTCGAACGTGCGCGCCATCCGCAGCAGCTCCTTGCCGATGCGGCCCGCGCCGACGACGCCGACCGTGCGCCCGGTGAGCCCCATTCCCATGTTGTCCATCCGCTCGTGCCAGCGCCCCGTGCGCGTGATCCGGTCCTTGAAGAAGAGCCGCCCGGCGAGCGCCAGGATGAACGTCAGCGCGATCGTCGCGACCGGGCGCGGCATCGAGCTCGGCGTGTGCGTGACGACGACGCCGGCGCGCGTCATCGCCGCGACGTCCACCGAGTCGTAACCCACGCCGTGGCGGGCGACGACGCGCAACCGGCAATCGGGACGCGCGACCGCAGACTCCGGCACGCGCGGGTTGTTCACGTAGAGCGCGTCGTAACGCGCCGCGTGATCGGCGGTGATCGCGGGAACGAGCTCGGGCAGATATTCCCACTCGAGACCGGGCGCGCTGCGGAGGATCTCGAGCGCCTTGGCGCCGAACGCAGGCGCGCCGCGCGAATCGAGGATGTCGCGCGTGATCCCGACGCGATGCTTTCCGCCCGCGGTCATCGCTTTCCGGGCACCACGGCGTTGCGCAGGACGCGCAGGCCGTTTCCGAGCGCTTGCTGCAGCATCAGCTGGTCGACGCCGTAGCCAAAGAGTCGAAATCCCTTTCCCGCGAAGTCGCGCACCCAGTCGTCGTCGGTCGTGAGAAACGCCGCGGTCTTGCCGTTCGCTTCGCAGGCGGCGACGACGCGATCGAGCGCGGCGAGGAAATCCGGGTGCTTGAACTGCGCGGGAATCCCCATGAAGTTCGTGAGATCGAAATGCCCGATCCAGAGCGCGTCGACACCGGGCACCGCGGCGATGCGCTCCACATTGGCGAGGCCCTCGACGGTTTCGATCTGGGGGATGACCATCGTTCGCGCGTTCAACGCCGCGATCTTCTCGACGACGTCGCCGCCCGCATAGTCGTCGTGCGCGAAGCCGAACGCGGCGCCGCGCTTGCCCTGCGGCGGATAGCGCGTGCACGCGACGATGTGCGCGGCTTCCTCGGGCGTGCCGACCATCGGCACCATCACGCCCATCGCGCCGACGTCGAGCGCGCGGGCGATGAAGTGGTACTCGCCGCGCGGCACGCGCACCATCGGCACGATCCGCAGCCCGCGACAGAGCGCGAACTGGGTCTTGAGCGTCTCGAACGAGAGCCCGGTGTGCTCCATGTCGTAGAGCACGAAATCCGCGCCCGCGTTGCGGCAGATCTGCGGGATCCCCGGCGCGAAGAGCTCGAAGATCATCGCGCCGAATGCGTAACCGCCCGACGCAAGCGTTGTCTTCACCGGATTGTCGCGCATGATCGGGGTGTCCACGAGATGGGGATTGCGGGGTCGATCGGACGCTAGCCTGACAGCTTGGCGAGATACGCGCGGATCCGCTTGGCGTTGGCGCCGAGGTCGCCTTTGCCCACTCGCGACAGCGAACGGACGTCGACCCGGCTGCCGCTCGACGTCGGCGTCACGCGTATCACGACGTCGTCGCGAAAGCCGAACCAGGGTGTCGTCGCGGTCGCCTCGATGCGCCCGCTCGCGGCGTCGGCGGCAACGATCTCCCAGCCGAAGCTCTTCGCCGCGTCGAGCGCGCGCGCGAATGCCGCGTCCGGCGGCACGGCGAGCTCGAGCGGCCGGATGTCGGGGTAACCGCTTTGCTGCCTGGCGGCCGTTTCGGCTCCGGGGTAAGCGGTCGGCACCGGCCGAGCCGGCGCGCAGCGGGACGACCGCAACGAACGCGGGCGGATTCGCCGTGTCGGTCGTGATGTCGTTGATCGAAGGGAGCGCGCGCGCCTCTTGCATCCAATGCCATGGAAAATAGGCGACGACGAGGCCGATCACGAGCGCGGCGGCGAGTCCGACCGCGTGCCCGGCACGGATCCGGCGGACGATCAGCGCGACGAGCGCCAGCGCAGCCGCCGCAAGGCCGCCGTAGAAGCTCCACCGCAGCAGTTGAAAGCCGAAACCAAAGTCCCAGATACCGTAGCGCGCACCGAAGCCCGACGCCACCAATGCGAGCGCGGAGAGCACTGCCAGCACGATGGGAACATGCGCGAGCTTCATCCGGGACCCCGAATTGCGGATAATGACGGACTCTATCCCGCGGCTATCGGACGGGTCAACGCGAGCATCTCGATGACGGACCTCTTCGCCACCGCCAATCCCGCCGCGCCGCTTGCCGATCGGCTTCGTCCGAAGACGATCGACGACGTGATCGGCCAGCGGCACCTGCTCGCGCCGGGCAAGCCGCTTGCCGTGATGTTTGCCTCCGGCAAGCCGCATTCGATGATCCTGTGGGGGCCGCCCGGCGTGGGCAAGACGACGCTCGCGCGGCTGATGGCCGATGCGTTCAACGCCCAGTTCATCGCGCTCTCCGCGGTGCTTGCGGGTGTGAAGGACATTCGCGACGCGGTCGCGCGTGCCGAGGCGACGCTCGCGCAATCCGGCCGCCACACGATCCTCTTCGTCGACGAGGTCCATCGCTTCAACAAGGCGCAGCAGGACGCGTTCCTGCCGTTCGTCGAGCAGGGGCTTCTCACGTTCGTCGGGGCGACGACCGAGAACCCGTCGTTCGAGGTGATCGGCGCGCTCCTTTCGCGCGCGGCCGTCTACGTGCTCACGCCGCTGTCGCCGGACGAGCTCGGCCTGCTGCTCAACCGCGCGCTCGGGGTCGCCGCCCCGGATCTCGCGGTCACCGCGGAGGCGCGCGACACGCTGATCGCGTATGCCGACGGCGACGGACGCCGGCTGATCAACCTGGTCGAGTATCTCGCAACCGCCGCCGGCAGCGATCGTCGCGAGCCGATCGACGTCGCGTTCGTCGAGGCGACGATCGCGCGCAGCCTCCGCCGCTTCGACAAGGGCGGCGACGCGTTCTACGACCAGATCTCCGCGTTGCACAAGGCGGTGCGCGGCTCGAACCCCGATGCCGCGCTTTACTGGATGTGCCGGATGCTCGACGGCGGCGCGGACCCGCTGTACGTCGGCCGGCGCATCATCCGGATGGCGAGCGAGGACATCGGACTTGCCGATCCGCAGGCGCTGCCGCTCACGATTGCCGCGGTCGAGACCTACGAGCGCCTGGGGACGCCCGAGGGCGAGCTCGCGCTCGCCGAGGCGGTCATCTATCTTGCCTGCGCGTCCAAGTCGAATGCCGTCTACGCCGCGTATGGCGCGGCGCGCGATTTCATCGCCGAAGATGGCTCGCGACCCGTTCCGCTGCGGCTGCGCAACGCGCCGACGAGGCTGATGAAGGGCCTGGGCTACGGCAAGGGCTATCGCTACGCGCACGACGAGGAAGACGCGTACGCCGCCGGCGAGCATTACTTCCCCGACGACATGCCCGCCGTGACATGGTACGAGCCGACCGATCGCGGCCTCGAGGCGAAAATCCGCGCGAGGCTCGAATTGCTGCGCGAGCGGGACGGCAAGGCGAAAAAATAGGGCGGAGGAACGACTTCCGGATCAGTGGGGCATACGGGCGAGTGTCTGCTAAGATTTCGCGATGCTCGACGTCAATCTGCTGCGCCGTGATCTGCCGAACGTCGCCGCCGCGCTCGCCGCGCGCGGGGTGACGCTCGACACCGCGCGGTTCGAGGCGCTCGAGGCGCAGAGGAAGACGATCCAGACGCAGACGCAGGCGCTGCAGGCGAAGCGCAACGCGCTCTCCAAGGAGATCGGCGCGGCGAAGGGGAAGGGCGAGGACGCCGCGGCGCTGATGGCGGAAGTCGCCGGGATCGGCGACGAGACCAAGCGCCTCGAAGCCGAGCTCGAGCGCGTGCAGACGGCGGTCTCCGATTTCCTGCTCGAGCTTCCCAATCTCGCGCACCCGTCGGTCCCGATGGGCCGGTCGTCCGACGACAACGTCGAGGTGCGCCGCTGGGGAACGCCGCGATCGTTCGACTTTCCGGTGCGCGACCACACCGATCTGGGCGAGGGGCTCGGCGGGCTCGACTTCGCGACCGCGGCGAAGCTCTCGGGCGCGCGCTTCACCTTCCTGCGCGGCGGTCTCGCGCGCCTGCACCGCGCGCTCGCGCAGTTCATGCTCGACGTGCAGACCGGCGAGCACGGCTACACCGAGTGCTACACGCCGTACATCGTGAATGCCGCGGCGCTCGTGGGCACGACGCAGCTGCCGAAATTCGAGGACGACATGTTCTCGGTGAGGAAGGGCGGCCTCGCCGCCGACGATGAGGCCGCCGGCGAGCGCCAGTACCTGATCTCGACCTCCGAGATCACGCTGACGAATTCGGTGCGCGAAGAGATCCTCGCCGCCGAGGCGCTGCCGATCAAGCTCACCGCGCATTCGCCGTGCTTTCGCTCGGAAGCGGGCAGCTACGGCAAGGACACGCGCGGCATGATCCGCCAGCACCAGTTCGACAAGGTCGAGATGGTGCAGGTCGTGCACCCCGACAAGTCCTACGATGCGCTCGAGGAAATGACGCGGCACGCCGAAGCGATCCTGCAGCGGCTCGACCTGCCGTATCGCGTCGTCGCGCTTTGCACCGGCGACATCGGCTTCGCCGCGGCGAAGACCTACGACCTCGAAGTCTGGCTGCCCGCGCAGAACGCGTACCGCGAGATCTCGTCGTGCTCGAACTGCGAAGCGTTCCAGGCGCGCCGGATGCAGGCGCGCTTCCGCAACGCGCAAGGCAAGCCCGAGCTCGTCCATACGCTGAACGGCTCGGGACTCGCGGTAGGCCGCACGCTCGTCGCCGTGATGGAGAACTGTCAGCGCGCCGACGGCGGCATCGACATTCCGGCGGCGCTGCACCCGTATATGGGTGGAATGAAGGTCCTGGAGCGCCGCTAGCCGCCCCGAGCCCGTCGGCAAGCGAGCGGAGTGGGGCGGCGCCTCTACGGAAGCGTCAGCTGCGTGTTCTCCGCGACCCGGATGTCCTTCTGCCCCCGGCTCCCGTCGTAGTAGGTCACCCAGAGGCTCTTTCTCCGGCCGGGCGCCGGATCCGTGCCCATGGAGTCATTGTTGACGCGGATCGAGATCCTTCCGTTGCGCACCATCGAGCGCAGCTGAAAGGTGACGTCGCTGCGGTCCCTTCCTTCGCCATATTGTGCGCTGACGATCGTGACGCCGTTCCGCGGCGCCCCGCTTCCGCTGTCGTGGCCCCATCCACCGTTCCAGCCGCCCTGGCCCCAGTCCCCGCTGCTCCAGCCCACGAACGTCGAGCCCGTCACGACCTGGTTCTCGCCGTACTCGAACGTGCGGGTGGCCCCGCCGGGCCCGCGCGCGTAGATGCGCAGCGTCTTGACGACGCCCGGCGCCGGATCGTTGCCGAACAGCCTGTTGGTGACCTGGAAGTTGTTGTCCCGGCGCGCGAGGTCTCGAAGCTGTTGCGTCACGTCGATGTTGCGCGACGCCGTGCCGTACCGGGCCTCGAGAATCTGCCATTGGCCTCTGATCGCCAGGCTGGTCGTGGCCGGGAGCGCCCCAGCCGCCGGCCCACCCGCCCTGGCCCCAGTTTCCGCTGCTCCATCCGGTGAACTCATTGCCGTCGACGACGTCGTTCTCGATGTACTCGAACGTCCGGGTTCCCCCGCCCGGTCCGCGCGCATAGATACGCAACGTCTTCACGACGCCCGGAGCCGGGTCGTTGCCAAACGTCTTGTTGGTGATGCGGAAGGTGATGTTTTGCCGCGCGAGGTCGCGCAGCGTCTGCGTGACGTCGATGTTGCGCGAAGCCGTGCCGTAGCGCGCCTGAAGGATCTGCCATTGGCCGCGATCCGATCCATACTGCGGCGCGGCCTGCGCCGAAACCAGCAGACAGGCGACGAGCGCGATGAAGCGCGGAATCGCGGAAATGAGCAGTCTTGTCGTATTCATGGGGAAAGGCCTCCTTTCACCGAGATACTAGCGCAGGTTTCCGGTGTGGCCCAGCGAATAGCGTCCCGGCTGCGGCCACACGGTGAGGCCGTGCGGCTCCTTGCCGACCGGGATGTCCGCACCGCGCCCGATCGCGGTGTCGATCGCGTAGACGACGTTGTCGTAGCGCCCGGATAGCCACAGCGTCTTGCCGTCGGCGCTCACGTTGCCCATGTCGGGGCTCCCGCCGCCGGGGATCGGCCACGTGACGTCGACCTTGCGCGTGGCGAAATCGATCACCGACACGCTGCCCTTGCCGTGCGGGGCGCCGTGGATCTTGTTCGATCCGCGGTTGGCGACGTAGAGCTTCTTCCCGTCGCGGCTCGGGTAGAGGCCGTGCGTTCCCTTGCCGGTCTCGATGAACCCGATCTGCCTGAACGTGTCGCCGTCGACGACGTGAACGCCGTCGGCCATCATGTCGGCGACGAAATAGATCTTGCCGTCGGGTGAGGCGCGAATGTCCTGCGGCATCCCTTTCCACGTCGTGCAGATCACCTCGTCCTTGCCGTCGGGCCCCTTGACCACCCTGGTCGGCCTTCCCGGCTGGATCACCTGCGTGTAACCGAGCACCTTGCGATGGACGAGATCGATCTTCGCGACGGTCCCCGAGAACTCGCAGGTGAAGATCGCGAACGTGCCGTCGATCGAGAAGTCGGCGTGGTTGATTCCCGCGCAGCGCGGCACGTCGATCGAGTACTGGAGCTGCATCGTCTTCGGGTCGCGGAAGTCGAGCCGCTTCATCGCTTCGGCGACGACGATCGCCGACTTTCCGTCCGGCGAGAAATACATGTTGTACGGATCGTCGACCGGGATCGGCTTGCCGGGCTTGCCCGTCTTCGGATCGACGGGCGTCAGGCTGCCGCGCTTCGTGTTCTCCGCGTTGTTGGCGACCCAGAGCGTGCGCAGGTCGTACGAAGGCACCACGTGCTGCGGATTGAGGCCGACCTTGAACTTGTCGACGACCTGGTACGTCGCCGGATCGATCACGTAGACATCGTTCGACTGCAGGTTCGGCACATAGACGCGCGGCGGATCGGCGGCGATCGCCGGGTCGATCCTGCCGGCAGTCTCGCTGTAGAGATTCGCCGGATCGACGACGGGCGGCATTCCCGGCACGGTTGCGATCGTCCGCGCGGCGGCGCCCGGCGGCGCGGACGGCGTCTGCGCCAGCCCTGCGATGGCCGCAAGCAAGCAAAGCCCAAGGGTGCGCGCGAGCGTGCGCGGCGAAATCGGGAACGGCATCGCGACTCCTGGAATGCGAAGGCGGGGATGATACCTAACGCCGCGCGACCGCGCGCCGGATCGCGGCAACCGTTGTCGCGACGATCAGGTCGACGCCCTCCTGCCCGAGCTCCGCGGTTGCGCGCCGCGGATCGCCGTAGACGCCCTCGGCGCGTCCCAGCGGCTCCGCAGAGCGCAGCCGATCGGCGCGCACGAGGCGCGGGTCGATCGCCATCGCGAGCGCCGTGTCGGCGAGTCCCGCGTGCGTGCCGATCTCCTCGGTGCGATAGCCTCGGCGCGCGAGCGCCTGCGCGAAGAGCGTCTCGGAGGCCACGTAGTACTCGTCGATCGCGTGCACGCGTACGGGTGTCGATTGCCCACTCGCGATCGAGACGATCGGCGACGGTCTTGAGGCTCTTCTGATAGCCGCCGTGATCGCCGATCAGCACGATGTCGCGGAAGCCGTGAAGCCTGAAGCTTCGCGCCGCGTACTCGACGAGCTTCTCGAACGTCGCGTCGGGGATCGTGATGGTTCCCGGGAAGCGCATGTGCGCAGTCGGCGGATTGACGCTGCCCTCGGGCACGTAGGCGAGCGTCGGCGCCACCAGCGCGTTGCCCAGCGCCTGCGCGATCTTCTGCGCGAGCGCCGTGACCCGGGCGTTGTGCTTGCCGAGCGTCATGTGCGGCCCGTTCTGCTCGGTGCCGCCGATGGGCACGATGATCGTCGTCTTGCCCGCCGCGATCTCCGCGCGCAGCTCGGTCCACGTCAGATCGTCGAGGAAGACCGTCGCGGGCGGCGCCGCGTGCGCGGCCATCGCGAGCATCACGAGCCCGCACGCCGCAACCACCTGCGCGAGGCGAGGCATCAGCGGCTCCCGCCTCCCGGTCATTTCCTTGCGGAGCTGAACGGGCTTCCGCGCCTTGCGCAGCTGGAGGTTGAGCATCTCGACGCCGAACGCGAACGCCATCGCGAAGTAGATGTAGCCCTTCGGGATGTGCAGGTCGAAGCCTTCGCCGATCAGCGCGACGCCCACCAGGATCAGGAACGCGAGCGCGAGCATCTTGATCGTCGGGTGCTGGTCGACGAACTCGCCGATCGGCTTCGCGGCGAACATCATGATGCCCACCGCGATGACGATCGCGAGCACCATCACCGGAACGTCGCTCACCATCCCCACTGCGGTGATGACCGAATCGAGCGAGAAGACGATGTCGACCACCGCGATCTGCACGAGCGTGCCGTAGAAGCCGGCGGAGGGACGGCCGCCATGCCCTTCGTCGCCGGCGCCCTCGAGCGACGAGTGGATCTCCATCACGGACTTCGCGAGCAGGAACAGCCCGCCGCCGATCAGGATCAGGTCGCGCCCCGAGATGTCGGTCGCGTAGACCGAGACCAGCGGATCGGTGAGGCGCATCATCCACGCGAGCGACAGAAGCAGGCCGATCCGCATCAGCATCGCGAGGGCGAGCCCGATCAATCGCGCCCGCTGGCGCTGCTCGGCCGGCAGGCGGGCGACGAGGATCGAGATGAAGATGATGTTGTCGACGCCCAGGACGATTTCGAGCGCCGTCAGGCTCAACAGCGCCGCCCAGGCTTCGGGAGAGGTCAACCACTGCACGGGACGTCCTCGGGATGTTGGAGACCGGTTTCGCTCGTAGACGCTACGTGCCGATGATACCCGCGCTACTTCGTGGCGACTTCCCGCTCCAGTCTCGTCAACTCGCGTTCCGGCGCGTCGGTGAACCGCCGCAGCCGCGGCCAATGGGCCTGCTCCTGCGCGAGCAGCACGTCGTAGTAGGCCCGGACCCGATCGACGAAAGCGACCGGCATCCCGCCGCGCGCGTAGCCGAGCTTTGCCTGGGCGAAATACTCGGGCAGCGCGAGCAGAGGCAAGACCTTCTTGACGTCGGTCCACAGGTCCGGGTCGAGCTTCTGCCTCTGGGCGAGGATTCGCGCGTCCTCGAGATGGCCGAGCCCGATGTTGAACGCCGCGAGCGCCATCCAGGTTCGCTCGGGTTCGGTGATCCGCGCCGGAAGCTTGTCCTTGAGCTCGCGCAGATAGCGCGCGGCGCCGAGCACGCTCTCCGCGGGATCGAGAAGATTGCGGACGCCGAGGCGCTTCGCCGTCTCCTCGGTGATCTGCATGAATCCGCGCACGCCCGTTTCGCTCGTCGCCGCCGGCTCCCATTGCGATTCCTGGTAAGCGATCGCCGCAAGCAGCCGCCACTCGATGCCGGTGCGCTCCTGCGCATCGTGAAAGAGGCCGCGATACTGCGGCAACACCGTCTTGACGCGCTCGTGCAGCACGCCCGCGTCGATTCGCTGGATCTGCGGGGCCGCGGGAATGTAGCGCTCGACGAGGCGGGCCAGCGTCCCGTTGCGTTGCAGGCGCGCCAGGAAGGCGTCGAGCTCTTCGCGCAGCTTCGCGTAACGCGCAGACACCGCCCACGCGACCTCGCGCTTGCCGCCGGCCGGGAACGCGACTTCGAAATCGAGGTAGATGTTGCGCGCGAGCGAAGCCGCGATCGATCCGACGACCGCGTAGCTCAGCGTGCCGTCGGAGACCTGCGAGACGAGCCCGGCGGTCGGCGTCGAGAGTTGCTGCCACGTGATCGTCGGGTGGGCTGCGCGCGCAACCGCGATCTCCGGCGCAAACCCGGCGTCGTCGTCTCCATAGGCGACCGTTTCGCCGTCGAGGTCCGCCCATGTCGCGGGCTTGTAGCCGTCCCGGTTGTAGATGAGGACGGGCTCGGCCGTCGCAAAGCCGGACGTCCACGTCACTTCGGGTTCCGGCGTGCGCGGTTCCGCGCTCGCGCGTCCAGGCGCAGAGGCGTCGGCGACAGGCTGCGGCGGCGGGCGGAAAAGCTCGCCTGCGCCGAAATGCGCGTTACCGCCGGCAACGGCCGCGATCACCGCTGCGGCCGAATCGGCGAGCACGAAGCGCAGCGGGATCTTTTTTTCCATCGCGAACTCGCGCACGAGATCGACGTCGAGCCCGGCCAGCGTCCCGTTGGGGCCCGGGTAGTAGACGACGGGACCCGGACGGATGATGACCACGAGCTCGCCCGCTTCTTCCGGCGGGGGGAGGGAGGAAGCGGGCTTCGGAGCGTCCCTGGGCAGAAACTGCGGAATCAGCGCTGCCGCAGCGGCAAGTCCTGCGGCGATCACGATGGCGCTGCGCGTTGGACGCACGAAGAGCTGAGTCGGAGAGTGGCGGCGATGGCAGATGGACGATGACTTCAACGATTATATCGACGCGCGGGAACCAATCGCCGAGCGCGCGGCCGCACCGATCGGCTTCTCTGAGCCGCACGTCGGTAATCCGGCCGAAAAATCCGCCTGCGGCGGAAGGCGCGATCGAAGACTTCGTCGCTTGCCGCAAGGTTCGCAATAGCCGATAATTCGGATCACAGCGCTGAAGGCGCAACCGATCAACGGCGGGTCGCCCCGCATTGCGGCGTCGTGAATCTGGTCAGGTCCGGAAGGAAGCAGCCACAGCGACTCACCTCAAGTGCCGGGGGAACGGCTCGCCACCTTTTGCTTTGCTCGCCATTTCGGCCTGATGCTTTGTTGCTCGTCGGCTGCGGCCGCTTATGTACTTCTGATGTACACGGCGCGTCCGCATCCTCCTCGCGCCTCGCCTGAGCCGATCTGACGGCAAATTTCGCGCTCCGTCGATGGCGAATGGCGCTGCCGCCTGCATGTCGACATGCGCGTCGCTGCGATCCTGCCGCGCAGCTGAACCGCGCGTGCCGGCTTGTCGACATCCCGATGAGCTACCAGGTTCTCGCGCGCAAGTGGCGGCCGAAGACGTTCTCCGAGCTCGTCGGGCAGGAGCACGTCGTGACCGCGCTCACCAATGCGCTCACCCGCGGCCGGCTGCATCACGCGTATCTGCTGACGGGCACGCGCGGCGTGGGGAAGACGACGATCGCGCGTCTCCTCGCGAAGAGCCTCAACTGCATCACCAACGGCGTCACCGCGACGCCGTGCGGCACGTGCGCCGCCTGCACCGAGATCGACGCGGGCCGCTTCGTCGACCTGCTCGAGCTCGACGCGGCGTCGAACACCGGCATCGACAACATGCGCGAGATCCTCGACAACGCGCGCTACGCGCCGACCGTCGGCCGGTTCAAGGTCTACCTGATCGACGAAGTGCACATGCTGTCGAAGGCGGCGTTCAATTCGATGCTGAAGACGCTCGAGGAGCCGCCCGAGCACGTGAAGTTCGTGCTGGCGACGACCGACCCGCAGAAGATCCCCGTCACCGTGCTGTCGCGCTGCCTGCAGTTCAACCTGAAGCAGCTGCCGCCGCAGTTGATCGCCGAGCGGCTCACCGCGATCGTCACCGCCGAGAAGATCGAGGCCGACGCGCCGGCGCTGGCGCTTCTCGCGCGCGCCGCCCATGGCTCGATGCGCGACGCGTTGTCGCTGCTCGACCAGGCGATCGCGTACGGCGACGGCGAGGTCCGCGACGCCGTGGTGCGGCGGATGCTGGGCGCCGTGGACACCGAGTACACCTATCGGATCGTCGACGCGCTCACCGCGAGCGACGGGCCGGCGCTGCTCGCCGAGGTCGACGCGATGGCGGCGCGCAGCATCGCGTTTCCGTCCGCGCTCGAAGAGCTCGCATCGCTCTTCCATCGGATCGCCGTCGCCCAGGCGGTGCCCGACGCAGCGGGCGCGCTCGAGGACGCCGATCGCGTTCGAGGATTCGCCGAGCGGCTCACGCCGGAATCCGTCCAGCTTGCCTACCAGATCTGCGTGCAGGGGCGCGCCGATCTCGCGCTCGCGCCCGACGAAGCGACGGGCTTTTCGATGACGCTCCTGCGGCTTCTCGCGTTCGAGCCGGCGAGCCGCAGCGCGACGCCTGCCGGCCACGGCGAGCCGCGCGCGCGCCTCGTCGCACCGGCAGCCTCGTCGCGAAACGCCGCCACGGCCCCGGCGGTCGCCGCGGTCCGCCCTCTTGCCGCGGCGCAACCTGCCGCGCCGGCAACGGCGCCCGCACCGCCGGCGCACAAGACGATGCCGTCGGACCCGGCAGACTGGCCGGCTTTCGTGGCGGAATTGAACCTCGCGCCGATGGCAGCACAGCTCGCGGGGCAGACCGAGCTCAAGTCGATCGAGGGCAACGTCGTGACGCTCGCGTTGCCGGCGGCGCACAAGCACCTCGCCGACAAGGCGTACTCCGATCGCCTCAAGACTGCGCTCGACGCGGCCACCGGACGCAAATGGATGCTCGCGTTCGAGGTCGGATCGAAGGCCGAGTCTTCGCTCGCGGCGCAGCGCCAACGCGAGCAGGCCGAGGCCAAGGCCAAGACCGAGGCGGCGTTTCGCAGCGAGCCGTTCGTGCAGGACGCGCTCGCCCGGTTCGATGCGAAAGTCCGACCCGATTCCATCAAGCCGGTGAGCTAGTGGCCGGCGTTCGGCCCGCGCGCTCGCGCACCCACGAGGAACCTTTGCCATGATGAAGAATCAGCTTGCCGGCCTGATGAAGCAGGCGCAGCAGATGCAGGAGAACATGCAGAAGGCGCAGGAAGAGCTCGCGCAGACCGAAGTCGAGGGCCAGTCGGGCGCCGGCCTCGTCAAGGTCGTGATGACCTGCCGCCACGACGTGAAGCGCGTGGCGATCGACCCGTCGCTCCTTTCCGAGGACAAGGACATGCTCGAGGACCTGGTTGCGGCGGCATTCAACGACGCGGTGCGCCGCGTCGAGACCACGACCCAGGAAAAGATGGCGGGCCTCACGGCGGGTATGCCGATGCCGCCGGGGTTCAAGCTGCCGTTCTAGCTGCCGATGCCGAAGGTGACCGATCAGCCGGCCGCGCGACGGTTGCCCGTCGCGGAGCCGCTGTCGGGGCTCGACGAGCTGGCGCAGCGCGTTGCGCTCGCTGCCCGGCGTCGGGCCGAAGGCCGCGCAGCGAATGGCGCTCCATCTCCTCCAGCACGATCGCGCCGGCGCCGTGCGCCTCGCGAACGCGCTCGCGCGCGCCGCGGAAACCGTCCGCCATTGCGAGCGCTGCAACACGTTCACCGAGGACGTCGTCTGCGCGCTCTGTCGATCGGGGAAGCGCGACGCGACGCTCCTGTGCGTCGTCGAGACGCCGGCCGATCTTCTCGTCGTCGAGCAGACGCAGGCGTATTCGGGGCTGTACTACGTGCTGATGGGAAGGCTCTCGCCGCTCGACGGCATCGGCCCGAAGGAGATCCGCCTCGAGCGGCTCATCAAGCGCGCAACCGACGGCGTGGTGACCGAAGTCGTGCTCGCGACCAATTTCACCAACGAGGGCGAAGCCACCGCCCACTACATCGGCGAGTTGCTGACGGCGCGCGGGCTCACGGTGAGCCGGCTGGCTCGCGGCGTGCCCGTGGGCGGCGAGCTCGAGTATGTCGATAGTGGGACGCTCGCCCAGGCGTTGCGCGAACGGCGGACGGTAGGGTCCTGACCGGCGCGCCGCCACCCGCTGAGTCCGCACAGAAGTCATGGACTTTCCTGAACCGGCGGGTATAGACTTCGGGCAGAAAAAGCGGGGCGGCCCGGCAGAAGGCGGGAACGTCGACGCACCGAGATTCGGGGTCCGATCAAGCTGCATTCCCGTCAAACGGCGCATCAACGCCACATCACTGGAGGAATCATGACGCGCAAATTGTCCGTATCGGTGCTGCCGGAAGCCCCCAAGGCAGCTGGCTCCCGCCGCAAGTTCCTGAAGACTGCTGCGGGCGCCGCGGCGGCAGGGGCGACGCTCGGGTTCCCGATGATTGCCAAGGGACAAGCCAGCCCGATCAGCATGCGCTTTCAAAGCACGTGGCCGTCGAAAGACATCTTCCACGAGTTCGCGCTCGACTACGCGAAGAAGGTCAACGACATGACCGGCGGCGAAACTCAAGATCGAGGTGCTGCCGGCCGGCGCTGTCGTTCCCGCGTTCGGCCTGCTGGACGCCGTTTCCAAAGGCACGCTCGACGGCGGCCACGGCGTGCTCGTCTACAGCTACGGCAAGCAGAACGCGCTGGCGCTCTGGGGCTCCGGGCCGGCTTTCGGGATGGACGGCAACATGCTGCTCTCCTGGCACCATTACGGCGGCGGCAAGGAGCTCCTCGCCAAGCTCTACGCGTCGATCGGCGGAAACGTCGTGTCCTTCCCGTACGGACCGCACCCGACGCAGCCGCTCGGCTGGTACAAGAAGCCGATCACGAAGGTCGACGATTTCAAGGGTCTCAAGTTCCGCACGGTGGGGATCTCGATCGACCTGTTCCAGGGCATGGGCGCCGCGGTGAACGCGCTGCCCGGCGGCGAGATCGTCCCGGCGATGGACCGCGGGCTGCTCGACGCGGCCGAGTTCAACAATGCGTCGTCCGATCGGCTGCTCGGTTTCCCGGACGTCTCCAAGGTGTGCATGCTGCAGAGCTTCCACCAGAACGCCGAGCAGTTCGAGATCATGTTCAACAAGACGAAGTACGATGCGCTCCCGGAAAAGCTGAAGGCGATCATCTCCTACGCCACCGATGCGGCCTCCGCCGACATGATGTGGAAGGCGATCGACCGCTACTCGAAGGACTACGTCGAGCTGCAGACGAAGGACAAGGTCAAGTTCTACAAGACGCCGGACTCGGTTCTGCAGAAGCAGCTCGAGATCTTCGATTCGGTCATGGACAAGCGGAAGGACAACGCGCTGTTCGTGGAGATCATCGCCTCGCAAAAGGCGTTCGCCGAGCGCGCGGTGCGCTGGGACCTCGACACTTACGTGAGCCGGCGCATGGCATACAACTATTATTTCGGCCAGAAGAAGCCCGAACAGAAGAAGGCCTGAGCCGAGAATCCGGGAACGTTGACACGACACCATCCGGCCATCCCGGATGGTGTTTTTTTATTCACAGCCGTTGAACCGTGACGCCTGCGGGACGGGCTGGCGCCCGGCACGCTACGTCCGCGGGACTCGCTGACAGGCCGCAGACACGACCATGCAGAAGCTTCTCCTGTTCGTGGACAAGGTGAGCACCTTCGTCGGCCAGGCGTTCTCGTGGCTGATCGTCGGGCTGACGCTGCTCATCTCCTGGGAGGTGTTCTCGCGTTACGCGCTCGATCATCCGCACGCGTGGGCGTTCGACGTGATGATCATGATGTACGGAACGCTGTTCATGATGGCGGGCGCGTACACGCTCGCGAAGAACAGCCACGTGCGCGGCGACGTGCTCTACGGCTTCTTTCCCCCGCGCACGCAGGCCGCGCTCGATCTCACGCTCTACATCCTGTTCTTCGTTCCCGGGATCATCGCGTTCGTCTGGGCGGGCTACACGTACGCCGCGGAATCCTGGGCGATCAACGAGCATTCGAACATCACGTCGGAAGGGCCGCCGGTCTATCCGTTCAAGACGGTCATCCCCGTCGCCGGCGCCTTGATCCTGATGCAAGGCATCGTCGAGATCATCCGCTGCATCATCTGCCTCAAAGAAGGCGAATGGCCGTCGCGCGAGGAGGACATCGAGGAGGTCGACGTCGACAAGCTGAAAGAGATGGTCCACGTCAAGGACGCCGACATCGCGAAGCTCGACCGCTACGTCGTCGAGCAGGAGCAGAGAGGCCCGCAAATGAGGAAGGAAGCGTGGTTCGGGCTCTCGATGATGGCGCTGATCGTCATCGTGGTGTTCGTCCTGATGCCGGCGCCGTCGCAGATGACCAACGGGCATCTCGGCCTGCTGATGCTCGCGATGATCTGCGTCGGGATCATGCTGGGCTTTCCCACCGCCTTCACGCTGATGGGGATGGGCGTGTTCTTCGGGTGGCTCGCCTATCGCAGCATCGACCCGTCGACCGCGGTGGCGCGGTCCTGGACCTCTTCGTCCAGCGGACCTACGGCGTGATGTCGAACGACGTGCTGATCGCGATCCCGCTGTTCCTGTTCATGGGCTACCTGGTCGAGCGCGCGCAGCTCATCGACAAGCTGTTCCGCAGCCTGCACCTCGCCACCGCGCGCGTTCCCGGCGTCGCTCGCCGTAGCGACCATCGTCACCTGCGCCATTTTCGCGACCGCAACCGGGATCGTCGGCGCGGTCGTCACCTTGATGGGTCTGCTCGCCTTCCCGGCGATGCTCAAGGCCGGCTACAACATCAAGGTCGCCGCCGGCGCCGTCACCGCAGGCGGCTGCCTCGGCATCCTGATTCCGCCGGCGGTCATGCTGATCGTCTACGGCGCGGTTGCCGGCGTGTCGGTCGTCCAGCTCTACGCCGGCGCGTTCCTGCCCGGCTTCATGCTGGCGGCCTGTACATGGGCTACGTGATCGGGCGCGCGATGCTGAACCCGAAGCTCGCGCCGAAGCTGCCGAAGGAGGAGACCGACATCCCGATGCGGCAGATGGTGAAGCTGCTGATGACTTCGTTCTTTCCGCTCGCGTTCCTGATCATGGCGGTGCTCGGCGCGATCGTGTTCGGGTTGGCGACGCCCAACGAAGCCGCCGCCTTCGGTGCATTCGGTTCGATCGTCCTTGCCATCTGCTACGGCCAGTTCACGCTGCAGCGGCTGAAGGAGGCCGTGTTCCTCACCGCGCGCACCGCGCGATGGTGTGCTGGCTGTTCGTCGGCTCCTGGTCTTCTCGTCGGTGTTCTCGTACCTCGGCGGGCAGGCGGTGATCGAGAATTTCATCCTCGGCCTCAACATGACGCCGGTCACGTTCATGATGCTCGCGCAGTTCATCATCTTCCTGCTGGGCTGGCCGCTCGAGTGGACGGAGATCATCATCATCTTCGTGCCGATCTTCCTCCCGCTGCTGCACGCACTTCAACATCGATCCGCGTGTTCTTCGGCGTGATGGTGGCGCTCAACATGCAGACGTCGTTCCTGACGCCGCCGATGGCGATGGCGTGCTTTACCTGAAGGGCGTTGCGCCCGCACGTGACGTTGAACGAGATCTTCGCCGGAACGATGCCGTTCCTGTTCATGGTCTTCGTACGATGTTCCTGGTGTATGTATTCCCGCAGATCGCGATGTGGCTGCCGGATCTACATCTATCGGCCAGGACATCGGCCCGCTGCTGCGCGCGCCCGATCTGACACGTAGGACCGAAGCGGGCCGCAGCGACGTGCGTTGCGCACCGGCCGCGGGAGTAACCTCGCACGGAGGTCACTCGTCGCCGAGTCGCGAGGAGGCGCCATGCTGGTCAGCGAGATCCTGCGCATCAAGGGCACCGTGCTTTTCACGACGCCGCCCGACGCGCCCGTGATGGACGCCGTCAAGTGCATGGCGCAGAACGACATCGGATCGCTGGTCGTGATGGACCACGGCCGGATGGGCGGCATCGTGACCTTTGCCGAGGTGCTCCGCGCGCTGGCCGAGCGCGGCGGCTCGCTCGGCGACGTCAAGATCAGCGAGATCACCGAGCGCAATCCGCTCACCGCGGCGCCGTCGATCGACGTGAACGAGCTGCGGCGCAGCGATGCTCGAGCGGCACGCGCGCTATGTTCCGGTGATGGACGGCACGACGCTGCTCGGCGTCGTGTCCTTCCACGACGTCGCCAAGGCGGTGCTCGAGGAGCAGAGCTTCGAGAACCAGATGCTGAAGAGCTACATCCAGGACTCGCCGGCCTGACAGATCGGCCGCGCGTCGCGTAAGCCGACGGGCGCCCGGCACTGGGACGCCCTGCGGCTCACGCGACGCCTGGCCCGACTGTCGGCTAAGCCTGCAGCACGAAGATCGCCGGCCGCTTCGCATAGCCGGCGAGCTCGACGCCTTTCCAATCGCGCACCGGGCGCGACACGACCGACTCGGTCTCCGTCGTCAGGTCGACCGCAACGCACAGCCGCGTTGCCGGCTTGCACGTCGCGACGAGCGCGCCGAGCATCGTGACGTTGCGGTACGGCGTCTCGATGAAGAGTTGCGCGTAGCCGGTCCGCTGCGACTCCGCCTTCGATTCGCCTGATCGCCTGCGCGCGCTCGTCGGCGCCCACGGGCAGGTAGCCGTGGAACACGAACCCCTGGCCGTTCATGCCGGAAGCCATCAGCGCGAGCAGCACCGCCGACGGACCGACGAGAGGCACGACTGCAATTGCCTCGCGATGCGCCTGCGCGACCAGCAGCGCGCCCGGATCGGCGATGCCCGGGCAGCCCGCGTCGGAGAGCAGGCCCACGTCGTGGCCGGAGCGCGCCGGCGCGAGCAGCTCCGCGCAGCGCGCGGCCGACGGCGATTCGCCGAGCTCGACGATGTGCGATGTCGCGAAGCGGCGAATCCGGCGCGAGCGTCTTCAGGAACGCGCGCGCCGGCTTCGCGTTCTCGACGACGTAGTGACGCGAGGCTGCGGGCGATCGGCGATCGTTCGCGCCGGCAACACGCGTCTCCGGCGCGACGACGCCGAGCAGGTTGGGGACGAGGAAGAGGCGCCCGCGCGTCACGGCGGCGGCGCGAGCACGTGCACGCCCGCTGCGCGCAGCATCCGCGCGAGCTGGATCAGCGGCAAGCCGATCAGCGCAGTGGGATCGTCGCTTTCGATGCGCTCGAAGAGCGCGATGCCGAGCGCTTCGGAGCGCACGCTGCCGGCGCAGTCGTAGGGCTGCTCGCGCCGCAGGTAGCCTTCGATCTCGTCGCTCGTCAGGTGGCGGAACGTGCTCCGAACGTCGACGAGCGCCGTCTGGCAGGACCCGCTCGCCGCGTCGAGCAGCGCGAGCCCCGTGTGAAACACGACGGTCTGGCCGGATAACGCGTGGAGCTGCGCGACGGCGTTCTCGTGGTTGCCGGGCTTGCCGATCGGCTGGCCCTGGCAATCGGCGACCTGATCCGAGCCGATGATGAGCGCGTCGGGATAGCGCTTTCGCGACGCTCCGCGCCTTGGCGGTCGGCGAGACGAAAAGCGGTCGCAGCCGGCGTCTCGCCGGCGAGCGGCGTTTCGTCGGCGTTCGGCGCGACCGCTTCGAAGCCGAGCCCGAGTCGCTCGAGCAGCATCCGGCGATAGCGCGACGTCGACGCCAGCACCAGCCGCCGGGCGATTCGCGTGCGGGCACGGTGGTCTTGTCGCTTGATTTTGTGGGCATTTTTGACAATTGCTCGGCGATCGCGCTATTATCCAACGTTTTCGTTCGACGGACCCGGCCCGGTTTTCAGGGGCGACGAGAGAAGGTCCCGAGCACGCGGGCGAGGCGGAGGAGGGTATGGCCGGGCGGCAGGGCAAAGCGGCACGTCGCGACGGTTCGTTCGATGCTTACGACCTCGTTCGGCGCGGCGCGACCTATGCGGGAAAGTTCGACGCGGCGTCGCTGCCGCGGACCGTCGATCAGCTTGCGCCGGACGGCGGATCGGCGGAAGTGAGCTGGCGGATCGCCGGGCATCGACGATCCATCGGGCCGGCCGGCGCTCGAAGTGCGCGTCGACGGCAGCGTGCCGCTCGTGTGCCAGCGCTGCCTGCAACCGTTTGCGTGGCCGGTGGCGCAATGCACGACGCTGCTGCTCGCGCACGACGAGCGCGAGCTCGCGACGCTCGACGGCGAGGACGAGCACGAGGTGATTCTGGCGGCGGCGCCGTTGGACGCCGCGACGCTCGCCGAGGACGAGTTGCTGTTGACGCTGCCGTTCGCGCCGCGCTGCGAGCGCGTCGAGTGCGCGCAATCGGCGGTTGCGGGCGCAGCCGACACAATCGCGCGAGCGCCGGCGCCGGCGTTCGCGGCACTCGCGGCGATCAAGTCGGGCGGCGCGAAGAAGGGCGAGAATTGAGGGTGCGCCGGAAGCGCGCCCGGTATAGCAAACATTCAGGAGAAAGCCATGGCTGTCCAGCAGAACAAGAAATCACCGTCGAAGCGCGGCATGCACCGCGCGCACGATTCGCTTCCCAGCGCGCCGCTCGCGGTCGAGCCGGTGACCGGCGAAGTCCATCTCCGCCACCACATCAGCCCCAACGGCTTCTACCGCGGCAAGAAGGTCGTCAAGACCAAGGCCGACGAGTAATTCGCCCGGCGCGTGCGCGTCGCGGCACGAAGCGCGCCGGGAGCGGCCGCACCACCGGCGTCGCTGCAGCAGGTAAACTGCGGCCTCGCGCACGAACTGTCCGTGCGCGCACCTCCCCATCGATCCAGCGCGACCACACCGATCCGCCATGCCGGTCACGGTAGCCATTGACGCGATGGGGGGCGACCATGGCCCGGCGGTCACGCTGCGCGGCGGCGCTCAAGTTTCTCGAGGAAACGCCCGACGCGCGCGTGATCGCCGTCGGGCTCGAGGCCCCGCTCAAGGCGGCGCTCGCCAGGCGCAGATCGCCGGCGCGCGATCGGCTTTCGCTGCACGCGGCGACCGAAGTCGTCGAGATGGACGAGCCGCCCGCCGACGCGCTGCGCCGGAAGAAGGACTCGTCGATGCGCGTCGCGATCAACCTCGTCAAGGACGAGACCGCGCAGGCGTGCGTTTCGGCCGGCAACACCGGCGCGCTGATGGCGATATCGCGCTTCGTGCTGAAGACGCTGCCCGGCATCGATCGTCCGGCGATCGCCGCGCAGCTGCCGACGCGCAAGGGCGGACCGTCACCGTGCTCGACCTCGGCGCCAACGTCAACTGCTCGGCCGAGCAGCTCGGCCAGTTCGCGGCGATGGGCACGGCGCTGGTCGCCGCCGTCGAGGGCATCGAGCGGCCGACGGTCGGCCTGCTCAACGTCGGCGAGGAGGAGATCAAGGGCAACGAGCTTGTCAAGCAGGCCGGCGAGCTGCTGCGCGCGTCGGGCCTCAATTTCTACGGCAACGTCGAAGGCGACGACATCTTCAAGGGCACGACCGACGTCGTCGTCTGCGACGGCTTCGTCGGCAACGTCGCGCTGAAGGCCTCCGAGGGTCTCGCGAAGCTGCTCTACGACGTGCTGAAGACGGAATTCACGCGCAACGTGCTCACGCGCGCCGCGGCGATGCTCGCGTATCCGGTGCTGATGGCGTTCAAGCGCCGGATCGATCCCCGCCGCTACAACGGCGCGACGCTGATCGGGCTCAAGGGCGTGGTCGTCAAGAGCCACGGGTCGGCCGACGCGCTACGCGTTCGAGTACGCGCTGCACAAGGCGTACGCCGAAGCGGCGCACGGCGTGCTCGACAAGATCGCGCAGCGGATGGCGACGATGCCGCATCTCGCGCCATCGGGCCCCGGCGCATCGGCCGAGGCCGTCGGTCAGCGATGCATAGCCGCATCGCGGGAACCGGCAGCTATCTGCCGGCGCAGGTCTCACCAACCACGATCTCGCGCAGCGCATCGACACGAGCGACGCGTGGATCCGCTCGCGCACCGGCATTCGCGAGCGGCGCATCGCCGCGCCCGACGGAGACGACCAGCGACCTCGCCGAGCACGCGTCGCGCGCCGCGCTCGCGGCCGCGGGCATCGCGCCGGCCGACGTCGATCTCATCGTCGTTGCGACGACGACGCCCGACATGGTGTTTCCGTCGACCGCGTGCATCCTGCAGGCGAAGCTCGGCGCGCACGGCGGACCGGCGTTCGACGTGCAGGCCGTGTGCAGCGGCTTCGTCTACGCGCTCGCCGTCGCCGACCGGATGGTCGCCGGCGGCCTGGCGCGCAACGCGCTGGTCGTCGGCGCCGAGATCTACTCGCGCATCCTCGACTGGAACGACCGCGGCACCTGCGTGCTCTTCGGCGACGGCGCGGGCGCGGTCGTGCTCGTGCCGTCGCGAGACGCCCGGCATCCTCTCGGCGCACCTGCACGCCGACGGCGCGCTACCGCGACATCCTGTGCGTTCCCGGCACGATCGACGGCGGCGAGGTCACGGGCTCGCCGTTCGTGCGGATGGACGGTCCCGCGGTGTTCAAGTTCGCCGTCAACGTGATGACGCAGGTCGCGCAACGAAGCGCTCGCCGCGAACGGCGTCGACGCGAGCGCCGATCGACTGGCTGATTCCGCATCAGGCGAACATCCGGATCATCGACGCGACGGCGAAGAAGCTCGGCCTGTGCCGCACGAGCGGGTCATCGCGACCGTCGACCGCCATGCCAACACGTCGGCGGCGTCGATCCCGCTCGCGCTCGACGAGGCGGTGCGCGACGGGCGCATCCGGGCCGGGCACCGCGTGCTGCTGATCGGCGTCGGCGGCGGATTCACGTGGGGCTCGGTGTTCCTCGATATTGACGATGATGCAGATCGCATTCGTGTTTCCGGGGCAGGGCTCGCAGGCGGTCGGGATGATGGCGGGCTTCGACGGCATCCGCGGTGCGCGCGACGTTCGACGAGGCGTCGAGGTCCTCGGCCAGGATCTGTGGGCGCTCGTCACCGAGGGTCCGGAGGACGACCTCAACCAGACCGTCAATACGCAGCCGGTGATGCTGACGGCGGGCGTTGCCGTCTGGCGCGCGTGGCAGGACGCGGGCGGGCGCGAGCCGCGATTGCGTCGCCGGACACAGCCTCGGCGAATACACGGCGCTGGTCGCGGCGGGCGCGCTCGCCTTTCGCGATGCGGTGCCGCTGGTGCGCTTTCGCGCCGCAGGCGATGCAGGAAGCGGTGCCGGCAGGCGTCGGCGCGATGGCGGCGATTCTCGGTCTCGATGCCGCGGCGCTGGCCGCGGTGTGCGCGGAAGCTCGCCGAGATGGGCCGGGCGCGTGGTCGAGCCCGTCAATTTCAATGGCCCGGAGCAGATCGTGATCGCCGGCCACAAGGAAGCCGTCGAGCGCGCCATCGAGGCGGCGAGCGCCAAA
>CAVUOC010000042.1:0-35023 GCA_963742965.1 uncultured beta proteobacterium | reverse complement strand
GGATTCGCGCCGGCGAGCACCGCGAGCCAGATCACCAGCGGGAACGCGATGACGATGCCCAGTTCCACCGCCGCCTTGCCGACGCGGCTCCACAGGAGGAGCTTGATCTGTAGGCGCCCCAGTTGTTCTTGTGCGCGTAGTAGCCGACGGTCAGCATCATCAGCACCGTCATCACCAGGCCCGGCAGAATTCCGGCGAGGAACAGCTGGCCGATCAAGACGTTCGCCACCATCCCATAGATCACGAAGGGAAGCGATGGCGGAATGATCGGGCCGAGCGTCGCCGAGGCCGCGGTGACGCCCACCGAGAATTCCTCTCGAATAGCCGTGGTCGCGCATCGCCTTGATCTCGATCGTTCCGAGCCCGGCCGCGTCGGCGATCGCCGTGCCCGACATGCCCGCGAAGATGACCGAGCCGATGATGTTGACGTGGCCGAGCCCGCCTTTCATCCAGCCAACCAGCGCCAGCGCAAAGTTGTAGATGCGGTTGGTGATGCCGGCGTTGTTCATCAGGTTGCCGGCGAGAATGAAGAACGGCACCGCGAGCAACGGAAAGCTGTCGATGCCGCTGATCATCCGGTGGACGACCACCATCGGCGGCGAGGCGCCCGACACCAGATGTAGATGAACGACGAGCCCGCCATCGCAATGGCAACCGGTATGCCGACCACCATCAGCACGAGGAACACCGTGAGGAGCGTGCCTGTCATCGCGGCGCTCCCCGCATCGCGCACTGCGCCTCCGCTGCTCTCGATCGCTCGGCGACGCGCCCTTCGGGCCTGGCTTTCGCCGCTACCCGCCTCGCTCACTCGATCGTCTCCTCGATTGCGTGCTCGGGCGCTCCAGCAGGCTGAAACCGCGTCGCCAGTTCTCGATTGCGACTTGCACCGAACGCACCGTCGCTGCCGCGAACCCGAACGCGCAGACGCCGTAGATCAGATTCATCGGCAGATCGATGATCGTCATCTGCAGCGCGCCCATCCGCATCATCATCTGGATCGTGAGGCCCAATGCAATCGCGAAGAATGCGACGCGCATGACGTCGACGACCGTGGACAGATAGCGGCCCGCCGCCGCCGGCAGCAGCCGGTAGAGGAAGTCCACGTGGATGTGGCGCGTCCGCCGCACGCCCGCGGCAATGGCGACGAAGACCGTGCTCATCAGCAGGTAGCGCGCGATCTCCTCGGTCCACGCCGCCGAGTCGTTCATCACGTAGCGCGTGAAAAACTGGTAGAAGACGCACAGCCCGAGCAACCAGAAGAACCCGAGCGACAGCCAGTCCTCGACCAGGTAATGGCCGAGCTCGATCGGGGCGTCCTCGACATGGAAATGACCCTCCTCGTCGAGGACATGCTCGGTGCCCCGCTGTTTGGCCGCGTCGTTCATGCGTCTTCGCTGGTTCCAGTCGTCGGGTCGCTCGCGCGGCGGCGCGACGGGCCTGGCTGCCCGCGCGTCGCGACTATTTGATGGCGACGATCGTGTCGTAGTCCGACTTCGTGAAGCCCATCGACTCGAGCGGCGAATTCTTGAGCACCGCGTCGGCGAAGCTCTTGCGGTCGACCTGAACGATCTGCAGTCCCTTCTTCTTGAACTCTTCGGCGAGCTCCGCCTCGCGCTTCTTGATCTTCTCCGTCGCGCGGGCCGCGGCCTCGCGCGGACTTCGGTGAAAATCTGCTTTTCCTGGTCGGTGAGCTTGTTCCACACGTGCGGCGCGACCTCCGTGGTCAGGCCGTCGACGATGTGCGAGGTCATCATGATCGCCTTCTGCACTTCGTAGAACTTCTTCGCCTCGATGGTCGTCAGCGGATTCTCCTGCGCGTCGACCGTGCCGTTCTGCAGCGCGAGGTACACCTCGGCGAACGCGATCGGCGTCGGATTCGCGCCGCACGACTTCGGCGTGGCCATGTAAGCCGGAACGTCGGGCACGCGGATCTTGAGGCCCTTCATGCCCGCACAATCGGTGAACGGCTTCTGCGCCGTCGTCTGCCGCGCGCCGTAGTAGGTGTAAGCGAGGATCTGGATGCCGGTCTTCTTGCGGAATTCGTCGACCATCTCCGCGAAGATCGGGCTCTTCGAATACGCGATCAGGTGATCGCCGTCGCGAAAGATGAACGGATAGTAGGCGATGCCGAGGCGCGGATAGCTGCGCGCGGCGAACGACGGCCCGCTGATGATCATGTCGACGGTGCCAAGCGTCAGCCCTTGGTTGATGTCCGTCTCCTTGCCGAGCGTGCTGGCGGGAAAGACCTCGATGTCGAATTTGCCGTTCGTACGCTTCTTGATCTCCGCCGCGGCCCAGACCGACTCCGTGTGGTACGGCTCGCTCGTCTCGTACACGTGCGCCCACTTGAGCTTCTGCTGGGCGAAGGCGGGACCGCCGGCGAACGGCGCCGCGGCGACGGGAGCCGACCAGCTTCGAGAACAAACGCATGACCCTCTGGGAACATCTGCATCTGCTGTGCGCTTCCGTGAGGTTAGGCACACCACCTGCACCTTGGTGCTTTGCGACTTGTCCTTCGCGAGCTCGAACGCCTTGACGGCGTCCCGCAGCGGAAACTGACCGGTCAGCAGCGGCCGCACGTCGAGGCGGCGCGTCGACAGGTAGTCGACCGCCCAGTCGAACTCGATCCCCCACGGAACGCGCCGCGCAGATCGAGCTCCTTCGCCATCAGCTCGTTGACGACGAACGGCAGCGGCTCGTGCGGCAATGTGCCGACCTGGACGATGCGCGCGCCCCTTCTTCGCGGCTGCGACGCAGGCCTTGAGCGCGGCGAAGCTGCCCGACACTTCGAACGCGACTCGAATTGCGGCGCGGCGAGCGCGTCGCCGTCGCGGTCGGCGCGGATCTGCGATCGGCGCCGACCTCGCGCGCCTGCGCGAGCGGCCGATCGAGGACGTCGCTGACGGTGATCTTCGCAGCCCCGGCGAGACGCGCCGCCATCACGGTGAGGCAGCCGATCGTGCCGGCGCCGGTGACCAGCACCGACTTGCCGAGCAGATCGCCGCCGCGATGGACGGCGTGCAGCGCGACCGCCAGCGGCTCGGCGAACGCGAGCTCGCCGAGCGACACGTCGCCCTCGACCGGGTAGCACTGCCGCTCGCCCATCACGAAATACTCGCGGAACATTCCCTGCACGTGCGGGAAGAGGCTCGCGCTGCCGAGGAATTTCATGCTGTGCACAGCTGCTCGCGACCCTCGCGGCAATAGTCGCAGCGGCCGCACGCATGCGATGGGCTCACCGCGATCTTGTCGCCTTCCTTGACGCGCGTTACGCCCGCGCCGACCAGGCGACGACGCCCGACGCTTCGTGCCCGGGGATCAGCGGCTCCCGGATCACGAAGCTTCCGTTGCGACCCTCGAAATAGTAGTGGAGATCGGAGCCGCAGATGCCGCCGGCGCCGAGGCGCACCAGCACCTCGCCGGGGCCGACCGCCGGCATCGCCGCCGTTTCGATTCGCAGGTCCTCCTTCGCATGGATCGTGCACGCCAACATCGTTATCCTCCTGTGATCTGCGGGATCAGTGAGGCTGTCCCAGCCCGTCGAGAATCGCTTGTACGCCTGGGTCAGATGGCGTTGCATCGCGCGCGCGCCGCCGCGACTCGTGAGCGGCGATCGCCGCGACGATCGCGCGGTGCTCGGCCATCGCCGCGACCCACAGCGCCGGCGAATCGTAGTGGTGCTCCAGTTGCTTGTACAGCGGCCCGGTGCGCTCTTCCCACAGCATCTTGACGACGGCGACCAGCGCGCCGTTGCCGGTCGCCTCGGCGATCCGGATATGGAAGAGCTGGTCGCCCGCCAACGGCTGCGTGTGCGCGTCGAACTCGCGCTGCATCGCGGCCACTGCATCCTCGATCGCGACGATCTGCGCCTTCTTCGCCGATTTCGCGGCGAGCGCCGCGCACTCGCTCTCGATCACGTGGCGGGCGCGCAGCAATTCGAACGGTCCGGCCTCGGCGTGGACGGCGGGCGCCTCGTCGTCGTTGCGCGCTGCCGCGGCGCGCTGCACATAGATGCCCGATCCGATCCGGACTTCGACCAGCCCCTCGACTTCGAGCGCGATCAGCGCCTCGCGCACCGACGGCCGCGACACGCCGAGTTGCTTGGCGAGGTCGCGTTCGGGCGGAAGCCGCGCGCCCGGCAAGTATTCGCCCGATCGAATCAGACGCGCGGATCTGCTCGGCGATCTGCCGGTACAGCCGGCGGGGTTCGATGCTCTGGAACGGCATTGGCGAACGGGGGTAGGAGGCTCCGCTCGAGGCGAGCCGCGCCGACCCGAACCGGGTCGCCCGCGGTGCGGCGGCCAAGCGTGAAGGCTAGTCTGCTCGGCGCAACTGGTCAAGTGGTATTACCAATTTCGCCCGCGCCCGCCGACGACGCATCAGTCCGCGTCGGCGACGATCGCAGCCGCCCGATGGAATCCGGTGTTCGCCGCCGGCACGCCGCAGTAAATGGCGGCGAGCAGCAGGACCTCCTTGAGCTCCGCCGCCGAGAGCTCCGCGGCGAGCCCTGCCTTGACGTGCATCTCGAACTCCTCCCACCGGCTCTGCGCGATCAGCATCGCGAGCACGAGAAGCCGGCGCGTGCGATCGTCGAGCACGTTTCGCGTCCACATCTCGCCCCACGCATAGCGGGTGATGAGATCCTGGAACTCGGCGTTGAATGGCGTGACCTGCTTGAGACGCGCATCGACGTAGCCTGCGCCGAGCACCTCGCGGCGGCGCGCGAGCCCGACGTCGTAGCGATCGCGCTCGGTGGCCGGCGCCGCGCCCGCCAGGAATTCGAGAACCGTGTGCGCAAAGAGCCCCGGGGCCTCCGGCGGCGGCAGGTGCGCGATCGGCAGCTCGACACAGCGCGCACCGGGAATCGCCGCGGCGATCGCCGTCCCCATCTCCTTCGGCGCCGCGATGTCGTGCGTTCCCGTCGTGACGAGCGTCGGCGTGCGGATCGACGCGAGCTCCGGCGTCAAGTCCATGTCGCGTATCGCCGCGCAGCAGCCGATGTACCCGACCGGGTCGACCGCCAGGAACGCCGCGCGGACGCTCGCAAACGTCTCGTCGGCGCGAGCGAGGTAGCGCGCCGTGAACCAGCGCTGCAGCACGGCGTCGGCGATCGCCGCGATGCCGCCGGCGCGGACCTTGGCGATTCGCTCGGACCAGGCAGTCGCCGACATCTTCGCCGACGTGTTGCAGACGACGAGCCGCTCCAGCCGATCGCCGGCATGGGCGCCCAGCCACATTCCGACCATTCCGCCGAGCGAGATGCCGATGTAGCTGAACCGCCGCGCGCCGGCCGCGTCGGCGACGGCCAGCGCATCCTGCGCGAGCATCGCGATCGTGTATTCGCCCTCGGGCGCTTCGGATGCGCCGTGGCCGCGCAGATCGAACGCGAGCACGCGAAAGTGCCGCCGCAGCGCCGGGACGACCGGCGCCCACAGCGCGTGCTCGGTTCCGAGCGAGTTGCCGAGCAGCAGCGGCGGGACGCGGGGTCGCCGTCGCTGCGCCAATACAGGCGCGCACCGTCACGAATCACAAAAGGCACGATTTCCTCCCTCCTCTCGCCGATTGTCGATCATTTCCCGTCGACCTGCCATCGCGGCGACGCGGCCCGGCGCCCCGACTGCGCCCGGCAGCGTACAATGCGCCGGTCCGTCGCGCCTCGCTCCGAATCGCCTCGCTTTCCACGGCCGTCCGCTCGTCCCTCCGTCATGCCGACGACCACGATCTCGGCGATTCGCGCCACGCCGGTCACCGTCCCCCTCGAAGCTCCGATACGCCACAGCAACGGCGCGCATTGGGGGCGGTTCGTGCGGACGATCGTCGAGGTCGAGACCGCCGACGGCTACCTCGGCCTGGGCGAGATGGGCGGCGGCGGCGAAGACGCAACGCGCGCGTTCGCCGCGCTCGCCGGTTACCTGCGCGGACACGACGTGTTCCGCCTCGAGGCGATGCGCTTCGCGATCTGCAATCCGACGGCGAGCCTCTACAACAACCGGACGCAGCTCCACGCGGCGATCGAGTTCGCGTGCCTCGACATCATCGGGCAGAAGCTCGGCGTGCCCGTGCACGACTTCCTCGGGGGCAAGCTGCGCGACGAGGTGGGGTTCGCGAGCTACCTCTTCTTCCGCTACAACGACCCCGAGTCAGGAAAGGGCGAGGTGCGCACCGCCGAGCAGCTCGTCGCGCACGCGCGCGCGCTGCGCAAGAAGCACGGCTTTCGCGTGCACAAGCTCAAGGGCGGCGTCTTTCCGCCGGCTCACGAGCTCGCGTGCTACCGCGCGCTCGCCCAGGCGCTTCCCGACGACCGCTACCGCTACGACCCGAACTGCGCGCTCTCGCTTGCCGACGCGATCGATTTCGGTCGCGGCATCGAGGACCTCGCGAACGACTACTACGAAGACCCCGTCTGGGGAATGCCGCAGCTCGCGCGCCTCAAGGAGTTCGTGTCGATACCCGACCGCGACGAACACGGTCGTCGTCGACTTCGCGCAGCTTGCCGCGAACGTCGAGATGCGCGCCGTCGACGTCGTGCTGCTCGACACGACGTTCTGGGGCGGCATCCGGCCCTGCATCAAGGCGGCCGGCGTCTGCGAGACGATGGGGATCGGCGTCGCCGTCCACAGCTCGGGCGAGCTCGGCATTCAGCTCGCGACGATGCTGCACCTGGGCGCAGTGCTTCCGAACATCGGATACGCCGCCGACGCGCACTACCATCACCTGACCGACGACGTGATCGCCGGCGGGAAGATGACGTACCGCGACGGCGCGATCGGCGTTCCCGACGGCAACGGGCTCGGCATCGCGCTCGATCGCGACAAGCTCCGCCGTTACCACGAGCTCTTCCTGGAGCTCGGCGGCTATCCGTACGATCGCGACCCCGGCCGGCCCGGGCTGGTATCCGACGGTGCCGAATCACGATTGGGCCGACCCGGCGCATTCGGTGACGCCGACGCTCGCGGCCGGCGGCGCGGCGACCGGCGATCAAACGAAAGAGGCGCGCATCATGAGCGGACGACTGCAGGGCAAGACGGCGTTGATCACCGCCGCGGGACAGGGCATCGGCTTTGCCACGGCGATCGCGATGGCCGCGGAAGGCGCGCGCGTTCACGCGACCGACGTCAATCCGCGGCTGCTCGACAAATTCGCCGGCGTCGAGGGTGTCGTGACGCGCGTCCTCGACGTGCTGGACGATGCGGCGATCGCGACGATTGCGGACGAGTTGCCGCCGCTCGACATCCTGTTCAACTGCGCCGGCTTCGTCCACCACGGGACGATCCTCGATTGCACGCCGAAGGACTGGGAGTTCAGCTTCAACCTGAACGTGCGCGCGATGTACGTGACGATAAGGGCGACGCTGCCGAAGATGCTCGCGAAGCACGAGCAGAGCGGGCGCGGGTCCTCGATCATCAACATGGCGTCGATCGCGTCGAGCGTCAAAGGGCTTCCCAACCGCTTCGCCTACGGCGCGTCGAAGGCGGCGGTGATCGGCCTCACGAAGGCCGTCGCTGCCGATTTCGTCACCAGGGGCATTCGCTGCAACGCGATCGGCCCCGGGACAGTCGACACGCCGTCGCTCGCCGATCGGATCAACGCGTTCCCGGATCCCGTCGAGGCGCGCAAGATGTTCGTCGCCCGCCAGCCGATGGGCCGGCTCGCCAAGGCCGAGGAGATCGCGCCGCTCGTCGTCTTCCTGGCGTCCGACGAAGCGGCGTTCGTCACCGGTAACATGTACTCTTGCGACGGCGGGATGACTATCTGAAGCCGGGAACTCGGATAACGACCGCGACTGCGTTGCTGCTCGCTTTCGATCCTCACGTACTTTCGTGTACGCCCGGTCGAAAGCTGCGCGGCGCCTTGTCACCGGCCGTTCTCCTTGCTTTCCCCGGCTTCCCCTCTCACAACGCAACGGAGCCTCACATGAAACTCGTACGCTACGGACCCGCCGGCAAGGAGAAGCCGGGCCTCATCGACGCCGAGGGCAAGCTGCGCGATCTCTCGCGCAAGGTGAAGGACATCGACGCGCAGGCGCTCGCGCCCGCGAAGCTCAAGGAGCTCGCGAAGCTCGACGCGAAGAAGCTGCCGCTGGTCAAAGGCCGCCCGCGTCTCGGACCGTGCGTCGCGACGCCGTCGAAGTTCGTCGCGATCGGCCTCAATTTCACCGATCACGCGAAGGAAACGGGCTCGCCGATTCCCGAGTATCCGGTCGTGTTCTACAAGGCCCCGACGCTGCATCGTCGGGCCGAACGACAACGTGATGCTCCCCAAGGACTCGACGCAGGTCGACTGGGAAGTCGAGCTCGCGCTTCGTCATCGGCCGCACCGCGCGCCACGTCGCCGTCGAAGCGACGCGCTCAAGTACGTCGCCGGCTATTGCATCGTCAACGACGTGTCGGAGCGCGACTTCCAGCTGAAGAAGAGCGCGAGCCAATGGAGCAAGGGCAAGGGCTGCGACACGTTCGGACCGATGGGTCCCTGGCTCGTGACGACCGACGAGATCCGCGACCCGCAGAATCTCGACATGTGGCTCGACGTCAACGGCGAGCGCCGGCAGACCGGCAACACGAGGACGATGATCTTCGGCGTCGCGGCCGTCGTCGCCGACGTCTCGAAGTACATGACGCTGCTGCCCGGCGACGTGATCACGACGGGCACGCCGCCCGGCGTCGGCATGGGGATGAAGCCGCAGCAGTGGCTGAAGGCCGGCGACGTGATGACGCTCGGCATCGCGGGGCTCGGCGAGCAGAAGCAGAAAGTCGTCCCGTTCAAGGCCGGGCGCTGAGCCTGGCCGGAGCGCAGCCGACGCGACGCCGCGATGAGCCCCGACAACGCAAACCGCACCGAGGTCCTCTTTCCCGAGATCGACCCGTACGCGGTCGGCAGGCTCGCCGTCGACGCGCGGCACACGCTGTACTGGGAGACGTGCGGCAAGCCCGATGGCGTGCCGCTCGTGTTCCTGCACGGCGGCCCCGGCGGCGCGTCGCTGCCGCACCATCGGCGCTACTACGATCCGTCGTTCTGGCGCATCGTGCTCTTCGACCAGCGCGGCGCCGGACGCTCGACGCCCGCCGCCGATCTGACCGACAACACGACGCGGCACCTGGTCGCCGACATCGAGCGCCTGCGCGAGCACCTGCGCATCGACAAGTGGCTGCTCTTCGGCGGATCGTGGGGATCGACGCTCGCGCTCGCCTATGCGCAAGCGCATCCCGAGCGCTGCCTCGGGCTCGTGCTGCGCGGGATCTTCCTCGCGCGTCCGTCGGAGCTCGACTGGTTCATGCACGGGATGCGCATCGTGTTCCCGGAAGCATGGCGCGCGTTCGTCGAATTCCTCCCGGCGCAGGAGCGCGCCGACATCCTGGCGAGCTATTACCGGCGACTGACGCACGCCGATCCGGCCGTTCACATGCCGGCGGCGCTCGCCTGGGACCGCTACGAAGGCTCGTGCTCGAAGCTGCTGCCGCCTGCAGATCCGATGCCGAGCTTCGACAGCGACGCGTCGACGCTCGCCATCGCGCGGATCGAGGCCCACTATTTCGTCCATCGGCGCCTTTCTCGGCGACGACGAGCTGCTCGCGAACCTCTTCCGCATCCGCAAGCTGCCGTGCTCGATCGTGCAGGGACGCTACGACATCATCTGTCCGCCGGTCACCGCGGACACGCTGGCGCGCGCGTGGCCCGAGGCCGAGTACATCGTCGTTCCGGATGCCGGCCACTCCGTGCGCGAGCCGGGAATCGCGCGCGAGCTGGTCAGCGCAGTGAAGCGCATGCAGGCCCGGCTGCGCCGCTAGAGCCGTTCGCAAAAGCTGCGCGCTATTTGCGTGGCCTCGCTCGCCTCGTGTACGTCTATGTACTATCTCGGGGCTCGCTCGGCCTTCGCGCTCTGCCGCTCGCGTCACTGCACCCTCTCCCGCGCTGGTCACCACGCCGGATTCCTTCTCGGCGTCGTCGCGCACGCGAATCGCCCTGATCGAGAAATCGAGCGCGACCTCGTCGCCTACGAGCGGATAGGCGAACGGCATCCCGAACGCGCTGCGCGAGATGTGCCCGCGCACCGACGCTCCGCAGCCTTCGCCGCCGACGCCGGTGTGGGCGCCGCACTCCATCCGCGTGACGTCGAACCGAACCGGCAGCGTCACGCCGTGCAGCGTCATCTCGCCGTCGACGGCGACGAGCCGCGGACCTTCGAACGCGAGCCGAGTCGAGCGGAAGCGGATCGACGGGTATCGCTGGGCGTCGAACATGAGATCGCTCTTGAGGAACGTGTCGCGCAGATTCCCACCCCGTGTCGACGGAACCGACGTCGACGACGAACTCGATGCTGCCGGAGCGGCGCTCGGGATCGAGGACGATCTTCCCCGAGGTGAGATCGAAGCGGCCCTCATGGCAGCCGATGCCGAAATTCGAGACGGCGAATGCGACGGTCGTCTGATCGGTGGCCACCCGGAACGTCGCCGCGTCGCAGGCAACCGGGCCGGCGAAGATCGCGAGCGCGATCAGCGCGGCGCGCGGGCCTTTCGTCATCGCGACCTTGATCGAAGCATGGTCTGGACACCGAATCCAACGTGCGCCACGCGGCGCAGGAGCCGATATCGTCGCAGCGCCTACCCACGAACACAATCCCGGCGCCCGCTATTCCGTCATTGGGTGATCGGCGGAAGCACCATGCGCACGCGCACGACAATGTCATTGGCGACGGCGTCGGTGTCCGCCCAGACGCCCTCGCCAATCCGGAATTCGAGCCGCTTCAGCGTGAACTGGCCTTCGGCGACGGCGTTGCCGGCGGCGTCCTTGCGAAGCGCAACGGGCACGACGATGTCCTTGGCGACGCCTTTGAGCGCGAGCGTGCCGGCGATCTCGTAACGCTCGCCGCCGACGCTGCGGATCGCTGTCGACGTGAAGGTCGCGAGCGGAAACTTCGCGGTGTCGAACCAGACGGCGC
Organism: uncultured beta proteobacterium; assembly: GCA_963742965.1. Classification (GTDB taxonomy): domain Bacteria; phylum Pseudomonadota; class Gammaproteobacteria; order Burkholderiales; family Casimicrobiaceae; genus CAIWHR01. Next base: position 24,087 of record CAVUOC010000042.1, on the reverse strand, counting down.
GCCGCGTTTCCGCTTCGGACGCCTCGCTCGCGAGATCGATGCTCGCGAGCTCGATCTCGAGGTTGGCCTTCGACTTCGCGAGGTCGTTCGGCCGGAAATCGACGTTCGCCTTCCACCTGCGGAAGCGCCCTTCGACATTGGCGCCCATCTGCTTCGAGACGAAGCGGATTTCGCTCTTGTCGATGAGAACGCCCTGCGCCACGGCGCCGCCCGAGGCAGCGAGCAGCATCGCCGCCAGCGGCGGCACGAACGATCGAAAGGGCTTCATCGGGGACTCCGTGGTGGCGCGCCGGCAGCGCCGGCAACATTCGCGACAGCACGCGGTCGCGCTGGACGAAATGGTGCCGCAGCGCCGCGCCCGCATGGACAAGGACCAATGCCAGCAGCGTAAAGTTCAACGCGAAATGCACCGATTTGAGAGCCGCGGCCAGCGCGTCGTCCTTCGCGACGAGATTGGGAAGCGCGACGAGTCCCAGGTACACGACCTGCACGCCCGCCGCCGAGCTGTAGAGCCAGCCCGACAGAGGAATCGCGAGCATCAGCGCGTAGAGCGAGACGTGCGACGCGGCCGCGGCGCGCCGCTGCCACGCCGGCAGCCCCTCGGCGGGCGGGACGCGATGCGCGATTCGCCAGCCGAGCCGCGCGAGCGTCACCAGGAACACGGTGATGCCGATCCACTTGTGATACGCGTAGACGCGCAGCGTCTGCGGCGCGATGGGCAGATCGACCATCCACTTCCCAAGCGTGAACCCGGTTGCGATCAACGCAACCGTGAGCCAATGCAGCGCGATCGCCGTCCGCGTGTACGAGACGTCGGTCGGTATAATCGGTCGAACCTCCGCCATGCGTGCTCCCCTGGATTCATCGCTCCTGCCGCCGCGCATCGGGTCTCTTCGGCGTCCATCGGCGTACCCGTGGTCGTACAGCGCGAACAATGGACGCGTGCCGCGCATTCCGCAACTCTCGGCGCTCGCGCGTCGCCTCTTCATCGCCGTCGCCTTCGTCGCGGCAACCGTGATCGCGACCGTCCTCGCGCAGGCGCGAAGACGCGATCGGCACGGCGGCGTCCGCGCCGAGCGCGGCGCCGGCGCCGGGCGCGACGCGCCGCCCGAAGATCGGCGTCGTGCTCTCCGGAGGCGGCGCGCGCGGACTCACGCACATCGGCGTCCTCAAGGTGCTCGAGGAGATGCGCGTTCCGATCGATTACGTCACCGCGACCAGCATGGGAGCGATCGTCGGCGGACTCTATGCGAGCGGACGTCTCGGCGGGCGAAATGGAGCGGCTCGTGACTTCGCTCGATTGGCCCGCGTTCTTCTCGGACCAGCCGCCGCGCCGCGAGCTGGCGGTGCGCCGCAAGCTCGAGGATGCGCTGTACACGATTCCGCTCGAGCTCGGCTTCCGCGACTTCTCGTTCAAGCTCGCGACCGGCGCGCTGACCGGGCAGAACCTCGAGATTGCTGCTGCACGGCCTCACGTGGCGCGACGACGACATCGGCAGCTTCGACAATCTGCCGATCCCGTTCCGGGCGGTCGCGACCAATCTCGTCGACGGCAGGGAAGTCGTGTTCGACCACGGTCCGCTCTACATCGCGATGCGCGGCAGCATGTCGATTCCCGGGATCTTCGCGCCGCTCGACCTCGACGGCAGGATGCTGGGCGACGGCGGGCTCGTGAAGAACCTGCCGGTCGACATCGTCAAGGCGATGGGCGCCGAGGTCGTCATCGCGATCAACATCGGAACGCCGCTGATGACGCGCGAGCAGCTGTCGTCGTTCGTCGGCGTCGCCGAGCAGTCGATCAACATCCTGACCGAGCAGAACGTCCGCGCGCAGCGCGCACTGCTCGTCCCGCCGCGCGACGTGCTGATCGAGCCCGACCTGGGCGATCTGTCGACGGCCGATTTCAACAAGGGCGCGCAATTCATCGCGCTGGGAGAGAAGGCCGCGCGGGCCGCCGCCGACGCGCTCTCCCGCTACGCGCTCGCTGCCGACGACTATGCGGCGTATCGTCTCGCGCTTCGCCGCCCGCAGCGACCCGCCGACCCGGAGCTCGAGTTCGCCGGCGTCCGCGGGACACGAGATCACCAACCCCGAGGTGCTGCAGGCGCAAGTCGGCCTCGAGCCGGGCGCGAAGATCGATTTCCCGACGGCGCAGGCCGATATCGCCACCCTCTACGGCCGCGGCGATTTCGCGCGGATCGACTACGAGTTGATCGGCCAGCCGCCGCAGCGCGGCGTCCAGTTCGTCGTCGCCGAAAAGCCGTGGGGACCCGACTATCTGGTGTTCGGCATCGGCTTTTCGTCGGACACGCAGGGAGAGAACACGTTCGGGCTGAGGACGCGCTACAAGCGGACCTGGCTCAATTCGCTGGGCGGGGAATGGATCAACGACTTCACGGTCGGAACGACGAACTACGTGCGCTCCGAGCTCTATCAGCCGCTCAACCTTGCGCAGACCGTGTTCGCTGCACCGTACGCGGGCATCGGCACGACGACCCAGAACATCTTCTCGCAGGGGATCAAGGTCGCGGAGTACCGCGTGCTCGACGAGCGCGTCGGCGTCGATCTCGGCCTTGCATTCGGCAGCTGGGGCGACGTGCGCGCCGGGCCCGTCTTCGTCCACGAGCGCGGCGACCCGGCGGTGGCGTCGCCGGATTTCCCGGTCACGATGCTCGACGAATGGGGAATCGCCCTCCTCGGCCGCGTCGATACGCAGGACAATGCGTTCTTTCCGCGACACGGCTTGCGCCTCACTTTCGCCGGCTTCTCCGGCACGCAGCGCCAGCAGGACGTGGATCGCAAAGTGCACCGCGCCGAGCTCGACGTCCACCAGTCGATCCCGATCGGCGACCTGGACGCGATCAATATCGGCGTGCGTCTCGCGGGAACGAACCTGTTCGAGCCCACGCTTCTCGGCAATTTCCGGCTCGGTGGATTTCTCGAGCTCTCGGGACTGCGCACCGCGGAGCTCGAGGGCCAGTATCTCGGGCGTGCGCGCGCCGTGTTCCTGCATCGGATGGGCGCGCTGCCGGTCTTCGGCAACACGTACTACTTCGGCGGCTCGCTCGAGGCGGGAAACGTCTGGCAGCAGCGCAGCGCGATCTCCTTCGGCGACACCATCAAGGCCGGCAGCGTCTTCTTCGCCGCCGACACGCCGTTCGGCCCGTTCTACATCGCGTGGGGCCACACGAACCGCGGCGACTCCACGTGGTATCTGTTGCTCGGCCGCCCATGATCGGGAGAGCACGACCTTGACCGCCAACGCCGACTGGCTCGACCGCAGCCGCCGCGCGGTATGGCACCCGTGCACGCAGATGAAGGTGCACGAGGCGCTCCCGATCGTGCCGATCGCGCGCGGCGAGGGCGCGTGGCTCTACGATTTCGACGGCCGCCGCTACCTCGATGCGGTGAGCTCGTGGTGGGTGAATCTCTTCGGGCACGCGAACCCGCGGATCGTCGCGGCGCTCGCCGACCAGCTCTCGCGGCTCGAGCACGTGCTGCTCGCCGGGTTCACGCACGAGCCCGTCGTCGCGCTGTCGGAGCGGCTGGCGGAGCTCGCCCCGCCCGGGCTCGGCCACGCGTTCTACGGCTCCGACGGCGCGTCGGCGACCGAGATCGCGCTCAAGATGGCGTTTCACTACTGGAGGAACCGCGGGCAGCCGGAAAAGACGGGCTTCGTCTCGCTCGAAGGAAGCTACCACGGCGAGACGCTCGGCGCGCTCGCCGTCACCGACGTTGCGATCTTCCGCGACACGTACGCGCCGCTCCTCATGCGCAACGCAACCGTCGCCTCGCCCGATGCGCGCGGCGCCGCCGCCGGCGAATCGGCGCGCGAGGTCGCCGAGCGCGCAGCGACGGCGCTCGACGCGCACCTCGCCCGCCACCACGCGAAGCTCGCCGCGCTGATCGTCGAGCCGCTCGTGCAGGGCGCGGCCGGCATGGCGATGTACGATCCGCACTACCTCGCGCTCGCGCGCGCGCTGTGCACGCGCTACGACGTGCTCTTGATCGCCGACGAGATCATGACGGGCTTCGGCCGCACGGGAACGCTCTTCGCATGCGAGCAGGCGGGCATCGCGCCGGATTTCCTGTGCCTGTCCAAGGGAATCACCGGCGGCTACCTGCCGCTCTCCTGCGTGCTCACCACCGACGCGGTCTACGCGGCCTTCTACGACGACGAGGTGACGCGAGGCTTCCTGCATTCCCATTCGTACACCGGGAACGCGCTCGCCTGCCGCGCCGCGCTCGCGGTCCTCGACATCTTCCGCGACGACGACGTGATCGCAGCGAACCGCGGCCGCGCCGCGCGCTGGACCGAGCTCGCGGCGCCCCTTGCAGCGCATCGGCGCGTACGCCATTTCCGGCGCTGCGGGATGATCTGGGCGTTCGACGTCGACACCGAACGCGCCGACTTCGCGCGGTGGTGCTTCGCCGAGGCGATGGCGCGGGAGCTGCTGCTGCGGCCGATCGGGCGCACCGTCTATTTCATGCCGCCCTACATCGTCACCGACGACGAGTTCGCGCTGCTCGCCGAGCGCACGGCAGGAATCCTCGATGACGCGTGAGACGCCGCGGCGACGCTTCTCGCGCTCGGCGCTCCTCGCGTGGACCGCCGCGGTGGCGCTCGCCGTCGGCGCGCAATCGGGCGCGGCGGCGCTGCCGCACGAGGTCGAGCGCATGTTCGCCGATGCGAAGATACCGCTCGGCGCGATCGGCATCGTCGTCCAGGAAGTGAACGGGCGCCGGCCGCTCTTTGCGCAGCAGATCGATCGCGCGTTCAATCCGGCCTCGGTGATGAAGCTCGTCACGACGTTCGCGGCGCTCGAGCTCCTCGGCCCCGACTATCGCTGGAAGACCGAGGCGTACCTCGGCGGCGCGCTGCAGGGCGGCGTTCTCCACGGCGACCTCGTGCTCAAAGGCGGCGGCGACCCGAAGATAACCGTCGAGCAGTGGCAGACGTTCATGCGCGGCGTTGCGCGCGCGCGGGCTCGACGCCGTGGACGGCGACCTCGTGCTCGATCGGACGTTTTTCGCGCCCTTCGCGCACGATCCCGCCGCTTTCGACCGCGAGCCGCTGAAGCCGTACAACGTCGGGCCCGACGCGCTGCTGATCAATTTCAAATCGGTTCGCTTCGCGTTCGCCCCGCCCACGGCAGGCGACGCTCCGGTCGTGACGGTCGAGCCCGCGCTTTCGAGCGTGGCGGTGGCCGCGACGCCGCAGCTCTCGGGCGGCGAGTGCGGCGATTGGCGCGCGAGCCTGCGCGCGCTGTTCGCCGACCAGGGCTCGCGGGCCGAGGTCGCCTTTTCCGGCCGATACCCCGCCGCCTGCGGCGAGCGCGAGCTCTGGGTCGCGCTGCTCGATCACCCGGCGTATGTCTACGCGATGTTCGACACGTACTTTCGCGCGGCCGGCGGCCGTTTTGCCGGCGGCCTGCGCAGCGGCATCGCGCCGCGCGGCGCGACGCCGTTCGCCACGCTCGAATCCCCGCCGCTGTGGGACATCGTGCGCGACGTCAACAAGCTCTCCAACAATGTGATGGCGCGGCAGATCTTCCTGACGCTCGCCACGACGGACGCCCCGCCGCCGGCAACGACCGCGCATGCCGCCGACGCCGTCCGGCGCTGGCTGCGCAGGCACGACCTCAAGGCGCCGGAGCTCGTGCTCGAAAACGGCTCGGGACTCTCGCGCCGCGAGCGCATCTCCGCGGGGAGCCTCGCCCGCCTGCTGATCGCCGCCGACAAGAGCGGCGTGCGCGAGGAGTTCGCGAGCTCGCTCGCGGTCGCGGCGATGGACGGCACCGTGCAGCGCCGCTTCCAGGACGGCAGCGTCGCCGGCCAGGCGCTGCTCAAGACGGGGACGCTCGACGGCGTGCGGGCGCTCGCGGGCTACGTGATCGACCGGGAAGGCCGGCGCTTCGTAGTCGTCGCGATCGTCAACGGCTCGAGCGCGGCTCGCGCGCAGAGCGCGCTCGACCGCCTCGTTCAGTGGGTGTATCGCGACGCCGCCGAGTGGGCGGCGCGGCAGCGCTAGAAGGCCGCCGCCGGTCACATCCCGGGAACCGGCTTTTCGTCCTTGAACAGCAGATAGCCGCGAATCACGCGGTAGAGCACCCAGATCGACGCGATCGCCCAGATGGCGAACGCGATCGGGATGCCGATGAGGACGATGCCGAGAACCAGCAGCACGATGCCGCCGATCACGCCCCAGAAGAGCGAGAACCAGAACGTCCGGATGAGCCAGCGCAGGTGCGATGCGACCCACGTTCCCTGCGCGTCGTCGCGCTTCACGTAGGCGACGATGAGCCCGGCGATCCCGATGATCCCCATCAGCGGCGCGGCGAACGGAAACCCGTGCGAGAGCAAGGCGACGACGGCAGCCGCTCCGAAAAGCGCGTAAGCGAGCAGACCGGCGGACGCCGGAGGCGCCGGCGAAATGGAGCCGGCGTCGGAACCGGAAGCGTGTGGAGCGGGAAACTCGGCCATGGTGTCACCTCGCTAGCGTCGGGTTGGGTCCGTTCGGGCCCTTGACGCCCAATGGTGGTGGCGGCGCGGCGCCCTTTCAACGGCGACGCGACGAAGTGTCGCGGCGAAGGCCGGTTCTGCCGATACGCGCGATCAGTAGCGGCGGCCGTCCTTGTGGGCGGCGAACGTGCCGTTCTCGTCTTCGACCCACATCAGGTCGTCGTCCGGATAGAACGCGTTGTCGCCTTCGGTCCGGTTGCCGATCTCGAGATAGGTCGCGACCGCCTTGCTTCGGTTGAGGAAGTGGTGCGCGTCTTTTTTACCGGCGGGATAGCCGGCCGCCATCCCGGCACGCAGCACCTGGTCGCCGTCGTTGGTCACCAGCACCACCTCGCCCGAGAGCACGTAGACGAACTCGTCGTCGAGCGTGTGCCAATGCCGCAGCGCGGATTGCGCTCCGGGCGCGAGCGTGACGAGATTCACGCCGAATTTCGTGAGGCCGCATGCATCGCCCAGGCGGCGCTTGACGCGCTCGCCCATCCGCGAGCGAAACGGCTCCGGATATCCGGATCCACGCTTCTCGGGGACGGTGGCGGGGTCGACGACGGGAAGCTTCACCATGATCTATCGGGCCGCGGGCTGGAATCGAGAGAGCGCAAATTATGCACCGGGCGAGCGCGCAAGCGGGAGGCCCGGGCCTATAATTGCCCGGGATTCCACGCGCGTCCCCGGTGGGACGCGGCGCCCGGCAAGGAGGCTCCACCATGACCGAAAGCACCGATAACGCCCGCGACAAGCTCGTCGACGAATTCTCCGCGGTCCTCGCCGAAGCCGAGGAAATGCTCAAGCGCGCGGCGACGGAGACCGGCGACAAGGCGCGCGACCTGCGCTCGCAGATCGAGACGAAGCTGCTCCGCGCAAAGCTGAGCCTGCAGGAGCTCGAGGGCCAGGCCGTCGATCAGGCCAAGGCCGCCGCGCGCGCCACCGACGATTACGTCCACGACAAGCCGTGGCAGGCGGTCGGCGTCGCAGCCGCCGTCGGCTTCCTCGTCGGCCTGCTGATAGGCCGTCGCTGACGACGCCGGCGTGGTAACCGGCGTTCCGCGCGGTCGGTCTTCACGCGGCTTTCGCGGCGCGGTCGAAGCGCTTGGCGGGGCGCTGCTCGGGCTGCTGCACACGCGGCTCTCGCTCGCCGCGGTCGAGCTCGACGAAGTGCGCGCAACGCGCGCTCGAGCGTCTGATCGTCGTTCTCGTCGCCGCCGTGTGCTTTGCGTTTGCGCTGCTCGGCGCCTCGGCGCTGGTCGTCGTCGCATTCTGGGACACGAATCGGGTCGCCGCGCTCTGCGTCCTGATCCTCGTCTACATCGTGGTCGGGCTGCTCGCGCTGTGGCGTCTCGCGTCGCGCGGCAGGACGGAGCGGCCGCCGTTCGCCGAAACGATCGCGCAGTTCGAGCGCGATCGCGTGTGGCTCACCGGCAAGGCGGGAGAGCGCGAATGAGCGAGGCATGAGCGCCCGCCCTGTCGACCTCGCGGAGAGGAAGGCGCTGCTCGTCACGCGCGCGGAGCTCGATCGCGCGCGCGTCATGCTGGCGTCGCGCGAGATCAGGGCGATCGTCGCCCCCGTTTCCGCCGCAGAGCGCGCGGCGCGCTACCGTCCGGTGTCCGCGATGCTGCTGAGCGTCCTCGGCCCGACGGTGGGCACGTCGCGCATCGGAAGCTGGCTGCGAATCGCGTGGATTGCGCTCGCTGCGCATGCGAATCGTGCGCACGCTTCGCTAGCGATCAGAGACCGAGCTCGCGCCACAGCGCGTCGACGCGAGCCTTGACGGCCGGGTCCATCGCGATCGTCCTGCCCCAGGCCCGCGTCGTCTCGCCGGGCCATTTGTTCGTCGCGTCGATTCCCATCTTGCTGCCGAGCCCGGAAACGGGCGACGCGAAGTCGAGGTAGTCGATCGGCGTCGACTCGACGAGCAGCGTGTCGCGCACGGGGTCGACGCGCGTCGTGATCGCCCAGACCACGTCCTTCCAGTCGCGAATGTCGACGTCGTCGTCGGTCACGACGACGAACTTCGTGTACATGAACTGCCGCAGGAAGCTCCACACGCCGAACATCACGCGCTTCGCGTGGCCGGCGTACTGCTTCTTCAGCGACACGACGGCGATCCGGTACGAGCAGCCTTCCGGCGGCAGGTAGAAGTCGGCGATCTCGGGAAACTGCTTCTGCAGCAAGGGGACGAACACTTCGTTCAGCGCGACGCCGAGCACCGACGGCTCGTCGGGCGGCTTGCCGGTGTACGTCGAGTGGTAGATCGGCTCGTTGCGCATCGTGATCCGCTCGATCGTCAGCACCGGAAAGCGCTCGACCTCGTTGTAGTAGCCGGTGTGATCGCCGAACGGGCCCTCCGCCGCGGTCTCGTAGCCGCTGGCGTCGGCCGGGTCGGCTCGGAGAAATCCTTCGAGCACGAGCTCCGCGGACGCGGGCACGTGAAGCCCGTGCGTGATGCACCGGACGATCTCGGTGCGCGAGCCGCGCAAGAGGCCCGCGAACTGGTACTCGGACAGCGTGTCCGGAACGGGCGTCACCGCGCCGAGTATCGTCGCCGGATCGGCGCCGAGCGCGACCGCTACCGGAAAGGGCGCGCCGGGAGACGCGGCCGCGTGATCGCGGAAATCGAGCGCGCCGCCGCGATGCGCGAGCCAGCGCATGATCACCTTGTTGCGCGCGATCACCTGCTGGCGGTAGATGCCGAGATTCTGCCGCGCCTTGTGCGGGCCGCGCGTGACGGTGAGCCCCCACGTGATGAGCGGGCCGGCATCGTCGGGCCAGCAGGTCTGCACGGGCAGCCGCCCGAGATCGACGTCGGCACCCTCCCACACGATCTCCTGGCAGGGCGCGGAGCGCCGCTCCTTCGGCGCCATGTTCATCACCTGCATGAACACCGGGCGCGTGTTCTGCCACGCGTCCTTCAATCCCTTCGGCGGCTCCGGCTCCTTGAGAAACGCGAGCAGCTTGCCGATCTCGCGCAGCGCGTCGACCGACTCCTCGCCCATGCCCAGCGCAACGCGAAGCGGCGTTCCGAAAAGATTGCCGAGCACCGGGATCGCGTGCCCTTTCGGCTTCTCGAACAGGAGCGCCGGACCGCCGGCCTTGAGCACGCGGTCGCAGATCTCGGTCATCTCGAGACGCGGATCGACTTCGGCGCGAATGCGCTTCAGCTCGCCGCGGCGTTCGAGCTGCGCGAGGAAGTCGCGAAGGTCGGCGTATTTCATCGGAGTGCGCGCGCCTCGCTGGCCCGGCAAGACGGTCGCGCATGGTACCGAAATAGCGCGACCGCAGCGGCGGCACGTTATCCTACAACTACGCATGGAGCGGCCGTCGCAATGCACGCGCAGAGTTGCGATGACTGTTGACCGGCGTCGCAGTAAACGTCATTCTTGGGTCGCAGTGCAGCGGCAGCATCACGCTCGACCGCCGGCGGCGGATCGAGGGTCGCGTCCAGCCCCCCCACAACGGGCTTCGGAAGGGTCTCATGCAAACAACGAAAAAACTTGCCGCGTCGCTCGCCTGCGTCCTCGCGCTGCTCGGCGCTCCCGGCGCCGACAGCTACGTCCAGCTCACCGTATTCGGCGACAGCCTTTCCGACGCCGGTAATGCTTTCGCCTTGTCGGGAGGGGCGTTCCCGCCGCCGCCTTACCAGCAACGCCTCACGAACGGGCCCACGGCCGTCGAGGTGCTGGCGGCAGACTTCGGGCTGCCCCTGACTGCGTCGCTCCTCGGCGGCCGCGACTACGCGTTCGGCGGCGCCGAGACCGGCACCGGCAACTACTTCGCTATCTATCCCGGCGTCCCGCCTCAAATCAACGCGCTGTTCAGCGGGCCGCCGAATTTCCCGGCGACCGGTGTGTTGGCGCAGGTCCAAACCTTCGTCTCCGGCGGCGGAACGATCTCGCCGCAGGGGCTTACGGTGCTATGGGCCGGCGCGAACGATTTTTTCGAGGCGATCACGCTGAACCAGGACCCCGTCGCGGCCATCGCGCCGGCGTTGAGCAACTTGAGCCTGGAAATCGCGACGCTCTACGCGGCTGGCGCGCGCACGATCCTGCTGCCCAACCTGGCGGATCTCGGCTTGATTCCGTTCGGACTGATGTCGGGCAATTCTGCCCGGCCTGACGGACTGTCGATGCTGTTCAACTTTTTCCTTGCGATGACCGTCGACCAGCTCGAGCCCGCGTTCCCGGGACTCGACATCATCGAGTTCGACACGTGTCCTTTGTCACACAGCGATCTCCAACCCCGCCGCGTTCGGTTTCACCAATGTCACCGATCCGTGCTTCAACGGCGTGAGCGTCTGTGCGAATCCCAATCAATACGTCTTCTGGGACACCGTCCATCCGACGGCGCGTTCGCACCAGCTTCTAGGCAACGCCTTCGCCATCGCAGTGCCGGAGCCGATGTGACGCGGCATCGCGCACCGCATGTCGGTCTCGACTTTTCCTCGGCATCGGCCCCTCAGATGACTGGATTCGCTCCGCCATCCATCGGCACGATCGCGCCGGTCACATAGCTCGCCGCATCGGACGCGAGGAAGAGCGCAACCCTGGCCACTTCCTCGGGCGTTCCGAGCCGGCCGAGCGGGATCCTCGCCTTCGTCCGTTTCAGCAATTCGTCCGCGGCAATGCCGGTCATCTTCGACTCGACTCGAAGACCCTCCTCCACGCGTCCGGTCAGCGTCGTGCCGGGATTGATCGCGTTGACCCGGATGCCCTTCGGCGCGAACGCGGCGGCGAGACCCGTCGATGCGAGCATCAGCGCCGCATTAGCCGCGCCGCCGGGGAGGTGCACGGGATTCGCGACCTTGCCGCCGGAGCCGATGATGTTGACGACCGCGCCGCGGCCGCGCGCGGCCATCCGCTTCAGCACCGCGTCGAGCGGATGGATGTAGCTGAAGTACTTGGCGTCCATCGCCGCGTGCCACGCGCCGGCATCGAGATCCGCCGGTGCCGAGCGGCGCGCGGCGCCGGCCGAATTGACGAGGACGTCGATCGCGCCGATATCGGACTCGACCTGATCGACCATTCGCGCCGCCTGATCGGCCTGGACGAGATCGGCGACGATCGCATGCGGCGCGTGCCGCACGGCGGGGAACTTCGCGCGCGCAGCGTCGAGATTCGCGGCACTGCGCGACACGAGGACGACGCGCGAGCCTTCTGCGGCGAACGCAAGCGCGCAGGCCAGGCCGATTCCCTTGCTTGCGCCGGTGACGACGACGATCTTGTCGTTGAGAGCGAGGTCCATGAACCGGGGATCGTCCGCAGTTGTCCGTTATCGGCGGAGCGGCGACGCTCGCGCCACCCCCGCATCGTAGCAAATCTGGCACGCCGGGCGATTCGCAAACAACATCGACGAATGCGCCGGGACGGCTCCGCCGCCCAAGCCGACGTTTTCAAAGGTCAATCCTGCCGATCGTTACGAGGACCCTAGCGTAGCTCGGTTATCGCGTCCTTGATGCCCTGGTCCACGAGCTGTCGATCGGCAACGGTGTCGCCCATGACGGTATCCCAATACAGCGCAGAAGAAGGTTCACGCACGAAAGAGCAGTCAGTGCTTGATGAAGGGCACGGCGTCACCGGTGTGCTTCTTCTGCTGCTTGATCGCTTTCTTTTCCTTCGGCGTGTGCTGCGGCTTCTTCTTGCTTTCTTTCGGGGGTTGATGAGACATCTTTCACTCCTGTGGATCGCCGGATCGTGGCGCTCCATCACTATAGGCCAATGTCCCGTGGTGCGCAGGCCGAGGCTCGGGCAGCCGTACGAGGCTTGTCGTAGCGGGCGGCGAGGGAATCCGTCGAATGGCATCGGCACGATCGTCGACAGTCCCGGTACGGCCCGAAGCAGCCCCAGGCGCTGCTCCGAAGCGGTCGTGATGCCAATGAAAAGCCGCCTTTCAGGCCCCGGGCGCTTGCCATCGAGGCGGCGCGACAAGAAAGTAAGCCGCCGGGCCGGTCCGCGATCTGTTACGATGCCCACCCTTCCCACGGATACCTGCCTTGAACGAAATCCTGCCTTGCCTCAAGAAATACGGTCAACGACTTGACTCGGAACTCGCGAAAGAGACCGGCGTGCCGATTGCGAAGGTACGCGAGTACCTCGCCGAACTGTCGGCGACGGGCGCCATCATCACCTGCAACCTGACACGCTTCGAGCACGGCAAACGACTCGACGCGCTGCTGTGTCGGATGTCGGGCTGGGTCCCGCCTCCAGCGCCCGGCCGAAAGGCGAAGCCGACGGCGTAGTCGACTGTCAGGCTTCAGTTTCGGCGTCGGTGTCTGATGACGCTGCTTTCCACGAGCCGCATCCTGTGATTGCCTATTTTTGCCGCGCCTTGCGCGCGGCGTACTTGGAGTCGCGCGCGGCCTTCTGATCCCGTTTGAGCGCTGCATCGGCCTCCATCTGGGCAACGCGCTCGGCGTCCTTCCGCGCCTTTTCTTCCGCGACAGCGTGTGCTTGCCTGGCTTTTTCGGCCTCGCGTTGTGCGTCTCTCAGTTCGGCGGTGACCCGGTTCGAGTATTTGTGCTCGGCAGTGCGAATTTTGCGCGCTTCTGCCATTTCGACCCGGGTGGCCTGCCGCTGGGCGGACTGCGCTTCGTTGGCCTGCGCCATGGCCCGTATCTTTTCCAACTGGGCTTGCTTCGCCTTGACCGCCGTCTGCAGGCGTTCCGCGAAACCTGGTTCTTTACGAGGCATGTCGTTGGTTTCTCTTTCTGGTTTGAGTGTGCGATGCGCAATCGATTCACGGCGAGACCGCGAGCTCCGCACGCAGATAAGCCTTGAGCCGCGCATACGCATCGACCCGCGCGTCGGGATTGGGCGCCACGGTGACGCCCTGTCCCGGATGCACGCCGTTGGGCACCTCGAGATGCAGCCGCGGCTGCGTCGAGGGTCCGTCGAAGCCGTGGTACGTGTCCGGATAGACGGTGATCTTCACCGGCGCGCCCGCCGCCGCAAGACCCGCGGCGAGATCGATGCAGGGCCGCGGGGCAGTCCAGTCGTCGCTGCCCGCGACGAACAGGCGAAGCGGCGCGGCAATCGCGTACCCGTCCTTCGTGCGCAGCGACTCGATGCAGCCCGGATAGAACGCGACGCCCGCGCGAAAGTACGGAGGCGATGGCGCGCGCTCCAACCGTGCCGCCACCAGCGGCGCTCGCGCGTTGAGCGCCGCGAGCACCGCGCTTCCGCCGTGCGACCACCCGAGCACCGCGACACGGTCGGGCGCAACGAAGTCGCGCGCCTGCAGGAACGCGAGAGCCGCCAGCGTATCGAGCCGCCGGTTGACCTGCGTGATCGTGCGCTGTCGATTCTCGATCGTGCAGATCTCGTCGCGTCCGCGCGGCCGGAAGCTGTCGGGGAACAGCACGACGTAGCCTTCGCCGACGAGGAGCTCCGCCATCGCCTGATGACGCAGCGACAGCTGGTCGCGACGCGACTTCACCGCGCTGTACATGCCGCCGCAGCCGTGCAGCGCGACGACGGCCGCGCGGCGCACGTCGCCCGATCCGTCGGGCCGGAACAGCAGCGCCGAGATCCTCACCGGCGCGCCGGTCGCGGGATCGCGGTCGAACGAATCGAACGTCACGCGCTCGGGAACGATCGTCGCCGCCGCGACGCTGCCGCTCACGACAACCGCCGGCAACCATGCGAGGCACCTCGCAAGACGATCGCGCGTCACGTTCGTACGCCCTCGTCCGCGCGCTCGAGGAAATCGCCGATCTGCCGCCATTGCGCGAGCTTTTCGGCAAAGGGCCGCGTATACGCCGGCGACGTCGACGGCAGCGCGAGCGTCGCGTAACCCGCGTCGCGCCAGGCAGGGCAGCGCGCGCGCGGCGGTCTGACCGTTGAAGCAGACGAGCGCCACGCACGGCGCCGCCCGGCGCACGCGAGCGATCTCGCCACGCTCGGCCATCCGGATCGCGCCGTCGAGACTCCCGCGGCGCGCGCACGCGACGAATACGTCCCACAATCCGATGCGGTGGGCGCGCAGCGCGCGGAGCCGCTCGCGGTAAGGGAGCGTCGCAATCGGCGTATCCATCAGCGCCGCGACGAGCGGCCAGAAGTGGTTGCGCGGATGCGCGTAATACTGTCCGGCGGCAAGCGACGCCTCGCCCGGGAAGCTCCCGAGGATCAGCACGCGCGTGTCGCGCGCGAGGACCGGCGGCAGCCCGCGCTTGCGCTCGTTCGCGATGTCCGGTTCGGCGCGCCGCGCTCTCGCCGAGTCTCGCTTGGGGCTCACAAGGCGTTCGGCCATGCGCTGAAGCGCAGCGCGAAATCGAGCGCGACGCCGGCGAAGACGGCGAAGCCGAGCCAGTGATTGTGCAGGAACGCGGCAAAACAGCGATCGCGGTCGCGGCGGCGAATGAGCCAGACGTGATACGCGGCGCAGGCGAGCGCGACGACAAGTCCGGCGTAGTACGCGATCCCCATCCGCAGCGCGATACCGACAGCCGCCATCCCGCCGAGATAGAGCGCGTAGCAGAGGAGCACCGCGCCGATGTCGAAGCGCCCGAAAGCGATCGCCGAGGTGCGCAATCCGAGCCGCACGTCGTCGTCGCGGTCGACCATCGCGTATTCGGTGTCGTACGCGATCACCCAGAACGCGTTCAGCAGCAGCAGCCACCACGCAATCGGCGGAACGCGATCGAACACCGCGGCGTACGCCATCGGGATGCCGAACGAGAACGCGATGCCGAGGAACGCCTGCGGCAGGAAGAAGAAGCGCTTGAAGAACGGATAGACGAGGGCGATCGCGGCGCCGGGCACCGAAAGCAGGATCGTGGTCCGGTTCGTCCCGAGCACGAGCAGGAACGCGCAGAGCGCGAGCACCGCGGCGACCACGAGCGCCTCCCACGCCGGGAGCTCTCCGGTGGCGAGCGGCCGGCCCGCAGTGCGCTTGACGTGCGGATCGAACCGGCGATCGGCCCAGTCGTTGACCGCGCATCCGGCCGAGCGCATCAGGATGGTTCCCATCGTGAAGATCAGCACGAGCGACCATGGCGGCGTGCCGAGCGCGGCAAGCCACAGCGCGGAGAGCGTCGGCCACAGGAGCAGCAGGATCCCGATCGGCTTGTCGAGGCGAACGAGGCGCTCGTACGCGTCGAGCCGCGCGACGATCGCCTTGACGCGCGCCGGCGGAGCGCTCTGCGGCGTCGCGCTCGCTCACAACGGCAACGCCATCTGCTTCTTCAGGTCGCGCGGCGCGATCTCGTCGAGCAGCTGCTGCGGCGTCCGGTACCGCAGTCGAACCCGCAGCTCGCGCTTCATCCGCGCATTGGACAAGCGCCGCGATTCGCTCATGTAGGAAAGCAGCAGCGGCGCGATGCGCCCCTCGGCCTCGTCCCACGACACGCGCGGCGGGCGCGGCAGCTGGAATGCGTCGGCGACCGCGTCGAACCAGCCGCCCATCTGCAGCTCGGCGTCGTCGGTCACGTTGTACGCGCGATTGGGCTTCGCGTGGAAGAGCGCCGCCACCGTCGCGCGCGCGAGATCCTCGGCGTGGATGTGGTTGGTGAACACGTCGTCCTCCGGCGATAGAACCGGCGTGCCCTGGCGAATCCGATCGAGAGGCAGCCGCGTCTCCGCGTAGATGCCCGGCGCGCGCAGGATCGACAGCGCGACGCCGTAGCGCGTCGCCCAGGCGCGCAAGCGGTCCTCGGCGGCGACCCGCCGGTGCGAGCGCGGCGTCGCGGCGCGGCGCGGCCGCGTTTCGGCGACGCGCGCGCCGCCGCAGTCGCCGTAGACGCCCGACGTCGAAATGTAGACGAATCGCTGTGGTATGCTTCGCGCCCGCGCCAATGTTGCGATCAGCTTCCGCGTCCGCGAATCGTCCCGGCCGTCGGACGGCGGCGGCGCGAAATGCAGAACGGCGAAAGGCGCAGCGCGCAGGCGCTCGAGGCTCCTCAGCCGGTCGAGATCGCCGACGATGGGGACGATGCCGTGCGCGCGCAGCTTCGCGACATCCTCGATGCGGCGCGTGAGTCCGTAGAGCCTTACCTTGGGATGGAGCAGTCGGGCGGTGCGAAGCGCCACGTCGCCGCAGCCGATCAACAATACCCGGATCACCTCGTTGCCACCTGCATCGTTCGCGCCGTTGGATGATGCGCGACCCTGTTTCCGAGCGCTTTCGTCATGCCGCACCAGATTACCATAACTCCCAGCGGTCACTCGTTCGTCTGCAACGAGGGCGACACCGTGCTCGCCGCGGCGATGGACGCCGACCTGATGCTGCCTTACGGGTGCCGCAACGGCGCGTGCGGGACGTGCAAGGGAAAGATCGTCGAGGGCCGCGTCGACTACGGACCGCATCAGGCGTCGACGCTCACCGACGACGAGAAGCAGCTGGGGCTCGCGCTGTTCTGCTGCGCGAAGCCGCTGTCCGATCTCGTGATCGAGGTGAGGGAGGTGCGCAAGGCCGGCGACATCCGCATTCGCAAGCTCCCGTGCCGGATCGAATCGATCGACAAGCCCGCGCCCGACGTGGCGATCGTCAAGCTCAAGCTGCCGGCGAACGAGCGGCTGCAGTTCCTCGCCGGACAGTACATCGACTTCCTGCTGAAGGACGGCCGCCGGCGCAGCTTCTCGCTCGCGAACCCGCCGCACGACGACGCGTTGCTCGAGCTGCACATCCGCCACCTTCCCGGCGGGTGGTTTTCCGATCAGCTGTTCACGCAGTTCAAGGGGCGCGAGATCCTGCGCTTCGAAGGGCCGCTCGGCACGTTCTTCCTGCGCGAGGAATCCGACAAGCCGATCATCTTCGTCGCCGGCGGCACCGGCTTCGCGCCGATCAAGGCCGTCATCGAGCACGCGCTCCATCACAAGATCGACGAGGCGCGGCCGATGGTCCTGTACTGGGGCGTGCGGACGATGCGCGATCTCTACCTGCCCGACCTGCCCGGCAAGTGGCAGCAGTCGAGCGCCAACTTCACCTACATCCCGGTGCTGTCCGAGCCCGACGCCGAATGGCCCGGCCGCAAGGGCTTCGTTCACCAGGCCGTTCTCGACGATTTTCCCGATCTGTCGGGCTATCAGGTCTACGCGTGCGGCGGCCCGCCGATGATCGACGCCGCACTCAAGACGTTCGTCGAAACGCGTGCGCTGCCCCGCAACGAGTTCTTCGCGGACAGCTTCACGCCCGCGCTGGAGCCGCCCGCCGCGGCGTCGGGCTGACGCCCGCGCAGGACGCGTCCCGGCGCGCGCGGGCGCCTGCGGTTGACAAGCCTTTTCAATGCGCGCAGATTGTCAGCTCGTAGCGCTACGAGAGGAGGCAATCATGAAGCGACTGTTGGCGGCAACCACGCTCACACTGTTCGGACTGGCCGCGGCGCCTGGCTTCGCCTGCGAATACATGGATTCCTCGTCGGCTTCCGCGACACCTCCGTCGCAGCTTGCCTCCACCCCTGCGCCCGCCGCCACGAAGGTGCCGGCGGCCGGCCAAGGTCGTCCCGGTGTCTGCGCCGAAAGCGGCGAAACCGGAAGTTGCCAAGGTGAAAGCGCCGGCGCCCGAGCAGAAGGTTGCGGCGGCGACCAGCAATTAGCCCCGCGCCGAGCATGCAAAAGAGCCCGCCCTTGCGCGGGCTTTTTTGTGGCCTTCTCGCGTGGACGCTCGTCGCCGCCACGAGCTGCGGCGCCGCGACGTGGGCCGATCCGGCGAAGACGCTGCGGACGGCGTTCGAGATCGATGTGACGGGATTCGACCCGGCGGCCACGCAGGACATCTACTCGAACACGATCGAAGCGCGGATCTTCGACGCGCTCTACGACTGGGACTATCTCAAGCGGCCGTACACGCTCGCGCCGAGCCTCGCCGCCGCGATGCCCGAGTATTCGCCGGACGGGCGCACGTGGACCATCCGGCTCAAGCCAGGCGTTCGATTCGCCGACGATCCCGCCTTCAACGGCAGGAAGCGCGAGGTGACCGCGGCGGACGTCGTCTACAGCTGGAAGCGGCTCGTCGACCCTCGCATCCGCTCGCCGAACGCCGACCTCATTCGCGGCAAGCTCGTCGGGATCGATGCCGCGGCCGAAAAGGCGAAGGCGACCGGCCGCTTCGATTACGACGCCGAGATCGAAGGACTGCGCGCCGTCGACCGTCACACGCTGCAGTTGAAGCTCATCGAGCCCGACTACACGCTGCTTTCCTACTTGAACAGCTCCGCGCTGCGCGTCGTCGCGCGGGAGGTGATCGAGCGCTACGCCGACGAGAACGGCCGCGCGATGGACCACCCGGTCGGCAGCAACGCGTATCGGCTGAAGCAGTGGTTGCGCGGACAGAAGGTCGTCCTCGAGGCCAATCCGGATTTCCGCGAGGTCGTCTTTCCTCCCGCGCCGCCGGATGCCGATCCCGCGACGAAGGCGATGGCTGCGGCGATGGCGGGCAAGCGCCTGCCGCAGATCGGAACGATCGAGGTGTCGATCGTCGAGGAAGACAATCCTCGCCTCCTGATGTTCACGCGCGCGGAGCTCGACATCGTCAACGTGCCGCGCGCGCTCGCGCCGCGCGTGATGGATGCGGAGAACCGGCTGCTGCCCGAATACGCGAAGCGCGGCGTGGAAATGCAGAGAGCGACCGAGCTCGCGGTCGCGTACACGTACTTCAACATGGAAGACCCTGTCGTCGGCGGCTATACGCCGGAGAAGATCGCGCTGCGGCGCGCGATCTGCACCGCGTACAACGTCGACGACGAGGTCCGGATCATCCGCCAGGGACAGGCGACGGTCGCCACGCAGCCGATCCCGCCGGACGTCGCCGGTCACGTCAACGGCTACAAGGGCTTCGCGCGCTACGATCCCGGCCGTTGCGCGCGAGCTGCTCGACCGCTTCGGATACCGCGATCGCAACGGCGACGGCTTCCGCGAAGCGCCCGACGGCGCTCCGTTGGTCATCAGGATCGCGTCGGAGCCCGACCAGACGGCACGCCAGTACGACGAGCTGTGGCAGCGCAGCCTCGCGGCGGTCGGTCTCAAGGTCGAGTTTCAGAAACAGAAATGGCCGGATTTGTTCAAGGCGGCGCGCGCGGGACAGCTGCAGCTCTGGGCGCTCGGCCTCAACAGCACGGTCGCCGACTACTACATGCAGCAGTTCTACGGCCCGAGCGCCGGCGAAGCGAACCTCGGGCGCTTTCGCAACGCCGACTTCGACGCGCTCTTCCTCAAGAGCCGGCGCGTGGCGGCGGCGAGCGAGCGCGTGCAGCTCTACGCGAAGATGACCGACATCGTCGCCGCCTACGCGCCGTGGTGTCCGCACGCATTCCGGATGAGCAGCACGGTCATCGCGCCGACGGTGCGCGGCTACAAGAAGAACGTCTACTACTCCTTTCCGCCGTGGCAGTACCTGGACATCGCGTCGAGGCAGACGGTCACTCCGGCTCGAGCTCCGTGAGCGCGAGCTTGAGCGCCGCGGCGAGGTGCACGTTCGCGTCGTGCTCGCGACCGAGGCGCGCGAAGAGCTCGCCGAGCGCGACGCGCGTGCGCCATGCATCCTCGTGCGCGAGGCTCGCCTCGAGATACGACTGCGCCTTCCCCCACAGCTGCGCGCGCTCGCAGAGCACGCCGAGCGCGTAGAGCAGCGTCGCGTCGTCGCTGTGCGATGCGAGCCAGTGCTCGGCCTTCTCGAGCTGCGGCGACACATCGGCCGGCCGGCACTCGGCGTAGAGCCGCACGAGCTCGGGATTCCACTCGCGCTCGATGCTGCGCGCCAGCACGTCGGCCGCCTCGCGATCGCCGCCGAGCGCGATCAGCGTCTGCGCGGCCGCTCGCGCGATCCTCGGCATCCGCTGCTCCGAATCGCTCGAGCTTCGACCAGTACGAGCGAAAGCCCGCCGCGTCGTGCTGCCGCGCAACGAGCTCCTGCGCGTGCGCGGCCGCGCGCACGAGCTCGCCCTCGGCTCGCTCCGTACGCCTTGCGCTTGACGAGCTGGTCGACGACCGGCAGGAATCTCGGCGTAGCGGCCGGCGCCCTGCAGCGCGCGCAGCTCGAGACGCAGCGCCGCGGTATGCGAGCCGGCTTCCTTGCGCAGCGCCTGCAGGACGGCGAGCGCCTCGCGCGGCTGACCCTGCTCGAGCTTCAACTCGGCTTCCAGCATCAGTCGCGGCACGGCAAGGCTCTTCGTCTGTGCGTCCGGCCGCGCGAGCATCGACTCCGCTGCGCCGAACTCGCGCGAGTCGATCGCGGCTCGGGCGCCGAGCAGCGCCGCAAGCCCGGACGAGCGCGGAATCGCCAGCGCCTCCTCCGCGTACTGGCGCGCGCGGCCGTATCGGCCTTCGAGCAGCGCGACGATCGCGGCGTCCTGCTTCGCGCGGGCGCGATCGCGCTGCTGCTGCCGCCTGTACGCGCGAACCTCCTCGGGCAACGCGAGGGTCCTGCGGACGATGCGGAGCACCAGGTAGCCGACGACGAAGCCGCCGACGAGCAGAACGATCAGCAGGTTGAGCGAAAGCTCGACGCGGTAAGGCGGCGCGACGAACAGCGCGTAACCGGCCGTGAGCCTGGCGGCGAGCGCGATGGCGACCGCGGCGGCCGCGAGCAGGAGGAACCAGAAGAGGACGCGCACGGGACTCGCGCGCCTACCGCGCCGGCGTCGACGCGCCCCCGCGGGCGGGTGCGCGGTCCTGCGCGAGGCGCAGCACGCGCAACGCCTCGAGGCTGCGCGTCAGGTCGGGCGTTTCGCCGGGCATCGGCGTCGCCGCGAGCTGTTTCAACGACGCGAGCACCGCCTGCACGGGCTTCGCGCGCGCGTCGAAATATTGCTTGAGCCACGCCTCCGACGCGGTGAGGTCGGCCTGGAAGCTCGCGTCGTCCCGGGCGAGCAGCGCAATGCGCGCGGTGAGCAGCCGCAGCTTCAGGTTCTCGCGCAGGAAATACTGCTGGGCGACCGGCACGAGCGGCGCCGCCGGCCGGTCGGTGACTTCGATCCGGATCAGCTGCCTCACGTCGCTCCACATCTCGCGCACCATCCGCCGCCATCGCGGCTCGTCGGGCGATGCGACATCGTTGTCCGGCGCCGCGGGCGGCAATCGCTCGTCCATTGCGAGCGGCAGCGTGTCGACGGCGGCGAGCGCCTGGTCGAGCTTCAGGCTCATCCCGGCGACGTCGACATAAGGGACGGCCTTCAGCCGATCCATGTCGCGCGACAGCGCGCGGCGCAGCGGTATGAACTGCGGGCGATCGAGCCGCTGCAGCTTGACGTCGGCGAGCTGCAGCGCAGTGAGCGCCGAGGAGACGCTGCCCGCGAGCTGAAGCTGCTGGTTGGCGACCAGCAGCACCTGCTCGAGCTCCGAGAGCGCGATCTCGTCGCGCGACGGCGCAAGATCGCGGTACAACGCCTCGAGCGCCGCCTGCTGCGCCTGCGATTCGGCGATCCGCGTCTCGAGCAGCGTCAGTTTCGCCTGCGTGTCGCGCAGATCGGTAGCGAGTTGCGTCTGCGCCTTTTGCAACGGTTGCAGCGACGCCTCGACGCCGGCGAGGCGCTGCGCGACGTCGGTGCGCAATGCCTGCTGGATGCGCCTCGCATCGACCCACAACGCGACCGCGGCGACGAGAGCGAGCACGGCGAAGCCGGCCCACGCCAGACGCGATCGGCTGGCGCGCGCCGGGCTCCGCGCGGTATGCGCAGCGCGCGCGCCCGCGGCCGGGCCGGGTGCCGCACCGCCTGAGTCCGGCCGCGCCGCGGGATCGCCGGCGGCGGGCGGTGCGCTTTCGGTCGGCTCGGACATGGGCGTCAACGCAAAATTTGGCGTCGATTCTAGCAGGCGCCCCCCTTTGGACCGGGTTCTCGGCATGATTGGCCCCTCGCGACGCGCTCGACTACAATCGGAAATCAGCGCTGCCCCGAGAGCGAGCCGGGCGGGAGGCGCCCGTGCCGCCCGCCCACCGATCCGATACTTCGCCGACGCATCGCCCGTGTCGATCATCCTCGCCATCGTTGCCGCCGTCGTCGGATTTCTCGTCGGCTATGCGGCCGCACGGATGCGACGCGAAGAGAAGGCGGAGCGTGCAGCGCTCCCGATTGCACAGACGCCCGCTCCGTCCGCCGAGGCCGCTTCGGCGAATGCGCGCGCGGATCCCGCGCCGCCCGCGCCTGCGGCGCCTTCGCCGTCCGTGCAACCGCCGGACGACGCTCGCGCCATCGCCGAGCGCGCGCGGATCATCCGCAGCTACGAAGCGGAAGCGGCGCTCCTTCGGCGCGCTCTCGCCGGACGCGATGCGACGGTCAGGCAGCTCACCGACTTTGCCGATGAGCGCCGGCGCCTCTTCGACGACGTCGCTCTCGCGCGCGCCGAGGCGGCGCGCTACCGCCAAATCGTCGTCGACCTCGAGAACAACGCTGCGCCGCAGTTCTTCGGCGTCGACGCGCCCGACGATCTGAAGCTGATCGTCGGCATCGGCCCCGTGCTCGAGCGGATGCTGCAGATGATGGGCGTGGCGACGTATCGGCAGATCGCGCGCTGGTCGGATCGCGACATCGACGAGTTCGACGCGAAGCTCCATGAATTCCCCGGCCGCATTCGCCGCGACGCGTGGGTCACGCAGGCCCGCGCGCTGCATCAGAGCAAGTACGGCGAAGCGCTGCCGCTGCGGGGGCGCGGGTGAGCCGAGCGCGCCGCGGCGCGCGCGGTCGTGATCTCTGCCGCGGCCTCCGGTGAGAAGGCCGCCGCGCGCCGAGGCGCCGCTCACCCAGCACATCACCGCCGCGCAGCTCGCCCCGGTTGCCGTGCTCGCGCTCGTCTGGGGCTGCAACTGGCCGATCCTGAAGCTCGGCGTAACGGAATTCGCGCCGCTCACTTTCCGGGCGCTGACGCTGCCGTTCGCGGCGCTCGGATTGCTCGGGTTCGCGAAGCTCTCCGGCGAGTCGATCCGCGTACCGCGCGCCCTGTGGGGAAGAGTGTTCGTTCTCGGGTTCGCCAACATCACAGTGTGGAACGGGCTGCTGCTCTTCGGGGTGCAGCAGCTGCCCGCGGGACGGAGCGCGATCCTCGCTTTCACGATGCCGATCTGGTCGGTGCTGTTCTCGCTGGCGCTGCTGCACGAGCCGCTGTCGCCGCGCAAGATCGTCGGCCTGGCCCTGGGCATGCTGGGAATGGCGCTGCTGCTGGGCGACGACATCCGGCACATCCAGCGCACGCCGACCGCCGCGCTCCTCGTGCTCGGCGCTTCCGTCGCGTGGGCATTCGGCACCGTGCTGCTGCGCAAATGGAAGCCGCCGCTGCCGCAGAACGCGCTTACCGGCTGGATGATGCTGCTGGGCTGTATCCCGCTCGCGGTGCTCGCGCCGTTCTTCGACGCGCAGCCGCTTCGCTGCGCCGTCGGCGACGGGATGGTTCGCGCTCGTCTACAACATGTTCCTCGCCGGCACGATTGCGCACGCGGCGTGGTACACGCTCGCGCGCACGCTTCCCGTCGCGGTCTCCTCGATGTCGTCGCTTCCCGTGCCGATCGTCGGCGTGTTCTCCGGGATGCTGCTGCTCGGCGAGCGGCCCGGGCCCGGCGAATGGGCGGCGCTCGCGCTGGTCATCGCGGCGATGATCGCGGTGTTGTGGGTGCCGAGGCCGGTTGCCGCCGCGGTGCCGCCGGATTAGCCG
>CAVUOC010000041.1:0-12172 GCA_963742965.1 uncultured beta proteobacterium | reverse complement strand
TGCGCGCTGAATCTCGCAGGTCCTTGCGTCGGGCTGCCGAGCACGCTGCCGAGGTCGAACGACACGTCGGTGCCGGTCGCGACGATGTTCGACAGCGCTGCGCCCTTGACGCCGAGGCCGGGGATGACGATCGAACCCGACCAGGCACCGCCGCTGCCCTGCGCGAGATCGACGACCGACGGACAACTCGCTCCCCGGGATCTCCACGCGGCCTTCCCATCTGCCCTCGGGGGTTGGCGCGGCAGCGTCGGCGACGACAGGGAGACAGGCGAGGAGCATGATCAGTGTTCGGCGCATGGGCGGGATCCTCGGATGCGGGATGTAGCGCACTCGGCGGGCGCCTCCCGACGGCCCGCAGCGCACGGCGACCAAGCGTGCCTGGCTGCGACGGCTTGCGCCCGCGCTTGAGCCTGCGCCCGGCGGTGTGAGACACTCCGCCGGCTCGTTTTCGCAACTACCCCGAGGTATCTCATGTCGGTTTCGCGTTTCCTCGCCCGCGCTCCTGCGCGTGCCGTAGTCGCTGCCGCGCTTTGCCGCCGCCGCCGTCTCCACCACGATCGCGCAGGACATCAAGTTCTTCCGCATCGGCACCGGCGGAACCGCCGGCACGTATTACCCGATCGGCGGCCTCATCGCCAACGCCATCTCGAATCCGCCGGGCTCGCGCGCGTGCGCGGATGGCGGAAGCTGCGGCGTCCCGGGGCTGGTCGCGACCGCCGTCGCGTCGAACGGCTCCGTGGCCAACATCAACGGGATCACGTCGGGGCAGATGGAGTCCGGCTTCACGCAGTCGGACGTCGCGTTCTGGGCGTACACGGGCACGGGTGTCTACGAAGGCAAACCGAAGGTCGCCGACCTTCGCCTCATCGCGAACCTGTACCCGGAGACCATCCACGTCGTCGCGCGCAAGGGCGCCGGGATCAAGAGCGTCGCCGACCTCAAGGGCAAGCGAGTCTCGCTCGACGAGCCCGGCTCGGGCACGCTGGTCGATGCGCGGATCATCCTGGCCGCGTACGGCATCACCGAAAAGGACATCAAGGCCGAATACCTGAAGCCCAACCAGGCCGGCGACAAGATGAAAGACGGCGGCCTCGACGCGTTCTTCTTCGTGGGCGGGTATCCGACCGGCGCCATCTCGGAGCTCGCGTCGTCCGGCGGCGGCATCGAGCTCGTTCCGGTCACGGGCCCCGAAGTCGACAAGATGCTGAAGGACTACGGGTTCTTCGCGCCGGACACCATTCCCGCCAACACGTACAAGGGAGTGGATGCCGTCAAGACGATCGCCGTCGGCGCGCAATGGGTGACGTCGACCAAGCAACCCGACGCGCTCATCTACGAGGTCACGAAGGCGATGTGGAACGACAATACGAGAAAGCAGCTCGACGCGGGTCACGCGAAAGGCAAGGCGATCCTGGCGTCGCTCGCGACGGCCGGCGCCGGCATTCCGTTCCATCCGGGCGCCGAGAAGTTCTACAAGGAAAAGGGCATGCTGAAGTAGCTCGGGCGTAGCGACGCGCGACTCGATCGCGAGCGGGCGGGGCCGGCCAACCGGCCCCGCTTGCTTTGTGCGGTCGCAGGAGTCGGTCGCCGACGGAGCCCTTGGGAGGAAACCCGCGTGCAGGAAATCGACGCCACGAAAGCGACCGAGCTCGAGGAGAAATACGATCCCGAGATGCGGTTCCGGCCGCTCGTGCCGCCGGCGACCCTCGTCGTCGGCACGCTGCTCGATCGTGCTGTCGTGCTTCCACTACTACACCGCCGGCTTCGGCCTGCTGCGCGAGACGACGCATCGCGGCATCCATCTCGCGTTCGTGCTCGGCCTCGTCTTCCTCGTCTTTCCGGCGCGCAAGTCGATGCTGGAAGCGCGCGCGCAAGCACTCGTGGCTGGCGCCCGGCGGCGTTCCGCTCGTCGACTGGGTGCTGGGACTCGCGATCGCCGCGTCCGTGCTCTACATCCCGTGGATCTTCGAGGATCTCGCGTTTCGCGTCGGCAATCCGCTGCCGATCGACGTGGTGATGGGATCGATCCTCGTCGTGCTGCTGCTCGAGGCGACCCGGCGCGCGATGGGATGGCCGCTGCCGGTCATCGCGATCGTGTTCATGCTCTACGCGCTCGCCGGCCCGGTGTTCCCGGGCCTGCTCAAGCATTCCGGCGCGCCGTGGTCGAGCCTCGTCAATCACCTGTACATGACGAGCCAGGGCATCTACGGCATCGCGGTCGGCGTGGTCGCGACGTTCGTGTTCCACTTCGTGCTGTTCGGCGTGCTCGCGACGCGCATCGGCCTGGGCCAGCTCTTCATCGACATCGCGTCGGCGATCGCCGGGCGCTATGCCGGCGGTCCGGCGAAGGTGAGCGTGTTCGCGTCGGCGCTCTTCGGCATGCTGTCGGGCTCGTCGGTCGCGAACGCCGTGACGGTCGGCTCGCTGACGATCCCCGCGATGGTTCGCCTCGGCTATCCGCGCCACTTCGCCGGCGCCGTCGAAGCCGCGTCGTCGACCGGCGGGCAGATCACGCCGCCGATCATGGGCGCGGCGGCGTTCCTGATGATCGAGTTCCTGAACCTGCCGTACCAGACGATCATCATCGCGGCGATCGTGCCCGCGTTCATGCACTTCTACGGCGTGTTCATGCAGGTGCATTTCGAGGCGAAGCGCACCGGCTTGCGCGGCCTCACGCCGGAGGAGCTGCCCGATTTGCAGGAAGCAGCTCGCCGCCAACTGGCCGACGCTGATCCCGCTCGTGCTGCTGATCGCGATCATCGTCCACGGGCTCGACGCCCTACCTCGCGGCGTTCACCGGCATCTCGTCGGCGACGCTCGTCGGATTCTTCACGACGCGAGGGCGCACGACACCCGCGCAGTGGGTGGCGCTCGCGGTGGGCCACGCGGTGCTGCTCGCGCTCATCACCGGCCGGTTCGGCGAGTACAACGTCTACGTGTTCCTGGCGATGCTGCCGGTCGTCTGGCTCGTCCATCGGTCGATTGCCGCGAAGTCGCGGATCGCGAAGCGGGATCTCGTCGAGGCCTTCGAGACCGGCGCCAAGTACGCGCTGGCCGTCGGCGCGGCCGCCGCGACGGTCGGCATCGTGATCGGCGTCGTCACGCTCACCGGCGTGGGCTTCAAGCTTTCCTACATCGTCACGTCGGCCGCGCAGACGATCGCCTCGACGCTGGCGGCGATCCTGCCGTCGGGATTCGCCGAGATGAAGACGCTCACGCTTCTCGCCGCGCTGCTCATGACCGCCGTCGTCTGCGTGCTGATGGGCTGCGGCATCCCGACGACCGCCAACTACATCATCATGGTCACCGTCGCCGCGCCGACGCTCGTGCTGCTCGGCGTGCAGCCGCTGGTCGCGCACTTCTTCGTCTTCTATTACGGCGTGCTCGCCGACATCACGCCGCCGGTGGCGCTCGCCGCCTACGCGGCCGCGGGCATGGCGGGCTCCGATCCGTTCAAGACCGGCAACACGGCATTTCGCCTCGGGCTCGGCAAGGCGCTCGTGCCGTTCGTGTTCGTGTTCGCGCCGTCGCTGCTGCTCGTCACCGCCGGCTTCACGTGGCAGGAGTTCGTGCTCGCGTTCGGCGGCTGCGTGCTCGGCATCACGTTCCTGTCCGCGGCGCTTTCGGACTACTTCCTCGTGCCGATGCGGCCGTGGGAGCGCGTGGGTGTGCGCCGCGGCCGCGTTCCTGATGGTGGCGCCGGAGCTCATCAGCACGCTCGATCGGGATCGCGATGGTGGTGCCGGTGCTTGCTGCGGCACCTCGCGTCGATGAAGAGCGCGGCCGCGGCCGCAGCGACCGACGCTTAATGCCGACGGCCAGCCGCGCGCATCAGCAGCGCGCGCAGCCGCAATCCGTAGACGTTGTAGACGAGGCCGGCGAAGACCAGCGCGACGCCCGCGAACTGCACCGGGGCCAGCGATTCGCCGAGGAAGAGCGCGCCGCTCGCGAGTCCGGACACCGGGATCAGCAGCGCGAACGGCGAAATGAGCGCCGTCGGATAGCGGTGCAGCAGCGCATTCCACGAGCCGAAGCCGAACAGCGTCGCGCCGTACGACATCACGAGCACGCAGCCCCACGCGAGCGGGCTCATCGTCGGCGACCGCGCGGAAGATGTCGGGCCCGCCCTCGAATGCGTAGCCGAGAGCCGCGAGCGGCAGCGGCGGAACGAGGCTCGACCAGACGGTGAGCGCGAACATGTCGGCGCCGTGCTCGGCCGGCCGCGCGCTTGGCGATGATGTTGCCCACCGCCCACGCGATCGCGGCGCCGATCACGAGCGCGAAGCCGATCGCAGTGCCGGTGAGGCCGCTCGCGAGCTTGTACGCGCGCGAGCACGATCATCCCCGCGGCGGCGATCGCGGCGCCGACCATGTTGTGCCGGTGGAAGCGGTCGCCGCGAGAACGCGACCGCGAGGCCGATCGTGAAGAACACCTGCATCTGGATCACGAGCGACGAGAGTCCCGCCGGCATGCCGAGCTTGAGCCCGAGGAACAGGAGGCCGAACTGGCAGACGCCGATCGCGAAGCCGTACAGCGACGACGTCGCGCCACGGCATCGCCGGCGGCCGGATGAAGAACACCATCGGCACCGCGGCGAGCAGGAAGCGCAGCGCGGCGAGCGTGAACGGCGGAACCTCGTCGAGCGCGACCTTGATCGGGACGAACGTGTAGCCCCAGACCGCGACGACGGCGAGCGTCAGCGCAAGGTCGCGCGGCGACAGGTGGGTCTTCAACGAGCGCCGCTGGTGGACGCTGCCGGACGCACGTCGTCGACCCAGCCGCTACGCTCCGTCAGGGCTTCGCCTTCGCGAAATCGCCGGCGTACGACTACGCGAAGCCCGCGCGGGTCGACATACTTGCGCAGCACCGCGTTCACCCGCTCGACGGTGACGGCGGCGATGGCCTCGTCGATCTTCTGCGCATAGTCCCACGTGCGGCCGAGATACGCCTGCTGCACGAGCCCGCTCGCGAGCGACGCGTCCTGCGCGCGCGAGATGCGCCGCGCCTGCAGCAGCGCGCGCTTCGCATCGTTGACTTCGGCTTCGGTGAATCCGTCCTTCATCGCCGCGCGCGAGCTCCTCGCTGATCGCCGTGCGGAGCTTTTCCCGGTTCTGCGGCGCGAAGATCGCATACAGGTTGAGCTGCGAGTTCTCCTCGAAGCTCGAAGGAGCGATCCAGGTCTGGATGCCGTAGCTCAGGCCTTCCTTTTCGCGGACGCGGTCGGGAATGCGCGATTCGGGCGACGCGCCGAGGATCTTGTCGACGACGATCAGCGCCGGCAGGTCGTCGCTCTTGTCGTTGATCTTGCACCGGCACGCGCCCGAACATCGCGGCGTTCGCCTTGTCGGGCGTCTGCGCCGTCATCAACGTCGGCGCCGGCGGACGGTACGGATTCGGCACGCGCGCGAACGGCGACGGGCTCTTCCATGCGCCGAAGAGCTCGGTGACGAGCTTCTTCATCGCGGCGGGATCGAAGTCGCCGACGATGGCGAGCTCGGCATTCGCGCCGCCGATGAAGCGCGTGTAGAAAGCCTTCACCTGGTCGAGCTTCGCCCGCCTTGATCTCCGCGACGCTCCTCGTCGAACGTCGGCGTGTAGCGGACGTCGCCCTTCGGATAGGGATTGTTCCAGCGCTCGAGCGCGCGCTCGGCGATCTGCTGCGGATCGGTCTTGCTCTCTTCCAGCGACGCCAGGCGCTCGCGCTTCAGCTTCTCGAACTCGGTCGCGGGGAAGGCCGGCTCGCGCAGCGCTTCGGCGGCGAGCCGCAGAAGCGCCGGCAGATGCGTGCGCACCGTCTCGCCGCGCACCGACGTCTCCGTCTCGCCGCCGCCGATCGAAAGCTTGGCGCGCAGCCGGTCGAGCGTGTCTTCGAACGCCTGCCGGTCGCGCTTCTTCGTGCCGAGCGCCAGCATCGACGCGGCGAGGCCGCCGCGCGGCGACATGCCCATGAGCGACTTCTCGTCGCCCTGGTGCAGGCGCATCTGCAGCTGCACCGTCTCGCCGCGGGTCTTCTTCGGCAGGAGCGCGACCTTCATGCCGTTCGGCAGCGTGAAGCGCTGCGTGCGCGCTTCGAGATTGGCCGGCGTCGGCTCGAACGATCTCGCCGGCGGCGACGCTCGCATCGCCCTTGTAGTCCTTGACCATCGCCATGATGTCGACGGCGGGCGGCGCCGGCGCGCGATCGGGCTTCGACGTCCGGGATGAACTGGCCGACGGTCCGGTTCGACGGCTTCAGGTATTCGAGCGCCACGCGCTGCACGTCGCGCGGGCGTCAACTTGCGCCATTGATCGCGCTGCAGGAAGAAAAGGCGCCAGTCGCCGGTCGCGATCGACTCCGAAATCGCGACGCCGAGCTTCTGCGGATCGTTGAACGTTTCGTCGAACTGCCGCAGCGCCTTGGCGCGCACGCGATCCACTTCCGCCGCGGTGATCGGCTTCGCGCTTGACGCCTTCGACCGTCGCGATCAGCACGTCGCGCGCGGCGTCAAGCGAATCGCCCGGCGGCACCTGCGCCCAGAAGATGATGTCGCCCGGGTCGGCGAGCACGAAATTCCACGACTCGACGGCGCTCGCCTTCTTGGTCTCGACGAGCGCTCTGTACAGCCGCCCCGCGGGCTCGACCGTCATCACCTCGCCCAGCGCTTCCATCGCGATCGCGTCCGGATGCGCGCCGGGTACCGTGTGGTAGAGCGCGGCGACGAACTGCGCTCCGCCGGCGCGGCGCACGGTGACCGAGCGCTCGCCGTCCTGCACCGGCTCCTTCGTGTAGAGCACGGGCAGGGTCCGCGTCGGGCGCGGAATCGGGCCGAACGTCTTCGCGATCTGCGCGAGCGTGCGATCGGGATCGAAGCGCCCGGCGACGATCAGCACGGCGTTGTCGGGCTGGTAGTAGAGCTGGTAGAACGCCTGCAGCCGGCGCGATGTCGACGTTCTCGATGTCCGAGCGCGCGCCGATCGTGAGGTTGCCGTAGTTGTGCCAGTCGTACGCCGCCGCCTGCAGGCGGCCCCAGAGCACGCGCTGCGGGTTGTTCTCGCCGCTTTCGTATTCGTTGCGGACGACCGTCATCTCGGTGTCGAGGTCCTTCTTCGCGACGAACGAGTTCACCATCCGGTCGGCTTCCATCGCGAGCGCCCAGTCGAGGTTCTCGTCGGACGCCGTGAACGTCTCGAAATAGTTGGTGCGGTCGAAGAACGTCGAGCCGTTGAAGCGCATGCCCGCGGCGGCCGAGCTCCTGGAAGATGCTGGAGATCGACGGCGTGCCCTTGAACATCAGGTGCTCGAGCAGGTGCGCCATGCCGGTCTCGCCGTAGTTCTCCTGGCGCGAGCCGACGAGGTAGGTGACGTTGACCGTCGTCGTCGGCTTGGTCGCGTCGGGAAACAGCAGCACCCGCAGGCCGTTGCCGAGCGTGTATTCGGTGATGCCCTCGACCGTCGCGCCCTGCGTGACGCCCGGCGGCAGCGGCGGCCCGGGAGGCGCCGGCGAGGAGGGTCAGGACGGTGAAGAGCGCCGCGGCGAAGAGCCGGGCAGGGCGGGAGCGGAGGGCCGATGGCATGGGATCTCGATGATGAAGAGCGGGGAGGGCGGTGAGTATAGCCGCGCGAAGCTGAAGCGGAATCTGAGGTTGCCGCCACGCGGCGCGGAGTCCGCCGCCGGGACAGGGAGATACGACCGCCGAAGCGTGGAAACCGTTCCTGTCCGGCGGCTCGCCGACCGGATCGGCGCGGCGATCGCTGGCGCGCCGCTGAGTCGTGGTCGCAGTTGACGTTTACGTAAACGTCATTTAAGGTGTCCGGCACGCATCCCGACCGCGAGCGGAGGGGTAAGCTTTCCGCTCGTTCCCTAGCGGGACCGCGCCCACGCGCCGGGCGCAGCCGACCGCGCGCAGGAGCCGCCATGAACGACACGAGCCGTCCGCCGCTCGTCTACAAGCCCGAGAACAAGGTCCGCTTCGTGACCGCCGCGTCGCTGTTCGACGGCCACGACGCGTCGATCAACATCATGCGCCGCATCCTGCAGTCGATCGGCTGCGAGGTGATCCATCTCGGGCACAACCGGTCGGTCGACGAGATCGTCAACTGCGCGATCCAGGAGGACGCGCACGCCATCGCGATCTCGTCGTACCAGGGCGGCCACGTCGAGTTCTTCAAGTACATGCTCGACCTCCTGCGCCAGCGCGGCGCGGCGCACATCAAGGTGTTCGGCGGCGGCGGCGGCGTGATCGTTCCGGCGGAGATCGAAGGAGCTGCACGACTACGGCGTCACGCGGCTCTTCTCGCCCGAGGACGGCCAGCGGCTGGGACTCGTCGGGCATGATCAGCGAGATCGTCGCGGCGTCCGACGTCGATCTCGCGCACGAGCTGCCGGCCGATGCGACCGCGCTCGTCACCGGCAGCCACGCGCGAGCGCACGCGCGCGCTCGCGCGGATGATCACCGGCCTCGAAGCCGGCACCGTGCCGGCGAAGGAGCGCGAAGTGCTGCTCGCCGCTGGCGGCGAAGGCGAAGATCCCGACGCTGGGCGTCACCGGAACGGGCGGCGCGGGCAAGAGCTCGCTCACCGACGAGATCGTCCGCCGCTTCCGCATCGACCAGCAGGACCGGCTGCGGATCGCGATCATCTCGATCGATCCGTCGCGGCGCAAGTCGGGCGGCGCGCTGCTCGGCGACCGCATCCGGATGAACGCGATCGAGCACCCGAACATCTACATGCGCTCGCTCGCCACGCGCGACGCCGGCAGCGAAGTGAGCAAGGCGCTGCCCGACGTCGATCGCCGCCTGCAAGGTCGCCGCCTTCGACGTCGTCATCGTCGAGACCTCGGGCATCGGCCAGGGCGATGCGGCCATCGCGCCGCTCGTCGACGTCTCGCTCTACGTGATGACGCCCGAGTTCGGCGCGGCGTCGCAGCTCGAGAAGATCGACATGCTCGACTTCGCCGATTTCGTGGCGATCAACAAGTTCGACCGCAAGGGCGCGCAGGACGCGCTGCGCGACGTGCGCAAGCAGGTGCAGCGCAATCGCGAGGCGTTCAAGGTGCCGACCGACGAAATGCCGGTGTACGGCACGATGGCCGCGCGCTTCAACGACGACGGCGTGACCGCGCTCTACCAGGCGATCGCGGCCAAGCTCGCGGAAAAGGGCTTGAAGCTCGCTCCGGGCAAGCTCGCGCCCGTCGACGACCCGGGCGTCGACGTCGCAGGTCGTCATCGTCCCGCCGGCGCGCGTGCGCTATCTCGCCGAGATCGCGGACACGGTGCGCCAGTATCACCAGTGGATCGCGAAGGAGACGCGGATCGCGCGCGAGCGGCAGCAGCTCCGCGCGACGAAGGCGATGCTCGCCGCGGAATGCAAGGACTACACGCGACAGATCAAGGACGACGCCGGACCGGAAGCCGCGCGGACCACGGCGATCGAGTGCAAGAGCGATCTCGCTGCGCTCGACCATCTCATCGCCGCGCGCGACGCGAAGCTCGATCCGCGCGCGAAGAAGCTGCTCGACATGTGGCCGAAGACCAAGGCCGCCTACGCCGGCGACGAATACGTCGTGAAGATCCGCGACAAGGAGATCCGCACCGCGCTCACGTCGACGTCGCTGTCCGGCACGAAGATCCGCAAGGTCGCGCTGCCGTCGTTCGAGGACGACGGCGAGATCCTGCGCTGGCAGCTGAGGGAGAACGTGCCGGGGAGCTTCCCGTTCACCGCCGGCGTGTTCGCGTTCAAGCGCGAGAACGAGGACCCGACGCGGATGTTCGCCGGCGAAGGCGACGCGTTCCGCACCAACAAGCGCTTCCACCTGCTCGCCGACGGCATGCCGGCGAAGCGGCTCTCCACGGCGTTCGACTCGGTCACGCTGTACGGCAACGATCCCGACCGGCGGCCGGACATCTACGGCAAGGTCGGCAACTCCGGCGTGTCGATCGCCACGCTCGACGACATGAAGGTGCTGTACTCGGGCTTCGACCTGTGCGATCCGGCGACGTCGGTGTCGATGACGATCAACGGTCCGGCGCCGACGCTCCTCGCGATGTTCGTCAACACCGCGATCGACCAGCAGCTCGACAAGTTCGCCAAGGACAACGGCCGCGAGCCCACCGACGACGAGGCGGACAAGATCCGCGCGTGGACGCTCACCGCGGTGCGCGGCACCGTGCAGGCCGACATCCTGAAGGAAGACCAGGGGCAGAACACCTGCATCTTCTCGACCGAGTTCTCGCTCAAGGTGATGGGCGACATCCAGGAATATTTCGTCCACCACGGCATCCGCAATTTCTACTCGGTGTCGATCTCGGGCTATCACATCGCCGAGGCCGGCGCGAACCCGATCTCGCAGCTCGCGTTCACGCTGTCGAACGGCTTCACCTTCGTCGAGGCGTACCTCGCGCGCGGCATGCGCATCGACGACTTCGCGCCGAACCTGTCGTTCTTCTTCAGCTACGGGATGGATCCCGGAGTACTCCGTGATCGGCCGCGTCGCGCGGCGGATCTGGGCGGTGGCGATGAAGAACCGCTACGGCGCGAACGAGCGCTCGCAGAAGCTCAAGTTCCACTCGCAGACGTCAGGCCGCTCGCTGCACGCGCAGGAGATCTCGTTCAACGACATCCGCACGACGCTGCAGGCGCTGATCTCGACCTACGACAACACGAACTCGCTGCACACCAACGCGTACGACGAGGCGATCACCACGCCGACCGAGGAGAGCGTGCGCCGCGCGATGGCGATCCAGCTCATCATCAACCGCGAGTGGGGGCTCGGCAAGAACGAGAACCCCAACCAGGGCAGCTTCATCATCGACGAGCTGACCGATCTGGTCGAGGAGGCGGTGCTGAAGGAGTTCGAGGCGATCTCCGAGCGCGGCGGCGTGCTGGGCGCGATGGAGACGGGCTACCAGCGCGGCAAGATCCAGGAAGAGTCGATGTACTACGAGCACCGCAAGCACGACGGCAGCTATCCGATCGTCGGCGTCAATACGTTCCGCGCGCCGCACGCGGAAGCGGCGCCGCAGACGATTGCGCTTGGCGCGATCGACGACGAAGAGAAGGAGTCGCAGCTGAAGCGGCTCGCGGCGTTTCAGCGAGCGGCATGCGGGCGAGGCGCCGGCGGCGCTCGCGCGACTGCAGGAAGTCGTGATCGAGAACGGGAATATCTTCGAGGAGCTGGTCGCGGCGGTGCGCGTCTGCTCGCTCGGTCAGATCACCAAGGCGCTGTTCGAGGTGGGCGGGCAGTACCGGCGGAGCATGCTTAGGGTATCCTCGCGGACGTATTGCAGGACGTCGTGATCGAGAACGTGGGTCAAGGGTTGAGATCACCGTCCGGCCTGTACGCAACGGCGCCCCAGTTCGCCTGCAGCAATGCGCCGCGATCTGTGATCTGGTAGACGGAGAGGAGCGGATTGAATGAAACGTTGGGCTCGAGCGCGATACCTTTGTCGCCGATCTTCATCGTCGCGTCGGCTGACGCGCCAACGTCCGCCCCCAAAGTACGAAATTGGTCTAGGAGGGAACGATCCTTGAATATCATCAATTGACGAAACGATTTGTAGCCGATGCCAGGTCCGGTACCCACGCGCCTCATCTTCATGAAAGTCTCCTTCTCGGTTCCATTCTCGACGAGCATGCCACCACCCGCTCCACCCACGACCAGCACGATGTTGACCTGCGAGGCGTCGAACACCGCGTAGCCGACGGCCTTTGTAAGCTCCTCCTTGATCTCCGGTTTGGTGGCGTAGAAGTCCTCGAGCGCCTCGTCGCGCATCTTGAGCAACGCGTCGCGTTTCTTTGCGGCCTCAACCGAGGACACGTCGGACTTTTCTGCGGCGGAAGCGCTGCCTGCGCCAACGCCGCCGACTAACAGTGCGATCGCGATCACGACCACAATGACTCCGCCACGCGGCTTTCGGATTCGAGATATCAGCATTGCGTTTCCTTCAATTATCGGGCAGTTGCTTCGACGCGCCGTCGAGAGTAGCACGGTAGCACCTTTTGCGCGGGCCGAAGGGGACGGTGATCGGTCGTCGCCGCGACGGACGGCAGTGGTGTCGAACCGCGACCGTCGACGGTTGCACACCCGCCCGACCAAGCAATCAACGGATTGCTTTCGGGCACGCCGTCCTCGCTTCCCCTACCGAGCGCTCTTCTCTCTGCGCGCGTAGAAGTCGGCGACCTGCTCGATTTCG
>CAVUOC010000040.1:0-131343 GCA_963742965.1 uncultured beta proteobacterium | reverse complement strand
TTGGCGGAGTGGACGGGACTCGAACCCGCGACCCCCGGCGTGACAGGCCGGTATTCTAACCAACTGAACTACCACTCCAAACTCGATCCGCGACCTGCAATCGGTAGCTGCGTCCGCGTCGTCACGTGGTGGGTGCTGACGGGCTCGAACCGCCGACATTCGCCTTGTAAGGGCGACGCTCTACCAACTGAGCTAAGCACCCTGCTCCGGCCGGACGCTGCGGACGTACCCGGCCGGGCGCGCCGGAAACAAGCGCGCTAGTTTACCGCATCCTTGAGGCTTTGCCAGCGCGGAACTTCGGCACCTTCGCCGCCTGGATCTTGATCGCGCTCGCTGGTGCGCGGGTTGCGGCCGCTGCGCGCGCGCGCGCTTGCCGACGTAGAACGTGCCGAAGCCGACCAGCGTCACCATGTCGCCCTTCTTCAGCGATCCCTTGATCGCGTCCACCGATCGCATCGAGCGCGCGCCCCGCGGCCGCCTTGGAGATGTCGGCCTGCCTGGCGATCGCGTCGATCAGTTCCGACTTGTTCACGTATATCCCCTGTTGAGTGCGCCGACGCATTCTGCGGGCGCCGCTGCGTCGACCATGTGTCGGACAGCGCCCGTGTCGCGAATGGCGGACGGAAGGACGTTATAGCAACCGCGATTGCCGACTGTCAAGCGCGACGTTGCGCGCGTCGACGTTTCGCATCGCGCCGTTGCGACGGATGCGCGCTCGGCGCGAGGCGCTTCGAGCACTACGCCGCAGCATTGCGCTGCGCCGCGTCAGTGCTTGACGAGCGCCGGCGTCTCGTCCGCCGCGGGCGCCGGCGGCACGGCCGGCGCCTCCGCGACGTATCCGGCAGCGGCTCCGGCTGGCGCTCGAGCGCCATCTCGAGCACCTGGTCGATCCACTTGCACCGGATGGATCTCGAGGCGGTTCTTGATGTTGTCCGGAATCTTCGGCGAGATCCTTCACGTTCTCCTCCGGGATCAGCACGGTCTTGATGCCGCCGCGATGCGCCGCGAGCAGCTTCTCCTTCAGGCCGCCGATCGGCAGCACTTCGCCGCGCAGCGTGATCTCGCCGGTCATCGCCACATCCGCGCGCACCGGAATGCCGGTGAGCACCGACACCATCGCGGTGACGATGCCGATGCCGGCGCTCGGGCCGTCCTTCGGCGTCGCGCCCTCGGGCAGGTGGATGTGCATGTCGTTCTTCTGGTAGAAGTCCTCGGCGATGCCGAGCTTCTGCGAGCGGCTGCGCACCACCGAGAGCGCGGCCTGGATCGACTCCTGCATCACCTCGCCCAGCTTGCCGGTGGTGATCGTCTTGCCCTTGCCCGGCATCGCGACGCGCCTCGATCGTCAGCAGCTCGCCGCCGACCTCGGTCCACGCGAGGCCGGTGACCTGGCCGACCTGGTTCTTCTTCTCGGCCATGCCGAAGGTGTAGCGGCGCACGCCGAGGTACTTGTCGAGGTTCTTCGCGGTGACGTCGACCGGCTCTTGGTCGCGCGCCTTGCCTTCGCTCTGCGCAGCAGCAGCGCCTTCACCACCTTGCGGCAGATCTTCGAGATCTCGCGCTCGAGCGCGCGCACGCCCGCCTCGCGCGTGTAGTAGCGGACGATGTCGCGCATCGCGCTCTCGGAGACGTGCAGCTCGTCGGCCTTCAGGCCGTTGTTCTTCATCTGCTTGGGCAGCAGGTAGCTGCATGGCGATGTTGACCTTCTCGTCCTCGGTGTAGCCCGACAGGCGGATCACCTCCATGCGGTCGAGCAGCGGCGGCGGGATGTTCAGCGTGTTGGCGGTGGCGACGAACATCACGTCCGACAGGTCGTACTCGACCTCGACGTAGTGGTCGACGAAGGTGTGGTTCTGCTCGGGGTCGAGCACTTCGAGCAGCGCCGACGACGGATCGCCGCGGAAGTCCATGCCCATCTTGTCGACTTCGTCGAGCAGGAACAGCGGGTTGCGCACGCCGACCTTGGTCATGTTCTGCAGGATCTTGCCGGGCATCGAGCCGATGTAGGTGCGGCGGTGGCCGCGGATCTCGGCCTCGTCGCGCACGCCGCCCAGCGACATGCGCACGAACTTGCGGTTGGTCGCGCGCGCGATCGACTGGCCGAGCGAGGTCTTGCCCACGCCGGGCGGGCCGACCAGGCACAGGATCGGCGCCTTCAGCTTGTCGACGCGCTGCTGCACCGCGAGGTACTCGACGATGCGCTCCTTGACCTTCTCCAGGCCGTAGTGGTCCTCGTCGAGGATCTTCTCCGCGGCGGCGAGGTCCTTGCTGATCTTGCTCTTCTTCTTCCACGGCAGGCCGACCAGCGTCTCGATGTAGTTGCGCACGACCGTCGCTTCGGCCGACATCGGCGACATCAGCTTGCAGCTTCTTCAGCTCGGCCTCGCGCCTTCTGGCGCGCCTCCTTGGGCATGTGCGCGGCCTTGATGCGCTTCTCCATCTCGTCGAGGTCGGCGCCCTCCTCGCCTTCGCCGAGCTCCTTCTGGATCGCCTTGACCTGCTCGTTCAGGTAGTACTCGCGCTGGCTCTTCTCCATCTGCCGCTTGACGCGGCCGCGGATGCGCTTCTCGACCTGCAGGATGTCGATCTCGGTTTCGAGCAGCGCCAGCAGGTGCTCGAGGCGCTGCGCGACGTCGAACATCTCGAGCACCTGCTGCTTCTGCTCGAGCTTGAGCGGCAGGTGCGCGGCGATGGTGTCGGCCAGGCGGCCGGCCTCGTCGATGCCGGCCAGCGAGGTCAGGATCTCGGGCGGGATCTTCTTGTTCAGCTTCACGTACTGGTCGAACTGCGCGATCAGCGCGCGGCGCATCGCCTCGACCTCGTGCGCTGTCCTCGGCGTCGCGGCGGAACCGGCGCGCGCCTCGGCCGATGTAGTGCGTCTTCAGGTCGGCGATCGCGCTCGATGCGCGCGCGCTGCGACGCCCTCGACCAGCACCTTCACCGTGCCGTCGGGCAGCTTCAGCATCTGCAGGATGTTGGCGACGCTGCCGATGCGCGTACATGTCCTCGGCCGACGGCTCGTCCTTGGCGGCGGACTTCTGCGCGACCAGCAGGATGCTCTTGCCGGCCTCCATCGCCGTCTCCAGCGCCTTGATCGACTTCGGGCGCCCGACGAACAGCGGGATCACCATGTGCGGGAACACCACCACGTCGCGCAGCGGCAGCAGCGGCAGAGTCAGTCGTGTCGGCCCCGGATTCGGTGTCAGTCATGTGTGTCACCTGAGAATTAGCGATGCATGCGAGAACGTAGGTGGGGCAGCCGCAGGCGTATTGCAAGCCGCGGCGGAAGTCGCATGATATGTCACGCGTTCCCAGCCGCGCCGCGCCCCGCGGCGAGCGCCAGGAAGGCGTCGATCTACTGCGCCGAACCCGCCACCTTGGGCTGGTCGGAGTAGATCAGCAGCGGCTTGCCGTCGCCGGTGATCGTGCCTTCGTCGACCACCACCTTGCTCACGTTGTTGAGCGAGGGCAGGTCGAACATGGTGTCGAGCAGCGCCTGCTCGAGGATCGAGCGCAGGCCGCGCGCGCCGGTCTTGCGCGCCAGCGCCTTGCGTGGCGACCGCCTTGCAGCGCGTCCGGTCGCGGACCTCGAGCTCGACGCCTTCCATGCGGAACATCTTCTGGTACTGCTTGAGCAGCGCGTTCTTCGGCTCGGTCAGGATCTGGATCAGCGCCGCCTCGTCGAGCTCCTCCAGCGTCGCCACCACCGGCAGGCGGCCGACGAACTCGGGGATCAGGCCGTACTTGATCAGGTCCTCCGGCTCGACTCCTTGCAGCACGCAGCGCTGATGTCCTTGCGGTTGTCCGGGCTCGCGCACCTCGGCGCCGAAGCCGATGCCGCGTCTTCTCCGAGCGCTGCGCGGATGATCTTCTCCAGGCCGTCGAACGCGCCGCCGCAGACGAACAGGATGTTGGTCGTGTCGACCTGCACGAACTCCTGGTTCGGGTGCTTGCGCCCGCCCTGCGGCGGCACCGAGGCGATCGTGCCCTCGATCAGCTTGAGCAGCGCCTGCTGCACGCCCTCGCCCGACACGTCGCGGGTGATCGACGGGTTGTCCGATCTTGCGCGAGATCTTGTCGATCTCGTCGATGTAGACGATGCCGCGCTGCGCCTTCTCGACGTCGTAGTCGCACTTCTGCAGCAGCTTCTGGATGATGTTCTCGACGTCCTCGCCGACGTAGCCGGCCTCGGTCAGCGTGGTCGCGTCGGCGATCACGAACGGCACGTTCAGCAGCCGCGCCAGCGTCTGCGCGAGCAGCGTCTTGCCCGAGCCGGTCGGGCCCGATCAGCAGGATGTTGCTCTTGGCGAGCTCGACATCGTCGTTCTTGCCGCAGGTTCTTGAGCCGCTTGTAGTGGTTGTAGACCGCGACCGACAGGATCTTCTTGGCCTGGTCCTGGCCGATCACGTACTGGTCGAGGATGTGGCGGATCTCGTGCGGCGCCGGCAGGTCGGACTTGTCGCCGCGCGCGCCCTGCTCGCCGCTGGCCTCTCCTCGCGGATGATGTCGTTGCACAGCTCGATGCACTCGTCGCAGATGAACACCGACGGGCCGGCGATCAGCTTGCGCACCTCGTGCTGGCTCTTGCCGCAGAAGGAGCAGTAGAGCAGCTTCTCGACCGGTGGCTTTTCCGACATCAGTCGTCGGGCTAATCAGCCGGGGCATCGTCAGGGCGGTGCGGAGAGGTCCGGTCGAGCCGACTTTACGCCGCGCCTCGGCCCGGCTTCGCAAGACCTTGTCGACCAGTCCGTACTTCACCGCCTCTTCGGCCGTCGAGGAAATTGTCGCGGTCGGTGTCGCGCTCGATCGTCTCGATCGACTTGCCCGGTGTGCTGCGCCAGGATCTCGTTCAGCCGCTCGCGCAGGTACAGGATTTCCTTGGCGTGGATCTCGATGTCCGACGCCTGGCCCTGGAACCCGCCCATCGGCTGGTGGATCATCACGCGCGAGTTGGGCAGCGCGAAGCGCTTGCCCTTGGCGCCCGCCGCCAGCAGCAACGCGCCCATGCTCGCCGCCTGCCCGACGCACAGCGTGCGACACGTCGGGCTTGATGAACTGCATCGTGTCGTAGATCGCCAGGCCCGCGGACACCGAGCCGCCCGGCGAGTTGATGTAGAAGTAGATGTCCTTGTCCGGGTTCTCGGACTCGAGGAACAGCAGCTGCGCGACGATCAGGTTGGCCGTCGATCTCGTTCGACCGGCCCGACCAGGAACACGACGCGCTCCTTCAGCAGGCGCGAGTAGATGTCGTAGGCGCGCTCGCCGCGTCCGCTCTGCTCGATCACCATCGGGATCAGGCCCAGGCCTCTGCGGTTCGTCCATGTTCGTCTCGTCCATTTGCTGCCTTGGCGTTCATTGTAGTGGCGAATCGCCGCCGGCGAACGCATGTCGGCGACCGACGGCGCCGTCGGCGAAGCTCGTCGCGACGCGTCGGCCGATCGCCAAGCATGTCGGCGCCGCTGTCCCCTACGGTCGCATGTTCGCTACCGCTGACATCCATGTGCGCGGGCGCACTCGCTGTCGGCCTAGCGTCAGGAGCGTCAGCGGGCGTTGCGGCGTCCCATCAGCTCGGCGAACGACGTCGGCTTGTCCTCGACCTTCGCGCGCGGC
The DNA here is from genome assembly GCA_963742965.1 of uncultured beta proteobacterium. Lineage (GTDB taxonomy): Bacteria > Pseudomonadota > Gammaproteobacteria > Burkholderiales > Casimicrobiaceae > CAIWHR01. The sequence continues at coordinate 125,732 of CAVUOC010000040.1, read as the reverse complement.
CAAGCACCCAGTCGACGACATTGCGCTCGAGCGCGAGCGCCTCGAACTCGCCCGAGGCGCTCGGGCTTCTCGTAGTACCAGCGGACCACCGCATCGGGCTGCTCGTAGCGTCTGCGCGGCTTCCTGCACGAGCGTCCTCACCTGCTCCGGCTTCGCCTGGAGGCCTTGCGTGCGCACGAGCTCGGCGACGACCAGCCCGAGCTTGCACGCGGCTCTCGGCGGCCGGACGAAACATCTCGGGCGATGAGCGTCATGTCCTCGGCTTCATGCCGCGCTCGCGCAGGTCGGTCGCCGCCCGCTGCATCATGCTCTGCGTCTCGGCATCGACCAGCGCCTTCGGCAGCGCGAACTCGGTCCTGTCGCGCAGCGCGGCGAAGACCTGCTCCTTGAGCTTCGCGTCGATCTTGCGCTTCAACTCGAGCTCGAGGTTCGCCGCGATCTCCGCTGCGCAGCTCGTCGACGCTTCCGCTCGCGATGCCGAGCGCCTTGGCGAACTCGGCGTCGACCTCGGGCACCTGGGGCTCTGCGACGTGCTTCACCGTCAGCGCGAACTCGGCGTGCCTTCCCGGCGACTTCCTTGCCGTGGTAATCGGCGGGAAACGTGAGCGAAAAGGCTTTGGTCTCGCCGGCGTTCATGCCGGTGACCGCGGCCTCGAACTCCGGCAGCATCCGCCTTCGCCGATGACGATCGCGAAGTCGCTCGCCTGTCCGCCGGCGAACTCGACGCCGTCGATGCGGCCGGCGAATCGACGATCACGCGATCGCCGTCGCGGCGCCGCGCGCTCGACGCGGTCGTAGTGCGTGCGCTGCTTGCGCAGCATCTCGATCGTCTCGTCGACGTCCGCGTCGCCGACCTCGGCAACGGGCCGCTCGATCGTGACGCGGAGAGGTCGCCGAGCTTCACTTCGGGATAGACCTCGAAGACGGCGGTGAACTCGAGCTCGTCGGACGCCGTCGCCGCGTTCCGGGCTCGATGCGCGGGATAGCCGGCGACGCGCAGGTTCTGCTCGCGCACCGCGTCGGCGAACGTCGCCTGCACGCGCATCGGTGATGACGTCGGAGCGCACCTGCGGCCCGTACTGCTGCGCGACCATCTTCATCGGCACCTTGCCGGGCCGGAAGCCGGGCATCTTCACGTCCTTGGCGAGCCGCGCGAGGCGCTTATCGATCTCGGTCTCGATCTCCGCGACCGGCACCGACATCGTGAGCCGGCGCTCGAGTTGGCCGAGGGTTTCGAGACTGGTTTGCATGCGCGTCGAATCCTTGCTAATGTGAATCGGTGGTGCGAAAGGGGGGACTCGAACCCCCATGGGCTTCCCCGCTGGAACCTAAATCCAGTGCGTCTACCAATTCCGCCACTTTCGCAGCTCGCTTTCGCCAAACGGAAAAGTATAGCCGAACCAGGGCCTGCTCGCCAGAAGAATGCTCTGGTCGACCCTCAGGTTTCCCGGGGAAATGTAGTCCTTTCGGCGCGTTGCGCACGAATTGCGTGTCCGCTGGCTCATTACGAGAACTTTCCCGTCGCCTCGCTGCTGGTGCCGCGGCGGCCTGCGGCCGGCGATCCTCGCGATCTACCGCTTCGCGCGCACCGCCGACGACTTCGCCGACGAAGGCGACGCCGCGCCGGCGGAGCGCCTCGCCGCGCTCGACGCGCTTCGAGCGGCACTCGACGCCATCGCAGCGGGCACACCGCCGCCGCGCCGCCGTTCCCCGAGCTCGCCGCTGCGATCGCGCGGCACCGACCTGCCGCTTCGACCGTTCCGCGACCTGCTCTCGGCGTTTCGCCAGGACGTGACGACGACGCGCTATGCGATCCGACGCAGAGCTCTTCGACTACTGCCGGCGCTCGGCGAATCCGGTCGGGCGCCTGATGCTTCGCATCTTCGATGCCGACGCGCCGGCGAACCTCGCCGCGAGCGACGCGATCTGCACGGCGCTGCAGCTCATCAATTTCTGGCAGGACGTCGCGGCCGACTGGGCCAAGGGCCGCGTCTACCTTCCGCCGAGGATCTCGACGCGCTTCGGCGTCGCCGAAGCGCAGATCGCCGAGGGTCGCTGCGACGCCGCGTGGCGCGCCCTGATGGCGTTCGAGATCGGCGCGCGCGCGCGCGCTGCTCGAGTCCGGGCGTCCGCTGACCCGCGCGCTCCCGTGGCGGCTGCGCTCGAGATCTCGCGGCGTGCTCGCCGGCGGGCACCGCATCCTCGACGGCATCGACGCGACCGGCGGCGACGTCTTCCGCGGCTCGCCCGAAGCTGTCGGCGCAGCGACTGGGCCGGCGTCGCGTGCAGCGCGATCTTTCCTGCCGCGCCGCCAGCGCCCGGCCTGCAGACCGGCGCCGCCGCATGACGCCCGACGAGTACTGCCAGCAGAAGGCCGCGCGGAGCGGCATCGAGCTTCTACTACAGCTTCCTGTTCCTGCCGCCGGAGCGCCGGCGCGCGATCACCGCGCTCTACGCCTTCTGCCGCGAGGTCGACGACGTCGTCGACGAAGTCGACCGACCCGGCGCTCGCGCGCACGAAGCTCGCGTGGTGGCGCACCGAGGTCGGCGCGACGTTCGCCGGCACGCCGCAGCACCCGGTCGCGCTGGCGCTGCGCCCGTCGTCGCGCGCGTACCGGCTGCCCGAAGAGCACTTCCAGACCGTGATCGACGGCATGGCGATGGACCTCGAGCGCAGCCGCTACCTCGACTTCGCCGAGCTCGAGCGCTATTGCCACCGCGTCGCCGGCGTCGTCGGCCTCATGTCGGCGGAGATCTTCGGCTACGCCAATCCCGCGACCCGGCAATACGCGCGCGACCTCGGCATCGCGTTCCAGCTCACCAACATCATCCGCGACGTCGGCGAGGACGCGCGCCGCGGCCGCATCTACCTGCCGCAGGACGAGCTCGCCGCGCACGGCGTCACCGCGACCGACGCTGCTCAAGCGCGAATCGAGCGACGCGATGTCCGCGCGCTGATGGAGGACCAGGTCGTGCGCGCGCGCCGCTGGTACGCGCGCGCGCTCGACGCGCTGCCGCCGAGGACCGCAAGGCGCAGCGGTCCGGACTCATCATGGCTGCCATCTACCGCACGCTGCTCGACGAGATCGAGCGCGACGGCTATCGGGTGCTCGACCGCCGCATCGCGCTGACGCCGCTGCGCAAGCTCTGGATCGCGTGGACGACGGCGCGCCGTGTCTGACGGCGCGCGCGCTTCCGCGGACGCCGGCGCGCGTCGCCGTCATCGGCGGCGGCTGGGCGGGCTGCGCCGCCGCCGTCACGCTGGCCGCGCGCAGGCATTCCCGTCACGCTGCTCGAGCAGGCGAAGACGCTCGGCGGCCGCGCGCGGCGCGTCTCCTTCGGCGGCGCTCGCGCTCGACAACGGCCAGCACCTGCTGATCGGCGCGTACGATCAGACGCGCGAGCTCATCGCGCTCGTCCACGGCGCCGACCGCGCCGACGCGCTGTTCCGGCGGTTGCCGCTGACGCTGCGGCCCTTCGGCTCGATCGCCTCGCGCGCCGTCTCGCTCGCAGCGTGGCGCGCTGCCCGCGCCGCTTCCATCTCGCCGGCGGCATCGCTGTGTGCCCGGGGCCTCGACGTCGCCGAGCGCCTCGCGCTCATTGCGGACTTTCGGCGGCTCGCTCGCGGCAGGCTTCCGCTGTCCGAGCGGGCAGACCGTCGCCGAATGCTTCGCCGGCAACGCCCCGCCGCGCATTCGACGCAGTCTGGGACGCCGCTGTGCCTCGTCGGCGCTCAACACGCCGCCGCGCAGCGGCGTCGGCGCAGATCTTCGCCAATGTGCTGCGCGCGGCCTTCACCGGCGCCGCGCGCAACAGCGACCTCCTCGTCCCCGCGGTCGACCTCTCCGCCTGCTTTCCGGAGGCCGCGGCGCGATTCGTCGAGGAGCACGACGGCTCGCTGCGCCTGGGGACCGCCGTGCGCGCGCGTGCGCACCGATGAGAAAGCGGTGACCGTCGACGTCGGCGCGAGCGCCGAAGCGTTCTCCGCGGCGATCGTCGCCGTGGGTCCGCATCAGCTCGCCGCGACGCTCGGCCCGGATGCCCGCCTGGATTCCGCGTGGCGCGCGCCGCTCGCGCAAGTCGCCGCGTTCACGTACGAGTCCATCACGACGATCTATCTCGCGCTCTCCGGACGCGTCCCGTTCGCCGTGCCGATGCTGCGTCTCGACGACGCGCCGGGCCAATGGGCGTTCGATCGCAGCGCCGCGCTCGCGAGCGACCCGGCAGCGCGACGCGGCAAGCCTGATCGCGGTGGTCATCAGCGCGCGGCGGGCCGCACGATGCGCTCGATCACGCGACGCTCTGCCGCGACGCCGAAGCGCAGTTGCGGCGCTGCGCACCCGAGCTTCCGCCCGTCGTCTGGTCGCAGGTCGTCGTCGAGAAGCGCGCGACGTATGCGTGCACGCCGGCGCTTTCCCGCCCTGCGCACGGGCGCGTCGCCCGCGGCGTCTATCTCGCCGGCGATTACACCGATCCCGAGTTTCCCGCCACGCTCGAGGCGGCGACTCGCAGCGGCGTCGCGGCGGCTCGCGCGCTGCTCGCGGATCGCGGCATCACGGCGCGCTGAGCGCGCTGTCGCCGGCATCGCCGCCCAACGCCGGCAGCTGCCGCGCCGCGATCAGCCCCCGCGGGCCGCGCGGGCGGTGCCGGTGCGGTTGCGCATCAGCCGCTGCTGCTCGCGGTTCCATTCGCGCTCCTTGATCGTCGCGCGCTTGTCGTATTGCTTCTTGCCCTTGGCGAGGCCGACGTCGAGCTTGATCCGCCCTTTGGCGAAGTGGAAGTTGAGCGGCACCAGCGTGTAGCCGGCGCGCTCGACCAGTCCCACGAGGCGGTTGATCTCCTTGCGGTGCAGAAGCAGCTTGCGCGTGCGCGTCGCGTCGGCGGTCACGTGCGTCGAGGCCGAGATGAGCGGCGTGATGTGCGATCCGATGAGGACGATCTCACCGTCCTTCACGACGACGTAGGCTTCCTTGATCTGCGCGCGCCCCGCGCGCACCGCCTTGACCTCCCAGCCGAGGAGCGCGACACCGGCCTCGAATTTCTCCTCGATGAAGTAGTCGTGATAGGCTTTTCTATTGTCGACGATGCTCATGGTCACGTTCGATAGACGACTGCCGTCCCGCTGCCGGACGTCCATTCTAGCAACGCCGACATGCGACGCGTGAAGAAGTCGGTGCTCGTTCCTTTCTCCACCGACGCGATGTTCGATCTCGTCGATCGGGTCGAGCTCTATCCGGAATTCCTGCCGTGGTGCCGCGACGCGCGCACGCTCGAGACGCGCGACGACGGGAAGACCGCGCGCATCGACATCGACTTCCACGGCGTGCGCGCGCATTTCACGACGGACAACGTGAACCGTCGCGCGCGAGTCGATCGTCGTCACGCTGCGGGACGGCCCCTTTCGCCACCTGCACGGCGAATGGCGCTTCCGCGCGCTCGCGCCCGACTCCTGCAAGATCGAATTCGAGATCGCCTACGAGTTCGCGACGCACGTCCTCGAGACGGTCGCTGGGACCCGTCTTCAACCACGTCGCGAACACGCTGATCGACGCGTTCGTGCATCGCGCCGAATCCGTCTACGCAGGCAATCCGTGAAGGTCACCGTCGTCTGGGCGACGCCGCGCGGTGCAGGACAGCGTCGACGTCGACCTTCCGGCCGGGGCGACGGTCGCCGACGCCGTCGACGCCTCCGGGCTCGTCGGCCAGTACGGGATCGACAGAGCACGCGCTCGGGTTCGCCGTGTACGGCCGCCGCGCGTTTCCGGACGACCGTGCTCGCCGAAGGCGACCGGATCGAGCTGACCCGGCCGCTCGAGGTCGACCCCAAGAGCCGCGCGGATCGCCGCGCGCCCGCGCGAAGCAGCCGGCAAAGTCCGCCTCGCCGCGCCACGCAGCCTCGGTCGAAGCGATGATTGCCCTTGTTCGCCGAATCGCGGACAATGCCGCCCGTGCGTCCTGCCAGCCTCGCTGCCCGTCGCTTGCTCGCATTGCTGCTCGCCGCAGGCGCTGTCGCCTATCCGGCCGTTGGCGCGGCGCAGGGCCGCGACGAGGGTTCGCTCGCCGCGGCGGCGGCGACGGTCAAGGATGCCGCCACGCAGGCGTTGAGCACGGCGCAGAGCCTGTCGAGCTTCGCGCTCGAGCTGATCGGCATCCGCTACAAATGGGGCGGAAGCACGCCGGCGACCGGCCTCGATTGCAGCGGCCTGGTCCGTTACGTGTTCCAGAAGGTCACCGGCGTGACGCTGCCGCGAACCGGCCAAGGACATGAGTCGGCTCGGCGAGCAGGTGCGCTGTGCCGGACTTGAAGCCGGGCGATCTCGTCTTCTTCGACACGCGCCACTTCGCGTTCTCGCATGTCGGCATCTATCTCGGCGACAACCGTTTCGTTCACGCGCCGCGGCGCGGGCGCGATGTGGAGGTCGCGACGCTCGACTCCTCGTTCTGGCAAAAGCGATTCAGCGGCGCGCGGCGGATGGTCGGCGTGCTGCCCGGATCTCGTGCCCATGATCATCAGCGAAGCGGTCGCGGCGCCGCTCGATGCGCCGCCGGAACCTCCCGCCGGCGTGAGCGGCACGTTGTGGCCGACGCTGCCGTCAGCGCCGTCAGCCGGCGCGGACGAAGCGCAGCCCTAGTCGCGCGCGCCCGCGCGGCGCAGGTGCTCCGCCAGCTTCGGCTCGTTGCCGCGCTTCGCCCAATCGAGCGCGCTCGCGCCGGCGTCGTTGCGATGGTTGACGTCCGCGCCCGCGCGCAATCAGGAGATCGAGCGTGGAGAGCCGCCCCTCGCGCGCCGCCATCATCAGCGCCGTCGTGCCGTTGGGCGACGCCGCATTGATGTCGGCGCCTTCCGCGAGCAGATAGCGTCACGATCGCGTCGTGGCCGCCGGTCGCCGCGTAGATGAGCGCGGTCCAGCCTTTCTGATTGACCTCGGCGCCGCGCGCGCGCAGCTTCTTCACGAGGTCGAGGCGCCCCGCGATCGCGGCCACCATCAACGCCGTGTCGCCGTATCGATTCCGCGCGTTCACGTTGCCCTTGCGTCGCGAGCAGGACGTCGAGCGTCGCCGCGCTGCCTCTCGCGCGCCGCGACGACGATCGCCGGATCGCCGTTCTTGTCGACGCTGTCCGGATCGACCCCGCGCGCGAGCAGCGCCTTCACGTCGGCGACGCGGTCGTTCGCCACGAACACGAAGAAATCCTCGAGCGTCTGCTGCGCGCGCACCGCGCGACGCGGCGAGGCAGCGCGATCGCAGCGATCAGACGGCGACGGGCCGCCGACGGCCGTCGCATCCGTTTCGCCGATCGCGCGGCGAGCTGGTCAGTGCACATCGTGTTCGGTCCCCGCGTCGATGTGGAACAGCCTGAAGAAATTCGCGCTGGTCGCCGCCGCGATCGTCTCCGGCGGAACGTCGCGCAGCCGCGCGATTTCCGCGGCGACGTGCGCGACGTAAGCGGGCTGGTTGCGCTTGCCGCGAAACGGCACCGGCGCGAGATACGGCGAATCCGTTTCGATCAGCAGCCGGTCGAGCGGGACGCGGCGCGCGACGTCCTTCAGGTCCTGCGCGTTCTCGAAACGTGACGATGCCCGACATCGAGATGTGGAAGCCCATGTCGAGCGCAGCGCGTGCGACGTCCCACGTCTCGGTGAAGCAGTGCATCACGCCGCCCGCATCGCCGGCGCCCTCCTCGCGCATGATCGCGAGCGTGTCGGCGGCGGACGCCCGCGTGTGGATGACGAGCGGCTTGCCGGTGCGGCGCGCCGCGCGTATGTGCGTGCGAAAGCGCTCGCGCTGCCATTCGAGGTCGCCGGTCGCCCGGTAGTAGTCGAGGCCGGTCTCGCCGATCGCGACGACTTTCGGCCGCGCGGCGCGCTCGACGAGATCGTCGATCGACGGCTCGGGCGTGTCCGGGATAATCCGGATGAACGCCGACGGTCGCGTAGAGATTCGCGTGACGCCATGGCAAGCGCGTGCACGGCGGGCCAGTCGGGAAGGTTCACCGAGATGCACAGCGCGTGCGTGACGCGCGCCGCCGCCATGGCGTCGAGCAGCGAAGGCAGCTCGGCGGCGAGCTCGGGAAAATCGAGATGGCAGTGCGAGTCGACGAACATCGGTAGGGCTCGACGCGAGGGCGTGACCGAGGCGCAACGATCCGCCGGCGCTCGCTCCCGCCGGGCGGCGAGGCGCGCTCCGCCGGATCGCTACATCGTGTGCGTCGGGCGGGTCGAAGCGAGCGTCTCGCCGAGGATCTGCTCGATGGTCGCGCGCGCCGTGGCGCCGGTGTCGTCCTGCGTGAACTGCACGCCGATGCCCTGCGTGCGGTTTCCCTGGACGCCCTTCCGGCGTGATCCAGACGACCTTGCCCTGCACCGCGATCCGGTTGGGATCGTCCATCAGCGACAGCAGCATGAACACTTCCTCGCCGAGCTGATACTGGCGCGACGTCGGGATGAAGATGCCGCCGCCCTTGAGGAACGGCATGTACGCGGCGTACAGCGCGGCGCGCTCGCGGATGTTGAGCGACAGCACGCCGGGGCGCGCGCCGGCCGCGGCGATCGCCGGATTGCCTGCAGGACCCAGTGGCTTGTTTTCGGCCATCGTCAGAACAGCGCCTTGTAGTCGATCAACAGCGCCTCGGCGACGAGACGCGGCTGCAGCGGATGCGCCAGCAGCGCGCGCTGCCCGAGGAGTAGCCGATGATAACGAAACAGCAGCGACCGGCGCCACCCGTTGCGCGAGCCGCTCGAGCGCTTCCGCGGCGTCGGGATTCTGCCGCGCGGAGCCGCCGGCGTTCACGCGGGCGAGATCCGCCGACCAGGCGATCAGCCAGTCCACCGCGTGCGCGAGCCTCGCCTTGCGCTCTTCGCGTCCCCCCGCCTCGATTCGTGCGGCAAGTGCGGGCGCCGAGAGCTCGCGCCGGGCGCGACAGCGACGCGACCCATGCGCGGCGTTCGCTTTGCACCGCGGGATCCGCGCACGCGAGCGCCGCCAGCGGCGCGCCGCCGGCCTGCGCAAGCGCGAGCTCCGGCGACGCGACGCCCTGCTCCGCAAGCCACGCGCGCGCTTCCTCCGGCGACGGCCGCGGCGCGGCGAGCTTTCGGCAGCGGGAGAGGATCGTCGGCGAAACGCGCTCGGGCTGTTCGGTGACGAGGATGAGGTACGTGTCGGGCGGCGGCTCCTCCAGCGTCTTCAGCAACGCATTCGCCGCGGCGACGTTCATCCTGTCGGCCGGCGCGATCACCGCGACCTTCGCGCGCTGGCGATGGCTCGTCAGCTGGACGAATTCGGTGAGCGCGCGTACGCGGTCGATGACGATCGTGTCGACCTGCTTCAGGCGCGCCGTCGGCTTCATCGATCGTCAGCAGCTCGAGCCGCATCAGATCCGGATGCTGCGCCGGCGATCGCGTAGCGGCAGCTCGCGCACTGCCCGCACGCGAGACCGTCGGCGCGCGGCGTTTCGCACAGAAGCGCTTGCGCGAAATCGAGGGCGAGCGCGTGCTTGCCGATGCCGCGCGGCCCGTGCACGAGCAGCGCGTGGGGCCATGTCGAGCGCTGCGCGAGCGCCGTCGCGGGCCGTCGCGAGCTGCCACGGCAGCAACGGCAGCCAGGGCAGCGTCGCCGGCGCGTCGTCGCGTTCGTCCGCCATCACATGTGCTCGAGCGCCTCGAGCTCCGCGTCGAGCTCGGCGCGCACCGTCTTCGAGCGGCCGCGAGCTGTCGATCACGCGGAAGCGGCGCGGCTCCGCGGCCGCGCGGTCGAGGTAGGCGTCGCGGACCCGGACGAAGAATCCCTCCGCCTCGACCTCGAAGCGATCGAGATCGCGCCCGGCGCTGCGCGCGCGATCGAGGCGCTCGCGGGAGACGCGCGGCGGCACGTCGAACAGGAACGTGCGATCCGGCCGGCTGTCGCCGTCGATCCACTGCTCGAGCTCGCGGATCCGCGCGAGCGGAACGCCGTGCCCGCCTCCCTGATAGGCGTAGGTCGCATCGGTGAAGCGGTCGCAGAGCACCCAGTCGCCGCGCGCGAGCGCCGGCCGGATCACGGTTTCGAGGTGCTCGCGGCGCGACGGCGAACATGAGCAGCGCCTCGCTGTCGCGCGTCATCGGCTCGCGCAGCAGCAATGCGCGCAGCTTCTCGCCGAGCGGCGGTTCCGCCGGGCTCGCGCGTCGCGACCACCGCGTGCCCGCGCGCGCCGATGCGCTCGGCAAGCCACGGGTGGTGCGTGCTCTTGCCGGCGCCGTCGATGCCTTCGAGCGTGATGAAGCGTCCGCGGGAGCCCGTCATGGAGGTGAGTGGTGGGTCGGCGACAAATGCAGGCTGACGAATGCGTTCAGCGCGGAGGACGCTGCCCGAGCTGGAATTTTGCCACGGCGCGATTGTGGTCGGCGAGATTCGCCGTGAACTCGCTGGTGCCGTCGCCCCTCGAGACGAAATAGAGATACGCGGTCTTCGGCGGCCGCGTCGCCGCGTCGAGCGACGCTTGCCCGGGCAGCGCGATCGGTGTCGGCGGCAATCCATCGCGCAGGTACGTGTTGTAAGGCGAATCGGTCTCGAGGTCGCGCTTGCGCAGGTTCCCGTCGAACTTCGCGCCGAGCCCGTAGATGACCGTGGGGTCGGATTGCAGCCGCATCCCGAGCCGCAGCCGGTTGACGAACACCGACGCGACCAACGGCCGGTCGGCGGCGTTCCCCGTTTCCTTTTCGACGATCGACGCGAGGATGAGCGCTTCGTACGGGTCCTTGAGCGGCAGGTCCTCGACGCGTTTCGGCCCACGCGTCGTCGAGCCTCGATCGCATCAGCCGATAGCCGCGCGCGAGCAGCTCGACGTCCTTCGTCCCCGTCGCGAAAAAATAAGTTTCGGGGAAAAACCACCCCTCGGGGTTCGGTTGAGCAATGCCCACGCGCGCTGAAATGCCGGGCAGGGCCGCCTCCGGCGTCGACTTCGCGATCTGCGCGCTCGCTTTGACGGCGGCGACGAGCTCGCCGTAAGTCGAGCCTTCGACGACCGTCATCGCGGTCTGCGTGACGTCGCCCTGCGTCAGCTTGTCGAGGAGCTGCGAGAGCGTGATGCCCTCGGCAATCTCGTAGTTGCCCGCCTTGATCGCGCGATCGGCCTGCCTCAACCTCGCAGGCAGCACCAGCGCGTACTCGTTGGGCAACACGCCGCCTTTGACGAGGTCGCGCGCGACGGAGCGCAGGCTCGCGCCGGACTTTACGTCGAACACGTACGGTGAAGCCGGAAGACGCAGCGGCTGCGCCGCCCACCACGCCAACGCAGCGACGATCACCGCGACGATCACGATCAGGATCGCCGCGGCGCGTGTGAATAGGCGAATGGCTCGGGACACGGCGTGAATGCCCGGCCGTGCGCGAGCTGCGGCGACGCCGTCGGGCACGGGGACCGGCGGATTATAATCGCGAGATGACGGCCGCCCGGAAACGCAGCTCGCCGCGCAGCGGGTTCACGCTGATCGAGGTGCTCGTCGTGATCGTGATACTCGGCATTCTCGCGGCGCTCGTCGTTCCGCGCGTGCTCGAGCGTCCCGACGAGGCCCGCGCCGTCGCCGCGAAGAGCGACATTGCCGCGATCCTCGCCGCTTTGAAGCTCTACCGCCTCGACAATCAACGCTATCCGACCTCCGAGCAAGGTCTCGCCGCGCTGACGGCGCGGCCGACGCAGCCGCCGCGTTCCGCCCAACTGGAAGCCGAACGGTTACCTCGAGCGACTGCCCAAGGACCCGTGGGGCCAGCCGTATCAATATCTGAATCCGGGGCTGCACGGCGAGATCGACGTCTACAGCTTCGGCGCCGACGGACAGCCGGGCGGGACGGGGATCGACACCGATATCGGGTCGTGGGACCTCTGATGGCCGGAGCGAAGGCCTCGAGGCTTCACGCTGATCGAGGTGCTGGTCGTCATCGCGGTGATTGCGATTGCCGCCGGGTTCGTCGTCGCCAATCTCGACGGCGACGACCGGCGCACAACCGAGCGGGAAGCATCGCGCCTCGCCGGCGCGCTCGAGCACGCGGCGGCGCTGGCGCAGTGGCGCAGCGAGACGCTGGGCTTCTCCGCCGACGGCGCAGGGCTATCGCTTCTGGCGCCGCGGGCCGGACAACCGCTGGAGCGCGCTGCGCGACGAGGAAGTCCTCGCGCCGCGCGCGCTGCCCGCGCAGTGGTCGGTCGCGCCCGTCTCCTACGCGGGCGCGCCGGTCGCCACCGACGTCATCTTCCCGTTCCGGCCGAGCGGGCGCAACGAGCCCTATGCGCTCGTCCTCTCCTCTCCCGCATGGACACTCGTCGTCGCCGGCGATCCGTTGAACCGCGTGCAGGTCGCGGCCCCGACGGCTTCACGCTAGTCGAGATCCTCGTCGCGCTGGCGATCCTCGCGGTGGCGCTCGCCGCGGGAATGCGCGCGGTCGCGCAATCGGCCGACGGCGCGACGCTGCTGAAACAGCGCACGCTCGCGTTGTGGGTCGCGCAGAACCGGCTCGCCGCCGCGCAGCTCGAAACGCCGTGGCCCGCGCTCGGCTCCCGCAACGGCGAGGACGTGCAGGCCGGCGCGAGCTTCGTGTGGCGCGAAAACGATTTCGGGCACGCCGAACCCGGCGTTCCGCAAGATCGACATCGTCGTCGCCGACGCGACGCAGCCCGGCTACGCGCTCGCGCAGCTCTCCGGCTATCTCGGGCAAGCGACGGCGCAATGACGCGTAACCGATCCGGCTTCACGCTGATCGAGCTGATGATCGCGCTCGCGATCCTCGCGCTCGTCGCGGTATTCGGCTATCGCGCGCTCGCCTCGCTCACCGACAGCGAAGCGCAGCTCGCCGCGGAGGCGCAGCACTGGCGCACGCTCGACGCGCTCTTCGCGCGGCTCGAAGCCGACATGCGCGAAGCGCTGCCGCGCGACGTGCGCACCGGCAACGGTACCGAGCCCGCGTGGCTCGGCGATGTCGACGGCACCGGCAACGCGGTCGTGCGTTTTTCGCGCGCCGGTCCCGAGTTCGCTGCCGAGCCTGGAAGCGCCGGCCAGCGGATCGGCTACCGGTTGCGCGGCGACGCCGTCGAGATCCTGTACTGGCCGCGGCTCGATCAGCCCGCGTCGGTCGTGCCGCAGCCCTACGCGCTCGCGAGCGGCATCGTCGCGTTCCGGGTCGTCTATCTCGACGCCCGCAACAACTGGCGCGACCGTTGGCCGGCGCTCGGCGACCCCGCAGTGCCGCGCGCCGTTCGTGTCGCCGTCACGCTGGCCGGCGGCGAGCAGGTCGAGCGATGGCTCGCGCTGCGATGAATCGCGAGCGCGGCGCCGCGATCATCCTCGCGATGCTCATCGCGGCGCTTGCGGCCGCCGTCGCGGTGACGGTGTTCGCCGATCAGCAGCGATGGAGCCGGACGGTCGAGCATCGCCGCGACCAGGTGCAGGCGCAGGCGCTCGTGATGGCGGGCGTGCAATGGGCGCGACAGATCCTCGACGACGACGCGCGCCATTCCGACCTCGATCACCTGCGCGAGCCGTGGGCCGTGCCGTTGCCGCCGATCCCGCTCGACAACGGCGAGATCCGCGGCGCGATCGTCGATGCGCAGGGCCGGCTCAACATCAACGCGCTCGGCGACGGCGGCACCGACCGCGGAGATCGAACGGCGGCGGATCGCCGCACTCTTTGCGCGGCGCGGCGGCCCGGTTGCGGCGCTCGACGCCATCGCCGACTGGATCGACACCGACGCGCTCGTCCGCGAGTCGGGCGCCGAGGATGCGTTCTACGCCGCACAGCCGGTGCCCGGGCTTCCCGCCGACGCGCCCTTCGTTCGGATTGCCGAGCTGGCGCCGGTAAAGGGCGTCACGACGCGTTCGCTCGATGCCATTGCGCCCTTCGTGTCCGCGCTGCCCGCGGGGACGCCCGTCAACGTCAACACCGCCTCGCCCGAAGTCCTCGCAACGATCGTCGACGGGCTCGATGCCGATCGACTTGCCGCGCTGATTGCCGATCGCGGATCCAAGCCGTTTTTGTCGATCTCCGATTTCCGGGCGCGGCTGCCGAAGGGCGCGACGCTTCCGAGCGAGAGCGCGCTCGCGGTGAGGAGCAGCAATTTCTACGTGACCGTCGAAGCGAGACAAGGCGAGACGCTGGCGCGCGCGCGCGCGCTGCTTCGTCGCAGCGGCAGCGCTCCGACGGCCATCGTCTGGCAGGTGGTCGAGTAAACTACCGCGCCATGTGCCCTCGTGCTTCGCATGACGCTGCCTCGCGCATGACCACGCTGCGCGTGCGCCTCGCCGCGCAGCCGCTGCCGGACCGCGCCGATCCATGGGCTCTGTTCGATGCCACGGGCCGTTGCGCGCGCACGGGCACCGATCATCCTGCAGCCTGGCCTGCAGCCGACAGGATCGAAGCGGTGATTGCCGCGTCGCAAGTGCGCATCGCGACCGTCAAGCTGCCGCCGATGGCTGCGTCCCGCGTCGCCGGCGCCGCGGGCTTCGCCCTCGAGGACCAGCTTGCCGGCGCGCCCGCCGACCATCATCTCGGCGTGACGGCGCAAGCTCCCGATGGACGCGTGCGCGTGGTCGTCGTCGCGCGCTCGCTCGTCGCGGCGATCGCCGCGCGGAGAGCGGCGCATCACGCGGATCATCGCGGAGCCCGAGCTCGCAGCGCCGATCGCCGGTTGGCGCTGGTGCGCCGGCGACAGCGACGGCGGCAGCGGATTCGTGCGCTGCAACGATGGCAGCGCGTTTCCGGTCGATGCGCCGTCCGCCGACGGCACGCTTCCCCCCGAGCTTGCGCTTGCCCTCGCCCGCTCGGAGCGCGATGGCGCGGTGCCGGCGCAACTGCGCGTCGATGCCCCCATCGCCGACGCCGCGCTCGCGCGCCTGCAGCGCGAGGCAGGTGTCGCCGTCGTGCGCGGTACTCCATGGCGATGGCACGCGGCGCCGGCGGCGAGCTTCGCGTCCGCGCTCGATCTGCGTCCCGTCACCCCGACGAGCGCCGCCGCAGCGCCGCGGCGAAGTCTCGGGCGGGTGTTCGCGCCCGCGCTCGTTCTCGTCGGGGCAGCGCTGGCGATTCACATCGTCGCGAGCGTCGGCGAGTGGGCAGCGCTTCGCATCGACGCGTGGCGCAGCGCGCGTGAATGGACGGATCTTGCGGTGGCCGCGGGCGTTCCTCCCGACGGCGGCCACGACACCGCAGGCTGCGCGCGCGGCGCTCGCCCGTCGTTATGCGCTACTGCGCCACGCGCAGGGCCTCGCCGCGCCGGACGACGCATTGCCGCTGCTTGCGCGCGCAACCGCCGCGCTCGCCGCGCTTCCGCCCGGCACCGTGAAAAGCGCGCTGTACGCCGACGGCCACTGGACGCTCGAGCTCGCTCGTGCGGATCCCGCGGTCGTCCGCGACCTCGATGCGCGGATGCGCGCGGCGCGCGTGCCGATGCTGGTCGCGACGTCGGCGAGCGGAGCGCGCGTACGAATCGGCGGTCCGTGATGGCGCTCGCTTTCACGACCCCTCGCGCGCCACGCCCCGTCGCTCGTTGGCTCGCCGGAAAGACGCTGACAGAGCGACGAATCGTCGCGGCGACCGCCGCCGTCGTCGGGATCGCCGTGCTGTGGTTGGCCGTCTGGGAGCCGTTGCGCCGCGATGCCGACACCCTGCGCGCCGCGCACGCCGTCAATGCCGCGGAGCTCGCCGCGGCGCGCAAGATGACCGAAGAGGCCGCCGGACTCGCGCGCACTCCGGCGGCGCCTGCGCCCGCCGATCCGCGGGCCACGCTCGATCGGATCCTTGCGCAGCAGAACCTGCGCGGCGCGGTGACGCAGCTCGACTGGCAAGAAGGTCGCGCTCACGTAGTATTCGCCGCGGTACCGTATGACGCGCTCATCGCCTTGCTCGAAGCGCTGCAGCGCGAGGGAAACCTGCGCGCCGTCGACGCGACGCTCACCGCGCGCGTCGAGCCCGGCACGGTCCGGGCGGAGCTCACGCTGGCGCGCTGAAGCGCCCGCCAGTCGACGTGCCGCGCTCGCTCCTCATCTTCGCCGCGCTCGCGGCGACGGTTGCGCTGTTCGCGGTAAAGCTCGCGCCCGCGAGCCTTGCCGACGCCCGCCTCGCCGCGATGACGAAAGGGAACGTTCACCTGACCGATGCCGAGGGCACGCTCTGGGATGCGCGCGGAATCCTGACGGCCGGCGCGACGCGAATACCGGTTGCGTGGCGGATCGACCCGTGGCCACTTCTGCGACGCGAGCTCCACTTGCACCTCGTTCGCGGCGAAGGAAGCTCCACCGCTTCGCCGAAGGGGGACATCGCAATCGGCCGCGATTCGGTCGAGCTTCGCGATGTCGAAGCGACGATTCCTGCCGGATTCTTCAGCGCCGCAGCGGGATCCGCCGCGGCTTCGCTCGTCGGCGGCGATGTCGAGATCAACGCCTCCCGCCTGGAGTGGGCGCCGCCCGCCAACCACGGCGAAGTGCGGCTCGCGGTGGCGTGGCGCGTCGGTGACGATGCCGGGCCACGCGCAACCGATCGCGCTCGGCGACATCACGAGCGCGCTCGGCGCCGAATGGCGATCGTCTCTCGGGACCGGTGTCGAACGCCGGCGGCGACCTGGGCATTCGCGGCACCGCGACACTGAGCGCGGGCAACGGAATCCAGCTCTCGCTCGTGTTGACCCCGCGTCGCGCCGATGACCGCGACCTCGCGCGCGCGCTCTCCATGCTCGGCGTACCCGACGCGGACGGATGGCGCGTCGAATGGCGATTGCCTCTGCGATGAGCCGCCCGTCGCGCAGCGCGCGGATGCGCCGCGATCGAGCTCGCGGCGACCGCATCGGCGACAGCGCCCTCTTCCACCGACCGAGTCGCCGGCGTCGATGCAATTCGCGGCTTCGCGCTGTGCCTGATGTTCGTCTACCACTTCGCGTTCGATCTCCGGCTCTACGGCGTCATCGCCGCCGACTTCGAGAACGATCCGTTCTGGCTCGGCTTCCGCGCGCTCATCGTCTCGATGTTCATGGCGCTCGTCGGCGTGAGCCTCGTGCTCGCCGATCGCGCCGGTGCGACGGCCTCGCATTTCTGGCGGAGGCTGGCAGTCATCGTCGCGTGCGCGCTCGCCGTCACCGCGGCGAGCTGGCTCACGTTCCCGCGCTCGTTCATCTATTTCGGCATCCTGCATTGCATCGCAGTCGCCTCGGTGCTCGCGTGGCCGCTCGTGCGACGGCCCGGCGCCGCATTCGCCATCGGTTGCGCAGTGATCATCGCCGGGATCGCGTTCTCGGATCCGACGTTCGACGCGCGCGCGCTCTCCGTCTTCGGTTTCGTCGCGCACAAGCCCATCACCGAGGACTACGTGCCGCTCGCACCCTGGGCGGGCGTCGTCTTCATCGGCATCGCGCTGGGCAATGTTCTGGCCGCGCACTCATTCGGCGCAGTCGCACCGCTGGCGACTGCGCCCGCGTGGCTGCGCTGGCTCGGGCGGCACAGTCTCGCCGTCTACATGGTCCATCAGCCGATTCTGCTGGGCGTGCTGTGGCTGGTGATCCGGCATTGACCGCGTCTCGAGTCGCTGCGTCTTTGTCGAAACGTGCATTACCACAACGGCGCCGCATTGAGGGCATCGGGCGGCTGCGGTAATCTAGCTATGACGATGGGATGAAACTTGCAAATTTGTGCAGGAGCCGCATTGACATCGAGCTCCGCCTCGTCGCCACTTTTCCGGGAGATCCTGGCTGCCCGATGCGCTCCAGCAATTCGCTTGGCAGGCCGCTCACGCGCGGCGTTGTCCGGCGACACTCAATCGCGCGTGACGTCCGCGAGATCGTGATCCGCGCCGGGTGGCGGCGAGCGGTGTCGAGGGATCTGCGCTCGCTCTTCGTCGCCTCGAAAGCGTCCGCTTTCACGGCGATCGCCCTCGCGGTTCCGCGCTGATCCTTGCGACCGCTGCCGCGGCGACGTCCGAAGGCGTGCTCGTCATCCACAGCAACCAGCGCGCCACGCCCGCGGCCATCGTCATCGAGGACACGCTGCGAAAAGTCGTGCCCGAGGCGCTGCAAGCGCCCCGTCGAGCTCTACTCCGAGTATCTCGACATCGAGTGGGTCGCCGACGGAAGCGTACGCCGGCGCGCAGGCGGAGTTTCTGCGACAGAAGTACGACGAGCGCAACGTCCGCGTCATCGTCGCCTCGGCGCCGCAGGCGCTTGCCATTCGCGACCAAGTTTCGCGACCGCATGCTTCCGGGCGTGCCCGTCGTTCATATCGCCGTGCCGCGCGACCAGCTGGAACGCATGTCGCTTCCGCCGGATGTCGTCGGCAAGACCATCGATCTCGATCCGACGCAGACGCTCGAGCTCGCGCTTCGCCTGCAGCCCGAGCGCCAAACGCCTCGTGATCGTGCTCGGCGCCGCCGAGCGGGATCGCGTCTGGGAGCAGCGGCTGCGCAGCGCCGTGGCGCGACTCGAAAGCGCATCCCGAGGTCGAGTACCTCGTCGGGCCTGCCGACCGCCGACGTGCTGCGCCGGCTCGAGCGCGTTGACCAAGGACACGATCGTCTTCACGCCGGGCTACTTCGTCGACGGCGCGGGCCAGGTGACGACGCCGCGCCAAGTCGGTCGAGCTCATCGCGCGCCGCGTCCGCCGCCCCGGTCTATGGGCCGCTCGATACCTTTCTCGGCACCGGCATCGTCGGCGGCTACATGGCGCCCTACGAAGAGCAGGCGAAGCAGGCCGGCGCCATCGTCGTGCGCCTGCTGAACGGCACGCCGCCGACGGCGATCGCTGCCGATCCTCGATCACGAACGTGCCCGTGGTCGACTGGCGTGCGCTCCGGCGCTGGGGCATCGACGAGCGCCTGCTGCCCGCCGATACCGATCGTGAGGTTCCGCGAGCCGACCGCCTGGGACAGGTATTGGCGCGAGATCTCGCTCGGATTCGCGATCCTGCTGTTCCAGGCCGGGCTGATTGCCGCGCTGCTCATCGAGCGGCGATCGCGCCAGCGGATGGCGACTGCGCTGGAGGAGAGCCAGAAGCAGATGAACCTCGCGGCGCGCGCGGCGCGGCTTTCGATGTTCATCTGGGACGTCGCGGCGCGACAGATCCGCGGCGACACGCATCCGCGGCGCACGCGCCGGCAACGCCGCACGAGCCGCCGATCGCTTTCGACGAAGTCCTCGAGACGGCGCATCCTGCGGATCGCGAGGATCTCGAGCGCGCCGTGCGAAAGGCACGTCGCGACGGGCGAGGAGTTCGACGTCGAGTACCGCGTGCCGGTACCCGATGGCGGCGTGCGCTGGATCGCGGCGCGCGGACGCGCGGAAAAGGGCAACGCGCCATCAGATGCTCGGCGTCGCGCGTCGACATCACCGAGCGCAAGCTTGCCGAGCTGCGCGCCGTCGAGGACCGCAACGCGCTGCGGCACATGACCCGCGTGTCGATGCTGGGACAACTGTCGGCCTCGATCGCGCATCAGTTGAACCAGCCGCTCGCCGCGATCCTCGGCAATGCCGAGGCGGCGCGAAAAATGCTCGGCCGCGAACGGCGTCGATCTCGCCGAGCTCCGCGAGATCTGCGACGATATCGTGGCCGACGACAACCGGGCGGCGGAGGTCATTCGCCGCCTCGGCGCGCTGTACAAGCGCGGCGACATGAAGACGGAGCCGCTCGACCTCAACGAGCTGATTCGCGAGACGCTCGATCTGCTGCGCGCCGAATTGCTGATCCGCCATGTCACGCCGCGCACCGATCTGGCGCCGGCGCTGCCGGTCATCGACGGCGGACGCGTGCAACTGCAGCAGGTCGTGCTCAATCTCGTCCTCAACGCTGCCGACGCGATGAGCGAGATCGACGTCGCGAAGCGAAGTCTCGACGATCCGCACCGAAGCGACCGGCAGCGGACGTTCGCCTGTACGTCGTCGACAATGGGCACGGGATCCCCGACGGACGACCTGAAGAGAGTGTTCGATCCGTTCTACAGCACGAAGCCCGGCGGCATGGGCATCGGGCTTGCGATCTGCCAGTCGATCGTCGCCGCGCATCACGGCAGCATCACCGCGACCAACAACGCGGGAGGCGGAACGACGTTTTGCGTGAGCCTGCCCGTGGAGGCAGCGCGCATGACGCGACGCGTCCGCCGCGCCGACCGATCTTCCTCGTCGACGACGACCCGGGCGTGCTGAAGGCGCTGTCGCGCGTGTTGCGGGAGGACGGATGGAGCGTCGAGACGTTCGAGTCCGCGGAGGCGTTCCTCGCCCGGCCGGATCAGAAGGCGGAGGGGTGCCTCGTGCTCGACGTGACGATGCCGGGCCTCGACGGGCTCGAGCTGCAGCGCCGGCTCGCCGCGGCGGGCGAGTCGTTGCCGATCGTGTTCATCAGCGGGCACGGCGACATTCCGATGTCGGTGCGCGCGATCAAGGCGGGCGCGACGGATTTCCTGACCAAGCCGGTCGAGGCCGAGGCGCTGGTTGCGGCGGTGCGCGCCGCGATCGAGCAGCACGCCGCGACGCGCGAGCGCTGGCCGACGCCGCGGACCTTCGCCAGCGGCTCGCGAGCCTCACGCCGCGCGAGCGCGACGTGCTCGCCGCGCTGGCGGCGGGAAAGCTCAACAAGCAGATCGCCGCGGACCTGGGCGTGGTCGAGCAGACGGTCAAGTTCCACCGGGCCCGCATCATGGAGCGGATGCAGGCCAAGACCAGCGCGGAGCTGATGCACATCGCCGGACGGCTCGGGATCGGCGCCGCGTCGGCGCCGCCGACGTCAGCCGCCGCCCGCCGCCCCGCCCCGTCCGCCGGCAAGCCGCGCGAAGCCGCCGCAAGCCTAGGTCCGGCATCGAGCCG
The DNA here is from genome assembly GCA_963742965.1 of uncultured beta proteobacterium. GTDB lineage: Bacteria > Pseudomonadota > Gammaproteobacteria > Burkholderiales > Casimicrobiaceae > CAIWHR01. The sequence continues at coordinate 104,935 of CAVUOC010000040.1, read as the reverse complement.
GCCACTAACCCAAAGGTTAGTTACGGTCCGACCCGCGACGCCGTAACGTTCGTCGGCGTGACAAGTGCCGGTCCCTATGTCGCCGTGGTCGACGACGAGGCGTCGGTTCGCACCGCGCTCGGTCGATTGTTGCGTCTTGCCGACTACGAGGTCGCCGCCTTCGCATCCGGCGAAGCGTTTCTCGCGTCGCTCGCGACGCGCCGTCCCGACTGCGCGATCATCGACATCCACATGGACGGGCTCTCCGGCTTCGACGTACGAAGGCGCGGCTCGCGCGCCGCGCACGGCGACGTTCCCGTTGTGTTCATCACGGCGAGCGACGACGCCGCGCTCGACCGGTCGGTCGCCGAAGCGGGCGGAGTGACGCTGCTGCGCAAGCCCTTCTCCAACGACGCGCTCGTCGAAGCGGTCGGCGCGGCGCTTCGCTAAGGGGGACAGCATAACGCATAGGCGCTGATCCGGAGCTATGAAAAACGCCATCTGCTCGGACATTTCCTCGTCGCATCGCTCGCCGCGACGTTTGCCGCATCCGTTTGCGCCGAGATGAGCGCCGAAGAGCTCGCGAAGCTCGCGCAGAACCCGGTCGGCAACCTGATCAGCCTGCCCTTCCAGAACAACACGAATCTCAACTTCGGGCCGGAGAAGGGGACGCAGAACATCCTCAACATCCAGCCGGTGGTTCCGATCTCGGTCAACAGCGAATGGAACATCATCACGCGCACGATCCTGCCGGTGATCTCGATGCCGTCGCTCGGTCCCGGCACATGCCGCACCAACGGCACCGGCGATATCGTCTTCACCGCATTTCTGTCGCCGGCCAATCCCGGTCACTGGATCTGGGGCGCCGGACCGGTCGTGCAGATTCCGACGAATAGCAACGCGCAGCTCGGCAACAAGAACTGGGGGCTCGGCCCGTCGTTCGTCGTGCTGCACCTGAGCCATGGCGATCCGTGGGTCTACGGCGTATTGGTGAACAACATCTGGTCGGTGACCAGCAACAAGACGGGCGGCTCGTACAGCAACGGGCTCATCCAGCCGTTCGTCAACTACAACTTCGAAGGCGGGCTCTACCTCACGAGCGCGCCGATCCTTACCGTCGACTGGAAGGCGGCAGCGGCAAGCAATGGACGGTGCCGCTCGGCGGCGGCGTCGGCAAGATCTTCCACTTCGGCAAGCTTCCGGTGAACACCCAGCTCTCCGCCTACTACAACGTCGTGCGGCCGGACTTCGGCGCCAACTGGCAGATCCGCGCGCAAGTCCAGCTCATGTTCCCGAAATGAGAGATCGGCCCTGTCGACTGAGGAGTGCAGGTCTTCAGCGGTTCGTCATGAAAGTGTCACATCTGGGTGTCACGCTTGCATCGGCCGTCCGGCGACTGAACCAAAGACTAGTTTCCGCCGACGCAGTTCGGCGGTAAAAATTACCGCTGCGCGAATCTGGCCGGAATCGTCGGTCGACAGACGCGCCGGACGACCTACAGACTTCGATCTCGTCTGCAACGCCTGGGAGTCACGACATGAATCTGCGAAAACTCTTCTCCGCTTTCATCGCTGCACTCACTGCTCGCGCTGTTGGCAGCGTCACCTGCCTTTGCGCAGCAGAAGCCCAACATCCTGTTCATCATGGGCGACGACATCGGCTGGATGCAGCCGAGCATCTACCACCGCGGCCTGATGGTCGGCGAGACGCCCAACATCGACCGCATCGGCAACGAGGGCGCGATCTTCATGACGTACTACGCCGAGCAGAGCTGCACGGCCGGGCGCAACGCCTTCTTCACCGGCATGCATCCGCTGCGCACCGGCATGATCCCGCCGCAACTGCCCGGCAGCCCGTCCTGGCTGCGTCCCGGCACGCCGGCGCTGGCCAAGTTCCTGCTCGACCTCGGCTACACCACCGGCGAGTTCGGCAAGAACCACCTGGGCGACCATTCCGAGGCGCTGCCGACCTCGCACGGCTTCCAGGAATTCTGGGGCTACCTGTATCACCTCGACGCGATGCAGGGCGTGAGCTTCGTCGACATCAACAAGACGCCGCTGGTGCAGGGCATCGCGCCGCCGTGCAAGAACACGCCGATCACCGGCCTTGCCCGAGGTGCCCGGCGCCCTGGATCCGAAGACGGCGACGTGCCTGACGCCGCCGCGCCCGGTCATCTGGTGCAAGTCCAGCGACGGCACGCAGAAGAACCAGACCTGCAAGGACGAAGGTCCGCTGACGCTCGATCGCTCGCGGACCGTCGACGAGGAGATCTCGGCCAAGGTCATCGACTTCCTCGACCGCAACGACCCGAAGAAGACCAACAAGCCCTTCTTCGTCTGGTACAACCCGGCGCGCATGCACATCACGACCATGCTGTCGCCGAAGTACGAGGCCATGGTGGGTGAACCCGGCGGCAAGGACTGGGGCACCAACGAAGCCGGCATGAAGCAGATGGACGACAACATCGGCTACGTCCTGAAGAAGCTCGAGGACATGGGCCAGCTCGACAACACCATCGTCGTCTTCACCACCGACAACGGCGCCGAGAACATCACCTTCCCGGACGGCGGCACCACCCCGTTCAAAGGCGGCAAGCTGACCACGTGGGAAGGCGGCATGCGCGCGCCGCTGGTCATGCGCTGGCCGGGGGTCATCAAGCCGGGCACGGTCAAGAACGACATATTCGCGTCGCTCGACTGGGTGCCGACGCTGGTCGACATCGCCGGCGGACCCAAAGGCAATGCGCTGAACGAGCAGATCATGGCGGGCAAGTACCCCGGCATCGTCAAGACCAAGCTCGACGGCGTCGACCAGCCCGACTACCTCGACCGGCAAGTCGGACGAAGTCGGCGCGCGACGTGTTCTTCTACTACACCGGCTCGCAACCGTCGGCGGTGCGCTACAAGAACTGGAAGATGTATTACACGATCGTGCCGGACACCGGCGACCGGCGGACTGTTTGGGGCCGCGAGCTTTCACTGGACCCAGCTCGCCAACATCAAGCGCGACCCCTTCGAGCATGACGGTCGGCGCCGACGCGAAGTCCCTGTTGGGCTACGGCGGCGCGCTCGGCTCGCGCCGGCAACGCCTATATCTACAACTGGAACATGCTGCCGATCGGCCAGTTGCTGTGGGAGAAGGAGCTGTTTTCGTACAAGGACTTTCCGCCGATGCAGGCGCCGGAGACCTACAACCTGGACGGCATCCTCAAGGCCATGCAGCAGAGCGGCCACAACGGGCACGATGAGTCGGGGCGACGCGCATTGATGACCGCGCGGGCGATCCGAAAGGGTCGCCCGTTCTCGATGTGCTTGTTAGCGAGCTGTTGAAATTCGTCTTGTAAATACGGCACTTGCAGCTATCGTTCGGGTAAGAGGTTTCATAGCGACTCCGTCGAGGTGCGAGCGATGCGCGGTCCCGATGCGATGCAAGAAAGCCTGTTCACGGTGGCGAAGCTGGATGACTTTGTGCCAGCCGATCATCCGCTGCGGTCGATCCGCGTGCTGGTGAACGATGCGCTGGCGGCGATGAACAGCCGGTTCAACGCGATCTACGCCGACAGCGGGCGCGACTCGATCGCGCCGGAGAAGTTGATTCGCGCGCTGTTGCTGCAAGTGTTCTACTCGATCCGTAGCGAGCGGCAGTTGTGTGAGCAACTGCGCTACAACCTGCTGTATCGCTGGTTTGTCGGCGTGGCGCTCGATGATCCGATCTGGGACCACTCGACGTTCTCGAAGAATCGCGACCGGTTGCTGGCGCATCAGGTGGTCGACGGCTTCTTCGCCGAGGTGCTGCGTGTGGCCGATAGCCGAGGGCTGCTGTCGCAGGAGCACTTCTCGGTTGATGGCACGCTGATTCAGGCCTGGGCGAGCCAGAAGAGCTTTCGGCCGAAGGACGGCAGCGACGATCAGCCGCCGGGTGGCTGGCGGGCGCAATGCGCAAGCGGACTGGAAAGGGCAGCCGCGCAGCAATGACACCCACGGCAGCACCACCGATCCCGACGCCAGGAACTATCGCAAGAGCCATAACACGGCAGCGATGCTCTGCTACCAAGGCCACGTGCTGATGGAGAACCGCAACGGCTTGGTGGTCAGCGCCGTCGTCTCTCACGCCGATGGCTTCGGCGAACGCCAAGCGGCCTTGGCCATGCTCGACGCGATGCCGACGACGACCCGTCGCCGCAGTCTCGGCGCCGACAAGGCCTACGACACGAGCGATTTCGTGGCCGGCTGCCGCGAGCGCAAGGTTACGCCGCACGTGGCGGCCAACGATACGCGTCGCGGCGGCAGTGCAATCGACGGCCGCACCACTCGCCACTCGAGCTACCGCCTTAGCCAGCTCGTGCGCAAGCGGATCGAGGAGCACTTTGGTTGGGCCAAGACCATCGGCCGGATTCGACAAACGGTGTTTCGAGGGCTGGGCGCGTCGATCAACAGTTCAAGCTCACCCTGACCGCCAGCAATTTGATGCGCCTTGCCCGAATACCGGTGGTGGTGCCTTCCGGAGCGACGACATGAGTCACCGAGACCAGTGCCGCGAGCAAAGCCACCACGGCGCGACGGGTGTGACCTGCGAAACTTGCGGCGCGCCTCAGTTGGGGCTGCCTCGATGATCCGACGGGCGTCATTACTTAACGGAAATTCAACAGCCTGTTAGGGACCAACGACCCACCTTCCCCGCTTCACCGGCTCCGCCGCCTGTCCATGCTCGGACTTTTGCTCGCCCTAGCGACATCGGTTCGCGCGCGGATCCGACCCGCTGCCGTCATGGAACGACGGAGCCGGCCAAGAAGGCGATCCTCGATTTCGTCCGGGCGACGACCGAAAAGGCGAGCAAGAACTTCGTGCCGCCCGAGGAGCGCATCGCGACCTTCGATCAGGACGGCACGCTGTGGGTCGAGCATCCGATCTACACGCAGGTGATGTATTGCCTCGACCGCGTGCCGGCGGTGGTCAAGGCGAAGCCCGAGCTAGCGAAAGTCGAGCCGTTCAAGACGGTGCTCATCGGGCGACCGCGAGGCGATCGGCAAACTCTCGCTGCGCGACCTCGAGAAGATCTCGATCGCGACCCTCACCGGCATGTCGGTCGACGATTTCGGCGCCGAGGCGAAGAAGTGGATCGACGACCGCCAAACATCCACGCTGGAAGCGGCCCTATACCGAGCTCGCCTACCAGCCGATGCAGGAGGTGCTGAACTATTTCCGCGCCAACGGCTACAAGACCTACATCGTCACCGGCGGCGGGCAGGATTTCGTGCGCGTGTACGCCGAGCAGATCTACGGCATTCCGCCCGAGCAGGTGGTCGGCACGGCGGCGGGACGAAGTACGGCTACGCACAAGACGGCAAGCCGTTCCTGACCAAGGAGCCGAAGCTGCTGCTGAACGACAACAACGCCGGCAAGCCCGAGGGCATCCACCTGATGATCGGCCGCCGGCCGTACGCCGCGTTCGGCAACTCCGACCGGCGACCAGCAGATGCTCGAGTACACCAGGGCGGGCGACGGCGCGCGGCTGATGATGCTCGTGCTGCACGACGACGCGAAACGCGAATACGCCTACGGCCCGGCGCAGGGCCTGCCCGACACCAAAGTCGGCACCTTCACCGCAGGCGCTCTACGACGAGGCCAAGAAGGACGGCTGGACCGTCATCAGCATGAAGGACGATTGGAAGCGGATCTTCGCTTTCGAAAGTAGACGTCGAGTGCGACCGGGATCTGTGTCGATCACCGCGCACGAGCGGCTGCGCAACTGACAGACGTCGATCTGAACAGGCCGACGACCGGATTCGACCGACATCTGGGAGGCGTCATGAAGCTGAATGCTGATCGGAAATTGCTGACCTTGCGGCCGCGGGTCTTTGGCCGGGCGATCGCGCGATCGCGTGGGCGAGGCGCTGCGCACGGCACGCTCAGGCAGGCCAAGAACGCCGAACATCGTCGTCATCATGGGCGACGACATCGGCATGTGGAACATCGGCGCCTACCATCGCGGCATGATGGCCGGCCGGACGCCCAACCTCGACAAGATCGCCAAGGAGGGCATGCTGTTCACCGACTACTACGCCGAGGCGAGCTGCACGGCGGGCCGCGCGAACTTCATCACCGGCGAACTGCCGATCCGCACCGGCATGACCACCGTCGGCCAGGCGGGCGCCAAGATCGGCATTCCGGCCGAAGCGGTGACCATCGCCACGGTGCTGAAATCGCATGGGCTATGCCACGGGCCAGTTCGGCAAGAACCACCTGGGCGACCTGAACGAGTTCCTGCCCACCGTCCATGGCTTCGACGAGTTCTTCGGCTACCTGTATCACCTCGATGCGATGGAAGATCCCGGCGCATCCCAACTATCCGCAGAACCTGCTGAACGTCGTCGGCCCGCGCAACATGGTGCATAGCTGGGCCACCGACAAGGACGACCCGACCGACATGCCGCGCTGGGGCAAGATCGGCAAGCAGAAGATCGAGGACGCCGGCACGCTCTATCCCAAGCGCATGGAGACCGTGGACGACGAGATCCGCGACTCTCGCCATCAACTTCATGGACAAGGCGCAAGAAGGACGGCAAGCCGTTCTTCGTCTGGCTCAACCCGACGCGCATGCACATCGTCACGCACCTCTCGCCGAAGTATGAGGCGATGCGCAACTCGGAGAACGGCTGGTCGGAAGAGGAAGCCGGCATGGCCCAGCTCGATGACGACGTCGGCCTGGTGATGAAGAAGCTGAAGGACATGGGCGTCGACGACAACACCATCGTCGTCTTCACCACCGACAACGGCACCGAAGTCTTCACCTGGCCCGATGGCGGCCAGACGCCGTTCGCGCAGTCCAAGGGAACGGTGCTCGAAGGCGGCTTCCGCGTGCCCGCGATCCTGCGCTGGCCCGGCCATGTGCCGGCGGACTCGGTGCAGAACGGCATCTTCTCGGGTCTGGACTGGCTGCCGACCTTCGTGGCCGCGGCCGGCAATCCGAACATCACCGAGGAGCTGCTGAAGGGCAAGACGATCGGCGACCGGACCTACAAGAACCATCTCGATGGCTACAACCAGATGGCCGCCATCACCGGCAAAGGACCGTCCGCGCGCCACGAGATCTTCTATCTCGGCGAAAGCACGGTCGGCGCGGTTCGCATCGACGACTACAAGTATCCGCTTCATCGACCAGCCGCAGGGCTGGCTCGGCGAAAAGACCCATCCGTCGACGTGCCGTATCTGACCAACCTGCGCCTCGATCCGTTCGAGCGCACGGGCTGGCCGAACAACGGGACGAAAGAAGGCGCGCAGCAGTACTTCGACTGGTTCAAGTTCCAGTTCTGGCGCTTTGTCTTCGTCCAGCAGGTCATGGGCAAGGAACTCCAGACCTTCCTCGAGTTCCCGCCGATGCAGCGCGGCGCGAGCTTCAACCTCGACGCCGTCAAGGCGGAGATGGCGAAGAGGATGGCACAGGCGCAGCGGCGGCCAAAGGCACGGGCCAGTAGCCCGATCTGCCGTGCCGCGGGCGGCTCGATGTGAGTCGCCCGCTACCGCGTCTACTTTCAGTCAGCCATTCAACCGATGCTCCAGTCCACCTGATCGAACCATGAGCAAACTCTCTGCCAAGATCAAGGAGGAGCTCGTTGCGGTGCTGCCACCGACGATCTTCTTCTTCGTGGCGCTGCACGTCGTCGCGCTCATTCGCGTATTGATGCTCAAGGGGACCGGAATCTCGCCGCAGACTTCGATCTCGATCGCGGTCGCCGCGCTCATTCTCGGCAAGGCGGTGCTCGTCGCTGATCTGCTCCCTTTCATCAATCGCTATTCCCGGAAAGACCTCTGGCCTACAACGTTGCGCTGGAAGACCGCGATCTATCTACTGATGTCCGCGCTCATCCACTACCTCGAGCGGCTCGTCGATTTCTGGCGAGAAGCCGGCGGCTTCGTCGCCGGCAACGAAAAGCTGCTCGCCGAGATGGTGTGGCCGCACTTCTGGGCCGTGCAGATCGTTCTCGTCCTCCTGATCCTGATGTATTGCACGACGCGCGAGCTCGTCCGCCTCATCGGACCGGACAGGGCACGCAGGATATTCTTCGGCCCGATGCCGATACCTGCGATCTCGTAGCGCTGCCTCGTATCCCAATCAAAATGGAACGTCGGCTGGTGCTAAAAAGTGGGGGAGATCAACTCAGAGGAACACCATGAAGACTGCGACGATTGCAAGAAGCGCGATCGCGATTGGCGCGATCGCGCTGGCGAGCGCTCTCTCCCCCGCGGCGAGCGCGCAGACCGCCCCCGCACCGGCGTACAAAGTCGGAGATCGCTGGGTGTACGACGTGAAGTCCGGCATCGGGTTGCAGACGAGCACCTATCAGGAAACGCGCGAGGTTACCGCCGTCGGCAGCGGAGGCATCAAGATCAAGGTGACCGGGAAGACTGCCGGTGGGACCGACTTTCTCACGGACCGACGATTTTGCCGCGCCCGGAGCGCCTTCGCGCGGGCACGGTGTGCCTCGACGAAGTGCGCCGCTATCCGACGCCTCTGCAGCTCCTCGCCTTCCCCATTGCGCCGGGGCAGCGGTCGGGCAAGTGGGTCGATGTCGTTTCGGAGGGCGGAAGCAAGGGCCAGATCAACTACAGCTACCGCACGCACGGCTGGGAGAAGGTGACCGTGCCGGCCGGGACGTTCGACGCCATCCGAATCGACGTGTATATGACGCTCGACGACTCGACCGCTTTCCGCAGCGGAACCAATTGCAACTTCACCTATTGGTACGCGCCGGCAGCGCGTGGGAGCGTGCGTGAGCGGCGCGCGGCACAATTCAACGAGCTCGACTTCGGACATCAGGTAACTCCCGTCCTCAACGCGTCGTACGATCTCGCGATCTTCACGCCCGGAAAACCGTGATCGCGCGCTCTTGTGCGCTTCCCGGCCCCCGCCCGGATTGATCCATCGCAACGACCGACAACGCCGTTCGGGCAAGATTGGGCGGGGTTCATCGTCGCGCGCGAGGATATGGTTGTTTCGGCCGATGTCGCCCGACTGTCGGGAGAATTCGATGAGGAAATTGCTTCTTGGTCTTGTTGCGCTGATGTTCCTGTGCGCCGCGTGGGCTGCGGACATGCCGCCATCCGCGCCCTTCACCGGCAAGGTTCTCGAGGTTAAGGACGTCGAAAGTTACACGTATCTCCGGCTCAAGACGAAGGACGGCGAGATCTGGGCGGCGGTGAAAAAGACGCCGATGAAGGTCGGGACCGACGTCACGATCGACAATCCGACGGTCATGACCAACTTCGAGAGCAAGACGCTCAAGAAGACATTCGACCGGATCGTCTTCGGTTCCCTTGTCGCGCCCGGCGGAAGCACCGACATGGCGAGCGTGCACGCAGGAATGTCGAAACCCGTCGATGCCGGCGACATCAAGGTCGCCAAGGCCGCCGGACCGGATGCCCGCACGGTGGCGGAAATCAACGCGCGAAAGGCCGATCTCAAAGGGAAGCCTGTCGTCGTACGGGGCAAGGTCGTGAAGTTCACGCCCGGATGCTCGGAAAGAACTGGGTCCACTTGCGCGACGGATCGGGTTCCGCCGCTGACGGGAACGACGACATTCTCGTGACCACGCTGGACGAGACGAAGATCGGCGACGTCGTCTCGTGAAGGGTATCGTTCAAACCGATCGCGACTTCGGATCCGGCTATTCGTACAAAGTGTTGATCGAGGAGGCCGCGCTGGAAAAATAGTACAGACTGCCCGCCAGTGGCGATTGCCCAACCGAGTAGTTGTCGCCGCAGGCGGGTTCGGCTAGAATCGCAAGCGATTACAGGCGCGTAGCTCAGCTGGTTAGAGCACCACCTTGACATGGTGGGGGTCGTTGGTTCGAGTCCAATCGCGCCTACCAATTCGACGCAACACGAAGCGAGCGCACCACCGAAAGGCATGGTTATGACACCGCGAACGCGCTCGGAGACCTCCTAGAGAACGCGAGCTCGCGCGTCGTTTGAGTACGAAAAAGTGCGGCTCGTCCGCACTTTTTTTGTTTCTGGAGTCCGCCATGCCGAAAATCAAGTTGCCCGACGGCGCCGTCAAGGAGTTCGACGCGCCGGTCTCCGTCGCCGAAGTCGCCGCCGCGATCGGCCCCGGCCTCGCCAAGGCCGCGCTCGCCGGCAAGGTCGACGGCAAGGTCGTCGACACGTCGTACCGGATCGATCGCGACGCCGCGCTCGCCATCGTCACCGACAAGGACCCCGAAGGCCTCGAGGTGCTCCGCCACTCGACCGCGCACCTGCTCGCCTATGCGGTGAAGGAGCTCTTCCCCGACGCGCAGGTGACGATCGGCCCGGTGATCGAGGACGGCTTCTACTACGATTTCGCGTACAAGCGCCCGTTCACGCCCGAGGATCTCGAGGCGATCGAGAAGAAGATGGCCGAGCTCGCGAAGAAGGACGAGCCGGTGACGCGCAAGCTCATGCCGCGCGACGACGCGGTCGCGTACTTCAAGTCGCTCGGCGAGCACTACAAGGCCGAGATCATCGCGTCGATCCCGGCGAACGAGGACATCTCGCTCTACGCCGAAGGCCAGTTCACCGACCTCTGCCGCGGGCCGCACGTGCCGTCGACCGGCAAGCTCAAGGTGTTCAAGCTGATGAAGGTCGCCGGCGCGTACTGGCGCGGCGACTCGCGCAACGAGATGCTGCAGCGGATCTACGGCACCGCCTGGGCGAAGAAGGACGATCTCGACGCCTACCTCACGCGGATCGAGGAAGCCGAGAAGCGCGACCACCGCCGGCTCGGCCGCCAGCTCGACCTCTTCCATCTGCAGGACGAAGCGCCGGGCATGGTGTTCTGGCATCCGAAGGGCTGGACGATCTGGCAGCAGGTCGAGCAGTACATGCGCCGCGTCTACCAGGACAACGGCTACCAGGAAGTGAAGCTGCCCGCAGATCCTCGACCGCTCGCTGTGGGAGAAGTCCGGCCACTGGGAGAACTACAAGGAGAACATGTTCACGACCGAGTCGGAGAAGCGCGACTTCGCGATCAAGCCGATGAACTGCCCGGGCCACGTGCAGATCTTCAACTCGGATCTGCGCAGCTATCGCGACCTGCCGCTGCGCTACGGCGAGTTCGGCGCCTGCCACCGCAACGAGCCGTCCGGCGCGCTGCACGGCATCATGCGCGTGCGCGGCTTCACGCAGGACGACGGCCACATCTTCTGCATCCGAGGACCAGATCCAGTCGGAGGTGACCGCGTTCAACCAGCAGGCGCTCGCCGTCTACAAGGATTTCGGCTTCGACCGACATCGCGATCAAGCTCGCGCTGCGCCCGGACAAGCGCCTCGGCTCCGACGAGACCTGGGACCGCGCCGAGAACGCGCTGCGCGAGGCGCTGCGCGCCTGCGGCGTCGCAGTGGAGGAGCTGCCCGGCGAAGGCGCGTTCTACGGCCCGAAGATCGAATACCACCTCAAGGACTCGATCGGCCGCTCGTGGCAGTGCGGGACGATGCAGGTCGACTTCCAGATGCCCGGGCGCCTCGGCGCCGAGTACGTCGACCACGACGACACGCGGAAAGTCCCGGTGATGCTGCACCGGGCGATCGTCGGCTCGCTCGAGCGCTTCATCGGCATCCTGATCGAGAACTACGCCGGCGCGCTGCCGCTGTGGCTCGCCCCGGTGCAGGCGGTCGTGCTGACGATCACCGACCGGCAGGCGGCCTACGCCCGGGAGGTCGAGGCGCGGCTCAGGGGCGCCGGATTACGCGCGGTCGCCGATTTGCGTAATGAGAAAATAACCTATAAGATTCGGGAACATAGCCTGCAAAAGTTGCCCTATCAATTGATCGTGGGCGACAAGGAGATGCAGGCTGTGCAGGTGGCCGTGCGTACCCGCGGCGGCGAGGATCTCGGGGCAATGCCCCTCGATGCCTTGCTCGCGCGCCTTCGAGAGGAGGTTGCGGCGCGTCACTAGCGTGGCGCGGCGCGGGAGGCACGGTCTCTCTTTTGTTCACTCTGGAGAATTCGCATAGCCCAGGACAGAGCACAGCGGATCAACGGCGAAATCACCGCTCCCGAGATCCGCTTGGTTGGTGAAGACGGTGAGCAACTCGGCATCGTGCCGATCGCGGAAGCATTGGCGAAGGCAGAGGCCGCGGAACTCGATCTGGTCGAGATCGCGCCGACGGCCAAGCCTCCGGTTTGCCGGATCATGGATTTCGGCAAGTTCAAGTACCGCGAGGCGAAGAAGCAGCACGAGGCGAGACTCAAGCTGAAGCAGATCCAGGTCAAGGAAGTGAAGTTCCGGCCTGGAACCGACGAAGGCGACTATCAGATCAAGCTGCAGGAACCTGATCCGGTTCCTCGGCGAAGGCGACAAGGCGAAGATCACGCTTCGCTTCCGTGGCCGCGAGATGGCGCACCAGGAGTTCGGCATTCGACTGCTGGAGCGAATCCGCAACGATCTCGAGCCGCACAGCGTGGTCGAGTCGTGGCCGAGGCTCGAGGGACGGCAGATGGTGATGCTGCTGGCCCCGAAGAAAGTGGTACCGAAGGTAAATCACCCGACGAAGCCCGAAGCCGGTAAGAAAGTCTCTCCGCCGGAGAGCACCGCAGTGGGCAGCAAATAAGGGACGAAGTCATGCCCAAGATGAAGACGAAGAGCAGCGCGAAGAAGCGCTTCCGCGTCCGCGGGAGCGGCAGCGTGAAGCGCGCGATGGCGTTCAAGCGCCACATCCTCACCAAGAGGACCACCAAGAACAAGCGGCAACTGCGCGGCACGACCGGCATCCACAGCACGAATGCGGATTCGGTCAAGGCCATGCTGCCGTACGCGTAAGGGGAGCCGGACCATGCCAAGAGTCAAGCGTGGGGTGACCGCGAAGGCGCGGCACAAGAAGGTCCTGACGCAAGCGAAGGGCTATCGCGGCCGCCGCAACGCCGTCTATCGCATCGCCAAGGAGGCGGTGATGAAGGCCGGCCAGTATGCGTACCGCGACCGGCGCGTCAAGAAGCGCGAGTTCCGCGCGCTGTGGATCGCGCGGATCAACGCCGCGGTGCGCGAGCTCGGCATGAGCTACAGCGTTTTCATGAACGGTCTCAAGAAGGCGTCGATCGACATCGACCGCAAGGTGCTGGCCGATCTCGCCGTGCACGACAAAGCGGCGTTTACGAAGATCGCGGAGCAGGCCAAAGCCTCTCTGGCCTGATCGATCCGCAAACCAAAGAGGGAGGCGCGACCCGCCTCCCTTTTTTTTGGCGACACCAGGCGAAAACCCAGCGTCCCGACCCCGAGATCCGGATCACGATGAACGAGCTCGATCGCATCGTTGCCGACGCACTCGCCGAATTCGCGGCATGCGCCGACCCGGCCGCTCTCGAGAACAGCAAGGCGCGCTACCTCGGGAAATCCGGCGCGCTCACCGACCTGCTGAAGTCGCTCGGCAAGCTCCCCGCCGGCGAGCGTCCGGCGGCGGGCGCGCGGATCAACGAAGCGAAGGCGAAGCTCGAAGCCGCGCTTGCCGCGCGCCGCGATGCGCTCGCCGAGTCGCGACAGGCGGCGCAGCTCGCGAGCGAAGCGCTCGACGTCTCGCTGCCGGGCCGCGGATCGGCCAGCGGCGGGCTGCACCCGATCACGCGCACCCTCGAGCGCATCGAGGCGCTCTTTCGCTCGATCGGATTCGAAGTCGCCGACGGTCCCGAGATCGAGGACGACTTCCACAATTTCACCGCGCTCAACACGCCCGAGGACCATCCGGCCCGCTCGATGCACGACACCTTCTACGTCGAAGGCGGGCACGTGCTGCGCACGCATACCTCGCCGATCCAGGTGCGCTACATGGAAACCCACGCGCCGCCGATCAAGATCATCGCGCCCGGCCGCGTCTATCGCGTCGACAGCGATGCGACGCACTCGCCGATGTTTCATCAGGTCGAGGGCCTGTGGATCGCCGAGGACGTCTCGTTCGCCGACCTGAAAGGCGTATTCACCGAATTTCTGCGCAACTTCTTCGAGCGCGACGATCTCGAGCTCCGCTTTCGCCCGTCGTTCTTCCCGTTCACCGAGCCGTCGGCCGAGATCGACATGAGCTTCGGTGACGGCTGGCTCGAGATCGCCGGCTCAGGGCAAGTCCACCCGAACGTGCTCCGCGCGGTCCGCATCGATCCGGAGCGCTATCAGGGCTTCGCCTTCGGCATGGGCCCCGACCGCCTCGCGATGCTGCGCTACGGCGTCACCGACATCCGCGAGTTCTACCTGAACGATCTCCGCTTCCTGCGGCAATTCGCGTGAGATGAAGACGCCCGGGATGTCCGCATGAAGTTTTCCGAGCACTGGCTGCGCACGATGGCCAATCCGCCGATCGGCAGCGCCGAGTTGTGCGAACGGCTGACGATGGCCGGGCTCGAAGTCGAGGAAGCGACGCTCGCCGCCCCGCCCTTCTCGGGGGTCGTCGTCGGCAACATCGAGCGCGTCGATGCGCACCCGAACGCCGATCGGCTGAAGGTCTGCATCGTCGACATCGGTGTGCCCGAGCGGCTTACCGATCGTCTGCGGCGCGCCCAACGCGGTCGCGGGAATGAAGGCGCCCTGCGCGACCGTCGGCGCGCGGCTACCGGCGGGGCTCGTGATCACGCGCGCCAGCGTGCGCGGCGTCGAGTCGCAGGGGATGCTGTGCTCGGCGAAGGAGCTCGGCATCGCCGACGACGCGGCGGGCCTTCTTGCACTGCCCGCCGATGCGGTCGTCGGGCGCGAACCTGCGCGATGCGCTCGATCTCGACGACACGCTGCTCACGCTGAAGCTCACGCCGAACCGCGCAGATTGCCTGTCGTTGCTCGGAATCGCGCGCGAGGTCGCTGCTTTCACCGACACCGCCGTCACGCAGCCTCCGGACGGCCGACGTGCCGGTCACCTCGCCCGCCCAACGCGACGTGCGCGTCGAAGACCCGGAGGCGTGCCCGCGCTTCGTGTCGAGGACGATCGAGGGCATCGACGCGCGCGCGGCGACGCCGGAATGGATGAAGCGGCGCCTCGAGCGCAGCGGGATCCGCTCGATCTCCGCGGTGGTCGACGTCACCAACTACGTGATGCTCGAGCTCGGCCAGCCGTTGCACGCGTACGACGACCGCTTGCTCGAGGGCTCCATCGTCGTGCGCTTCGCGCGGCCTGGCGAGAAGCTCACGCTGCTCAACGGGCAGGTACTCGATCTCGACAAGGATCTGTTGCTCGTTGCCGATACGGCGAAGCCGCTGGGGCTCGCCGGAATCATGGGAGGCGAGCACTCGGGCATCAACGAGACAACGACCACCGTGTTGCTGGAGGGCGCGTACTGGAGCCCTGCCGTGATTCAGGGGAAGTCGCGCCGGCTGGGATTCGTGAGCGACGCGGGGTACCGGTTCGAGCGCGGCGTCGACTTCGGCGGCTGCAAGCGAGCCGTCGAGCGCGCCACGCAGCTCATCGTCGAGATTTGCGGAGGGCGCGCAGGACCGATCGGAGACGTGCAGGGCGCAATGCCGCGGCGCGATCCCGTCCGCGTGCGACCCGCGCGGGTCACGCGTCTCCTCGGCATCGAGATCTCCGAGAAGACGATCGCTGCATTGTTCGGCCGGCTGGGATTCCCGTGCGAGCGCGCCGGCGTCGATTTTCTCGTCACGCCGCCTTCCTATCGATTCGATCTCGCAATCGAGGAGGATTTCATCGAGGAGATCGCCCGTCTGCACGGCTACGACGCGATCCCGGCAGTCGCGGCCGCGCACGTGCAGACGATGCTCGCCCCGCCCGAGGCTACGGTTGCGCCGATCATCGTCAAGCGGGCGCTCGTCGCTCGCGGCTGGCAAGAGGTGATCACGTTCAGCTTCGTGAGCTCGTCGCGGGAAGCCACGCTCTTCGGGGAGACAGCGGATCGTCCGCCCCCCGTCGCGGTGCTGAATCCGATCGCGAGCCACCTCGACATCATGCGCACGACGCTCGCGGGTGGACTGATCGAAGTCCTGTCCACGAATCTCGCTCGCAAGCAAGACTGGATCCGCGTGTTCGAGGCGGGCCGATGCTTTGCGCGTGCCGGCGCCGGATACGACCAGCCGATGCGACTTGGTGGTCTCGCCTACGGGGACGCATTCCCCGAGCAATGGGGTACGTCCAAGCGCGCCGTCGACACGTTCGACATCAAGGGCGATCTCGAAGCGCTGGCCGCACCCGGGTCGCTCACGACAGAGCGCGCCGAGCATCCGGCCCTTCATCCGGGCCGCGCTGCACGGGTTCTCCTCGACGGCCGTTCGATCGGCTGGCTGGGAGAGCTGCACCCGCGCGCCGTCCACGCATTCGACCTTCCCCGCGCACCCGTGCTGTTCGAAGTGGACCTTCTTCCGCTGTTGCGCCGGGGTCTGCCTCGTCCACGGCCGGTCTCCAAGCTTCCCTCGGTCCGTCGCGATCTCGCCGTGGTCGTCGACGAAGGTCTCCCGGCTCGCGACCTTCTGGCCGCATTGACCGATGCGAAACCACCCGTTGTAGACGACATCCGGCTCTTCGACGTCTACCGGGGGCCCGGAATTAGACCCGGTAAAAAAAGCCTTGCGATTCTTGTGCTTATACAGGATACTGAACGTACTTTGACCGACGCCGAGATCGACGCGACCGTAGGTGCGCTGCTGCGGGTGGCCGTCGATCGTTTCGGTGCGACGCTCCGACAGTAGAGAACCCGTGATGACGCTAACGAAAGCAGAACTGGCCGACCTCCTGTTCGAGCAACTTGGCCTCAACAAGCGCGAGGCGAAGGACATGGTCGAGCACTTCTTCGAGGAGATTCGCATCGCGCTCGAGCGGGGCGACAGCGTCAAGTTGTCCGGCTTCGGCAACTTTCAGCTTCGGGAAAAGCCCCAACGTCCAGGGCGCAACCCCAAGACGGGTGAGGAGATTCCGATCACCGCCCGTCGTGTGGTGACCTTCCACGCCAGCCAAAAGCTGAAGGCGATGGTCGAAGCTGCAAACCATGCCGGATCACAGTCGAATTAAGACCGAGCTTCCCCCGATCCCCGCCAAGCGGTATTTCACGATCGGCGAGGTCAGCGATCTTTGCGCAGTCAAGCCGCACGTGCTCCGTTATTGGGAGCAGGAATTCTCGCAGCTCAAGCCGGTCAAGCGCCGCGGGAACCGTCGCTACTACCAGCACCACGAGGTTCTGCTCATTCGGCGCATTCGCGACCTGCTCTACGAACAAGGCTTCACGATCAACGGCGCGCGGCACAGGCTCGAGTCCGATGTCCCGGCCCCACAAGTCGCGGGTGCGGATCTCGAATGGCCGTCCGCCCGCGAAAGAGAAGCGCGAGCGCTGGATATCGCCGTTCGCTCGCACCCGATGTGGAGCGATGGCGAACAGACGATCGACCTGGTCAAAATCCGGCAGGAACTGGAGGAAATACGGCAGCTGCTGGGCCACGACGGATGATCCCGTTATAATCGCCGCCTGCGTCGGGGCGTAGCGCAGCCTGGTAGCGCACCTGCATGGGGTGCAGGGGGTCGGAAGTTCGAATCTTCTCGCCCCGACCACAAGATAAGGGCCGGCTCGATCGTTCGGAGCCGGTCCTTTGTATTTTGGCGCTTGAAAACGCCGGTGCTATGCACCGCCGTGCAGGTCTCGCCGACGTCCAGCTTCCCTGGACTGCAGCCCGCCGAGGCGGGCCGCCGATGACTTCGGCATAACTATTGCTCGTCAAGGCCTTAGGCCATCGCGCCTCAGGGGGAAACCAATGTCAGCATTGCCGTTTCGCACCAAGCCCGGTACGGGGGTGATCTCCGAGCTCGCCCTGGCGCGCGCGCAACGCAATACCGTCCTCATCATCGACGACCTCTTCAGCAGCCGGCTGCTCATCGCCGAGATCGTCCGGCAGATCGACCCGAAGCTCAACCTCGAGCTCTTCGACACGCCAAGCCGCGCGCTCGAGTACGCGCGGCAGAACCGCGTCGACATGGTCCTCACCGACTTCAAGCTGCCCGAATTCGACGGCATTGAACTCGTGAAGCAAGTGCGCGGACTGGCACACTGCATCGACATTCCCATCGTCGTGATCACGGTCGTCGACGACCGTCAGGTCCGCTACAACGCCCTCGAGGCGGGCGCCACCGACTTCCTCATCAAACCGCTGGACGAGCACGAAACACGCGCCCGGTGCGCGAATCTGCTCGAACTGCGCCGGCACAAGATCGTCCTCTCGGACCAGGCGCGAGTGTTGCAGTACCAGGTCGACAAATCCGTCTCAGAGATTCACGAGCGCGAACTCGAGACCCTCTCGAAGCTCGCCAGAGCCGGCGAATTCCGCGACAAGACCACTGGGAATCATCTGATCCGCATGGCGAAGTACTCCGCCCTCGTCGCCCACAACCTCGGGCTCGGCGCGGAGATGGCGCACGTGGTCGAGGTCGCGGCGCCGATGCACGACATCGGCAAGATCGGCATTCCCGATTCGGTGCTGATCAAGGAAGGGCCGCTGACGCCTGCCGAGCAGGACATCATGCGAACGCATCCTCGCATCGGCTACGACATCCTCAAAGGCAGCCCTTCCAAGTATCTGAGCATGGGATCGATCATCGCGCTTGGCCATCACGAAAAATATGACGGAACCGGTTATCCCAACGGCCTGCATGGCGACGACATTCCCATCGTCGCCCGGGTCGTAGCCGTCGCCGACGTTTTCGACGCGCTGGTGAGCGAGCGGCCATACAAGCGCGCATGGCCGATCGCGGAAGGCATTGACTTTCTGAAGTCGCAGCGCGGGAAGCACTTCGACCCGAAGTGTGTCGACGCCTTTCTAGCGGATCAGACGAAGATCGACGCGATTTATTCGGAGCTGAGGGACTAGAGTTGAGACCGGTGCTTTATAGAAGCCCGACAAGTGATATCGCGGTTAGATCAATCCGTCCTTGATTGCGCGAGCGACTGCTTCCTGACGATTTGCGGCCGCGAGTTTTGAGCGGATTGAGTCGAAGTGGAATTGGACCGTCCTCGATCCAATACCAAGCTTTAGTGCTATATCATCCGTTGTCATCCCACGAGCGGTTAACGCAAGGCACTCACGTTCCCTGTTGCTGAGTGGGCGACCTGTTATGGGCGGCTGCGCGCCACGCTTGACGATTGCTTTCATGAACAGTTCATGAAAGTAATGGGCGAACAGTACGATGTCTCCCAAATTGCGTGTAATCGCAAGTCGCCGACACTCGTCGACTCGTGGAATCTTAGAATTTAACGCGACGATCACTCGAGTACCTGCTTCATCTCCGAGTGGCATGCACACGCCGCTTGCTATGCCATGCCTCAGTGCATCATCCAAGAATGCCTCGCTGCGTGCTCCCCCACCTCTTACTGTGAGTTGGTCCCAAACGAGAGGCAATGTACTGTCCCATAACAACAGGATTCGTGGATCAACCTCGATATAGGCCATTTGATCATATCGAGCCACCCACTCCGAAGGAGCCGTCGTAAACACGAACATACGGCTCTCATGGTCAGGCCGTACACTGGTACACATTCCGTACATGAACGAGTCAAATCCGAAGCTTTCGGTGATGGATTCAATTATCGGAACGAGATCCTTGCCGGACTCGGCTGCTCTGACCAATGGACCCAGGAAAGGGGGAATGAACCCCCAAGCAGGAATTTTGGTTTGACTGAGACGCAAGGTTTGCAGCATCGCAGCCCCTGAAAGACCACTGCGTCAATGGCAGATGTATCGGCAAAGGATAGCCGATTTTCGCAGTGTCGTCGCAATCGTTCCGGAAGAATAGTTAAGGTTGTGGCTCGTCCGGCGGTTCATACCTTGGTTCTAGAGCCATGAAATTCTTGGGTCAGAGCGCTCTGAGCTGGGTTCACAAGCCGGAACCCCCCGCAGGAACGGCACTGGCGGATTTGGCAATTCCTGCGCTGGGGCGTTCTCTCTAGTGCGCTAGAGTCTATCGATAGCCGGCGGGTAGCAAATCCGATTTCACTTTGGTATATGGCTGGCCGCCAACGATATGTAGTGACATCGGAGGCCAACAACACCATCTGTTGTGCTCGGGCTAGTGCGCTGCCCTCAAAGCTGTTCTTGTAATGTCCGCTAAGTCCTTAATTTTCACGCGCAAAACAGTGCTCATAGGTTGCGCCAATTGCAGATTCCAGTTGTTATATACACCGTGTTCCATGTACCCTTGGCGGGAAATTTGGACTGGAAAGTTGAGATTTACGAATTCACGGACGGCTTGTGTAAGTCCAACAGGTCGCGAAAGACGACCCGCTTAAGCATCTTCTTTAGGGAGCGCTCAATGAACGCCGTCACCGGTGTTTGCGACATTTCGCAACCGCGTTACGAACATCTGGAATCTCGATTTGAGCCAGAGATGGGGGTGTATTGGGCGATTATGAAGCCTGAGCCACGGCCCTCGTTCGGCGCGAGTCTCCTGCTTGACCTTCGGGCATTCATCGATGGAATCATTCGGTCGCACGGTCAGATTACCCATAATGGGCAATTGCACAGAATCAACTATGCAATTCTCGCATCCAAAATTCCCGGCGTATTCAACCTTGGTGGTGACTTAGGGCTTTTTCGAACCTCGATACTCAATCATGATCGCGCCCAGTTGGAGAAGTACGCGCAGATGTGCGTTGACGATTTGTATCCATGGAATCGAAATTTCGACCTGCCTATTACGACCATCTCGCTCGTACAGGGGACGGCCCTAGGGGGCGGATTTCGAGGCTGCCCTCGCCAGCTCGGTTGTGGTCGCGGAAGAGTCGTGCAAGATGGGGTTTCCGGAAGTACTTTTTAATCTGTTTCCCGGAATGGGAGCGTACAGCTTCCTGCAGCGCAAGGTGGGGCGGCGGATTACGGAAGAACTAATTCTAAGCGGCAACTCGTACAGCGCACGCCAGCTCTACGACATGGGTGTGGTAGACGTGATCACGGCGGATGGCACGGGCGAAGCCGCAGTCGCAAACTACGTTCGAAAGCATGGTCGCGGAAGCCACGGGCGTCGGGCATTCGAACGAGTCCGGCGCGATTTTGAGGCCGTCACCAAGGACGAACTAAATCACATAACAGGGGTCTGGGTTGAAGCCGCCATGCATCTGAGCGAGCGCGACCTTCGGATGATGGATCGACTTATACGCGCCCAAGAGCGCACCGGAATTGCGCATCTGGCACAACCAACAGCCTCGCCACGAATGAACGTGGTGGGCGCAAGCGACTAAAGAACGCGAGTCGTTTCTCGTTCCGGTTTCGCTCTGACGACCGGACGTACATTGCTAGTACGCAGTGGACTGCTTCTGTCGACTACGGCTTTCAATATGAATATCTAGTGCGGCGATTGTGCGGTGTGTGATTCGCGTGAGCTCCTGCGTGAGTGCACTCGCCTTCGACCGTAAGTTTTCGTGCGAGCATTTCTCAAGCCGCTCGGCGAACTGTACCCACAGGCCCGCGCCGACACTTCCCGCGGCCCCCTTAAGTGCATGTGCCGCGTTGCTAACATCTTGGAACTTGTGTTGAGCGAGTGCCGCGCCGATCTGTTCGACCAATTGAGAGCAATCGCTCCGCACGCCTCGTAGAAGACGAACCTCAAATGTTGGATCTTTGGACAAGTTAGCCAATTCGGCGATGACGCTGGCGTCTAGCGGAGGAGCTTCGACCGCTGTAAGCGGCGGGCGATCTTCGAGTCGAGAGGTGGTCATCGTATAGAACTCCGAGGCACGATCCGATAGATGCCGATCGATTGCATCGAGCAATATCGAGGCACGAACTGGCTTCTGGACAAATTCTGCAGCACCGGCCGCATGACACTGCTCCATTGCTTCAGCGGTTACGTTTGCGGAAAGGATCAATACGGGGATTGGTTTCGCGGCAGTGAAGCGATACATTTTTAAGGCTTCAAGCCCACTCACTGTCGGCATCGATAAGTCAAGCAAAGCAATATCAAACTCACCCTGCTCTAACGCGTCCAACGCCTCTTCGCCATTCTTCACTATCGTCGCAAAGTGACCCCCACTTTCAAGAATGAGCCGCGTGACGCGTTGGTTTGTTGCGTTGTCCTCGGCTACTAAGACGCGAGCACCACGAATCTTGACCGGTTTGGGGGCTCCAGCGCTGGCGGTTCCATGCAGCGCCGAGGAAATTCTGCGGTTCGAATTCAAATCGTCAGCGTGATCGGCCTGTCTCGGCTCGGAATGGGGTAGTGGGATCTCCACCCAGAAAGTGCTTCCCTGACCGACGACGCTTTCTACGCCAACCTGGCCTCCCATCAATATTACGAGCTGCCTCGCAATCGTCGTCCCTAAGCCGGTCCCACCATATACCCGGGTGACAGAGTCGTCCGCTTGAGTGAACGGTTCAAATATCGCGCTGAGCTTGTCATCGGGAATTCCTATTCCTGTGTCCTTTACCTCAATCCGAACAAGCCCGCTGTCTGCCGTTCCGCTCAACGTACGCGCGCAAAGTCTGATTTCACCGCGCTCTGTGAATTTGACGGCATTCGACAGCAGATTGAGGAGCACTTGGCGAAGATAATGCGGATCACCAGCGAACCATCGGCTGACGGACGGGTCAATGTCAGTCCTTACAACTAAGCCCTTATAACGCGCCTGAGGTGCTACCACCTTGACGCTGTTGTTTAGGAGCCGACCCAGATCAAACGGTCGCGATTCGATCTGAACCCTGCCAGCCTCAATCTTCGCAGCGTCAAGAACGTCTTCTATCTGAGCTAACGCCAATTGACTAGCGTTCGCCAACGTCTCGACAATCTCTTGTTGGGCTTCATTCAGTGGAGTTTCCCGTAACAGGTCAGCCATCGCGATTACGCCGTTCAAAGGCGTTCGCATTTCATGACTTACGTTAGCCAGAAATCGCCCTTTCGCCTTATTGGCTTCATCCGCGCGTTTACGCGCCTCGGTAATCCGTTCCGCGAGCACTCCGACATAGAAGGGTAGAACAATAAGCGCGACCAGGATGCCCGATACCGACCGGGATGTGTGCTGACCAGAAGGGAGAGAGCGAAAGAACAACGAGAAAGCCGACAATTGAGAGAGCCTGTGATATGCGGAGATAAAGGCGACCGTAACGAAATCCGTTGCCGAACGTCACGAATAAGTAAATGCCAAAGACGAACGCCCCGGCTTCGCCAGAGAGAAGCAAGAATGCCGTGTTGGCAGTGTTGTCGGTGACGATGCCGAAGATCCGGCGCGCAGGCGATTCAGTTTTCGCGTGTAGAACAAATCCGGCCAACACAACCGCAAAGACAAAGAATGAGATCGCGAACCACAGTGCGGTGTGCTCGGTATCAGTCAGGGGATCGCCAACAAACTCATCGATCGCAATATAGACCATCACTGCTGCGGGTATCGCGACCCTAAGAAGCGCTTGCTCCAACTCGGGCCGCGGCGCGGAAGAAAGCATTCCGATCCACCCTTTGCGGGTGAACCACTGCTGAATTAGTGGGTGCGTGAGGATCCCGCCGACGAAGGATGCAATGCGCATTTTGTCGTGAATCGTCCGCTATGAATGGGAGCCTGACTTGTCATTAGGTGCCCGTGTATGGCGGCCTAGTGACGTAAAGCGTCAGGGCTCAATCCAACGATGGATGACTCTTCCCCCCATAAGTGCCTGCGGTCGGGTTGCTGCAAATGGCGTGCCAGCTGTAAGCCACAAGCGCGGCACTTCCCAAGGTGGGCGCCCGGCTTCCCGATGATTGTGGGGGTCGCCGCTAGTTGCTCGGACTCTTCTCGAATCGAGGCTGGGGCCTTATGAAGGGTACGACTCTGGGCCAGAGGGCAGCAGCGGCTTCACGGCGGAAGAAACCAAAGTGACCGATAGATTTCATCCCGACATCTGACGGCGCGATAACGGATATGTCGGCCTGCAACCCCGGGAAGGCCGCAAGTAGGCGACGAATGCCGGCTGAAGTGGCGAAGGCGTCATCGCGAAATCCAATAACCAGGGCGGAACCTTTCACTGATTCATACCTAGCCATCATGGAGCGCGCTCGGCTCGCATCGCGAGTTGTTGCCTCGGGGCGAAGGTCGGGGCTGCGTCGAGCAGCCCACTGCAACGCTACTCCTGCGGGAATATCCTCGCCTAATCGCAGAAGCTTGGCAGGAAAATAGCCAAAAGCCCGAGTGAGCACCGGCATAAACCCGTGCCACAGCACGACCATAGGGAGCCGATACTTCGGCAAATAGTCGCGGTAGTAACCAGTATGTGGAGAAATGAAGACGAAGCGCTCGAGTTCGGAGACGTTGGGAGCACCTCCGGTTATGAGTGCACCAATGCTATGAGCGATCCCGACCAACTGGGCACGGGCAAAGGCTGACCGCAAGTACGCAATGGCTCCGCCGCAATCGAGTTCGCTCCAATCCTCGGCGACCGCTTGGAGCCTCTTCAACTCGGGAGGCCTAGAATCCCCTATTCCCCGATAGTCGTAGGTTAAAACAGGGATTCCGCGACTCGGCCAAGAACCACGCAAACCTCGCATAACGCGCAGCGAGGATGCCACCGCCACAGCTGATTAACGCCGCTGAAGCGAACTCTTGCGGGCCCTGAGGAACAAAGAGGCTTCCGCCGACGCTATATGCCGTCTAGCGCCGGGAAGCGAACTGAGGACTGGGCAACCTCTCTGGTCTCTGGCACTGGCGCATGTTCGGTTAGCAGGGCACGGGGATAAAGACGGTAGTCCCCGCAATCGCCTAGTAGCTATCGGAATTGGCGTTGCCTTAGAGCCGCCGCCACACCCCGTCCATCAGCCCTTCCGCTGGCCGAAACGTCGCCTTGTAAGCCATCTTCCGGCTCTCGGCGATCCAATACCCGAGATACAGGTAGGGTAATCCCAGGACGCGGCACCGTTCGATCTGCCAAAGGACGTTGTAGGTCCCGTAGCTGGTTCCGCGGATTCCGGGCTCGAAGAACGCATAGACGGACGACAAGCCGTCGCGAAGGCGATCGACGAGGCTGACCATCCGCAGCAGGTTCGCCTTCCCGAAACTCGATCAGATCGGTCGCGACGTTGCTGTGGAGGAGGAAATGCTGGTACTGCTCGCGGCTGTCCTGATCCATTCCCCCACCGGGGTGGCGGTACCGCTGATAGCTCAGGTAAAGCGCGTAATGTTCGGCATTGAACGTTAATTTGTGCCTAACTGCAGTCAACTCACGGTGTCGGCGGAGCGTCCGCCGCTGAGTGCGGTTGGGCTGGAAGGCGTCGACGGGGATGCGTACGGGCACGCAGGCCCGGCAGCGGTCGCAATAGGGGCGGTAGGTAAACCCCCCGCTCCGCCGAAAGCCATGGCGGACGAGTTCGCTGTACACATCGGTATCGATGAGGTGGCTGGGGGTGGCCACCTGGGACCGCGCCACGCGATCCGGCAGATAGCTGCACGGGTACGGAGCCGTTGCGTAAAACTGCAGTGACGCCAGCGGAAGGTCGTTGAGCTTGGTCACGCGAGCACGTCCGAAATCGATGCGGGCGTCCATGCGCCGCCCGGTGCGGTCGAGTGTACCAATCCGGCAACAAGATCCGCAAACACCCTGCGCGGAATCGGCCGGGCGCCGAACGACGCCAGGTGCCCTGTCTGCTGCTGGCAATCGACCAGAGGAAACTCCCGCGCACGCAGCATTGCAACGAGATGCGCGAGCGCCACCTTCGACGCATCCGACTCGCGCGCGAACATCGATTCGCCGAAGAACATTCGCCCGATCGCCACACCGTAGAGGCCGCCGATGAGCTCGCCGCTCGCGCCACGCTTCGACCGAGTGCGCATAGCCGCGCTCGTGCAAATCGGCGTAGGCATCGATGATCGCGGGTGTGATCCAGGTTCCCGTTTGTCCCGGCCTGCGCGCTGAAGCGCACGCGTCGATCACGGCCCGAAACGCGGAGTCGGCGCGTTATCGTCCCAACGCTCCTGCTTGATGCGTTTGCGCAACGAGCGCGCGATGCGAAACTCGTCGACAAAGAGCACCATCCGCGGATCGGGACTCCACCAGAGGACCGGTTGATCGCCGCTGTACCAGGGAAATATTCCCCGGCGATAGGCTTCGAGCAAGCGCGCCGGCGTCACGTCCTCGCTCGCCGCGAGCAGTCCATTCGGCTCGATCAGCGCAGACTCGAGCGGCGGAAACGGCGTCCTCTGTCGCAGCCACGGAATCACTCGCTGATTTTGCCACGCCGCAGACGGCCGCCGTCACCGCATTTGCCGTCGCGTATCGCGTCGCATCGATAATTCGACTCTCGTTCTCTCTCGCGATCTCCAAATGGCCACTCTCCATCGCCCGTTGTCCGTGGGCAAACGGAAGCGATCTCTACGCCGCCTACCACGATGACGAATGGGGCGTGCCGGTCCACGACGATCGGCGCTTCTTCGAGTTCCTGGTTCTCGAGGGCGCTCAGGCCGGTCTTTCGTGGTCGACGATACTGAACAAGCGCGACGCCTATCGCGAGGCATTCGCCGGGTTCGATCCGGAGCGCGTCGCCCGCTTCGACGGCCGCAGAGATCGAACGCCTGATGTCGAACGCCGGCATCGTCCGCAATCGATTGAAGATCGACAGCGCCGTCGCGAATGCGCGCGCGTTCCTCTCGCTGCAACGCGAGCACGGGACGTTCGACCGCTACGTCTGGAAGTTCGTCGACGGCAAGCCGATCGTGAATCGTCACCGCACGCTCTCGACGGTCCCGGCGCGCACGCGCGCAATCGGACGCGCTGTCGAAGGATCTCGCGAAGCGCGGCTTCCGATTCGTCGGACCGACGATCATGTATGCGTTCATGCAGGCTACCGGCCTCGTCAACGATCATCTCGTCAAGTGTCCGCGCTGGGCCGCGGTGCAAGAAGCGTGACGGGTCGACGCATCCGGGGAGAGCGCGAGCGTTCCGCTAAAATGCGCGGTGCGCGCCCCGGTAGCTCAGTGGATAGAGCAGCCCCCTCCTAAGGGGCAGGTCGGACGTTCGATTCGTCTTCGGGGCGCCAACCCTTCGGCGGGAAGCGCCGGACGCCGCAGCGGCGCAGCGCTTCCGTGGCCTGCTAAAGCCGCACGTCCGGGTTGAGCGTGTAGCGGCCCGTGACAGCGGCCTCCGCCAGCACGTGGCCCGCGACGGCGTTGCGCACGTCCGGCCCCTTGAACACGCCGCCGACTCCGAGGCGCGCGACATCGAGCGCCATCAGCGTGAAGATGTACCGATGCGGCAGCTCGTCGTTCCATGGCGGGCACGGTCCGTCATACCCGAAATAGTTGCCGGCCATTTCCTTGTCGCCGGCAAACCATCCGGTGTAGTCGTTGATTCCTTGACGCGCGCCACGGGGCGCCTGGGGACCGGGCTTTCCGCGCGCCGTGACTCCATCGGAGAATTCGCCCCGCTCGATCGGAGCGGCGTCCGCCGGCAAATCGACCAGCACCCAGTGGAAGAAATCCACGCGCGCGAGCGACGAGGCGACGGTGCGGCCTTCCTTGTTGACGTCGTCGCCGCGCGAAGGCACGTCGGGATCGTGGCAGAGCAGCACCAGGGACTTCGTTCCAGCCGGCAATCCGACCCACGCAAAATCGGGATTGCGGTTGCCCGACAGCTTGACGTGGGCCACCGGATCGATCGCGCCGAACGCGAATTCGACGGGGATGGCGCCGCCGTCGGCAAAGGCCGTTGTCGTGAGCTTCATGCTGGCGTCCCTACGATTGCTTCCAGTGCGGAGGGATCGTCTTGTCGAAGAATGGCAGGCGTTCGATGCGGCCCTTCCACGCCCGAAGCTCGGGCGTCAGCATGCCATCGGCGTCGAGATCGGGAATCTTGAGCTGGCAGCGCGGCAGATAGCTGATGTACGGATAGAAAGCGAAGTCGGCCGCCGACAGCGGGCCCGCGAGAAAGTCCCCGCGCATTGCCTTGGTGAAGTAGACCAGCTCGTCGACCACCGCGGCACGGCTCGCAGCGATCTCCTTTGCGTCGCGCTCTTCGGGCTTGCGGCTGAACGCCTGCGTGGTCAGCGGATCGATCGCCTCGTCGAAATAGTTGTCGACCTCCATGATGAGCCGGCGTGCGAGCGCGCGCGTGCGCGCATCACCGGGGAAGAGCCGCGCACCGGAGGCGGGATACGCGTCTTCGAGATACTCGACGATCGCGCTGGATTCGAAGAGCACGAAGTCGCCGTCGACGATGACCGGCACGCGGTGCCTGGGGTTGAGCGCCACGAACTCGGGCTTGCGCGTGTCGCCCGCGGAGAAGGACAGCACCTTGCGCTCGTAGGGAAGGCTCTTGTGCTCGAGGGCGAGCTGGACGCGCCACGCGAAAGGCGAGCCCGAGCCGTAGTAGAGGACGATGGCCATCGGTCGCTCCTGTGGTAAAGGTTGAGGCAGGTCAGGGTCAGGTCCTGCAGCCGTCGCTAGGTTCCCTGCGACGCCGGCGGCGCGCGCAGGGCTTCGAGCGAGGCTTTCTGCAGCTCCATCGTCTTGATGCTGAGCTGCATCATGTTCAGGCTCATCTGCAGCCACGCCTCGATCACCTTGAGCTCGTCGATCTTGCGCGCGAGCTCCGCGGGATCGAGGGTCGCGAACATCGCCGCCGGATTGGGGAACGGCACGCCGGCCACCGGTGGCGCCCCAGGCGCGCCGGGCGCCGCCCCGGGCATTCCGAATCCCGGCATCGGGACGCCGAACGGGTTCCACATCTTCTGCATGAACTCGGAAATGTCGTTGAACGCCGTGCCTGGGTCCACCTTCTTCGCCTCTGCCATACGGGTCCCCCGTGAGCGTCGGTTGTGATAACGGTGCTGTGCCCACCATCGCTATCCTACCCCGCCCGTTTCCCCTCCAGTGGCGGGCCTGTCGATCGGACCTTGGGTCCGAAGCGTCCTCTCTGGCGCGGGTCTTGCTGCACGGGGTTCGAAAGCCCCGGAAGGACCGGGGCCGGGCCCTATCGCGTGCCGCGCTTGGGAAAAGGGTGCCCAGTTATGTCGATCTACCGCAGGACCGAACGCTTTTCGCCGACCGACGACCGCGTCGATCAGGGACCGCGTCCGGCTGCCGCGTCGTCGGCGCCCGCGCAGCAACCCGAGCAGGCCTCCGAGGACTGGGCCGAGCGCCGCAAGAGCGAGCCGTCGAACGGGCTGCTCAAGCCCACGTTCGCCTGGGCGTCGACGCTACCGGTCGAGGTCCAGCCCCGCTCGCTGCTCTACAAGTTCCCGCGGATCGCCAACCTCATGGCCGCGATGTGGCCGGATCCCAACTCGTTCCGCCGCTACATGGACGATCTCCTCGTCGACAAGCGCGGCAACCGCCAGGGCTTTCCGGTCGACGTCCTGCGGGAACTGTTCGAGCTGCGCGCCTACTACGACGAGCTGTACCCCAATACCTCGCATGCCTGGGAATCGCTGACCCGGAGCGGTTGAAGCTTCAGGCGGCGGCACCGTCCGGAAACGGGGCGCCGCCAAAGAAACATTCTCGTATTTGCAACGGCACCGCTGCACTTCATGTGCATCGCGATCGGCGACCCTCGCTCCGGGTGCGATGGCAGGGGTAATCCGCTATCATCGCCGCTCATGACCGACATTCGCGCAAACCTGCGGGCGCGGCTCGACGCGGCCGTCGGCAGCGCGCAGGTCCTGACGGCCGAATCCGACGTCCTTCCCTATGTCACCGACTGGCGTGGCCGCTTCCACGGACGCGCGCTCGCGGTCGTGCGCCCCGGCAGCACCGACGAAGTGGCCGCTGTCGTTCGCGCCTGCGCGGATTTGGGCGTCCCGATCGTCGCGCAAGGCGGCAACACCGGACAGTGCGGCGGCGCGACACCCGACGCCCAGGGCAGTGCGATCGTGCTGTCGCTCGCGCGGATGAACCGCGTGCGCGCCGTCGATCCCGACAACGCGACGCTGACGGCCGAAGCCGGCGTGCCGCTCGCCGCCGTCCAGCAGGCCGCTGCCGACAACGGGCTGCTCTTTCCGCTGTCGCTCGCAGCCGAAGGGAGCTGCACGATCGGCGGCAATCTCTCGACCAACGCCGGAGGCACGGCGGTGCTTCGCTTCGGCAACGCGCGCGAGCTCGTGCTGGGCATCGAAGTCGTGCTGGCGGACGGCCGCGTCTGGAACGGTCTGCGCGGACTGCGCAAGGACAACACCGGCTACGATCTGAAGCAGCTCTTCATCGGCGCCGAGGGCACGCTGGGTGTCGTGACGGCCGCCGTGCTGAAGCTCTACCCTGCCCCTCGCGCGCGCGTCACGGCGTTTGCCGCCGTGCCGGACGTCGCGTCGAGCGTTCGGTTGCTCCGCGATCTGCGCGCGGCGCTAGGCGATCGGATCACGGGCTTCGAGCTGCTGTCGGCGCTGTCGATCGCCATATCGCGCAAGCACCATCCAGGCTCGCCCAACCCCTGCCCTGGCCACCCTTGGTATGCGCTGATCCAGGCGGACGACACAGCGATCGATTCGTCCATCGCCGCGCAGGTCGAGCAGGCCCTCGGCGCCGCGCTCGAATCGGGCGTTGCGCTCGACGCGACGATCGCGCAATCGGTGGAGCAGGCGCACGCATTGTGGGCGCTGCGTGAAAATATCGCCGAGGCGCAGCGGCGCGAAGGCCCGAACATCAAGCACGACATCTCGCTGCCGGTCTCCGCGATCCCGAGCTTCGTCGACGAGGCGCGCGACGCGCTGAATGCCGCGCTGCCCGGCATACGCTTCGTCACGTTCGGCCACCTCGGCGATGGCAACCTGCACTACAACCTCGCCGGCCCGGAAGGCGCCGACCAGGCCGCGTTCATGGCGAACGCGCCGCGCGCGAATCGGATCGTGCACGACCTGGTCGCCGCGCACGCCGGCAGCATCAGCGCCGAGCACGGGATCGGTCAACTGAAGCGCGAGGAGCTCATCCGCTACAAGAGCGCGACGGAAATGGACCTGATGCGAACCGTCAAGGCGGCGCTCGACCCCGCGGGAATCTTCAATCCGGGGAAGGTGCTGTAGCCGATGAAGCTCCTTCTCTGGGCGGTGGTGATCGTCGTCGCGCTGCTCGCGCTGCGCCTCGTGAACGTCGCGGCCGCGAAGCGGCGCAACGACGCGGCGCGCGGCGCGTCGCCGAAGGATGCTCGCGTCGACAAGATGGTGCGTTGCGTGCGCTGCGGCGTGTACCTGCCGAGTGCGGACGCGAAGCGCGGCCCCGATGGGTTGACTTGCGGCGAACCGGCCTGCATCGAGCAGCGCTGATGCAATTCCTGAACTCCCGCCACAACGCCCCGATCCAGGCCGGACCCGAGGCGGCGCCGTTCGACTCGCCACTCCCGCCCGTGTCGGCGGCGGAATCCGGTCGCCGCATCCTCTGGATCGTCGGCGTCTATCGCGCGGTGTGCGGCGCTGCGCTCCTCGGCACCGCGCTGCTGCTCGACCTTCGGGTTCTCGGCATCGCGGCGCCCAACGCCTTCGTCTGGGCCGCGGCGCTCTATTTCGTGTTCGGGCTCGTGACGTTCGTCTGGATCCAGCGCGACCCGATTGCGCTGTCTCTGCCGCCGCTCGTCTCCACGCTGCTCTTCGGCGACGTGATGTGCATCGCGCTCGTGATGATCGCCGGCGGCGGGACCGGGGGCTCGCTGCCGATCCTGCTCTTCCCCCAGCTGGCCGCGAGCGGCTGGCTGCTGCGCACGCAAACCGCGTTCTTCCACGCGGCGTTTGCGAGCGTGGTGCTGCTCGGTCTCGACATCTGGCGGATGCTCGAAGGCCGCGTGACGGGCGCGCAGCCGTTCCAGACGGGACTCATCGCGTTCGGCTACTTCGCGACGATCGGCATCGCCGTCGCGCTCGGGCGCTACACGAAGGCGTCCGAGGATCTTGCCGCGCAGCGCGGGATCGACGTCGCGAACCTCGAGCAGGTCAATCGGCTCATCATTCAGGACATGCAGGACGGCGTGCTCGTCGTCGACCTGAACGGCGTGGTTCGCGGGCACAACGCGCAGGTCACGCGGCTCCTCGGCGGCTTCGGCAGGATGCGCGGCGGAATGCGGCTCGCCGAATTCAGCAAGACGCTGCACGACTACTGGCGGCGCTGGCAGGAGGACTACACCGAGGCGCTGCCGCCGTTCAAGGTGGAGTCGTCGCAGCGCCTGCTGCGCGTGCGGCTCGTGCGCATCGGCTCGGGCTTGAACGGCGGCACGCTGATCTATCTCGAGGACCTTGGACGGGCGCAGAACGAGGCGCAGCAGATGAAGCTCGCGGCGCTCGGACGCCTCACCGCGTCGATCGCGCACGAGGTGCGCAATCCGCTTTCGGCGATCAACCAGGCAGCGCAGCTCCTCGAGGAAGACGGCGCCGTCGCGCCTGCCGGCGAGCGGTTGCTGGGCATGATCCGCAACAACGCAAGGCGGATCGACCGGATCGTCGGCGAAGTCCTGCAGCTCAACCGCCGCGACCGTCAGCAACCCGAAGTCGTCGTCCTCGGCGAGTTCGTCCGCGCGCTGATCGACGAGATCGTCCAGGCCGAAAGCTTGCCGCCGAAATCCATCGTCATCCTCATCCCCGAGGAACTGCGCGTCCTCTTCGACCGCGGGCACTTGAACCAGATCTTCTGGAATCTCGTGCGCAACGCATGGCAGCATTGCCAGAAAAAGGAAGGCAGCATCCGGATCGCGGCTCGCCCCGGCTACATGGGCGATGCCATCATCTGCGAGCTCGCCGACGACGGCCCCGGCATTCCCACGGACCTCCGCGGCCAGATCTTCGAGCCTTTCTTCACGACGCGCCCCGGCGGAACGGGGCTTGGTCTTTACATCGCGCGCGAGCTCTGCGACGCGAATGGCACCACATTGGAGCTCCTGCCGAGAGGCCCCGGGGCCCATTTCCGGATGACGATGAAGCGCGCTTTCAAACCGGTAGGTAAATAAGAGGAAAACCCATGTCACGCAAATCACGCGGGCAGCCCAGAGTGCTGCTCATCGACGACGAGCCGGATCTCCTCGAGCTGCTCGAGCTCACGCTTTCGCGGATGGGCCTCGATACGACCCGTGCAGAGTCGGTCGCCGAAGCGATCCGCTTTCTCGATTCCGAGTCGTTCGACCTGTGCCTCACCGACATGCGGCTTCCCGACGGTCCCGGCCTGCGCGTGGTCGAGCACATCAACCAGAAGGGGCTCGACGTCCCCGTTGCCGTGATCACAGCGTACGGAAGCGCGGAAAACGCCGTCGCGGCGCTCAAGGCGGGCGCGTTCGACTACCTGGCGAAACCCGTCGCGCTCGAGCAGCTGCGGGCGCTCGTCAAGCAGGCGCTCAAAGTTCCCGACGCCGAGAAGCGGCAGCCGACGACCGGCTATCGGCTGCTCGGCGAGTCGCAGGCGATGATGCACGTCCGCGACATGATCGAGCGGCTCGCGAAGAGCCAGGCGCCGGTGTTCATCAACGGCGAGTCGGGCAGCGGCAAGGAGCTCGCGGCGCGGATGATTCACTCCGGTGGCGCGCGCGCCGAACAGCCTTTCGTCGCCGTCAATTGCGGCGCGATTCCCGAGAACCTGATGGAGAGCGAATTCTTCGGCTACCGCAAGGGCGCGTTCACGGGAGCCGAGAGCGATCGCGACGGGTTCTTCCAGGCGGCCAACGGCGGCACGCTGTTTCTCGACGAGGTCGCCGATCTCCCGTTGCACATGCAGGTGAAGCTGCTGCGCGCGATCCAGGAGAAGAAGGTCCGCAAAGTCGGAGCGACGCAGGAGGACGCGGTCGACGCGCGCATCATCAGCGCCACGCACAAGAAGCTATCGGCGCTCGTCGATGGCGGCGAATTCCGGCAGGACCTCTACTACCGGCTGCACGTGATCGAGCTCGCGATGCCGAGCCTGCGCGAGATGCGCGAGGACGTTCCGCTGATCGCAAGCGCGATCCTCGAGCGCCTGTCGCGCGGCACCCCGGTGAAGCTCGACCCGGACGCGATCGCCGCGCTCGAGCGCTATCCGTTTCCGGGCAACGTCCGCGAGCTCGAGAACGTGCTGGAGCGCGGGCTTTCGCTCGCCGCGGACACGCATCGAATCTCCGCCGACGACCTGCATCTGACGCCGATCGCAGAGGAGTCGGAATACGCCGTGACTGCCGGCGACAAATGGCCGCTGCAGGATTATCTAGATCGCGTCGAGCGCGCGGCGATCAACGAGGCGCTCGAGAAGACGCGCTACAACCGCACGGCGGCGGCGAAACTCCTCGGCATCACGTTCCGCGCGATGAGATACCGTATGGAGCGCCTCGGGATCAAGTAGCCGGACCTCGCCGTTACCGATCCACAAACAGACACAAATCGTGACCGGTCGACGCACCCCTTCCATCGGCACGCCAATGAACTCGGCGGCGTTTGTGCCAGCGCGGAGTCGCTGCGATCGCCGACAGCGGCATCACGTCGAATTTCTTCACTTGGCGCCGCCCTGACCGAATCGACGATGTTGTCTATCGCGAAAGTGAACGTAAACCTGTACCAAGGCGACGGCCGACAGGAAGGCCAGAATTGGATAGCCGACGTAGAGGAGCGTTCGTTTCTCACACGCGTTGGCGCCGCACAATACGCCAGCACTCATGCCCAGCTCATAACCAAGATATATGACCCACGCAGCCGCCGCCACCCACGCGGTGCGCGATTTGCTCCACAGCGCGAGGACCGCGAAAGAAAGAATCGGGAACCCGATCAGAGCGGGGTGGTTGACCAGCAAATAGATGAACTCGGGCATAGTTTTTCCAGTTTGGGCGATTCTCGTCGCGTTGGCAAATTGCCGTCGCCGAGCAATGCTGGATGCACGCTGGTGTCGAGCGCGGGTTTGCTACTATTCTCCGCCTTGAGCGAGACTCGAATGGCCAGGTTGCGGCGCCTTGGATCCTGCCCCTTGCCCGCAGTCCCGGAGCCGCCGCCATCCGTTTGCGGGAGCTGTGGCACGGAGAGGGCATGAAGAGGTTGCAACCAATTGAAAGCAAAACATGAGTGCTACGATGTTCGACTGCGCGGAGAGGATCAGGTAGATACGGCCATTACCTTAGCCTAGCGAGCATACTGAGCCGGGCACCCATAAGATGAAGTTCGTCCCGCAACAATCCGGCGCGCGTGAGATCAAGGTGAAGCTGATGCTCTCCGGCGGGCACGCGGCGATGCTCGTGTTGCCTCCCGAGCATCCGCTGCTCGCTCAGCTCTTGCAAACGGTCGCGGCGCCCGCAAGCGGCCGCGACGAGCCTTCGCCCGCCACGCTGTTCCAGATTCCCGTCGAAGGGGGGCGGGCGTCGCTGACATTCGCAAGCCATCAACTCGTCGGCATCGTCACGGACCCGGCGGTGCTGGTGCAGCCAGGCACCGACGCCGACACGCCGACAGCTCCGCGCATCATCCGTCACCCGTTCGTGCAACTCGACGGCTTTCTCGCCGACGACCAGTTGAAGTGGCTTCGCGACACCGTGATCGCCGCGCAAGGCAGATTCCAATCGTCGTGGACGAGCGACGACAGCGTCAAGGACTACCGGCAGTCGCTGGTGCTGCACGCGCCGGCGGAGGTGGAGCGTGTCCTAGTCGAAAGGATCCGTGCGGTGATGCCCGAGGTGATCCCGCGGCTCAGGATGCCGCCATTCACCGTCGGTCGCGTCGAATGCCAGGTGACTGCGAGCACCGACGGCAGCTACTTCCGGCCGCACACCGACGCGGGCAAAGGCGCGATCGACGCGACGCGCAAGCTCACATACGTCTATTACTTCAATCGCGACCCCAAAGGGTTCACCGGCGGCGAGCTGCGCGTCTACGACGACGAGCTCCGCAACGGCAAGTTCAGCAGCACCGACACTTTTCAGCTCGTCGAGCCGCGCAACAACAGCATCGTGTTCTTCAACGCGGCGATCATGCACGAGGTGACGTCCGTGCACGTGCCGTCGAAGGATTTCGCAGACAGCCGCTTTACCGTGAATGGGTGGATTCATCGCACGTGAGGCGATGGCGGCGGTCGGCACAATTCATGACCTCCTCGTCAGGCAGGCGGTCACCTTTGGCGCTGAACCGGCGATCATCGCGCCGGATCGACGGCCGCTCGGCTACGCGGCGCTCCTCGACGAAGTCGAGCGCGCAGCCGCTACGCTCGCGGCAACGGGTGTCGAACGGCGGAGCCGCGTCGCCGTGGCGCTGCCGAACGGGCCGGAAGCGGCGACTTTGATGGTATCGGTTCTCTGCACGGGGGTCTGTGTTCCACTCAATCCGGCCTTGGGCCGCTCGGCGAGCGAGGCACTGTTCCAGGCGCTGCACGCAGACACGCTGGTGGTGCCGGAGCATGTCGATTCGCCGGTGGTCGCAGTCGCGCGCTCCCGCGGTTACGCATTGCTGCGTCTCGCATCGGTGGCGGACGCGCCGGCCGGCACGATCGCGCTGCGCGTCGAGACGGCGCGCACGCCGGTTCCCCGATCCGTCCCGTCCCCGACGATCTCGCGATCGTCTTCCACACGTCCGGCACGACGTCCACGCCGAAAGTGGTGCCGGTGACGCACGCGCAACTTCTCGCACGCTCGCGCGCGCAACCGATCCACAGCGCGGATCGGTGCCTGTTCGTCGCGCCGATTTTCACCTCCGGCGCCTTCTCGCATTCGCTGCTTTCGCCTCTCGCTGCCGGAGGCGCGATCGGCTTTGCGCGCGACCCGGATGCGGACGCGCTGCTCGATGCGCTTCACCAGCTGTCGATCACCTACTTCTCGGCAAACCCCGCGCTGCTCGAAGCGCTGCGCGAGCGCGCCGCGCGCCGCGGCGCGATGCCGCCGACGTTGCGCTACATCCGCTCGAGCAGCATCGCGCTGCCGCCGGAACAGCAGCGTCGCCTCGAAGGCGCGTTCAACGTGCCGATTGTCCAGGCGTACGGAACGAGCGAGGCCGGCACGATCGCGCAGAATCCGCTACCGCCGGCACCGCGAAAATCCGGGTCGGTCGGCATCTCGGCCGGTCCCGAGATCGCCATCGTCGACGACGGTGGAGCGTTCGCCGGGCCCAACGTCGCCGGCGAGATTGTCGTGAGAGGGCCCACAACGATGAGCGGATACGAGGGCGATCCGGACGCCGATCGCCGAGCATTCCACGAGGGCTGGTTCCGGACCGGCGACGGCGGTCACCTCGACGCCGACGGCTATCTATTCATCACCGGGAGGATCAAGGAGATCATCAATCGCGGCGGAATGAAGGTTGCGCCTGCGGAAATCGATGAAGTGCTGCTGCGCCATCCGGCCGTCGCCGATGCCGCCGCATTCGGAATGCCGCATCCGACGCTGGGCGAAGACGTGGCCGCAGCGGTCGTCGTTCGCGAGCCGGCGACGGTCTCCGTGCAGGACTTGCGCGATTTCGCATTTGCCCATCTCGCGCCGCACAAGGTGCCGAGCACCATTGTCCGCGTCCCGCGCCTCGCGCGCACGGCAGCGGGCAAGCTCAACCGCAGCGAGCTCGCGAACAACCTCCGCGCGTCGCTTCGCGCCGGCTACGTTGCGCCACGCGACGCGCACGAAACGCTCGTTGCCGGAATCATCGCCGAGGTCCTCCACGTCGAGCGCGTCGGCATCGACGACAATTTCTTCGAGATCGGCGGAGATTCGCTCCGCGGTGCGGAGGTGACGTCGCGCGTGAACGCCGCGACAGGCTCGAGTCTCGGGGCCGACGCGCTGTTCCGGCTGCCCATCGTCGCGCATTACGCCGCGGCGCTCGCGGCCGAGGCCGCTTCGCCGCTCCGGCCGCCGCCGTTGGCGCCGCGCCGGGCGGCTGTCCGCGGACCCGAAGAGTAAGCGATGCGGCGAATGAACCTGCCGATCGTGGCGCTCATCGCATTCGCGATGCTGTCGCCGCAAACGAGCGCCGCGGAAGGCTATCCGGAACGCGCCGTGAGGATCGTCGCGGGTACCGCCGCCGGCGGTCAGAGCGATCGGCTCGCGCGGCTCGTCGCACAGGGTCTCGAAAAGCTTTGGAGCGCGTCGATCGTGGTCGAGGCCCGCGGTGGCGCCGACGGCACGATCGCGGCTGAAGTCGTTGCGCGCGCACCGGCCGACGGTTACACGCTGCTGCTTGCGGGCCAGAGCAACCTCGCGCTCGTCGCCGCGGACGGCCGCTCCCTTCGCTACGATCCAGTCGCCGACTTCGCGCCGATCGGTCGAATCGCGCGTGTGCCGCTCGTGCTTTCGATCAACGCCGGCACCCGGGCGACGACGATCGCCGAGCTGATCTCCATCGCCAAGGCAGCGCCCGGAACGCTGACGTACGGCTCGACCGGCGTGCAGAGCCGGCTCGCCGCCGAGCTCTTCAAGGCCGCCGCGGGTATCGACATCGTCGAGGTGCCGTACAAAGGCGCGCCCGCCGCGCTCGCCGACCTGCTCGCCGCGCGGATCGACATGGTCTTCTTCGATGCTTCGTTCGTCGCGCCGCATGCGGAGGCAGGGACGCTGCGCCTGCTCGCCGCCGCCGGGGCGCGTCGCGTCGCCGTCGCGCCGCTGCTGCCCACGCTCGAGGAGCTCGGCTTCCGCGGCCTTCGCGTCGAGCCGTGGTACGGCCTCGTCGCGCCGGCGAGAACGCCGCCGGACGTGCTCGCCAGGTTGCGAAACGGGCTCGCCGAGCTTCGTCGCCTCCCCGAGTTTCAACGACAGCTGCAGCAACTCGGCTACGAGCCGATCGACGACACGCCCGAACAGTTCTCCGCCGAGATCGCCGGCGATATCGGGCGCTTCGCCGCGATGGTCAAGGCAGCGAAGCCCGGCGCGCCGCCTTAGCGCAGGGCCCGCCGCCGATGCGGCAGTCGCTTCGGACGAGCGCTACCGGTCAAGGACGCTCCATGCTCCCGTTCACACGCGTCGCGCCGTCGACGCAACACCAGCCGATTCCTATCGAGCACACCGACGTGCACGTTTGGGCGTTCACGCTCCTCGAATCGAACGCGACCGTCGAAGCCTGGAGGGAGCTCCTCTCGGACGATGAAAAGCTGCGGGCCGACCGCTTCGTCCGCCGCCGCGACCGCGCGCGCTGGATCGTCGCCCACGGCGTCCTGCGTCACGCGCTCGGCCGATATTGCGGCGTCGAGCCGCGCGCGATCGCGTTCGTCCACGGCGTTGCGGGAAAGCCTTCGCTCGCGCAAGCGGGCGCGCATGGCGTAACGACGACGTTCAATCTTGCGCACTCGCACGATCGCGCGCTGCTCGCCGTGTCGCGCGACCGAGAGATCGGCGTCGATCTGGAGCAAGTCCGTGACGACTTCGATCCGCTGCCGATCGCGCGCGAGTTCTTCTTCGGCACCGAGCTCGCGGCGATCCAGGCGGCGGCCCCGGAACTGCGCCGCGAAGCGTTCTTCCGTCACTGGACGGCAAAGGAAGCGGTCCTGAAAGCGCACGGCGCCGGGCTCTCGCTGGCGCTCGACAGCTTTTGCGTGACGTTCGAGTCCGGCGGGTCGATCGCGCGCGTGCGCTCACGCGGCCCGGCAACGCTCGATCCAGCGCTTCTCGTCCGCATGTCGCCGCTTCCGGCCGGTTGGCACGGCGCGGTCGCCGCGAGCGGAGAAGACTGGACGCTCGCACAGGTCTAGGAAGACAACTGATTCCGAACCACTCTTGCTGGCGGCTGGATTTTCGCCGGTTGTCGGCTTCAATTGCGCCTGATGGTTCTCCGCGGCAACGCTTCATCACTCGGTTCGACGGTGCCCGCTTTTGTCGTGCTGGAATCCAGGACGTCCTGCAGTTCTCTTGCCAATTCCACTACACGAGGGGGTTTCATGATGGAGCTGTGCGAGCCCGCGATCTCGTGGATACGCACACCTCTCGTCGCCAATGCCATCCAACCCAGCGTGGGGTCGGCGACCTTGTCGGCAGACGCCCCGGCCCGGAACAGATGGACTTCAACCTCGGAGGGCTTCGGGCGATACGACGAGAACGCCCATCGTTGCGCTTCGCCGATCTTGCGCAGGGCACGCATTCTGGAAAGACCGAGAGTGAACAGCACTTTATGATAGACACGCTCCTGAATGTGCCGGATCCCGTCGCGACGCAGCGTCCGCGCAATCATGCTCCAGCTGTCGTCATTTCTCTTCAGACCTGGCCCGAAAACGTCGAGGAGCGTCAACGCGGCAACCGCCTCGCCCCGGTCACGCAACTGACGACTCATCTCGTACGCAATCCAGCCTCCACTCGAATAGCCGGCAATCAGGTACGGACCTCGCCGTTGTTGCGACCGCATCGCTGCAACACAGTCCGCCGCAATCTCTTCGACGCTCCAGCGAGGCTTTTCGCGGCCATAAACTCCACGCGCCTGCAGTCCGAAAACCGGCTGGTCGAGGTTCAGCGCGTGGACGAGAGCATCGTAATGGAAGAGATTCCCACCCATCGTATGGACGCAGAACAGCGCCGGCTTCGACCCTGATCGCCTCATCGGGATCAGCAGCGGCCATGCAAGCGTGGCCTCGTCCTGCTCCAGCAGATCTGCGAGGCTCGCGACCGTTGCGCCGTTGTACCACAGTGCATCGAGAGGAATGCGACGCCCGAATTGCCTCTCGATCTCGTCCACCATTCTCACTGCGAGCAGCGAATGGCCTCCAAGATCGAAAAAATTGTCGTCGATGCCCACGCAATTCGAGCCTAGCAACCTTTGCCACAGCTTGATAAGGTGCAACTCGAGTTGCGTGTGTACCCGCGGTTCGGTGACGCTGAGGCCTTCGTCGGCGAGCGGAGCAGGCAAGCGTTCGCGGTCGACTTTGCCGTTCGCCGTGAGCGGCAACTCGCGCAGCGAAGTCAGCACGCCCGGGACCATGTGCTCGGGTAGACGCTCCTTGAGAAAGCTCCGGATTGCCTGGTGACCCACGCTTGCTCGGCTCCGCGGAACGAAATAGGCGACCAGGGCCTTGCCTCCAACTCCGTCGTCGCGAACGATCACCGTGCACTCCGCGACTGCGGGATGAGAGGCGAGGATAGCCTCCACTTCCTCGGGTTCGACGCGGAATCCGCGGATCTTGGCTTGCCGGTCGAATCGCCCGAGAAACTCGTACGCGCCGCTGGGAAGCTGTCGAACGACATCGCCGGTCCTGTACAGCCGGCATCGAGAGTCCTCGGAGTAAGGGTCGAAGCTGAAGCGCTCGCCGGTAAGCACCGGCGATCGCAGATAGCCACGAGCGACGCCATCGCCGGCTATGTGGAGTTCGCCCGGAATTCCAATCGGCTGCCGTTGGCCGAAGCGATCGAGGACATGAGCCCGCGTGTTGCAGATTGGGCGTCCTATGGGGATACGCCGATCATCCTCGCCGACGGCTGTCACTTCGTGCGAGGTCGCGAAGGTCGTCGTTTCGGTGGGACCGTAAACATGCACCAAACGCCAAGGCTTTGCATCCTGCAGCACCTTCCTGACCGCGCCTGGTTCTGCGACCTCACCCCCGAAGAGGAGACACCGCAAACCGGCGAACGGAGGTGGTGACGCGTGCGCAAGGCGGTTGAATAATGCCGTCGTAACGAACAGCGTGGTTACGCCAAATTCCTTGATTGCACTCCCCAGTACATCGGCATCCAGAATCACCTCCTTCGCAAGGATGGCCAGTCGCGCTCCGTTCAGCAGTGCACCCCAGATTTCGAAGGTGGCCGCATCGAACGCGACGACGGACGCATGCGCGACACAATCATTGGCGTCGAGGCGGACGTAGTCCGCATTGCAAACCAGCCGATTCACCGACCGATGCTCGATCATGACGCCTTTGGGCTGGCCGGTGGACCCGGAGGTGTAGATCACGTAGGCGAGGTTGTCGGCCGTGGCGCGCTCTTCAGGGTGGTCTCGGGCTGCTGCGCAATCGCTGCCACTCCCGATCGATGCACAGCATGTGTCCCTCCCTCGGCGGCAGCGCTCCCAACAGACTCTCCCGCGTCAGCAGTACCGGCGCCTGCGTGTCCGCCAGCATGAACCCCAGCCGCTCCGCCGGATACCCCGGATCCAGCGGCACATACGCCCCGCCCGCCTTCAGTATCCCCAGCAGCCCCACCACCATCTCCAGCGAGCGCTCCAGGCACAACCCCACCAGCACCTCCGGCCCCACCCCCAGCGTGCGCAGATGATGCGCCAGCTGATTCGCCCGCGCGTTGAGCTCCCCGTAGGTCAGCTGCGCTTCGCCCATCACCACTGCCACCGCTCGCGGCGTGCGCGCCACCTGCTCCTCGAACAACGCGTGCATGCACCGCTCCCGCGGGTACTCAACCGCGTCGCATTCCACAATTCCAGATCTGCCGCCGCTCGTCCGGCGTGCAGCAGCGGCAGCTGCCCGATGCGTGTCGCGGGGCGGCACGATTCCCTCCAGCAACATCCTGAAGTGCCCGACCATCCGCTCGATCGTCGCCGCATCGAACAGGTCCGTGGTGTATTCGAGGCCGCCCTGCAGGCAGTCCGCGGCCTCGGTCAGCGCAAGCTCAGATCGAACTTCGCACTGTCGCTTGCGCACTTCCAGGCGCTCCACTGCAGTCCGGCCAGGCGTCACACTCCGGGCGGTGTGTTCTGCAACACGAACGAGCACCTGGAACAGCGGATTGCGCGACAGATCCCGCTTGGGCGCGAGTTCCTCCACCAGCTTCTCGAACGGCAGGTCCTGGTGCGCGTACGCCTCCAGCGCTCGCGCGCGCACCCGCGCCAGCATCTCCCGTGAAGCTCGGCTCGCCCGACAGGTCGCCGCGCAGCACCAGCGTGTTGACGAAAAACCCGATCAGCCCTCCAGCTCGGGCCGTACGCGGCCGGCGATCGGCGCCCCCACCACAATGTCCTCCTGCCCGCTGTAGCGGTACAGCAGCACCTGGAACGCCGCCAGCAGCGTCATGAACAGCGTCGCCCCCTCGGCGCGGCCGAGCGTCCTTGATCGCTTCGCGTCAGCGCTTCGTCGATCTCGAACTTGATGCGCCCGCCGCGGAAGCTCGGCGACGCCGGCCGCGGCCGATCCGTCGGCAGCTCCAGCATCGGCACCCCCGCCAGCGCCTTCCTCCAGTACGCCAGCTGCTGCTCCAGCACCTCCCCCTGCAGCCACTCCCGCTGCCACACCGCATAGTCGGCGTACTGGACCGGCAGCTCCGCCAACGGCGCTCGCCTCCCCCCGACATGCGCCGCATAGAGCGCCGAGAGCTCGCGCGAAAGCACCCCCATCGACCACCCGTCGGTGACGATGTGGTGCAGCGTCAGCAGCAACCAGTGCTCCTGCTCGTCGAGGCGCAGCAGTCGCGCGCGCAGCAGCGGCGCCCGCTCCAGGTCGAACGGCCTCTGCGCCTCTTCCTGCGCCCGCCGCCGCGCCTCGCCCGCGCGCTCCGCCGCCGCGAGCCCCGCCAGATCCGACCTCCGGCCCGATGCGCACCTGCGCCGCAATCACTTGCACCGGACCGCTGTCCTCGAGACGAAACGCGTGCGCAGCGTCTCGTGGCGTTGCACGATTCGTTCAACGCCGCACGCAATGCGGCGACATCGAGCGTGCCGACGAGGCGAAACGCCTTTGCGATGTTGTAGGTGGATCCCGCGGGCAACAACTGATCCAGCAACCACAATCGCTGCTGGGCAAAACTGCGCGAAAACAGCGTCCCCGACGTTCGCCCCGTGGAAAGTCGGTGCCGCGAGCGCACCATCGCCTGAGCGATTCACCGACTGTCCGTCCCCGACCGAATCACCCATCCCGTGACCCCGGTGCGGGTAGCAGCTGTCGATCGACCTTACCATCCCGCGTGAACCGCAATTCGGGCACCCGCACGAGTGCCACTGGAACCATGTAATCGGGAAGATATCGCTTGAGGAAATCTCGCAACCCGCTTGCGGTGGGCGAAATCAGCTGATTGGCCGTGAAATAGCCGACAAGCCTCAAGGCACCGGGGCTGTCTTCCCGTGCAATGACGGAGACCGCACCCACTCCAGGATGTCTTGCGAGCACTGCTTCGACCTCGGCTGGCTCGATGCGCAAACCGTCGACCTTGATTTGTCGATCGCGCCGCCCGATGAACCCCAGATTTCCGTTGAGCCTGCGAACCCCGAAATCACCAGTCCGATACATGCGCGCCGACGCGTGGGGACTGAAGGGGTCGGCCACAAAGGACCCGGCGGTAAGCTCCGGACGGCGCCAGTATCCGCGTCCCACTCCGCATCCGCCGACACACAACTCGCCCGGGACACCGAACGGAGCCGGGTCGTCATTTTGATCGACAACGTAGACACGAACATTGTCGATTGGGACTCCGATGGGGGCAGGCACGTCGCCGTCCTCGCGATGCGTCAGAAGCGTCGAACAAGCCGTCGCCTCGGGCGCGCCCCACGTGCTGACGAATTCGGCTTTGCACTTCGTCCTGAGCTCGGCAGCAATCCGTCGTTCCGGTATGTCGTTCGTGGAGATCACAAGTCGCAGTGTCGAGCACCGCTCCAATTCATCGCTCGACAGCAGCACCGCAAGCATCGAGGGAAGGATCGGAAGAATGGTCACGCGATGGCGTCGAATGGCTTCGAAGAACTTGTCCGCCAAACGGTGCGCTTCGGGCTCCACCATCGCCATGGTGGCGCCCGAAAGCAGCGGCATAAGTATCTGCCAGATCGAAAGATCCAGGCCGATCGGAGAAGTTTGCAAAACACAATCGTTGGCCAACACCGAAAATCGGTGCCGAATCGACTCGAGTTGATTGACCAGCGACGCGTGCTCGATCATGACGCCTTTGGGCTGGCCGGTGGACCCGGAGGTGTAGATCACGTAGGCGAGGTTGTCGGCCGTGGCGCGCTCTTCAGGGTTGGTCTCGGGCTGCTGCGCAATGCGCTGCCAGTCCCGATCGATGCACAGCGTGTGTCCCTCCCTCGGCGGCAGCGCTCCCAACAGACTCGCCCGCGTCAGCAGCACCGGCGCCTGCGTGTCCGCCAGCATGAACCCCAGCCGCGCCGCCGGATACCCCGGATCCAGCGGCACATACGCCCCGCCCGCCTTCAGTATCCCCAGCATCCCCACCACCATCTCCAGCGATCGCTCCAGACACATCCCCACCAGCACCTCCGGCCCCACCCCCAGCGCGCGCAGATGATGCGCGAGTCGATTCGCCCGCGCGTTCAGCTCCCCATACGTCAGCTGCGCTTCCCCCATCACCACCGCCACCGCATCGCGGCGTGCGCGCCACCT
This sequence comes from uncultured beta proteobacterium, assembly GCA_963742965.1. Lineage (GTDB taxonomy): Bacteria > Pseudomonadota > Gammaproteobacteria > Burkholderiales > Casimicrobiaceae > CAIWHR01. The sequence continues at coordinate 59,938 of CAVUOC010000040.1, read as the reverse complement.
GCTCCTCTAACAACGCATGCACGCACCGCTCTCGCGGATAGTCCACCGCCGTCGCATCGCGTTCCGCCAGCAACTCCTCCCGCTCATGCGGAGCGAGCAGCGGAAGGCGCGATATCCGCTGCTGCGGATTCGCCACGATCCCCGCAAGCAGCTCGCGCCAATGGCCCACCAGCCGCTCGATCGTGCTCGCATCGAAGAGATCGGCCGCATACTCGACACGCGTGCGCAGCTGGCCACCGACTTCGGTGATCGAGAATTGAAGGTCGAATTTCGCGCTTTCGTTGGACAGATCGGTCAGCGGCGCGACATCGATCCCCTCGAGACGCAACTCGCCCTGCGGGGTGTTCTGCATCGCGAGGGCGACCTGAAACAGCGGATTGCGCGACAGATCCCGCTTCGGGCGCAATTCCTCGACGAGCTTCTCGAACGGCAGGTCCTGGTGCGCGTACGCCTCCAGCGCCCGAGCCCGCACTCGACCCAGACACTCGCTGAATGTCGGCTCTCCTGAGAGATCCCCGCGCAGCACCAGCGTGTTGACGAAGAACCCGATCAGTCCGCCGAGCTCGGGCCGTACGCGACCGGCGATCGGCGCACCCACCACGATATCCTCCTGCCCGCTGTAGCGGTACAGCAGCACCTGGAACGCCGCGAGCAGCGTCATGAACAGCGTCGCGCGCTCGGCGCGGCCGACGTCCTTGATCCTTCGCGTCAGCGCTTCGTCGATCTCGAAATTGATGCGCCCGCCGCGGAAGGTGGCGATCGCCGGCCGCGGCCGATCCGTCGGCAGCTCCAGCGTCGGCAACCCCGCCAGCGCCGACCTCCAGTACGCAAGCTGCTGCTCCAGCACCTCCCCCTGCAACCACTCCCGCTGCCACACCGCATAGTCGGCGTACTGCACCGGCAGCGCCGGCAACCCGCTCGCCTCCCCCCGACAGTGCGCCGCGTAGAGCGCCGAGAGCTCGCGCGAAAGCACCCCCGCCGACCACCCGTCGGTGATGATGTGGTGCAGCGTCAGCAGCAACCAGTGCTCCTGCTCGTCGAGGCGCAGCAGTCGCGCGCGCAGCAGCGGCGCACGCTCCAGGTCGAACGGCGTCTGCGCCTCTTCCTGCGCCCGCCGCCGCGCCTCGCCCGCGCGCTCCACCGCCGCGAGCCCCGTCAGATCCTCGACCTCCGGCCCGATGCGCAGCTGCGCCGCAATCACCTGCACCGGACCGCTGTCCTCGAGGACGAAGCGCGTGCGCAGCGACTCGTGCCGCTCCACGAGCTCATCGAGCGCCGCGCGCAACGAACCCACATTCAAGCCACCCATGAGCCGATAGACCCGCGGGACGTTGTAGACGGACCCGGTAGGCAACAAACGGTCGAGCAGCCACAACCGCTGTTGCGCGTAGGAGAGCGGAAAGACGAATTCCTTACCCGACGGTTGCGCTGGCGCCGGCTGCTCCGAGGCGCCCTGTCGACCGGACGAATCCAAGCTCTCGCCTTCCATCACGTGATCTCGCCTCCCTTGCGGTCGCGCACGTAGGGCGCGCTCCTCGGAAGTTGCCGGATCGGCGCCTCGCCGCGGCCGGGGCGATCCGATGCAGTGCCCGGCGCGCCGCTGTCGCGTTCAGTCCCCTCGAGCGCGAGCGCGATGGCCGCGATCGTCGCGTCGCCGAAGAACGCGCGCGGGCTGATCGTCACGCCGAAGGACGATTTCACCGCGGACAGCACCCGCATCGCGAGCAGCGAATGGCCTCCCAGCGCGAAGAAATCGTCGTGCGCGCCGATTCGATCAACGAAAAGCGCGCCCGCGAAGATCGTTGCGAGACGTGCCTCGATATCGTTGCGCGGCGCGACGAAGTGCGGGTCGGTCGCAAGGCCCTGCTCGTCGGGCTGCGGCAACCTCGCATGGTCGACTTTGCCGTTCGGCGTGAGCGGCAATCGCGGAAGCCCCACAAACGCGGCGGGGATCGCATGCTCCGGCAGAAGCGCCTTCAGGAATTCGCGGAGCACGTACGCCGTGGGCGCCGGCTTGCGGCGGGCGACGAAATAGCCGGCGAGACGCCGGTCTCCTGCGTCGTCATCGCGGACGATGACGACGGCGTTCGCAACATCCGGATGCTGCGCCAGCGCGGCTTCGATCTCGCCCAGCTCGATGCGAATGCCGCGCAGCTTGATCTGACGATCGCCGCGACCGCGAAACTCGACCGTCCCGTCGGCACGACGGAGCGCGAGGTCGCCCGTCCGGTACATCCGCGCGTGCGGCCGGCGACATGCGGATCGGCAACGAAAGAGGATGCGGTGAGCTCGGGACGCTTCCAGTAGCCGCGGCCGACTCCGGCGCCGCCGATGCACAAATGCCCTGCGACGCCGATCGGCACCGGCTCGTCATGGCGATCGAGGACATAGATCCTCGCGTTGTCGATCGGCGCGCCGATCGGAATGCGTCTTTCGTCGCCCCGTCCCTCGCACGCCCACCACGTTGACACGAACGTCGTTTCGGTCGGGCCGTACGCGTTGACGACCAGGGCGCGGGACCGCGCGGCGAGCTCGGCGGCCACGCGTGGCTCGAGCACGTCGCCGCTGAAATCACGAGGCGCAATGTCGCACACTGCGCGAGGCGCGGATGCGGGGCGAGCGCCGCGGCCGTCGTCGGCACGATCCGAAGGATGCTCGCGCGATGGCGCTGTATCGCCTCGATCACGTCGTCGGCCGAACGATGCGCGTCGGGCTCGAGCAGCGCAACGCGCGCTCCGGACGCGAGCGGGACCACGATCTGCCAGATCGATTGATCGAAGCCGATCGGCGACGCCTGCAGCACGCTATCGCCATCGCCCGGAGCAAAGAGGCGTTGCATCGCCGCGACGTGGTTGGCGAGCGATCGATGCTCGATCATCACGCCCTTCGGCGCGCCGGTCGAGCCGGACGTGTGGATCACGTAGGCGAGATCGCTCGGCCGCGCGGCCGCGGCCGGGTTGCTCGACGGCTGCGGCGCGACCTTCTCCCAATCGCTGTCCAAACACAGCCGCCGCGCCGCGCGCGGCAATCGGGAAAGCAACCCGGCGCTCGTCAACAGCAACGCCGCACCCGTGTCCTCCAGAAGGTATGCAAGCCGCTGCGGCGGATAACTCGGATCGAGCGGCACGTAGACGCCGCCCGCCTTCAGGATTGCCAGGAACCCCACGACGAGCTCGAATGAGCGCTCCACGCACAAGCCCACGAGCACTTCCGGTCCGACTCCCAGCGCTCGCAGGTAATGCGCAAGACGATTCGCCCGCGCATTGAGCTCCGCGTAGGTCAGCCGCTCGTCGCCGATCTCCACCGCCACGGCCTGCGGCGTGCGCTCGGCCTGCTCCTCGAAGAGCTCGTGCACGCAGCGCTGCGGCAAGTCGACCGCCGTTGCGTTCCACTGCTCGAGCAGCTGCCGGCGCTCGTCTGGCGCGAGCAGCGGCAGCCGCGAGATCGGCTGCGCCGGGTCCGCGACGATGCCCTCCAGCAGCGCGCGCCAATGGCCCATCATCCGCTCGATCGTCGCGCGGTCGAACAGATCGGTCGCGTACAGGGCACGCACGCGCAGACCGCTCTGTCGCTCTTCTATCCCGACAGACAGGTCGAATTTCGCGCTCTCGCGGATTCCCTCGCCGAGGAACTCCACGGAGAGTCCCGCGAGCTCGAGATCGCCGGCGGGCATGTTCCGCAGCATCAGCGAGACCTGGAACAGCGGATTGCGCGACAGATCGCGCTTCGGATGCAGCTCCTCCACGAGCTTCTCGAACGGCAGGTCCTGGTGCGCGTACGCATCCAGCGCACGCGAGCGCACCCGCGCCAGATACTCGCGAAGCTCGGATCGCCCGACAGGTCGCCGCGCAGCACCAGCGTGTTCACGAAGAAGCCGATCAGCCCCTCGATCTCCAGGCGCGTGCGGCCGGCGATGGGCACGCCGACCGCGATGTCGTCCTGCCCGCTGTAGCGGTACAGCAGCACCTGGAACGCCGCCAGCAGCGTCATGAACAGCGTCGCGCCCTCGCGCTGACCCAGTTGCGCAGCGCGCTGCGTCGAGTTCGGCGTCGAGCTCGACGACGCATTCGTTCGCCGCCGAAGTTCGCGATCGCCGGCCGCGGCCGATCCGTCGGCAGCTCGAGCGTCGGCAACCCCGCCAGCGCCGACTTCCAGTACGCGAGCTGCTGCTCCAGCACCTCCCCCTGCAACCACTCCCGCTGCCACACCGCATAGTCGGCGTACTGCACCGGCAGCGCCGGCAACCCGCTCGCCTCCCCCCGACAATGCGCCGCGTAGAGCTCCGAGAGCTCGCGCGAAAGCACCCCCGACGACCACCCGTCGGTGATGATGTGGTGCAGCGTCAGCAGCAACCAGTGCTCCTGCTCGTCGAGGCGCAGCAGTCGCGCGCGCAGCAGCGGCGCACGCTCCAGGTCGAACGGCGTCTGCGCCTCTTCCTGCGCCCGCCGCCGCGCCTCGCCCGCGCGCTCCGCCGCCGCGAGCCCCGTCAGATCCTCGACCTCCGGCCCGATGCGCAGCTGCGCCGCAATCACCTGCACCGGACCGCTGTCCTCGAGGACGAAGCGCGTGCGCAGAGTCTCGTGCCGCTCCACGAGCTCATCGAGCGCCGCGCGCAGCGCATCGACCTTCAGCGCGCCCTTCAGACGGTAGACCTTGGGCTCGATGTAGACCGAGCGCATGGGCAACAGCCCGTCGAGCAGCCACAACCGCTGCTGGCCGAAAGAGACGGGAAACTTCAATTCGCCGGCGGCGCGCGCGCTCGAAGAGCCGAAATCGGCGGCGCGCTCGCTGCAAGTCTCGCTGATGTCGAGATTAGGCAATCCTGGCTCCCGAGCGCACCGGCGGCGTCCGGGGCGGCGCACGGTGAGCACCCTTGAAGTTGGGCGATGGAATTATGCATGCAATGACCGTGCCAGATCGATAGGGCGGCCCCTGTCCAAGCCATTGATGTTGGGCCGGAACCTGCGCCCGTCGCGGGCCGTCCGGCCTCCGCCGCTGTGCGAAAATCGCGGTGCTTGCCGAATGCAGTATCACCACCCTCTCACTTGAAGCGCGCCACGCTCACGCCGTCGCGCCGCCGCCTTGCGATCGATGCGGCGGGCTATGCGACGACCGCCCGGCGTGTCCGCTCGCCGAACCGCGATGCGCGGCCTTCCGGCCTTCCGATCGAGCTGATCGTCGTGCACGGGATCTCGCTCCCCCCTGGCGAATTCGGTGGCGACGCGATCGCGCAGCTGTTCACCAATACGCTCGACGCGCGTGCGCACCCCAGCTTCGCGGCGATCGCCGAGCTGCGCGTTTCCTCGCATTTCCTGATACGCCGCGACGGCGAGCTCGTGCAGTTCGTCGGCTGCAACGATCGTGCATGGCACGCCGGCGTCTCGTCGTGGAAGGGCCGCGAGCGCTGCAACGATTTCTCGATCGGCATCGAGCTCGAGGGCACGGACAGTCTTCCCTATGCGGCGGCGCAGTACACGATGCTCGCCCGGCTCGTCCGAGCGCTGCGGCGCGCGTATCCGATCGCCGATATCGTCGGGCACAGCGACATCGCGCCGGACCGCAAGACCGACCCGGGGCCGGCCTTCGACTGGGGACGCCTCGCCCGGCTCACGGCGCCTCGCATCGGATAGCCCCCGAACGGCCGGAAAGAGGGCCGGACCCCCGGTTCGTGCCCTAACACGCTGATTCTACTGGGCGGTCAGACATGATATAATTGACGGTTATGCAGTTTCTCGTCGATTTCTTCCCGCTGCTCCTGTTTTTCGCCGCCTACCTGTGGCAGGGAATTTATGTCGCGACGGCGGTCGCGATCGCCGCCTCGGTTGCCCAGATCGCCTGGATCCACTGGAAGCACGGGCGCGCCGGCGTCACGCACTGGCTCTCGTTCGCCATCATCGTGCTGTTCGGCGGGGCGACGCTCCTGCTGCAGGACAAGACGTTCATCATGTGGAAGCCGACGGTGCTCTACGGATTGTTCGGCGCGATTCTCGCGGGCGGCAAGCTCGCCTTCGGACGCGATCTCATCGCGCACGTGATGAAGGGAGTCACGCTGCCGGCGGGCGTGTGGACGCGCCTGACCTGGGCCTGGGTAGGGTTCTTCGCGTTCATGGCGCTTGCCAACTGGTACGTCGCGTTTCACTACTCCGAGCAGACGTGGGTTCTCTACAAGGTATGGGGCGGCATCGGGCTCTTCATCGTGTTCGCCCTCGTGCAAGGGCTGTGGCTGTCGAGACACATGCCCGAGGAGACCGCATGAGCGACCCCGGGCACCGCGGCCACGCTGCGCGAGCGGCTGAATGCGCTCGCCCCTTCCGTCCTCGAGATTCGCGACGACAGCGCCGCGCACGCCGGCCACCCCGGCGCGGCCGGCGGAGCCGGGCACTTTTCGCTGTTGATCGTGTCAGAGGTGTTCGCCGGTCTGCCCCGCCTGCAACGCCACCAGCGGGTGCTGCGCGAAGTCGCAGACCTCCTGCCCTACCCGGTCCACGCGCTGTCGATCAAAGCGCTGACCCCCGAAGAGTTTCCTTCCCAACCCTAAAGGATTGCAACCGATGAAACCTGTAATGCTCACTCTTGCCGCTCTCACCGCCGCCGCTGCGATAGCGGCCGCGCCGGCCTCGGCGCAGGACAAGGCCGCGCCGGAAAAGGCGCCTGCCAAGAGCCAGGCGCCGGCCGCCGCGTCTGCCAGCACGGGCAAGGAGCTCTATCCGAAGGCTTATTTCGACTTCCTGCTGAAGGAGCGCCTCGCGCAAGGCCAGCCCGACACGCCGGAGCTTCGCAACGCGGTACGCGAAGAGCTCAACACCCGCGAGCTGCTCGTTCGCGAAGCGAAGAAGAAGGGCCTCGAGAAGAACGCCGACGTCAAGAACCAGATGGAGCTCTCCGGGCAGACAGTGCTCGTGCGCGCGTACGTCGGCGACTGGCTGAAGGCGAACCCGATCTCCGACGCGTTGCTGCACAAGGAATACGACGCGATCAAGGCGCAGATGGGCGACAAGGAGTACAAGGTGCGGCACATCCTCGTCGAGAAGGAAGACGAGGCGAAGGAGATCATCGCCGCGCTGCAGAAGGGCGAGAAATTCGAGAAGCTCGCCGAGCGCTCGAAGGATCCCGGATCGAAGGCGAACGGAGGCGACCTCGACTGGAACGCGCCCGGCAACTTCGTGAAGCCGTTCTCCGACGCAATGGTCAAGCTGCCCAAGGGCAAATTCACGACGGTCCCCGTCCAGACGCAGTTCGGCTGGCACGTGATCGAGGTCACCGATGTCCGCGAAGCCAAGATCCCGAGCTTCGAGGAGGTGAAGCCTCAGCTGCAGCAGCGCGCTCAGGGGCAGCAGCTCGACGCGTACTTCCGGGAGCTCCGCGCGAAGAACGGGCTGTAACCGTCAACTCCCGGTGCGGACAGTCTCCCGCATCGCGTAATCAAGCAAGCGAAGGGCAGGCGCCGAGCCTGCCCTTTTTTGCGTTTGCCTCGGCCACCGCACGCAACCTGCCGCGCGGCGCTTCGATGCTATCCTATGGCCGGGTAACGAGCAGGCCGGGCGGGCCGTCGCGCGGCGCTCCCCGGGACAACGATCACCGGTCGCACGTCCGCCGGATCCAGCAACGCAGGAGGACCGCATGGGGTTGTTCGCCATCCGAAGGACTTCGTCGCCGGATTGCTGTTCGTCGCGGTCGGCGTCGCCGCGATCGTCATCGGTGCAAACTACCCGCTGGGAACTGCCGCGCGGATGGGGCCCGGCTATTTCCCGCGCATCCTCGGCATCCTGCTGATCCTTCTCGGTTCCGCGCTCGCGTTTCGGGCGCTGCGTCTGCAGGGCGCCAAGCTGCCGGGATGGCACTGGCGGCCCACGGTCATCGTCCTCGGCAGCGTCGTGCTCTTCGGCGCGATCGTCAACTATGTCGGGCTTGCGATCTCGACCGTCATCCTGATCGTCTTGTCGAGCGCGGCGAGCCCCGAATTTCGCCCGAAGGAATCCCTGGTGAGCGGAATCGCGCTCGCGGTGCTGTCGATCGCCGTGTTCGTTATGGCGCTCAAGCTCCAGCTGCCGATCTGGCCGTCGTTCAGCTGAGGAACGCGCGATGGAGCTTCTCAATCACCTCGCACTGGGCTTCGGCGTCGCAATTCACCCGATCAATCTGCTGTATGCGCTGATCGGATCGCTCGTCGGCACGCTGATCGGCGTGCTGCCCGGGATCGGACCCGTCGCAACGATCGCGATGCTGCTTCCGACGACGTACGGACTGCAGCCCGTGTCCGCGTTGATCATGCTGGCCGGGATCTACTACGGCGCGCAGTACGGAGGCTCGACGACGTCGATCCTGCTCAACATGCCGGGCGAGACGTCGTCCGCCGTCACCTGCCTCGACGGATACAAGATGGCGCGCAAGGGGCAAGCCGGCGCAGCGCTCGCCACCGCGGCGCTCGCATCGTTCTTCGCGGGATCCGTCGCCACCGTCTTCGTCGCGACCGTGGCGACGCCGCTGTCGGAGCTCGCGCTGAAGTTCGGGCCTTCCGAATATTTCTCGCTGATGGTGCTGGGCCTGATCGGCGCCGTCGTGCTCGCGCACGGGTCGGTGCTGAAAGCGATCGCGATGATCGTCCTCGGGCTGCTGCTCGGCATCGTGGGCACCGACGTCAACTCCGGGGCCGCACGCTTCGCGTTCGGCGTTCCGGAGCTCACCGACGGTCTTGGCGTCGTCAGCGTGGCGATGGGCCTCTTCGGTTTCGCGGAGATCATCGCCAATCTCGAGAGCATGGAAAAGCGCGAGCTCGTGACGAGCAAGGTCAAGGGGCTGTGGATCACCCGCCAGCAATTTCGAGACGCGTGGCCGGCAGTCCTTCGCGGCACCGGAATCGGCTCGGTTCTCGGCCTGCTCCCCGGCGGCGGCGCGATGCTTTCGTCGTTCGCTTCCTACGCGGTCGAGAAGAAGGTCGCCAAGGATCCGTCGATCTTCGGCACCGGCGCGATTCAGGGCGTCGCCGGACCCGAATCGGCCAACAATGCGGGCGCGCAGGCGTCGTTCATTCCGCTGCTCACGCTGGGGATTCCGGAGAACGCCGTGATGGCGCTGATGGTCGGCGCGATGACCATCCACAACATCCAGCCCGGTCCGCAGGTGATGACGTCGAATCCGTCTCTTTTCTGGGGGCTGATCGCGTCGATGTGGGTCGGCAACCTGATGCTCGTGGTGCTCAACCTTCCGCTCATCGGCATCTGGATCAAGCTGCTGCAGGTCCCCTACCGGCTACTGTACCCGGCAATCCTGCTTTTTTGCGCAATCGGCGTCTACAGCACGAACAACACGAGCTTCGACGTCATGCAGACGGCGGCGTTCGGCTTCCTCGGCGTGATCTTCATGAAGCTCGAGTGCGAGCCGGCGCCGCTGCTGCTCGGATTCGTTCTCGGACCGATGATGGAAGAGAACCTGCGCCGCGCGCTGCTGCTCTCCCGCGGCGACTCCACGGTCTTCGTCACGCGGCCGCTGTCGCTGGTGATGCTGCTGATGGCCGTCGCGCTGATCGTCATCATCGTCCTGCCCAACGTCCGCAAGACGCGCGAAGAAGCGTTCGTGGAGGAAGTGTAACGACGATGGAGTTCGACTGGCAGCTCCCCTACGCGTCAAGGCGCCAGCCGATCCTCGCGCGTAACGTCGTTGCCTCATCGCAGCCGCTCGCGGTGCAGGCCGGCATCGCGATGCTCCAGCGCGGCGGCTGTGCCGTCGACGCGGCGCTCGCGGCCGCGATCACGCTCACCGTCGTCGAGCCGTGCAGCAACGGCATCGGCAGCGATCTCTTCGCAATCCTGTGGGACGGCCGCGAGCTGATCGGGCTCAACGCATCGGGGCGCGCGCCGGCCGCGGTGACACCCGCGCGCTACGCGGGATTGGAGAGCATCCCCGCGCGCAGCTGGGAGGCTGTCACGATCCCCGGCGCCGTCGCCGGATGGGCCGCGCTGTCGCAGCGCTTCGGCACGCTGCCGTTCGCCGATCTCTTCGCGCCGGCGATCCGCTACGCAAGCGACGGCTACGCGGTGTCGCCGGTCGTCGCCGGCAAATGGGCGGCCGCAGTGGACGCGCTGCCGCACGAGCTCGGGTTCGCCGAGCACTTCATGCCGGGAGGGCGCGCGCCGCAAGCCGGCGAAATGTTCCGTTGCCCGCCGATGGCGCGCACGCTCGAGCGGATCGCCGCGACGCACGGCTACGCGTTCTATCACGGCGAGCTGGCCGAAGCGATGGTCGCGAACGCGAAATCGAGTCTCGCGCTGCACACGATGGACGACTTCGCGCTGCACACGCTCGACTGGGTGACGCCGCTCGCGCTCGACTACGGCGGCGCGACGGTTCACGAGATCCCGCCGAACGGACAAGGCATCGCTGCGCAGATGGCGCTCGGCATCCTGCGCGCGTTCGACCTCCGTCGCTGCCGCCCGATTCGGTGGCGAGCCAGCATCTGCAAATCGAGGCGATGAAGCTCGCTTTCGCCGACGCGTATCGCTACGTCGGCGATCCGCGCACGATGGAATGCACGCCCGCCGGCCTCCTCGATCCGGACTATCTCGCCGCCCGCGCGGCGCGATCGATCCGAACCGCGCGCAGGACTTCGGGCCCGGCAATCCGCCGCGAGGCGGCACCGTCTATCTTTGCGCCGCCGACGAGCGCGGGATGATCGTGTCGCTGATCCAGTCCAACTACCAGGGCTTCGGCTCCGGGGTCGTCGTGCCGGGGACCGGCATCAGCCTGCAGAACCGCGGCTTTGGCTTTTCGCTCGTTCCGGGGCATCCGAACGAGATCGGCGGAGGCAAGCGACCGTTCCACACGATCATCCCGGGATTTCTCACGCGGAACGGCGCACCGCTCGCAGCGTTCGGCGTCATGGGCGGCTCCATTCAACCACCGGGCACGTGCAGACGCTCACGCGCCTTCTCACCTACGGGATGAACCCCCAGGCGGCGCTCGACGCGCCGCGCTGGAAGTTGAACGGCGGCGTCTCGGTCGATCTCGAGCCGGCGGCGGCGCCCGATTGCGCGAGGGCCTGATCGCACTCGGTCACGAGATCAAGGCGGTCGCCGATTCGTACATGGACTACGGCGCAGGCCAGATGATCGTCGCCACCGGCGGCGGCTACGCGGCCGGGTCGGACTCCAGGCGCGACGGTCAGGCCGCCGGCTTTTGACCCGCGGCGCTGCGATCAGGCGCCCGGAAGCTCGCAGCAGCGCTCGGATGTCGGCGACGCCGACAGCACGGCGCCCGTCACCGCATTGGGCCGATAGACCGTACAGCCTTTTGAGCCCGAGCGCGTACGCGCGCCGATAGGTCGCCGCAAACTCGGCGAACCCGATGTCGCTCGGAACGTTGACGGTTTTCGCGATTGCGTTGTCGACGTGCGCCTGCAAAGACGCCTGCATCCGCAGCTGCGCATCGGGTCCGATGTCCGCGATCGTGACGAACGCGTCGGTCAGCGCGGCGTTTTCGCCCTTGATGCGCACGTACTGCGCGAGCGCGTAGCATTCCACCGGAACGTGGACGATCGAGCCGTCGGCCTCGCGCACGCCGCGGTCGTACTGGAGCGCGTACACGGGCTCGAGTCCGCTCGACACGTTTCCGGCGAGCAGGTTGATGGTCCCGGCAGGCGCGATCGCCGTCAAATGGCTGTTGCGGATGCCGTTGCGCTCGATCGCAGCGGTGACCTCGTGTGGCAGGCCGTGAACGAACGGCGCGGCGAGGTATCGCTCGGCGTCGAAGAGCGGAAAGGCGCCCTTCTCGCGCGCGATCTCCACGGACGCGCCATATGCGGCCTCGGTGACCGTCCGCATCGCGCCCCCGGCCACCTCGCGCGCACGCGCGTCGTCGTAAGCCAGGCCGAGCATGATCAGGGCGTCGGCGAGCCCCGTGATGCCGAGGCCGATCCGGCGCGAAGCGCGCGCTGCCTGCGCCTGCTGCGGAAGCGGGAAACCCGAGACGTCGTAGACATTGTCGAGCATCCTTGTCGCCACGCGCGCGGTGTCCGCGAGCGCGGCGGCATCGAGCTGCGCTTGCGCGGTGAAAGGATTCGTCACGAATCGCGTCAGGTTGAGCGAGCCCAGATCGCAGGCGCCGTACGGCGGCAGCGGGATCTCGCCGCACGGATTCGTCGCGCCGATCCGCTCCGCATAACCGAGGTTGTCGAGCGCGCGCACGCGGTCGATGAAGATGACGCCGGGCTCCGCGCACTCGAACGCCGTCTGCACGATGCGCTCCCACAGGTCGCGCGCGCGCACGGCGCGCAGCATGTGCCGTCCCGCGCCTTCGGCCGGAAAGACGAGCGGCCACTCGGTGCCGGCGTCGATCGCGTGCAGGAAGCTGTCGGTGACGAGCACGGAGAGATTGAAGCGCGTCAGCGCGCCCGGCTGCCGCTTCGCTTCGACGAAGGTCTCGATGTCGGGATGATCGCAGCGCAGCGTCGCCATCATCGCGCCGCGCCGTGCGCCTGCCGATTGAACCGTTGCGCACATCGCGTCCCAGACGTGCATGAACGACACCGGGCCCGATGCGGTCCCGCCGGCCGCGTCCGCGGGCTCGCCGGCCGGGCGCAGCGGCGAGAAGTCGTATCCGACTCCGCCGCCCTGCTGCAACGTCAGCGCGCCTTCACGCAACGCGCCGAAAATGCCGTCCATCGAATCGTCGATCTGCCCCATCACGAAGCAGTTGAAGAGCGTCACGCGACGGCGGGTGCCCGCGCCCGCAAGGATGCGTCCGCCGGGGAGAAAGCGGAAATCGGCGAGCGCGTCGACGAAGCGTCGTTCCCAAGCCGAGCGGTCGGTGCGCTCGACAGCGGCTAGCGCTCGCGCGACCCGCTCCCACGTCGCGTCGATCGACGGCTCGGGCGCTTCGCCCGGCGGCTCGAAGCGATAACGGCTTCGCCAGATCTCTTCGGAGAGCGGGTTGGGAAAAGTCGTCATCGTGACGCCGAACGGGACCGCGACCGCTTCACCCGCCCCGCGCCTTGCGCTCGGACAGCGGCAAGAGCTCGGGAACCTCGATGCGCTTGCGATCGGGCTCCGGCGCGGCAAGGGGTGCGGTCGCCCGCATCGTCGCGAGACTTCGGCGCGTCAGTTCCTGATAGCTCGCCGTGCCCTCGACTTTCCATGCGATCTCCTCGTCGGTCAGCTCGCGCATCACGCGCGCCGGCACCCCCGCGACGAGCGTGCGCGGCGGAACGACGATCCCCGCCTTCACGAAGCCAACGCGGCGACGAACGCCGATTCGCCGATCACCGCGTTGTCGTTGATCACGGCGTTCATGCCGACGAGCGCATTGCGCCTGACGTGCAGCCGTGGAGGATCGCGCCGTGCCCGATGTGGCCGTCCTCCTCGATGACGGTGCCGACGCCAGGATACGCGTGCAGGATGCAGGAATCCTGGACGTTCGAGCCGGCGCGCATCTCGAGCCGGCCGAAATCCCCGCGCAGGCAGGCCGTCGGGCCGACGTAGCAGCCCGCGCCGACGATCACGTCGCCGATCAGCACCGCGCTCGGGTGCACGTAGGCGCTCGGATCGACGACCGGCGTCACTCCGTCGATCGAATAGACAGTGGCTCATGGATACGCTCCTCAGTCGCTCGCGCAAGCGCCGAGTGGCGATCACGACTGCCCGCTTTCGTTCGGGCGTGGCCGCCGCGAGCGCCGCCGCACCTGCGGCGGCCGCCATCGCCTCGTCGCTCATCTGCGGGCGGCACGTTGACGGTCACCTGCTTGTGGGCGAACTGGATCCCGCTTCGCGAAACGCCTTGATGATCTTCGTGTACGCGGCCTTGCGGATCATGTAGGGCTCGCCTTCCGGCCGCGCGGTGAACTTGGCCCGCACGACGATCGCACTGTCCTCGGTCGACAGCACGCCGGCGAACTTGAGCGGCTGCAGCAGATCGGGCGCGAATTCGGGGTCGGCGGCAATATCGTCGCCGACCTGCTTCATGATCTTCTTCACCGTCGCGAGGTTGGTGTCGTAGGTGAGGCGGAAGTCCATCACCATGATCATCCAGTCGCGGCTGGTGTTGCGCAGCCGCTTGATCTCGCCGTAGGGGAGGATATTGATCGCGCCGCGATGGTGGCGCAGGAAGAGCGAGCGCACGTTGATCTTCTCGACGCGGCCCTTGTCGTCGCCGACCTCGATGTACTCGCCGAGCCGGAATGCGTCGTCCATCAGGAAAAAGGCGCCGGACACGATGTCCCGCACCAGCGTCTGCGAGCCGAATCCGATCGCCACGCCGACGACGCTCGCGCCGGCGAGTAGCGGCAGGATGTCCACGCCGAGCGCGGCCAGCATCGACATCGTCGCCATCACGACGATCGTCACGAATATCATGCCGCGCAGGATCGGCAGCAGCGTACGCAGCCGCGACGTCGGGGTTTCGCGGTCGAGCTCGCCCTCGGCCTCGCAGCCGGCGGTCGATCGCGGACTTCGCGTCCTTCCCATATCATGTACGCGAGCAGCAGCACGATGCGATGCCGAGCAGCGAGCTCGAGATCTTGCCTCCCATGCTTCTCTGCGCGAACTCGAACACGTCGATGCCCCACAGCCGCGAGAACATCACCAGTCCGCCGACGATGACGACGATGTGGATCGCGCGGCGAAACACCGGTTCGTAATCGGCGACGAAGCCGCGCACGCGCGCGCCTCTGCCGGCACTCGGCGTCCGGCCGCCGCCGCGAGCGCGCGGCACAACCCCATGTCGACAATCGGCAGCCCGATGACCAGCAAAACGCTCAACACGCCCTCGCCGGACACCGCCGTCTCTCCGGCGAGGATGACAAACACGCGGGCGACCAGAATGCCGACGAAATACGCGGTCGCGACGATCGGCCACAAGTCGGCCAGCCAGCCGATGATCGCGCCGGTGCCCGTCCTCCCCGAATCAGATCCGCGATCGGCGCACGAACGCGCCACACCGTCCATATCATGACCGCAATGCCGAGGACCAGCGGAGACGATCCCCATGAGGTCGAGCGTCGCCTGTTTGCGCCCCGCCTTGCATCACCGTACGACCGCGAATTCAAGCGCGATAGGGCCGCAAAGATGGCGACGGCAAAGCGATACAGGGTCCGCGCCGGCGCATCGGCAAGCGGCAGCAGGCGTTCCGACGGCGCCCGCGGGGCAAGCAGGAATCGCCGCGACGAGCAGCGCGATGCGCACGAGGATGACGACGAACATCACGTCCAGGATCGCGTTCCGCCGCAGATCGTGCTCGTGCCACATCAGGAAGAACGCGGTGATCACGCGATGCCCCACACGATGATTCCGGCAATATCCAGCAGCAAGCCCAACCCAAGCCGAAATGCCTTCGCCGTGAATGTGGGCGCGGTGTCTGCCGAGCCGCGTGCGAAATCGGCGCAACGCGCGACGTAGAGCCTCTCGATGAAAAACCCGCAACGAGCATCACGGCCAGGATGCTCCGCAATCACCCCCAGCTGGGACAGTCCGTCGGGCTCGACGAGTTTCTCGCCGACCTGCCGCAGCGTGTCCGGAAGCGCGATGGCCGCCTCGAGATCGCCGAGCATCGTGCGCATCGCGCCGGCATGCTCGTCGACCATGCCCGCCATCCCCATTCCCGCTTTCGCATTCGCCGGCGCGGCAGCCGCGGCTCGATCGAGCTGCTGGAGCAGCAGCTCCCTCACTTCGTCGTCGGACATCCGCGCGACGAGCTCGCGCATCGATTCCCTGGTCAGCGGCTGGGGCAAGGCGGCCACCTTGGCTTCGGCCGGGTGTTTTCGCGATCGACGCGAAGCAGAACGCCAGCACCAGCGCGGCACGGCACCGGCGCACCGGCGGAGCCCACCCTCGATCCGTGACATCGTCGTCCTCCCGACGCGCATGATCGGCGGACGCGCTCCCGGGGTCAACTGGAGCGCGGTATCGGGGCGGACACCCGAGCTCCGATCAGCCGAGCCAGACCCGCGCATTGCGGAACATGCGCATCCACGGCGAATCCTCGCCCCAGCCCTCCGGGTGCCACGACATCTGGACGGTGCGGAACACGCGCTCGGGATGCGGCATCAGGATCGTGTAGCGGCCGTCGGCCGTGGTGAGCCCGGTGATGCCCTCGCGGCGAGCCGTTCGGGTTGGTACGGATACGCCTCGGTCGCCTTGCCGCCGTTGTCGACGAAGCGCAGCGCGACGATGCGGCTCGCGCCGCCGCGAGCTGCGCGGCGTCGCGGAACTCCGCGCAGCCTTCGCCGTGCGCGGTCGCGATCGGGATGCGGCTGCCGCCATGCCCGCGAAGAACAGCGACGGCGACCGCGCGCACTTCGAGCAGCACGAAGCGCGCCTCGAACTGCTCCGAGCGGTTGCGGACGAAATGCGGCCAGTGCGCGGTCCCGGGAATCAGCTCGCGACAGGTTGCTCATCATCTGGCAGCCGTTGCACACGCCGAGCGCGAACGTGTCGCGCCGGTCGAAGAACGCGGCGAACTCGTCGCGGGCGCGCGCGTTGAAGAGGATCGACTTCGCCCAGCCCTCGCCGGCGCCGAGCACGTCGCCGTACGAGAAGCCGCCGCACGCGACGAAGCCGCGGAAGTCGGCGAGCGATCGGCGCGCCCGCGATGATGTCGGTCATGTGCACGTCGACCGCGTCGAAGCCGGCGCGGTCGAACGCCGCGGCCATCTCGACCTGGCCGTTGACGCCCTGCTCGCGCAGGATCGCGACGGCGGGCGCGCGCCGCGTCGCGATGAACGGCGCCGCGATGTCGTCGCCGGGTCGAACGTCAGCTCCGGCGAGAGGCCCGGATCGTGCGGCATCGAGGATGCGGTCGTACTCCTCGTCGACGACGTCGGGATCGTCGCGCAGCCGCTGCATCTCGTGCGTGGTCGCCGACCAGGCGCGATGGAGCTCGATCCGCGACTCGTCGAGAACGCTGGCGCCGTCCGTGCGGATGCGGATGCGGCTCGCCGGTTGCAGGCGTGCCGATTCGCGATGGACCGCGAGGCCCGCCGCGTCGAGCTGCGCCAGCACGGCGGCGCGATCGAGCGGCACGGACCTGCGACGACCGCGCCGAGCTCCTCGGCGAACAGCAGCGCCGAGCGGATCGCCGCGCGACGCCGTCGATGTCGATGTCGAGGCCGCAGCGCGACGCGAACGCCATCTCGGCAAGCGTTGCGAACAGCCCGCCGTCGGCGATGTCGTGATACGCGAGCAGCAGGCCGTCGGCAGCGAGCGCTTGGATCGCGGCGAAGAACGCCGCGAGCTGCGCGGCATCGTCGAGATCCGGCGCCACGTCGCCGAGCTGACCGTAGACCTGCGCGAGCGCCGAGCCGCCGAGCCGCGCTTGCCCGCGCCGAGATCGATCCAGCAGCAAGCGTGGTCTCGCCGCGTCGCCGGACAAGCTACGGCGTCAGCACGCGCCGCACGTCGGTCACCGGCGCGAACGCGTCACGATGAGCGACAGCGGCGCGGTCACGGCCTTTGTCGATGCCGCCATCGCGCCACGTCGTGCGCATCGACATCGAGTCCTTGCCGACGGGAATGCGATCCCGAGCGCCGGACAGAGCTCCATCGCCACCGCGCGCACCGCGTCGTAGAGCGCGGCGTCCTCGCCGCGGTGGCCGGCCGGCGCCATCCAGTTCGCCGACAGCTTGACGTCGGAGAGGCGCGCGATGCCCGCGGCGGCGATGTTCGTGATCGCCTCGCCGACCGCCATCCGGCCCGACGCCGGCGCATCGATCAGCGCGAGCGGCGTGCGCTCGCCCATCGCCATCGCCTCGCCGGCGTAGCCGTCGAAGTCCATCAGCGTCACCGCGACGTCGGCGACCGGCACCTGCCACGGACCGACCATCGGATCGCGCGCGCAAAGTCCGCCGACGGTGCGATCGCCGATCGTGACGAGGAACGTCTTGTCGGCGACGGCCGGCAGCTGCAGCACGCGGTACGCGGCGTCCTTGACAGTGACGCCGCGCGAGCGTCGAGCGGCGCAACGCGGCGCCGCGCGTGCGTCGCGTCGCGCGTCATCTTCGGCGGCTTGCCGAGCAGCACGTCGAGATCCATGTCGACCGGCGCGTTGCGGAATTGCGGATCGGCGACGACGAGGCGCGCATCGGCGTCGCCGTCCCGACCACGGCGAACGGGCAGCGCTCGCGCTCGCAGATCGCGCGGAAGCCGCTCGAGGTCCGCCGGCGCGATCGCGAGCACGTAGCGCTCCTGCGCTTCGTTGCACCAGATCTCGCGCGGCGTCATCCCCGGCTCCCCGACGGGATGCGCGCGCAGGTCGAATCGCCCGCCGACGCCGCCGCCGTGCACCAGCTCGGGAAACGCGTTCGACAGCCCGCCCGCGCCGACGTCGTGGATCGACAGGATCGGATTCGCCGCGCCCGAGCTGCCAGCAGCGGTCGATCACTTCCTGGCGCGCCGCTGGATCTCGGCGTTGGCGCGCTGCACCGAATCGAAATCGAGATCGGCGGTGTTGGCGCCGGTGGCCATCGACGACGCCGCGCCGCCGCCGAGGCCGATCAGCATGCCCGGGCCGCCGAGCTGGACGAGCAGCGCGCCGTCCGGCAGCGCGTGCTTCGAGCGTGTGCTCGGCGCGGATGTTGCCCACGCCGCCGGCGATCATGATCGGCTTGTGATAGCCGCGCACCTCGCCGCGACTTCCTGCTCGAACGTGCGGAAGTAGCCGAGCAGATTCGGCCGGCCGAACTCGTTGTTGAACGACGCGCCGCCGATCGGCCCCTCGAGCATGATGTCGAGCGCCGATGCGATGCGCTCAGGCTTGCCGTAAGCTGCTTCTCCCACGGCTGCGGGAGGCCGGGAATGCGCAGATGAGACGTCGTGAATCCCGTGAGCCCGGCCTTCGGCTTCGCGCCGCGCCCGGTCGCGCCTTCGTCGCGGATCTCGCCGCCGGAGCCGGTCGCCGCGCCGGGAAACGGCGCGATCGCGGTCGGATGATTGTGCGTCTCCACCTTCATCAGGATGTGCGTCGGCTCGGCATGCGCCGCGTAGCGGCCGCCGGCATCCGGATAGAAGCGGCGCACGGTCGCGCCCTCCATCACCGCGGCGTTGTCGGCATAGGCGACGACCGTGCCGCGCGGATTCGCGGCATGCGTGTGGCGGATCATCGCGAACAGGCTCTTCGGCTGGCGAGCGCCGTCGATCCACCAGTCGGCGTTGAAGATCTTGTGCCGGCAATGCTCGGAGTTCGCCTGCGCGAACATCATGAGCTCGACATCGGTGGGGTCGCGGCCGATGCGGCGGAAGCTCGCGTCGAGATACTCGATCTCGTCCGGCGCGAGCGCGAGGCCGAGCGCGGCATTCGCCTCCTCGATCGCCGAGCGGCCCTCGCGCGAGCAGCGGAATCGTCGCCATCGGTTGCGGCGGGAAATGCGCGAACAGCGCCTGCGCGTCCTCGAGCCGCGGCAGCACCGCCTCGGTCATCCGGTCGTGCAGCAGCGGCAGCAGCGCCGCGCGATCGGCCTCGGTGAGCGGCGCCCCGTCGCGCGTGGCGATGCGAAATCCGACGCCGCGCTCGATGCGCACGATCGGCTCCAGCCCGCAGCTTCTCGCGATGTCGGTTGCCTTCGACGACCATGGCGAGACCGTCCCGGGGCGCGGGACGACGATGAGCGGCTCGCCGCCGGACGCGCCTTCGTTCTCGTGCGGACCGTAGGTCAGCAGACGATCGAGCGTCGCACGCTCGGCGGGCGTGAGATTCCGCTCGACCTCGACGAAATGCCAATAGGTCGACGAGATCCCGGTGACGGAGTGGTCGGGACGGGAGGCCGCGAGCGCGGCTTCGAGCTTGGCTACGCGGAACGGCGACAGCGCGTGACGCCCGCGAAGCGTAAGGAGTTGCGGCATGTCCGGCGCAAGGGACGTAAAACGGAATTATACGCGCGTCCTCGCGAAGCGCTCGCCGTGTGCCGGCAAGGCCGCGATCGGCGAAACGCCTATTCCGTTCGCTGCACGTCGAACATGAGGTAGTACGGAATCCGTGCCGCATCCTCCAGATCCGGATGCGCCCGAATGGCCAAAGAGGTGGGTGCCGGCTCGCGGATCGCTCGCACTGCGAACCCGGCGCCCAACAGCCACGCGAACCAGTCTTCGAGCGTTGCGTGGTACGCCGACGTTTCGAACTCGTACAGCCAACCCTTCCAAACGTACTTCAAGGCCCCACGCTCGAAATAGTCGTCGATACAGAGCCATTGCTTTGCTCCGGACTTGTCCTTCGCCCAGACGCGAAACGGGGTGTCGCTGCAGGGATGCGCGATCGAGGCCACCAGTCTGCCGCCCGGCGCCAGTACGTCGTGGATCGAGCGAAGCACCCTCGGAATATCCGTCATGTCCTGCAGCGCAAGACAGGAAGTCACGAAGTCGAAGGACTCCGCCTCGAAGTACGCGCTCAGCCTCGCGGCATCGAGTTGCAGGTATCGAATGCCTAGCGGCGCTATCGATTCGGCCTTCTGCGCATGCGCGAGCATCCGTGGCGAGAGGTCGGCGGCCGTCACCTTCGCGCCCAGGCGCGCCATCTCGCGCGCGAAGTAGCCCGTTCCGCAACCCACGTCGAGCAGTCTTAGCCCCGACACCTCGCCGCAGAGGGCAACGTGGGCGGGGCCGAAGAAATCCAGGCGGTAATAGTCGCGGCCCGCGGCTTGCCCTTCGGCATAAGCATCCGCGGCGGCGTTCCACTCGTCGCGGACCTGCTCCGTGTCGAACTTCTCGGAACGCTCGGGCATTCCTTCCCCATCGCCATGTCCGCTATCCGGGCGAACTCTACCGCATGAGGCGATGACCGGTCTCGCCTCTTCTTTCGCTCTCCCGTCACTGAAGCGAGGTTGCCGGCCAGAATCTGAGAGCGCTCGTACAGGGCAGAAGCAGGCGCTGTGCGAGATAGGTCGCAAAAATGCTAACTCCTACCACCGGAGATGCCCATCAGGCGTTCGGCCGGACCGCCGCCGATTCAAGGCCGATTCCGCGGGTTTCCATACGCCAATCGCCGTTTGCTTTTTTGCTAACCACGCTCGAAGCGGCTCCCCGCCATTGAAATGAACAAGGCTTAGAAGATCGGGTTGTGGGCCGAATGCGGTCGTCGCTGACGGCAGCTATCGACCCCTGACCAGCCGTTCGAACTTCTCCACAGCGAAACGTTGAAGTAGCTCAAGTTGATCAGCGACTACGGTAAGTTCTGCCAAGTCCGCGAGTGACCTATGCGTTACTTGATCACCTCGTCCGCGCGCAGCAGCACCGACTGCGGGATCGTGAGCCCGAGTGCTTTCGCTGTCTTCAGATTGATCACCAGCTCGAACTTCGTCGCGTGCTCGACGGGAAGATCCGCGGGCTTGGCGCCCTTCAAAATCTTGTCCACGTACTTCGCCGCGTTGCGGTAGCTCGCGGGGAGGTCAGCTCCATAGCTGACCAACCCACCCGCGACCACATGATCGCGCAACGCATATGCCACCGGCAGCCGGGTGGGCTGCATCAATTCTTGGAGCTTCCCGCGCTCGGCAAAGTACATGCCGTCTGAGACCACGACGACCGCCTGCGATCGCTGTCGAACGATCTGCTCCACGGCAGCACCGAGCTGCGCCGGAGCGCTGGCGACGACGCGCAGCGCAACGAGGTCCAACGCGGCGCAAGCGTTCTGGGCGCCAGCCCACCACACCTCATGTGCCGGATAGCTTTCGTTCAACAGGATGGCGATGCGCCGGGCGCCCGGCGCGACCTCGTGCAGGATACCGATAAGCTTGCCCAACACCTCTTCTTGCTGGCTGGTGAAGCCAGTGATGTTGCTCCCCGGCTTGGCTAGACTATCGACAAACCCGGCGCCCACGGCGTTCGAGACGCCCGCCATGACGATGGGTATCGTCTTCGTGGCCCGCTGTGCCGCGCCGGCGGATTGCCCGCTCGAGACCACGATCACCTCGGATTTCTGTCCGATCAGCTCGCCGGCCAAGGCGTCCAAGCGATCCACGTCGCCATTGGCGTAGACGAATCGATACTCGACGTTCTTCCCTTCGATCCACCCGAGATCATGCATTCCCTGCTTGAAGGTCGCGCGCAAATGGACGCCAGCAGCTTCTGATGACACCTGCAGTAGCCCGACACGACGGATCGTCGCGGCGTCCTGTCCGCGGGTGAAGTGGTGCGCGGAAAACAGGCCGATGCCTGCAGCCAGCAAGAGACTGCGGCGCGTGATCACTGGATCACCTCGTCGACGAGAAGAAGTCCACTCATCGTACGCCTACAGCGAGAATTGAGCGCCGCCGGCGAGCGGCGGCTCTTGGGCCGATTTCGGTCGGGTGAATCCAACTCTTGAACCGCACGCGCGTCACCAGCTCCCCGACGCGCCGCCGCCACCCGAGCTGCCGCCGCCGCCCGAGAACCCGCCGCCGCCGCTGCTGCCGCCGCTCGACGACGAGCCGCCCGACGTGATGACCATGCCGCCGATCGTCGTCGTGCCCTTCGCCTTCAGATCCGCGGCGGCCTTCGCGTACCACGGCTGCCGCGCGAACCACAGCTTCGCGGCCGGATAGCCGAGCAGGTAGAGCCGCAAGCAGCCCCACGGTCGCCTTCGGCCCGATGACGATGATCGGGAACATCGCCCAGAACGGGATCAGGAACACGTAGAGGAACCAGCCCATGCCCGGCGTCATCACGCCGATGACGGTGAAGACGCCGATGACGCCGAAGATGAAGCATCCGAGCAGGATCCGCATGTACCACGGGATCTCGGGCCCCTCGATCGTGAATGCGGACTTGCGCGCGCCGCTCGACGATTCATCGACGAGCGCCGCAGTGGTCCCCGCGCTTGCCGGCTGGCCTTCGAGCTGCGCGACGATCGCCGCGACACCGTCCTCGATCCCGCGGTCGAAGTCGCCGTTCTTGAACGCCGGCGTCATCACGTTGCGGATGATCCGGCTCGCGGCAACGTCGGTGAGCGTCCCCTCGAGACCGTAGCCGACCTCGATCCGCATCTTCCGGTCCTGCGGCGCGACGACGACCAGCACGCCGTTGTCCTTGCCCTTCTGTCCGAGCTTCCACGCGGCAAAGACGCGGTTCGCGAACTCCTCGACGCTGTCGCCGCCGAGCGTCGGGATCGTCAGTACCGCGATCTGGTCGGTTGTCTTGTCCTCGTGCGCCTTCGCCAGCGCTGCGATGCGCTCGCGGGTCGCGGGCTTCAGGATCTCGGCGTTGTCGACGACCCTTCCCGTGAGATACGGCACGTCGGCTGCGCGCAGCGGCCATGGCCGGGGAAAGCAGCGCCGCAATCGCGAAAAGCCACGCGCACCGTCGCGCGACGACGCCTGTCATCGTCCGTCCCCGTCGGGCTCGAGTCGGGCGATCGGGCAGGATGTTGCGTCCCGTTCCCTCGCCGCGAAAGCCTTTCTCGGCGAGCAACGCCTCGAGGGCGTCGAGACCCGCGGTGAACGCGGCAGCGGCGTCCCCGTCGCTGAAGGGCGCGCGTCATCGCCGCAACGACGCTCTCCCATTCGGCGGCCGAGATGCGCCCGTCGTAGCCGCGGTCGCCCAGGACGACGGCGACGCGCTCGTACCGGCTCGCGAAGAGCAGCACCGCGGATCGGTCCGGCGTCGCGAAGAGCTCGCGCTCGAGGAAGAGCGCCTTGGCGCGCTGGCGCGCCTCGGCCTCGGCACGCTCGCGCTGGAGGAAGAGGCGCTCGAAGGGCCGCGAGAGCGTCGCGAGCAGCGCACATCCGAGTCCTGCCGCCAGAATTGCGACCGCGGTGACGAGCGCCGCGTGCGCGCCGGTCCAGTCGGGACGCAGGAGATCGGCGGCGACGACGCCGAGCGCCGCGAGCGAGGCGCCCGCGGCGAACGCGCGCCAGCGCAGTCCGTGATAGCGGTCGGAGCGATCGACGACGGCCGCGACCGCCTCGATCCCGGTACGCGCCTCGAACGCGCGTATTCGCGCTTCGGTCGCGGCGAGCTCGGCGCCGGTCACCGGCTAACGCCGGTCAATGCGAGAGGATCTTCGCGAGGAACTGCTGCGCGCGCTCGGAGCGCGGCTTGCCGAAGAAATCGTCCTTCGTCGCGTCCTCGACGATCGCGCCCTTGTCCATGAAGATCACGCGGTTCGCGACCTTGCGCGCGAAGCCCATCTCGTGGGTGACGACCATCATCGTCATGCCTTCCTTCGCGAGCTGCACCATCACGTCGAGCACTTCGTTGACCATCTCGGGGTCGAGCGCGGACGTGGGCTCGTCGAACAGCATGCAGATCGGGTCCATGGAGAGCGCACGCGCGATCGCGACGCGCTGCTGCTGGCCGCCGGAGAGCTGGCCGGGAAACTTGTCCTTCTGCGCATTGAGGCCGACGCGGTCGAGAAGCTTGAGCCCGCGCTGGATCGCCTCGTCCTTGCCGCGGTTCAGCACCTTGATCTGCGCGAGCGTCAGGTTCTCGGTGATCGACAAGATGCGGGAAGAGCTCGAAGTTCTGGAACACCATGCCGACGC
The DNA here is from genome assembly GCA_963742965.1 of uncultured beta proteobacterium. Taxonomy (GTDB): domain Bacteria; phylum Pseudomonadota; class Gammaproteobacteria; order Burkholderiales; family Casimicrobiaceae; genus CAIWHR01. Next base: position 35,508 of record CAVUOC010000040.1, on the reverse strand, counting down.
GCGCGCGCAGCTTCGGCAGATTCGTCTTCGGATCGTGAACGGGCGTGCCGTCGACGCTGATCTGGCCCTTCTGGAACGGCTCCAGCGCATTGACGCACTTGATCAGCGTCGATTTCCCCGATCCGGACGGACCGCAGACGACGATGACCTCGCCCTTCTCGACCTTGGTCGTGCAGTCGGCGAGCACCTGGAACTGGCCGTACCACTTGGAGACGTTGTCGATCGTGATCATCGGCATGGCGAGTTCCTCAACGAATGACGGCAATTTTCCTCTGCAGCAACTTGACGGCGTACGACAGCGTGTAGCAGAGCACGAAATAGACGACGGCGACGAACGTGTACATCTCGATCAGCCGCCCGTCGCGCTGCGCGATCTTCGATGCCGCGCCGGTGAAGTCGGTGGCCGAGATCACGTAGACGAGCGAGGTGTCCTGGAACAGGATGATCGTCTGCGTGAGGATCAACGGGATCATGTTGCGGAAGGCCTGCGGCAGGATCACGAGCCGCATCGCCTGGCCGTACGTGAGGCCCAGCGCGTACGCCGAGTACACCTGCCCCTTGGCGATCGACTGGATGCCGGCGCGCATGATCTCGCAGAAGTAGGCGGCTTCGAACATGATGAACGTGATGATCGCGGTGCGCTCGGCCCCGATCTGCGGCGGGCGCTCGCCACCGGTGATGAGCTGCAGCACAGTGGGCATCAGGAAGAAGAACCAGAAGAGCACGAGCACCAGCGGGATCGAGCGCATCAGGTTCACGTAGCCCGCGGCGAAGAGGGACAGCGGTTTGATCGGCGAGAGCCGGCCGAGCGCGAGGAACGTGCCGAAGAAAAGTCCTCCGACCGCGGCGATGGCGGTAAGCTGGACCGTGTAGAGAAACCCGCTCCACAGGTACGGGAGCGTGCGGCCGATGACGTCGAAATCGAGGTTCATCGCACGCCCCTACTTGCCGCCGCCGGCGATGAGCCCCGGCACGGCGACGCGCTTCTCGACGAACGCCATCACGCGGTTGGCCGTCATGCCGATTGCGATGTAGATGAGCGTTGCCGCCGAAAACGCCTCGAAGAAGCGGAACGTGTACTCGCCCATCTCGCGCGAGCGGAAGGTGAGCTCGGCGAGCCCGATGGTGAGCGCGATCGACGAGTTCTTGATGAGGTTCATCGTCTCGCTGGTGAGCGGCGGGATGACGATCCGGAACGCCATCGGGAGCAGGACGAATCGATAGACCTGGACCTCGGTAAGGCCGACCGCCATGCCCGCGTTGCGCTGGCCGCGCGGAAGCGACTGTATGCCCGCGCGCACCTGCTCCGCCACCCGCGCCGAGGTGAACAACCCGAGACAGAGCACTGCGGCGAGAAACTGCGCGTGGGCCGGGGCGCTTGCGATGATCCACGCCTTGAGCGGCGGGATGAACTCCGGAATCACGAAATACCAGAGGAACATCTGCACCAGCAGTGGAATGTTGCGGAAGAGCTCGACCCAGGCGTTGCCGGCGCGGACCAGCCACGTGTGCTGCGTCGTTCGGATCGTGCCGATCACCGAGCCGAGCACGAGCGCTATGACCCATGCGCAAGCCGACACGCCGAGCGTCCAGTAGATGCCCGAGACGATGAGCTGCCAGTACTCTTCGCCCCCTCCCGGGAAGCTCCTGGAAGAAGATGCCCCAGTCGAGCAGCTTGTTCATCGGACGGTTCCCGTCTCCCCTCGCGCGTCCGATTCAGCGCGCGCCGGGCGCGGCGCGAACGAGGCAGCGTGCGAAAGGAAAACGGGCCGAAGGGGTTGCGTCGCCCTCCGGCCCGCTACGCGTCACAGACGATCCCACCCTCGTCTACTCGACGCCCTTGTCGTTCGGATTCGCGAACGCCGCCTTGAGCGCCGCCGATTCGGGGAAGTTCATGTTCACGCCCTTCGGCGGAATCGGGCTCGTGAACCACTTCGCATAGATCTTGTTGATCTCGCCCGACTTCATCACGCCGCCGACCGTCTTGTCGACCACCGCCTTGAACTGCGGATCGTCCTTGCGCAGCATCATGCTGTAGGGCTCGGTGCGAAGCGATTCGCCGGTGAGGATCATGTAGTCGCCGGGAGCGCTCGAGTTGGCGATGAGCCCCGCCAGCAGGATATCGTCCATGATGAACGCCGAGACGCGGTCCTGCGACAGCAGAAGGAACGATTCCGCGTGATCCTTGGCGTCGATCGACTTGATATCGGCGCTCTTCGTCTTGTCGTACTGACGCAGCAGAGGGACCGACGTCGTGCCCGCGGTCGTCGAGATCGTCTTGCCGTTGAGGTCGGCGAGCGTCTTGATGTTGGACTTCTTCTTGACCGCCGCGGTGACGTTGATGACGAAGTAGGTGGGGCCGAAGGCAACCTGCTTTTGACGCTCGACGGAGTTGGTGGTCGAGCCGCACTCCATGTCGATCGTGCCGTTCTGCAGCAGCGGAATGCGATTCGACGACGTCACCGGTTGCAGGTTGACCTTGAGATTCGGCATCTTGAGCTCGGACTTGACGGCATCGACCACTTTCATGCAAAGGTCCATCGCATAGCCGACCGGCTGCTGCTTGTCGTCGAGGTACGAGAACGGGATCGACGACTCCCGGTAGCCGATCGTGATCGCACCGGTGTCCTTGATCTTTTTCATCGTGCCGGCAAGGTCCTGTGCCTGCACGGAAAACGCGACAGCGGTGGCGAGGAGCGTCAGGCCAGCCTTGATGATCGAACGCATCGGGAATCTCCTGTGGGTGGGCCGCGGGGCGGCAACGGCAATTTGTAGGTGAGAGCGCCGAACAGGCTCGGACAGGCCCCGGCTTATGCGGCGGTTAGTGTACCGGCCGGACCGAACCCTGTCCACGCGCGGCCGCGCCGCGGCCTCCACGACGGTTTCACAAATTCCCGCGCTCCGCGTTGTCGGCCTCAAGCGTCGACTCGCCGTCGGTCGCATCCCCACTCGCTTCGCTCCTGGGGCCCCTGCTTCCCGGCTCGCGCCTCGGCCTCCACGACGGTTTCGCAAATTCCCGCGCTCCGCGTTGTCGGCCTCTAGCGTCGACTCGCCGTCGGTCGCATCCCCACTCGCTTCGCTCGTGGGGCCCCTGCTTCCCGGCTCGCGCCTCGGCCTCCACGACGGTTTCAGCAAATTCCCGCGCTCCGCGTTGTCGGCCTCAAGCGTCGACTCGCCGTCGGTCGCATCCCCACTCGCTTCGCTCCTGGGGCCCCTGCTTCCCGGCTCGCGCCGCTACAATCGCCCCATGGCGAATCCGCCCGCGCTTGCCCCGGTCTACCGCGTCGAAGAACTGCGCCGAATCGAGGCGGCCGCCGCGGGCATTCCGCTGATGGAGCGCGCCGGCGCGGCGGCGGCGGACGTCGCGCGGACGATGGCAGGCGAACGCGGCGGACGCGTGCTCGTTCTCGCCGGCCCAGGCAACAACGGGGGTGACGCTTTCGTCGTCGCGCGCGTCCTGCGCGAGTCGTTCTTCGACGTCGTCGTGCTCTTCCGCGGCGACGTCGCGAAGCTGCCGCGCGACGCGGCTGCTGCGCACCGGGCGTTCGCCGCGGGCGGGGGCGCCACGGTTTCGGCATGGCCGGAACGATTCAACGGCTCGCTCGTCGTCGACGGGCTGTTCGGAATCGGTCTTGCGCGACCGCTCGCCGCCGCCGATGCAGCGCTCGTCGAGCGGGCCAATGCATCGGGGATGCCGATTCTCGCGCTCGACATTCCCTCCGGCGTGAACGCCGACACCGGCGTTCCGATGGGACCCGCGATTCGCGCGCGCGCGACCGCGACATTCATAGCGTTGAAGCCCGGGTTGCTGACCGGTGACGCCGTCGACCTGTGCGGCGACGTCAGCGTTCATTCGCTTGGCCTCGATCCCGAGGCAACGGCGCCGGCCCGCGGTCATCGTCTCGATTGGGATTCGCTCGCCGCAGCGCTGCCGGCGGTGCTCGGACGCGATGCGCGCAACGTTCACAAGGGAACCTTCGGCACGCTCGGAATCGTCGGCGGCGCCGAAGGCATGATCGGCGCCCCGCTGCTCGCCGGCCGCGCTGCGCTTCACGCTGGCGCCGGCAAGGTCCTGATCGGGTTCGCCGCCGATCCGCACCCGCCGATCGATTGGGGACAGCCGGAGCTCATGCTGCGGCGCGCATCCGAGGTGATGAAGGCGATGCCCGATGCGCTGGTCTGCGGCCCGGGTCTCGGCACGCAGCCGGCGTCCAAGGCGCTCGTTGCGCAGGCGATCGCAAGCTCGGCGCCGCTCGTGCTCGACGCCGATGCGCTCAACGTGATCGCCGCCGATTCGTCGATGTGCGGCGCAGTCGCTGCGCGCGCGGCGCCCACGCTCGCGACGCCGCATCCGGCCGAGGCGGCGCGGTTGCTCGGGACGAGCGCCGCCGACGTGCAGAAGGATCGTCTGGCTGCCGCGCAAGCGCTCGCCGCGAAGCTCAACGCCGCGGTCGTCGTCAAAGGCGCGGGCAGCGTGCTCGCGTATCCGGATGGCGCGTGGGACATCAACGCGACCGGCAATCCGGGACTCGCGAGCGCGGGAACAGGCGACGTGCTCGCAGGCTTCGCCGGCGCGATGCTCGCTCAGCGCATCGATCCGCGGCTCGCGCTGCGCATCGCCGTCTGCGTGCACGGCGCCGCAGCCGACGCGTGCGTCGCCGCCGGCAGCGGACCGCTCGGCCTCGCCGCGGGCGAGCTTCTGCCGATCGCCCGCTCGCTGCTCAACAAACGCTGACGCTTCAGGGAAGCAGGATCGTCGCGCCGGTCGTCGCCCGCGATTGCAGCGCGCGGTGCGCCTCCGCAGCGTCCTTCAGCGCGAACTGCTGCCGCGGCTCGCTGACGATCTTGCCGGCGCGCACGAGAGCGAACAGGTCGCCGGCCATCGCGACGAGGTCTTCGCGCTTTGCCGCGTAGGTCGCGAGCGTCGGCCGGGTCGCGTACAGCGATCCCTTCTGCGCAAGCAGCATGATGTCGAACGCCGGAACCGCACCCGACGACGCGCCGAAGCACACCCACGTGCCGCGTTGGGACAGGCAGTCGAGCGAGCCCGGAAACGTGTCCTTGCCGATGCCGTCGTAGACGACCGGCACGCCCTTGCCGCCGGTGAGCGCCTTCACGCGCTCGACGAAGTTCTCCCGCGTGTAGACGATCGTGTGCGTGCACCCGTTCGCCTTCGCGAGCGCGGCCTTCTCGTCGGAGCCCACGGTGCCGATCATGGTGACGCCCAGCGCGCGCGCCCACTGGCAGGCGATGAGGCCGACGCCGCCCGCCGCTGCGTGGAACAGGATCGTGTCGCCCGCCTCGAGCTTGCAGCGTCTGGCGAAACAGATATTGAACGGTGAGGCCCTTCAACATCAGCGTCGCGGCAACGCGATCGGCGACGCCCTCGGGAAGCTTGACCAGCCGATCGGCCGGCATCACGCGCGCTTCGCTGTACGCGCCGAGCGGCCCGTTGCAGTACGCGACGCGATCGCCGGGCGCGACGACTTCGACGCCCGGCCCGACCGCCTCGACGATGCCGGCACCCTCCATTCCGATGCCGCTCGGGAGCGCCAGCTTGTAGACGCCGGTGCGGTGGTACGTGTCGATGTAGTTGACGCCGATCGCGGTGTGACGAACCCGCGCTTCGCCGGGGCCGGGCGCACCGAGCGCGACCTCCTCGAAGCGCAGGACCTCGGGACCGCCGTGTGCGTGAATGCGGATTGCGTGGGGCATGATGTCCTCCGTGAGTCAGGCGGCGAGAACGCGAAACGTTGCGATGCCGGCGACCGTGAGCGCGAGCGAGCCGCCGAGATGCGCGAGCGCGAGGCCTCCGCCGATCCCGTATTCGCCGTTCAGCAGCAGCTGGGTAACTTCGGCCGAGAACGTGGAGAACGTCGTCAGGCCGCCGAGAAATCCGGTGATGGCGAACAAGCGGACTTCGGGAGAGAGATCGTGGCGCGCCGCGAAGAACGCCACGGCGAAGCCGACGAGGTATCCGCCGACGAGGTTTGACGCAAGCGTGCCGAGCGGGAATTCGGGGGCGCGCGGATTGAGCCACGCCGAGAGGCCCCAGCGAAGCCACGCGCCGAGCATGGCGCCGAATCCGACGGCGACGAGGCCTCCGAGCATCGGCCGATTATACGGGTCGGCCGTCGTGGTCGCCTCTCCTCCTTCCTACTGCGTGCTGTCGGGGAGCGATGCCTTGAGCGCGGCGATCTCCGCGCTTGCGGTGTTGCCGTGAGGAAGCGGCCGGTGCGCCCGCCGATACCAGTATTTCGCGTTGTCGAGGTCGCCCTCGATCAGGTGCACGATGCCGTGTGCCCAGCAGCCGAGCGACGACGCATCCTTCTGCACGAGCAGGTGGGCAGCCTTCCATTCGCCCGCCTCGAGATGCTGCACCGCCTTGACGATCGGATCTATCCGCATTCCCCCTCCATCCGGCAAGCCGCCGTTTTTACGGCGTTGCCGCGGATTCTATCCGCTGCGCCGGACAATTGCCAGCCATTTCCTCAGCCGCGCCCGGGCAGCGCGCGGAACGCCGCGGCATAGGCCGAGGCGGCGGCCGCGACTGCGGTCGCATTCGCTCCCGGCGCATAGAGATTGGAGCCCGTCCCGAAGCCGTTCGCGCCGGCAGCCCAATACGGCCCCATGTTGTCCGGCCGAATTCCACCGACGGGAAACACCAGCGCGCTCTTCGGCAGCACGGCGCGCCACGCTTTGAGCACCGATGCGGGCAACGCCTCGGCCGGAAACATCTTCAGGCCGTCAGCGCCCGCCGCGAGAGCGGCGAACGCCTCGGTGATCGTCGCGACACCGGGAAGGCAGATCAATCGCAGACGCTTCGCTTCGCGGATCACCGCGGTATCGGCGTGCGGCATCACGATCACGCGCCCTCCCGCCGCTTGCACTCTGGCGACGTCGGCGACGTCGATGACGGTCCCGGCTCCGACAAGGCAGCGGTCGCCGAAATTCTCGGCGAGACGGCGAATCGACTCGAGCGGTCGCGGCGAGTTGAGCGGCACTTCGATGATGCGAAATCCGTGCGAGGCAAGCGTCGTGCCGATCTCCGGAATCTCCTCGGGCGTGATGCCGCGCAGCACGGCGACGAGTGGCAACGGCTCGAGGAAGTCTGCAAGGTGATCGGCCATTCGGATTCCCGAAAACGGTCGCGCGCAAGACGCGCTACGCGATGAGGTGCGCGCGCTGCGCAATGCGAAAGAGCCCGCGCGCCGCCGCGTCGGCGGGACCGGGCCGCGCCGGAAGACCGGCTTGCGCGAGCGCACGCAGGTAGCGCGCGGCGAGAGACTCGCCGCCGATGACGGTGACTTGGTCGACGCTCCCGCACCGCTCGCCTGCCCACGCGCGAGCCGCCTGGATCTCCTGTCCGATCAGCGCACCGGAGAGCCAGTCGCCGACATCCTTCGGCTGGAGCCCGCCGGTGAGCGCGAGCGAGCGCGCGCCGAAGATCACGTGCGAGAACCCTGCGCCGGCGAGGCCGCTCGCGACGCCGCGCGCGAATGCGTCGCCCGTCGCATCGGCCGGCGAAGCGGTGTCGGCCATCCGCCCGAGGATGCTGTGCGCGAGCAGCAGCGCGAAGAGCTCGCCCGTCATGAACGTCGCGAACGCCGTCAGGTGACCGCCCTCGACGATCGCCCACTTGCTGTGCGTTCCCGGCAGCACCGCGAGCATCCGGTCGCGATCGGAGCCGAGCGCGCCGACGACCTGGGTTTCCTCGCCACGCATGACGTCCGGAATGCCCGATGCGTCGACGCAGCGCGCGCCGGGGACGATCGCGAGCTCGTTGCCGGGCGTGCGCGCCAGATTGCCCCCGAGGCCCGAAAGATCGACCGGGCACGCGACGTACGGCGCTTCGATCCAGCCCTGGCGGCTGCCGATCATTCCGCAGGCGATGCGCGGCGCGATGTCGTGCCAGCCTTCGAGCAGCGTGTCGAGCGCGACGGCGAATTGCCGGTCGGTCACCGCCTGGATCCCGAGCGCTGCGCTCTTCGCATCGAGGACCGCGCCGCTCTCGTCGAGTCGATACGCGCGCGCCGACGTGGTTCCCCAGTCGATCGCGATCAAGGCGCAGCGGCGGGCATCAGTCACGGCGACCGACGGTAGACGACGCCCGCAGCCGGGTCAAGCCGTCACGCGCCCGGCTCTCGCAGGCGCCTGCCAGCGCGCCGCCGCGTCGTCGTCCGCCGCGCGGGCCTCGACCCAGCGCGCGCCCTCGGACGTCTGTTCCTTCTTCCACAGGGGCGCCTGGGTCTTCAGGTAATCGATGATGAATTCGCAGGCAGCGAACGCCTCGCCGCGATGCGCGCTGGTGACGCCGACGAGCACGATCTGATCGGATGGCGCGAGCGCGCCGACACGATGGATGACCAGCGCGTCGATGATGTCCCATCGCGATTTCGCGGTTTCGACGATCGCGCCGAGCGCCTTCTCCGTCATCCCGGGATAGTGCTCGAGCGTCATCGACGCGACGCGCGCGTCGTCGTTCACGTCGCGCACCGTTCCGATGAACGCGGCTACGGCGCCCACGGCGCGGTTGTCGCCGCGCAGCCGCGCGAGCTCGCGCGAGACGTCGAAGTCGTCGGTTTGGACGCGGACCGGCATGCTCCAGGACCCGTCAGCCGCCGGTCACCGGCGGGAACAGCGCGACCTCGTCGCCCGGATGCACAGGTGTGTCGGGCTGCGCGAGCGCGTGATTGACGGCGATCCGCACGGCCCGGCCCGGCGCGAGCTCGGTTGCCCAGACGCCGCCGCGCGCGGCGAGCCAGGTGCGCAGCGCCGCGACCGAGGTCACGCCCGGCGGGACCTCGACGCGCTCCGAAGCCGCGCCGAACGCTTCGCGCAGACGGGCCAGATAGACCAGCGAGAGGGTGGACGGCGGAACTCAGAAGCGGAACTGGACGCCGAACGTGACCTGGTCGCTCTCGGGCAGGAGCCCGTTCCCGACCTCGCCCGCGAAGCGCCCGAAGCGGCCGTACTCGAGCCGCAGCCCGAGCGCGGAATTCATGTCGTAGCGCACGCCGAGGCCGTAGTTGACGCCGTCGCGCAGACGGCGGCCGTCGGGGGTCGTCGAGGTGAGCACGCCGATCTCGCGCGGTCCCTCGCTCTGCGCGTAGCCCACGCGCCCGTAGAGCGCGAACGCGCGATAGAACGCCCAGCTCGTGTAGACGTCGAGGTTCCACGTCCGGTTCGGCGCGTCGCTGAAGCCGTTGCCGCTGCCGAAGTTGAGTCCGATGCCGCGGCCGCCGCCGAGCGTGTCGCTCGGCTTGAGCGCGTACTTGTCGATCGCGTTGAACGAGGCTTCGACCGCGACATCGTTGCCGAACCGATAGCCGCCGAAGACGAGCGTGCGCTGCGACGTGTCGTCCACCGTCGGCGTCGCATAGCGGCTCCAGACCGAGCTGGCGTTGCCGATCGTCAGCCCCATTCCCTCCTGCGCCCGGTCGCGGAGCGACACGCCGCCGTAGAAGCCCGACGTGGCCGCAGGCACGCGATCGTCGGCCTGCGCCGGAGCGATGAGCCCCAGTGCAAGTGGAATCGAGAAAAGCGCCGCAATGCCTTGAATTCTCATCGTTTCAAAAGAGCGTATCGACGGTCGACTGCACGCTCGCCAACCTCGCGAAAGCACGGGCGCGCACACCCTTCGGCAGCGCCGCCGACGATGAGTTCAAGCTACGCGCCGCGCCTTCGTAAGTCAATTGCCCAGCGGACCGGCGGTAGCGTGATCCGTCGACGAACGTTGCGATCGCGTCGACGTCGGAAAGCGCGAGCACCGGCAGCCGTCGATCGGCATCGTCGGGGAGCCCATCGGGGCTGTCGGTGGCCACCGCGAGGATGCGCGGATCGCGTGGATGGAGCAGCGGCTTGCCCACCTGCGCGCGCCACACTTCGAGCTTCGGAATCGGATGCGTCTTGTAGCCTTCAACGAGCACAATGTCGCACGGCGACAGCCGTCCGATCGCACTCGCGAGCGTCAATTCGGCATCGCCGCGAAGCTCGTGGATGAGCGCCCATCGCGAGGTCGACGAAACCAGCACCTCGGTGCAGCCCGCCGCGCGATGACGGAACGAATCCTTTCCCGGCTGATCGATCTCGAGGTCATGATGAGCGTGCTTGACCAGCGACACGACGAGACCTCGCGCGACAAGTCGCGGAACGATCCTTTCGATCAGCGTCGTCTTGCCGCTGCCCGACCACCCGGCGAATCCGAATATGCGCATTGGTGCTGCCGTCCTGTCAGCCGTTCGCAGCGGTGGACCGTTGCCTCGCATTGTAGCGATACGTCGACACGAGGCCTGCACATGGCTAAGCTTGCTGCGTCCGCTTGCACTCTCTCGTAGCCTCGGCAGCGCGCGACCGCCATGAACCGCTCCGATCTCCCCATTCCCTTGAACGGCCATTCCGCGCCGGCGGCGGTGACGGGCGTCATCGAGCGCGTGATCGCCGAGGTCCCCGCGCCGCGCGTGCAGCCCAGCGACGACCCTGGCGCCGCAGCCGAACACGTCGCGCGGAACGCCGCGCGACAGGCGGCAATGCTCTCGGGCTCGCTTGCGCTGCCGCCCGGCCCGCTCGGCATGCTCACCGTGCTGCCGGACCTCTATCTGATCTGGAAGATCCAGCGGCAGATGATCGCCGACATCTTCGCGCTTCACGGGCGCACGGCGGAGCTCACGGCAACGCACATGCTCTATTGCCTGTTCCGGCACATGGCAAGCCACGTGCTGCGCGACGTCGCCGTGCGCGCGGGCGAGCGGGCGATCGTCAGGCAGCTCTCGTCGACGGCGCTGTCGAACGTGCTGAGCTCGCTCGGGATCACGGTCGCCAAGCGCGTCGTCGGCACGTCGGCGAGCCGCTGGATCCCGCTCGCGGGCGCCGCCGCGGTCGGCGCCTACGCGTACTGGGATACGCTGCAGGTCGCGAAGACGGCGCGGCGCGTTCTTGCCGCCGCGCCCGAGCAGGCGTTCTCGTTCGCCGATCCGGCGAGAGCGTCCGGCTCGCACCCCTGACGATGTGCGGCCGTTACGAGCTGCACAGCAATCCCGCGGCGATCGCGCTCGCCTTCGGCCTCGCGCAACGCCCGGAGATCGGCCCGCGCTACAACATCGCCCCGACGGACGACGTGCCGATCGTTCGCGTCGGCAACGACGGCGAGCGCGAGCTCGTGCGGATGCGCTGGGGCCTCGTCCCCCGATGGGCGAAGGATCCGTCGATCGGCTCGAGGATGATCAACGCGCGCGGCGAGACGCTCGCCGACAAGCAGTCGTTTCGCACCGCGTACCGCCGGCATCGCTGCCTGCTGCCCGCCGACGGGTTCTACGAATGGCGCCCGGCCGCGCACGGTTCGGGCAGCGGCGAGCCTGCGCGGCGTCAGCCGCAGCGCATCGGGATGGCCGACGGGTCGCTCTTCGGGCTGGCCGGCATCTACGAGCGCTGGTTGAGCGAAGAAGGCGAGGTGCTCGATACCTGCGCGATCGTCACGACGGACGCGAACGCGCTGCTGATGCCGATCCACGACCGGATGCCGGTGATCGTTGCGCCCGAGCACTACGCGCGCTGGCTCGACCCGGCGAACGCGGAAGTCGCCGATCTCATCGCGCCCTACCCGGCGAGCGCGATGACGTACCACCCCGTCTCGACGCGCGTCAACAGCGTGCGCCACGACGACGCGTCGCTGATCGATCCGGTCGCGCAACCGGAGACCGAGGCCGCCGACGCCGAGCCGCCGCCGCACCCGCCCGAGCAGGAATCGCTGTTCTGAGCTGCCGCAACCTGGTCAGCGCAGGCTGCGGCCGCGCAGCAGCAGGTACGCGGCGGGAATCACCAGCATCGACAGCAGCGGCGCGGTCACCATCCCGCCCACCATCGGCGCCGCGATTCGCTGCATGATCTCGGCACCTGTGCCCTCGCTCAGCATGATCGGCAGCAATCCCGCCATGATCACGGCCACCGTCATCGCCTTCGGCCGCACGCGCAATACGGCGCCCTCCTCGATCGCCGCGGTGAGCATCGCGCGGGTGGCGGGCTCGCCGCGCGCGAGACGCCCTTCCCACGCGTGGCGCAGATACAGCAGCATCACGACGCCGAATTCCGCCGCCACGCCGGCAAGCGCGATGAAGCCCACGGCGGTGGCGACCGATGTCGCGTAACCGAGCCCCCACAACAGCCAATAGCCGCCGATCAGGGCGAACGGCACCGCGAGCATGATGAGCAACGCTTCGTCGATCCTGCGAAACGCGAGGTAGAGCAGCACGAAGATCACCGCGAGCGTCGCAGGCACGACGTAGGCGAGGCGCGCCTTCGCCCGCTCGAGGTACTCGAACTGGCCCGCCCACGACACCGAGTAGCCGGGCGGCAGCGCCACATCGCGCGCGACGGCCAGCTTCGCATCGCGGACCACCGACACGAGATCGCGGCCGCGGACATCGACGTAGACCCAGCCGGAGAGCCGCGCATTCTCGCTCTTGAGCATGGGCGGGCCGTCCACGACGCGCACGCTCGCCACCGCCGAGAGCGGAAGTTGCGCGCCGCGCTCGGTGACGAGCGACAGCGTCTTCAACGCGTCGACCGAATCGCGGAACTCGCGCGGATAGCGAACGCTGATCGGGAAGCGGGCAAGGCCTTCGACGGTCTCGCCGATGTTCTCGCCGCCGACGGCCGCCCCGATCATGTCCTGCACGTCGGCGACGTTGAGCCCGTAACGCGCGGCGGCGCCGCGGTCGATGACGATATCGAGGTAGCGCCCGCCTTCCAGCCGCTCGGCGAGCGCCGACGTGACGCCCGGGACGCTCCTGTACCGCGCGCTCGATCGCCTGCGTCACGCGATCGATCTCGGCGAGATCCGGGCCGGACACCTTCACGCCGACCGGGCTCTTGATGCCGGTCGCGAGCATGTCGATCCGGTTGCGTATCGGCGGCACCCAGATGTTCGACAACCCCGGCACGCGCACCGTGCGATCGAGCTCCTCGACGAGCTTCGCCGTCGTCATGCCAGGCCGCCACTCGGATTTCGGCTTGAACTGGATCGTCGTCTCGATCATCTCCATCGGCGCGGGATCGGTCGCCGACTCGGCGCGGCCCACCTTGCCGAACACGCTCGCGACTTCGGGGACCGTCTTGATGAGGCGGTCGGTCTGCTGGAGCAATTCGCCCGCCTTGCCCGCCGACAATCCCGGCAGCGCGGTCGGCATGTACAGCAGATCGCCCTCGTCCATCGGCGGCATGAATTCGCCGCCGAGCTCGAGCACGGGCCACGCGGTGACCGCCAGCGCGAGGCCCGCCGCGACGAGCGTCGTCTTCGGCCAGGCGAGTGCCGCGCCGAGCACAGGGCGGTATCCGGCGATCAGCCATCGATTGAGGGGATTCGCCGCCTCGGACGGAATGCGGCCGCGCACGAAATAGCCCATCAGCACCGGGACGAGCGTCACGGCGAGGCCCGCCGCCGCCGCCATCGCGTAGGTCTTCGTATAGGCGAGCGGCGCGAACAGCCGGCCCTCCTGCGCCTCGAGCGTGAACACCGGGACGAACGACAACGTGATGATCAGCAGGCTGAAGAAGAGCGCCGGGCCGACCTCGACCGCAGCCGCCGCGATCACCTGCCAGCGCTCGTCGCTCGACGGCTCGCCGCCGTGCTCGCGCTTCCACGCCTCGAGCTTCTTGTGCGCATTCTCGACCATCACGATCGCCGCATCGACCATCGCCCCGATCGCGATCGCGATGCCGCCGAGCGACATGATGTTCGCGTTGACGCCCTGAGCGCGCATCACGATGAACGCGGCCAGCACGCCGAGCGGCAGCGACACCACCGCGACGAGCGCCGAGCGCAGGTGCAGGAGAAACGCGAGGCACACGAGCGCGACGACGGCGAACTCCTCGACGAGCTTGCCGCGCAGGTGCTCGACCGCGCGCTCGATCAGCGCCGACCGGTCGTAGACGGTGACGATCTCCACGCCACCGGGCAGCCCGGGCTTGAGCTGCTCGAGCCGCGCCTTGACTGCCTGGATCGTCTCCCATGCGTTCTTCCCCGAGCGCATCACGACGATCCCGCCGACGACTTCGCCTTCGCCGTCGAGCTCGGCGATGCCGCGACGCATCTCGGGTCCGAGCTGCACGCGCGCGACGTCTCGCAGCAGCACGGGCGTGCCCCCTTCGGACACCTGTACCGGAACGGCGCGGAAATCCTCGAGCGATCTCAGGTAGCCGCGCGTGCGCACCATGTACTCGGCTTCGGCCAGCTCGACGACCGACCCGCCGGCTTCCTGGTTCGCGCCGCGGATCGCGGCAATCACGCGCGTCAGCGGCAGGTTGTACGCCTTGAGCCGCGCCGGGTCGACGACCACTTGATACTGGCGAACCATGCCGCCGACCGTCGCCACTTCGGCGACATTGGGCAACGCCTTGAGCTCGTACTTGAGAAACCAGTCCTGCAATGCGCGAAGCTGGGCGAGATCGTGCCCGCCGCCGCGATCGACGAGCGCGTACTCGAAGATCCAGCCGACGCCGGTCGCGTCCGGACCGAGCGATGGCTTCGCCGCCGCGGGCAGCCGCCCCTGCACCTGGTTCAGGTATTCGAGCACGCGCGAGCGCGCCCAGTACTGATCGGTGCCGTCCTCGAACAGCACGTAGACGAAGGAATCACCGAAGAACGAGTAGCCGCGGACTGCCTTCGCGCCCGGGACCGAAAGCATCGTCGTCGTCAGCGGGAAGGTGACCTGGTCCTCGACGATCTGCGGCGCCTGGCCCGGAAACGTCGTGCGGATGATGACCTGCGTGTCGGAGAGGTCCGGAATCGCGTCGAGCGGCGTCGTCCGCGCCGCCCACACGCCCACCGCAGCCACCAGCACCGCGGCGAGCAGCACCAGGAACCGGTTCGCGATGGACCAGCGGATCAGCGCGGCAATCACTTTTGCGCTGTCCGCGCCGGCGCGATCGAGATGATCCGCACAGCGCCATCCGGTGTCATCGTGAATTCGAAAGCGACGCGCGTCCCCGGCTGCACGCTCGCGGGCACGCCGCCCTGCGGTGGCGTGAACGCCATCGTCATCGCGCCCATTCCGGCTTCCGGCACATCGCCATGCCGGATCAGGATTTCGTTTCCGACCGCGCGCACGACGCCTTCGGCCTTGTACACGGTCGCCTTGGCGCTCATCGAGCTCGCCGCCGCGTCGGTCGGCGACGTCGCCGGCGCGCCCTTCGAATCCTCGCTCGCCATGCGCGCGAGCGCCGCCCTCAGGTTCGCCTCGGAATCGACGAGGAACTGCCCGGAGACCACGATGCGCTGGCCGACGTCGACACCCTTGCGGATCTCGACGACATCGCCCGAGCGGCGCCCCGTCTCCACGTCGCGCGGCACGAACTTGCCGCCGCCGGCGTCGACGAGCACGACGTTGCGGTTACCCGTCTGGATCACCGCCTCGGCCGGAACCAGCACCGAGGAGCCCGGGGCAATGCCGCCGAAGAGCACCGTTGCGAACATCCCGGGCTTGAGCGTGCCCCCGGGATTGGCGAGCACGATGCGCGCGCGGACGCTTCGCGTCTGCGCGTTGATTTCAGGAAGCAGCGCATTGACGCTGCCTTTGAATACACGCTGCGGATACGCGGCCGTGCGCGCTTCGACCGGCGCCCCGACCCGAACCTGCTCTGCCTGCGCTTCGGGCACGTCGGCCGTCACCCACACGGTACCGATCCCGGCGAGCTTGAACAGCGTCACGCCCGGCATGATCGCCATCCCGTCGCGCGCGCCGATCTCCCACACGATTCCGGCTTGCGGCGCTGTCACCGTCACGCGCGCCGATGCCTTGCCGTCGCGCTCGACGCGCGCGATCTCCGCGTCGGGTATTCCGTAGAGCCGCAGCCGCGCGCGGGCCGCATCGGCGAGTTGCGCGGCCGCGGGCCGCGTGCTCGCGCGCAGCGCCAGCCACTCCTCCTCCGCGGCGAGCCATTCGGGCACGTAGAGATCCGCGAGCGGCTGTCCGGCGGCGACGCTGTCGTACTGCGCGCGCACGTGCAGCCGCTCGACGTAGCCCTGGCTTCGCGCCTGAACCGCGACGAGCGTGCGCTCGTCGAGACCGACGACGCCGGGGGCCGAGAATCCCGCGTCGACCCTGCCTTCGGTCGCCGCAGCGGTCCGCACGCCGTAGTTCTGGATCTGTCGCGCGCTGATCGCCACGCCGCCTTCACTCGCGGGATCCGCGTAGACGGGCACGAGGTCCATGTCCATGAAGGGGCTCTTTCCCGGCTTGTCGAATCTCGCGTTCGGCACCATCGGATCGTGCCAGTAGAGAATCTTGCGGCCGTCGGGCGCGGTTCCCGCGTTGGCCGCCGGAGCGGCGGCCGGCGCGTCCTGGTTCTTGACGGTTCTGCGCTTCGGGCCGCTCCGCGATGCCGCGGCGCGTGCCGAGCCAGTATCCGGCGGCGGCGGCAATCGCCACGATCAGAAGAAGCGCAATGAACCGGGCAGGCGTTGCCGCGCGTCCGCTCGAGGATGACGTGTTCATGATTTCTCCGCGACGGGGAGGAACTGCAGCCACGCCCATGCCTTGGCCGCCGCCTGTTCCTGCTGGATGAGGTTGAGCCGGACGTCGAGCTCGCCGCGTCGCGCGTCGAGCACCGCCGCAAGCGTCCCGGTTCCCGAACGATACGCTGCGAGCGCCGCCTCGCGGCGCTGCAGCGCGAGCGGAAGCATCTCGGATCGCGTTCGCGACCGCCTGCTCGCGCGCGGATTCCCACTCGGCGAGCATCGAGTCGATCTCGGCGACGCGCATGCGTGTCACGTCCTCGCGCATCGCGCGGGCGGCGTCGAGCTCGCGCAGCTTCGCGGCAAGCTCCCGATCCTGGCGCGTACCCTGCGACCACGGCAGGTCGATCGACACCATCAGCGAGATCATGTTCGAGTACGCCGAGCCGCGGAACGCGTACGTGAGCTCCGCGCTCCAGTCGGGATTCCTGGACGCGCGCGCGAGCTCGGCGTCGGTGCGGGCGATCGTTTCCTGCGCCTGCGCGAGGCGAACGTCGGGCTGCAGCTCCGGGTCGGCCAGGCGGCGGCGTCGAACGGCAGGCGGCTCATGTCGGGCGCCTCGCCCGGCGGACGCTCGGCCTCCGCGCCGATGAAGCGCGCGAGGGCGATCGACGCGCGGCGCGACTGCGCGCCCGCATCGGTCGCGCGATTGCGGAGCTCCACCAACATGTCTGTGCTGCGATCAGGTCCGCCTGTGGCGCGCGGCCCGCGCGATACGCGGCCCCGATCGACGCGACGCCGAGCTCGGCTTCCGCGATCTGCTCGGCGATCACGCGCTGCGTGTCTGCCGCGAAGCGCCGCGCGAGCCACGCGGTTGCCGCGTCGCGCTCCACTGCGACGCGCGCGGCCTCTCCGGCGGCGGCATTGCGCTGGGCGTCGTTCTCCGCACGCTGCGAACGGAGGCGGCGCTTTTCCTCGCGCGGGAATTCCTGCATCAGCCCGACCTTCTGCATCGTCATGAAGTCCCGCGTGAGCGACCATGCGTCGGCGCCGGACGTGGGGACGTTCTCGAGACCGAGCTTCAGCTTCGGATCCGGCAGCTCGCCGGCGGGCCCCGCCATCTCGCGCGCCGCGTCCGCCATCGCCTGCTGCGCGCTCAGCTGCGGCGCTCGCGCGACCGCGAGCCGCACCGCTTCGGCGAAGGAGAGCGGATCGGAGGCGAGCGCAGGGCCGGCAACGAGAAGTGTCGTGCTCAGCGCGAGCACCGCGCGCCGAAGCCGCCGCCGATCGCCGGTGCGGGCAGCGGGCAAAACCGGGAAGAACGACATGAAGCCTCCGCGAATGCGTTGAACGGACCGGCGCGCGGAGACCGCGGGCCGGCGTCAGCCGATCGCGAAGGTCAGATCAGAAGGCGGCAGAACTGCAGCGTCAGCGGAGGGGCGCGCGACACGGCGAGGAGCGCCTCGCCGAGGGAACCATCGCTCGCCTCGGGCTCGGTAACGGCGAAAGTCGGAGCGGGCAGCGCCGTGAGCGTCGCCGCTGGAACATCCGGCTGCGCCGCACCGACGATGCCGTTGCTGCAATGGCTTTCGCATGCGGCGCCTTGCGTGCCCGCCGGGGAGGCGCCGCCGCTGTCTGCGCAGGGTGCCCCGCCCGCATGCGACGCCGGCAGCCGCCGCGTGCAGCTTCCTGCACCCCGCACGCATGCACGGCCATCGCGAGCTGACCGAACACGACGGCCGCGATTGCCAACGATGACACCCACCGCCGAAGAGCGTTTTGCACGCATTGGCCGTCATGCTACCTTGGCGCCCGACCCCGATCGTTGATCGGCATCAAACCGGCGTGGCGATAGCGCGTGGCGCGGCCACGCAGTCCGAAGCGGCGGGGCGAGACGCTCACTTTCCCGAGCAGGCGCCCGATCGCGCCGCCGATGTCCTGCACCGGGTTCGATGCGGCGCGGCGCCTTCCCGGGCGCGCTGCCCGAGGCCGCTGCAGCCGGCGCCGCCTTGCCAAGCGCCACCGCGCAAGCGCCCCTCCGCCGCCTCCTCGGCCGCGGCCGCGGCGCCGCCCAGCAGCGTCTCGCCGATGACCGACAGACCGCCGGTGCTGACCGCGGCGCCGATGCGGGCGATCGTCGCCGCGGACGCCATCGCGTCGACACCGACGGTCGGCGACGCGAACGGGCCGTGGAAGCGCACGAGCTCCGCGATCTGCGGGATGTTGATCGGAATGCCCTGCCGCACTTTCGGCTTGATCGACAGGTCGAGCGTTTCGTTCCTGAAGTCGAGCGTTCCGCTGACGCTGACGTCGAGCTCCTTCGTCTCGACCGCGATCGAGCGATCGATCCTTGCGACGCCGCCGGAAAGCGGCAGGCGGACCACCGCGCACTGGAGCTCCGTCGACGGGCTGGCGTTGCGAAACGGATTCACGACCTGCACGATCTGGTCGAACGAGAGCCCGGGGTCGAGCTTCGTGTTGACGAGCGTCGCCGGACCGACGACCGCCCGCGCGCGGCCGTTGGCGCTGCTCATCCACTTGTGCGGCGAATCGCCGCGCATCGCGACGTCGATCGCGATCTCGGTCTTGCCGCCGCGCACGTCGCGCTTCACGCCGCCCGCGGCGAGCAATGCGGCGAGATCGAGCTGGTGGCCGTCGAGCACGAGCGTGACCGCCGGCCCGCCTTGCGCGCGCGTCGTGTCGATCGCGAGCTTGCCGGCAAACGTGCCGCCGAATGCCGCCGCCTGCAGCATCGGGACGTCGAGCTTGCCGTCGCGGAGCGCGAACCGGACGCGAACGTTGTCGAGCGGCCGGCCGTCCTCGAGCAGCAGCCGGCCGATCGCGATGTCACCGCTCGCGTTCTCCTTGCGCAGCGATTCGAGCGGCAACGGCGTATCCGGGAACATGTAGTGCGACGCGCCGGCGGGAGCCGGGTGCGTGCTTGGCGGGCGCCGCGGGCGCGATCGGCAGCGCGATGTCGTTGAGCGCGAGCGACTGCGACGAAAGGTCGACCGCCCACTCGGTTCGTGCGCCGGCGTGCCTGATCCCGAGCTTGCCTTTGACGTTGCTCGCGCCGGAGCTCGCTTCGATGTCCTGCAGCTCGACGAGCCCGTCGGAGCGCTGGACCTTGAGCGCGATCGACGACTTGCGGCCGGCGATCTCGCCCTTGACGGCGACCGGGTACGGTAGCCGGCGCTGCGCAAGCGTGGCGAGCGGTCCGAGGTTGCCGGTCAGCGCGACGGCGATGCCGTCGATCGTCCCGCGAAACTCGGCGTTCACGGGCGAGCTCGCGTCGCGCGCCTGCAGCGTGAGCGTGTCGATCACGATCGCGGGTCTCGGCGCCCGTCGCGCCGTCGCGATAGGTGAGCGCGCCGCGCGTGATCGCGAGATCGCCGATCGCAAGCATCTCGCCCGCGTTGTCCGTTGCGGGCGCGCTCGTCGCCGCTTTCGGCGGCGCGAGCTCCCAGTTGCCCCGCCCTTCCTTGTTCGTCTCCAGCACGATGACCGGATCGACGAGGTTCAGCCGGACGAGATCGAAGCGCCGCTGCAGCAGCGGCAGCAGCGCGACCTGCGCCTCGACCGACTTCGCCGTGAGCATGTCCGGCGTCTTTGCCCACGGCGCGTTGCCGAAGCGAACGTCGTTGGCGACGAGCCTGGGCTCCAGGCCGAGCTTGAGATCGATGCCCCCGCCGATCGCGACGTCGCGGCCGGTCGCCGCCTTGATGCGCGCCTGGATCGGGCCGATGAACTGGTTGGGGTCGACGGTCCAGACGGCGATCGCGACGCCGAGCAGCACCAGCAGCACGACGCCGCCGGCGATTGCGAGGATCGTCAGGCCCGTGCGCATCCTGCGATTCTAGCTCGCATCGCGCGCGCGCCGCGCGACCGCCGATCGCCGCGGCAGCTACGCCAGAGAGGCGTTGAACGCTTCGAGCGCGGCGCTTCCGGGAACGAGCTCGGCGTCGCCGAGCGAGTTGAGCGGGACCTCGACCGTGTGCTGCGCTTCGTGCAGATCGGTCGGGTCCTCGTCGACGAAGAGCAGGCCCGTGACGACTTCGCCTGCCGCGCGATGCGCCTCCAGATACGCGAGCGCGCCGACCTTGTCGTGCGGGTCGTACTCGGCGTGGAGCTTGCGCAGCCGGATCGTCCCGCCGTCGTGCAGCATCACGCTCTGCACGGCGCCCGCCGGCACCTCGGCGGTGATCGGCTCGCGCGTCGGCATGAAGTCGAGCCGGTTGACCGCCTCGTTGTGCGCGCGCACGTAGTCGTAGCTCTTGGTCGAGCCCGGATGGTTGTTGAACGCGACGCACGGCGAGACGACGTCGATGAACGCGACGCCCTTGTGCTCGACGGCCGCCTTGATCAGCGGGACGAGCTGCCCTTTGTCGCCGGAGAAGCCGCGCGCGACGAACGTCGCGCCGAGCACGAGCGCGAGCTGGACGAGATCGATCGGCTCGTCGCGGTTCACCGCGCCGCGCTTCGCCTTCGAGCCCTTGTCGGCGGTCGCCGAGAATTGTCCCTTGGTGAGGCCGTAGACGCCGTTGTTCTCGACGATGTACACCATGTTGACGCCGCGCCGCATGATGTGCGCGAACTGGCCCAGTCCGATCGACGCCGAGTCGCCGTCGCCGGAGACGCCGAGGTAGATCAGATCGCGATTGGCGAGCGCGGCGCCGGTGACGACCGACGGCATCCGCCCGTGGACGCTGTTGAAGCCGTGGCCGGCGCTCAGGAAATAGGTCGGCGTCTTCGACGAGCAGCCGATGCCGGAGAGCTTCGCGACGCGATGCGGCGCGATCGCGAGCTCGAAGAACGCCTGGATGATCGCGGCCGAGATCGAGTCGTGGCCGCAGCCCGCGCACAGCGTCGACACCGCGCCCTCGTAGTCGCGCCGCGTGAGGCCGAGCTCGTTCTTCGGCAGGCCCGGATGATGGAGCTTCGGCTTGGTCAGGTAGGTCATGGTTTCAGTCTCGTCGGCTGCAGGGGCGCGGGCGTTCGCAGGCGGGCGCACGCCTCATCATAAGCCCGACGCGAACGCTCAAGCCCCTGCCGGAGGAGCGTCATCGCGCGACCTTGCGCAGCGGCAGCACGTTGAACAGCCGCGCCTTTTCGGCGATCTCGCGCGTGACGAAGCGCTCGGTGATCGGGTTGCCGTCGTAGTGCAGGATCGGGATGAGCTTCTCCGGGATCGATGCCGCATTCGTTGACGAGCAGCATCCGCAGCTGCGCATCGCGGTTCTGCTCGATGACGAACACGTGATCGTGCTCGGCGATGAATTCCGCGACCGCGTCGGCGAACGGGAACGCGCGAATGCGCATCTGGTCGAGGTGGATTCCCTCTTCCGCCAGCGCGGCGAGCGACTCGGCCATCGCGGCGCCGGTCGAGCCGAACCAGATCGCGCCGTTCCTCGTCGGCTGCGCCGCGCGCGTGATCACCGGCCCCGGCAGCATGCTCTTCGCGGTCTCGAACTTGCGCAGCAGCCGCTGCATGTTGTCGACGTACGCGTTGCCGTCCTCGGTGTAGCGCGCGTAGCGGTCCTTCGACGTGCCTCGCGTGAAATAGCCGCCGCGTTTCGGATGCGTGCCGGGATAGGTCCGGTACGGAATGCCGTCGCCGTCGACATCGAGATAGCGGCCGAAGTCCTTGCCCGCCTCGAGCGCCTCCGCGGTCATCACCTTGCCGCGGTCGAGCCGGCGGGAGTCGTCCCAGGTGAAGGGCTCGCAGAGCCAGTCCTGCATCCCGATGTCGAGGTCCATCATCACGAACACCGGCGTCTGCAGGCGATCGGCGAGGTCGAACGCCTGCGCGCCCATCTCGAAGCATTCCGCGGGGTCTTCGGGGAAGAGCAGCACGTGCTTCGTGTCGCCGTGCGACGCGTACGCGCAGATCAGCAAGTCCGCCTGCTGCGTCTTCGTCGGCATTCCGGTCGACGGGCTGCCGCGCTGCACGTCGAAGATGACCGCCGGAATCTCGGCGAAGTAGGCGAGCCCGATGAATTCCTGCATCAGCGAGACGCCGGGCCCCGCCGTCGCGGTGAACGAGCGCGCGCCGTTCCACGCGCCGCCGATCACCATGCCGATCGATGCGAGCTCGTCCTCGGCCTGGACGATCGCGTAGCGGTTGCGGCCCGTCTGCTTGTCGACCCGATAGCGCTGGCAATGCGCGGCGAACGCTTCGGCGAGCGAGGAGGACGGCGTGATCGGATACCACGCGCACAGCGTCGCGCCGCCGTAGACGGCGCCCAGCGCCGCGGCGTTGTTGCCGTCGACGAAGATCCGCTTGCCGACGTTGTCGCGCCGCTCGACCTTGAGGCCGATCGGCTGGAAGTGCTCGGCCGCGTAGTCGAGGCCGATTCGAAACGCCTTGCGGTTCGATTCGCGCAGCGGCTCCTTGCCGCTTGTATTGCTCGTCGAGCAGACCCTCGACGACCGCGGGCTCGATGCCGAGGAGTCCCGCCAGCGCGCCGACGTAGATGATGTTCTTGAACAGTTGCCGCTGCCGCGGATCGGTGTACGTCGCGTTGCAGATCTCCATCAGCGGCATCGCGACGACGGTGATGTCGTCGCGGAACTTCGACGGCGGCAGCGGCTTGGTCGAGTCGTAGAAGAGGTAGCCGCCGGGCTCGATCTCGAGGACGTCCTCGTCCCAGGTCTCCGGGTTCATCGCGACCATCAGGTCGACGCCGCCGCGCCGCCCGCGCCAGCCGGCCTCGACGACGCGCACCTCGTACCAGGTCGGCAGCCCCTGGATGTTCGACGGAAAGATGTTGCGCGCCGCGACCGGGACGCCCATCTTGAGGACCGCCTTCGCGAACAGTCCGTTCGCCGAGGCGGAGCCCGAGCCGTTGACGTTCGCGAACTTGACGACGAAATCGTTGGTGCGGGAAATCGGCTTCATGTGGGTGCCCGCGCGGAGCGGGCGTGGGGGCTGCTCATCTTCAATCCGCCGCCTGCGGCATCGGCTCCGGCGCCGGCGACGACCCCGGCCGCGGCACCTCGCCGGCATGCGCCATCACGAGCAGGAACTTCTGCATGTCCCACGCGCCGGTCGGACAGCGCTCGGCGCACAGCCCGCAGTGCAGGCAGACGTCCTCGTCCTTGGCCATGATCCGGCCGGTCTTGAGCGGCGCGGACACGTAGAGGTCCTGCGTCGGGTTCATCGCGGGCGCGGTGAGGCGCGGACGCAGCTCGGCCTCGTCGCCGTTCGCGGTGAACGTGATGCAGTCCATCGGGCAGATGTCGACGCACGCGTCGCACTCGATGCACAGCTTGTCGTTGAACACCGTCTGCACGTCGCAGTTCAGGCACCGCTGCGTCTCGGCGTAGGCGAGCTTCGGATCGAAGCCGAGCTCGACCTCGACGCGGATGTTCGCGAGCGCGATCACCTTGTCCTTCAGCGGCACCTTGTGGCGCTTCTGCGGCGTGATCGCGTTGTCGTAGCTCCACTCGTGGATGCCCATCTTCTGCGAGATGAGGTTCGTGTGCGGCGGAGGGCGCTTGCCGATGTCCTCGCCCTTGCAGAACTTGTCGATCGATATCGCCGCGTCGTGGCCGTGCGCGACTGCCCAGATGATGTTCTTCGGGCCGAACGCCGCGTCGCCGCCGAAGAACACGCCGGGCCGCGTCGAGGCCATCGTCACCCGATCGACGACCGGCATCCCCCAGTTGTCGAACTCGATGCCGACGTCGCGCTCGATCCACGGGAAGCCGTTCTCCTGGCCGATCGCGACGAGCACGTCGTCGCAGGGAAAATGGACGTCGGGCTCGCCGGTCGGCACGAGCTGCCGGCGGCCTTTCTCGTCGCGCCGCGCCTCGACCTTTTCGAACAGGACGCCGCTCAACTTCCCCGCGTCGAGCGTGAACGACTTCGGCACGAGGAAGTTGTGGATCGGAATGCCCTCGTGCGCGGCATCCTCCTTCTCCCACGGCGACGCCTTCATCTCGTCGAAGCCCGAGCGCACGACGACGTGCACGTCCTCGCCGCCGAGGCGCTTCGCGCTGCGGCAGCAGTCCATCGCGGTGTTGCCGCCGCCCAGCACGACGACGCGCTTGCCGATCTTCGTCGTGTGGCCGAACGACACGCTGGAGAGCCAGTCGATGCCGATGTGGATGTTCGCCGCCGCTTCCTTGCGGCCGGGGATGTCGATCTCGCGGCCGCGCGGGGCGCCGCTGCCGACGAAGACGGCGTCCCAGCTTTCGCCGAGCAGCGCCCGCATGCTGTCGATGCGCGAGCCGGGCCGGAATTCGATGCCGAGATCGAGGATGTAGCCGACCTCCTCGTCGATCACCGTCTCGGGCAGCCGGAACTTGGGGATCTGCGTGCGCATCATCCCGCCGGCGAGCGCGTCGCCATCGAAGATGACGCACTCGTAACCGAGCGGCGCCAGGTCGCGCGCGACGGTGAGTGAGGCCGGACCCGCGCCGACGAGCGCGATCCGCTTGCCGTTCTTCGTCGCGGCCGGCTCGGGCAGACCGTCGCGGATGTCTTCCTTGTAGTCGGCGGCGACCCGCTTCAGCCGGCAGATCGCCACCGGCTCGGGCCGGATCTTCGCGGTGTCACCGCCTTCTTCGACGCGGCCGCGCCGGCACGCGGGCTCGCACGGCCGGTCACACGTGCGGCCGAGAATCCCGGGGAAAACGTTGGATTGCCAGTTGACGAGGTAGGCGTCGCCGTAGCGTCCTGCGGCGATCAGCCGGATGTATTCGGGAACTGCGGTGTGGGCGGGGCACGCCCACTGACAATCGACGACTTTGTGGAAATAGTCGGGGTTCGCGATATCCGTTGGTTTCAAGACATGTTCTCCGTGGGCAACTTCTCGAGCGCGTTGCCCTTGTTACCGTGCATCACCCGCGCTGCAAGCATAAAACGCGCCCGGTTGGCTGCACGGCGGCCTAGATGCTACGCCAGCGCGGCGCGCGAGGAAAGCCACCCGCGCGCGGAAGACCACGTATCCAGCAGGGTGAGTCAGCCGCGGCGGACGGCGAGGCGACCGTCGGCCTGCTTCGACATCGCGGCTTGCCGCGGGTTCGCCGCTAGCGGAACGCTTCGGCGCGGGCGACCAGCTCGTCCAATCCCGGCTCGCTCGGGTTCCACGGCTTGCCGGGATGGATGATCGCGACCTGGCAGGACTCCGCCGCCTCGACCATCTGGCGATAGGTGCCAAGCTTGACGTCGACGATATAGGCCTGCTTGTTCCCGTTGTACTTGAACATCCTGTCGTTGATGTTCTGGCACTCGTTGCAGCTCGGGCAGCGCGCCGTCTCGATCCATGCCTCGTCCGGATCTCGCTCGGGAACGCGGAGCGGCCTCCACGGGCACTGTTGGCGCAGCAGGCGCGCCGCGGCCGCGGGGGCCGCCGCACCGCCGACGCCGCCCTCGCCGGGAGCGCCCGGCGGCACGGACGGCAACCGCTCCTGCTCCGCCGCCTTCGCCTGCTCCCATTTCGCGCGCTCGCGCGCAACGCAGAATTTCGGCGTGCGAGTTGTGGATGCCGCCCTGCTCCTGCAAGCGGTGCCAGAACGTGCGGCAGCGGCCGGCGATCTGCATCAACTGCTGGTCGACGATCACGCGCTGCAGCACGTCGTCGCCATCGACGGCGAGCACGTAGGGTATTTTTTCGCCGCTTTCGGCGGAGGCGCGCGCGAGCCACTCGTCCGCCGGCACCATCGCATCGTTCCAGCGCTCGCGCGGAACGCGCGCGAAGTGCGACGCATAGCGCGCGTCGCAGAGCACGAAATCGGCGACCGTGAACGGCGTCTCCTCGGTCATGCGCTGCAGGTCCTGGTCGGAGTATTCGAACGGCGCGACGGGCCAGTCGGCCTCCGGCTGAGGATTGTCTTCGAGCGCGAAACGCGCCGCCTGATTGTCGCCGGCGTACGGATCGTAGGTGAATGCGGGAAACGCGCGCGACTCCATCGCCGCGGCCGCAGTCAGGTACGGCGGCAGCTCGCCGACGGCTCCGGCACCGGCGTAGATGCTGACGAGGCATGCGCCGCGATGCGCGAACGCCTTCCCGAGCCGCTCGCGCAGCGCGTAGAGGTTCGAGCTCGCCGTCTGCACGACGAACACGCCGCCGAGCGCCGTTGCCGTGTTGGCGAGGCGCACGCTGCGCACGCCGAACGCGAAGTGTCCGGTGCCGACCGAGGCCTCCTCGAGCAGGTCGGTCGCCTCGATCAGCACCTTGACCGGGAGTCCCGCGGAGAGCATCTCCATCATCGGCGCGTTTTCGGGCGCGCCGGCGCGCTCCGGGCGCAATGCACACGAGGTAATCGGGGAAGAGCGCGATGTCCTCGGCGGTGAGCGCGTGCTCGTCGAAGTGCGCGAAGAACGCGTCGTGCTGCGACTCGACATAGGCGCCCGCGGACTCGAGCTCGGCGATGGCGATCGCCTTGACGACGCTCGGCGACCGCGGGCAGCCGCTCGCGGTACGCGTCCGCGGCGGCGGCGCAATTGTCGTAGCGGAACGCGTAAGACCGTGTCGCGTCCGTGGCGTCCGCCAAGCCGCGGATCCGGGTAGAACGACTGCCCTTTCAGCACGGCGAGCGCTTCCTCGATTCGCCGCCGCCGCGCAGCGTGCAGCTCGTCCTTCGGTGCGCCGCGCGCAACCAGGCGCGACATCACGGCGAAGTCGAACGCATCGCGGTGCGCGCCGCCGAGCGCCTTGCGCAGCGCGTCGGGACGCTGGCCCGCCTCCGAATGGATGAACGCCGACCTCAGGATGTCGGAGAGCCTCACGACGAGCCGCTCGACGGTCGCCCGGAATGCGCGCGCCTTCTGCTGCTGCGCAGCTTTCCACAGGTGCTCGACCACGCGCGCCGGCATCGGACGATCGCAATCGACGAGCTCGCCGTCGAGCTGCAGCTTTTCCGCGAGATGGGTGAGGACGGCTTCGGCCGACGGGTCGTCCGGCGCGGCGAGCCGTGGCGTGGCCTCCCGCCAAAGATCGGAAAGACTGCCGCGCGCGCCCGCGGCGACGAGCAGCCGCACCTCGTGCTCGAGACGCAGCACATGCTTGCGCAGGCGCTCGCCTTCCAGCCCTTTCGGCGCGATCTCCTGCAGCACCTCGTCGACGACCGACGAGAGCGAGCGCAGCGTTCCGGTGCCGGGGCCGCGATCGACGAGCACGAGCGGGAAGTCGTAGCGCAGCCGCGAGAGATCGCGGTAGCGGCGCGAAAAGCGCGGGCCGGAGCGCGAGTGCGTCGATCGCATCGACACCCTCGCCGTGCCGCCGCCCGGTCGAGAAGAACAGGCGCTGCTCGTGATGTCGGGTGGCGGCCATGTCCATAGCGGTTCGCTTCGGGCGGTTGGGACGTTGGATGGGGGCGCGGCGCTTCAGGCGGCCTCGCGGGCCGGCGCGTCGTCATCCGGCCAGACGGTGACCTTGTCGAGCTCCGCATCGAGCCCCGCGCGGATCTGCTCGGCGGTGCGCATCGTGCCCACGGCGCGCAGGTCGTCGTAGCAGGGAACGGCGGGATTGTGGTACAGGATGCCGACCGGGATCGGGTCCTCGGACGATGCGATCTCGCGCGCGCGATCGAGATTCAGCGGATCGTGCTCGATCTGGTTGCGATACGTGCGCGAGAGCTCGGGCGAGATCGTGAGCCCGTTCGGGTGCGACACGAGCAGCGTCTTGCCGGGGTCGTGCAGCCACGGCTCGAACATCTTCGGCAGAAACTCGGGGCAGCGCTGGATGATGCGCACGAACGAGAAGCCGCGGTGATGATAGGCCTGCCTGATGATGTCGAAGAGAAGCTCGGGAATCCAGTCGACCGCCTGCGCGACGAACGAGACGTTGGTCACGCCGAGCGTCACGGTCAGCGGGTTCATCGCCTCGAGGGTCGAGCCCCGCGGCGTCGTGTTGCTCTTGAGTCCCTTGGGCGAAGTCGGCGACGCCTGCTTCTTGGTGAGTCCGTAGACGTGGTTGTCGTGCAGGATCGCCGTCAGGTTCATGTTGTAGCGGATCGCGTGGATCCAGTGCGCTGCGCCGATGCTGCAGCAGTCGCCGTCGCCGGTGTTGACGAACACGGCGAGATCGGGGCGCGCCATCTTCACGCCTTCGGCGATCGGGAACGCGCGGCCGTGGATGCCATGGAACCCGTAGGTCTTCATGTAGTGCGGAAAGCGCGACGAGCAGCCGATGCCCGACACGAACACCGTGCGCTCCGGCGCGAGGTTCTCGTCGCGGCACAGCCGCTGCACCGCGGCGAGGATCGCGTTGTCGCCGCAGCCGCTGCACCAGCGCGGCACGCCGCCCTGGTAGTCCTCGAGATTGTGGTGAGCCTCGTGCAGCTTGATGAGGCACTGGGTGACGGGCATCGTCATGGCGGTTCTCCGGCTAGGCCACAGGCTCTGCGAGCTTGGCGCGCAGCACGCGCACGATAGCGGCCGGCGTGATCGGCTGGCCGCGCGTCTGGGTCCAGCAGTCGACGTCGACGAGGAAGCGCGCGCGCAGCATCATCGCCAGCGCCGCGTAGCGCCGGTTGTCCTCGTCGATCAGCTCGTTGTCGAGACTGTCGGACCAGTTGCTCTCGACCGTCACCACGCGCTTGAAGCGCTTGAGGATCTCGCGAATGCCCGAGGGCATCGGCTGGATGAACGTCAGGTGCAGCGACGACACCCTGCACCCCTCGTCGCGCATCCGCTCGACCGCTTCCTCGATGGCGCCCTTCGTGCTGCCCCAGCCGACGACCAGCACGTCGCCTTCGGGATCGCCGAACACCGGCGGGGTCTTCAGCGTCTTCTGCAGCGCGGCGATCTTGAGGCTGCGGTTGCGCAGCCCCTCCTCGTTGATCTCGGGATCGTAGGCGACCTTGCTGCCGCGATCGTGCGCGAGCCCGGTGAGCGTATGCATGCCGTTCGGCTGGCCCGGAACGAAGCGGCGCGCGATGCCGGTCAGCGAATCCCAGTCGTAGGGCTTCGTGCCTTCGGGGACCGGCGTCTGGTCGAGCGGCGGCGCGAGCCAGTTCGGCATCGAACTGCGGTCGCGGGAACGGCTGCTGCGCGGTCGAGAGGCTCGCGTCGGAGAGCACGACGACCACCGTATTGAACGTCTCGGCGATCTTGCGTGCGGTGATCATCGAGTAGAAGCAATCCTCGATGCCCGACACCGCCATCACGACCTTGGGCGCGTCGCCGTGGCTGCCGTAGATCGCCGTGAGCAGGTCGCCCTGCTCGATCTTGGTCGGCTGGCCGGTCGACGGGCCGCCCCGCTGCACGTTGATGACGACCAGCGGGATCTCGGCCATCACCGCGAGCCCGATGCCCTCCTGCTTCAGCGAGTAGCCGGGCCCCGAGGTCACCGTGACCGCGCACTTGCCGGCATACGACGCGCCGATCGCGAACGCGCAGGCGGCGATCTCGTCCTCCGCCTGGTGGACGAGGCCGCCGACCCGCTCGAACACGTCGGACAGGTAGTGCGAGACCGACGTCGCCGGCGTGATCGGGTACATCGCGCAGATGTCCATCCCGGAGGCGAGCACGCCGAGCGCGAGCGCGGTGTTGCCGTTGACGACGATCTGCGGCTCGGTCGAGCGCACCGCGGGAATCCGGTACTTGAAATCGAGGTTCTTCTCCGCCCACGCAAAGCCGGCGTCGAGCAGTCCCTGGTTCACCTCGATGACCTTGCGGTCCTTCTTCCCGAAGGTGCGCGCGACCTGCTCGCGGCCGAGCTTGGGGTCGAGGCTGTAGAGGTTGCACAGCATCCCCAGCACGAACATGTTCTTGCCCTTGCGCGGATCGGCGACGAGCGCTGCGACACTCGCGCTCGAGCGGGACCTCGTAGACGCGGAAGCCCGACTTCCTCGAGCATCGCGACCGTTTCGACGTACGATTCGACGATCTTCGGGTCGCGGTGCTCGCGCCACATGCTCTCGAGCAGGATCTGCGCGCCGGGCTTCAACTCGCCGGCACGAACGCGGCCGAGCAGCACCTGCTCGTTGAACGCGACGACGAGATCGGTCTCGTCGCCGCCGTTGGTGACGCGCTTGGTGCCGATCCGGATGCGGATGCCCGAAGCGCCGGCGACGCTGCGCGCCGGCGGCTGGATCTCGGCAGGGATGATCTCGGTGGTCCAGATGCCGTTGCCGGTCCTCGCGGCGATGGCGCCGAGCGACTGCCCGCAGCGCTGCGCGCCTTCGCCCGAGTCGCTGATCACTTCGACGATGTGCTCGGTCAGCGTTTGCGCGGCGCGCGACTCGGCGGGCGGGCGATGCGCGGGACTTGCCCGGCGCCAGTGCGGCGGCTTCGGTCATGGGGCCTCGATCTGCTGTCGTTCCGTGTTCTGCGCTGTCATCGGTGGATGGCGGGCCGCGGGCGCGTCCTCAGCCGACGCGCACGCGCGCGTAGCCGTGCTCGTCGGGCGCGAAGCCGAAGCGCCGTCCGGCGTGCGGCGCCTCGGGCGCGTAGACGACGTCGGTGTCGCGCAAGCCGAGCCACGCCTTCATCGCGCGCGCCGCCTTGCGTCCCGCTCCCATCGCCTCGATCACCGTGGCCGCGCCGGTCACGATGTCGCCGCCCGCGTAGACGCCGGCGATCGACGTCGCGAGGCTCTCGTCGGTCTCGATGTAGCCGCGCTTGTTGAGCTTCAGCTTCGAGGTCTGGCCGAGGATCGGATTGGCGTTCGTGCCGATCGCGTAGACGACGCTGTCGCACTCGAACTCGAACTCGCTGCCCGGCACCGGGACCGGGCGCCGCCGCCCCGACGCATCGGGCTCGCCCAGCTCCATCTTCTGGCAGCGCATTCCGCGCACGCGCTTTCGCATCGTCACCCAGCACTTCGACGGGGCTCGTCAGCCAGTGAAACTCGACGCCCTCCTCGCCGGCGTGATGAATCTCCTCGACGCGCGCCGGCGCCTCGGTCTTGCTGCGGCGGTACACGCAGTAGCACCTTCTCGGCGCCCAGGCGCAGCGACACGCGAAGCGCATCCATCGCGGTGTTGCCCGCGCCGATCACGGCGACGCGTTTGCCGGGCATCAGCGGCGTGTCGAAATTCGGAAAGTCGCGGGCGCGCATCAGGTTGCAGCGCGTGAGGAGCTCGTTCGCCGACAGCACGCCGTTCAGCGATTCGCCCGGAATGCCCATGAAGCTCGGGTAACCGGCGCCGGTGCCGAGGAACACCGCGTGGAAGCCCATCTCGGTCGACCATCTGCTCGATCGTGAAGAGGCGCCCGACCAGCGTGTTGCACTCGAAGCGCACGCCCAGCTCGCGCAGCTTGTCGATCTCGACGTCGATGACGGCGTTCGGCAGCCGGAAGTCCGGGATGCCGTACTTCAGCACGCCGCCGGGCTCGTGGAACGCCTCGTAGACGACGACCTCGCAGCCGGCCTTCGCCATGTCGGCCGCGCACGCCATGCCTGCCGGACCCGAGCCGACGATGCCGACGCGAAAGCCGCTGGGCTCGATGTGCGGCCGGTTGACCCAGCCCTCGCGGATCGCCATGTCGCCGACGAAGCGCTCGAGCCGGCCGATCGCGACCGGCTCCAGCGTGTCGCCGACCGTGCACACGCCTTCGCACTGGCTCTCCTGCGGGCACACGCGACCGCACACGGAGGGCAGCAGATTGGTGTCGGTGATGACGTCGTAGGCGCCGCGGTAGTGCTTCTCCGCGATCTTCTGGATGAACGCCGGGATGTCGATGGAGACCGGGCAGCC
Organism: uncultured beta proteobacterium; assembly: GCA_963742965.1. Classification (GTDB taxonomy): domain Bacteria; phylum Pseudomonadota; class Gammaproteobacteria; order Burkholderiales; family Casimicrobiaceae; genus CAIWHR01. The sequence goes on along the minus strand of CAVUOC010000040.1, from coordinate 3,407 downwards.
GCGCATGCAGGGCTCGTCGGGGCACTGCAGGCAGCGGTCGGCCTCGCGCAGCGCCATCTCGAGCGTGTAGCCGATGGCGACTTCCTTGAAGTTTCGCGCGCGCTCCGCCGGATCCTGCTCGGGCATCGGCGTGCGCTCCTGCGGGATCGTGCGGATCGTCTTCTTCTTCGCCATGGTCGTCGATGTGTCTCGGGTCGCGGTCGCGCGCTGGCGCTTCAGTAGCGCTCGTCCGGTCCGGCCGGCGCCGCGGCCATCCGGCAGCCTTCCTGCCACTTCTTCAGCGCTTCCTGCTCGGCGGGGCGAAAGCGGCCGAGCCGGGCCATCAGGTCGTCGAAGTCCACCTGGTGCGCGTCGAAGTCGGGACCGTCGACGCAGGCGAACTTGATGCCGTCGCCGATCTTGACGCGGCAGCCGCCGCACATGCCGGTGCCGTCGACCATCACCGGGTTGAGGCTCACGATCGTCCGGATGCTTGCGCGGACGCGTGACTTCGGCGCACGCCTTCATCATCACCGGCGGGCCGATCGCAAGCGCCTCGTCGATGTCGGCGTGCGCGGCGAGCGCCAGTCTCCATCCCCTTCGTCACGAGGCCTTTGATGCCGGCGGAGCCGTCGTCGGTGCAGACGATCAGCTCGTCGCAGACGCCGCGGAACTTGTCCTCCCAGAACATGACGCCGCGGTTGCGAAAGCCGAGGACGCCGATCACATGGGCGCCGTTGCGCGCGTACGCCCGCGCCTGCGGGTAGACCGGCGCGACGCCGAGCCCGCCGCCGACGCAAAGCGACTTTCTTCGCGGCTGCCCGATGTGGCTCGGGATGCCCATCGGCCCGACCACGCGCAAAGATGCCGGTCCCGACCTGGCAGCGCTGCTGCATCTCGCGCGTCGTCTTGCCGACCGCCTGGATCACGAGCGTGATCGTGCCCTGCTCTTCGTCGAAGTCGGCGAGCGTCAGCGGGATGCGCTCGCCCTGCTCGTGCTCCATCACGATGACGAACTGACCGGCACGCGCCGCCTTCGCCATCATCGGGTGGCGTATCTCGAGCAGATACGTGACGTCGGAAAAGTCCTCGACGGCCGACGATTTCGAAATTGGACATGATCACGTGCGTTGCGCGGGTTGCGAATCGCGACCGGGTTTCGCTTGCAGCTTCCTCGAGTTCGACTGAGTTGCTGCCGATCCTACCCGCGCCCCCACCGTCCTCGTTGATCTGCGTCAATAGGTAGAATGCGCGGCTGTGACGGTCCCTCTGTTCGGCCTCTACCCGCAGTCCGATTTCCGGGTGACCGACGGTCGTTGCCGCGACTGCCCCACGATCCCGCAGGCGCTCTGGTATTTCGAGCGGGAGACGATCGCGGTGCCGAAGCCCGGAGTGCCGGTCGCGGGCTTCAGCCGAGGCGTCGACGTCGCTGCCGACCTGGCGGAATGGCTCGCCGCACGTGCGGCCGGGACCCCGCCCGACTATCCGGCGCTCGTGTGGATCGGCGCGCCGCACGTCGTCGCCGGGGCGCGTCTCACCGCCGACGCCACGGCGCTCGAGGATTCGAATCCGCCGCTGCGCGTCGAGCTCGTTCCGAGGATTCGCTCTCAACCGCTCGTACTTCGACGCGTCGTCGGCGCGCTTCTTCCACGACCGCGCCGTCAAGATCCGCGGCACGGTCACCGGCGATACGATCGTCGCGCGCACGTTGTGGCCCGAGGACTTCCGGCTCGACCCGCGCCGCCGGCGCGATCGCTCGCGCCGAACCTGCCGGCGACGCTCGCGCTGCGCGCCCTGATGCGAAGCGACGCCGCGGGCGGCGCGCGCAGCCCCTTCGCCGTGTGGTCGCTGTGGCGGCGGGAGCCGGAACGCGCTGCTCTCGTGCCGGGACGCGCGGCGCTCGGCATCATGGTCAATGGCGCGCAAGGCGACGACGACGAAGCGCACGGCGGCCATTTCGCGCTCGTCACCGGACGCGTGCAGGACGACGGCGCGATCGGCGATTGGCTCACCAACAACTTCTACTCGCTCGACATCGAGTCGCGAAAAGGGGATCCTCGCGGCGCCGGTCCCGCTGGACAACTACCTCGCCGACCTGAACAGCGGGCAAGCGTGGTACCGGCCGTCGCACATGCTCGTCGCGGTCCTTCGCGATGCGCGTGCGCCCGCGCTCGTGCAGGCGGCGCTCAACCGCGTCTACAACCAGTTCTGGCGTCACCAGCTCGTCTACCGTCACGCGACGATGAACTGCGCGAGCATCAGCGTCGACGCGCTGCGCGGGATCGGCTGGGACATCCCTGCCCGCGGACCCGCCAGCCGCTGGGTCGCTGCGTTCTCCTTCCCGTGGTTCGTCGTGAAGGAGCGATCGATCGAAAAGGCCCGCACCGCGTTCGACTATCTGTGGGAGGACCAGACGCGATTGCTGCCGGCAGCGGCTTTCGAGGAGATCGGCGCGAGCCTTCTCGCGCTTGCGGGCGACGGCGCCGGCGGCACCGCGGACGCGTCGGGCCTCGCGCGGATGATTGCCGAGGATCTCGAAGCGCTCCTCTTCGTCCGCATTCCGCAGTTTCCGTCGAGCCGCGCGTTCGGTGACGCGCCGGTCGTCACGCCATGGGAATACCGGTCGAGGATGCCGAAAGACCCCCAGATCGTGCCGGTGCCGCAGCGGCCCTTCCCCGCCAGCCTGCGCGACGGCGATCTGCTGCCGCCTCCGCGACCCGCGTCGGCCTACGCCGCGGCGATCTGGGGAACGCTGCTGCTGGTCGGCATCCCGATCTACGTCTACGGGTGCTGGAAGCGCTGGCGCGAGCGCAGCGCGAGCTGATACGCGCCGAGCGCGAAAAGGCCGATGGCGACGAGCGCGTACATCGAGATCCTGCGCGTCGGGTCGACGGCGAAGACGAGGGTCAATGCGAGCGGCGCGATCGCTCTCGCGATGAACTGCGGCTGCGCGAGGCGCCCGAGCAGCGCACCGAATCCGGTGTGCCCGAGGAGCTCGGCCGGCACCGTGCCGCGAACGATCGTCATCACGCCGTTGCTCCACCCGTACACGGCGGCGAAAGCCATCGCGGCGATCCAGATGCCGCGCACCTGAGTCAGCAGGACGACCGAGAGCGCAAGCAGCACGAATGCGAGCGTCCCCACGGTCAGCGGCCGCACGTGGCGGCTGAACGTGAATTCGACGACCCGTCCGGCCACCTGCATCGCGCCGACGAGCGACGAGGCGAGCACCGCATCGCGCGCCGATAGTCCCGAGCTCGTGAGGAGCCCGATCACGTGCGCCGACAATGCGGACGCGAGGAACGCGCGCCAGCGCCAGCGCGGTAGCGAGCCACGCAAAGACCGCCGGATGGCGCGCGGGTTTCGCCGTTTCGGGCTGTGCAGGCTCCGCGTGCACGGGCCCAGGCCGGCCGCGGGGAAGCACCAGC
>CAVUOC010000039.1:0-107039 GCA_963742965.1 uncultured beta proteobacterium | reverse complement strand
GATGTCGCAACCGGTTGCGCTGAGATCCGCCCCGAAGCTTCACTGTCCGATTGATTGATTCCAAGACGCCGTGATAAACGATCGCGATGCATTTCACCTTTCAAGGAGAGAAAGTCATGTCCACGTCAAACCGCAGCCGCGCCCGCGCGGCGCAATCCGCACTTCTGGCAGGTCTGTTGTCGCTCGCCGTTGCGGCGCCGGCGCTCGCCGGCGGATGCCCGGCCGACAAGCTCGGCAACAATCCGCTGACCGGCGCAGCGACGGCGCCGGTCGGCGTCACCGAGATGGAGCTCGCGTTCATCGACCTGTCGAAGGAGAACGTCAATCTGCCGCAGCGCCGCCTTCGCTTCCGCCACATGGAGATCCAGCCCGGCGGCATCGTGCCGCTGCACTCGCACGCGGACCGGCCGGCGCTGATCATGGTCAACCAGGGCCAGATCTTCGAGTACAGCAGCCAATGCATGGTGCCGATCGTGCACAAGGCCAGCGAGATCGCGCGCGAGTCGATGGCGTGATGCACTGGTGGAAGAACGAAGGCAACGTCGTCGTGGTGCTGACGATCGCCGACATCGTCAACGACAGGAAGCCCGACACGATGATGACGATGATGTAGGAGGTGCGCGCGCGATAGCGCACAGCACTTCGATCGCGCGGGGGAGCGGAACAACCAGGCCGCGCGGTCGCTTCATCGATCCTGTTCGGCGAACGCGGATCAAGGACTGGACGTCCTGCTTGCGAGCGCCGCGTTCGCGCTTGCCGCGATCTGCGCGGGCCTCATGGGCTTCGCGATCCAGCGCGGCGCCACCTGCACGGTCGCCGCGATGGACGAGGTCGTGCGCAAGCGCGGATTCAATCGCCTTGCGAGCTTGCTCGAGGCGTCGCTTTGGGTCGTCGGCGGGTGCTGATCGCACAATCGCTGGCATCTGCTCGCGACGATGCCGGCGGCTACGCGATCACCTACGTCACCGTTCTCGGCGGCGCTCTGCTCGGCCTCGGCGCGTACGTAAACAGGGCCTGCGTCTTCGGCGCGATCGCGCGCCTGGGATCCGGCGAATGGGCATACGTCGTCACGCCGATCGGCTTCTATGTCGGATGCGCGACGGTCCGTTGTTTTCTCGTTCCCCGCGCCGGCCGAAGCTCGCTATGGCTCGCCGGTGCTCAGGCGTCGCGCCGTGGGTCGCCCTCGTGTTTCCGTGCTCATGCTGTGCGTCTCGGCGGGGCGCTGCGACGCGCGCGCCGAGCGCGGCCGAGCCGTTGCCTGCAACGCCTCGCGCGCGGTCGCAACGCGCGTCTGGTCACCGCACGCCGCGACGACCGTGATCGGCATCACTTTCTTCGTCATGCTGCTCGCGGTGGGCGCCTGGGCCTATACCGACGTGCTGGCCGAGCTCGCGCGAGGGATGGCCGGCAATCTTTTCGCGCGATCGCTGCTTCTCGTTGCTTTGTTCGCGGGCGCGATGCTGGGCGGCTTTACCGCCGGACGGTTTCGCAGCACACAGATCACGATCGCCCAGCTCGCAAATGTCTTGCCGGCGGTGTGCTGATGGGTTGGGGGAGCCTGCTGATTCCCGGCGGCAACGACGGGCTCATCCTGGTCGGCATCCCGCTCCTCTGGCCGTATGCGTGGCTCGCCTTCTTCACGATGTGCGTCGTGATCGGCATAGCTCTCGTGGTGGAGAAGAGCGTCATCGGCGACGGCACCGAGCAGGCGGTGCACTGACGGGGTGGGGCCGGCTACAAAGGGGGCGAGTTCGCGGCGGTGCACTGAATGCAGTGCTCGCCCCGGCGCGGGAGAATTCGCGTCGGGCTTAGGATGAGGCATGCGCCCGCCTGCGAACTCTCCCGCGTCCGCAGCCGCGCGTAACGCTCGCTACGGCTCGCCGCCCGTGAGCGCCAGCGCGACCGGCGCGGGCACCCGGTAGATCGGGACCTCGCTCGGCGCGCCCTCGACGGTGCCTGCCTTGTCGACGGGTATCGCGCCTATCGTCACGAAGCTCGACGCCGACTCGGGCTCGAGCGCGACCGCCGCGAGCAGCGCATTCGGCTGCGCCATCCGGACGACGAGCGATCCCGCGGGGAACGCTATCCTGCGGCGGACGAGCTCGGTGCGCACGGTGACGCGGACGTGGCCCTCGACCGTCGCGGCGGCCACCTCCTTGTCGATCACGCGGTAGACGTCCACGTCGAGCGTCGTGGGTCGCGCAGCCGCTCGACGGCGACGCCGTTCAGCGCGAGCCGGCGCGCGAGATCGCGGTACGCCGGCGGCACGACGTACGCGTAGGGTCGCGGGCGAACGAGGACCGGCTCGGCCTCGAGCGAATCGTCGAACGGAACCGTCAACGGGCGATCGGCGCCCGTGACGGGGTCGAGCATCGCGAGCGTGCGCTCGGTCGCCTTCTGCCGCGACGTCACGACGATCGGCGCAGCGGGCGCCGCGCGCGCGATCGCCTCGCGGATGCCGGCGACCGTGCGCATCACGCGCTCGGCGTTGGCGGCCGTCGTTCGCAGCACGGCCTCGAGCGCGACGACGTGCGTGTGGACGCGGCGCAGAAAGTGCTCGCGCCCGATGCCCACGCCGCGCGTCTCGAGCAGAAACGAGATCGAGCCCTGCAACCCGAACGTGTTGCGCGAGATGTCGGGCGCGAGCCCGCCCATCTGTACGCGTTTGTCGCTTTCGCGGTAGGACGTCGTGTAGTACCAGCCGTGCCGGTAGCCGGCGGCGTCGAGCGCGGCGGTGATGCCCGACCTGAACGTCGCGTCGGCGAAGCGGGTGAGCTCGGCGGGAACGTTGGGATTCGTCGCGTAGATGAGCGTCATGTCGTACGCGTTGATCACGCCCCATTTCTGCAGCCACCGGTTGTAGACCGAGAACTCGTGACAATCGACGACGACCTGCGGCTGGTACGCGTTCATCGCGCGGTGAACGATTGCGGTTTCGGGAAGGTCGAATTTCACGTGATCGCGGTTGATGTCGATGCCGTTCGCGCTCGCGCGGGTGAAGCGGGCCGCGCCGTCCGGATTCGCGCGCGGCACGATCAGCACGGTGATCCGGTCGAGAAGCGGATTCAGGTCGCCGACGGCGAGTCGCTCGGCGATCGCGAGCATCGCCTCGCCGCCCGCCGGCTCGTCGCCGTGCTGCAGCCCCTGCAGCCAGACGACGGGACGATTGAGCCGCACGGCGTCCGCAGCGGACACGACCGGCGCGTTGGAGAGCACGAGCATCGGGATGGCGCGGCCTTCCTGCGTCTCGCCGAGCATCCGGACGCGCGCATTGGGGGCGCGCGCCGTCAGGTCGGCGAGCCAGGCGACGAGCTCCTCCTGCGTCGTGAAATCGGTGCGGCCGGCTGCGAACCCGGGCGTGGAATAGTGGACCGGCGGGTCCGGGAAACGCGCCTTCACGGCGTCGGGCTCGTCGTACGCATGCGCGAAGCCCCGCGAACGCGGCGACGAACAGGCTGACGACGACGGAGGCAGGGCAGGCAAACCGCATGGCGCGCATCCGTTGCTCGGAATGCGCCCGATTATAGGCGCGGCGAGCGAGCGCGCTCGGCGTGGCCGCCAGACCGCGTTAACATCCGCACTCGCACCGATTCGGCAAGATCATGCGCTTCACCGTCGCCACCTACAACATCCACAAGGGGTTCACGCAGCTCAACCGGCGGATGGTGATCCACGAGCTGCGCGACCGGCTCCACGGCCTGTCCGCCGACATCGTGCTCCTGCAGGAGGTCGTCGGCGTCCACCGCGGGCACGCGGCGCGGCACCAGGACTGGCCGGTCAAGCCGCAGCACGAGTTCATCGCCGACAAGGTCTGGCGGGAGGTCGCTTACGGCAAGAACGCGATCTCGCACCACGGCCATCACGGCAACGCGGTGCTGTCGCGATTTCCGATCGTCGCCCAGGAGAACCTCGACATCTCGGCGCACGCGTTCGAGAGCAGGGGACTGCTGCATTGCGCGATCCAGATGGGCGCCGGACGCGCCGGCGCTGCACTGCCTCAACGTGCACCTCGGGCTGTTCGAGCGCGGCCGCCAGTGGCAGGTGCGCGCGCTGTGCGAGCGCATCCGCGCGACGGTCCCGATGGGCGCGCCGCTCGTCATCGCCGGCGACTTCAACGACTGGCGGCACAAGGCGAACCGCCTGCTCGTCGACGAGCTCGGCGTCACCGAGGTGTTCGAGGCGGTTCGAGGACGGCCCGCGCGCACGTTTCCGTCGGTGATGCCGGTGTTCCGTCTGGACCGGATCTACGCGCGGGGCCTGTCGATCGTCGATGCGCACATGCACTACGCCTATCCGGGCGCGCAGGATCTCCGACCACGCGGCGCTCCAGGCGACGTTCGACCTCAAATGGAAGCGTCGCTGAACCGGTTCCTCCCCGGGAACCGCGTCACGCTCCTTCGAAGCGGCGGCGAATACTTCCCGGCGCTCGCCTACGCGATCGACCGCGCCGAGCGCGAGGTCTGGCTCGAGACCTACATCTACGCCGACGACGACGTCGGCCGGATCATCACCGCGGCGCTCGTTCGCGCCGCGCAGCGCGGCATCGTCGTTCGCGTGCTCGTCGACGGCTGGGGCGCCAAGCACTACCTCACCGCGGCGATCGAGCGCGATCTCGTCCGCGGCAACGTGACGCTGCTCAAGTACCGCCCCGAGGTCGCGCCGTGGCAGTTTCGCTCGCACCGGCTGCGCCGCCTGCACCGCAAGCTCGCGCACATCGACGGGCGCATCGCGTTCGTCGGCGGGATCAACATCATCGACGACGTGAACACGCCGGGGCAGAAGCCGCCCCGCGTCGATTTCGCGCTGCGCATCGAGGGCCCGCTGCTCGTTCCGATCGTGCGCACGATGCAGCGCGTCTGGGCGATCAACGAGCTCGTGCAGTTCCAGCGGAGCGAGGTGCCGCTGTTTCCGTCGCCGCGGCGCGCGCAGCGCGCCGGCGCGCAGACGGCGAAGTTCCTGATCCGCGACAACCTGCGCCACCGCCGCGACATCGAGATCGCCTACCTCGCGGCGATCCGGACGGCGAAGCGCGAGATCCTGATCGCGAACTCGTATTTCTTTCCGGGCATCCGCTTTCGCCGCGCGCTGATCGCCGCGGCGGAGCGCGGCGTCTCCGTCACGCTGCTGCTGCAGGGGCGCGTCGAGTACCTGCTGCTCCACTACGCGTCGCGCGCGCTCTACGGGCAGCTCCTCTCCGCCGGCGTCACGATCCAGGAATACCACCAGTCGTTCCTGCACGCGAAGGTCGCCGTGGTCGACGGAACGTGGGCGACCGTCGGATCGTCGAACATCGACCCGTACAGCCTGCTGATGGCGCGCGAGGCCAACGTCTTCGTCCGCGACCCCGACTTCGCGAACCAGCTGCGCGAAGAGTTGGCGCGGATGATCGACGACGGCGCGCGGCGCGTGCGCCCGCAGCACTGGGCGCTGCGACCGCGGCCGTACAAGGCGCTCGTCTGGACCGCGTACGGCATCGTGCGCGTCGGCATGGGCCTGCTCGGCTACGGCGGCAACGAATGGTTCCGCGGTCCTCGCAGGAAGCCGCGCGTGTGGCTGCCGCTGCATCGCGGCGAGACCTGACCGTTCCGCGGGCCGATCGCGGCGGTTTGCTAAACTGAACGACCGACCGCTCGCCCGCGTGCGCGGAGTCGCCGCCGCGGCGACGCGGTCGATCCACGAATACGCGATGCGTCGCCATCCCGATCTGCCGCTTCCCCCGCCCGGCCCCGCCCGCGGCGGCGACTGGCGCGCGATCCGCACGCTGCTGCCGTACCTGTGGGCGTACAAGAGCCGCGTCATCGTCGCGATGGTCGCGCTGGTCGGCGCGAAGCTCGCGAACGTCGGCGTGCCGCTGCTGATGAAGGAGATCGTCGACAGCCTCGACCCGCGGACCGCGACGCTCGCGGTCCCGCTCGCGCTGCTCGCCGCCTACGGGCTGTTGCGGCTGTCGACCACCGGGTTCACCGAGCTGCGCGAGTTCCTGTTCGCCAAGGTCACGCAGCGCGCGGTGCGCACGATCGCGCTCGAAGTCTTCCGCCATCTGCACGCGCTGTCGCTGCGCTTCCACCTCGCGCGCCAGACGGGCGGGCTCACGCGCGACGTCGAGCGCGGACAGCGCGGCATCTCGACGCTGATCAGCTTCACGCTGTTCTCGATCCTGCCCACGCTCGTCGAGATCGGGCTCGTTGCCGCGATCATGGTCGTGCGCTACGACTGGACGTTCATCGCGATCACGCTGACGGCGCTCGTGCTCTACGTCGCCGCGACGATCACGATCACCGACTGGCGCACGGGCTTCCGGCGCCAGATGAACGAGCTCGACTCGAAGGCGAACACGCGCGCGATCGACAGCCTGCTCAACTACGAGACGGTCAAGTATTTCGGCAACGAGGAGTTCGAGGCGCGCCGCTACGACGAGAGCATGCAGCGCTGGGAGAAGGCGGCGGTGAGGAGCCAGACCTCGCTCTCGTTCCTCAACATCACGCAGAGCGCGATCATCGCGATCGCCGTCACGCTGATCATGTGGCGGGCGACCGCGGGCGTGGTCGCCGGGACGATGACGATCGGCGACCTCGTGCTCGTCAACGCGTTCATGATCCAGATCTACATCCCGCTCAACTTCCTCGGCGTGCTCTACCGCGAGGTGAAGCAGGCGCTCGCCGACATCGAGCGGATGTTCGCGCTCGCGCACGAGCACGCCGAGATCACCGACGCTCCCGGCGCGCCGGCGCTCGTCGTCGGCGCCGGCGAAGTGCGCTTCGAGCACGTCGACTTCGGCTACGAGACGAACCGCCAGATCCTGTTCGACGTGAGCTTCACGATCCCGGCCGGGAAGACCGTCGCGGTCGTCGGGCCCTCCGGCGCCGGCAAGAGCACGCTCTCGCGGCTCCTCTTCCGCTTCTACGACGTCAAGAGCGGGCGCATCACGGTGAACGGGCAGGACATACGGCACGTGCGGCAGGCGAGCCTGCGCGCGGCGATCGGGATCGTCCCGCAGGACACCGTCCTCTTCAACGACAGCATCGAGTACAACATCGCCTACGGGCGCCCGGGCGCGACGCACGACGAGATCGTCGCGGCGGCCGAGCTCGCGCAGATCCACGCGTTCATCGAGAGCACGCCCGAGGGCTATGCGACGCCGGTCGGCGAGCGCGGCCTCAAGCTCTCCGGCGGCGAGAAGCAGCGCGTCGCGATCGCGCGCGCCGTGCTCAAGGGGCCGCGGATCCTGATCTTCGACGAGGCGACCTCGGCGCTCGACTCCAAGTCGGAGAAGGCGATCCAGGCGGAGCTCAGGCGGATCGCCGAGGACCGGACGACGCTCACGATCGCTCATCGGCTGTCCACGATCGTCGACGCCGACGAGATCCTGGTGCTCGACCACGGACGGATCGTCGAGCGCGGAACGCACGGCGCGCTTCTTGCTTTTGACGGCGTGTACGCCCGGATGTGGCAGCTGCAGCAGACGGAAGCGCAGGATCAGGCGGCGTCCCCGACCGACGAACGGCTGTCATCGCCGCGGGGGGGTGACGCGTTGGCCCCTGTTGAGGGGCCGGACGAAGCCCCCATTTCCGTAACGCCGGCAGTCTCCTGAGTCCGAAAGCGAAGTCGTTTCGTGGCCGACAAGACCCGTTAGCTCTGGGGGGATTGGCGAGCCTTCAAAGTCCGTGCTATAAAGCGCCAGAACCTGAGGTCCGACTTGACGAAACCACGCCTTATTCTTGTTTTTCTGGCGCTAGTTGTCAGCTACAGCGCGGCGGCCGCCGACGTCGACTCCCGCGATCCGGGCAAGCTCAAGCTCGCCTCGGTCAACGCCGTCGTCATCGACGCGTCGGCTCACCGGCCGGTTTACGCGAAGGGCGCCGATGAGGTGACGCCGATCGCATCGCTCACCAAGCTGATGACGGCGATCGTCACGCTCGACGCCCATCTGCCGATGGACGAGTCGATCGCGATCGACATGGAGGACTTCGATTACCTCAAGGGCTCGCACTCGCGGCTGCGCATGGGCGCCACGCTTCCCCGGCGCGAGATGCTGCGCCTCGCGCTGATGTCGTCGGAGAACCGCGCGGCGTCCGCGCTGGCGCGCAGCTATCCGGGCGGCACCGAAGCCTTCGTCCACGCGATGAACGCGAAGGCGCGCGAGCTCGGCATGACGCGGACGAGCTACGCCGACCCGACCGGCCTTTCCGCCCGCAACGTGTCGACGGCGAACGACCTCGCGACGCTCGTCGCCGCAGCGGCCGAATACCCCGAGATACGCGAGTTCAGCACCACGCCCAGCCACTACGTCGAGGTGCAGCCGACGGGTCAGGTGCTGGGATTCAACAACACGAACGGGCTCGTCAAGAACTCGGGCTGGAACATCCATCTGTCGAAGACCGGCTACATACGCGAAGCGGGCAAGTGCCTCGTCATGCTGGCGACGATCGCGAGCAAGCCGTTCGTGATCGTGCTGCTCGATTCGGCTGGCAAGTACACGCGGCAGGGCGATGCGCAGCGCGTGCGCGACTGGCTCGAGACGGGCCGCGCCGCCGCGCCCGGCACGCCGAAGGCAGCGACGAAATCGGCCAAGCTGAAGACCGTCTCCTACACCCCGACCTCGCGCGCGAAGCGCTCCGCCGGCGCCAAGCCGGCGAAGGCCGTCCGGGCCTGATCTCCTCGTACGTCGTAAGCCGTCTGCCCGCGGCGGGCGGTTTTCGTGCCGCCTCGATTCGTCTCGCGGCAGGAAGTGACGCCGCGCGTGCGACGCCGAGCGGGCACGCCCGGAGGCCGCCGACCCCGCCCAAAGCGGACGCGCACTCTCACCGCCGCCGGTGCTGCTCGAGGAGCTCCTTCGCGTGCGCGCGCGACTTGGCGGTGACGGCGCTGCCCGCCAGCATCCGGGCGAGCTCTTCGACGCGTCCTCCGGCGCCGAGGGCTTCGACGTCCGCGCGCACGGCTGCCGCGTCGCCGCGCTTGGTCACGCGGAAATGCGCGTCGGCGAACGTCGCGACCTGCGGCAGGTGCGTGACGCAGAGCACCTGGCGATTCGCGCCGAGCGATTGCAGCAGCTTGCCCACGGTCGCGGCGACGGCTCCGCCGATCCCGGCGTCCACCTCGTCGAAGACCAGCGTCGGCACCGCCGCGACCTCGCTCGTGACGACCTGGATCGCGAGCGCGATCCGCGAGAGCTCGCCGCCGGACGCCACGCGCGCGAGCGGTCCGAGCGGCTGCTTCGGATGGCTCGCGACGCGGAATTCGACCTGCTCCTGGCCATACGCGGCGGGCGCCTCGAGCGGCTCGAGCGCGATCTCGAGCCGCCCGCCCACCATGGCCAGTTGCTGCATCGCCTCGGTCACGCGCGTCTCGAGCTCGTGGGCGGCGAATTCGCGCTTCGCGGAGAGCTGGCGCGCGAGCGAGCCGTATCGCGCCTCGGCATCGGCGGCGCGCTTCGCAAGGATCGCGGCATCCGCCGATTCGGCGAGCGCCGCGAGCCGCGCCTCGGTGTCGGCGCGAAGCTCCATGAGCGCCTCCGGTCGAACGCGGTGCTTGCGCGCGACCTCGTGAATCGCCGCGAGGCGCTCATCGATGCGCGCGAGCTCGCGGGGGTCGAGTTCGAGCGTTTGCCGGTAGCGGCGGAGCGCGCGTGACGCTTCGTCGATCTGAATCCGGGCGGGCTCCAGCAGCGACACGATCGCCGCGAGCGCGGGATCGCGCGCTGCGCCCGCGGCAAGCTTCGCGATCACCGCCGACAAGCCCTGCGCGAGCGCGTCGTCGCCCTCGGTCAGCGCGTCCTCTGCAGCGCTCGCCGCATCGAGCAGCGTCGCCGCGTGCGCGAGCCGCGACTGCTGTTGCGAGAGCGACGACCATTCGTCAGCCGACATGTCGAGCGTCGCGAGCTCGCGCCGGCGCGCTTCGAGCGTTTCGCGCTCCGCGGCCGACGCGCGCGCCGCCTGCGCCGCCGAATCGCGCTTCTCGACGGCGGCCCGCCATTCGCGCCACGCGCTCGCCGTCTCGCGAGCGAGCGCAGCGAATCCTCCGAACGCATCGACGAGCGTTCGCTGCACCTCCGGCGCGGTGAGCGACTGGTGCGCATGCTGGCCATGGAGGTCGACCAGGCGCTCGCCGATCTCCTTCAGCTGCGCGAGCGTCGCCTGCCGGCCGTTGATCCACGCGCGGCTCCGGCCGTCGCGATCGAGCGTGCGGCGCAGCAGCAGCGAACCCTGATCCTCGGCGAAATCCTGGGCGTCGAGCCATGCGCCGATCTCGGAATGGGTGCCGACGTCGAATTCCGCGGCGAGCTCGGCGCGATCGGCGCCCGGTCGCAGCTGACGCAATTCGAAGCGGTCGCCCAGCAGCAGGCCCAGCGCGTCGAGGAGGATCGACTTGCCCGCGCCGGTCTCGCCGGTCAGCACCGAGAAGCCGCCGGGCAGCTCGAGCTCGAGCGCTTCGACGACGACGAAATTGCGTATGGACAGCAGCCTGAGCATGCGGTGACGAGCGGCAGACAAATGGGGTCGGAGACGAATTCCCGCGAGACCCCACGCGCGTTACGCCAGACCCGGAAATCGTTATTTTCCGCGCAGGCGCTCGGGCGTTTCGCTCCAGTGCAGCTTCTCGCGCAGCACCGCGAAGTGATCGTGCCCTTCGGGATGCAGAAACCGCGCCGCGTACGGCGCCCGCCGCACGGTGATGCGCTCGCCTTCGGCCAGCGCGAAATGGGCCTGGGCGTCGCAATGGAGCGCGGCGTCCTTCCCGCGCTCCAGGCTGATCGCGATCGTCGCCGTGTCCGCGACCGCAATCGGCCGATGGGTGAGCGCGTGCGGCGCGACGGGGACCAGCGCAAGCGCCGGTATGTGCGGGTCGAGAATCGGGCCGCCGGCGGATAGCGCGTACGCGGTCGACCCGGTCGGTGTCGCGACGATGACGCCGTCGGCGCGCATCACGTAGACGAACCGGCCGTCGATCTCGACGGCGCATTCGATCATCGTGCCTCCGCCGCCGCGATTGAGGACGACGTCGTTCAGCGCCAGCGCCGATTCGCGCGTGCCGTCGGCGTGCACGACTTCCGCGGTGAGAAGCGTGCGGCGCTCCTCGACGTAACGCCCTTTGAGCATGGCGGCGACGGTGGACTCCATCCGCGCGATCGGGATGTCGGTCAGGAAGCCCAACCGCCCCTGGTTGACCCCGATGACCGGCACGTTGAGCGGCGCGAGGCGCCGAGCGATCCCGAGCATCGTGCCGTCGCCGCCGACGACGATCGCGACGTCGGCGTTCGCGCCCAGCGCTTCGGGTGCCGCGGCGCGGTAGGCGGGAAGCGGCGTCGCGCGCGCGGTTTCCTCCTCGATGACGACTTCGTGCCCGCTGGCAACGAGGAATGCCGCGAGACGCGACAACGGCTCCGCGAGATCGGCGCCCGCACGGCGGCCGATGAGGGCGACGCGGCGCAACGCGATCGGGGCGGCAATGGTGGTTTGCGCGGTCATCGCCGCGATTAGAGCACAGCCGCTCCACCCGCCAAAGCCGCCGGATGAATGAGCCGCGGCCCGTCGGTCGACCTCATCGGGCCGCCCGGCGAGCCGCGGGCCGCCGCCGTCTGTAAAATGGCGCCCATGCTGGACCCCCGCGCACAATACCTGCTGAAGACGCTGGTCGAGCGGTTCGTCGTCGACGGTCAGCCGGTCGGCTCGCGCATGCTGTCGAAGCAGTCGGGGCTCGAGCTCTCGCCGGCGACGATTCGCAACGTGATGGCGGACCTCGAGGAAATGGGCTACATCACGAGCCCGCACACCTCGGCGGGCCGCGTGCCGACGTCGAAGGGTTACCGCTTCTTCGTCGACAGCCTGATGGTCGTCAAGCCGCTCGAGCAGGGCGAGATCCACCGCCTCGAGGGCGAGCTCACGGCCGACCGGCCGCAGCAGCTGCTCACCGCCGCCGGCGCGCTGCTTTCGCAGCTCACCCATTTCGCCGGCGTCGTGATGACGCCCAAGCGCGGCGAGACGACGTTCCGGCACATCGAGTTCCTGCGCCTCTCCGAGCGGCGCGTGCTGCTGATCATCGTCACCTCCGAGGGCGACGTGCAGAACCGGATCCTGCACACCGAACGCTCGTACACGCAGTCGCAGCTCGTCGAAGCGACCAATTTCTTCAATCAGCACTACGCGGGCCAGACCTACGCGGGAGTCCGCTCGCTGCTCGCCGACGAGCTGAAGTCGCTGCGCGAGGACATCGTCGGCCTGATGACCGCGGCGGTCGAGGTCGGCGGCGCGGCGCTCGCCGAGGGCGAGGCGCTCGTCGTTCACGGCGAGAAGAACCTGCTCGAGGCGTCCGACCTCGCGTCCGACATGGACCGGCTGCGCCGGCTCTTCGAGCTGTTCGAGCAGAAGACCTCGCTGCTGCACCTGCTCGACCTCTCGCAGCGCTCGCAGGGCGTGCAGATCTACATCGGCGGCGAGTCGGGGCTCGTTCCGCTCGACGAGTGCAGCGTGATCGCGGCCCCGTACGAGCTCGACGGCCGCATCATCGGCACGCTCGGCGTGATCGGGCCGACGCGGATGGCCTACGAGCGGGTCATCCCGATCGTCGACATCACGGCTAGGTTGCTGTCGAACGCGCTCACCCAGCAGTTGAACGACTGATGTCGGGCGGCGCGCCGCACCCGAACGCGCAGACGATCGCGCGCTTCTACGACGCGCTCGGGCGCCGCGACGCGGCGACGATGATCGGCTGCTACGCGCCGGACGCGACGTTCTCCGACCCGGTGTTTCCGGCGCTCGATGCGAGCCGGCGTCGCAGCGATGTGGCAGATGCTCTGCGCGCGCGGCAAGGACCTCGCGGTCGTCGCGTCGGACATCGATGCCGACGCGAAGACGGGTCGCGCGCACTGGGTCGCCACCTACACGTTCTCCGCAACGGGACGTCGCGTCGAGAACCGGATCGACGCCCGCTTCACCTTTCGCGACGGACGAATCGTCCGTCACGAGGATCTATTCGATCTGCGGCGCTGGTTGCGCCAGGCGCTGGGGTGGAAGGGGGCGCTCCTCGGCTGGCTGCCCGCTGTGCAACGCGCGACACGCGCGCAGGCGGCGAAGGCGCTCGCCGACTGGCGCGCGGGCAGGGAGAGCGCGCCCGCCCCGGAGAGCGGGCGAGGGCGCACGTGACCCGGTTCCTTCCCGAGCCCGCTTTCGAGCACGACCGGCAGGCGCGGCTCGGGGTTCTTCTCGTCAATCTGGGCACGCCGGACGCGCCGACCTCCTCGGCAGTGCGCCGCTTCCTCGCGGAATTCCTGACCGACCGGCGCGTCGTCGAAATTCCGCCGCTGCTGTGGCGCCCGATCCTGCACGGTATCGTGCTGCGGATCCGGCCGCGGCGCTCCGCGAAAAAGTACGCGATGATCTGGGGAAGCGACGGCTCGCCGCTCCTGCTGCACAGTCAGAAACAGAGGACGCTGGTGACGCGGCTACCTCGGGCAGAAGCTCAAGGATCTCGGGCTGCCCGCCGACTTCGCCGCCGTCGAGATCGGCATGCGTTACGGCAACCCGGGCATCGCCAAGGGACTCGCGAAGCTCAAGGCCGCAGGGTGCGACCGCGTGCTGGTCGCCCCGCTCTTTCCACAGTATTCGGCCGCTGCAACCGCGTCCGCTTTCGACGCGACGTTCGCGCACGCGACGCGGCTGCGGCGGATGCCGGCGCTGCGCACGATCGACTCCTTTCACGACGATCCGGGGTACGTCAAGGCGCTTGCCCGCAACCTCAACGACTACTGGGTGAAGAACGGCCGGCCGGACAAGCTGCTGATGAGCTTCCACGGCTTGCCGCGTCGCTCGCTCGATCGCGGCGACCCCTATCACTGCCAGTGCCGGAAGACTGCCCGCCTGCTCGCCGCCGAGCTGGGCCTCGAATCCGAGGCAGTACGTCGTCACGTTCCAGTCCCGTTTCGGCGCGGCGGAGTGGCTCAAGCCGTACACGCTCGACACGCTGGTGCAGCTCGGCAAGGCGGGAACCGGCCGCGTCGACGTCGTCTGCCCCGGCTTCGTCGCCGATTGCCTGGAAACGCTGGAGGAGATCGGAATCCTCTGCAAGCAGAGGTTCCTCGGCGCCGGGGGGCGGGAGTTCCACGTGATCCCCTGCCTCAACGAGCACCCCGCATGGATCGGCGCCCTCGTCGACCTGCTCGTCGCGCACCTCGGGGGCTGGCTTTCGCCGCCTCCGGACGCGATTTCCCGCGAATTGACGAAGATGCGCGCGAACGACCTCGAAACCGGGTCCGGCCGCTAGTCGCGGGCCGGCACGGGAAGGGGGGCGCCGGGAGGCCGCATTGCCGGGCAAATACGCCGTCGCCTTTGATTGAAATGCCGCCATCCGACCCCAACTGCAACGTGGTCCCCGGCGGACCGTTGCGACAACCTTTTCAATGGAGAGCGGATCCCGATGCAGCATGAAGCCGATCCAGCCGCCCGCGCCCCGGCGGCAACGGAGACCTCGCCGGTCCCGGTCGACAAGTCCCGCGCAGACACCGTAGCCGGAACGCCCCCGGGGGACCCGGCGCCGGACATCGCCGCGCTGCTCCAGAAGGTCGAGGCGGAGGCGGCAGAGCTGCGCGAGGCGTGGCTTCGGGCCCGGGCCGACATCGACAACATCCGCAAGCAGGCGGCAGCCGACGTCGCCAAGGCGCACAAGTTCGCGCTCGAGCGCTTCGCGAGCGAGCTCTTGCCGGTCAAGGACGCGCTCGAGTCCGCGCTCGCGACGAAAGGCGCTTCCGCCGACGCGCTTGCGGCCGGCGTCGAGCTGACGCTGAAGCAGCTTGCGGCGGCCTTCGACAAGGCGCGCATCGTCGAGATCGACGCCGCCCCGGGCGGCAAGTTCGATCCGCACAGGCACCAGGCGATGGCGATGATCGAGGGCGACCAGCCCGCCAACAGCATCGTCCAGGTGTTCCAGAAGGGTTACCTGCTCAACGATCGCGTCCTGCGCCCGGCGATGGTCGCGGTCGCGAAGCCCAGGGACGGCGCATGAGCATGACGAAGCTTGTTTGGGCGGCCGAAAACCCCATCTGCAGTCCAGGCAAATCCATCCAGCATACCCGGAGGTAAAAGAGCAATGGGCAAGATCATCGGCATCGACCTCGGCACCACGAACAGCTGCGTCGCGATCATGGAGGGCGGCCAGCCGAAGGTGATCGAGAATTCCGAAGGCGCGCGGACGACGCCTTCGGTCGTCGCGTACCTCGAGGACGGCGAGATCCTCGTCGGAGCCTCGGCGAAGCGCCAGGCGGTGACCAACGCCAAGAACACGGTCTTCGCCGTGAAGCGGCTGATCGGGCGCCGCTTCGAGGAGAAGGAGGTCCAGAAGGACATCGGGCTGATGCCCTACAAGATCGTCAAGCACGACAACGGCGACGCCTGGGTCGAGATGCGCGGCAAGAAGATCGCGCCGTCGCAGGTGTCGGCGGAAATCCTGCGCAAGATGAAGAAGACGGCGGAGGACTACCTCGGCGAGGAAGTGACCGAGGCGGTCATCACGGTGCCGGCCTACTTCAACGATTCGCAGCGGCAGGCGACCAAGGACGCCGGCAAGATCGCCGGGCTCGAGGTCAAGCGGATCATCAACGAGCCCACGGCCGCCGCGCTCGCGTTCGGCATGGACAAGAAGGAAGGCGACCGCAAGATCGCCGTCTACGACCTGGGCGGCGGCACGTTCGACATCTCGATCATCGAGATCGCCGAGATCGAGCGCGAGCACCAGTTCGAGGTGCTGTCGACCAACGGCGACACGTTCCTGGGCGGCGAGGACTTCGACCAGCGCCTGATCGACTTCATCGTCACCGAGTTCAAGAAGGAGCAGGGCGTCGACCTCAAGAACGACGTGCTCGCGCTGCAGCGGCTCAAGGAAGCCGCCGAGAAGGCGAAGATCGAGCTTTCGTCGTCGCAGCAGACCGACATCAACCTGCCGTACATCACCGCCGATCAGTCGGGTCCCAAGCACCTCTCGCTGCGGATCACGCGCGCGAAGTTCGAGTCGCTGGTCGAGGACCTGATCGAGCGCACGGTCGAGCCTTGCCGGATCGCGATCAAGGACGCCGGCGTCACGCTCTCCGACATCTCGCGACGTGATCCTCGTCGGCGGCATGACGCGGATGCCCAAGGTGCAGGAGACGGTCAAGGAGTTCTTCGGCAAGGAGCCGCGCAAGGACGTCAACCCGGACGAGGCGGTCGCCGTGGGCGCCGCGATCCAGGGCGGCGTGCTGAAGGGCGAAGTGAAGGACGTGCTGCTGCTCGACGTGACGCCGCTCTCGCTGGGCATCGAGACGCTCGGCGGCGTGATGACCAAGCTCATCCAGAAGAACACGACGATCCCGACGAAGGCGCAGCAGGTGTTCTCGACGGCCGACGACAACCAGAGCGCGGTGACGATCCACGTGCTGCAGGGCGAGCGCGACGTCGCCTCCGGCAACAAGAGCCTCGGGCAGTTCAACCTCGAGGGCATTCCGCCGGCGCCGCGCGGCATGCCGCAGATCGAGGTCACGTTCGACATCGACGCCAACGGCATCCTGCACGTGTCGGCGAAGGACAAGGCGACCGGCAAGGCGAACCAGATCAAGATCAAGGCGAGCTCCGGGCTCACCGAGGACGAGATCCAGCGGATGATGAAGGACGCCGAGTCGCACGCCGACGACGACCGCAAGCAGGTCGAGGTCGTGCAGGCGCGGAACTCGCTCGATGCGCTCGTGCACAGCGTCAGGAAGTCGATCGGCGAGTACGGCGAGAAGGTCGGCGCCGACGAGAAGTCGAAGATCGAGGCCGCGGTGAAGGACGCCGAGGACCTGGTGAAGGACAAGGACGCGACGAAGGAGTCGCTCGAAGCGAAGGCCGAAGCGCTCGGCAAGGCCGCGCAGAAGCTGGGCGAGGTGATGTACGCCGAGTCGCAGGCGAAGTCGCAAGGAGACGGCGCGCAGGGCGCCGGCAGCAGCGGCGGAGGCGAAGCAGGACGAAAAGGTCGTCGACGCGGAGTACACCGAGGTCGACGACAAGAAGTAGCGCAGGGGCGCGCGGGTCGCTGCCCGCGGCTCTGAATCAGGTGGCCGGAGCCGGCGCGCGCCTCGCGGTGCTGCCCGTTCCGGCCGCTTGTGTTGAGGTCGGGGACGGGGCGAAGGCCCGGAGGCAGGGAAGAGATCGATGGCGAAGCGCGACTACTACGCGGTGCTGGGCGTCAGCCGCGACGCATCCGAGGACGACATCAGGAAGGCCTACCGCCGCCTCGCGATGAAGCATCACCCGGACCGCAACCCGGAGGACAAGGGCTCCGAGGAGAAATTCAAGGAGGCGAAGGAAGCCTACGAAGTGCTCACCGACGCCAAGAAGCGCGCGGCGTACGACCACTTCGGCCATGCCGGCGTCGACCCGGCGATGGGATTCGGCGCCGCCGGCGCCCGCGGCGGACCCGAAGGGTTCGGCGGGTTCGCCGACGCGTTCGGCGACATCTTCGGCGAGATCTTCGGCGCGCAGCGCGGCGGGCGCGGCAACGGCGTCTACCGCGGCGCCGACCTGCGCTACAACCTCGAGCTCGCGCTCGAGGACGCGGCGCGCGGCACCGAGGCGAAGATCCGCATCCCGACGCTCGAGTCGTGCGAGACCTGTCACGGCACCGGCGCGAAGCCGGGAACGCAGCCGAAGCAGTGCGGCACCTGTCACGGCCGCGGCGAGGTTCGCGTCTCGCAGGGATTCTTCTCGATCCAGCAGACGTGCCCCACCTGCCACGGCACCGGCAAGGTGATTCCCGATCCCTGCGCGACGTGCCACGGCGCGGGCCGCATCAAGAAGCACAAGACGCTCTCGGTGAAGATCCCCGCCGGGGTCGACCAGGACGACCGGATCCGGCTGTCCGGCGAAGGCGAGGCGGGAATGAACGGCGGCCCGGCCGGCGACCTCTATGTCGTCGTCAACCTGAAGCCGCATGCGGTGTTCCAGCGCGAGGGCGCGGACCTGCATTGCGAAATGCCGATCAGCTTCGCGACCGCCGCGCTCGGCGGCGACATCGAGATTCCCACGCTCGAAGGCCACGCGAAGGTCAAGGTTCCCGCCGAGACGCAGACGGGCCAGGTCTTCCGGCTGCGCAACAAGGGCATCCGTCCGGTTCGCGGCTCGGTGACGGGCGATCTCTATTGCCACGTTGCCGTCGAGACGCCGGTCAAGCTCACGTCGCGGCAGAAGGAGCTCCTGCGCGAGTTCGAGGAGATCAACGAGCGCGACCCCGGCGCGCACAACCCGCGCGCGAAGTCGTTCATGGACAAGGTGCGCGACTTCTTCGCGCCGTGATCGAAGATAGGGTCAGGGACGACTCGAGAGCTAGGAAGTCGCCTCCGACCCTAGTAGACTCGGCTCCCCGCGCCGGCGCCGGTAGCGTCCGCCGCGCGGTGCCTGCAGCCCATCGAGGAGTCCCTGATGAAAGCGTTCTCACGCATCACGCTGTTCGCCGCCGCCGTCGGCGTCGCTGCGGCCGTCTCCGCGCCGCCGCTATCGGCGCAGGACGTCGTCAAGATCGGGTTCGCCTCGCCGCTCACCGGCGGCCAGGCCAACTACGGCAAGGACAACCAGAACGGCGCGCAGATGGCGATCGACGAGCTCAATGCGCAGAGGCGTCAAGATCGGCGGCAAGGACGTCAAGTTCGAGCTGATGGCCGAGGACGACCAGGCCGATCCGAAGATGGGCCCGCTCGTCGCGCAGAAGTTCGTCGACGCGAAAGTGAACGGCGTCGTCGGCCACTTCAATTCCGGCGTCACGATTCCGGCGTCGTCGGTCTACTCGAATGCCGGGATCCCGCGAGCTGTCCGTGTCGACGAACGTCAAGTACACGCAGCAGGGCTACAAGACGGCGTTCCGCCTGATGGCCGACGACGGCAAGCAGGGCAAGGCGCTCGGCGAATACGCGGTGAAGACGCTGAAGCTGAAGCGCCTCGCGGTGATCGACGACGCGACCGCGTACGGGCAGGGACTCGCCGACGAGTTCGAAAAAGCGGTGAAGGCGTCCGGCGGACAGGTGACCAAGCACGAGCACACGAACGACAAGGCGGTCGACTTCGCCGCCGTGCTGACGTCGATCAAGGCGACGAATCCCGAGGCGATCTTCTTCGGCGGCTACGACCAGCAGGCCGGTCCGATGGCGAAGCAGATGAAGCAGCTCGGCATGGACAAGGTCAAGCTGATGGGCGGCGAGACGATGAACTCCGCGAAGTTCATCGAGCTCGCGGGTCCCGCGGCCGAAGGCGCGATCGCGTCGACGCCTGGCGCGGACCTCCTTTCGCGTCCCGGCGGCAAGGCGTTCGCCGACAAGTACAAGGCGCGCTTCGGCCAGGACATCGGTCTCTATGCGCCGTACTTCTACGATGGCGTGATGGTGATCGCCGCGGCGATGAAAGCGGCGAACTCGACGGATCCGGCGAAGTATCTGCCGGCGCTCGCGAAGATCAACTACAAGGGCGTCACCGCCGACATCGCGTTCGACTCGCACGGCGACCTGACGCACGGGCTGCTGACGATCTTCCAGGTGAAGAACGGCAAGTGGGAGGTCGTCAAGGCGTGACGCCGGCCGCCGCAACCGGCGCGTTCGGCCAGATGGCGGGTGAGCGCGGAGGCCGCGCAGCCCGTCGTCGGCATCCTGCTCGCGGCGGGGCGCGGCGAGCGCTTCGGCGGCGACAAGCTCCTCGCGAAGGCGGCGCCCGGGAACGCCGCGCTGACCGATCTCGCCGGCGAGTGCATCGGCGTCGCGGCGTGCCGGCACCTCCTCGCCGTGCTGCCGCAGGTCGTCGCCGTCGTGCGGCCCGACGACGCGGCGCTTGCCGCGGCGCTCGGAGCGGCCGGCGCAAGGATCGTGCGGTGCGCGAACGCAGCGGAGGGAATGGGCGCGAGCCTCGCCTGCGGCGTCAGGGCGGCTCCCGGCGCGGCGGGATG
Source organism: uncultured beta proteobacterium (assembly GCA_963742965.1). Taxonomy (GTDB): domain Bacteria; phylum Pseudomonadota; class Gammaproteobacteria; order Burkholderiales; family Casimicrobiaceae; genus CAIWHR01. The sequence continues at coordinate 87,113 of CAVUOC010000039.1, read as the reverse complement.
GGTCGTCGCGCTCGCCGACATGCCGTGGATCCTGCCGTCGACGATCGCGCGCGTTGCCGCCGCGATCGCGGACGGCGCGCCTGTCGCTGCGCCGTTCCACGACGGCAGGCGCGGGCATCCGGTCGGGTTTTCCGCGGCTTGCTACGCGATGCTCGCCGCGCTCGGCGGCGACGAAGGCGCGAAAGCCGTCGTCTCCGCGCACGCGGACAGCCTCGCGCGCATCGACGTCGACGATGCGGGCATCCTGCGCGACGTCGATACGCCGGCCGACCTGAAGCAGGGACGTAGCGCCGGAGACGGCCGTCAAAGAGCCCCGAAAGTCGTCTCCGCCGCTACTTTTCGGCGGCGAGCCACATGTCGGGCTGAAGCTCGCGCACGCGCTTCTCCTCCTCCTGCGCGTGCCACCACGGGAGCAGCTCGTGCTCTTCGAGCGGGCGCGCGATCAGGAATCCCTGCGCGGCGCCGCAACCGCTCTCCTTGAGGAAGTCGAACTGCGCTTGCGTCTCGACGCCTTCGGCGATCACGCGCAGGCCGAGCGAATGCGACAGCGCGATGATCGCCTGCGTGATCGCGACGTCGCTGCGGTTGTGCTCGAGCCCGTGGACGAAGCGCTGGTCGATCTTCACCGCGTGGATGGGCAACCGCGCCAGATAGGAAAGACTCGAGTAGCCGGTGCCGAAATCGTCGACGGTGATCGAGATGCCGCGCTCCTTCATCTTCGCGAGCGTCGCGACCGCCTTGTCGGGGTGCGTGATGATCACGCTCTCGGTGATCTCGAGATCGAGGTATTGCGGCGCGAGACCGCTCGCGCGCAGCGCTTCCTCGACCATCGCGAGGCAGCCCTCGTGCTGCAGCTGCTGGACGGAGAGGTTGACGGAGAGCCGCATCATCACGCCCTGCCGGTGCCATTGGACGACCTGGCGGCACGCGTCGCGCAGGACGCGCCCGCCGAGCGCCTGGATCATCCCGGATTCCTCGGCGATCGGTATGAACTCCGTGGGCGCGATCACGCCGCGCACCGGATCGCGCCAGCGCAGGAGCGCCTCCACCGCGCACGGCCGGCCGGTGTGCATGTCGATCTGCGGCTGATAGGCGAGGAAGAACTCGTTCTGCAGGAGTCCCCGCCGCATGTCCGTCTCGAGCTGCAGCCGCGCCTGGACGCGCGCGTTCATGTCCGCCGTGTAGAAGCGATACGCGTTGCGGCCGACTTCCTTCGCCGCGTACATCGCCGTGTCCGCCTGCTTGATCAGCGTGACGGTGTCCGCGGCGTCGAGCGGGTACATCGAGACGCCGATCGAGCAGGTGAGCGTGGGCGTCTGGTCGGCGAGGCGGAACGGCGCGAGGAACGACTCGCGCACGCGCGCGAGCACCGTCATCGTCTCGAACGTCGCGTGCGCCGGATCGAGGCCGGGAAGGATGACGACGAACTCGTCGCCGCCGAGCCGGGCGACGGTGTCGGATTCGCGCACCGCGGCGGTGAGCCGCTGCGCGACCGCCTGCAGCAGCTGATCGCCGGCGTCGTGGCCCAGCGTGTCGTTGATCCGCTTGAAGTGATCGAAATCGAGGAACAGGCACGCGACGTGCGTGCCGTTTCGCTGCGACTGCGCGAGGATCTGCTTCAGCCGCTGATTGAGGAGCGCCCGATTCGGCAGCCCGGTGAGGATGTCGTGCTGCGCGAGCTTGTACGCGTGCGCGGTGGCGACTTCGAGCTCCTTCGTGCGCTGGACGACCTTCTCCTCGAGCGTGCGCTGGTAGTTGCCGACTTCCGCCTGCGATTCGGCGAGCCGCTGCGTCATGTGGTTGAACGTGTGGGTCAGCAGCCCCAGCTCGTCGGAGGAGCTCGCCGGAACGAAGACGTCGAGCTTGCCTGCGCCCACCGAGCGCGCCGCGCGCATCAGCCGGTGCATCGGCGCGACGAGCCCGCGCGTGAGCACGAACGTCGCGGCGATCGCGAGGACGATCAGCATCGCAGTCACCGAGAGCGCGCCGACCAGGTATTTGCGAAACTGCTGCTGGATGCGGTCGAACGTCAGGCCGATCCGGACGTAGCCGATCGGCGCCGCGGCCGCGGGGGCGCTCGCGCTGCTCGCCTTCGCCGCGTCGGCCGTCGCCGGCGAAAGGGCGTCGGCGGCGGCGCGCGTGCCGCCGATCGGCGCGATCATCTCGAGAAAACGCTGGCCCCGCGTCGTCACGTCGGAGGCGACGATCGTCCCGGGCTCCGGCAGCCGCGCGTCGGGGGCGAGCGGCGGCGGGCCGGCGGTCGCCCCGATCGCATCGCCGACGCGACGCGCCGCGACGGGCTCGCGCTTCGTGTCGAGGACGACGACGTAGGCGATGTCGGTGTCCGCCGACAGCGTATCGAGGATCGCGTCGACGCGGCCCGGGGTCTTGGTCGAGAGGCCGAATTCGGCGAGCTCAGCGAGCATCGCGAGCGTCGCCGCGCCGCGCCGGTGCAGCTCGTTGTTCTCGTCGCGCCACTGCTGCCACAGATAGAAGCCCGAGGTGGCGATCGCGGTGACGAAGAGCAGCCCGATCGTCAGCAGGTTGAGCTTCGTGAGCAGGCCCATCCGCAGGCGCGGAAGACTGAGCGACGACAGCGAATCCGTCGCGAGCGACGCCCGGTGCCGGTCGAACGCAGCTTCATCGCGCTGCGCCTGGGCACCTGCGCCGCGGGTTGCTCATGCGCCTTCCCGATTCGCCACCGCTCACCGGAATCTTGCCGATGCGCTGCTGCCACTCGCGCGGCCCGCTCTCGTGCACCGACGTGCCGGTCGCGTCGACGGCGACCGTCACCGGCATGTCCTTCACGTCGAATTCGTAGATCGCTTCCATGCCGAGGTCGGCGAACGCGACGACGCGCGAGCTCCTGATCGCCTTCGACACGAGGTACGCGGCGCCGCCGACCGCCATCAGGTAAGCGGCGCGGTGCTTCCGGATCGCCTCGACGGCGACGGGTCCGCGCTCGGCCTTGCCGATCATCGCGATCAGCCCGGTCTTGGCGAGCATCATCTCGGTGAACTTGTCCATCCGCGTCGAAGTCGTCGGGCCCGCGGGGCCGACCACTTCGTCGCGCACCGGATCGACCGGGCCGACGTAGTAGATGATCCGGTTGCGGAAATCGACGCCCGGCGGCAGCGGCTCGCCGTTCGCGAAGAGATCGGCGATGCGCTTGTGCGCGGCGTCGCGGCCGGTCAGGATCTTGCCGTTGAGCAGCAGCCGTTCGCCGGGCTTCCAGCGTCGCGACCTCCGCGCCGCGTCAGCGTGTCGACGGTCGACGCGCTTCGCCGCGGTCGACGGCGTCCAGCGCACGTCGGGCCAGCGGGCGAGATCGGGCGGCTCGAGCTTCGCGGCGCCGCTGCCGTCGAGCGTGAAATGCGCGTGCCGCGTCGCCGCGCAGTTCGGAATCATCGCCGACGGGCTTCGACGCCGCGTGCGTCGGGTAGTCGAGGATCTTGACGTCGAGCACGGTCGACAGGCCGCCCAGCCCCTGCGCGCCGATGCCGAGCGCGTTCACCTTGTCGTAGAGCTCGATCGCGCAGCTCCTCGAGCGCGGTTCGCGGGCCGCGACGCTTGAGCTCGTGCATGTCGATCGGCTCCATCAGCGCTTCCTTCGCGAGCACCATCGCCTTCTCGGCGCTGCCGCCGATGCCGATGCCGAGCATGCCCGGCGGGCACCAGCCGGCGCCCATCGTCGGCACGGTCTTCAGCACCCAGTCGACGATCGAGTCCGAGGGATTCAGCATCACGAACTTCGCCTTGTTCTCCGAGCCGCCGCCTTTCGCCGCGATCTTCACGTCGACGGTGTCGCCGGGGACGAGGTCGACGTGCACGACGGCCGGCGTGTTGTCCTTCGTGTTCCTGCGCGAGCCCGCGGGGTCGGCGACGATCGACGCGCGCAGCGTGTTGTCGGGATCGAGATACGCGCGGCGCACGCCTTCGTTGACCATGTCGGCGATCGACATCGTCGCGCCGTCCCACTTCGACGTCCATGCCGATCCGCACGAACGCGACGACGATGCCGGTGTCCTGGCAGATCGGCCGGTGGCCTTCCGCGCACATCCGCGAGTTGGTGAGGATCTGCGCGATCGCATCCTTCGCCGCGCGGCGACTGCTCGGCCGCGTATGCGTCGCCGAGCGCCTCGATGTAGTCGACCGGATGGTAGTAGGAGATGTACTGCAGCGCGTCGGCGACGCTCGTGATGAAATCGCTCTGCCGGATCGTCGTCATGGGAGCCTTCGCGCGGATCGGCTCCGTCGGCCGGGGCACCGAGGAACGCCGCGATTTTATCATCGTCGCGCTGCGTTCCGCGAGTCCATTTGCGCCGGATCAACGAGCGCTGATTGCGGATTGCTCGGCCGTTTGGTTAGACTGCGAGGCGTTCCGCAGAATTGCGCCTGCGCCCCGGCTCCTGGGGAGCGGCGGCGCCAGCGAGGAGATCAAACATGTCAACGATCGAGTCGGTATCCCACGAGCAACGGATCTTTCCGCCGCCGCGCGAATTCGTCGCGCAGGCGAACGTCAAGAAGGCCGATTTCGACGCGATGAACGCCGCCGCGGCGGCCGACTTCACCGGCTTCTGGGCGAAGCTCGCGCGCGAACGAGGTCGCGTGGCACAAGCCGTTCACGCGCACGCTCGACGAATCGCAGCGCGCCGTTCTACAAGTGGTTCGACGACGGCGAGCTCAACGTATCCTACAACTGCCTCGACCGAAACCTCGCGAACGGCAACGCGAACCGCGTCGCGATCATCTTCGAGGCCGACGACGGCACGGTGACGAAAGTCACGTACCAGGAGCTCTATCACCGCGTGTGCCGTCTCGCGAACGGGCTCAAGTCGCTCGGGATCAGGAAGGGCGACCGGGTGCTCGTCTACATGCCGATGTCGATCGAGGGCGTGGTCGCGATGCAGGCGTGCGCGCGCATCGGCGCGACGCACTCGGTCGTCTTCGGCGGCTTCTCCGCGAAGTCGCTGCAGGAGCGGATCATCGACGCCGGCGCGGTCGCCGTGATCACCGCCGACGAGCAGGCGCGCGGCGGCAAGCACCTGCCGCTCAAGGCGATCGTCGACGAAGCGCTCGGCATGGGCGGCTGCGAGAGCATCCGCAACGTCGTCGTCTACAAGCGCACCGGCGGCAACGTCGCGTTCGCGGCGCCGCGCGACCTCTGGCTGCACGAGCTCGTCGCCAAGCAGGCGGACACCTGCGAGCCCGAGTGGGTCGGCGCCGAGCATCCGCTGTTCATCCTCTACACGTCGGGCTCGACCGGCAAGCCGAAAGGTGTGCAGCACAGCTCGGGCGGTTTCCTGCTGTGGGCGATCCTGACGATGCGCTGGACCTTCGACATCAAGCCGACCGACGTCTTCTGGTGCACCGCCGACATCGGCTGGGTCACCGGCCACACCTACATCGCTTACGGACCGCTCGCCGTCGGCGCGACCGAGGTCGTGTTCGAGGGGGTTCCGACGTATCCGGACGCGGGCCGCTTCTGGCAGACGATCGCGAAGCACAAGGTCTCGATCTTCTACACGGCGCCCACGGCGATCCGGGCGCTCGTCAAGGCGTCGGGCGTGACGCCGTCGACCGCGCCGAAGAACTACGACCTGTCGAGCCTGCGGCTCCTCGGCACCGTCGGCGAGCCGATCAACCCCGAAGCGTGGATGTGGTATCACGAGCAGGTCGGCGGCGGCCGCTGCCCGATCGTCGACACGTGGTGGCAGACCGAGACCGGCGGCCACATGATCACGCCGCTCCCCGGCGTGACGGCCACGGTGCCGGGATCCTGCACGCTGCCGCTGCCCGGCATCATGGCGGCGATCGTCGACGAGACCGGTCAGGACGTCGCCAACGGCCACGGCGGCATCCTCGTCATCAAGCGCCCCTGGCCGGCGATGATCCGCACGATCTGGGGCGATCCCGACCGCTATCAAGAAGTCGTACTTTCCCGAGGAGCTCGGCGGCAAGCTCTATCTCGCCGGCGACGGCGCGGTGCGCGACAAGACGACCGCGCTCTTCACGATCATGGGCCGGATCGACGACGTGCTGAACGTCTCGGGCCACCGGCTGGGAACGATGGAGATCGAGTCGGCGCTCGTCGCGAATTCGATGGTCGCCGAAGCGGCGGTCGTCGGACGCCCCGACGACATGACGGGCGAGGCCGTCTGCGCGTTCGTCGTGCTGAAGCAGATGCGCCCGTCGGGCGCCGAGGCGCGAGAAGATCGCGCAGCGAGCTGCGCGACTGGGTCGGCAAGGAGATCGGGCCGATCGCGAAGCCGAAGGACATCCGCTTCGGCGACAACCTGCCGAAGACGCGCTCCGGCAAGATCATGCGGCGGCTGCTGCGCTCGATCGCCAAGGGCGAGGCGATCACGCAGGACGTCTCCACGCTCGAGAATCCGGCGATCCTCGAGCAGCTCAAGCAGACACTGTGAGAAACGCGGGCGAGCGCAGCCAATCGCCGAGGTCTTGACGGACGCAGTCCGCCAGCACCGGCGCGACCCCGCCGGCAAGGCGGCAGCGTGATTTCCAGCCTCGGCCGCGCAGCGGAGGCCGGGTGCTGATTGCATTTCTCGCCGACGTTCACGGCAACCTCGAAGCGCTCGACGCCTGCCTCGAGCACGCGGCAGCGAGCGGTGCCGCGCGCTATGTATTCCTCGGCGATTTCGTTGGTTACGGCGCCGACCCGGAAGCGGTCGTTGCGACGATTGCGAGCCGGGTCGGCGAAGGCGCTGTCGCGGTGAAAGGCAACCACGACGATGCGATCGAGCGACGCGCGGGTTACATGAACGAGTCGACCAAGGAGTCGATCGAGTGGACGCGCGCCGCGCTCTCCCCGGAGCGCAAGGCCTTCCTCGGCGCGCTGCCGCTCATCGTGCGAGAGGGCGCGATGTGCTTCGTCCACGCGTCTGCGCAGGCGCCTTCGCGATGGGACTACGTGGACACGCCGTCCGCCGCACGTCGCAGCGCCCAGGCGGCGCAGGCCACGTACACGTTTTCGGGGCACGTGCACGACCAGGGGCTGTACTTCGAGGGCTCGCCGGGGAAATGGTCGGCGTACACGCCGATCCCGGGCAGCCCGGTGCCGATCCGTGCGCACCGGCGCTGGCTGGCAATCGCGGGTTCCGTCGGGCAGCCTCGCGATGGCAAGCCCGCCGCGGCCTATGCGCTGTTCGACAGCGCCCGCGAACGAATAACGTTTCATCGCATCGCGTACGACCATCTCGCCGCGGCGCGAAAGATTCGCAAAGCCGGACTCCCCGAGGCGCACGCGTATCGCGTCGAAAGGGGCATTTGAATCCGCGTGCGACGATGCCGGGCGCATCGGCTCCATTCGCCACCGTCGACGGATTCCGCCTCGGCGAGTGCGTGCATTCCGGTGCGCAGGCGAGAATCTTCCGTGTCGTCGGGCCCGCGACGGTGTTCTTCCCCATCGTCATGAAGGTTCCACGTCTGGGCGCAGACGAGCCAAGCGAGAACCTCATCAGCTTCGAGACGGAAGTGTCGATCCTGCCGGCGCTCTCCGGTCCGCACGTTCCGCGTTTCGTCGCCGCCGGCGATCTCGCCAAGACGCCGTATCTGGTGATCGAATGGATCGAAGGCGAGACCGTCGACAGCATGCTCAAGCGTGGCGCGGTTCCACCGGCCGATGTTGCGCGCGTCGGTGCCGCGATCGCCGACGCGGTTCACGCGGTGCACCTCCAGGACGCGATCCACCTCGACATCAAGCCCGACAACCTGGTCGTCAAGACGAACGGCTCGGTCGCGCTGATCGACTTCGGCCTCGCCCATCACGCGCGCTATCCGGATCTGCTCGCGGAGGAAAAGCGCTTTGCGGCGGGATCCGCGCCGTACGTCTCGCCCGAGCAGGTGCTCGGAACCCGCTCGGACACGCGGAGCGACATCTTTGCCCTCGGCGTCGTCCTCTACGAGATGGCTACGGGAAAGCTGCCGTTCGGCACGCCGCGACCCTGGCGGGGCTGCGCGACCGGCTGTGGCTCGATCCGATCCCGCCGCGCGTCCGCTCACCCGATATGCCGCCGTGGTTGCAGGAGATCATCCTGCGTTGCCTCGAGCCTCGCGCGAACGATCGCTATCAGTCCGCCGCGCACGTCGCCCTCGACCTGCGCAATCCCGATCAGGTCGGCCTCACCGAGCGTGCGTTCAAGTCGGGCCGAACGGCGTTCAGTGGACAGGTTCTGCGCTGGTGGCGCGCACGCGGCGAGCCGCCGCTTCTCACCATGAGGCCGGGCGCCCAGGCCGGCGCGGCCCCCGTCATCCTGGTGGCCGTCGACACGGTGAACGCAGACGATCCGCGGCAGCCGGTCCTGCAGCGCGCCGCGGCGCAGGTGTTGTCGCTTTCGGCGGAATTCAGATTGATCTGCGTGTCGGTCATCCGCGCCGGGCCCGTGGCCGCGGGCGGGAGCGCCGGCGCGAGTGCCTCGGATGCCCATCTGCAGCACCTTGTGCGACTTCGTCACTGGGTCGAGCCGCTCAGGTTGCCGCGGCATCGGCTGTCGATGCACGTGATCGAGTCGCCGAGCCCCGAACGGGCGCTGCTCGAATTCGCCCGCCGCAACCACGTCGACCTGATCGTGCTCGGAGCGCCGAGCCCCACCCAGCACGCATTGGCATGGTGGCGCTCGGTGGCGTCGAGCGTCACCGCGAATGCGCGCTGCAGCGTTTACGTCGTGCGCATTCCGGAGCCCGATACGGTCCCCGATTCCGAATCGGGCGATTCGAGTTCGGACGCGGGCGGCGACCGCGTCTGACGCGGGATCGACGATCGCTGTGCCGGTCGGGAGACCGGGTTTGTCACGGAAAGGGCGCGCCAAAGAAAGAGGCCCGCTCGCGCGGGCCTCCCGAATTTCTGCGGCGCCGTCTCGCGCCGATGCCCCACCTACGGCAACATGCTGTGATCGTAGGTGCGGATGTCCCGATCCTTGGTCTCGGTCAGGAATATCGAGCCGATGACCAGCGTCATGAGCGCGACCACGATCGGATACCACAGGCCGTAGTAGATGTCGCCCGGTCGCCGCCACCATCGCCGTCGCGGTCAGCGGCAGCATGCCGCCGAACCAGCCGTTGCCGATGTGATAGGGCAGCGACATCGACGTGTAGCGGATCTGGGTCGGGAACAGCTCGACCAGGAACGCGGCGATCGGCCCGTACACCATGGTCACGTAGATCACCATGATGACCAGGATCAGCTCGGTCATGACCCAGTTGACCTTGGCCTTGTCGGCGCTCGGCGGCGCGCCGGCCTCCTTCAGCGTCGCGGCGAGCTTCGCCTGGTCCCAGCCTTCGATCTTCGCGCTGCCGATCGTCGTCGACCACCTTGCCGGGCTCCCCCGGCACGGACTTGAACGACAGGCCCTGCTTGGTCAGGAAGTCCTTGACCCGGTCGCAATCGGAGAACTTGCTCCACGGGCCCACGAAGATGTGGAACTTGCAATCGGCTCGTTGGCCGCGACCGTGATCGGTGTCTTCGCCGAGAACTCCTCCAGCGCCGGATTGACGTAGTGCGTCAGCCCGGGAACAGCGGGAAGTAGGTGACCGCCGCGATCAGGCAGCCCGCCAGGATGATCTTCAGCCGCCCGATCCTGTCCGAAAGCCAGCCGAAGAAGATGAAGAACGGCGTGCCGATCAGCAGCGACAGCGCCGATCAGCGTGTAGGCCGACACGTAGTCGAGCTTCAGCGTGATGGTGAGGAAGAACAGGGCGTAGAACTGCCCCGTGTACCAGACCACGCCCTGGCCGGCGGTCGCGCCGAGCAGCGCGAGCAGCACGTACTTGTTGTTCGGGTACTTGAAGAAGCTGTCGGTCAGCGGCGACTTCGAGCCCTTGCCCTCGGCCTTCATCTTCTGGAACACCGGCGACTCGTGCAGCTTCAGCCGGATGTAGACCGAGAACACCAGCAGGACCAGCGACAGCCAGAACGGAATGCGCCAGCCCCATTCGGCGAACGCCTTCGCGTCCATGTTGCTGCGGCACAGATAGATCACCAGCAGCGCCAGGAACAAGCCGAGCGTCGCGGTCGTCTGGATCCAGGCGGTGTCGTAGCCGCGCCGGTTGTGCGGCGCGTGCTCGGCCACGTAGGTCGCCGCGCCGCCGTACTCGCCGCCCAGCGCCAGGCCCTGCACCAGGCGCAGCGTCACCATCAGGATCGGCGCGAGCCAGCCGATCGACGCGATAGGTCGGCAGCAGGCCGACCAGCGAACGTCGACGCCGCCCATGAAGACGATGGTGACGAGGAACGTGTACTTGCGTCCGACGAGGTCGCCGATGCGGCCGAACACCAGCGCGCCGAACGGGCGCACCAGGAAGCCGGCGGCGTACGCGGCGAAGGCCGACAGCAGCGCGGCGGTCTGGTTGCCCGGGGGAAAGAACAGCGCCGCGAAGAACGGCGCCAGCACCGCGTACAGATAGAAGTCGTACCACTCGAAAACCGTGCCGAGCGACGAGGCGAAGATGACCTTTCTTCTCTTCGGTCCCGATGCTCTTGATCGACTCCTCCTCCAGTAATCCCTTGCTTTCGCCTCTGCCATCGCTTCCTCCCTCAGTTCGAATCCGACATGCGTGATCTCATGAGCATGGAGCCGCGGTCGTACTCGCATTGACCGCCGTCGCGCCATCGCGCTTTCTCGAACGTTGCGCCGCGCAATAGTATCCCAGCCCGCGCTTACGTCAAACTTACACGATCGCTCGGTGAGCTGCATGCTGCACATGCAGCAGCGCGGCATGCGACCTGCCGGCGCCGTCGTCGACGCGGCGTCGGCGGCTCGCTGCGCGAGCAGCGCGCTCGATCTTCGCCATCAGCTCGCGCGTCGAGAACGGCTTCGTGACGTAGAGGTCGGCGCCCATCGCCAGCCCCTTGTTGACCTCGGCGTCGCGCCCCTTGGCCGACAGCATGATGATCTTGATGTGCCGCCATTCGGCGCGCTCGCGGATGCGCTGGCACACTTCGTAGCCGCTGCGTCTGCGGCATCATCACGTCGAGCAGCACGAGGTCGGGGACGCAGCCTCGACGATGCGCAGCGCCTCCTCGCCGTTGCGCGCGATGTGCACTTCGTAGCCGCGCGCTGCAGCAGGAACTCGATGCGCCGCGACGATGTTCGGCTCGTCGTCGGCGATCAGGATCTTCTTGCTCATGCGAGCTCCAGGCGCAGGCGGCGATCACGCGGCGCGCGCGTCGCGCCCCGATCGGCAGCGTGAACGAGAAGCACGCGCCGCGCCCGGCTCGCTCTCGACCCACATCCTGCCGCCGAAGTGCTCGACGATCTGGCGGCTGATGTGCAGGCCGAGGCCGCTGCCCTGCGGCTTGTCGGTGAGCGTGTCGCCGACCTGGCGGAACTTGCTGAAGATCTCGCCCTGGTGCTCGCGGGCTGATGCCCCGGCCGTTGTCGCGCACGTCCACGCGCAGGCTGCCGTCGCGCTCGGCGAGCGCGATCTCGACCCGGCCGTTGCCCGGCGTCGCAGAACTTCACCGCGTTCGACAGCAGATTGAGCATCACCTGGATCATGCGGTCGAGGTCGGCGGTCACCGGCGAGACCTTCTCGGGCAGGCGCGCCGTCGACCTCGATGTTCCTCTCCTTGAACAGCTGGCCCATCGCGGCGAGCGTGTCGGCGATGACCTCCTTCATGTCGACCGCGCGACTCGACCCATTCGGCCTTGCCCGACTCGATCTTGGCGAGGTCGAGCACCTGGTTGATGAGCCGCGTCAGGCGCTCGGTCTCCTTGGTGATGATGCCGAGGAATTTCTTGCGCTGCCCGAGCTCGACGTCGGGGTCGTCGAGCAGGATCTCGGTGAACGCGCGGATCGAGGTGAGCGGCGTGCGCAGCTCGTGCGTCACCGTCGAGACGAAGTCGTCCTTCAGCCGGTCGAGCTCCTTCAGCCGCTCGTTGGCCTCGCGCAGCTCGGCGGTCGCCGCCTCGAGCTCGCGCGACTTCTGCTCGAGCCGGTGGCTGTAGACGACGACCTGCGAGGCCTCGTCGAGGATCTCGCGCACCTCGTCGATGCGTGAGCGCCTCCTCCTTCACCACCGAGGCGACCATGATGCGCGCCGAGGCGGCGCCGATCGCGCCGGCGAGCTGGACTTCGACGTAGTGCACGAGCTCCGCGTCGGCGACGAGCGCTGCGTCGGGCCAGCGCAGACCCCTGGCGCGCTCGCGTATTCGGCGAACGCGCTGTCCGCCGCGCGCGGCCCCGAGAAAGCGCGCGAGCAGGTTGTAGAGGTCGGGCACCGACGCGGTGCCGCGCCAGAAGCGCGCGCCGCCGGCCTCGCCGGTCTGCCGGAACACGTCGACGAACAGGCTCGCCTGCCGGTGCTCGTCGGCGCTCGGCGACGACGCGACAGCGACACGCCGACGTAGGCGCCGATGTTGGCGATCATGCTCCAGATCATCGCGTGGGTGATCTGGTCCAGGCCCGCGAGGCCGAACAGCTGCAGCGGCTTCAGCAGCTCGATGCCGAACGGGCCCTGCTCGAGCAGGCCGATCGGCAGCCAGCCCGAGCGCGCGAGCGCCGGCAGCAGCAGCGTGTAGAGCCAGACGCGCGAATCCGGCGAGCAGGCCGCACAGCGCGCCGGCGCGCGTGCCGCCCTTCCAGAAGATGCCGCCCAGGATCGCCGGCGCGAACTGCGCCACCGCGGCGAACGAGATCAGGCCGATCGAGACCAGCGCGTAGGCCTCGCCGGCGAGCTTGAAGTACAGGTAGCCGAGCAGCAGGATCAGCACGATCGCGCCGCGCCGGATGCCGAGCAGCAGCCCGGTGAGGTCGCGGCGCTCGTTGAGGCGCAGGCGGCGCAGCCGCAGCAGCACCGGCATCACGAGGTCGTTGCACACCATGGTCGAGAGCGCGATCGTCTCGACGATCACCATGCCGGTCGCCGCCGACAGCCCGCCGATGAACACCAGCAGCGCGAGGAGCTCCTGCTTCTCCGCCATCGGCAGCGTGAGCACGAAGGTGTCGGCGTCGACGCTGCCGTCGGGAAAGCGCAGCAGGCCGCCGAAGGCGATCGGCAGCACGAAGATGTTGATCGCCAGCATGTAGAGCGGAAACAGCCAGATCGCCTTGTTCAGGTGCTTCTCGTCCACGTTCTCGATCACCGCCACCTGGAACTGGCGCGGCAGGAACATGATCGCCATCATCGACAGGATCGTGAGCCAGACCCAGTTCGCGTAGCCGCCGGCGACGCCTTCGAGCGGCGCCATCATCGCGCGCAGCTTGGGCTCGGCCGCCGCGCGCGCGAAGATGTCGCCGAAGCCGTCGTACATGCCGAAGGTGACGAACACGCCGACGGCGAGGAACGCGAGCAGCTTGACCAGCGACTCGAAGGCGATCGCGGCGACCATGCCCTGGTGATGCTCGGCCGCGTCGAGGTGGCGCGTGCCGAAGACGATGGTGAACGCGGCGAGGATCAGCGCCACCCAGAGCGCGGTGTCCTCGCGGATCGACGCGGCGCCGACCTTGCGCCGGCATGATGATCTCGGGGTACTGCACCAGGATCGCGAAGCTGGTGGAGACCGCCTTCAGCTGCAGCGAGATGTAGGGCAGGATGCCGATCACCGCGATCACGGTGACCAGGCCGCCGAGCAGCGCGCTCTTGCCGTAGCGCGAGGCGATGAAGTCGGCGAGCGAGGTGATGCGGTTCTGCTTGGTGATGCGCAGGATCTTGCGCATCACGACCCACCACAGCGCGATCATCAGCGTCGGCCCGATGTAGATCGGCAGGAAGCCGACGCCGTCGCTCGCCGCGCGCCCGACGCTGCCGTAGAACGTCCAGGCGGTCGCGTAGACCGCGAGCGACAGGCTGTAGATGTACGGGCTGGCGATGACCGAGCGGCCGGCGTCGGCGCGCTGGTCGGCGTAGTAGGCGATCGCGAACAGCAGCCCGAGATAGGCGAACGAGATGAGGATGATGGTCGGTGCCGTGCAGCATGCGCCGCCTCGCGTGCGACGGCGCTAGCTGCCCGGATTCGGCGACCACGCCATCAGCGCGATCAGCACCGCCCAGGCGACGAAGATGTAGGCGTAGAGCACCGGCACGCCGAACAGCGTGCCCGCACGTTGAACAGCGCGAGCATCGGATAGTTGAACAGCAGCAGCCGAGCATGCACAGCGCGACGAAGCGCTGCCCCTTGCTTTCGAAATCGCTCATCGGGTCCTCCTGTGTCGAGCGCCGAGTTTAGCCTTCCGCGCCGCGGACGCACGACGGTGACGGTGCACGGCGCGCTCGCGACGACCTGCGCGCACACGCCGGCGAAGCGCCGCGGCGCGGCGCCGCTGCCCGGGCGCGCCGATCAGGATCTGCTCGACGTCGTTCATCGTCGCGTAGTCGATGAGCGCCGCGGCCGGCTTGTCCGACTCCAGCACGTGGTAGGTCACGCGCTCCTCGGGCAGCTCCAGCGGCTTCGCCCAGCCGCGCAATTCGACCAGGCGCCGGATGTGGCGGCCGGTGGCCGAATTCTCGTCGCCCTCGCCGGAGAGCGCGGCCGCGGGAGGGACGACGGTGATGCAGGCGATGCGGCAGTGCGGGTCGGCGGCGATCGCGCCGCGCGCCGCGTCGCGCAGCGCCTCGCGCAGCGCGCTCGTCGCGCTCCTGCGGGCGCGATCGCGACGGCGACGACGCGCGCGATCCGCGGCTGCGTCGACGGCGGCGGGCACGGCGCGGGCTCGAAGCGCGCGCGCCGCATCCGGCGCCGCGCGACGCGTCCACGAGGCCGGCGCGGCGCCGTCGCGAGCCGCGCTCGGTGAGCTCGCACCTGCGCGGGTCGCCGAGAGCGCGAACGCGACCTCGCCGGCCGACGCATATCGCGTCGCGCGCGTCGACTTCGAGGCAACGCAGGATGATCTCCTGCAGCCACTCGGGCGTCGCCGGGACGAGCGCGCGCGGCGGAACGGGGTCGCGGTAGAGCCGCCGGCGCAGCTCGGCGACCGTACTCCGGCTGGCCGAACGGCAGGCGCCCGGTGGCGAGCTCGTAGAGGATGCCGCCGAGCGCGTAGATGTCGGAGCGCGGATCGCAGCGCACGCCCAGCACCTGCTCGGGCGCCATGTAGACCCAGTTGCCGACCGGAATGCGCAGCTCCTCGGCGAGCAGGTCGGGATAGTGGCCGTGATGGGCGAGCCCGAAGTCGATCAGCACCGCTTCGCCGCTCGGCCGAAACAGCACGTTGGTCGGCTTCAGGTCGAGGTGGACGACGTCCTGCCGATGGAGATCGTGCAAGCGCGAGCGCCATCGCGGACCCAGGCGCGCGATTTCTTCCGGCGGCATCGGCGCGCGGTCGAGCCAGTCGTTCAGCCGGACGCCGTCGACGAACTCCATGACGAGATACGGCGTCGTTTCGACGTCGCCGTAGGCGACGAGCGTCGGGTGATGGGGGCCCTGCGCGAGCGCGCCCAGCACCGTCCGGCAGACCTCGAAGCCGATGACGTTCACGGCGCGCTCGCCGGGGCCGAGCCGCGGGATCTTCATGACGAGCGGAAGCGGGCCGTCGGGCCCGTCAGCCGGTAGATCGACGCCATGCTGCCGACGTGGATCATCTCGCCCAGGCGGAAGCCGTCGATCACGCTGCCGGGTTCCGGCGTCGCTCATCACGTCCCGCGCTCCAGGCGCAGCGCGAGCCGCTCGGGAAGTCCGGCGGCACGGATCTTCCGGATCGCCGCGCCGTGGTCGTAGGGAACGCGATAGAACGTCAGCCGCTCGCGCTCCGAGTCGAACAGCGCGTAGCACGCCGCGTTGTTGCCGTCGCGCGGTTGGCCCGGCCGAGCCGACGATGGCGAGCCATCGGCGATGCTTCGCCGCGGGATCGGCGTGCCGGGCACCGGGCGGAAGGCAGCGGCTTGTCCGCCGGCGCCGGTGTAATAGAGCTTCTGCTCGTGCACGTGGCCGCAGAAGATGTAGCTCGCCTTGCCCGCGCGCAGGCTTTCCTCGGCCTCGCGCAGTCCGGTGACGTAGATCCACTGCTCCGGCGCGGCGGCGCTCGCGTGGACGAACAGGATGTCGTCGTCGGCGACGGTCAGCGGCAGCGACGCAGGAAGCGCGCTGCCTGGCGCCGAGCTGCGCCCGCGTCCAGGCGACGGCGGCCAGCGCGTTGCGGTTGAGCGCGTCGTCGGGACGCCCGATCGCCGCCGCGTCGTGGTTGCCGAGCACGACGACCGCGCCGTTCGCCGCGTAGCGCTCGATCAGGTCGAGCACCGCCACCGGATCGGCGCCGTAGCCGACGAGGTCGCCGAGAAACGCGTATCGGTCCGCGCCCAGCGCGTTCGCGTGCGCGAGGCAGGCGGTGATCGCCTCGAGGTTGCTGTGGATATCGGCGAACAGGGCGAGCTTCATCGAGGCCCGCCGGTGCGGGTCGTCAGACGGTCCTGCTTCTGGATGCGGTATCCGACGCCGCGCACCGTGACGATTTCCACGCCGGCCGCCTCGAGCTTCCTGCGCAACCGGTGCACGTAGACCTCGATCGCGTTGATGCTGACCTCCTCGCCCCATTCGCACATGTGGTCGAGGAGCTGGGCCTTGCTCACCATGCGGTCGGCGCGCTGCAGCAGGAGCTCGAGCAGCGCGAGCTCGCGCGCCGAGAGATCGAGCGGTCTCGCCGCGGACCTCGGCGACCTTGCCGACCGGGTCGTACGTGAGCGCGCCGTGCTCGACGAGCGTCGGCTTGCCGGCCGGGCCGCGGCGCGCGAGCGCGCGCACGCGCGCCTTCAGCTCCTCGAGCGCGAACGGCTTGGCGAGATAGTCGTCGGCGCCGAGGTCGAGGCCGCGCACGCGGTCCTCGACGCCGTCCTGCGCGGTGAGGATCAGCACCGGCAATTCGCGGCTCCGGCTGCGCAGGCGCTTCAGCACTTCGAGCCCGCTCATCTTCGGCAGGCCGAGGTCGAGGATCAGCAGGTCGAATTCGAAGCTCGCGATCGCGCAATCGGCTTCGGCGCCGGTCGCCACGCAGTCCACCGCGTAGCCCGAATCGCGCAGGCTGCGCAGCAGACCGTCGGCCAGAATCGGGTCGTCTTCGGCGATCAGAATCCGCATCCAGCACGTCCTCTCGTTCGCGGGCGCCGTTGCCGCCGCCCGCTGCCGCGAGCCGGCAACCGCGATTCGAGTTTAGCAAAGTGCCGACGAGCGCGCACGTGCGCCACCATTCGCTACAATCGTCGGCTCGCCCGATGCCGATGACGGGTCCATTGCGCGCGGTGCAATCGACAGCTTCGGATCGGACTGCACACAGCGGAACGGCCGAGTGACAGACACGACGCGTTACGCGAAGACCGAAAAGGGAGCCGCGGAGATCCGCTCGCGCGGCCAGAACCTGCGCGGCCGGTTGCGCACGATGCTGATCCTGGTCGATCCGTCGAAGACGGGCGACGAGTTGCGCGCGAGCGCCGCCCAGCTCGGCGTCGAGACCGACTTCCTGGCGATCGCTCGTGCGCGACGGCTATATCGCCGCCGTTGCGGGATCGGACAGCGGCACGGCCGAGCGCGGCGCCTCGCGTGGTTACGACAGGACGAGCTCGCGCGCTTTCGCGCGGCCAAGGCGTTCATCAACGAAACGATCGTCGACGCGCTGGGCGTGCGCGCGTTCCTGTTCACGCTCAAGCTCGAGCGCTGCTCGACGCGCGACGGAGCTCGCCCGGCTCCTGCCGGATTACGCGAAGGCGATCGCGGAAATTCCGCGGCGAGGCCGAGACCCGCCTGATCGTCGATCGCGCAAAGGAGTTGCTCGCGTAGGTCCGCGCACGGGGCGCTGCACGCGCGTGCGACGCCCGATGCGCGTGCATCGCCGTGCTAGACTTTGCGAGCCGCATCCCCGTTGCGATGACCGATCCCTCCACCGCTCTCACGGCGCTGTCGCCGCTCGACGGCCGCTACGCGACAAAGGTCGCGCCGCTCGCCGAGCACTTCAGCGAGTTCGGGCTGATCCGCGCGCGCGTGCGCATCGAGATCGCGTGGCTCGTCGCGCTCTCCGAGGAGCCGGCGATCGCCGAAGTGCGCGCCG
The DNA here is from genome assembly GCA_963742965.1 of uncultured beta proteobacterium. Classification (GTDB taxonomy): domain Bacteria; phylum Pseudomonadota; class Gammaproteobacteria; order Burkholderiales; family Casimicrobiaceae; genus CAIWHR01. Next base: position 69,122 of record CAVUOC010000039.1, on the reverse strand, counting down.
TTCGGCGCAGATGCGCGCGCCGCGCTCGATGCAGCGTGCGGCGTCGTTCTCCACCGCCGACGCCGAGCGCGTCAAGGCGATCGAGCGCACGACCAACCACGACGTCAAGGCCGTCGAATACTGGCTGCGGGAACGGTTCGCGGGCGTCGAAGAGATCGCGCGCGTCGCCGAATTCATCCATTTCGCGTGCACGTCCGAGGACATCAACAACCTCGCGCACGGCTCATGCTCGCCGAGTCGAGACGGGCGATCCTGCTGCCCGCGTTGCGCGACATCGCGGCCTCGCTCAAGGCGCTCGCGCACGCGCACGCCGCGGTGCCGATGCTCGCGCGCACGCACGGCCAGCCGGCCACGCCGACCACGCTCGGCAAGGAGATGGCGAACGTCTACGCGCGCCTCGAGCGGCAGATCGCGGCGATCGAGCGCGTGCCGCTCAAGGGCAAGGCGAACGGCGCGGTCGGCAACTACAACGCGCACGTGGCCGCGTATCCCGACATCGACTGGGAGCGGCTCGCCGCGAAGGTCGTCGCCGGCCTCGGGCTCGAGTTCAACCCCTACACGACGCAGATCGAGCCGCACGACTACATGGCGGAGCTCTTCGACGCGATCGCCCGCGCGAACACCGTGCTGATCGATCTCGATCGCGACGTCTGGGGCTACGTCTCGATCGGCTACTTCCGGCAGAAGGTGAAGGAGGGCGAGGTCGGGTCGTCGACGATGCCGCACAAGGTCAATCCGATCGATTTCGAGAACTCCGAGGGCAACCTCGGCGTCGCCAATGCGCTGTTGCGGCACTTCGCGGAGAAGCTGCCGATCTCGCGCTGGCAGCGCGACCTCTCGGATTCGACGGTGCTGCGCAACATGGGCGTCGCGCTCGGCTATTCGCTGCTCGGCTGGCAATCGCTGGCGCAAGGCCTCGGCAAGCTCGCCGTCGACGAGGCCGCGATCGCCGCGGACCTCGATGCGAACTGGGAGGTGCTCGCCGAGCCGATCCAGACGGTGATGCGCCGCTACGGCGTGCCCAATTCGTACGAGAGGCTGAAGACGCTCACGCGCGGCGTCACCGGCATGACGCGCGAGAGCCTGCACGCCTTCATCGACGGATTGCCGATCCCCGCCGACGCCAAGACGCGCCTCAAGGCGCTGACGCCGGCAACCTACATCGGCAAGGCGGCAGAGCTCGCGAAGCGCGTCTAGACGGCGCTCACCGGCCGCGCTGCGAGCGGCGCTCGCGGATGAACGTCGTCACCGCCGGGATCAGCGAAACCGCGACGATCAGGAAGACGATCAGCGTCAGGTTTTGCTTCACCCACGGGATGTTGCCGAACAGGTAGCCCGCGTAGACGAGCGAGACGATCCACAGCACGGCGCCGACGACGTTGTACGACAGGAATCGCCTGTACGTCATCCCGGCGACACCGGCAAGAAACGGCGCGAACGTCCGTATGATCGGCACGAACCTGCCGATGATGATCGTGATGCCGCCGTAGCGGTCGTAGAACGCCTGCGTGCGGCGCAGGTGCTCCTGCCTGAACCAGCGCGAGTCGGGCTTGTCGAACGCGCGCGGGCCGATGTAGTGACCGACCGAATAGTTGATCGTGTCGCCGAGGATCGCCGCGGCGATCAGGACGATGACGAGCAGGTGCACGTTGAGATCCGCCGTCGCCACGACCGTCCCCGCGATGAACAGGATCGAGTCGCCGGGCAGGAACGGCATCACGACGAGTCCCGTCTCCGCGAAGATGACGAGGAACAGGAACAGGTAGAGCCAGTGCCCGTACTGCGCGGCGATCTGCGCGACCGTCTGGTCGAGCGCGAACAGCGAGTAGACGAGCGTGGTCAGCATGGAAAAGCGGGGTCAGCGACGACTTGGCGGGATGGCGGCCGGCACGGATGTCACCCGGCAGCGCCGGAAAGTCGTCTCCGACTCCACTTTTCCTAGGGCAGGATCTTCTCGCCCTCGGGGCCGTCGCGCTTGCGCTCCGGCTTCACGAGGTCTTCGCGCGAGACGCCCATCCACATCACGAGCGGCGCCATGACGAGCACCGACGAGTAGATGCCGAAGCAGATGCCGATGGTGAGCGCGAGCGCGAAATAGTGGAGCGTCTCGCCGCCGAAGAAAAGGATCGACAGCACCATCATCAACGTGCTGCCGTGGGTGATGATCGTGCGCGAGATCGTGCTCGTGATCGCGTTGTCGATCACGTGCGTCACCGTCGCCTTGCGCATCTTGCGGAAATTCTCGCGGATCCGGTCGGCGATCACGACCGATTCGTTCACCGAATAGCCGAGGACCGCGAGCACGGCGGCGAGCACGGGCAGCGAGAATTCCCACTGGAACACCGCGAAGAAGCCGAGGATGATGACGATGTCGTGCAGGTTGGCGACGATCGCCGCGATGGCGAAGCGCCACTCGAAGCGCATCGCGAGATAGCCGACGATGCCGATCGAGACGAGGAGCAGCGCGAGCGCGCCGTTCTCGTAGAGCTCCTTGCCCACCTGCGGACCGACGAATTCGACGCGCTGCTGCTTCGCCGACGGATCGTCGGCGCGAAGCGCGCCCATCACCTGCTCGGACAGCTGCGCGCTCGAGACGCCTTCCTTGAGCGGCAGCCGGATCAGCGCCGTGTCGGAGCTGCCGAAGCTCTGCGCCGAGTATTCGCCGAGGTTCAGCTTGTCGATCGCGCCGCGCACGCGGTTGAAATCCACCGCGTGGGCGTAGGTGACCTCGATCAGCGTGCCGCCGCGGAAGTCGACGCCGAGGTTCAGGCCGTGCGCAGACGAGAAAGAACACCGCGAGCACGAACGTGACGAGCGATATCACGTTGAACGTCAGCGCGTACCGCATGAAAGGGATGTCGCGCCGGATCCGGAAGAATTCCATGGTGATGTGTTCTGTTCGGGTTTTGTGCCGGGATGCTAGCGGCTCATTTCGCGGGGACGCCGGCCGTGGCTGCGGGACGCCAGACCTGGCCGATCGAGATCTTGGTGAGGTGCTTGCGGCCGCCGTAGATCAGGTTGACGATCCCGCGCGACACGAACACCGCCGAGAACATCGACGTCATGATGCCCAGGCAATGGACGACGGCGAAGCCGCGGACCGGTCCCGTGCCGAAGATGAGCAGCGCGATGCCGGCGATCAGCGTCGTGACGTTCGAGTCGAGGATCGTGTTGAACGCGCGCTCGTAGCCCGCGGTGAGCGCCGCGTGCGGCGTCGCGCCCCAGCGCAGCTCCTCGCGGATGCGCTCGTTGATCAGCACGTTGGAGTCGATCGCCATGCCGAGCGTCAGCGCGATCGCCGCGATGCCGGGAAGCGTCAGCGTCGCCTGCAGCATCGACAGCAGCGCGACGAGCAGCATCAGGTTCACCGACAGCGCGAACGCCGAGATCACGCCCATCAGCTGGTAGTACGCGCACATGAAGAGCGTCAGCACGATGAAGCCGTAGAACACCGACTTGAACCCCTTGTCGATGTTCTCCTTGCCGAGCGAGGGGCCGACGGTGCGCTCTTCGACGATCTCCATCGGCGCCGCGAGCGCGCCCGCGCGCATCAGCAGGGCGATGTCGTTCGCCTCGCGCGTGGTCATCCGGCCGCTGATCTGCACGCGGCCTCCGCCGATCTCCTCGCGGATCACCGGCGCGGTGATCACCTCGGCCTTGCCCTTCTCGACGAGCACGATCGCCATCCGCTTGCCGACGTTCTCGCGCGTGACCTCCTTGAAGATCCGCGCGCCGGTTCCGTCGAGGTTCACGTGCACGGCGGGCTCGTTGTTTCGCTGAGTCGAAGCCGGGCTGCGCGTCGTTGATTCGATCGCCGGTCAGCACGACCTGCCGCCGCACGAGCACCGGCCCGCCGCTGCGCTCGGTGAACAGATCGCTGCCGAACGGCACCTGCCCGGCGATCGCCGCCTCCAGCGCGCCCGGGTCCTCGTTGACCATCCGGATCTCGAGCGTGGCCGTCCGGCCGAGAATGTCCTTGGCGCGCGCCGTGTCCTGAACGCCGGGCAGCTGGACGACGACGCGATCGGCGCCTTGCTGCTGGACGATCGGCTCGGCGACGCCGAGCTCGTTGACGCGATTGCGCAGGATCGTGATGTTCTGCTGGACCGCGCCGTCCTGGATGCGCTTTTGCGCCTCCGGCTTGAGTCCGCCGGACGAGTCGCAGCTCGCCGCCCGCGTCGACGTCGCGCAGCAGCAGATCCGGGAACGCCTTCTCGATCTCGGAGCGCGCCTTGGTCCGCTCGGCCTCGTCGCGGAAGCGCACGACGACGTTGGGCCCTTCGCGCGCGACGCCGGAGTACTGCACCTTCTTTTCGCGCAGCAGCGAGCGGACGTCGGTGGTGTAGCGGTCGCCCGCCTTGTCGAGCGCGGCCTTCATGTCGACCTGCAGCAGGAAATGCACGCCGCCGCGCAGATCGAGCCCCAGGTACATCGGCTTCGCGCCGATCGCCGCCAGCCATTGCGGCGACGCCGACAACAGGTTCAGCGCGACGATGTAGTTCGGGCCGAGCTTCGCCTGCAGCGCGTCCTTCGCCTTCAGCTGCGTCTCGAGGTCGGCGAAGCGCACCTTGATGCCGGTTGGATCGAGGCCGTCGCCGCGATACGGGATCGACGCCGCCTTCAGCGCGTCCTCGACCGACGCAAGGAGCGCGCTGTCGATCTTCACGCCGGCTTTCGACGAGGAAACCTGGACCGCGGGCACCTCGGGGAAGAAATTCGGCACCGTGTAGACGATGCCCGCGACGAGCGCGACGGCGATGATCAGGTATTTCCAGAGCGGGTATCGATTCATGGCGCGGGAGAGCGTGGTGGCGGCCGGCGCGGCGCGCAGGGGCGGAAGCGCGCGGCCGCGCGGGAAGCGCGCGTTGTCGACGCGATCGTCACAGCGCCTTGATCGTGCCCTTGGGCAGCAGCTGGGAGATCGCGCCGCGCTGGACCGTCACCTCGGTATTGCTGGCGACCTCGACCGTCACGTACTGGTCGCTGATCCTGGAGATCCGGCCGAGGATGCCGCCGGCGGTGACCACTTCGTCGCCCTTCTGCAACGCTTCGAGCATCGCCTTCGCCTCCTTCGCCTTCTTCTGCTGCGGCCGGATCAGAAGGAAGTAGAAGACGACGAAGATCGCGATCATCGGCAGGAACGTCATCAGGTCGCCGCCGAACGGCGAGGCTGGCGCGCTCTGCGCATGCGCCGGGGTGATCAAGAGGTCGATCAACACGTTGTGGTCCTCCGATGATGGGCGCGCGCGGAGCGAGGGGCGCGGCCGGGCCTCCGGGCGGGGCCGGGGCGCGAAAATGGTTAACTCATAATTCTACCACGCGCGCGCGGTCTCGCCGGAACGACTCGGCCCAGCCGGCGAAGCGGTCGCCGGCGATCGCCTCGCGCATTTCCGCGGCGAGCCACAGGTAATAGTGAAGGTTGTGGATCGTGTTGAGGCGCGCGCCCAGGATTTCGTTGACCCGCTGCAGATGATGGAGGTAAGCGCGGGTGAAATGCCGGCACGTGTAGCAGCCGCACTGCTCGTCGAGCGGGCGGGTGTCGCCGCGATGAACCGCGTTGCGGATCTTGACGTCGCCGAAGCGCGTGAAAAGCCATCCGTTGCGCGCGTTGCGCGTGGGCAGCACGCAGTCGAACATGTCGATGCCCGCGGCGACGCCGGCGACGATGTCCTCGGGCGTGCCCACGCCCATCAGGTAGCGCGGGCGCGCGGCGGGAAGCCGCGCGCCGACGTGGGCGAGCACCCGCAGCATCTCGTCCTTGGGCTCGCCGACCGACATGCCCCCGATCGCATAGCCGTCGAAGCCGATGTCGGCGAGCCCCGCGAGCGAGGCTTCGCGCAGGTCGTCGAACATGCCGCCCTGCACGATCCCGAAGAGCGCGTTGCGATTGCCGAGCGCGTCGAATTCCGCGCGCGAGCGCCGCGCCCATCGCAGCGAGAGCTCCATCGACAGCGCCGCCTCGTCGCGCGTCGCCGGGTAGGACGTGCACTCGTCGAACACCATCGTGATGTCGGCGTCGAGCGCGCGCTGAACCTGCATCGAGATCTCGGGCGTCAGCAGCAGCCGGTCGCCGTTGACCGGCGAGGCGAACGCGACGCCGTCCTCGCGCACCTTGCGCAGCGGCCCCAGGCTCCAGACCTGAAAGCCGCCGGAGTCGGTGAGCAGCGGCCGCGTCCATCCCATGAAGCGATGAAGGCCGCCGTGCGCGGCGATCACCTCGATGCCGGGCCGAAGCCACAGGTGAAACGTGTTGCCGAGGACGATCTGCGCGCCGGCCTCAGCGAGCTCCGCGGGCGACATCGCCTTGACCGTGCCGTAGGTCCCGACCGGCATGAACACCGGCGTGTCGACGGTTCCGTGGGCGAGCTCGAGTCTTCCTCGCCGCGCGCCGCCGGAGGTCGCCATCAGCGTGAATTGCATCGCGCGGATTCTAGCAGCGGAGCCAAGGAGCTATTCGTCGACGGACGCCGGCGCGCGCTCGAGCAGCATCGCGTCGCCGTAGCTGAAGAAGCGATAGCGCTGCGCGATCGCGTGCGCGTAGGCGGCGCGGATGTTCGCGTAGCCTGCGAACGCCGACACGAGCATCAGCAGCGTCGATTTCGGCAGATGAAAGTTGGTGACGAGCCGGTCGACGGCGCGGAAGCGGTAGCCGGGCGTGATGAAGAGCCGCGTCTCCGCTTCGCCCGCTTCGATGCCGCCGTCCTCGTCGGCCGAAGACTCGAGCGCGCGCAGGCTCGTCGTTCCGACGGCGACGATGCGCCCGCCGCGCGCGCGTGCCGCTGCGATCGCAGCGGCGGTCTCGCGCGGAATGCAATAACGCTCGGCGTGCATCGCGTGTCGCGCGAGATCCTCGGACTGGACGGGCTGAAACGTTCCCGCGCCGACATGCAGCGTCACATACGCCGATTCGACGCCTGCGCTTCCGAGCGCGGCAAGCATCGCGTCGTCGAAATGCAGTCCGGCGGTGGGGGCCGCAGCCGCTCCGGGATGGCGTGCGTAGACAGTCTGATAGCGCTCGGCATCCGCTTCGTCGGCGGCGCGCGTGATATACGGCGGCAGCGGCACGTTGCCGCAGCGCTCGAGGTAATCGTCGAGCGATGCGACGCCTTCGAGTCGCAGGCGGAAGAACCGGCCGTCGCGCGCTACGACAGTGGCGCGCACATCGCCGGGCAGCAGCAGCACGCCGCCCGGATGAGGCGGATGGCTCGCGCGAAGCTGGAACACCGCCTCGTTCGGGCCGAGCGCGCGCTCGAGCAACAGCTCGACCTTGCCGCCCGTCGTGCGCAGCGCGCTCAACCGCGCCTTGACCACCCGCGTGTCGTTGAAGACGACCAGATCGCCGCGCGCGAGAAGCCGCGGCAGTTCGGCGAATCGACGATCGTCGAGCGTGGCGCCGTCCACGTGGAGCAGCCGGCTTCCGCTGCGCTCCGCCGCCGGTGCCTGCGCGATGAGCTCCGGCGGCAGCGCATAGTCGAAATCGGACAGCGTGAATACGGGCGTTGGATGTTGCATCTGTCGGGCGCGTTTACATACGAGCGGCAGGTGGTCTGTGGCCGCCAATGTAAGCCATTGATAATATTTACACTACCTGGATTGGCACAGGTAATGCATCGGATAGCGTGCGAAGATTCCGAGCCCGGCGCCGCGCCTGACACGCGCTGTTGCGGGCCTTGGCAGCGGCGCACGCGACCGCGAAGTTCGTTGTCGCCGCGCCCGCGCCCGGTGGATTCGCCTCACCGCGAGGTGAGCTTGCAGCAGTACTCCTCTGGCAACTCTCCGAACCTCCGCGCTGTCGGGGGTTCTTTTTTGTCCATCGCGATCGCGTCGCCCGAACATGCACGGCGCCTCTCCGAAGATCGCTTGACCGTGCCGGTACAGCGTTCCACAATCGGCGCCACCTGAGATGGCGAACGGCCAAGGCCGACGCGCCACGAGTTCGAAAGCGAGGAGGAGACATGTCTGCCCATCACTTCGGGCGCGCTGGTGTGCTGGCCGTCGCCGTCGCGCTTGCCTTTCCCGCGGCCGCACAGCAAGTCACGTTCATGACCGGTCCGCAGGGCGGATCGTGGATTCCGCTGGGCGGCGCGCTGAAGAACATGTGGGAGGCCGCCGTTCCGGGACTTCAGATCCAGCAGCAGCCGGGCGCCGGCATCGCCAACGTGCGCGGGATCGACGAAGGCAAGGCGCAGATCGGTTTCGGGAATTCGTCCACGACGGTCGACGGCGTCGAGGGCCGGCCGCCGTATCCGAAGAAAGCGAGCCGGGTGTGCCAGGTCGCGAACCTCTATCCGCAGTACTTCCAGGTCGTCGCGCTCGCCGACGCCAAGGTTGGTTCGTTCGCCGACCTCAAGGGCAAGACGCTCGTCACCCAACCGAAAGGCAACACCGCCGAGCTGCTCACCAGCCGAGGTGCTGAAGATCAACGGCATGAGCTACAGCTCGCTCAACAAGGTGAACTTCCAGGCGTCGTACACCGACGCCGTCGACATGATGAAGGACGGCCACGCCCAGGTGTTCACGCTGGGAACCACGGCGCCGGCTTCGGCGGTGATGGACCTCGCGAGCGCGCGCGACGTGCAGCATGGTTCCAGTCGACGAGAAGACGATGAACGAGCTGAAGAAGCGAGAATTCCGGTTACAAGAAGCTCATGATCAAGGCCGGCACGTACCCGAAGCAGGACAAGGACGTGCCCGCGATCGGCTACATGACGCACATCATCGCCGCCTGCGACCTGCCCGAGGACGTCGTCTACCGGATGACGAAGGCGATGGCGACGCACGTGAGCGACATGGCAGCGGTGGTGAAGCCGATCGCCGGAATGACGGCGAAGGACATGGCCGCCGACATCGGCGTGCCGCTGCACAAGGGCGCCGCGAAGTACTACAAGGAAGTGGGCGCGATGTAGTGGATGGGCGGCCGCGGCAGCGCGCTCGTGGAGCGGCACCGCGCAGCCCTGCTCCTTCCGGGCCCGTGAAGCGCGCGGCCGAACGTGCCGACCACGCCCGTCGTCGTTTCCGAGGAGGCGGCGCCGACGACGCCGGCGAGCGCGGCGCTGCGCCATCTCGTCACGCGCCGTCGCGGTGGCGATGTCGCTGTACCACATGTACGTCGCGGCGTTCGGCCCGCCCGAAGCGATCATCTTCCGCGGCACGCACCTGCTGTTCGCGCTCACGCTCGTCTTCCTGCTCTATCCGACGCGGCCCGGCAAGCCCGCCTGGCGCCTGCTCGACGTCGCGCTGCTGGCGCTCGGCTTCGGCTTCGTGCTGCACATCTTCCTAAACTACGACTATTTCATCGATCGCATCATCTACATCGACGAGCTGACCGTGTCGGACCGGGTGTACGCGGTCGCCGCGGTGGCCATCGTGCTCGAAGCGACGCGGCGCATCCTCGGACTTGCGCTGCCGCTCACGGCGATCGCGTTCCTCGTCTACGCGATCGGCTTCACGCGCGTCACGCCCGACGTGCTGATGGAGCAGCTGTACCTGTCGACCGAGGGGATCTTCGGGTCGACGCTGGGGGTTTCGGCAAGCTACGTCATGTTGTTCGTGCTGTTCGGGGCGTTCATGGAGAAGAGCGGGACCGGTCAGCTCTTCATGGACTTCGCGATGTCGCTCACCGGTCACCAGGCGGGCGGTCCCGGCAAGGTCGCGGTGGTGTCGTCGAGCCTTTTCGGCACCGTATCGGGCAGCGCCGTCGCCAACGTCATGGTCGACGGACCGATCACGATCCCGCTGATGAAGCGGACCGGGTTCCGGCCTCCATTCGCCGCCGCCGTCGAGGCCGTGGCGTCGACAGGCGGGCAGATCATGCCGCCGGTGATGGGCGCGGCAGCGTTCGTGATGGCGGAGTTCCTCGCCGTGCCGTACGCGCAGGTTGCCGTGTGGGCGGCCGTGCCCGCGCTGCTCTATTACGTCGCCGTGTTCTTCGCCGTGCATTTCGAGGCGAAGCGTTACGGGCTCGCCGGCGTGCCGCGGTCCGAGCTGCCGCGCTTCGCCACCGTGATGGCGGTGCGCGGTCACCTGTTCATCCCGATCCTGGTCGTGCTCTTCGGGCTGATGCTCGGCTATTCCGCGCCGCGCTGCGCGCTCGCGGGCGCGCTCGCCTGCATCCCGGTCGCGCTGCTCCGCGCAGCCACGCGCGAAGGGATCACGCTGGCGCAGCGTGCCCGACGCGCTCGTCGACGGCGCGCGCAATACGCTCGCTGTCGCGATGGCGTGCGCCTGCGCGGGGATCGTGATCGGCTGCGTGACGATCACCGGTCTCGGAATCGTGTTCACCCAGTTCGTCATCGCCCTTTCGCAGAATTCGCTCGCGGCGGCGCTCGTGCTGACGGCGCTCGCGGGCATCGTGCTCGGGATGGGAATGCCGACGACGCCGTCGTACATCGTGATGGTGTCGCTGCTCGTTCCCGCGGTGATCAAGCTCGGGGCCATCGCGCCGGCCGCGCACATGTTCGCGTTCTATTTCGCGATCCTCTCGGCGATCACGCCGCCGGTCGCGCTGGCGGTTTTCGCCGCGGCCGGCCTCGCGAAGACGGGCATCTGGGCGACGGGCCTGGAATCGGTGCGGCTGGCGGCGCCCGCTTACATCATCCCGTTCATGTTCATCTACGAGCCGTCGCTGCTGCTGATCGGGGACTGGGTGACGAGCCTCACCTCGACGGTCAGTGCCGTGATCGGCGTCATGTGCCTCGCCGCGGGTCTTCAGGGCTACATGCTGCGCGAGATGTCCCTGTGGGAGCGCGCCGCTGATGATTGCGGCGGCGATCCTGCTGATCAAGCCCGGGCTCGCGAGCGACGCTCTTGGGCTGATCCTGCTCGCCATCGTGGTCGGGGCGCAGAAGTGGCGGGGACGCGCGGCCGCGTAATCATGTGCCGATCGGATTTGGCGCGATATACAGGCGAGACTCTTCGCGAGAGCTGATGGCGGAGCCGAGCTCGCTCCCGCGGTGCCGCTTCGCCTACTGGACGGTGATTCTTCCTCCGAGGAGTCCGCCCCGAGTGCTGATCTGCGTTTGCTGGGGTGTGTCGAGTTGCACCGTGCGCATCGCAGTGCTGGTGCTTGCACCGCTCACGAACACCTGAACGCGCAAGGGATTGGCCGCGGCAGCCTTGGCCGTGTTCGAGCGCGATTCGAAGAAACTCTTGGCGGTGGCGCCGGGCGCCGTGGGATTTGCGTTCGCGACTTGCCGCGGCGAAGCGGGGGCGGTCGTCCTGACCGTGACGACATAGTCGCCGGCACTCACCAGGCCGAAGCTGAAATTTCCCTGAGCGTCGGGTTTCACCGCTTTGACGAAACCGCCGGGTTTCCGATCGAGCGATACGTCGACATCGGGAAGAGGATCGCCGGTCGCCCCGTTGGCGACCGAAGAAGAGAGGATCCCGGACAGCGCGAACGCGATGAGCAGCAGGGCACCGGGTCCTGAGCTCATTCCTGCGCTCCGCGACGCCATACGTCGCGCGGAGGAAACACCATTACGTTTTGCGGATTCGATGCGCATCCGCGTACTGCAGCAAGAATCATGCCGATCGGTTCGAGCATTCCACCCTGTGTGGCTAGGGAACCGGACCCGCCTCACCGCTGGCTCGGCGCGACTCGTTGCAACAATTCGAATGGTGCCGGGAGGGGAAGTCGAATCCCCACGGTATCACTACCGGCGGATTTTGAGTCCGCTGCGTCTACCAGTTCCGCCATCCCGGCCCGGGATTCGACGCGCAGCGCGATGTGCGTTGCTCGACGACGGCAAAGGCGGTCATTATCGCGGAAACCCGTACAGCCGCGAAGCGCGCCTCGCGGAGCCCGACCGCATCTCCCACCGCAATGACCACCGTGCGCAACGTGCTGTTCGTGATGTGCGATCAGCTCCGGCGCAATTTCGTCTCGCGCCACGAAGCGGCGAGAATCGCGCTACGATGAGCGCGACGAAGGCGCGGAGGCCTTGATGACGATGAATGGAGAGGCGGCGAGCGCGACCCGGGTCGACGAGGTGCTGGATCTCGTCGGGCAGCGCGCTGGAGGCACCGAGCGCGACGTCCTCGAGCGCTTCGTCGCCCGGTATTTCAGGCAGGTCGATCCCGAAGACCTCGAGGAGCGCTCGCCGGCCGACATGTACGGCGCGGCGCTCTCGCACTGGAACTTCGCCCGCAAGCGCGACCCCGGCCAGGCGCGCGTGCGCGTGTTCAACCCCTCGGCGGGCGACGGCTGGCAGTCGACGCACACGGTCATCGAGATCGTCAACGACGACATGCCGTTCCTCGTCGACTCGGTTTCGATGGAAGTCAATCGGCACGGCCTGACGCTGCACCTCATCGTCCATCCGATCGTCGCCGTGCAGCGCGACGAGCACGGCACGCTGACCGGCATCGCGCCCGACGGCGCAGCCGACGCCCATCGCGAGTCCTTCATCCACGCCGAGGTCGACCGCGTCATGGAGCCCGAGCGCCTCGAGGCGCTCGCCGCGGACGTCGCGCGCGTGCTCGCCGACGTTCGGCTGGCCTGCGCCGACCACAAGAAGATGCGCGCGAGGCTGATGGGGATCATCGAGGAGATCGAGACCAATCCGCCGCCGATCCCGAAAGAGGAGCTCGCCGAAGTCAAGGCGTTCCTCGCGCTGGCTTCGCAGCGACCACTTCACGTTCCTCGGCTACCGCAGTCACGAGCTGATCAAGGTCGACGGCGAGGACGCGCTGCGCATCGTCTCCGGTCTCGGCATCCTGCACGTCGATCCGGCGACCAACGTCGCGGCGAGCTTCGCGGCGCTGCCGCCGGAGGTGCGCGCGTACGCGCGCGTGCCGGACCTCCTGATCGTGACGAAGGCGAACGCGCGCTCGACGGTCCATCGCCCCGGCTATCTCGACTACGTCGGCGTCAAGCGCTTCGACGACGCGGGCAACGTCTGCGGCGAGCATCGATTTCTCGGCCTGTACACGGCGAGGGCCTACGGGGCCAAGCCTGCCGACATTCCGGTGCTGCGCCTGAAGATTGCGAACGTCATCGCGCGAGCGGGCCTCCCGGAGGGCGGGCACGCGGGCAAGGCGCTCGTCAACATCCTCGACAACTACCCGCGCGACGAGCTCTTCCAGATCAGCGAGGACGAGCTCTTCGCGACGGCGATGGGGATCCTGCATCTCGGCGAGCGGCAGCGTTTCCGCCTCTTCGTCCGGCGCGACGTGTTCCAGCGCTTCCTCGCGTGCATGATCTATGCGCCGCGCGAGAACTACACGACGGAGCTGCGCGAGAAGTGGCAGGCGATCCTGCTGAAGGCGTTCAACGGAACGAGCTCGGAGTTCAACGTGCAGCTCTCCGAGTCGGCGCTCGCGCGCGTGCTGGTCACCGTGCGGACCATGCCCGGGAAGATTCCGCCCTACGACGTCCGCGAGCTCGAGGAACGGCTCGCCCAGGCTGCCCGCCGCTGGGACGACGACCTGCGCAACGCGCTCGTCGCGTCGCTCGGCGAAGCGCGCGGCAACGCGCTCTATCGCCAGTTCGCCGGCGCGTTGCCGGCGGGTTACCGCGACGACGTCGCCGCGGACGCAGCGGTCCCCGACATCGAGTTGATGGCGTGCCTGTCGCCCGAGAGACCGCTCGGGATGACGCTGTACCGTCCTCCCGACGCCGAGCCGGGGACGCTGCGCTTCAAGCTCTTCCACGTCGGCGCGCCGGTGACGCTCTCCGACAGCCTCCCGATGCTCGAGCGGATGGGCCTCAGGGTGATCGACGAGCGGCCGCACAAGGTCTCGCCGCCGGCGCAGCCGTCGGTCTGGCTGCACGACTTCGGCATCCAGTCGCCGCTGCTCGACGCCGACGCGCAGGCGTTGCAGCCGGTGTTCGAGGACGCGTTCGGCCGCATCTTCCGCGGCGAAGTCGAGAACGACGATTTCAACCGCCTGGTGGTCGCGGCGCGCGTGCCCGCGCTCGAGATCGTCATCCTGCGCGCCTACTCGAAATATCTGAGGCAGATCGGGTTCCCGCTGTCGCAGTCGTTCATCGAGGCGACGCTTGCGGCGAACGCCGGCATCGCCCGCGACCTGCTCGCGCTCTTCAAGGCGCGCTTCGACCCGGCGCAGGCGGCGAAGGGCGACGCGCCGGCTGCCGAATACGTCGGCGCGATCGAGGCCGCGCTCGAGAAGGTCGAGAATCTTTCCGAGGACCGCGTGCTGCGACAGCTCCTCGCGCTGATCCTCGCGACGACGCGGACCAATTTCTGGCGCCGCGACGCGGACGCGCGCCGGCGCGCGTTCGTGTCGTTCAAGTTCGACCCCTCGAAAGTGCCGGGCCTTCCCGAGCCGCGGCCGATGTTCGAGATATTCGTCTATTCGCCGCGATTCGAAGGCGTCCACCTGCGCGGCGGCAGGGTTGCCCGCGGCGGGCTGCGCTGGTCCGACCGCGCCGAGGATTTCCGCACCGAGATCCTGGGCCTCGTGAAGGCGCAGATGGTGAAGAACGTCGTCATCGTCCCGGTCGGCTCGAAGGGCGGGTTCGTGCTGAAGCGCGCGCCGCCCGCGACCGATCGCGACGCCTACATGAAAGAGGGCGTTGCCTGCTACAAGGACTACCTTCGCGCGTTGCTCGACCTGACCGACAACCGCGTCGGCGATCGCATCGTCCCTCCGCCCTCGGTGCGGCGCCACGATCGACGACGATCCCTACCTCGTCGTCGCTGCGGACAAGGGCACGGCGACCTTCTCCGATTACGCGAACGGGATCAGCAAGGAATACGGATTCTGGCTGGACGACGCGTTCGCCTCCGGGGGCTCGGCCGGCTACGACCACAAGGCGATGGGCATCACGGCGCGCGGCGCGTGGGAATCGGTGAAGCGCCATTTCCGCGAAATGGGCCGCGACACGCAGACGGCCGACTTCACCGTCGTCGGCATCGGCGACATGTCGGGCGACGTCTTCGGCAACGGGATGCTGCTCTCGAAGCACATCCGCCTCGTCGCCGCGTTCGATCACCGGCACATCTTTCTCGACCCGAGCCCGGATGCCGCGACGTCCTTCGCCGAGCGCGAGCGGCTGTTCAAGCTGCCGCGATCGTCGTGGGCCGATTACGACGCGAAGCGCATTTCCGCCGGCGGCGGCGTCCACCCGCGAAGCGCGAAGTCGATCGCCCTCACGCCGGAGGTGAAGCGCGCGCTCTCGATCGCCGCCGACGCGATGACGCCGACGGAGCTCGTCAACGCGATCCTCAAGGCCCCGGTCGACCTGCTCTACAACGGGGGCATCGGCACCTATGTGAAGGCGTCGGGCGAGACGCACGCCGAAGTCGGCGATCGCGCGAACGACGCGCTGCGCGTCAACGGCAGGGAGCTCAGGTGCAAGGTCGTCGTCGAAGGAGGCAACCTCGGCTGCACGCAGCGCGGCCGCATCGAGTTCGCGCAGGCCGGCGGGCGCATCTACACCGACGCGATCGACAACTCGGCGGGTGTGGACACCTCGGATCACGAGGTCAACATCAAGATCCTGCTGGGCCTCGCGATCGCGGACGGCAAGCTCACCGAGACGCAGAGGAACGGCGTGCTCGCGGAGATGACCGACGACGTCGCCGCGCTCGTGCTGCGCGACAACTATTTCCAGACGCAGGTGCTGTCGGTGACCGGACGCATTGCGCGCGAGCTCCTCGACGCGCAGCAGCGGTTCATCCAGTTCCTGGAAAGCACGGGGCGGCTCAACCGGGCGATCGAGTTCCTTCCGACGGACGAGGAGCTCACCGAGCGGCGCGCGAACAACCAGGGGCTCGCGAGCCCCGAGCGCGCGGTCCTGCTCGCGTACGCGAAGATCTGGCTCTTCGACGAGCTCGTCGCCTCGACGCTCCCCGACGATCCGTGGGTGGCGACGCGCGCTCGCCCGCTACTTCCCGCACGCGCTGTCCGAGCGTTACGCGAGCTACCTCGAGCGCCACCCGCTCAAGCGCGAGATCATCGCCACGCACGTGACCAACAGCATGCTGAACCGCGTCGGCAGCACGTTCGTGCACCGCCTCGTCGAGGCGACGGGAGCGCAGCCCTCCGAGATCGTCCGCGCGTACCTGCTCGCGCGCGAGATCTTCGGCTTCGTCACGCTGTGGAAGCCGATCGAGGAGCTCGACAACCGGGTCGACGACGAGCTGCAGGCGAAGATGCTGATCGACATGAGCCGCGAGCTCGAGCGCGGCACGACGTGGTTCCTGCGCTCGCGGCGCCTGTCCGAAGACATGGGGCAGACGATCGGTCACTTCGCGCCGCGCGTCGAAGCGCTCGCGGCGCGCCTGCCGGCGCTGCTCGACGAGCACAGCGGCGCGCGCGTCGCCGCCGAAGTGGCGGGTTACGTCAGCAAGGGCGTGCCCGAGTCGCTCGCGACGCGCGTGGTCACGCTGGACGCGCTCTACTCGACGCTCGACATCGTCGAAGTCGCGGCGGCGACCAAGCGGCCGGTCGAGCTCGTCGCCGAGATCTACTTCGCGCTCGCGACGGCGCTTCAGCTGCCGTGGCTGCGCGAGATGATCGAGCGCCTCCCCGCGGACAAGCACTGGCAGATCCTTGCGCGCAACGCGATGCAGGACGACCTGTCCGGGCTGCAGCGGACGATCGCCGGCGAGGTTCTCGGGCAGGACGGCGGGATCGCGGCGCGCGACGAATTGCTCGCCGCGTGGCGTGAGCGCAATCGCCGCGCAATCGAGCGCGTCCAGCATTTGCTTGCCGAGCTGCGCGGCGCGCCGGCCGCCGATTCGGCGATGCTCGCGGTCGCGCTGCGCGAGCTGCGCAACCTCGGGTAGGCCGTCCTCCGGCGCATCGACCCGGCCGGACGCAACGACCGCGGCGCGGAACGCTCCCGTGCGCTACAGGTGCGCGAAGGCGAGCGCGCCGAGCGCCACCGACGCGCCGGCCACACCGAGTGCGGCGAACCCCATCGCCTTGTTCCGCGTGAGGATCGTGATCGCCGCGAGCGCGATGCCGATCTGGATGAGCGTCATCGCCTGCGCCCAGCGGTGGTGGTTGTGCATCGAGGTCTCGCTCTTCTCCTCCGCGAGCTTGCTCGCCTCCTCGAGCTTCTTCGCGTCGGCCATGATGTCTTCCTTCTCCTTCTTGTAGCGCTCGACCTCCTTCAGGTAGCGCGCCTGCTGCTCGCCGGTCGTCGAGCGTCGCGCCGAGCTCGGCGAGGTTCTGCTTGCTGCTCTTCGCCTGGTAGAAATTCCACTGATCCGACGCCTCGGTCCTGCGGATCGCCGCTTCGTTCTTGAACATCAGCGCCGTCGTTCTGCGTCGCGCCCGCCATGTAGCCGAACAGCGCGCCGATCGTCGCGAAGATCGCCGTCATGACCGCGACCCTGCCGGCGAACGGATCGGCCGAATGCGCCGCGTGCTCGACCTCGTGATCGTGCGGACCGTGTACGTGAAAGTGACCTGCGGACATGCGTTGGTTTCCTTGTTTCGCGGTTGCTTCGGGAGCTCAGGGATTGGATGCCGCGCGCTCGTAAGTGACGTACGCGTACGTCGAAGCCGTCCGGGCCTTCGGCGCGCCCGGTCTCGCGCGCGACTTCCTTCCAGCGGCCGTCGCGCCACGGCGGAAACGTTGCGTCGCCGGAGAAATCGCGGTCGATCTCCGTCAGGTACAGGCGCTGCGCCCGGCCGAGCGCTTCGCGAAAGAGCTCGCCGCCGCCGATGCAGAACACGGGCGCCGGCAGCCGCACGAGGGCGAGCGCGTCATCGAGCGAAGCGGCGACGTCGGCGCCGATCGCAGCATAGCCCGGCTGGCGCGTGACGACGATGTTCTGGCGCTCGGGCAGCGCGCGCGGCAGCGACTCCCACGTCTTGCGTCCCATGATGACCGCATGACCCGATCGTCAGCGCGCGAAAGCGTTTCAAGTCGTCGGGGAGGCGCCACGGCAGCCGGTTGTCGATGCCGATCACGCCGTTCGACGCGACCGCGGCGATGAGCGCGAGCGAGCGTGCGGCTGTCGACGTCGACTCGTCGGAAGTGCCCGGGCGATTTTGCGGACGCGTCGCCGGCGCCGTCGAAGGGGGTGTCATAATTGCCGCAAATTATAGCGGCCCGTCTCGTGTATTACCCCCGCTCTTTCCTCAAGTTCATCCTGCTGGGCTTCCTGCTGGTGAGCCTGCCGCTCGTCTACGCGCTGGGCGAGCTGATCCTGTCGCTCGATCAGCTGCAGACGCAGGGACGCGAAGCCGTGCAGCAGGCGGCGCAGGCCGGGCGCGCGAGCCGTCAGCTTTTCGAGCAGTCGGTGACGCTCGAGCGAATCGTCCGCCAGTATCTGATTCTCGACGACAGCGCGTTGCTCGACGACTACGCGCGCGTCCGCCAGGAATTTCGCGCGACGGCGAATCAGCTCGCGCTGCTGCCGCTGGAGCCGGAATCGCTTGCCGCGCTCGAGGGGCTCACCAATACCGAGAGCCGCCTGCACAAGATCCTCACGATGCCGCAGCGCTCTCCCGACTCCCAGATGCAGCTCGCCGAAGGCTACGCGCGGCTCGCCGACCGCACGCAGGCGATGCTCGCCGCGACGAATCAGTTGACCGAGCGGGCGATCGAGCGCTTGCAGGAGATCGCGACGCAGGGCAGGCAGAAGTGGCTGTACCTCACGCTGGCGACGGCCGCGATCGCGCTCGCGCTCGCGATTCTCTTCGCCGTCCTGATCGCGCGTCCGATCCGTCAGCTCGACCAGGCAATCCGCAGGATGGGCACGGCGGACTTCGCGCACGCGATCGAGGTCAACGGTCCGCAGGATCTGCGCTACCTCGGCCAGCGTCTCGAATGGCTGCGCTCGCGTCTCTCCGAGCTCGAGCAGCAGCAGAACCGGTTCCTGCGCCACGTGTCGCACGAGCTCAAGACGCCGCTCACCGCCGTGCGCGAAGGCGCCGAGCTGCTGCGCGACAACGTCGGAGGGAAGCTCTCGCCCGAGCAGCGCGAGATCGTGCGCATCGTCCGCGAGAATTCCATCTCGCTGCAGAAGCTCATCGAAGACCTGCTCAGCTACCATCAGACGCGTGCCACGGAGCCGCAGTCGGTCGGTGCGGTGCAGATGCCCGACGTCGTGCGTCGCGTGCTGAAGGAGCACAAGCTCGCCGCGCTCGCGCGGATGGTCACGTTCGAGGCGGATCTGCGTCCCGCGCTGATCGCCGGCGACGCCGAAAAGATCCGCACGATCGTCGACAACCTGATCTCGAACGCGATCAAGTATTCGCCGCGCTCCGCCGCGATCGTCGTTTCGCTCGCCACCGAGCGCGAATTCGCCGTGCTCGACGTGATCGATCAACGGGCCCGGTATCGGCGCCGACGACCGCGAGCGGATCTTCGAGTCGTTCTATCAGGGCAAGCCGCCTGTCGAAGGCCGCGTCAAGGGATCGGGGCTGGGGCTCGCAATCGCGCGCGAGTACGCGTCCGCTCACGGCGGCCGGATCGAGGTCCAGGATCGCGCCGATCACAAGCGCGGCGCGCATTTCCGGCTCTGGCTGCCGCTCGCCGTCGGTGATGCCGGCGGCGCGCCGGGCCAGACCGCGCACGCGCCGCGCACGACGATGGCGGGGCGGCGCGTGAAGGGCGCGCGAGCGAGCTGGCTCGCGATCGCCGCGATCGCGAGCTTCGTCTCCGCTTGCGCGCCGCCGCCCGCCGTGGTGCGACCGGCCGAGGCGCCCGCGCCGGTCGTCGCGACGCCTGCCGCCGGTGGCGCCGGCGGTGATCGAGTCCCCGCCGATCGAGCCGCCGCCCGCGCCCATCAGTCCCGAGCCGCTGACCGAGCCGCCGGGGACGCCACTCAACGCGCCGGAGGCGGAGCCGACGCCGCATGCGCCGTCGACGCCGCCGGAACCCACCGACGAGCAGCAGCTCGCGAGTCTGCTCGCCGACCTGCAGCGCTACGGAACGCTCGGTCCGGACGATCTTCGCCGCGAGCAGAACGCGGTCACGCAAACGCTCGGGCGCCAGCGAACCGATTACAATCGCGTCCGGCTCGCCGTGCTCTATACGCTCGCGAAGGGCTCGCCGCAGGACGACCAGCGCGCGCTCCAGCTCTTCGATACTGTCGCGAGGAGCAACCCGGGGTCGCCGGCGGTCAAGCAGCTCGCCGCGGTGCTCCAGGCGCAAGTCGCCGAACGGGCGCGCGCGGTACGCGACGAACAGCAGAAGGCGGAAGCCGCGGTCAAGAAGCTCGAAGCGCTGCGCACGATGGAGCGCGACCTTCTTCGGGATCGCGTGCGCGGCGGTGGCGGAGGCGGCGGTGGCGGCGGTTCGAGCGGCGGTGGCGGGGGCGGCGGGGGCGGTGGTGGAGGCGGCGGCTAGCCGAGCGACGATCATGGCCAATGCATCCGGCGACATCCTTCTGGTCGACGACGATCCCGACCTCCTCAAGCTGATCAGCCTGAGGCTCGCGTCGGTGGGTTACCGCGTGCGCACCGCCGACAGCGGCGAAGCGGCGCTCGGCGCGCTGGCGGTCGCGCGGCCCGGCGTCGTCATCACCGACCTGCGGATGCCGGGAATCGACGGCCTGCAGCTCTTCGAGGCGATCCACCGCGAGCATCCCGCGCTTCCGGTGATCATTCTCACGGCGCACGGCACGATACCGGACGCGGTCTCCGCGACGCAGCGCGGCGTCTTCGGATTCCTGACGAAGCCGTTCGACAGCCAGGAGCTGCTGCAGAAGGTCGCCGCCGCGCTGCGCGTCGCCGGCGACCTCCCGGAGGCGAGCTCCGACACTACCGGCGAATGGCGCGCCGGAATCATCACCCGAAGCCCGCGGATGGAGGATCTGTTGCGCCAGGCGCGCCTGGTCGCCGACTCCGACGCGAGCGTTCTGATCTACGGGGACTCCGGCACCGGCAAGGAGCTTCTCGCCCGCGCCATTCATCGCGCGAGCCGGCGCAGCGAGCGGCCGTTCGTCGCGGTGAATTGCGGCGCCATCCCGGAGCCGTTGCTCGAGTCCGAGCTCTTCGGCCATGCGCGCGGCGCGTTCTCCGGCGCGGTGCAGGCGCACAAGGGGTTGTTCCAGGCCGCCGACGGCGGCACGATCTTCCTGGACGAGATCGGCGACATGCCGATGGCGCTGCAAGTGAAGCTCCTGCGCGTGCTGCAGGAGTCCGAGGTCCGGCCGGTGGGCGCGACCCAGCCGATTCCCGTCGACGTCCGCGTGATCTCGGCGACGCATCGCGACCTCGACGCGCAACGGGCAGCCGGCCAGTTTCGCGAGGATCTCTACTACCGCCTCAACGTCGTCTCGCTGAAGCTGCCCGCGCTCTCCGACCGGCGCGAGGACATCCCGCTCCTCGCGACGCATTCGCTGCGCAGGCTCGCCGAACGATACAAGCGGCCGGTCCCCACGCTCGCTCCCGACGCGATGGCGCTGCTGATCGCCGCCCCGTGGCCGGGAAACGTCCGCCAGTTGCTCAACTTGCTCGAGCAGGCGGTCGCGCTCGCGACGACGAGCCTCATCCCCGAGTCGCTGGTGCAAGGGGCTTTGCGCGAGGACGCGAGCGCGCTGGTGCCGTTCGAGGAAGCGCGCAAGACCTTCGAGCGCGATTATCTCGTGCGTCTGCTCAAGATCACCGGGGGCAACGTCACGCAGGCTGCGTTGCTCGCGAAGCGCAACCGGACGGAGTTCTACAAGCTGCTGCAGCGTCACCGCCTCGAACCGGCGATGTTCAAGGAAGGCAAGTCTTCCTGAGGCGAGTCGGGTAGCTGTACAGGCGGCGTTGCACGCCGTCGCCGCGCTTCGATCTCGCAAATCGAGGGTCATTTCGGCCCGAGGATTTCGCGCTGCATCAAATCCAACAGGTGAGTGTCGCCATCAAGCGACAGAATTATTCCTGTCGATTCATGGCATTGACGTATTTACCACACAAGCCGTCGGCAAAATGCGACAAACCGAGCCCCGCAGCGACGAGCCCCCGACTGCAACCATCGTGCCCGATTTGATCGCTGCAGAGTGAAATGTCGGCGCAGGTTATGCACGTGAATGCCGGTGCCGAAATCTGGCACACGTATTGCTTTGGCGTAATTGCACAAGACCTGCGACGACTCAGCAATCATGGATGCCTTCTCGCCCGAACTGGCGCACCACTGGACCGGTCAAACCCCGGCGGCGGACGAGCGCGCCCAAGGCCGGACCGACGAGGCCCTGTCGCTCGGTGAGCAGGTCGCGTTGGAGGAACTCGCGGAGCGCGTGAGCGCCGCGCGCAGCATCTACTGACACCCCCGATTTTGCCCGGAGCGATTCGCGCCTCCAGCTGAAAGCAGCGCGGCGCGCCCCGGGGACGGTCCCCCTTGCCCGCTATCTTTCCTCCCGGCGGGCTTTTTTTTGGTTCGTCCGCCCGATCAGTCGACCGGGAGAATTTCGATCTGGCCGCGCGTTTGCAGCTCGCGCCGGGCTTCCCGCATCGGCTTGACCGCACGCAGCTCGCAGATCATCTCCTTCACCACGTTGCGCTCGGTTTGCGACATCGCGATGATCTGCTGCGGGCTCAACCCCGCGCAGCGGCCGCGGTGGACGAGCAGCGTGAGCTTGTCGGGGTTCCAGTCTGCCCGGTAGCCGTAGTCGGCATTCGAGTAGAACGGCTGCGACAGGTACCCGAAGCTCCCCGGGAAGTACGCGCGAACGTGGGTGGGATCTTCCCACGCGTCGTCGCTCCCGCCATGCGGAACGCGGACGACCGCGATGGCGTCGGGTTTCGCGAGGCGCCAGAGCTCCTGCATGAGGCCGAGGCTGTCGCGGATGTGCTCGATGACGTGCGATATCAGGAACTGTTCGACGGACTCGTCGGGAAGAGCGATCGGGCTCACGCGCACGCTTTCCAGATCGCAGACGAGATCGACCCCCGGCAGCGCGGCGGAGTCCAGGTTGATCCAGCCCTCCTGGATGTTCCGCCCGCACCCGACGTTCAACTTGTACGGGGGCTTGCCTGGAATCGTGAGAGTCAAACGGCGACCTCGGCGCGGATCGGAGCGTGAGGTTCGTACCCGACGACTTCGAAATCGTCGATCCGGTAGTCGTCGATGCTGGCGGCCTTCCGGATCGAGTCGCAGCTGCGGGAACGGACGCGGCTCGCGCTGCAGCTGAAGATTGGCCTGCTCGACGTGGTTCAGGTAGACGTGGACGTCGCCCCCCACCCAGACGAACTCGCCGAGCTCGAGATCGCACTGCTGCGCGAGCATCGCCTGCAACGCGGAGGCGCCCACCCAGTTGAACGGCGCGCCGAGCAGCAGGTCGACGCTTCGTTGATAGAGCAGGCACGAGAGGCGGCCGTCGGCAACGTGGTACTGGTAGACCATCGGGCACGGCGGCAGCGCCATCCGATCGAGCTCGGCGACGTTCCACGCGTGGAAGAGCATCCGTCGACTCGCAGGATTCGCGCGCAGCGTCTCGATCAGACGCGGCGATCTGGTCGTACTCCCGTCCGTCGGGTCCCAGCCATCGGCGCCACTGCTTTCCGTAGACCGGTCCCAGGTCGCCCCATCGCGCGGCAAACGCGTCGTCCTCGAGGATCCGGCGCTCGAATTCCGCCTCGCCGATGTCGTTCCCCGTTGCCTTCCGGTAGCGGTCGAGCGGCCAGTCCGTCCAGATGTGGACATTCTGCTCGAGGAGCGGCCGCAGGCTCGTGCTCCCGGTCAGGAACCAGAGCATCTCCTTGATCGCCGTCTTCCAGTACACGCGCTTCGTCGTGAGGATCGGCACCGAGCGGCCGAGGTCGAACCGCGCCATCGCGCCGAAAATGGAGAGCGTTCCGACCTTCGTGCGGTCGACGCGCCGGTCTCCGCCGTCGAGGATCGTTGCGAGCAGATCGAGGTATTGGTACTCGGGGTGCCTGGTCATGGTTGTCCACGTGCCGACCCGGAATCGCGGAACGGCCGGACAGCAATCGGTAAGCGCGGCTCGCGGCGGGCGCGCGGGCGGCGCGCCGGCCAAGCGCAACGCGGGATTGTAGCGTTTTGCGGGCACAATGCGATCCTGTCGCGCCGCCGGAGCGCGACCTCGATGCGAAGAGGCTCGCGGGAACGCTCCGCGCGGGCCCGGGAGACGATCTGATGCACGAACCCAATCAGTTCGACCTGCTCAAGCAGCGCCGCTTCGCGCCGTTCTTCTGGACGCAGTTCTTCGGCGCGGCCAACGACAACATCTACAAGAACGCGCTGGTGATCTTCGTCGCGTTCCACGCGGCGGCGCTCACCACGCTCGACCCGAACGCGCTCGTCAACCTCGCGGGCGGCGGTGTTCATCGCGCCGTTCGTGCTGCTTTCGGCGACCTCGGGCCAGCTCGCCGACAAGTTCGAGAAGTCGCGGCTCATCCGGTGGGTCAAGCTGTTCGAGATCGCCATCATGGTCGTCGGGCTCGCTCGGATTCTGGCGCACGGACCTCGCGATCCTGCTCGCCGCGCTCGCGCTGATGGGCGTGCACTCGACGCTCTTCGGTCCGGTCAAGTACGCGATCCTGCCGCAGCACCTGAAGCCCGAGGAGCTGATCGGCGGCAACGGGCTGGTGGAGATGGGCACGTTCGTCGCGATCCTCCTCGGCACGATCGTCGGCGGGCTCGTCGTCGCGATCGAGGGCAACGGGTCCGCTGCTCGCCGGGCGCCGTCGCGGTCGCCGTCGCGGTCGCCGGCTACCTCGTGAGCCGCGCGATACCGCACACCCCGGCGGTCGACCCCGGCCTCGCGATCAACTGGAACCCGTTCAGCGAGACGTGGCGCAACCTGCGCTGTCGCCCAGGACAACCGCGTCGTCTGGCTGTCGATGCTCGGCATCTCGTGGTTCTGGTTCTACGGCGCGACCTTCCTCGCGCAGTTCGCCGGGTATTCGCGCGACATCCTCGGCGGCAACGAGCACGTCGTCACCTTCCTGCTGGCGCTCTTCTCGGTCGGCATCGGCATCGGCTCGCTGCTCTGCGAGCGGCTCTCCGGCCGCCGCGTCGAGCTCGGCCTCGTGCCCTTCGGCTCGATCGGGCTGACGGCTGTTCGCGATCGACCTGTGGCTCGCGAGCCGGAACCTGCACGCGACCGCGCTCGCCGGGCTCGACGTGTTCTTCGCGAATCCCGCGCACTGGCGCGTCGCCGCCGATCTCGTGCTGATCGGCCTCTTCGGCGGCTTCTACATCGTGCCGCTCTACGCGCTGATCCAGGAGCGCTCGGCGCCGTCGCACCGCTCGCGGATCATCGCCGCGAACAACATCCTGAACGCGCTGTTCATGGTCGTCTCCGCGGGACTCGCCGATCGGGCTGCTTCAGGCGGGGCTGTCGATCCCGCAGCTCTTCCTCGTCACGGCGCTGATGAACGCGGCGGTCGCGCTCTACATCTACGGGCTCGTTCCCGAGTTCCTGATGCGCTTCCTCGCGTGGCTCCTGATCCACACGTTCTACCGCGTCGACACGAGGGGCCTCGAGAACATCCCCGACGAGGGGCCGTGCATCGTCGTCTGCAACCACGTGAGCTTCGTCGACGCGGTCGTCATCGCCGCGTGCGTGCGGCGCCCGATCCGCTTCGTGATGGACCACCGCATCTTCCGCGTTCCGCTGCTCTCGTTCATCTTCCGGACGATGCGGACGATCCCGATCGCGCCGGCGAGGGAGGACGCGCGCGATGAAGGAGCGCGCGTTCGCCGAGGCCGCGGACGCGCTGCGCGACGGCGAGATCGTCGGCATCTTTCCCGAGGGCAAGCTGACCGACGACGGCGAGCTGAGCCGGTTCCGGCCCGGCGTCCAGCAGATGCTCGAGACCACGCCGGTGCCGGTCGTGCCGATGGCGCTGTCGGGACTCTGGGGCAGCTTCTTCAGCCGCGCGTACGGCGGCAAGGCGATGCGCCGGCTTCGCGGCGTCTTCTCGCGGATCGCGTTCGTCGTCGCGCCGCCGGTGCCGCCCGAGCGCGTCACGCTCGACGGCCTCGCAGTCGATCGTCCTCGCGCTGCGCGGCGAACGGCGCTGACGCGGTGACGCGCGGCGGAAGCGCACCGATGGCCGCGTTGATCGGACTCTTCGTCGGCGCGTTCGTCGGCCACATGCTGTGGCGCGACTGGGGCGCGGCGCTCGGCGGCGTCGCCGGATTCATCATCGGCGCGAAGTTGAACGCGCTGCGCAAGCCGGCTGCCGCGCGGCCCAGGCGCGTCGCTCGGTCCCGGCGCCGCGCGTCGCCGATCCAGCGCGGCGACCGAGCGCGAGCGCGCATTGCTCGTCGCGAATCGTCGAGCTCGAGCGGCGCGTTGCGCACCTCGAGGCGCGCACCGCGGATGCAGGAGACGCTCGCGCCGCCGCCTGCCGCGCCACGGGCCGCCGCGGCGCCGAGCGGCGACGCGACGGTGCCGGAGGCACCGCCGCGCGCCCGCTGCGAACTCCGGCCGGTGTCGACAATGCGCGGACGGCGAACGCGGGTCGCTGCGCCGCTCGCGGAGACGCCTCGCTGCCGCCGGCCGTCGACGCTCGCGCGCCGACGCCGCGGGCATCGCCGGCCGACTCGCGTGCCGCAACCCGATATGGGCGTGGTTCACCGGCGGCAACGCGCTGACGCGCATCGGCGTCGTCGTGCTGTTCTTCGGCGTCGCGTTCCTGCTTCGCTACTTCGCCGAGCATTTCAGCTTCCCGATCGAGCTGCGCCTCGCGGCGGTCGCCGCGTGCGGCGTCGCGCTGATCGCGCTCGGTGCGTGGCTCGCGCGATCGCGGCCGGGATACGGCGCTCTCGCTCGAGGGCGCCGGCGCCGGCATTCTCTATCTGACGACCTTCGCCGCGTTCCGGCTGTACGGCGTGCTGCCGGAGACGCCGGCGCTCGTGCTGCTCGTCGCTGGTGTCGGCGGCGAGCGTGTGGCTCGCGGTGCGCAACGACTCGCAGCCGCTCGCGGCGCTCGCGATCGCCGGCGGATTCCTCGCGCCGATGCTGGTCGCGGAAGGCGGCGAGCCCGTTGCAGCTGTTCGGCTATTTCGCGGTGCTGAACGGCGCGATCTTCGCGCTCGCGTGGACGCCGCGCGTGGCGCGGCCTGAACGCGGTGGGCTTCGTGTTCACGTTCGTCCTCGGCCGCGTTCTGGGGCCACGGCTTCTACCGGCCCGAGCACTACGCGGTCGTCCAGCCGTTCCTCGTCCTCTTCTTCGCCTTCTACGTGACGATCGCGATCCTCTACGCGCGGCGCGGACCGATCGCCGCGAAGGATCCGGTCGACGCGCTGCTCGTTTTCGGCGTGCCGATCGTCGGATTCGCGCTGCAGGCGGCGATCGTGCGCGATGCGCGCTACGGCGCCGCGTGGAGCGCCATCGCGATGGGCGCCTTCTACGCTGATCCTGTTCGCCGCGTTGCGCCGTCGCAGCGAGCCCGGCTTCGCGTTGCTCGCGCGCGCCTTCCTCGCGCTGGCGGTCATCTTTGCCACGATCGCCGTTCCGTTCGCGTTCGATCGCCGCGCGACCGCGGCGCTGTGGGCGGTCGAGGCGGCCGGCGTGTATTGGATCGGCGTCCGGCAGCGCGCGCCAGCTCGTCCGCGGTTTCGCGCTCGCAATCGAGCTGGGCGCCGGCATCGTCTTCGCTGCATCCGGCGTGGCGGGCCGGGGCGATCCGCTGTTCGCCAACGCATTTTTCGCGGGCGCGATGCTGATCGCCGCCTCCGGGCTCGTGTCCGCGCGAATCGCCGATCGTGCGGGCGAGCTGTTGCCCCCGGGCGAGCGCAGCATCGTTGCCTTCGTCTTCGCGTGGGGCGTGGCCTGGTGGCTCGCCGCCGGCGCCATCGAGCTCGCCCGGCAGCTCTCTCGCGCCGCGGGCCCGCACGCCGTTCTCGCGTGGGTGACGGGCTCGGTCGCCGCGGCGCTCGTGCTCGCGCGCGTTCTCGGCTGGTCGCGGCTTCCGGCAGCGGGCTGCGCGCTGCTGCCGGCGATGGCGCTCGTCGCGCTCGCCGATTTCGAGCGCGCGCGCACGACGCTCACGATCTACGGATGGCTGATCTGGCCCTGCGCATGGCTCGTGCATTGGCTGGCGCTTCGCCATGCCGATGCGCCGGCGTCTCCGGGCAGCGTCCGAGTCCGGCAGCGCGAATCGCAGCCGCCTGGTTCGCGCCGCGCACGCGGCATCGGCGTTGATGCTGACCGCGCAGGTCGCCTGGGAAGCGAGCGAGTGGACCGGACGCGCAACCGAGCCGTACACCGTCTGGACCGCCTGCGCCGCGGCGCTGCCTGCGATCGCGTTCCTGCTGCTCTGCGTGCGCCTTCGCGACAGCACGCGCTGGCCCGCGCAGCCGCACCGCGACGCGTATGCGGTCGGCGCGGGCGGCCCCGATCGCCGGGCTGCTCGCCGTGTGGTTTTTCGCCGTCAATGCGGTGTCGCCGGGAGATCCGTCTCCGCTGCCCTATGTTCCGGTCGCAAATCCGCTCGACGTCACGCTCGCGCTCGCGCTCGTCGCGCTCGTCGCCTGGGCGCGACGCTTCGCCCGAATGCCCGAGCGCGCGCTCTATCGCTGGGTCGGCGCGGGGCTCTTCGTCGCGCTCAACGGCGTCGTGATCCGCGCCGCGCATCACTGGGGCGACATTCCGTGGCGGCTCACCTCGCTCCTCGCGTCGAAGCCGCTGCAGGCGGCGCTGACGCTGACGTGGACGGCGACCGCGCTCGCGCTGATGTACGCGGCGACGAGGCGCAGGCTGCGGCCGCTGTGGATGCTCGGCGCGGCACTCCTCGCCGCGGTCGTCGTCAAGCTCTTCGTCGTCGATCTCGGTGCGCTGTCGGGGCTGCCGCGCGTGGTCGCGTTCCTCGGCGTCGGCGTTCTGCTGCTCGTGATCGGGTTCCTGTCGCCGCTGCCGCCCGCCGCGCCGGAAGGCCCGCACAGCGACGACGCGCTGCCGCGCAGCTGACGCGTCGAGCGACGCATACGCGCGACCGCGACACGCCGAAGGCGTCGCGATCGCCATGCTAAACTCGACCCGGTTCCCGGCCGCTCCCTTCTGATTCGCGGTGCCTTCAATGTCCGGCAACACGCTCGGCACGCTCTACTGCGTCACCTCGTTCGGCGAGTCGCACGGGCCCGCGATCGGCTGCGTCGTCGACGGCTGTCCGCCGGGCCTCGCGCTCGACGCCGCCGACATCCAGCGCGACCTCGATCGGCGCAAGCCGGGCACGTCGCGGCACGTGACGCAGCGGCGCGAGAGCGACACCGTCGAGATCCTGTCCGGCGTGTTCGAAGGCCGGACGACCGGCACGCCGATCGCGCTTCTCATCCGCAACGAGGACGCGCGCAGCAAGGACTACGCGGCGATCGCCGACACGTTCCGCCCCGGGCACGCCGACTACGCGTACTGGCAGAAGTACGGCATCCGCGACTATCGCGGCGGCGGGCGCGCGTCGGCGCGCGAGACGGCGGTGCGCGTGGCGGCCGGCGCGATCGCGCGCAAGTGGCTCGCCGAGCGCTACGGCGTGGCGATTCGCGGCCACCTGGTCCAGCTCGGCCCGAAGCCGATCCCGTTCGAAGACTGGGTGCACGTCGACGCGAATCCGTTCTTCGTCGCGAACGCGACCATCGTGCCCGAGCTCGAAGCGTTCATGGACGCGCTGCGCAAGTCCGGCGATTCGTGCGGCGCGAGGATCACCGTCGTCGCGAGCGGCGTGCCGGTCGGCTGGGGCGAGCCGGTCTACGGACGGCTCGACGCCGACCTCGCGCAGGCGATGATGGGGATCAACGCGGTGAAGGGCGTCGAGATCGGCGCCGGCTTCGCGAGCGTCGCGCAGAAGGGCAGCGAGCACTCCGACGAGATGACGCCGCAGGGCTTCTGTCGAACAACGCCGGCGGCATCCTCGGCGGCATCTCGACCGGGCAGGACGTCGTCGTGACGATCGCGGTCAAGCCGACGTCGTCGATCCGGCTCGACCGCCGCTCGATCGACAAGGCGGGGCGCGCGGTGATCGTCAACACGCACGGCCGCCACGATCCGTGCGTCGGCATCCGCGCGACGCCGATCGCCGAGGCGATGCTCGCGATCGTGCTGATGGACCATGCGCTGCGCCACCGCGCGCAGAACGCCGACGTCGTCACGGCGACGCCGCGGATCGCCGCGCGAGCGCCGCGCGAAGTCGCGCCGCGAGCGTCCGACGACGCGGCGCCGCGCCGTCGACGACCCGCGATCCGGACGAAGCCTGAGGCCGGAGTGCGAGCGGCGTCAGTCGCGCGTCGCGTCGCGTGATCGTCGCCTCGGCGCTGCCGCGCGCGAACGCGAGCGCGACGGCGTCGCCGACCGCAAGCTGCGCCGCGTCGTCGACGATCGCGCCGTCGGCCGCCGTGACGATCGCATAGCCGCGCTCGAGCACGCCGCGCGGGTTCAGGTGCGCGAGGTTCTGCTCGAGCGCCGCCAGACGCGCCTGCACCGCGCGACGCGCGTCTGCCGCGGCGCGGCGCATCGTGTCGCCGAGCCTCGCCAGGTGCGCTCGCTGCGGCAGCGGCTGGCGCAACAGCCGAAGCGCGCGTCCGCGCGCGCCGTCGACGCTCTGCCGGCGTGCGAGCTCAGCTGATTGCGACACGCGCGCGCGAGGCGTCCGGCGAGCGCCGCAGTATCGCGTCGCTGCTGGGCGAGCCGCGCGGCCGGATGGACGAGCCGGCGCGCGAGGCTGTCGACGCGCTGCATGCGCATCTCGAGCACGCGCATGCGCGGCGCGCCGCGAAGCGCGACCGCGATGCGCGGCGAGTCGCGCGCGAGCACCGCGCGCGCGTCGGGCGTCGACCAGCGCGGCGGCGCCGGTCGGCGTCGGGCGCGCGCACGTCGGCGACGAAATCGCAGATCGTGAAGTCGGTCTCGTGGCCGACGCCGGAGACGATCGGCATCGAGCGATTCGAACACCGCGCGCGCGACGATCTCCTCGTTGAACGCCCACAGGTCCTCGATCGAGCCGCCGCCGCGCGCGACGATCAGCACGTCGACTTCGGCGCGCGCGTTCGCGGCGTCGATCGCCGCGCGCGATCTCGGCCGCGGCGCCCGTCGCCCTGCACGGCCGCCGGATAGACGATCACCGACAGTCGCGCGGCCAGCGGCGCGCGAGCGTCGTCAGGACGTCGCGCAGCGCCGCGGCGCGCGGCGACGTGACGATGCCGATCGCGCGCGGGATACGCGGGCAGCGGCCGCTTGCGCTCCGCGGCGAACCAGCCGGCGGCCTCGAGCCGCGCCTTGAGCCGCTCGAATTTCTCGTACAGCGCGCCGATGCCGGCGAGGCGCACCGTCTCGACGTTGAGCTGGAACTCGCCGCGCGCCTCGTAGATCGACGGCGTCGCGCGCACCTCGACCGCCAGGCCGTCCTTCAGCGCGAAGCCGGCGAACTGCGCCTTGTGGCGGAAGAACACGCAGCGCACCTGCGCCGCGCGTCCTTGAGGTTGAAATAGCAGTGGCCCGAGGCCGCGCGGGTGAAGTTCGAGATCTCGCCCGATACCCAGACGAGGCCCAGCTGGCGCTCGAGGAGGAGCCGCGCCGAGCTGACGAGCAGCGAAACCGGCACGACGGCGCCCGCGGCGCGGCGCCGCGGCTGACGCGTCGACGCGGGCGGTCCGCGTCCGGCGAAGCGTCCGGGCGCTGGCGGCAAACTCATCGGCGGTCTGCGAGGCTGTCAGGTTTGACAATACGCGTGCCAACGCCGATTTGTCCAGGACAAGAATTTCGCCGACTAGGCCAGACGGCATCGACGTCGACGTGCAGCGCACGGCGCGACCGCGTGCGGTTCCGGCAGTCGGAGACGGCACGTAAGTCATTGAAATGACAAAGTGAAAAACTAGGCGCGAAATTGGGCATGGCAACGATTTTCCCGGCCTGGGCACCACTTAGCGACCGAATTTACAAGATATGCACACTTTTATCCACAGGATTTGTGGACAACGCGCGTCCGGCGGATGAGCGACCCCGCGCAAAGCCTTATCTGGCGCGGGTTTCCGGGCATCGCCGCCGCGCGCACTGGGAACGCGGTCGCTGACGGGGCCATGCGCGCCGGTTAGAATGCCGGATGCATGTACAATTGTTCATGAACAAACGATGATGAGTGCTGCACTGCCGCAAAGAACGATCGCCGACGCGCCGCAGCCGAACGCGCTCGCCGGACGCGACGCGCGCCGGCAGCGAGCCGCTGGCGCGCGGCGCGCCGGCATCGAATTTCCTGCGCGCCATCATCGCCGAGGACAACCGCACCGGCAAGTACGGCGGCCGCGTCGTCACGCGGTTTCCGCCCGAGCCCAACGGCTACCTGCACTACGGGCACGCCAAGTCGATCGTCCTCAATTTCGGCCTCGCCGCCGAGAACGGCGGCCTCTGCCACCTGCGCTTCGACGACACCAATCCGGTCAAGGAGGACGTCGAGTTCGAGGACTCGATCGCCGACGTCGGTGCGCTGGCTCGGCTTCGACTGGGGCGAGCATCGCTACCACGCGTCCGACTACTACGACCGTCTCTACGAGTTCGCCGAGTGGTTCATCGAGCAGGGGCTCGCGTACGTCGACAGCTCAGACGGCCGACGAGATGCGCGCGCTGCGCGGCACGCTGACCGAAGCCGGGCACGGCCGAGCGCCTACCGCGACCGCAGCGTCGCCGAGAACCTCGACCTCTTCCGCCGGATGCGCGCCGGCGAGTTCCCCGACGGCGCGCACGTGCTGCGGCTCAAGATCGACATGGCGAGCCCGAACATCAACATGCGCGATCCGGCGATCTACCGGATCCGCCACGCGTCGCACCACCGCACCGGCGACAAGTGGTGCATCTATCCGCTCTACGACTACACGCACTGCATCTCCGACGCGCTCGAGCGGATCACGCACTCGATCTGCACGCTCGAGTTCCAGGACCACCGGCCGCTCTACGACTGGGTGATCGAGCAAGCTCGCCGAAGGCGGGCAGCTCGACGCGGCCGCTGCCGCAGCAGTACGAGTTCGCGCGGCTCAACCTCACGTACGTCGTGCTGTCGAAGCGCAAGCTGATCGAGCTCGTCGAGCGAGCGGCCACGTCGACGGCTGGGACGATCCGCGGATGCCGACGCTCGTCGGCGCGCGCCGGCGCGGCTTCACGCCCGAGGGCTTCCGGCTCTTCGCCGAGCGCATCGGCGTGTCGAAGTCCGACTCGTGGATCGACATGAGCGTGCTCGAGGACTGCATGCGCGACGATCTCAACGCGCGCGCGCAGCGGCGCATCGCGGTGCTCGATCCGGTCCGGCTCGTCATCGACAACTATCCGGAAGGCGAGAGCGAGGAATGCTTCGCGCCGAACCATCCGCAGCAGCCGGAGCTCGGGCAAGCGCGCGCTGCCGTTCACGCGCGAGCTCTGGATCGAGCGCGACGACTATCAGGAGACGCCGCCGAAGGGCTACTTCCGCCTCGCGCCGGGCGCCGAGGTGCGGCTGCGCTACGCGCTACATCGTCCGCTGCGTCGGCGCCGACAAGGACGCCGACGGCAACGTCACGACCGTCCACTGCACGTACGATCCGGCGACGCGCAGCGGCACGCGCGGGCGCCGACGCGCGCAAGGTGAAGGGCAACATCCACTGGCTGTCGGCGGCGCACGCGGTGCCGGCCGAAGTGCGCCTCTACGACCGCCTGTTCGCGGTGCCGTTCCCGGGCGCGCGCAATCCGCGCGGGCACGCGCGGCGACAGCGGCGCCGCGAGCTGGCGAGCCGCGCCACGCGACGGTCGTCGCCGGCGACGACGACGACGCGGACGTCGAGCCGGTCGAGCGCAACTACCTCGACGACCTCAATCCGGAGTCGAAGCGCGTGATCACGCGCGTACGTCGAGCCTGCGCTCGCCGAGCGTCGCGCCGGAGGTCGCGCTTCCAGTTCGAGCGGCACGGCTATTTCGTCGCCGACCTGAAGGACCACGCGCCGGGCAAGCCGGTGTTCAACCGCACGGTGACGCTGCAAGGATTCCTGGGCGCAGCGCGTAGACGGCGGCCCGCGCGGCCGCGCGCTGGCGAATCCGCGGCGTCGACGCCCACGTTGCGCGCCGGCGCGCTAGAATCGCGTCCGCCGCAACGCCTCCGGAGGCCCGCGCATGAAACGCATCGTCCTGTTCCTCGTCACCAACCTCGCCGTCGTGCTGGTGCTGTCGGTCGTGCTGCAAGCTGCTCGGGCCTCGACCGGGCGATGTACGCGCAGACGGGCATCGCGTACGGGCCGCTGCTCGCGTTCTCGGTCGTCGTCGGCTTCACCGGCGCGATCATCTCGCTGCTGATGTCGAAGCCGATGGCCAAGTGGTCGACCGGCGCGCACGTGATCGAGCAGCCGCAGAACGAGCCCGAGGCGTGGCTCGTCGAGACGGTGC
Organism: uncultured beta proteobacterium; assembly: GCA_963742965.1. Classification (GTDB taxonomy): domain Bacteria; phylum Pseudomonadota; class Gammaproteobacteria; order Burkholderiales; family Casimicrobiaceae; genus CAIWHR01. The sequence continues at coordinate 34,901 of CAVUOC010000039.1, read as the reverse complement.
GCCGGCTCGCGACCAAGGCGGGCATCGGCATGCCCGAGGTCGCGATCTACGAGGGCGACGCCGAACGCGTTCGCCACGGGCGCGTTCAAGAACTCGGCGCTCGTCGCCGTGTCGACCGGCCTGCTGCAGTCGATGAACAAGGAGGAGGTCGAGGCGGTGCTCGGCCACGAGATCGCGCACGTCGCGAACGGCGACATGGTGACGCTGACGCTGATCCAGGGCGTGGTCAACACGTTCGTCGTGTTCTTCGCGCGCATCATCGGCACGATCGTCGACAAGGCCGTGTTCCGCACCGAGCGCGGCACCGGCCCCGGCTACTTCATCACCGTGATCGTCGCGCAGATCGTGCTCGGCATCCTCGCGTCGATGATCGTCGCGTGGTTCTCGCGCCACCGCGAGTTCCGCGCCGACGCGGGCTCCGCGCAGTACCTCGGCTCGCCGTCGCCGATGGTCAACGCGCTGCGCCGGCTGGGCGGGCTCGCGCCCGGCGAGCTGCCGCAGTCGATGAGCGGCTTCGGCATCACCGACAAGGGCGGCGTCATGGCGCTCTTCTCGACGCACCCGCCGATCGAGGAGCGCATCGCCGCGCTCTCCGGCCGGCAATGACCGCTCGACGGCGTCGGCGCCGCCGACAGCGCGGCGGTCGACGGGCACGGCTCGCCGCGCACGCTCAGCGGTCGGCGCTTGGCGCAGCAGCCGAAAGTCGCCGTAGCTGCCGACGCCTCGAGTCGTGCCCGATCAGCGGGCGGCAGCGCGGCGAGATCCGGATCGCGAATCGCGAAAAAGTCGCGTCGGCCGTCGTCGAGGTGCGCGTGCAACGCCGCCGGCGTCCGGCATCTTTCTGCGCTCTGCCGCGCGAATAGAACTCTGCCGAATCCGGCCGCTCGCGGAAGTAGACGAGCCGCGACTCCGCGCCCGCGCGCTGCAGCGCATAGGCGCGGACGAGCGCCTTCTGCGAGCGCTCCGTCTCGAGCGTTCCGTGCAGCAGAACGAGGCCCGACGAGCGAGGACCGCCGGAACCGCGGCGCCGCGGCGAGCGCTTGCACGACGGCGGGCCGCGGCGCTGTCGCGCTCGAGCGATTCGCCGTGCTGCGCCGCGGTCGGGGCCGCCACGTCTCGCCGAGGAGCAGCGCGAACGCCGGCAGGCCCGGCAGCACGTAGGTGATGAGGATGTTGCCGCGCCGGCGTGAAGAACAGCATCGGCGTCACTGCCCACAGCGCGAAGTAGACGCGCCAGGGATCGGCCGCAAACGCGCGCAACGCGTCGCGCCGCCACAAGCCGCGTCCGCGCGATCGCGACGAGCGCGCCGACCGACCACGGCAGCGCCGCGGCGATCCAGAAGAGCCAGATCATCCCGCGCGGACGCGTATGCGCGGCGCCGTACAGATCGCCGGTCCATCCGGGCTCGACGAAGCGCTTCCAGTGCTCGCCGATGAAAAAGTACTCGAGAAAGCCGGGCGTCGCCCGCTCCGCTGCCCAATACCAGGCGCCGGCGAGCGCGACCGCGAGCAGCGATCCGGCGACCCACGGAAGCGCGCTGCCACGCGCTCGCCACCGACCGGGTCCAAAGCGTCCACGCGCCGATCGGCACGAGCACGAGCACCGCCGCGACGGGTCCCTTTGCCAGCAGGCCGACGGCAGAGCCCGGCGAAGAACGCGCAGCCCGCGATGCGACGGTAACGCTCCGGGCCGTCGACCGCGATACCAGAATCCGGCCATCGACAGCGTCGTGCCGAGCATGAGCGCCGGATCGGTCATCACGGCGCCGGCCGCGACGAACACCATGCGCGGTGGCCGCGAACAGCGCGAGCGTCCACAGCGCCTGGTCGCGTCCGCCGCGCTGCGCGGCGAGCGCGTAGACGAGCGCGCCGCAACCCGCGAGCAGCGCGAGCGAAGGCAGGCGCGCGGCGAACTCGTTGACGCCGAAAGCGGCCATCGACGCCGCCGACAGCCACGTCGACAGCGGCGGCTTGCCCCAGAACGGCACGCCGTAGTCGAACTGCGGCATCAGCCAGTCGCCGGTCTCGAGCATCTTGCGCGCGATCTCGGCGTAGCGCGATTCGGTCGTGTCCATCAGCGGATACGCGCCGAGCGTGACGAGCGCGCACCGCCGACGATCGCGACGACGAGCCACGCGAGCGCAGCGCGCGCTCGCGCGCGCTCAGCGCGAAGGCCATTGCGGCGTGCGCGCCGCCGGCGCCGATTCCTCGCGGCGCCGCGATCGGGCGCAGCCGAGCGCAGATGCCGCTGGACGAGATAGAGCGGGCGCTGCTTGACCTCGATGAACATGCGCGCGAGATATTCGCCGATGAGGCCGAGCGCCATCAGCTGCAGACCGCCGAGGAAGAGCACGAGGACGACGAGCGTCGGATAGCCCGCGACCGGGTCGCCGTAGAGCAGCGTCTTGACGATCACCTTGATGCCGTAGCCGAACGCGACGAGCGCGGTGAGGAGGCCCGCGTAGCTCGCGAGCTTGAGCGGCACGACCGAAAACGACGTGATCCCCTCGAGCGCGAAATTCCAGAGGCGCCAGTAGTTCCACTTGGTCGCTCCGGCGAAGCGGCCGTCGCGATCGTACTCGATCTCCGTCGGACGGAAACCCGATCCACGCGAACAGGCCCTTCATGAAGCGCGCGCGCTCGGGAAACTTGCGCAGCGCCGCGGCGGCGCGGCGCGAGAGCAGCCGGAAGTCGCCGACGTTCTCGGGGATGTCGATCGGTGCCGATGCTCCCCATCGCGCGGTAGAACGCATTCGCCGTGGCCGTCTTGAGCCAGGACTCCTGCGCGCGGCTCTTGCGGCGCATCAGCACGACGTCGTTGCCTTCGCGCCACTTGCCGCAGCATCTCCGGGATGAGCTCCGGCGGATCCTGCAGATCGGCGTCGATGACCACGACCGCGTCGCCGCGCGCCGCATCGAGCCCGGCGCTCATCGCGACCTCCTTGCCGAAGTTGCGCGACAGCTCGATCACCGCGACGCGCGCATCGCGGTCGTGCATCTCGGTCAACAGCGCCATCGTGCGGTCGCGGCTGCCGTCGTTCACGTAGATGATCTCGGCGTCGGCGTCGATCGCGTCGAGCACCGCGGCGAGCCGGCGATGGAAGTCCGGCAGCACCGCCTCTTCGTTGTACAGCGGAACGACGACGGACAGCGAATCGCGGCGGCCGTCGATCCGTGCGCTCGTCCGGCTGTTCGCGCTCAGAACGTCCATTTGCGGTTCGCCAGGAATCCCGCGATCAGCACCGCGCCGGTCGCGACGACCTGGGCGACGAGATAGTGGGGCTGGACGAATGCGAGCATCGCGGACAGCACCGCCGCGTTCAGGACGACGCCTGCGGCGGCGACGGCGCCGAAGCGCGGCAGCGCGACGTGGTGCGCGCGGCGGCTCGCAAACGTGAAGCGGTAGTTCAACGCGTAGTTGATGATCGCGCCGACGATCGCTCCCGCGGTCGACGCGCCGACCGGGCCGGCGCCCGCGAATTCGACGAGCGCGGCGAGCGTGGCGAAGTGCGCGGCGGTGCCGATCGCGCCCGCTCCGCCGTAGCGGACGAATTGCGCGAGCGACGGGCGACGCCATCGATGGCTGGGCAGAAACGGCTCCTTCAAAAATTCACGGCCGGCGGGGCAAGCCCGGCCGGCCGTGGCATCGCCGCCCTTGGAGAGATTGATGCGTCGCCCGCTTACTTCAGGTGATTCGAAACGAGCTTCGTCATTTCGAACATCGAGACCTTCCCCTTGCCCCCGAATACCGCTCTCAGCTTTTCGTCGGCATTGATGAGACGACGATTGATCGCATCCTGCAGCTTGTTCTTCTTGATGTAGTCCCAGATCTTCTTCGTCACTTCGGTGCGCGGCATCGGCGACGACCCGATCACTGCGGCGAGCGTGGACGACGGCGTCATCGCCTTCATGAACGCGGCGTTCGGTTTGCGCTTCGCTGAGGATTTCTTTGCAGCCTTCTTGGCCGCGGGCTTTTTCGCCGGTGCTTTCTTGGCGGCTTTCTTGGCGGCGGGCTTCTTGGCGCCGGATTTTTTGGCGGCGGATTTTTTTGCCGGCTTCTTTGTAGCTTTCTTGGCAGTAGCCATAGTTCTCCTTCCTTTGAGTAGACGCACGGACATTACGCCGAACACTCTGAAGCAGACCGTCCTGTCACGGGGAACACTGCTTCATCGGCGGCAACTATAGCGCAATTCGGAGCGAAGGGAATCCCTCGCACAGCGGTTTTTTCGACGGAGAATCGCCGTCACAATCGCGCAGGGTGCGCGCCCGTTCTCGTCGTCGGCGGGCCGGTCGGCGCGCCGGAAGTCGGCGAATTCGGCGCGACGGAGGCTCGCGCGAGGCGCTGCGGCGAGGGCGCGCCGACGGAAACATCGACCGTGCACGAGCATTCCGCGCTTGAGCGCTCCGGGTTGCGATGCCACACTCTAGGCCGCCGAACCGTCCCGGGTCCACATGAATTCGGCAGCCCGATTTCGCCGTCGTGCCATCGGTCCGGTGCTCTGCGCCGCTGGCGAGCGCGCTGCTGATCGCCATTCCTGCAGCGGCGTCGGACCTGCTGCCGATCTTCGACGCCCATCTCCACTACAACGACGAGGCGACGGCCGTCTACCCGGTTCCCGAGGTCCTGAAACGCTTCCGCGACAACGGCGTCGCCGCGATTCTCGCAACGAGCCGGCCGAACGACGGGACGCGCGCGCTCGTGAGCGCCGCTCGGGCGGACGCTGCGCGGCGCGCCGCGCGTCGTGCCGTTCGTCCGTCCGTACCGGACTCACGCGGACGTCGGGACGTGGTTCAACGACCCCGAGATCTACGCGCTGATCGAATCCGAGCTCGAGCGCGACGTCGGCTACCGGGGAATCGGGGAGTTTCACGTCTTCGGCAACGATGCCGGTGGCATCTGGGTCAAGCGGATCGTCGCCCTCGCGGTCGAGCGCAATCTCTGGCTGCATGCGCACTGCGACGAGACGGCGCTGGAGATCCTGTTCGGCCACGACCCGCGCGCGCGGATCATCTGGGCGCACAGCGGATTCACCACGCCCCCTGCAAAGCTCGCCCTCTACATGGAGCGCTATCCGAATCTCGTGGGCGAGCTGTCGTACCGGTACGACGTCACCGAGAACGGGAGGATCGCGCCGGCCTGGCGCGCGCTCTTCCTCGCGTATCCCGATCGATTCGTCGTCGGTTCGGACACCTGGGTCAACGGCCGCTGGGATCAGTACGCGGAGATCATCGCGAACTACCGGGGCTGGCTCCGCCAGTTGCCGCCCGATGTCGCGGCGAAGATCGCTTCGGGCAACGGGGAGCGGCTGTTCGCGGGCGCGCTCGAGAGGAAGGCGGACGGCACGTCGAAGCGGATCGCGGCCGAGCAGGAGAAGCGCCCGCGGCCGTAGCCCCCGCCGGCATCATCCGCGGACGCGGTAGAATCGAGTCCCGCCGCCCGCGCCGCTCCGCTCGGAGCGCCGCACAGGTGTCCCCGTGTCCCTGAAAATCGACGAACTTCGCACCGAATACAGGCGGGCGACGCTCGACGAGTCGAGCGTCGAGCCCGATCCGATCCGCCAGTTCGAGCGCTGGTTCAGCGAGGCTGTCGACGCGAAGATGCCGGAGCCCAACGCGATGACGCTCGCCACCGTCGACGCCGACGGCAAGCCGTCGGCGCGGATCGTGCTGCTCAAAGGCGCGGACGAGCGCGGATTCACGTTCTTCACCAACTATGCGAGCCGCAAGGGCCGCGAGCTCGCGGTGCGCTCCCGCGCCGCGCTGCTTTTCTATTGGCCGGAGCTCGAGCGGCAGATCCGCATCGAAGGCGCGGTGACCAGGGTCGATGCAGGCGAATCGACGCAGTATTTCGCCGGGCGCCCGCGGCCCTCGCAGCTCGGCGCGTGGGCGTCGCCGCAAAGCGAGCCGATCGGCGGGCGCGCCGAGCTCGAAGCGCGGTTTGCGGAAGTCGCCGATCGCTACCGCGACGCGGACGCCGCCGGTGCCCCGGCCCGCCGCACTGGGGCGGCTATCGGCTCGTGCCCGACTCGCTCGAGTTCTGGCAGGGACGCGCGTCAAGGCTTCACGATCGCATCCGCTATCGCCGAACACAGGCGCATCCGACCGCATGGATCATCGACCGGTTGGCGCCGTGATTGCGCGCCGGTCCGGCCGACAGCGCCGCGTGCCCGGCGCCGCGCGCCTTGCCGGTTCCGCGCGTGACCCCTGCGCACGGCTTCCCCGAGGCGCCGAGGGTTCCAGGTGACGGTTGGCGAGGCTCGCGCGACGCGCACGCTCGCGCTGTTGATCCTGCTCGGGATCGCGAACCACACGGTGCTGAGCGGGAGCCGCGTCATCGTGTCGCTCGACGCGCTGTCGATGGGCGCTTCGCCGTTCACCGTCGGCGTGCTGATGTCGCTGTACGCGTTGCTGCCGATGCTGCTGTCCGTGGCCGCAGGGCGGGTGTCGGACCGCATCGGCACGCGCTGGCCGATGCGAGTCGGCTCGGCGCTGATCGCGATCGGCGCGATCCTGCCCGTCGCGTTTCCAGGGTTTGCCGCGCTTTATCGCGAGCGCGCCGCTCGTGGGCCTCGGGTTCATGGCGTTCCAGCTCGCCGCGCAAACCGCGACGGGCGAGTTCGGCGGCCTGGCGAGGCGCGCCCGAAACTTCACGCTCCTCTCGCTCGGCTTTTCGGTATCGGGGTTCGTCGGTCCGCTCGCCGCGGGGTTCGCGATCGATCACTTCGGCTTTCGCGCCGCGTTCGCGCTGTTTGCGGTGGTTCCGCTGATCCCGCTGGCGGTACTCGCGAATCGGCGCTTCGAGCTTCCCGCCGCGGGCACCGCAAAACCGCCGAGGCGCAGCATGGCGGAGTGCTCGCGCTGCTGCGCCACCGGACGCTGCGCCGGGTGTTTGCGGTGAATGCGCTGCTCGCGATGGCCTGGGACCTGCACTCGATCTTCGTGCCGATCTACGGCGAGCGGATCGGCCTGTCGGCCTCCGAGATCGGCGTCGTCCTGTCGTCGTTCGCCGCGGCGACCTTCGCGGTCCGCTTCTCGATGGGCGCGATCGCGCGCCGGCTGACCGAGCACCAGGTGCTCACCGGCTCGCTGCTGCTCGCGGGCGCCGTCTTCCTCGTCTATCCGCTGTCGACGAACGTGCTCGGACTTCTGGCGCTCTCGTTCATCCTCGGCCTCGGTCTGGGGAGCAGCCAGCCGATGGTGCTGTCGCTGCTGCACACGCACGCGCCGCCCGGGCGCATCGGCGAGGCGGCCGGCGTCCGGCTGTCGCTCGTCAACATGATGTCGGTCGGCGTGCCGCTCGCGCTGGGCGCCGTCGGCGCATCGGTCGGGATAGGACCGGTGTTCTGGTCGGTGGGCACGTGCCTGATGACGTGCGGATTCGTCACGCGCCGAGGCGGCCGCCTCTAGACGCGCTGCCGCGGCGTGGCTATGCGCGCCGCTTCAATCGTTCGGTGAAGTGCTTGCGGAACTTCGCGACCTTGGGCGCCACGACGACCGTGCAGTAAGCCTGCCCGGGGTTTCGCGCGAAGTATTCCTGATGGTAGCGCTCGGCCTCAAAGAACGGCGCTGCGTCGGCGATCTCGGTGACGATCGGCTCGTCCCAGAGTCCCGCGGCCGTCAGGTCCGAGACGACTGACTCCGCGGTGGCCCGCTGCTCCGGCGTCTGGCAGAAGATCACCGACCGGTATTGCGTGCCGACGTCGTTGCCCTGACGATTCGGCGTCGTCGGGTCGTGGATCGAGAAGAACACGGTGAGAAGGTCGCGGAACGCGAGCTGCGAAGGGTCGAACCGGATGCGCACGACTTCGGCGTGGCCGGTCCGGCCGGTGCAAACCTCTTCATAGGTCGGATTGGCCCCGGTCCCGCCCGCGTATCCCGATTCGACCGAGTGCACGCCGGCGAGCTCGTCGAAGACCGCTTCGAGGCACCAGAAGCAACCGCCTCCGAGAACGGCGGTTTCGAGCGAAGGCGTGGACGAGGCGGCGTTCATCGATGGCTCCGTAAAGGGTCGACGCGGGAATCGTGGCTCCCGCAGGACGCGTGCGGATCGGTCGCCGGAGCTTGCCGGAAGCTTACAACGAACGGCGCACGAAGGCTCCCCGGCCCCGTGCGATAATCGCGCCGCTCCTTCCGGAACGAAAGCGCCACCATGAGGCTGCCCGACCCTGTTGCCGGTCTCATGGCTTTCGCACACCGCGTCGTGTCGCGGACGCGGCAAATCGGGCTGGCCCGCACGGCGGGGAGTCTCGCGTTCACGACGCTGCTGGGGATCGTTCCGCTCGCCACCGTGGCGCTGGAATTCGCCGCGCGCTTTCCGGTGTTCGAGCAATGGCTGGACGCGCTCGAGGCGTTCCTGCTCAAGCACATGCTGCCCGAGAGCGCCAACGCCGTCGTGAACACGCACATCCGCGAGTTCACCGAGAAGGCCGCGGGCCTGACCGGCGTCTCGATCGTCTTCATCGTCGTCACCGCCACGATGCTCATCGCCACGGTCGAGCGCGAGATCAACATCCTGTGGGGCGTCGCGCGCCGGCGCTCGCTCGCGCGGCGGCTGTTCGTCTACGCGCTGGGCGTGACGCTGGGGCCGGTACTCGTGGGCGCCAGCATCTCGGTCTCGACGTGGCTGATCACGCAATCGCTCGCCGCGATACCGTTGCGCGGAACGCTGCGGCCGATGATCCTGCCGATGCTGCCGCTCGCCTTCTCCACGCTCGCGCTCGCGCTGCTCTACGCGAGCGTTCCGGCGCGCCACGTGCCGTGGCGTTACGCGTTCGCCGGCGCGCTCCTTGCAGCGCTCGCATTCGAGGGCGCGAAGACCGGCTTCGCGCTCTACCTGACGCACGTGCCGACGTACGAGGTCGTCTATGGCGCGCTCGCCGCGCTGCCCGTCTTCCTGATCTGGATCTATCTGTGCTGGCTGATCGTCCTGGCCGGCGCCGCGGTGACGGCGACGCTGACGCTTCCCGCCGATGCGGCGCCGCGGCGCGGGATGAACGCGCAGCGATGGTGAACCCGCAAGCGCTCGACTCGTCGAATACGCGCGCGGCGAGCACGGTCGCGCACGTGCGGCTTCGCGTCGCGTCGCTCGTGCCCGATCGCATTCCGGCTTGCCGAATCGGTGGCGCCACGCTACATTGCGGGCACTTTTCGTAACGGAGCGCATTCACCGTGTGGTCCATTGTCCAAGCGGCCGGCTGGCCGATCTGGCCGCTGATCTTTGCCTCGGTCGTCGCGCTCGCGCTGATCCTCGAGCGCCTGTGGTCGCTGCGCAAGAGCGTCGTTGCGCCGCCGGATCTGGTGGATCGCGTGCTCACCGAATATCGCCAGAACGGCGCGACGCCGGAGCTCATCACGCGAACCGCCCAGCACGGACCGCTCGGCCGGATACTCGCCGCGGGCCTTGCGAACGTCAAAAGCCCGCGGCCGGTGATCAAGGAGGTGATCGAGGAAGTCGGCCGCGTCGTCACGCACGATCTCGAGCGCTTCCTCACGACGCTGGGAACGATCGCCGCGATGGCGCCGCTGCTCGGTCTCTTCGGCACCGTCGTGGGCATGATCGAGATCTTCGGCTCGCAGACTGCCGCGGGATCGAATCCGATCCAGCTTGCGCACGGGATATCGGTCGCGCTCTACAACACCGCGTTCGGGCTGATCGTCGCGATTCCGAGCATGATCTTCTACCGCCATTTCCGGGCGACCGTCGACAGTCTCATCGTCGAAATGGAGCAGCAGGCGATCCGCCTCGTCGATTTCGCGCACGGCGAGCGCAAGTAGCCCCGGCATGAACCTGCGAGGATCACGGTCGAGGGACGACCCGGAGATCAACTTCATTCCGCTGATCGACGTGCTGCTCGTCATCCTCATCTTCCTGATGGTGACGACGACCTACCAGCGCGTCGCCGAGCTGCAGATCACGCTTCCCGAAGCGGACGCCGAGCAGGTGAAGCAGCGCCCGAAGGAGATCAACGTCGGAGTCGACGCACAGGGCCGCTACGTCATCGACAAGGCGATCTTCACGTTCACGACGGCGGCCGCGCTCGCCGACGCGCTCAGGCAGGCCGCCGGCGGCGCCAAGGAGCCGGTCGTGATCATCAACGCGGACGCCAATGCGACTCACCAGTCGGTGATCCACGTGATGGAGGCGGCCCGCATGGCGGGGTACATCCACATCACGTTCGCGACGCAGGCTCCGCCGCCCAGATGACGGCTTGAGTCGCTCGCGCGGGAACGCCTGCCGTGAGCCTCGTCGACGACTGGTACTCGCAGCGGCCATCGCTTCGCGCCGTCGCGCTGCGCCCGTTCTCGGTGCTCTTCGGCGCGCTCGTCGCGCTGCGGCGCGCGCTCTATCGCGGCGGCGTGCGGCGCAGCGTTGCGCTTCCCGTTCCCGTCGTGATCGTCGGCAACATCACCGTCGGCGGAACGCGGCAAGACGCCTCTCGTGGCGGCGCTCGCCGCGGCGCTCGCGCAGCGCGGATTCCATCCCGGCGTCGTGAGCCGCGGCTACGGGCGCGAGCGCGGCGAGCGATGCGCCGATCATCGTCGGGGCGCGCGATGATCCGCGCAGGGTCGGCGACGAGCCGCTGCTCCTTGCGCGCGCCGGCTGGACGGTGGCCGTCGCGCGCGATCGGGTCGCCGCCGGCTTGGCGCTGCTTTCGCGCGATCCCGCGTGCGACGTGATTCTCGCCGACGATGGCCTGCAGCATTACAGGCTCGAGCGCAACGTCGAGATCGCCGTCGTCGACGCGGCGCGGGCGCTGGGCAACGGCTGGTTGTTGCCGGCGGGACCGTTGCGCGAGCCCGCGACGCGGCTCGACGAAGTGGACGCAGTCGTGATGCTGGTCGGCGAGGGCAGTCGACCGGCGCGCGTGCGACCGCGCGCGTTCGCGATGACGCTTCGCGCCGGCGACTTCGTCCGCGTCGGAAACGAGCGCGCGACGCGCGCCCGCCTCGGCGTTCGCCGGCGAGGGTGTCCACGCGGTGGCGGGGATCGGCGACCCGGCGCGCTTCTTCGCGCAACTGAGCGCGCTCGGCATCCGCGCGGTCCCGCACGCGTTTCCCGACCATCACCGCTTCAAGGCCGCCGATCTCGAATTCGCGGGAGCGCGCGCCATTTTGATGACCGAGAAGGACGCGGTAAAATGCGAAGCCTTCGCCGACGAGCGCTGCTGGTACCTGCCCGTCCGCGCTCGCGTCGACGACGCGCTCGTCTCGCTGATCGAGGAACGAATTCGTGGACCCCAAGCTGCTTGAAATCCTCGTCTGCCCGATCACCAAGGGCCCGCTCGTCTACGACAAGGACAAGCAGGAGCTCATCTCGAAGTCGGCGCGGCTCGCGTATCCGATCCGCGACGGCATTCCGGTGATGCTCGAAGACGAGGCGCGCCGCCTCGAGCCTGCACGAGTACGAGAGAGCGTCCGGAACGCGGAGCGCGCACGCCGCGACGCGATGTTCACCGTCATCATCCCCGCGCGCCACGCGTCGACGCGGCTCCCCGGCAAGCCGCTTGCCGACATCGCCGGCAAGCCGATGGTCGTGCGCGTCGCGCTGCGCGCGCAGCAGGCGGGCGCCGACCGCGTCGTCGTGGCGACCGACGACGAGCGCATCAAGAGCGCCGTGGAAGCGCACGGCATCGCGGCGTGCCTCACGCGCGCCGATCATCCGACGGGCACCGATCGCCTGGCCGAGGCGGCGCAACTGCTCGGCCTGTCCGACGACGCGATCGTCGTCAACGTTCAGGGCGACGAGCCGCTGCTTTCGCCCGCGCTGATCCGCGCGATGGCCGAGCTCCTCGACGCGCATCCCGACGCCGCGATCGCGACCGCATGTCATCCGATCGACGACGAGGCCGAGGCGTTCAATCCGAATGTCGTCAAGGTCGTGCTCGACAGCCGGAATTACGCGCTCTATTTCAGCCGCGCGACGATTCCCTGGGCGCGCGACGCGTTCGCCGGCGGCCGGGCCGCCGTTCCGGGCGGGCTGCCGATCTACCGCCATTACGGGCTCTACGCGTATCGCGCGCGATTCCTGCGCGCGTATCCGACGCTGGCCCCGGCGCGCCGTCGAGCGATTCGAGGCGCTCGAGCAATTGCGCGCGCTGTGGCACGGGTTCCGCATCGTCGTCGAGGTGACCTCCGGCACGCCGGCACCGGGCGTCGACACGCCCGAGGATCTCGAGCGCGTTCGCGCGCTGTTCGCCTCGGGCGCCGTTTGATTCCGCGCGATTGACCCTCCCGTCGTTTGCGGACAGAATCGCCGCACCGTCCTCCGTACCGCTCCATTGACCGCACACGACGATGCGACTGATCCTTCTCGGCCCGCCCGGCGCCGGCAAAGGCACGCAGGCGGGCTTCATCACGCAGGCCTACGGGATACCGCAGATCTCGACCGGCGACATGCTGCGCGCCGCGATCGCCGCCGGCACGCCGGTGGGCGTCGCGGCGAAGGCGGTGATGGATTCGGGCGCCTCGTTTCCGACGACATCATCATCGCGCTCGTCAAGGAGCGGCTCAAGGCGCCCGACTGCGCGAAAGGTTATCTGTTCGACGGCTTTCCGCGAACGATTCCGCAGGCCGACGCGATGCGCGATGCCGGCGTGCGCATCGATTACGTCGTGGAGATCGACGTGCCGGACGCGGCGATCATCGAACGGATGAGCGGGCGGCGCGTCCACGTCGCGTCGGGCAGGACCTATCACGTTCTCTACAACCCGCCGAAGGTCCCCGGCAAGGACGATGTCACCGGCGAGGATCTGGTCCAGCGACCGGACGACCGCGAGGAGACCGTCAGGAAGCGCCTCGACGTCTATCGCGCGCAGACGAAGCCGCTGATCGCGTATTACGCGAAATGGGCGGCGAGCGGCGACCCGCGCGCGCCGAAGTACCGGAAGATCGACGGGACGGGTGACGTCGACGCGGTGCGCGCCGCGTGCCTCTCCGCGCTGCAGAGTTGATCCGGACGAGTTCCTTCCGCGGGTAACGGCGACGGCCCGCCGGGCCCAACGCGCGATCGCAGCGAGCGCAGCGGACGATGAGCGGCGCCGCGGCAGTCCCGGTCTCGGTCGTCATCTGCAGCATCGACGCGGCGAAATTCTCGCGCGTGTCCGAGAACTACCGCGCGCTCTTCGGCGCGCGCGAGCGTCGAGATCGTCGGCATCCACGACGCGCGCTCGCTCGCCGAAGGCTACAACCGCGGCATCGCCCGCGCGCGCGGCGAGCACGTCATCCTGTCGCACGACGACATCGAGATCCTGACGCCGGACTTCGCCGATCGGCTCGATCGCCATCTCGGGCAGTTCGACCTGATCGGCGTGGCCGGCACGACGCGGCTCGTCAACGGCAAATGGGAGTCGGCGGGCGACCCGTATGCGTTCGTCGTGATAAGCGCCCCGGTTCCCGATTCGGTCGGGTACGTGACGGTGCTGCGCGGCGGGGGCCCGCTCGTCGTGCCCGGCATCCAGGCGCTCGACGGCGTGTTCATGGCGATGCGCCGCGAGGTCGCCGTCGCGACGCCGTTCGACGAAGCGCTGTTCGATCACTTCCATCTGTATGATCTCGATTTCTCGTTTCGGGCGTATAGAGCGGGGTTCGCGCTGGCCGTGTGCCGCGATATCGTATTGATCCACCAGTCGATCGGAAATTTCGACGCCGTCTGGGCCGAGTACCGCCGTCGCTTCGAGGCGAAGCACCGCGCGCACCTTCCGGAGAGCTGGGACGAGAAGATCGGCGTGCGCGCGACGTTTTACGCGACGACGCCCGACGCGATCCGCGCGCGCTGCGATCCCGTGCGCCTCGCCGAGCTCGCGGACCAGATCGGACGCGCGAACGCCGGGCTGTAGCCCCTTCGGCTGCCTCGCCCGCGCCGCTGTCGCCGCCGTTCCGTCAACAGTGCAGAGGAGGAGAGACGACATGCCGACTTCGACCAAGCGCAACGCGTTCTATGCCCAGTCCGGCGGCGTGACGGCCGTCATCAACGCGACCGCCGCGGGCGTCATCGAGACCGCGCGAGCGCATCGGAACCGCATCGGCACGGTCCTCGCGGGCCGCAACGGCATCATCGGCGCGCTCACCGAGGACCTGATCGACACCTGAAGGACAGCGCGGCGGCGATCGCCGCGCTCATCCACACGCCGGCCGGCGCATTCGGGTCGTGCCGCTACAAGCTCAAGGGGCTCGACGAGAACCGCGCGCAGTACGAGCGCCTGATCGAGGTGTTCCGCGCGCACGACATCGGGTATTTCTTCTACAACGGCGGCAACGATTCCGCCGACACCTGCCTCAAGGTGTCGCAGCTCTCGGAGCGCCTCGGCTATCCGCTCGTCGCCGTCCACGTGCCGAAGACCGTCGACAACGATCTCGCGGTGACCGACAACTGCCCCGGGTTCGGATCGGTCGCGAAGTACGTCGCCACGTCGATGCGCGAAGCGGCGTTCGACGTCGCGTCGATGGCAAAGACCTCGACGAAGGTCTTCGTGCTCGAGGTGATGGGCCGCAACGCCGGCTGGATCACCGCGGCCGTCGGGATGGCGGAGGACGCCGCGACGCCGATTCCGCTGGTGCTCCTCTTTCCGGAGATCCCGTTCGACGAAGCGAAGTTCACGGCGGCGGTCGAGGCGAACGTCAAGCAGTTCGGCTACTGCTGCGTCGGCGTGTCCGAGGGGCTGCGGAGCGCCGACGGCAAGCTGATGGCCGAAGCGGGCACCAGGGACGCGTTCGGCCACGCGCAGCTCGGCGGCGTGGGGCCGATGATCGCGCGGCATCGTCAGGGATCGGCTCAAGTACAAGTTCCACTGGGCGGTTGCCGATTATCTGCAGCGCGCGGCGCGGCACATCGCATCGAAGACCGACCTCGAGCACAGCTACGCGGTCGGCAAGGCGGCGGTGAAGCTCGCGATCTCCGGGCACAATGCGGTGATGCCGGCGATCATTCGCAAGTCCGACTCGCCGTATCGCTGGAAGATCGAAGCGGTTCCGCTCGACAAGGTCGCGAACGTCGAGAAGAAGCTGCCGCCCGACTACATCAGCGCGGACGGCTTCGGCATCACCGCGAAGGCACGCGCCTATCTGGCGCCGCTCATGCGCGGCGAGACCTTTCCCCCGTTCAAGGACGGCCTGCCGCGTTACGTCCGCCTCAAGAATGTCGCCGTGCCCAGGAAGCTCGCGACGGAGTTCAAGGTCTGAGGCGTCGCGTCGGCTCGACTTGGACGGGTCGAAACTGGCACAATAGCGTGTTTTGGGGCGGCGGCCCGGTCACCCGGTCGCCGCTCTCGACAACCGTCGGGACATACGGGCGCCAACCGGATCGGCTGCGCCCCGGCTGACGGGCCGGTCACAGGCCCGCTGCCGCTCGTTTCGCTGCGGTTTCTTGCCATTCGTTAATGGGTTAGGGAGAGTCACACCATGTCCTCAGGGGTCATCTTCGCGCTCATCTGCGCGGTAGCGGCGATCGTCTACGGCATCGTATCCATCAGCTGGATCATGGCGAAGCCTTCCGGCAACGACCGGATGCGCGAAATCGCCGCCGCGATCCAGGCCGGCGCGCAGGCTTATCTCAATCGCCAATACCTGACGATCGGCATCGTCGGCGTTGTGCTGTTCATCGTCATCTGGTGGGCGCTCGGTGGCGCGACGGCGGGCGGATTCGCCGTCGGCGCGATCCTCTCGGGTCTCGCCGGCTACATCGGGATGAACGTGTCGGTGCGCTCGAACGTGCGCACCGCCGAGGCCGCGCGCACCGGGTTGAACGAAGCGCTCGCGGTCGCGTTCCGCGGCGGCGCGATCACCGGGATGCTCGTCGTCGGCCTCGGGCTTCTCGGCGTCGCCGGGTTCTACTGGTTCCTGGTCGGCTCCGCGCATGGCGCGCCCAATGCGATGGCCGAAGGGCTGCACCACGCGATCGAGCCGCTCGTCGGCCTCGCATTCGGCGGCTCGCTGATCTCGATCTTCGCGCGGCTTGGCGGCGGCATCTTCACGAAGGGCGCCGACGTCGGCGCCGATCTCGTGGGCAAGGTCGAGGCCGGCATTCCCGAGGACGATCCGCGCAACCCGGCGGTGATCGCGGACAACGTCGGCGACAACGTCGGCGACTGCGCCGGCATGGCGGCCGACCTCTTCGAAACGTACGCGGTCACGCTCGTCGCGACGATGCTGCTCGGCGCGCTGCTGCTCAAGTCGAATGCCGAGGCCGCGGTCACCTATCCGCTGGCGCTCGGCGGCTGGTCGATCCTCGCGTCGATCGTCGGCTGCTTCTTCGTCAAGGCTCGCGCGGGCGGCAAGATCATGAACGCGCTCTATCGCGGCTTGATCGTCGCCGGCGTGATCTCGGCGATCGGCTTCTGGTTCATCACCGCGTGGCTGGATGGGCGGCGTGACGGCGGCCAACCCCGAGCTCACGACGCTGCGCCTGTGGGGCGCGGGTCTCGTCGGTCTCGCGCTGACCGCGGCGATGGTCGTCATCACCGAGTACTACACGGCAACGGAATTCGGCCCGGTGCGACACGTCGCGCAGGCGTCGACGACGGGCCACGCGACCAACATCATCGCGGGCATCGGCGTGTCGATGAAGGCGACCGCGCTGCCGGTCGTCGCCGTGTGCATCGCGATCTGGGTGTCGTTCCTGCTCGCGGGCCTCTACGGCATCGCGATCGCAGCGACGTCGATGCTGTCGATGGCGGGGATCATCGTCGCGCTCGACGCGTACGGACCGATCACCGACAACGCCGGCGGCATCGCCGAGATGGCGAAGCTGCCGGATTCGGTGCGCGCGATCACCGACCCGCTCGACGCCGTCGGCAACACGACGAAGGCCGTCACGAAGGGCTATGCGATCGGATCGGCGGGACTTGCGGCGCTCGTGCTCTTCGCCGACTACACGCATGCGCTCGAGTCCTCGCAGATCGGCGTGTCGTTCGACCTGTCGAACTACAAGGTCATCGTCGGCCTGTTCCTCGGCGGCTTGATCCCCTATCTGTTCGGCGCGATGGCGATGGAAGCGGTGGGGCGGGCGGCAGGCGCCGTCGTCGTCGAAGTGCGCCGACAGTTCAAGGAGATCCAGGGCATCATGGAAGGCACGGCAAAGCCCGAGTACGGCGTGGCCGTCGACATGCTGACCAAGGCGGCGATCAAGGAGATGATCATCCCGTCGCTGTTGCCGGTGCTCGTGCCGGTGATCGTCGGCCTCGCGCTCGGTCCGCAGGCGCTGGGTGGCCTGCTGATGGGCACGATCGTCACGGGGCTCTTCGTCGCGATCTCGATGACGACCGGCGGCGGCGCGTGGGACAACGCGAAGAAGTACATCGAGGACGGCCATCACGGCGGCAAGGGTTCCGACGCGCACAAGGCCGCGGTGACCGGCGACACCGTCGGCGATCCTTACAAGGACACCGCGGGTCCCGCCGTCAATCCGCTGATCAAGATCATCAACATCGTCGCGCTGATGATCGTGCCGCTGCTCGGCGGTCTCTATGCGGCGAAGCCCGTTGCGGCGCCGGTGAGCGCGCCGGCGGCGGTGTCGGCTCCCGCGCCGGCGGCACCGGCAGCGACGCCGGCACCGGCCGCTCCTGCCGCAGCGCCCGCGCCACCTGCCGCGACAACGCCTGCTGCAGCGCCCGCAGCCGCACCCGCGCCTGCGACTGCGCCAACGGCGACTCCTGCGGCGGAACCGCCGAAAGAAGCACCGAAGGACGCGCCGAAGAAGTAAAACGGGCGGATCGGTCGTCGATTAGAATGAGGTGAGTCACCGCCTCGTTCGCCATGACGACCCTTCCTTCGATGCGTCGCTCGCGCATGCTCGTTGCGGCGCTCGCGTCGTGGACGGTCGCTGCGCTCGCACAGGAACTGCCGCCGCCGCCCGAGCGTCCCTCCGGTTGGATCGACAAGAAGCCGGTCGTCTCCAGGCATTTCATGGTCGCGGCGGCGAATCCGCTCGCGGTGAATGCCGGCTACGCGATGCTGGGGCAGGGCGGCAGCGCCGTCGATGCGGCGATCGCCGTGCAACTCGTTCTGGGCCTCGTCGAAGCCGCAGTCGTCGGGAATCGGCGGCGGCGCGTTCATGCTGTTCCACGACGCGAAGCGCAACAAGCTGATCGCATACGACGGCCGCGAGACGGCGCCGGCCGCGGCGAGGCCGGACCGCTTTCTCGACGGCCAGGGCAAGCCGCTCGAGTTCTACGCGGCGGTCGTCGGCGGAAGATCGGTCGGCGTGCCGGGAACCGTTGCGCTGCTCGCGGAGGCTCACAAGCGGCACGGCAAGCTGCCGTGGGCGAAGCTTTTCGTGCCCGCGATCGATCTCGCCGAGTACGGCTTTCCCGTATCCGCGCGCTTCAACATCATGGCGATGACCGAGGAGCGCGTCGTCCAGCCGCGGGCGCGCGCTTATCTGTACGACTTCCTCGGCAATCCGTTCGCCGTCGGCCGCTGGATGAAGAACCCGGCGTATGCGGCGACGCTGCGCAAGATCGCCGCGGGCGGCGCCAAGGCGTTCTACGAAGGGGAGATCGCGCGCGACATCGTCGCGACGGTAACCATGGCCGACAATCCCGGCGACATGACGCTCGCCGACCTTGCGAGCTACCGGGTCAAGGTGCGCGAGCCGGTATGCGGCAACTATCGCGCGTACCGCGTCTGCGGCATGCCGCTGCCATCGTCCGGCGGACCGACGGTGCTGCAGATCCTCGGCATTCTCGAGCCCTTCGACGTGAAGGCGATGGGGCCCGCGGCGCTTGTGGAGCGTTCATTTCATCAGCGAGGCCGGGCGACTCGCGTACGCCGATCGCGGCGTCTACATGGCCGACCCCGATTTCTTCGCCGCGCCAACGGGACTTCTCGATCGCGACTACCTGATCGAGCGCTCGCAATCGATTCGCACCGACGCGAGCCTCGGCCGCGCGCAGCCCGGGACGCCGCCCGATCATTCTTCGCTCCGGAAGGTCGCGCTGGCCGACGGCGCGGCGCTCGAATTTCCGTCGACATCGCACATCTAGCATCGTCGACGCCGACGGCAACGCCGTCGCGATGACGACGACGATCGAGGACAGTTTCGGCAGCCGCCTGATGACCGAAGGGCGGCTTCCTGCTCAACAACGAGCTCACCGATTTCTCGTTCGTCCCGAGCGAGAACGGCAAGCCGGTGGCAAACCGCGTCGAAGCGGGCAAGCGCCCGCGCTCGTCGATGTCGCCGACGATCGTGTACGACCGGGCCGGGCGGATCTACATGATCGCCGGATCGCCCGGCGGCAGCGCGATCATCAACTACGTCGCGAAAACGCTCGTCGCCGTCCTCGATTGGGGGCTCGACCCGCAGGCGGCGATCGATTTGCCGAACTTCGGCAGCCGCAACGGCCCGACCGAGCTCGAGACCGGAGCATGGGCGGCGGCGATCGAGCCGAAGTTGCGGGCGCTCGGCCACCAGACGCGCGTGATCGAGCAGACGAGCGGACTGCAGGCGATCGTGCGCACGAAGGACGGCTGGATCGGCGGCGCCGATCCGCGGCGCGAAGGCACGGTTCGCGGCGACTGACGCGAAGCGCGGACTCGCGGGTCGACGCGAATGGCCGTATCGGCACCGGAAGTCCACCGGATCGTCATCGTCGGCGGCGGCGCGGCGGGCCTTCCGCTCGCGACGAAGCTCGGCGACACGCTCGGCCGCCGCGGGCGCGCGACGGTGACGCTCGTCGATCGGCTGCGCGTCACATCTGTGGAAGCCGCTGCTGCACGAAGTCGCAGCCGGACGCATGGACGCCGACGTTCACGACGTCGATTATCGTGCTGATGGCGTACTGGCATCACTTCCGGTTTCGCCAGGGCGCGGTGATCGGCCTCGATCGCGCGCGGCGCGAGCTGAAGCTCGACCGCGTGCTCGATGAGGAGGGCACCGAGATCCTGCCGCAGCGCGCGGTGCCCTACGACACGCTGATCTTCTGCGTCGGCAGCGTCAGCAACGATTACGGCACGCCGGGTGTCGCCGAACGCGCGATTTCCCTCGACACCGCCGATGACGCCGAGCGCTTCCATCGGCGGCTGCTCGCCGCGTGCGTTCGCGCCGACGAGCGTGCCGCGCACGGAGGATCGCCGGCGGTCGACATCGTGATCATCGGCGCCGGAGCGACCGGCGTCGAGCTCGCCGCGGAGATCCGTCACTGCACGAAGGCGCACGCGAGCTACGGCCTCGAGAACCTCGACCCCGAGCGCGACATCCATCTGACGCTGATCGAAGCCGCGCCGCGCATCCTGCCGCCGCTCTCGGAGTCGATCGCCGCCGCGGCAACCGATCTTCTCGCGAAGCTCGACGTCGCGGTTCGCACCGGCGAGCGCGTCACCGCGATCGACGATGCCGGCGTGCGCACGGCGAGCGGCGCGGTGCTCCACGCGGACCTCGTCGTCGTGGGCGGCGGGAATCCAGGCGCCCGCCGTGGCTCGCCGAGCTCGACGGGCTCGAAGTGAATCGCGCGCATCAGCTCGTCGTCGACACGACGCTCGTCACAACGCGCGATCCGGACATCTTCGCGCTGGGCGACTGCGCCGCGTGTCCCTGGCCCGAGTCAGGGCGCGCGGGAGCGATCCTGCCGCCGCGCGCGCAGGTCGCGCGTCAGCAGGCGTCGCTGCTCGTGAAGAGCATCAAGGCGCGGCTCGCAGGGCGAGCCGCTGCCGCGAGTTCCGCTTCCACGATTTCGGCTCGCTCGTCTCGCTGGGCGAGCTCTCGGCGGTCGGCTCGCTGATGGGGCGGCTGATCGGCGGAAGCCTGCTCGTTCAGGGCCTGATCGCGCGCTGGATGTACGTGTCGCTCTACAAGCATGCACCAGGTGTCGATCCTCGGCTACCTCCGCGTCGCGCTCGACACGGTCTCGCGAATCGTCCGCCATCGGCTGGAGCCGCGGGTCAAGCTGCACTGAGCGTTAAGCATGCTTGCGCAGAGGCGCATGTCCCTGCTTTCGTAAGCGCTTCTCGTCCGATTGTCTGATCGCGGCCTCCGCTGGCGATAATCGCCGAGCGACTGCTCGCGCTTACGCCCGCTTTGCCGTGGGTGCTCGACGAGCGAAAACGCGGGCATTGGTCGCTCTTGCTCCCGGACAGGATGATTGTCATGCTCGAGGACCGCGCGTGCCGCAGCGGCTCGATGTCGGCCGTCAACCCGGCGATGTCGCGCGCGCGATGCTCCTGCGCGCGACGTACGACGTCACCTGGCGCACTCGTTGTCTTGGCGCGCGCGTTGCAGTGTGGACCGTCGCGCTGCACGGCTGCGCGCAAATGCCGTGTACGAGGTTATGCCGGGCTTCGCCGATCACAACGGCTGCGCCTTCTCTGCCGGCACGCGCCTGACGTTCATGCAGCATCAGTTCTTGTAGTACCATGGCGGTCATACACTCTGCTTCCGCGAAGCGACGATTTATCTGCAGGAAGATTGCGAGGTGTGTCGCGCCTTCGAGCATTACTTCGCCTTCGCGAGGCCGTAGTAGCCGGCCGCCGTTTGCTGTATCGTTTGTCATTTCTATGTCCCGCTAAGTGGCCGTCCGATCCGCCGCGGCAATAGAGCTGTAACCTCATCACGGCCGTCTTAAGAGACCAACGCTGTGAAGACTCTTTCTTCCTGGTGCATTGCAATTGCGGTCGCGGCGGCAGTCGCAACGGCGTGGGCGTTGCCTGGGACGTTCGGGATTCGGCAGATCTTCTCGAATGACGACGGAACCGTGCAATTCATCGAGATTCACGACCGTGGCCAGAATGATTGCGACTCCGGCGAGGCAAACTGGGCCGGTCAGACTTTGTTGAGCACGGGTCCCGGCCCGGACAAGGCGTTCCAGTTTCCTACCGATCTACCGACGTGCGCGACCTCGGGTCACAATATCCTCATCGCCACGGAGGGCTTCACCGCGCTCGGCATCGTCGTGCCGGATTACGTCATCCCGAATGGTTTCCTCCAAATACCCAACGGAACACTCTCCTCTCGCTAATCTCAGTGCCGTGACGTACACCGCGCTTCCGAACGACGGCGTCACGTCCATCCTCGCCGACGGCACGCATGTCCGACGCCGGCCACGAACCTTGCCGGGCACAGCGGCAGCGTTGCGGCCGCGCTCTCCGCAATCGTCCCCGTCCCCGGCGTCTGGTGGAACAAGAGCGAGCCGGGGTCGGGTCTTCGGTATCGATTACAAGGACGGCACGCTTGTCGTAGAGGTGTATTCATATCTCAGCGACGGTTCGTCCCAGTGGTACCTCGCCGCAGGGCTTCTCGCAAACAATGTCTTCACGGGCACCCTCGACAAGTACACGGGCGGCCAGTGCGTTTCGTGTACGTACAAAGCGCCGACGACCGTCGGTAACGATGGCACGATCAAGATCACATTCACGTCGGCGACGACTGGGACCGCCGATCTCCCGGGCGGGCGGCACATCCCGATCGAGCGGTACTTCACCGCGCAGCCAAACATCACGCCCTCGGGGGGCGTCGCTCCGATAGCGGGCGTTTGGTGGAACAAGAACGAGCCGGGTTCCGGCCTCGGCATCGACTACGAGAATGGCACACTGATTGTGGAGGTGTACTCCTATCTCTCTAGCGGTCCATCGCAGTGGTACCTTGCAGGCCGGACCTCTTACGAACAACGTCTTCACCGCGACTCTCGACAAGTACACCGGCGGACAGTGCATCTCGTGCGCGTACAAGGCACCCGGCTTATCCGGCAATGATGGCACGATCACGATCATGTTCACCTCGCCCACCACGGCGACGGTCGACCTGCCCGGAGGGCGGCACATTCAGGTGGAGCGCTATTTTCTAGAGCCCTGATGCCGTGGCGTTTTCAGCGCAGCCGCCGGTTCGAGAGCTGAGCTACGGCACGAAGCCGTTGACGCCGAATTGCCAGAACAGGAACGCGAGCGTGTCGGCGAGCTCCTCGTTGCGCTGCTTCTTCGTCGACCCGTAGCCGTGGCCGGCGTCGAAGTCGACGCGCAGCAGCACGGGCTTTCCGCTCGTCGAAGCCGCCTGCAGCCGGGCCGCCATCTTCGCCGCCTGCCACGCGTCGACGCGCGGGTCGTTGATGCCGGTCACGACCAGCACCGCCGGATATTTCGTGCCGTTCGCGATGTGGTGATAGGGGCTCATCGCGAGCAGCGCGCGAAATCCTGCTTCGGTCTCCGTCGTCCCCATCTCGGTCTTGTCGAGCTCGCCGTTCGATTCGAACGACGACCGGATGGCGTCGGAGACGGGAACCTGATCGATCGCCGCGCCGAACAGGTCGGGACGCTCGGTGATCGATCGGCCGACGTAGATCCCTCCCTGGCTGCCGCCTTCGATCGCGAGCCTGGCGGACGACGTGTAGCGCTGCGCGATCAGCCACTCCGCGCACGCGATCGCGTCGCGCCACGTGTTGGGCTTCGTCTGTTGAAAGCCGCCCTTGTACCATTCCTCGCCGTTCTCGCCGCCGCCGCGCACGTGCGCGACGGCGAACACGCCACCGCGCTCGAACCACGCGAGATATTGCGGCCGGTAGAACGGCGTTTGCGAGATTCCGTACGCGCCGTACCCGTAGAGGATCGTCGGGTTCGCGCCGTCGAGCTTCATGCCCTTCTTGTGCACGATCGAGAGCGGCACCAGCGTGCCGTCGTGCGACTTCACTTTGACCTCGGTCGAAACCAGGTCGGACGGATTGTCGAACGGGCCTTGGGGCTGCAGCTTGGTGTCGACGACCTTCGCGGCCTTCGGATCGTACGCGTAGTAGCCGCCGAATCGCGTCCACGCGCCCGTTTCGAACACGACTCCCGGAAGGCGCGGGTCCGCGGCGAGCGCGTCGATGTCGCCGTCGAACGGAAGCTTGACTGGCGCAGGCTTCGCGCCTTGCGCGTGCTCGAGTCGAACGAGATCGCTGATGCCGCCCGACATCCGCCGGATGTAGAGCGCGTCGCTCGCCGCGGCGATCCCCGTGATCACCGCCTCGCTCGCCGGCACGACGAGGGTCGCCGAAGCGAGATCGGGCTTGGCGAGATCGAGGCGCACGACCTTGAAATGCGGCGCGTTCTTGTGCGTGAGGAGGTAGAGGGTGCTGCCGATCAGCGACGCGTCGGTCACCTCGTCGTCGAGGCTCGCGACGCGCTGCCACGCCGGAACGCCGTCGGCAATCGTTGCGGAACGCGCGACGAAGAGGTTGAACTCGCGCTGGTTGCCGTTGCCGACCACGCCGATGACGAACGGCGAGCCGGGCGACGTCGACACGAAAGGAACGGCGAGGGGATCCGTCACGAAGTCGGCGAAAACGCCCGGCCCTAGGATCGCGCGGTCCTTTTCGGGGTCCGTGCCGAGCGTGTGCACGTAAGCGCGGCTCTTCAGATACTTGTCGGACTTCGGCGCGTCGGCGGGAAGCTTTTGCAGCCGGTTGTACAGAAGACGGTTCGTTTCGTCCCACGCGGGCGGACCGAACTGGACGCGATCGATCACATCGCCGGTCTCCTTTCCCGTTGCGACCTCGATCACGTGCAGCACGCTCTCTTCGGACCCACCCGGCGAGATGCCGTACGCAACGTAGCGGTTGTCGAACGACGGCGAGAAGTAATCGATTGCGTAGTGCTCGCCGGATTTCGTCTTCGTCGCCTCGGGGTCGACCAGCAATCGTTCCTTCCCGGCGAGACCCACGCGGACGTAGAGTCTCGGGATGTTCTGATTGGAGAGGCGCTTCAGGTAGTAGTACGAGCCGTTGTTGAACTGCACGCCAGCAACCCGCGCCGGCGCGGCGTCGCCCAGCTCGGTGATCCGCTTCAGCAGCGCTGCGCGGCCGGGAATGCGGTCGAGCGTCTTGCGCGCGTAGTCGGCCTGCCCCTTCACCCACGCGGCGACCTCGGGGTTCTTGAGCTCCTCCAGGTATCGATAGGGATCGGGCACGGACACGCCGAAATACGTGTCCGTGACGTCGCGAACGGGTGCGGCCGGCGGAGCGGTCTGCGCGAAGCTCGGCGTGGCAACCGCGGCGAGCGCGAACGCGGCGCCCGCCAATCGCAGTGAACGGAGAGGCGAGGGGATCATGGCAGGTAATTCAGTTGGACCGAACGCAAGATTATCCTATGCGATGCGTGCGGGCGCGCGCGGCGACAGGTTGCGCATACAGCCGATCGCCCGAGCTGCGTCCGCCTCGCGCAGCGGACTTGCTTGTCAGTCCTTGTCGCCCTCGAAGCCGAAGGCCAGAATAACCTCGTCGCCGATATTCGGAATTCCCCTCTTCATGCCGAATTCGGAGCGCTTGATTTTTCCGGCGACGATGCCGCCGCAACGCTCCTTCGCCGTCGCCGTTGCGGGGTTGCACTTGAACCGCTCCACTTGATCGATACCGGCTTCGTGACGCCGAGCAACGTGAGATTGCCTTCGACCATCGTCGGGACGTCGCCCGCGAACACGACGTTCGTGGACTTGTAGGTCATCCGGGGAAATTCGGCAACGTTGAAGAAATCGGCCGAGCGCAGGTGTTCGTCGCGGGAACGCGGGCGGTTGCCTTTGTCGTTGTCGTTGGTGTCGACCGACGCCGTCTCGACGACGAGCTCGACGGCCCCGGTCTTCGCGGCCCGGTCGATCGAGAACTTTCCGGAGATACTTGCTGAACCGGCCGTGAATCATCGACAGACCAAGGTGGTCGATCGAGAACGACACGCTCGTGTGCAATGGATCGAACGTATAGCTGTCGGTCGCCGCGATCGCAGCCAATGGAAGCGACGCGAGGGCGAGAACTGCGATCCGCTTTGACATGAGACTCTCCTATTGGTCGAGTTCAAAACAGAGCGCCGCGGGCGCGTACCACGCGGCGACCGATGGGAAGGAGTGCGGCGGCGAGCGCGTAACCGATTGGAATCGCTGCCGCGCGCGATGAACGAGCCGCGCGATGGGGCGGGCAGGAACGTCGCGAGGGGGACAAGCAACAGCAACGGCAGCGCGTACCAGGGAAGCACGTGCGAGCTGTTGCGTCCCCGCGGCGATCAGCGCCGCCAGCAGACCGACCGGCAGGGCGCCGACGAATCCGGCAGCCAGCGTGCGCGACATCACGATCTGGACGACCACCATCGCGGCACATGCCGCCGCGATTGCGAGGCCCGCGATGAGCGCGCCGATCGAAGCTGACAGCAAGCCGGCAATTCCGGCGGCCAGTCCCAACCCGAGACCTGCCGCACCGCAGCGCATTCCGTCGCTGCGTAACCGCAGCATCAAGGCAATCAGATCGCGACGAATGCTGCGACTCCTGCTCCGACGGACCGCGGCATCCGGCCCGGTTCGGTTCCGCAGTGACGGTAAGGAATACCCAGATCGAGAGCGCGCCGGGACGACGACCAACGCTGTCGCGATTGCTCCGGACCAGCGGGGATAAGTGTCGGCGACGATACCCGCGAGCGGCGAGAGCAGCCCGATCAGCATCGTCTTCCGGGCGACCGTGAGGGGAAACAGCGAGAACCCGGTATCGAGCGCGATCATCGTTGCGTAGGCGAGGATGACCGCGAGCCACGCGAACCGCGTCCGGGCGAATGTCGAAGCCACGATCAGTGCGACGACGAACGGAGCCGCGGCACCCTGAAACAGAGGATGGTTCAAGACTTCTTGCACGCTGCGGGCTCCGGCAGGGTTACCGTTCGCTTTGAGGGGGACGAAGGGGAGGAGTTCGCAACTTCTGGAGCGGGAACGGCCCCACGGGGCTTCAAGTGAACAGCCCCGTGCTCGGAAAATTCCACAGGACGGCTCTTCCGGCCACGCTGCGGGCGCCATTCTAACCAAAATTCCCCGCCTCTCTGCAGATGGTTCTCTATTCGCGCCAACCTACCGCGAAGGCAGCAGCTGGGGGTCGCTGGCAGGTCAGTTGAGCCTCGCGACGAACTCCTTCACCAGCGCCACGCGGTCGGCAAGCGCCGGCGCCGCGCGGTCGATGCGAACGCGATCGGGACCGGCGAAGCGGACGCGACCGTCGTTGCGGATGATCGCGACGAGCGACGCCGGGTCGAACGGCGGATGCTTGACGAACTGCACCGTCGTGCGCTCCGCGCTCGCGTCGATCTTGGCGATGCCCTTCGCCTTCGCGACGAGGCGCAGCCGATGGCACGCGATCAGCGCCTGCGCGGGCTCGGGCGGCGTGCCGAAGCGATCGACGAGCTCCTCCTGCATGAGCTCGATCTCCTCGGCGGACTCGCAGTTCGCCAGGCGCTTGTACAGGACCAGCCGCTCGTGGACGTCGCTGCAGTAGCGTTCGGGGAGCAGCGACGGCACGTGCAGATTGATCTCGGTCGCCACGCCCAGCGGCGCCGAGAGGTCGGGCTCGCGCCCCGCTTTCAACGCCGACACCGCGGCCCGCAGCATCTCGGCGTAGAGCTGAAATCCGACCTCCTGCATCTCGCCCGACTGCGATTCGCCCAGCACTTCGCCGGCGCCGCGAATCTCGAGATCGTGCATCGCGAGGAAGAATCCGGAGCCGAGATCCTCCATCATCTGGATCGCCTCGAGCCGTTTTTTCGCCTGCGCGGAAAGCGCTTCCTCGGGCGGCGTCAGCAGGTAGGCGTACGCCTGGTGGTGCGAGCGGCCGACGCGGCCGCGCAGCTGGTGCAGCTGGGCGAGGCCGAAGCGATCGGCGCGCTCGATGATGATCGTGTTCGCCGTCGGCACGTCGATCCCGCTTTCGATGATCGTCGAGCAGAGCAGCAGGTTGACGCGCTGCGCATAGAACTCGCGCATCACGTGCTCGAGCTCGCGCTCGGCCATCTGGCCGTGCGCGATCGCGATCCGCGCCTCGGGGACGAGCTGCGCGAGCCGCTCGGCCGTCGTGTTGATCGTGTCGATGTCGTTGTGCAGGAAGTAGATCTGTCCCCCGCGCTTCAACTCGCGCAGCACCGCCTCGCGAATGATCCCGCGCGAATAAGCCGACACGAACGTCTTGATCGCGAGCCGCCGCTGCGGCGCGGTCGCGATCACCGAAAAGTCGCGAATGCCCTCGAGCGACATCGCGAGCGTTCGCGGGATCGGCGTCGCGGTGAGCGTCAGCACGTCGACCTCGGCGCGGAGCTTCTTCAACTGCTCCTTCTGCCGCACGCCGAAGCGGTGCTCCTCGTCGATGACGACGAGGCCCAGGTTCCTGAACTTCACGTCCGGCTGGATCAGCTTGTGCGTCCCGATCACGAGATCGATCTTGCCGGCGGCGAGGCCTTCGAGCGCGGCCTTCACCTCCTTCGGCGAGCGGAAGCGCGACAGCTCGACCAGCTTCACCGGCAGATCGGCGAAGCGGTCGGCAAACACCTGGAAGTGCTGCTCGGCGAGGAGCGTCGTCGGCACGAGCACCGCGACCTGCGCGCCGTCGGCGAGCGCGACGAACGCGGCGCGCAACGCGACCTCGGTCTTGCCGAAGCCGACGTCGCCGCAGACGAGGCGATCCATCGGCTTGCCGTCGACCAGATCCTTGATCACGGCCTCGATCGCCGCCTGCTGGTCGGGCGTCTCCTCGAACCCGAAGCCTTCGGCGAACGCTTCGTAGTCGTGCTGGCTGAACTTGAACGCGCGGCCCACGCGCGACGCACGCTGTGCGTACAGATTGAGAAGCTCCGCCGCGGTGTCGTGCGCCTGCCGCGCCGCGCGCTTCTTCGCCTTGTCCCACTCCTTGCTTCCGAGCTCGTGCAGCGGCGCTGCATCGGGCGACGCGCCGCTGTAGCGCCCGATCAGATGCAGATTGGCGACCGGGACGTAGAGCTTCGCGTCGTTCGCATAGACGAGCTGCAGGAACTCGGCCGGTCCCTCGCCGAGATCCATCGCGACGAGCCCGAGATAGCGGCCGATCCCGTGTTCCTCGTGCACCACCGGGTCGCCGATGCGCACCTCGGAGAGGTCGCGCAGCATCGAGTCGACGTTCGAGCGGCGCGCCGCGTCGCGCCGGCCGCGACGGACGACTCCGGCGTAGAGCTCGGCCTCGGTGACGAACGCGAGCTTCGCCTGCGGCCACGCGAAGCCCGAATGCAACGGTGAAACGACGAGCGCGCACGGGATTCGATCGGCAGCGGCGGCCGCGCCAGTCGTCGGCAAGCGGCACCTTGAGTCCGTACTCGGCGAAATACTGCTGCATCGTCTCGCGCCGGCCCGCGCTCTCGGCGCAGATCAGCACGCGCGTGTTGCCCGTCGCGAGGTAGCGCTTGAGCTCGACGAGCGGATCGTCGGCGCGGCGATCGACTTGCACGGAGGGGAGCTTGGCGGCTTTCGCGGAATCGGCATCCGCGGTGCTCGCATCCAGCAGCGGGACCTCGATCCGCGGATGGGGCTTGAGCGACGCATTGAACGCGTCGGGCGGAAGGAACACCTCGGTCGGCGGCAGCAGCGGCCGCGAATGGTCGCCGCGCAGGAGCTTGTAACGCGATTCGGTGTCCTGCCAGAAGCGCTCGACGGCGCGGGTGATGTCGCCGACGAGCGCGATCGCCGCATCCTTCGGCAGGTAGTCGGCGAGCGTGGCGGTGCGCTCGAAGAACAGCGGAAGGTAATACTCGATCCCGCCCGGCATCACGCCGTTGCTCACGTCCTTGTAGAGCGGCGAGCGCAGCGGGTCGCCTTCGAACACTTCGCGGTAGCGGCCGCGAAAGCGCGTGCGGCCCGTTTCGTCGACGGGAAATTCGCGGGCCGGCAGAAGCCGGACTTCGGGGACGGGGTAGAGCGTTCGCTGCGTGTCGGCGTCGAACGTCTTGATGGTCTCGATGTCGTCGCCGAAGAGGTCGAGCCGGTACGGCAGCGCGCTGCCCATCGGGTAGAGATCGATCAGCCCGCCGCGCACGCTGAACTCTCCCGGCGAGACGACTTGCGTCACGTGCTGGTAGCCCGCGAGCGCGAGCTGCGCGCGCAGCGCGTCCACGTCGAGCCGCGTGCCCTGCTTGAGGAAGAACGTGAACGCCGCCAGGTAGCCGGGCGGCGCCAACCGATGGAGCGCGGTGGTCGCCGCGACGACCAGCACGTCGCACTCGCCGCGCGAGACGTGGTAGAGCGTCGCGAGGCGCTGCGAAACCAGGTCCTGATGCGGCGAGAAGTGATCGTACGGCAGCGTCTCCCAGTCGGGCAGCAGCACGACCTCGCGTCCCGGCGCGAACCACGGCAGCTCGTCGGCGACGCGCTGCGCGGCGAGCGCGTCGGCCGTCACGACGACGAGCAGGCGCTTCTCCGCCGCGCAGACTTCGGCGAGTTGCGCGAGCGCGAGCGAATCGGCGGACTCGAGAATCGGCGCGGCGCGGACCTTGCGGCCCGGTTGCGGCAATCGCGGGACGAGCGGGGGCAGCGCGGCGAGCATCGGAGTGTTCGCTGCGGGGAGCGGAGTCGCGGGCGCGGCGGCGGCGGTATCGCCCGGTGCGGCCGATGAGGCGTCGGTCGACGCCCCGGAGGCCGCAGCCGCCTGCCCGTCGGCGAGATTGGGCTGAGGCACGTGCAACTGCGAATCGAGCGCGAATTATACGCGGGCCGCGTGCGATAATTCGCGCGTGTCAAAGACGGTCGCAGCGCTGCGCGGTGCAAATCCCTATGTGCTTCTGACGCTGACGCCGCTCTTCTGGGCGTGCAACACGATCGTAGGACGCGGCCTCGCCGCCGACGTTCCGCCGATGGCGATGACGTTCCTGCGCTGGTTCTTCGCGATCGTGATGCTGGCGCCGCTCGCCTGGCCGCACGTCCGCCGCGACTGGCCGCTCGTGCGCCGCAGCTGGAAGACGATGCTCGTGCTCGGCGTGATCGGCGTCGGCACGCACAACGCGGTCTCCTATCTGGGCCTCAACTACACGACGGCGACGAACGCGCTCATCCTGAATTCGTTCATACCGGTGATGGTGATCACGATCTCGTGGATTTTCCTGCGCGAGCGCCTGAGCCCGCTGCAGCTTTGCGGCGTCGGCGTGTCGCTCGCCGGGGTGCTGATGGTCCTCACGCGCGGCAATCTCGAGGTGTTGACGTCGTTCAAGCTGAATCGCGGGGACCTGTTCCTCATCCTCGCGATGGCGCTGTGGTCGATCTACACGATCGGCTTGCGCTGGCGGCCCGCGGGGCTGCACATGCTGACGTTTCTGTTCGTGCTGATGGTGATCGGCGACCTCGCCGTGCTGCCGGCTTTTGCCGTGGAGCTCGCGATCGGCCGGCACATGGTGGTGACGCCCGCGAACGTCGCGGCGATCCTCACGGTCGCGCTTACTTCGTCAGTGCTCGCCTACATCTTCTGGAACCAGGGCGTCGCCCAGGTCGGTGCGAACGTCGCAGGTCTCTTCGTCCAC
The DNA here is from genome assembly GCA_963742965.1 of uncultured beta proteobacterium. Lineage (GTDB taxonomy): Bacteria > Pseudomonadota > Gammaproteobacteria > Burkholderiales > Casimicrobiaceae > CAIWHR01. Next base: position 3,677 of record CAVUOC010000039.1, on the reverse strand, counting down.
CTGATGCCGGTGTTCGGCGTCCTGCTCGCGTGGATTTTCCTGGACGAGCGGCTCGCGCTGTTTCATGTGGCCGGAATTGCGCTTATCCTGTCGGGTATCGGGATCACGAGCCGTCTGGGACGCCGCGCGGCGCCGCTGCCGGCCGGGATCGATTGACCGGAGGCCGCGTGCGCGAGGCTGCGCAGTAGATCCATGGTCGATATCGGCAACGCCGATCGCGTCGCGCTGATGGAGCGGCTCGTCACGCTCCAGGTCGAGCATCGCGACCTCGACGCGGTGATCCAGCACCTCGTCCTCGATCCGAAGCGGGACGAGCTCCAGGTGACGCGTCTCAAGCGACGCAAGCTGCTGCTGAAGGATCAGATCGCCTGGATCGAGCGCCAGATCGATCCCGACGTCTCGGCCTGAACGGACGACACGCGATTTCGGAATGGGAATCCCTGTGCTGTTGGCGGCGACTGCGACCAAGTGGGCGAGCCCCGCGCGTCTGCCGTACGAGCTCGCGCGCGCGGGATTCGAAGTAGGGCTGCTCGCGCCGCAAGCGGCGCTCGTCGCACAGAGCCGATTCGTCGCTGACTTCACGCCGTTGCCCGAATCGGCGACGCCGCTCCAATGGACGCAGCTCCTTGCAGCGACCATCGAAGCTCGACCCCCCAGGCTGATCGTTCCGTGTGACGATGCGACGCTACACTTGATGATGTTGTTCGTCGATTCGCCGCCCGAGAGCATCAAGGCTGAGACGCGCGAGGTGATGCGCGCGTTGATCGTCGAATCGCTGGGGCGGCCCGAGCACTATCGCTCGAGCATCGACAAGACACTGCTGCCCGGAGCCGCAGAAGCGTTGGGGGTGCGCGTACCCCCTTATGCCGTCATCCCGGACCTCGCCGGGGCGCGGGCGTTCGCGAGCGCGCACGGCTACCCGGTCGTGCTGAAGGCCGCGTTCGGAACCGCGGGCCAGGCCGTGGAGATCGTTCGCGAAGAGTCGCGGCTCGAATCCGCGTTCTCGAAGCTCTCGAAGCGCGAGCCCACGATGCAATGGAGCATGATGTGGAGCTCTACGGATTTCCTGATCCAGGCCTGGATACCCGGCAGCGGACTGCTGCGCGCAGTGGCCACGTGGGACGGCGTCGCCCGCGCCGGCATGACGCGCGAGGTCCTGCTGCGCAGTTCGACGACCGGCCCGTCGTCCGTCGTTCGTTGCCGGGAGTCGCCGGAGGCGAGGCGCCTTTCGGAAATGCTCGCTGCAGGATTCGGCATCAACGGATTCTTCGGCCCGGAGTTCATCGAGCACGAGCGCACGCACGAGGTCTATCTCATCGAAATAAATCGGCGCGTGACGAACGGCATACAACTGGGCGGCCTGGTCGGCGTGGATCTCTGCGGAGCATTGGCGGCTGCGCTCGATGGCCGTGCTTATTCGGGCCGCACCGATATTGCAGCGGGCGAGCAGCATCTCATCGCGGAGTTCCCGCAGGAATGGCTGCGCGATCCCGGGAGCCCGTATCTGCGCAATGCAAGGACCGATATTCCCTGGAACGACCCGGCCGTGCTTCGCGCGATGGTCGCGATGGGCCGGAACAATTGATTGTCGGCGTGCGGAGCTCCGGATGCCGATTGCGCCGGCGCCGGAGTCCCGGGATCCTCAGCCCGTTGCGCGCCCGTACTTGTCGTCGAAGCGGACGATGTCGTCCTCGCCGAGGTAATCGCCGCACTGGACTTCGATCATCACGAGCGGATCCTTTCCGGGATTCTCCAGCCGATGGCGGGTCTCGACGGGGATGTACGTCGATCCGTTCGCCCCGACGTCGAACGTTTCGTCGCCGCGCGTCACCTTCGCGACGCCGGCGACCACGACCCAGTGCTCGCTGCGCCGGTGATGCAGCTGCAGCGAGAGCGACGCGCCCGATTTCACCTCGATCCGCTTGATCTTGAAGCCCGGACCCTCCTGCAGCACCGTGTACGCGCCCCACGGTCGCGCAACCGTCTTGTGCAGACGGTACGACTCGTGGCCGCGGGCCTTCAGCTCGCCGACGACTTCCTTCACGCGCTGCAGGTGGTCGCGATGCGCGACGAGCACGGCGTCGGGCGTGTCGACGATCACCAGGTTTTCGACGCCGACGGTTGCGACCAGCCGGTCGCCCGCGTTGACATACGTGCCCTTGGTCGCGATCGCGACGCGCTCGCCCTGTCCGTGGTTGCCTTGCGCGTCGGCCGGCGCAAGATCGGCGACCGCCTGCCACGAGCCGATGTCGCTCCAGTCGAAAGTACCGCGCACCACGGCGACCTCGCCCGCTCCGGCCGCCTTCTCCATCACCGCGTAGTCGAGCGAAATGTCGGGCGCCTCGGCGAACAGCCCGGCATCGATCTCGAGCATCGATCCGCTCTCCTTGCCGGCAAGCGCGCGCGCGATGGGACGCACCGCTTCGAGCACATTCGGTGCGTGGCGCTCGAACGCCGCGACGATCGCCGCCGGCGTGAAGCAGAACATTCCGGAGTTCCACACGTAGTTGCCCGCGACGACGTATTGACGCGCCGTCGCGAGCGGCGGCTTCTCGACGAATCGGCGCGCGGCAAACGCGCGCGGCTCGGTCTTGACGAGGGCATCGCCGCACTCGATGTAGCCGTAGCCCGTCTCGGGGTGCGCCGGCCGGATGCCGAACGTCACCAGCTTGCCCGATTGCGCGAGGCGCGCGGCTTGCGCGACCGCGTCGGCGAACGCGCGCTGATCGCGCACGAGGTGGTCGGCGGGGAGCACGAGCAACGCGGTAGCGTCCTCGCCAGCCGACGCCGCCCAAAGCGCGGCGAGCGCGACAGCAGGTGCCGTATTGCGTCCGAACGGCTCGAGCAGGAACGACGAGCGCTTCGGCCCCCCGCCGCGCAGTCCCGCATACGTGTCGCGCGTGTGGAAGTAGTACTCGCGGTTGGTGACGGTGACGAGCTCCTCGACGCCGGGCAAAGCGAGCGCGCGAGCCGCGGTCTTGGCGAGCAGCGTTTCGCCGTCCGGCAACGGCATCGACGGCTTCGGCGCAGTCTCGCGCGAAAGCGGCCACAGCCGTGTCCCGGCGCCGCCTGAAAGAATCACGGGAAGAATGCGTGGATTCGGTCCGGCGGTCGGCATGGTTCGCTGGAACCTCGAAGGGAACGACTTGAATCGGTGAAAGTCTACCCCACGTAGCACGTACCATGCCTGCCCCCGGACGCGGTCGGGGCGGGTGGTATCATGGATTACTTGAGCTCACAGCCCGCCGCGGGTCATTGCGACGGCCACGACGATTACCGGGGGTGAACTGGTTTCGACGGGGATAGCGAAGCAGCTCGGGGCATGCCGAGGGGCAGATCCTCGTAAATCCGCTGCAATCGCAAATTTAACTGCGAACGACGAAACTTACGCTCTGGCGGCTTAATCCCGCCGGACCTCGCACCCGGCAGCGCTCGGCCGGGGTGATCTAAAAAGTCACAGCGAGGACATTCAGAGCGATCGCGCCCGCCCGGGTCACTTGGGCGAAGCGCTAAACCAAGGTGACTGGTCCTGGCGTCGTCTGTCGGTCAATGGCGTCGGGGCGAGAGCACAATGACTTGACTAAGCATGTAGTCCCGGATGTGGAGCATTTCCGGACGGCGGTTCGATTCCGCCCACCTCCACCAAACCGAAGAATGACGGCCCCCGAGCGGGGCCG
>CAVUOC010000038.1:0-77054 GCA_963742965.1 uncultured beta proteobacterium | reverse complement strand
CGGTCACGGTTGGCTCGGCCCAGACGACTCCCGATTGGGCCGGTGCGGCGGCCGGAATGGTAGGCGTGTCGATCGTGAAGGTGACTATTAGCGACGACATGGCGGTTTCCGGAAATGCCACCCTGACGATAGGTGTGAACGGCAAGCAGAGCGCATCCATGATCCTCCCGGTGCAGTGATGGGTAGTACGCTTTTCCTAGAACATGCTGGCCAGGGAACCCGGCACTGCTTGGTGTATCTCGCCCTACGACCACCATATCTTGTGGGTGTGAAACACCAGTACTGGGGTGTTAGTTCTGGGAAGCCTGGGACCGAAGATGCTTTTATCGGGAAATCCTTTGTGATATGCTTTGGTGGTAGTGACAGATGGGTAAAAATACACCGGGGTAAGTACCAAAGCGCGGAGAATGCATTTGCAGAATGCATTGAGGTGATGACACACGCGCAGTTTAGATTTTTTTTTATTTGTAGTCGGAGGTAATAACATTATGAACCGGGTGTTTATCCTGGCGGTCGTAGCGGCGCTCACAGTGGTGTGCGCGTCCGGAGCCGTCGTAACGCTAGGAACCTTTGCGGTCAATCCGCAAAGTACGTTCCTGTTTGAGAGCAGCAACGACAGCAACGTCTCCCCTCAATTTATCAGCCTTACTTGCCCGTAGGAGTAACGACGAATTGCGTGAACGCGCCCGCGGGATTGGTGCCTCCAATTGATCGGCATCGGTAGCATGTGCTTTGGCGGCGGCTTTTGCGGCGCTGCGCAGCTCGGCGGCGTTTTCGACGCCAACAACCTTTCCGTCAGTCCCTTCGGCTTGGGCGTCGGCAATGTCAACCGTCTCCCCGGTTCCATCGGTATCGGATTGATCGACGAACTGCTCAATCACAATCATTCCTGAATACGTATTTCGGCAACGTTGACACCACCATTCCCAACTACTTCTTCATTCCGACGGGGACTGGACGCACGGTCGTGGTTCCCACGGGGGCCAGTTTCCTGGTGATTGGCGTCTCGACAGCTTCTTTGCCGACAACACAGCCAATGGAAATAACCCGCTGCAGATTCAGATCAACCAGATTACTGCACCCGTACCTGAGCCGGCGACCTTCGGTTTGATCGCCCTTGGAATCACCGGGCTGCTTGCCTTTCGACGCCGCCAGTCGAGCTAGATCGCTCTTGCGAAGACCGGTTGTTGTGTGGCGCACTTGGAATCCCGAGTGCGTCAACATTTCCCCGCGCATACAAGGTAAGCTCGGTTTCGATGCCCGCGGATCAGCCGAACACCGACTATCTCCTTAAGCAGCTCTCCTCGCTGCTCCCTTCCTCGGTACACTCCGCCCCACTAGCAGGGCGGGCTGTGGACGTCATCGTCACGCCGGTCGAGGTGAACGATCAGCACGGTACGGGCGTATTCCTGCAGATGCTGTTCGCTGCGGATGAAGACGTCATTTCCATCCGCTCGCAGGATCAGCATGGCGGCAAGCAGACTTTCGGTTTGCCGATGAAAATCGTTCACGGCTCAAGCTCGCGCGATGCGGTATTCTCACGAGTGGAAAGCGCGCTGCGCGGCCTCGCCGTCCGGCGAATCTCTGCGTCCCGTATTTTCCCAACGATATCCTGACCGCGCTCGCTGTTCACGGAATCTTCGGCGCTCCGATGTGCAGCTTCATCATGGATGACCAAAACGTGGCGATGTCCGGTATTCCCGACGAGCTGATGGGCGAGCTGATAGACAAATCGTCTCTGCGCCTGGCGATTTCCCCGGAAATGCTGAAGGCGTACGCGCGAAAGTTCGGAGTCCCTTTTTATTACACCCCGCCAATGGCCCCTGCGCATATGCTGCCGTCGCGCTTACACGTGCCGGCTATGCCACCGGACGCGAGGCACGGCGTCGTGATCGGCAATTTATGGAGCGCCCGTTCACCCGATCTCCTTCGCCGCACCGTGCAGAATTCAGGCGTGACGCTTTCCTATCCAGGCGGTTTGCCCTGCCCGGAACCGCGGAAAGCTGGCGAGCAGATGGAATATATCCTACCGATCGTCTGGACAGCGATGAGCTGGTCCGGATGTTGCGATCGATGTGGTTCGCCGTGCTCCCTTCAGGCACCATGGACGAGTCGGAGGACCGGCGTCCGATCGCGGAATTCAGTCTTCCCAGCCGCCTAGTCTACCTGATGTGCACGTCGCACATTCCGGTGATCGTGCTCGGCAGCCGGGATACCGCCGCGGCGCATTTTGTCGAGCAGTTCGGCATCGGCGTCGTCGCAAACTATGACCGCGATTCGTTTCTGAATGCCGTCCATCACATCAGCCGGCCGGACGTCAATCTAGCCATGCGACGACGCGGGTTAGCGGCTGTCGGACGCTTCGTCGACACCGGCGTGGGCGAATGGATCTGGAATCGCTGGCCAAAGGGGAGCCGTTCGATCGGCGCTTCGAGGATCTGCTGCCTCAACCGGCGCAGCTTAGCAGCATTTCAGAGCTCCCCCGCGACCGTCGGGGAGCAGTCCATCTTGAGGAAGCGAGCGCTAGATGCGTTGATAAAACCGCCGTCGCCCGAAACCAGCGACTGAATGGCGATCTCGCGACGCTCCTCGCCTGGAAGTCCGATTACGCGACCAAACTCCGGTGGATGTCGTCGTCACCACCAACGAGATTAACGATCGCCACGGCACCGGCGTACTCGTCAAGCGGATTCTGGAGGGCCGCCGCAACCTCTTTTCGACCGCTTTCGTAATGATTGGGGCGACCCGCAATTCGGCGATTGGAATCTTTGCCTGAAGCAATCCGGCTCCGCCCCGTGGGATACAATTCGACCCGAAGCCTTCCGCAATATCCTGCGTATCTTCGGCGGCCACAAAGTTAGAAATGTTTTGTGCGTGCCGTTCCTGGTGGATGAGCCGATGGCCTCGATCGCGCTTCACGAGGTTTTCGGCGCGCGCCTCTGCGCCTACGTCATGGACGACCAAAATGTCGCTGCGAACCACATTCCGGACGTGCTGATGCGCGAATTCCTGCACCGATGTTCGCTCCGCCTCGCCACCCATCCGGAGCTGCGTGTGGCGTATGAACGCAAATACGGACTGCCTTTCTATTTGCTGCCCGCTGTCGCGCCCGATCGCTTAATCGCACGCGAACCAACTCAACCCCAGAAAGACATTCACGTAGTCGACATGCACGACAAGACGGGCGGCAAGCGCGGCGCAATGATCGGCAGCTTCTGGGATCAGTCCTGGTTCGACCGGCTGTGCGCAGCTCTTGCGCCAACCGGCTATTCCATCGACTGGTTCGGCAACAACCGTTCTCCGTTCGTAAGATTTCCAAAGGAACAGCTTTTGTGTGCCGGATCAACCCGCGCGGAATTGTTCCCCGAGGATCAACTCGCGGCCGCATTGCGCGAGTATCCCTTCGTCATCGTGCCGACGGGAACGTTCGATTTTTCCGAGACGAACACACCCGTCACGTCGTTGAGCCTTCCCGGCAGAATCCCGTTCGCAACAGCGGTTTCGCAAACACCGATCCTGGTAGTCGGCAGCACAGGTACGTGCGCGTCGCGATTCGTCAAGCACTTCGGCATCGGACAAACCGTGGGCTACGACCGCCGGGAACTGAAAGACGCGATGGATCGTCTGCGCGACCCTAAGACGCAGGTTGACATGCGCAGCAACGCCGCGCGCATCGCACCCGCCTTTTCGGATCGCGGCGTGGTGGAGTGGCTGCAAGAGTCGATGGAACTGGGCCGTGCGGCGGACAATCGTTTCGAGGATGCCTTCGAGGGATACGAAGTTGTGGGGCGGACCCCCGGGTCCCAGCCGACGCCCCCGTCGGCTTTTGAGCGCAGCCGAGTTGCCGGACGAGGGGGGTCCGGCGCGGACGAGGGCGTCCGCCCCACCCTCGCGTTAAGATATGGTCTGCATATGAGTCTGCTCAGTAGCGTCAAACACATCCTGAAAATGTGTGGGCACGCCCTCAACATTACAGTGCATGAGCAACTCAGCGCGGCTGAAGTCGAGCGGCAGGCAAACGCCACCAACGTTGAATTCAAGATCGGCAAGCTCATGGAGACCGATGCTGGGCTCCTGCAGGCTTCGATTCACATCATCGAGAATCTGCACGCGCTCGCCGGCCAGACGATTGTCAGAACGGACGTCAATTGCAGTGGGCAGCCCGACGCTCCCTGAAATCGCCTTGCTCGAATACCTATACTCCTACGTGCCATGCCGAGCCGCGGTTCTCGTCCACGGCGGAAGTGGCGACACCGCAGCTGCGTTGGCATGCTCCGGTTACGACGTCTATTGCGCGCTGAGATGCCTCGGCACCGGGAAATCCCCGAAGCCGTCGGCCTGATCGCGCTGGGTAGCGATCCACTGCCCGCGATTCGCGAGCTTGGCGATCGAAAAGCGTCGGTGATCGCGGCGGACCTGGCTGTGGCGGTCGAGGAACTCGTGCCGGAAATGCGCGCCCGCCAATATCATTGGAATCTGGTTATTTACCGAGTACGCAACGGCACCGAGACCGGGCTGGGCCACGCGGTCGCCAGCGATTCTGCAAATCGCGCGGAAACGCCAGCGGATGCCAACGGAAGCGTGTTCTTCTTCCGGGATTACAAAGTGTTCGCGGAAGCCCAGGCGTGGTGCGCCACCTTTTTCTTTGCACATATTTCAAGTTGCACGAGTAGGGTGTCCCAGTCAATTGATTTCCGTTTGTGGCGGAAATTCCGCTAACGAAATCGTTGGGCAGCGTTGGCCGCGGGACGCGCGTCGCGGATCAGCGCATAGCCGACGCCGCTTCGTCCCTGGCGCGTGATGCCGGCGAGCCAGGACACGGCGATTTCGATTTCCGCCCGCGCGAGCTTGCGCAGGAGCTCGGCGATCGCCGCGATCTTCGCCCGCCGGCTCGCCTGCGCGCCCACACGCTGCGAGGTGTCGACGAGATCGGCGAGCAACGTCGGGAGGGCCATGATCGCATGGCGGCGCAAGTCATCCGGAACTTCACGGACTCCCTGCGCCACATCCAGCGCAGACTTTACACGCAGCGTTGCAATGTTGGCGTCGGAGGAGCGCCGCCCGCGTGCCGGGCGGCAATCCTACGATGCGTCAGGGATTTACGGCGGGTCCGCCGGCCGTTCGTGAACTTCAGTGAACGTTGCCGGAGGTCGCGAGCGAAGGCAGCGGCTCCTCGATCGAGCCGGACAGGTACAGGTCCTCGACCCGACGGCGCAGCTCTTCGGCGAGCCGGATTTCGGCAGGCGTTGCGACGTTGGGCGCCGGGTCGTAGCCGGGCGAAACGTTCTGCGATCGGAATTGAGCCATGGCGCACTCCTTTCACGGGTTCGAGAAGCGTGCTTCTCTGCTCTTCACCCGATATCGAGCAAGGTACGTGCCAGGGCGTCGTACGCGCACGGGATTGGTGCAGCGGCCCGAACGGGGTCACTGCGCCGACTCGACGCGCGCGCGCTAACGCCGGGTCGCGAACACTTCGATCGGCTCGAGGCGCCCGTCGGCGAGCGCCCGCGCCGTGTTCGCCATTGCCGCGCCGGCGATCTCGCCGTGTATCAGCGCGACGGCGCGATGCGGCGGCTTCTCGCCGCGGTCGACCATCGCGCGCGCCCGCGCGATGGCGGCGAGCGCCTGCTCACGCGTGCTGCGCATCTGAACGACGTCGAAACCGGCCGCGGCGAGACCGTCGCGCGTGGCGTCGGGCGAAGCGAGGAAGCTCGTCCTCGCGCTCGCGGCCCACGGCGTCGGATAGTCGGGATCCTTGCCCGGGCCCTTGGCGATCTCGGAGAGCATCAGCCAGCCGCCGGGCTTCAGCACGCGGTGAATCTCGCGATAGAGCGCCGCCTTGTCGGCGATGTTCATCGAGACGTTCATCGAATAGGCGCCGTCGAAGCGCTCGTCGGCGAACGGCATCGCCAGCGCGTCGCCGGTCCTGAAGTCGACCTTCGCGTCGAGACCGACGGCTCGCGTCAACTCGCGCGCAACGTCGCAGAACTCCTCGGTCAGGTCGATGCCGGTGACGCGGCAGCCGAAGCGGTTGGCGAAATAGCGCGCCGGCCCGCCGATGCCGCTGCCGATGTCGAGAAGATGATCGGCGGCGTCGATCGTCGAGCGCATCGGCCATCTCGATGGTCGCTTCGAGGCCGCGGCCGTGGAACTGGTCGTACGGCGCCAGCGCGTCGAGCGTCGGATGATCGGGGTCGGCGCCGTCGTCGGTGAGTGCCGCGCGCAACCGCTCGCGCAGCACGCCGCGGCTGTAATGGCCGGAAACGTCGCTCATCCGAATGACTCCGTCGTCGCGTTCATCGCTACTGGAACAAGCGGCCGGTCGTCGTCGCGAGGAAACTCGCGAGCGGGATCTCTTCCTGCTTGAGGAAGCCGCGCTGCGGCAGAGTCCCGTCGCGAACCATCTCGATCACCGCGACGACCGACGCGGAGGTCGTCCACGCGATCGCCGTCTGCGCGCCGCCGGCAAGCTCGATCGGCCGGTACGCGCGGACGAATTCGCGGCGCTGCAGCCGCCCGTCGAGCATGCCTTCCGCCGACACGTGGACGTAGACGATGTCGTCGTTGACCGGCGGCTTCGCGTTGGTGAGGATTTCGCCGGCGAGGCCGCGCCGCTCGCGCATCAGGAGCTCGTGGAAGAAGAAGTTCATCAGCCGCATGTGCCCGGGGTAGCGCATCGATTTGTAGTCGATGTTGGCGATCTTGCCGTGAAAGGTCTCGCAGATCGTCCCGAGCCCGCCCGAGGTCGTGAACGCTTCCAGCATGACGCCGTCGACGTAGATCGTCTCGTTCCATTCCATCGACGAGACCATCTTCCGCACGCCGTCCTCGATCACCTCGGCAATCGTTCAGGTATTCGTTGACGACCCCCTCCGGCGACCAGTTGAACGCATAGCCCATGAGACCCGTCGGATGCTGCGGGAGCGCGCCGACGCGCAGCCGCAACGACCGGCACACCTCGAACGCGGCGACCTGCGCGGCGCCGACGATGCCGACGAACCCCGGCGCGAGCCCGCATTGCGGCGCCATCAGGCCCTTCGCGCTCTTGCCGAGCTCGATGATCGCCTGCGTCGTCGGCACGTCCTCGGTCAGGTCGAAATAGTGGATGCCGCGCGCGTGCGCGGCCGCCGCGATCCGCTTGTTGATCCGGTAGGGCAGGCAGGAGAGCACCGCGTCGAATCCCTGCGTTGCGGCGCCGGCGCCGTCGTCCGTCTCGACGCTCGGCGACCTGGACGGCGAACGGCAGCGTCTGGTGCGGCGCGCGGCTGTCGAAACCGACGACGTCGAAGCCGCCGGCGTGCAGCAGCTTCGCAGCGAGCGTTCCCACCTTGCCGAGACCGAGGACCGCGATCTTTCGCAACGCCATGCTCGACTCCTCAGATCGCGAACTTGATGCCCTGCGCGAGGGGAAGGTCGCGCGAATAATTGATGGTGTTGGTCTGGCGGCGCATGTACGCCTTCCACGCGTCGGAGCCCGATTCGCGGCCGCCGCCCGTGTCCTTCTCGCCGCCGAACGCGCCGCCGATCTCCGCGCCCGACGGACCGATGTTGACGTTGGCGATGCCGCAATCCGATCCGCTCGCCGACAGGAACGCCTCGGTCTCGCGCACGTCGGTCGAGAAGATGCACGACGAAAGTCCCTGCGGCACGTCGTTGTGGATCGCGATCGCCTGATCGAGGTCGCGGAACTTCATCACGTACAGGATCGGAGCGAACGTCTCCTCGCGCACGATCGGCGTCTGGCCCGGCATCTCGACGATCGCCGGCCGCACGTAGTGCGCATCGGGATACTTCGACTGCAGCGCGCGCTCGCCGCCGGAAACGCGCCCGCCCTGCGCCGCCGCTTCGGCGAGCGCGTGGTTCATGTTGCGAAACGCCGCCGCATCGATCAGCGGGCCGACGAGCGTGCCGCGTTCGAGCGGATCGCCGATCGGCAGGTTCCGATAGACGCCTTTGAGCCGCGCGACGAGCGTGTCGTGGACCGCTTCGTGCACGATCAGCCGCCGCAGGCTCGTGCAGCGCTGGCCCGCGGTGCCGACCGCCGAGAACACGATCGCGCGCAGCGCCATGTCGAGATCCGCCGACTGCGCGACGATCATCGCGTTGTTGCCGCCGAGCTCGAGAATGCACTTGCCGAAGCGCGCGGCGACCGCGGGACCGACGGCACGGCCCATCCGCGTCGATCCGGTCGCCGAGATGATCGGCACGTGGCGGCTTGCGACCAGCGCCTCGCCGACGTCGGCGCCGCCGATGATCACCTGCGACAGCGCGGCGGGCGCGTCGCCGAATCGGGCGAGCGCGCGCTCGAAGATCTGCTGTGTGGCGAGCGCGCAGAGCGGCACCTTCTCCGACGGCTTCCAGATCACCGGATCGCCGCAGACGAGCGCGAGCGAGGCGTTCCAGCACCACACCGCCACGGGGAAATTGAACGCGCTGATGATTCCGCAGACGCCGGCCGGATGCCACGTCTCGCGCATCGCGTGCCCCGGGCGCTCGGACGCCATCGTCAACCCATAGAGCTGGCGCGAGAGGCCGACGGCGAAATCGCAGATGTCGATCATCTCCTGCACTTCGCCGAGGCCTTCCTGCAGGATCTTGCCGGATTCGAGCGTGACCAGTGCGCCGAGCTCCTTCTTCGCGGCGCGAAGCTCTTCGCCGAAAAGCCGCACGAGCTCGCCGCGGCGCGGCGCGGGAACGTCGCGCCAGATCCTGAACGCCGCGTTGGCGCGTTCGATCATCGCGTCGACCTCCGCGCGCGTATGAGGCGTCAGTGACGCGATTCGCGCGCCGTCGATCGGTGTGGCGATCTCGAGCGCGCCGTCGGCGTGCTTCGCTTTCGGGAACGCGAAACAGCGCGAGGATTTCCTCGTGCGACATGGGCGACTCCGGGCTGCGGCTCGATGCGCCGCCATGTGTGTGCGAGGCCGGAAACAGAGCGCGGCGAAAGCGCGTGTCGCGCTGCGGGTGCATCCACGTTCGGCTGCCCGGAATCGCCAGGCGGCGGCGCTGCGTTGCCTTTGGCGCACCCGGCGTAGTAACGTTGGTCGGATCGCGATGCGAACCCGGCGCGCGCGTTGCCGGAATCGCCTATTCGACGGACGAGCGCAACGACACGAGGCTGCGCGAATGAACGCGGAAGCCCTTCGAACGCTCCAGGCACCTCTGAAGGAACGCTACAGGGAGCGTCCCGACGGCGGCGCTGATAACCCTCAAGGCCCAGGGGCGTCTCGGTGAAGGCGTCACCTGCAGCGTGCAAACCGGCAAAGCGCTGGTCGCTGCGGGATTGCATCCGGCAACGGGCGGCGACGGGCTTGAGCGCCTGCTCCGGCGACATGTTGCTGGAGGCGCTCGTCGCCTGCGCGGGCGTCACGCTGAACGCCGTTTCGACGGCGATCGGCGTCGTCATCCGCGAGGGCTCGGTGCGGGCCGAGGGCGACCTCGATTTTCGCGGCACGCTGGGCGTCGCGAAGGAAGCGCCCGTCGGATTCCGGCAGATCCGTCTCTACTTCGATCTCGACACCGACGCGTCCGACGAGGAACTGAGCACCCTCGTTCGCCTGACCGAGCGCTACTGCGTCGTCTATCAGACGCTGCGCAACTCCCCGGCGATTGCGGTGTCTCACCATGTCGCTGCGCGCTGAGCGTGCGGATGGGCGCGACCCGAAACACGGGTCGGCCCGGACATGAAAGTTCACGCGTTTCGGAGGTCGACATGCCGATGTACATGGACATCCACGAGGTCAAGGGCGCCACCGCGGAGGACGTCGCGAAGGCCCACCGCGCGGATATGGAAACGCAGAAGAAATACGGCGTCGAGTATCACAAGTACTGGTTGAACGAGAGCTGCGGCAAGATCTTCTGCCTCTGCAGCGCGCCGAACCCCGACGCAGCCGCTCAGGTCCATCGCGAGGCGCATGGGCTGGTCGCGGCAAAGATCATCGAGGTCGCGCCGGAGATTGCCGAAGGCTTCCTCGGGGACACAGAAGTCAACAGCGCGGGCGCCGCCATCGTTCCCGGCGGCACCGAGCATCAGCGCGACCCCGGGATCCGGACCGTTCTGTTCACCGACATCGTCGGCTCGACGGAGCTGACGCAGCGCCTCGGCGACGAGGCGGCGATGGGGGTCATCCAGCTCCATGACCGGATCGTCCGCGACGCGCTGCGCGAATTGGCCGGTCGCGAGATCAAGCACACCGGCGACGGCATCATGGCGAGCTTCTTCTCGGCCGTCGCCGCCGCGCGTTGTGCGACGCGAATCCACCGCGCGCTCGTGCAATACGAGCAGGAGAAGACGGGCGTCGCGTTCAAGGTCCGGATCGGCGCTGCGGCGGGAGAGCCCGTCGAGGATCACATGGACCTGTTTGGATCGACGGTGCAGCTTGCCGCGCGGCTTTGCTCGCACGCGCAGCCGGAGCAGAGTCTCGTGTCGAACGTCGTCGCCGAGCTGTGCATCGGCAAGGGCCTCGCGTTCGAGGACCTCGGCGAAGTCTCGTTCAAAGGCTTCGAGCGTCCGGTGAGGGTGCACGCGATCCAGCACGCCGGCGATTAGCCGCGCCGGCACGCCGCCCGCGGCGGGACGCTCTTCAGGTCGCGCTTGGGGGCGCGATCAGGCTGCGTCGCGCGCGCCGGGCGGCTCCGGCTCGCGGGGCGCGGCGCCCGAATTCCCGTTTCCGGGGGAGGCCCGGTCGACGGTGTTCCAGCGTCGCGCCACCAGCAGCCGCAGCTTCTTGCATTCCTGCAGGGAAAGGCCGTCGGCTTGCGCGCGAAGCTCGGTCTCGAACTCGGCGAGCGCCGTCCGACCGTTCGCCGCCTCCAGCCGTTCCCTGAGCGAATAGAACAGCGCCGAGTATTCTCCCTGGAGCTCGTGCAGCACGGGGAAGGACATCCGATGGATTGCCGACGGGCCGAGGTGCAGCAGCGCCTCGCGATGCTCGGGCGTGCCGTAGCCCTTGTGCGCGGCGAAGCCGTAACCCGGGTAGGCTTCGTCGAGCGCCACCATCATGCGGTCGCGCTCGGTCTTGGCGATGATCGACGCCGCGGCAATGCTGAAGTTGATGCCGTCCCCCTTGTTGAACATGTTCTGCGGGACTTCGATGCCGGGCACGGTGCGCGCGTCGACGAGCACGTGTTGCGGCTTTCGCGGCAGCGCCTCGACGGCGCGGCGCATCGCAAGGAGCGACGCGTGGTAGATGTTGATCGTATCGATCTCGTCGACCGACGCCAGGCCGATCCCGATGCCGGTCGCCTTGACTCGTATCTCGGCTGCGAGCGAGGTCCGAGTGTCGGGATCGAGCCGCTTGGAGTCGTCGACGCCGGCGATCGCGGTCTCGGGCGGGAACACGACCGCCGCCGCCACGACCGGACCCGCCAACGGGCCGACGCCGACTTCGTCGACGCCCGCGATGTCGCTCACGCCCGACTTCCACAGCAAGTGCTCGAAGTGCATCATCGCCTCGAGACGCAGGCGTTCGTCGCGCTGGCGCTCGAAACGCTTCTTCAGCACGGCGTGGAGCTGGCGCACGCCCTGGCGCGGATCGCGTCGCAGCCGGTTGAGCGCCTGCGGGGAGATCAATTCGCTCTTTTCGAGATAGCGCTGCCGAATCTCGTCGATCGAAAGCTCGTCCACGCGGCGCGTCATCCGCGTAATCTAGCACGGGGTCCCGAGGTGAGCGCAACAGCCGACGGACCCTTGCTCACGCCGCGGGCCGCAACACGCGCTGCAGGAAGTCGCGCGTGCGCTCGTGCTGCGGATTGCGGAGGATCGCCTGGGGCGGTCCCTGCTCGAGGATGCGGGAGCGCGCTCGTCGGCTCGTCGAACAGCATCACCTTGGGCTGCATCGCGAGCGCATGCGCGATTGCGACGCGCTGCTGCTGCCCGCCGGCGGGATAGGCGTCGACCTTGCTCGCTTCTCGAGGAGCGCGAGCGCGCAACGGCAGCCGCGAAGACGCTCGCGTGGCCCGCACGCACGGCCGTCACCGCAAATCGGATTTCCGAGCCTCCGAGCCCTCGACGGGTTGCGGGCGATCGAGCTCCCGGTCGATGTGTGAGACCGGGTCCTCCATGGGCTCGATGTGTGTCGTCACGTGCGCCCCGGGAACCGCTTTCCGCAGATCGGCCTCGATCCGCTCCGACCAATCGTGTCCGTGCTGGACCGTCCACGCTCCCGGGACCAGGATGTGCAGCGTGACGAACGCGCGCCTTCCCGCCTGTCGCGTTCGCAGCGCGTGGAAGTCCAATCCGTGGCGGCGGTAGGAGGCGAGGATCGCCTCGATCTGCTCGAGCTCGGCAGCAGGAAGCGACGCATCCATCAGGCCGGCGGTCGACCGGCGCATCAACTGCCAACCGGTCCACAGGATGTTCACTGCGACGAGGAGCGCGATGGTGGGGTCGAGCCACAGCCAGCCCGTCAGCCAGACCAGGCCTACGCCGGTCATCACGCCGATCGAGGTCCACACGTCGGTGAGCAGGTGATGCGCATCGGCTTCCAGCGTAATCGACCTCGATTCGCGACCGACCGTCATCAGGATGCGGGCCGTGACGAAATTGACGATCGTTGCGACAACGGCCACGACGAGGCCGACCGTTATGGCTTGCACCGGCCGCGGATCGCGCAGCCGCGCGATTGCTTCGATCGCAATCACGACCGCCGCGCCGAAGATCAGGAAACCCTCGAACGCGCTGGAAAAATACTCGGCCTTCGTGTGGCCATGCGCATGGACGTCGTCGGCGGGCCGAGCCGCGATCGTCAGCATGGCGAGCGCCATCAACGCGCCTGCCAGATTGACGAACGACTCGATGGCATCCGACAGGAGACCGACCGAATCGGTGAGCTTCCAGGCGAGCCCCTTGAGGACGATCGTCGTCACTGCCGCGGCAATGGAAAGCCATGCGTAGCGCTCGAGCGATCTGGGGCCCATAGGTGACGCGATTGTACGGCCCGGACGCTCGAGTCGGCGGTGCGGACGCACCATTGACAGCCTCATCGCTCGCAACGATGATGTCCGCCAACTCGGGGAGGGGAATCGAATGTGCGAATCATGTGGCGATGCGAAGCATGAACCTCGATTGTCGCGCCGCAGTTTTCTGCGGACCGGGGCGCTCGCGGCGCTCGCCCCGTGGAGCATCGGGGTCGCCGTTGCCGCCGATCCACCCAAGCCGGGCGCGTCGCCGCCGCCCAACGCGATCGCCCCCGCCGATGCGCTGAAGCGGTTGATGGAGGGCAACGCGCGCTACGCGGCGAACACGCCGAACGAGCGCGACTTCTCGGCGGGCCGGGCCGCGCGCGCGCAGGCGCAGTATCCGATCGCCGCGATCCTGGGCTGCGCGGATTCGCGCGTCGCGCCGGAGCTCACGTTCGATCAAGCGCCCGGCGACCTCTTCGTCGTGCGCGTGGCCGGCAATATCGTGACGCCGGACCTTCTTGCGTCACTCGAGTACGGCGTGCAGTTCCTGGGCGCGCCGCTTATCCTCGTGCTGGGCCACAGCGGGTGCGGAGCCGTCGACGCGGCGATCAAGGTGTTGAAGACAAATGCCGTGCTTCCCGGCAAGCTGCCGCAGCTCGTCAGCGCGATCAAACCGGCGGTGGTTGCCGTCGAGAAGGCGCAGAACGGCACGCTGCTCGACAACGCGATCGCCGAGAACGTCCGGCGCCAGGTGGTCCGCCTCAAGAGCTCGCAGCCCGTGGTCGCGAAGAGCTACGCGAGCAAGAAGATCGACATCGTCGGCGGCGTTTACGATATCGCGACCGGCAAGGTCACCCTCATGTAGACGTGCGGGCGCGCCCAGCCGCGGTGGACGCGCCCGGCGCTACGTCTTCAGCCGATAGCCCGTCCTGAAGATCCAGGCGACGATCGCGAGGAACAGCGCGAGGAAGACGAGCGTCATGCCGAGGCTCACCGCGACGCTGACGTCGGCGATGCCGTAGAAGCTCCAGCGAAAGCCGCTGATCAGGTAGACGACCGGATTGAACAAGGTCACCGTCTGCCACACCGGGGGCAGCATGTCGATCGAGTAGAAGCTTCCGCCGAGGAAGGTGAGCGGCGTGACGATCAGCAGCGGCACGAGCTGCAGCTTCTCGAATCCGTCGGCCCAGATGCCGATGATGAAGCCCAGCAGGCTGAACGTGACCGAAGTCAGCACGAGGAAAACGATCATCCACAGCGGGTGCAAGACCTTGAGCGGCACGAACAGCGCCGCGGTCGCGAGGATGATCACGCCCAGGATGATCGATTTCGTCGCCGCTGCGCCGACGTAGCTCACGACGATCTCGAGATACGAGATCGGCGCCGACAGGTGCTCGTAGATCGTTCCGGTGAATCGCGGAAAATAGATGCCGAACGACGCGTTCGAGATGCTCTGCGTCAGGAGCGACAGCATGATCAGCCCCGGGACGATGAACGCGCCGTAGGGAATCCCCTCGACCTGCTGGATCCGCGATCCGATCGCCGCGCCGAAGACGACGAAGTAGAGCGACGTCGAGAGCACCGGCGAGACGATGCTCTGCATCAGCGTGCGGCGCGTCCTCGCCATCTCGAACTTGTAGATCGCCTTGATCGCCGGCAGGTTCATGCTTCCTCCCGGACGAGGCCGACGAAGATGTCCTCGAGCGACTTCTGGTCGGTTTGCAGGTCCTTGAAGCGGATGCCCGCGTCGTCGAGGTCCTTGAGCAGCGACGCGATGCCGCCGCGCTCGCCGTCGGTGTCGTACGTGTAGACGAGGTCCGCTCCGCCGTTCGCGAGCGCGAGACGATACGCGGCGAGCCGCGCCGGCACCTCGGCGAGCTGGTGGACGAGGTGCAGCGTCAGTTGCTTCTGGCCGAGCTTGTGCATCAGCTCGACCTTGTCCTCGACCAGGATGATCTCGCCCTTGCGGATCACGCCGATCCGGTCGGCCATCTCCTCGGCCTCGTCGATGTAGTGCGTCGTGAGAATGATCGTGACGCCGGAAGCGCGGAGCTTGCGCACGAGCTCCCACATGTCGCGGCGCAGGTTGACGTCCACTCCCGCCGTCGGCTCGTCGAGGAAGAGGATCTGCGGCTCGTGCGAGAGCGCCTTTGCGATCAGCAGCCGCCGCTTCATCCCGCCCGAGAGCGTGATGATCTTGCTGTCCTTGCGCTCCCACAGCGACAGGTCCTTGAGCACGCGCTCGAGGTGCGCGGGATCGGGCCGCTTGCCGAAGAGCCCGCGGCTGAACGACACGGTTCCCCATACCGATTCGAACGCGTCGGTCGTGAGCTCCTGCGGAACGAGGCCGATCAGCGAGCGCGCCGCGCGGTAGTCGGCGACGTTGTCGTGGCCGTCGACGGTCACGCGGCCCGTCGTCGCGTTGACGATTCCGCAGATGATGCCGATCAGCGTCGTCTTGCCGGCGCCGTTGGGGCCGAGCAGCGCGAAGATCTCGCCGCGGCGAATGTCGAGGTTGACGCGCTTCAGCGCTTCGAGGCCGGACGCGTAGGTTTTGGAGACGTCGGAAACGGCGATGATCGCGGACATCGGCCCGAAGATACCAGATGGCCCTGCGGTCGCCCTTTCGAAGCTTGCACAGGGCTGACGCGCGGGCGGTTTGGGGGCAAACTCGCGCAAAGCCGCGCCGCAGCCGCGACCGGGTGGAATAGTCGGGCGCCGGATTGGTTTGCGCAGGTGGGAGATTCGTACAAGGGAGGACCGGGATGAGCGGGCGCGTGTTTCCTTTGCAGGGCTCCGAGCACACCGCCGTGGATGCGCTCCTCCCGTTCTACGTCAACGGGACGCTGCAGGGCGAAGAGCTCGATCGGGTCAGGCAGCACGTGGCGAGCTGCGAGCAATGCCGGCGCGAGGCCGACTGGTTGCGCAACGTCTTCGCCGCCTGCGCGGCAATCTCTCCGATGCCGGAAGCGGCGCGCACTGCTCATGCCGATGGCATAGCGGCGCTCGCGGCTCGAGCCGGGCCGCAACGCTGGACGAGCCGGGTTGCCTCCGGGTGGCGGTCGACGCAACCCTGGGTGCGGATGCTCGTCGCTGCGCAGCTCGCGGCCCTTGCGGTGCTCGCGGCGCTGCTCGCGGCCGATGTCGGCGACGAACCGAGCTACCGCACGCTCGGCGCCTACACGCATCCCGCGCCGAACCGCGATGCGATCGCCGTGATGTTCGACCCGGCGATCACCGAGGCGGAGATGCGGCGCGTGCTCGCAGCCGCGCGCGCCCGCATCGTCGACGGTCCGACGACGACCCATGCGTTCGTCCTCGAGGTGCCGACCGCGCAGGTCGCCGAGGCCGTTCAGAAGCTGCGCGCCGAGCGGATGGTGCTCTTCGCCGAGCCTCTGGGCGCGCGGGCGAGCCGATGACGATGCCGGCAGCCTGGCTGCGCGCTGCTGCTCACCGTCGCGCTTGCCGCGGTTGCCTTCGGAGCCCGCGCCGACGGGATCGATCCGACGGCCGACACCAGGACGGCGACCCGCGAAGTGCTGGTGATGCTTCGCCTGCCGGCGCCGCACTATCGGCCGGACTCCGACTACCTCGGCGGCTATGCGAGACAGGCCGGCAGCGCCGGACGGCAGCGGACTGCCGAGGAGCTTGCCGCCCGGTTTCGCCTGCGTGTCGTCGGGAGCTGGCCGATGCCGGCGCTCGGCGTCGATTGCTTCGTCATGGAGGCGCCGGAAAACCTGCCGCTCGAGCGGCTGATCGAGAGCATGGCGCTCGATGCGCGCGTCGAGTCGGTCCAGGCGGTCAATCTGTTTCGCGTTCTCTCCCACGACGATCCGCTCTATCCGCTGCAGCCCACGGCCGGCGCATGGCATCTCGACGAGCTGCACCGCGTCGCGACGGGGAAGAACGTCCGGGTTGCCGCGATCGATTCGGGCGTTGAGCTCGATCATCCGGACCTGCGCGGCCGTATCGCGGTCGCGCGCAACTTCGTCGACGCCCGCGATGCGGTCGTCGAGCTCCATGGGACCGCTGTCGCCGGCATCATCGGCGCGCGCGCCGACAACAGCGTCGGGATCGTCGGCGTCGCGCCGGAAGCGCAATTGATGGCGCTGCGCGCGTGCTGGGAGGTGCCGGCCGACGCCAATGCCGCCGTCTGCAGCAGTTTCACGCTGGCGAAAGCGCTGCAGTTCGCGATCGACAACAACGCGAGGGTGATCAATCTGAGCCTCGGCGGCCCGCGCGATCGGCTGCTCGAGCGGCTCGTTGCCGCCGCCGTGTCACGCGGCGTCGTGATCGTCGCCGCGGCGGATCCGCGCTTTGCCGACGGCGGCTTTCCGGCATCGCTTCCCGGCGTGCTTGCGGTGGCTGCCGATGACGTGCACGATCGGTCGGCGACGGTTTACTTCGCGCCCGGGCGCGACATCCCGACGACGCTTCCCGGGCAGCGCTGGGGGCTCGTCGGCGGCTCGTCGTACGCGGCGGCGGAGATCGCAGGACTCGTCGCGTTGCTGATCGACGTTGCGCCGGAGCAGAATCCGCAGCAGATTCGCGAAACGCTGAGCACTTCCGATAAGAGCCACCTCTGCGCCGCGCCGCGGCGCCATCGTCGATGCCTGTGCAGCCGTTGCCAGGACCGTGGGCGCCTGTGCATGCGGGTGCAGAATCGCGCGCGGCGGCTCTCCGTCGCTCATTCGCTGACGCTTCGCTGTTGCGCGCGCTCGCAGCGCTCGCGCTTCTTCGCCTGCGCGACCGGGGCTGCCGCGCAGCTCTCGGGCACGCTCAGCGGAGTCTCCGACTATCGATACCGTGGCAACACGCTGACCGACGGAATGCCGGCGGCGCAGGCGGGCGTGACCTACGACGATCCCAAAGGCTGGTACGCCGGCGCTTTCGGATCCACCGTTCGTCTGAAGCCGCCCGGCGGCACGAGCTCGTATTTCCAGGGTATCGGCTACGCAGGGTACGCGACCCGGGTCGCGGCGGGAATCAGCGTGGAGGCGGGCGGCGACTACGTCGCGTTCGCCGGGTCGGGCGAGCTCGACTACGGCGAGGTCTTTCTCGGCGTCGCGACCGATAGCGTGAGCGCGAGGGTCTACTATTCGCCGCGCTATTTCGGGGAGTCGTCGAGCGCCGTCTACGGCGAGATCAACGCGACGCAGCCGCTGACCGAGCGCATCCGCCTGCATCTGCACGTCGGCCTGGTCCGTTATCGCTACGAGAGCCCGTACGGCGTCGAGCCCCGCGAAGGAGTACGTGCAGCGCGTGTTCGACGGACGGGTCGGGCTGCGGTTCGATCTCGATCCGTTTCAGCTCGAGCTCGCGTGGGTCGGCGTCAGCAACCATACCGCCGCGTATCTGATCACCGGCGCCAGCAGCCCCAACACCGTCGTCGCGACGCTGTCGCTGTCGTTCTAGTTGCGGGCGGGCCGCGGGCGAGGCGACGCGCAATCAGTTCGCGCCGGGCGCCGAAACCGGCTTCGATCCGCTCGCGCGCAGCGTCTCGCGCGCCTGCGAGAGTCGCGCAATGACCGTCGCCACGGGCATGCGCAGGAGGCCGGCGATCTCCGTGTAGGACAGCCGCTCGACGGCCGCCAGGACGAGGACCTCGCGCTGCTCGAGCGGGAGCGCGCGAAGTTGCGCGAGCATCCCCGCGCCGCGGTCGGTGTGCGATGGCGCATCTCGCCTCGGCCGAGTCCGCGTCCGCAGCTGACCGCGCGAAGCAGCGCGCATGCGAGTGACTGCGCGCCGCAGCGCGTGGTCGGCTCCGTCGCGGATTCGGCCTGCTTTTGCCGGGCGCGGGCAAGCGTCTCTTCGACCAGGCGGTCGGCACGCTCCGGATCGTCGGTGAGGATTCGCGCGTACCGGCGCAGCCGGGGTAGCTCGGCGAGGAGCGTGGTTGCGCTGAACGGCGTAGGCATGCCTGCGATTGCGGGGATGTTGCGAGCGGCGGGTTCCATACCGCCGAAAGATGACAGGAACAATACCTACGGCTTCGGCTCCGAGCGCGAAATCGACGCGCACCGCTGCTCGTACTGCTTGGTGACTTTCTGGCGGCGCAGCGCGCTCTCCGCGCTTTCCTTGCCGCCGCGGCTGACCGTGCGCTCGGCCTCCTGCGCGAGCCGTCGCGTTTCGTCGAGCAGTTGCTCGCACACCCGCGGGTTGGTGCCCGTCCCCTTCGTGGGCTCGCTCGGGAGCTTGTGCGGTACCGCGGCGGCATCGCACGCGGTGTCGCCATAGGTCGTCTTCCCCGAGGCGTCGGTGCACTTGTAAACCTGGGCATCCGCGAAGGATGCGATCGCCAGTGCGATCACGGCGGCGGCGAAAGCAATTTTCCGATGTGCTCATTGCCGTCGATGCCCTTCCTGAGGAATTGCAGAACGGTAATACCGATGCGGCGCGCGCGCAATCCTACGCTGGATCGCGTAGTCTCGGAATGTTCAGGCCACCGGGTGTCCAGTCGATCAGGTCATCCGCCAGGGATCGAATCGAATGGTTAGGCGTGAGGCGATACTTTCCGCATCTCTTGCTGTCGGTGCGATGGCGGCCTCGCCCGCTTGTCTGGCGCAATCGCATCGCAAGGTCTGGTGCGTCGGATTCCTGGCGCTCGGCCCGGAGGCGAGCAGCTCGCGCATTGCCGATGCATCCCTGACCGGGATGCGGGAGCTCGGCTACGTCGAAGGGCGAAACCCGATCCTTGAGCGGCGGTATGCAAATGGCGAATTCGAGCGCCTGCCGCGACTGGCCGCAGAGCTCGTTCTTCTGAAAGTGGATGTCATCGTCGCGGTCGCGTCGGCGGCGATCAGCGCCGCGCAGAAGGCGACGACGACCATCCCGATCGTGATGGCGACGACGGGCGATCCCGTCGGCAGCGGATTCGTAAAGAGCTTGGCGCGGCCGGGCGGCAACATCACCGGCCTTTCGAACATGGGTGGCGAGACGGCCCGAAGCTCTCGACCTGACCCTTTCCGTCTGTGCCCAACGCGTCCCGCATCGCCCTGCTGGTGAGCCCCACGAGCACGACGTCCCGCGCGATCGCGGGAAGCGTCCGAGACGCGGCAACGAAGGTTGGCGTGGCCGCGCTGGTCGTCGAGGCATCCACTCCGCGGGAGATCGAGGACGCCTTCTCCGTGATCGTGCGCGAGAAGGCCGATGCGCTCATCGTGGGAGCCGCCCCTTTCCTGAGCTTGCAGCGACAACAACTCGCGGAGCTCGCGCTCATGAACCGGATTCCCCTGGTGTGCGGGAACCGCTCGATAGTCGAGGCCGGAGAGCCGATGAGCTATGCGCAGGACTTCATCGACGGCTACCGGCGTTCCGCCACCTACGTCGACAAGATCCTCAAGGGTGCGAAACTGGTCAGATCTGCCGGTGGAGCAGCCGACGCAGCTCGAGCTCGTCGTGAATCTCAAAACCGCAAAGCTTCTCGGCATCACGATCCCGCAGTCCGTCCTGCTGCGCGCCGACAAGGTAATCGAGTGATTGCCTCGCCCAGAAGCTCCTTGGCCTGAAGGCGCTCGCCGCAGCACGACGTCGTTCGAGGCGAGCTGGATCTGCTTGCGCAAGAACGCGTGCGCCGGATCCGAGTCGCGGCTCTCGTGCCAGATCAGCCTGATCGGTACGGTGACCTTCCTGGGCCCCGCCTGCAGCGGCCTTAGCCCGAACACGTCGCTGGCCGAACGCAACATGCTCTACGGTATCAGCCCGAACAGTTCCGACTGGCCGACCACCATGAACACTTCGAGGATCTCCGACACCTCGAGGACGTAGTTGAGCGCGAGACGCCGCCACTCGCGGATGCCGGCGACGGGTGCTCGCCCTCGACGCGTGGACGCAGCGACACGAACTCTCCCTTCTGCAGGTCGCTCACCGATCGCGTCCGCCGCAGTGCGGGGTGACCGCTGCGCGCAACCGCGACGAGCGCGTCGCCAAAGAGCGTGACCGCGCGAAACGGACCGCGCTCGGGCAGCAGCCAGTCGACGGCGGCGTCGAAGCGCCCCTCGCGCATTCCGCGCTCGAGCTCGATCGGCCGCGATCGCGTGCTGAACGCCGACCTCGACTCCCGGCGCGGCGCGCGCGAGCCGCTCGCGCAGGCGCACCGCGATCATCGGCCCGAGCGGATGCGCGATGCCGACGAAGAATTTGCGCTCGGAGGTCTTCGGATCGAAGCCGCGCCGCTCGGCGACCGACTGACGCACCGATCCCAGCGCGCCGCGCAGCTTCGCGTAGATCAGATCCGCGACCGGCGTGGGCACGACGCCTCGCGTCTGGCGGACGAAGAGCTCGTCACGGAAGACCGACGCGCAGCCGCGACAGGGCGTGGCTCACCGCCGACTGGGTCATCGCCAGCCGGCTCGCGGCACGCGACAGGCTGCGCTCCTCGTAAGCCGCCTCGAATACCGGCAGCAGGTTGAGGTCAACGCTGCGGAGGTTGAACACCGTGCATATCGCTCATGCAAACTCTTCAGCAGATTCAACGAATCTGCGAGCCTAGCATAGCGCAAACGCAGCGGCCGTCAGGACAAGGGGGGAGGAGTGGGAGAAAGTCCTTTCGGGCGGCACTCGGCGGGGAGGCCGGGTTGCCGCCCGAAAGGCACCGGTAGAAATGCTGCTACGACGCTGCGTGCTCAGGAAACGCCGAGCGCGGAGAGCGTCCTCGGTCCCAGCTCGCCGGTCGCCGGCAGGCCGGAGGCCTGCTGGAAGCGCCGGACCGCATCCTGCGTCGACGCGCCATACTGACCGTCGATCGGGCCCGCGTTGTAGCCTCTATCGTTCAGCGCCCGCTGAACGCGCTGGATCGTCGCGGAATCGTACGCGCTCATCGACCCCGATCTGCATCGTGGTCGTCGATCGCGTGGTCGTGACCTGATCCTTGCCGGTGGTTTCGTGTCCGACGATTGCGCCGCCGACACCGCCCACCACCGCGCCCGGCGGGCCCGCCACCACCGCACCCGCAACGGCACCGCCGACGGCGCCCGTGGCCGTACCTGTTTCCTTGTCCGTCCGTTGCCAGCTCGAGCAGGCGCCGAGCGCCGCGGCAATCGCAATCGCCGCTACTACCTTACCTGTCTGGATCGCCTTCATGCATACCTCCGTCGATTTCCGATTACGGTCACAGCCTCGAGGTGACGACGCACCCGAAGCTACCCTCCGAAATTACGGCACGCTCGGAAAGGGGGCAGCCGGACGAATCCCCGAAATCCCGTAGGGCGAACGGACGTCCAGCGGGGACGGACGCCACCCCGTTGTAATATTCCGGTGACGTTGCCCGTCGGATTCGAATCCCGATGAACACCCTCCATCGCACGCCGCGACCGCGGCTTCGCCACTTTGCGTGCCCTGATCGCACTGGCCATCGCCACGACGCTGGCGGCGCCGACCGCGCTCGCCCAGTCGGAGCAGCGAAGGCTCGTCACGGCGTCAACTCTGACCTTCGCATCCTTCCTCAACGATCCCGACATGGGCTGGCTGCGGGAGAACGTCGGCCGCGCGAGGGCCGTGATGATCGCGCCGGAATTCACGAAAGCCGGCATCATCGTCGGCGGGGCGGGAGGGCGCGCGGTCGTCGTCGTCCGCGATCCCAAGAGCGGCCGCTGGGCCGGGCCGGCGTTCTACTCGCTCGTTACCGCAAGCATCGGGCTCCAGGCGGGCGTCTCGGTATCCGAGGTGGTAACCCTGATCATGACGGAGAAGGCTGTCGCGAAGCTCCTCTCCAATTCGTTCAGGATGGGCGGCGACATCGCGCTCGCCGTCGGCCCCGTCGGGGGCGGCGCGCAATCGGCGTTCGTCGCCGATGTCGTCTCGTTCAGCCGCGGCCAGGGCGTCTATGTGGGCCTCAACCTGGACGGCACGATCGTTTCGACCTCCGATGATTGGAACGACCTCTACTACGGCCACCACGTTCAGGCTGCCGGACATCCTGGTGCGAATGAATGCCCGCAGCCCTCACGCCAAGGAGCTCCTCAACGTGATCGCGACGGCCGCCAAGAGCTCGGCCGCCAGGAATCCGCCGAAGCCCTAGTCGTCCGGCGCGGCAACGCCGCCCGCCGCGTGACGGCGCGTTCGAGGATCGGATCTTGACTGCTCCATCGACGTCGACGAATGCCGCCTTGCTGAATCAGGCGCTCGAGCTGCATCGCGCCGGCCGCTTGGACGACGCCGGCGCGATCTACGAGCAGCTTCTTACCGACTGCCCGGAACACGCCGATGCGGCGCACCTCCTCGGGCTCGTTCGCTTTCGGAACAACGACGTCGAATCGGCGATCCGCCTGATCGCGGACGCGCTCGCGCGCGAGCCGGAAAACCCGATCTACCACGCCAACCTCGGCAATGTGCTCAAGGATTCCGGGCGCCTGACCGAGGCGATCGCAGCGTACCGGCGCGCGCTGGCACTGCGTCCCGCCTATGCGGAGGTCCACAACAACCTCGGCCACGCGCTGCAGGCGAGCGGGATGATCGAAGAAGCGATCGGCCACTATCGGAACGCGATCGCGCTGAGGCCCGACGACTATCGCGCCGGTTCAACCTCGGCAATGCGCTCTTCCTGGCCGGGAAGAGCGAGGAGGCGATCGCCGCATTGCGCGAGGCGGCGACCCTCAATCCCGGGTTCGCCTCCGCGTGGGACCATCTCGGGAACGTGCTGCAGCGGCTCGGCCGGCACGCGGAGGCCGAGAAGAGCTTTCGTCGCTGGACCGAGATCGACCCGGAGTCGGCCGACGCGCATCTCGCGCTCGCCCTGGCGCTCCAGCAACAGGACCGTCTCGCCGATGCGTTCGACTGCTACAAGCGCGCGCTCGCGTTGCGGCCCGATTTTCTTCCGGCCGCTGGCTTCGGCGCTCTGGCTCGCTCAACGACTTTGCGACTGGACCGCGACCGCGGCGTACTCGGAGGCCGTGCTTCGCCGTGCGGCCGAAGATCCCTCCGGTGTGCCGCCCTTTCAACTCTTCTCGCTGCCGGGGGCCAGACCGCGCGCTTCAATCGACGGTGGCGCGCGCGCATGCGGCGACGATCGCCGCAAAGGAGCCGATGCGCCAGGACATCGCGCGATTCGACCCGACCGTCGCGCATGCGCGTCGGATATCTGTCGAGCGACTTTCACGGTCATCCCGTCGCCTATCTGGCGGCGGAAGTGTTCGAGCTGCACGACCGCGAGCGCTTCGAAGTGTTCCTCTTCTCCTATGGCCCCGACGACGGCGGCGCGATGCGACAGCGGCTCGCGGCGGGTTGCGACCGCTTCATCGACATCGCGCCGCTTTCGGATCACGAGGCGGCGAAGCGCATTCACGACGAGCGGATCCAGATCCTCGTCGATCTCAAGGGTTACACCGCCGATGATCGCCCGCGCATCGCGGCCTGATCGACCTGCGCCGATCCAGGTCAACTGGCTCGGCTATCCGGGGACGATGGGCGCCGACTGGATCGATTACCTCGATTGCCGACCCGCACGTCGTTCCGCCGGAACACGATCGCGACTATTCGGAGAAAGTCGTTCGCCTGCCGCATTGCTATCAGCCGAACGACCGCAAGCGCCCGAGTGGGGCGGGCGGGCTCACGCGCGAGGCCTGCGGATTGACGGAGAACGGCTTCGTCTTCTGTTGCTTCAATCAAGGCTACAAGATCGAGCCGCGCGTGTTCGCGATCTGGATGCGGCTGCTCGACGCCGTCCCGGAGAGCGTGCTCTGGCTCCTCGAGGAGAATCGATGGGCGAAGGACAATCTGCGCAAGGCGGCGAGCGGCCATGGCGTCTCGCCCGAGCGGCTGGTCTTTGCGCCGGTGCGGCCGCTCGCGGAGCACCTCGCGCGCTACGCTCTTGCCGATCTCGCGCTCGACACGTTTCCGTACACGTCGCACACGACCGGCAGCGATACGCTCTGGGCCGGCTGCCCGCTGGTCACCGTGATGGGCGAGACCTTTGCCTCGCGCGTCGCCGCGAGCCTGCTCGTCAATGTGGGGCTCGGCCAATTGGTTGCGAGGACATTCGCCGAGTACGAGGCGCTCGCGCTCGGCCTCGCGCGCGATCGGCCGCGGCTCGAGGCGCTAAGGCGGGGCCTGCGCGACGAGCGGGGGAGGGCGCCGCTCTTCGACTCGCCGCGATTCACGCGAGGCCTCGAGGCCGCTTACCAGCGCATGTGGGCGCAGTTCGCCGGCGGCGGCGCACCGCGGTCGTTCGCGGTCTCGGCGAGCGGTATCGGCAGTCCGGAAGGTTCGGCGACGCCGTAACGCTTCAGATCGGCGCCGTCATCATGATCGGCGCGTGATCGCTGGTGCCGATCTCGGCCAGCACCCTGCACTCCGTTGCACGCTCGGCGATCGTGCGCGAGGCGAGGATGTAGTCGATCCGCCAGCCGATGTTGCGCTTGCGCATGTCGCGCCAGGGCGGCCACCAGGTGAAGAGCGCCGCGTTGTCGGGATCGAGCGCGCGCGTGACGTCGACCAGCGAATCGCCGAGCATCGCCTCGAACAGCGCGCGCTCCTCGTCGCGTTGACCGATGACGCCGGGCTTGCGCTCCTTGGGATGCACGTCGACGTCCGGCGCGGGCGATGTTGATGTCGCCGCACAGGATCAAGTCACGCCCCTGCTCGCGCAGCGCCCGCACCCATTCGACGAGGCTTTGCAGGAAGCGAAGCTTGGCGGGTAGTCCTTCCCGCCGTTGGGCACGTAAACCGACGCGACGACGAGGTTGTCGAGCGCGACCTGCACGATGCGCGTCTCGATGTCGAACGCCGGATGCGCGAACTCGGGTCGTTCCAGAAGCTCCCGCCGCAAGTGGAGCGAAACGCCCGAATATCCGCCGGCGCCGTGCCAGAACGCGTGGTAGTCGGCGAGCTTGCAGCGCTCGGGCACCTGGTCGGGCCGCGCCTTGATCTCCTGCAGGCAAATGACGTCCGGCCGGTCGCGCTCCACCCAGTCGCAGAGCTGCGCCTCGCGTGCGCGAATGCCGTTGACGTTCCAGGTGGCGATCTTCATGGCGGTGTAGCGCACATTTTATCGTCCTCCATGCCGACACGCCTTCGAAATATGATGATTGCATAGCGAAGGTCGCACGTCGAAGTCGTTCTCTCTTGACACCACCGTCGGGCGAGCGGAGAGTCCGCCGAATCCGGCGGTGCTCGCGGCACGCCGGCTCGAGGGGGGTCGCGGCTCGCTCTCGCCAACGCAACTTCCCCTTTCGCTTGGTTTGCGGGTTCGGCGCGCAAGAACCGGAACGCGTCTCAAAGGGGGATCACCATGAACTGCATCCGATATCTGCTGGCGATATGCGTGCTCGCGTTTATGGGGCACGCGCAAGCGGCCGACTGGGGTCAGGACAAGATCGACACAATCATCGGCAACGTGCAGGACATCTGGGATACGGTGACCGGCAACGTCAAGGACACCGCGGCGGATCTCAAACGGCAGCTCACGTCATTGCAACAACAAGGCGACACGCTGAAGGAAACCGTCGCCGACATCCTGGGATTTCTACAGCACCGCCGGAAGCCTTTCCAGGACTTCGTCAATGGCGGCGCGGGGCGGTGCGGCGAAGGCTCGCCGTGCTGGAATTTCCGCATGGACCTGGAGATATTCGTGCTCGACATGGCGGATCTGAAGCCCAAGTTCCCGCAAATCGAGCAACAGGGACTCGGCGACGGCGAGCTCCTCGCCGACATCGTCGACCACGTGCCGCCGCTGATCCTGTTCGTCACTCTACGAAACGCTCCGGCTCGTTCCCGACTGGCAGAACACCCCGCAGAACCTTGCCAACCTTTTCGACGCGATCGGCGACGCTGACGCGTTTTCGGCAGAGCCGCTGGGAGCGAGCCCGGCGATCGCGCCGGCGGTCGCGGGCGCCGCGGGCGAGGGCGGCGTTCTTTCCATTTCCCCCCAAGGCCCCCACGGACAGGCAGTGTTCGGCAGCCCGCTGTTCAAGATTCACATTTTTTGCAGCAAGGGAAAGCAACTCAGAGACGACCCGGTGAAATCGAACAGAGTCAGGGCGCGCTGGTCCTGGGTGAGCAACATGCTCGACGGGATTTCGGAATTTTCCGACTCGACAGTAACGCTTGAACTCATCGGCGAAGGGGGCTCGGTCCCGGTTGTCATCAAGGGGGTGATGAAGTCCGCATCGAAGGTCATCGAATCGATCTTCGCCTCGGTCGACGCGTACCGCGCCAATCTCGACCTGTGCAAGCAAATCGAAACGGACGTTGCGCAGAGCGCGATGCTGGTCGACTACCGGACTGCGCACGGGGTTGAGACGGCTTACTGGGTCGTCAAGGGCGTGATGGCCCGCTCCTCCATGGCGAGCATCGACAAGACCACTGCCAATTCACGGCTGGACGAAGCCGGAAACTTTTTCGGTCAAGCGAATCCGGACTACATCGCCGCGTATGGAAAGATCTGCGCAGCCTACACGGCGCTTTTCTGCTCGGGCTTCACGGGCTCGCGTTTTCCCGGCTGCAAATGACGACGGATTCGCCTACTCGACAGCGGGAATCGAAAGCTTGCGAATCATGCCGTCGCGCTTGGTGAGGAGGTAGATCGCGCCGCGCTCGTCCATCCCGAATCGCAAGTCCGCGCGGTCGTCGCCGCCGACAATCTCCAGCAGTGATCGCTCGCGCCCGAGGTATCGAAGCTTGATTTCGCCGAACGGCGAGGGGCGCCCATTGACCAGTGTCGACTCCTCGACGAAGAAAATGCGCCCGGACGCGATGTCGCCGAAGACGTACTTGCCATACAGCGCAGGAATGGCCTTGCCCCGATAGACAAATCCGCCCGTGACCGCCTTCCCGAGATCGTGCCGATACTGGACCGCCGGATACGTGTAGCCAAGACGTTCGTCTCCCGGAGGCGGCGGCGACAGATGATTCTCGTCATTCGGGTCGATGACGAACATCCCTTCGCGCTCGCCCCAGCCGTAGTTCGCGCCGGGCTGGCCGATATTGATCTCCTCGACCTGGGCCTGCCCGATGTCGGCGATCAGCATCCGATGCTCGCCGCCGGAATCCCAGCTGAAACGCTGCGGGTTTCGCAACCCCAGCGCCCAGATCTCCTTCAGGTACGACGCATCGCGGACGAACGGGTTGTCGCTGGGGATTGAATACTTGCGGTCTCCGTCCGCCAGCGGATTGATGCGCAGAATCTTCCCGTGCGGGCTCAGCCGGTTCTGCGCAACGTGCCAGGCATCGACCTTCTTGTACTGGGACGTGGTGTTGCCTCCATCCCCGACGCCGATGTAGAGCGTGCCGTAGTCCGGATCCCACGGTTTCGCGTGCGGAGCGAATCCAAGCTGACTCATTACGTGGTCGCGCCTCGGGTGAGCGATGCGCAGCACCTCGCGCCGCGAGGCGGGATCGACGCGGTTCGGGTCCCTTGGATCGATCGACCATTCGGCGAGCACGTTGTGATGCTCGACGTGCGCTGTGGGGTATGGACTCGGAAAGTCCGGCTTTCCCGATCCGGGCACTTCGGTGCTCGCCGTGTAGAGCTTCCCAAAGCCGGGACGGCCCGGCTTGGCAAAGTCCGGATGGAACGCAAATCCGGTGAGGCCCTGCTCGAACTCCACTCCTGCCGTGAAGGCTCCGCGCCTCGCGACCGTCATGTCGAGAAGCGGCTCCGCGAGCACCTTCTCGTCCTTGATCACATAGATCCTGCCGTTCATGTCGCTCACGAACAGCCGGCCCGAGCCGTCGCCGGCATGAATCAGATTGTTGATCCTCGCCAGCGGACGCTCCTTGCTGCTCGGCGGCACGGCGAGCACGTCGCGGACGATGACCGCGATGTCTCGCGGCTGAACTATGGCGCTACGGGCGGGCGCCCCGTCGGGCGGATTTGCGTCGACATTCACGGGAACCGGAGACACCGGCGTCGCAGACTTGGGTGTCGCGGACTCCCGCTCGCCGCAACCCGCCAGGAGCAGTGCCGCGCAGGCGAAACAGAGAGGCAATCCGACGAGTGCGCCGAACGCCGATTTCCGGATGTCAGGTCCGTTCATGGCAGCGGCCGATCAGCGAAGGGCCGAGCGGCCCAGCAACACCTCCATGTCGGCAGCCGGGAGCGCCCGCGCAAAATAGAATCCCTGCGCCTCATCGCATCGATTCTGCCGCAGCATTTCGAGCTCCGTCGCGGTTTCCACGCCTTCGGCGATCACGGTCAGGCGCAGCGTGTGGCCCAGATTGATGATCGCGCCGACGATCGCGAGGTTGTCCGCGTCGCGATCGATGTCGCGGATGAACGACTGGTCCACCTTGAGCTGGTCGAGCGGAAAGCGCTTCAGGTACGACAGCGACGAGTAGCCGGTTCCGAAGTCGTCGATCGCCAGCGAAACGCCCTGGTTGCGCAGATCCGACAGGATTCCGATGGTGTCGCTCGTGCCTTCGAGCAGCGTGCCTTCGGTCATTTCCAGCATCAGCCACTCCGGCGCAAGGTGGGCTTCGGCCAGCGCGGCTCGCACGAGGCCGATCAGGCTCGTCCGGAACTGGCGGGCCGCGACATTGACCGACATGCGCACCGGCGCCAGTCCCTTCGCCGACCAGAGCTGGTTCTGGCGGCAGGCCTCGAACAGGACCCACTCGCCGATGGTCTCGATGAGGCCGATCTCTTCTGCGAGCGCGATGAAACGCTCCGGCTCCACCAGGCCCAATCGCGGATTCTGCCATCGCACCAGCGCCTCGACGCCGATGACGCGGTTGGTCTGCAAGTCCACCTGCGGCTCGTAGTGCAGGACGAATTGCCGGCGTTCCAGCGCCGCGCGAAGCTCGCTTTCCAGCTGCCAGCGATCGCGCATCCCGGCATTCATCGACTCGGCGAACATCTGCCAGCCGCCGCGGTGATTCTGCCGCGACGCGTTCCTCGCCATCGCCGCCTGCTGCAGCAGGCTCTCGAGGCTGCGCACCGGCGGGCCGAGCGTCGCAACGCCGACGCTCACCGTGACGTTGAACCGCTGATCGCCGAACGAGAGCGGCTGCTCCTGCGCGACGACGACGCGGCGGGCTGTCTCAGCCGCGGCATCGGCGCGTGCAATCGGTCAGCAGCAACGCGAATTCGTCGCTCCCCAATCGCGCCAGCAAGTCGCCCGAGCCGACGAAGCGGCGCAATCGCTCGCCTACCGCGCGCAACGCATGGTCGCCGACAGTCTCGCCGAGCATGTCGTTGACCCTGCGGAAGCTGTCGACATCCACATACAGCAGACAGACATTGTCGGACGGCAGCGCTGCGTCGAGCCGTCGCTGGCCCTCTTCGAGAAACAGCGCGCGGTTGGGCAATTCGGTCAGCGCATCCTGCCGCGACAGGCGTCGCAGGCTTCCTTCCGCCTCCGATCGCGCCATTTCAACCTTGCGTGCCGCGAGGCGCTCGGCGGTGACGTCGCGGAAGATCCCGTGCACGATTTCGCCGCCGCCCATCTGCACGGCGTGCAGGATCACGTCGAGCACGAGGGGATCGCCGTTCGCGCGCTGGAACTGCCAATCGAAGCGCTCGATACCCGACGCGATGACCTTTCGTCGTCCCTCGGCAAAGACTTCGGCCGACGGCCGGCCGTCCGCCTGCGTGGGCGGCGCAAACGCATGCAACGGCAGTCCGACGGCGCGGTCGAGCGAATCGATGCCGAAGAGCCGCAGCGCGGCGTCGTTGCAGTCGAGCAGCCCGTCGGCGTCGAGGAACACCATCGCATCGCCGGCGAGCTCCCAGATGGCCTTGAGCTTCTTCTCGCTCGAGCTTTGCGCGCCGTTGCTCATGTGCGTCACTTCGTCGGAACCCGATTCGCTGCGCACGCCGGGCTCGTCAGGGTTGGAGAAGCGGTGTCGCAGCGCGTTGCGGGCGCCGCCGGACCACGCACTACGGCGCTGACGGCCGTTGTTACTTCTTTTGCGCCGCGAGGTACTCCAGTGTGACGCTTATCGCGCGATCGAACAACGGCACCGGCTCTACGACCAGCGCGACCCTGCCTGCGCTCATTTCCCAGGCGAGCTCTTCGGGAGTGAGCGCCATCACCGTCGACCCCGACGGACTCGCAAAGATGTAAGTGGAGCGCCACGGACTGACCCAGCTTAGCCGGAGGTGGACGGGAATGCCCTTCTGATCGAATGCGAGCCAGGTGCCGATGACGAGATCGGCGACGAAATCGTGCAGGTTACCGATCTCCTTGCACATGTTAAACGAAGGCGCCGCGGGACGCGGGCCGGGGCTCGGAGCTCCTCCTCCGGGCCTGATCGCCGCGATGTGCAGGTCGTAGAGCGCGCTCAGGAAGCGCTTCATCTGCTCACCGGAAACTCGCGCGGCCGTTCCCCCGCTACGCAACCTTTGGACGAGCGAAGGAATGATCTTCGAGAGCCTCGCCTTCTGGCCCTTGCGCTCCTTGATGGCTATGGACCAAAGCATGTCGTCCAGAGTCTCGACTGCATCGACGTAGTCGTCGCTCTCGATTCCCCGGGCTTGCCGGAGCAGCGTCATGTACTCGGCCCATACGGTGCCGATGAATCCCCGGACATCGAACGGGACGTCGACGCCGGCAAGCTTGTCGCGGATGACGACGCGCACCCGTGACCGATGGGCGTCGCGCCATTCCCCCGTCAGGGCCGCGTCGATGCGGCGCTGCGCCGCGGCGGCCGATTTCGTCCGCCACTCGTCGGTGAACTTGTCGAGCGTATCGCATTCGCGCTCGATAACGGTCGTATCCAGCACGAACCGCGCGCAGATCGTGTCGACGATCGTCCTTGCGACGGCCTCGAACCCCGCCGCGTAGACCTGGTCGTCATCGGTGCCGGCCGCTGCGCAGGCGAGCCCCTCGAGGAGCCGCCGCGCAGGATGTTTTTCATCGACGAAGAAGCGCGGCTCGGCGAGCGCCACCTTCAGAATCGGTATTTGCAGCCCGCCGAGGATCACTCGGGAGCGCGAAGGAAGCGACGGGTCCTTGAAGATATAGTCGAACAGGAAGCCGACGACATCGATGGCGCTTCGCGCGCTCTCGTCCTGGATGCCGGGAGCGATTGCAGCGTGGATCCATGGAATGCGGTTCACGGGCGTTGATGCCGGGTCGAACCCGGCTTGCGCCTGCGCGCGCAGATATTCGGCCATCGGATCGTCGCGTTGCCAGTGATCGAGCGTCTCCAGAACGGTGGAAAGCGTTCCCGTCACCAACATCGCATTGAGTCGCGGGAAATCGCCGGGCGCCGCGGCGGGTCGTTGCGCCTCTACGGCGGCGCCGTCGTAGGGATTGGCGTCCAGCGCGGCGAGACCATAGCCGGCTTTCAACGCGGCGTCGCGATCGAGGGTGCGCCACGCCTGGCTGTCGGCGTCCACTTCGTTGATCAACCGATTGAACAGCGGGACCAGCTGATTGTCGTCGTCGGGCCGCAGCGCGCTGCGCGCGCGAAGTGCCGGACCGATATCCGGAAGAACGCTGCGCACGGCCAGGTAGCGGTTGACCTGGATGTAGATCTTGTTGATCGCCGGAATGAAGTCTCCCACCACGCGCCACATCAGCAGTCGCCATATGCGGGCGTTGGCGTAGATCGCGCGGGAGGTCATGCCGATTGCGTCGACCAGATAGTCGGGGGAGAGCGGATTGTCGACTTCGTGCGAGCGCACTTCGTCGAGCAGCACTGCCACGCGATGGTCCAGCGCTTCGAGCTCCGCCTGGGCCGTTTCCGCCAAGCGCTTCGTCACCTGCTTCAGCGCGTTCTGGCTGCTCGTGTCGTTGTCGCTCAGCACGCTGAGAGACTCGAACGACTGCACCGGGTCCGGTCGGCGGCCTTTCCTGCGCTTTCCGGCGAGACGCCTCTCGAACAGCTCCCACAACGCCGCATCGAATCTTTTCAGCCACTCGCTTCGCTTGGATTTGAATTCGAAGATCTGCTCAGCCGTCACCTGCGAATCCATCTCGAAAAGATCGTTGCTCGTCTCGATGGAGAGCTTCGCAATCCCCGTTACAGTCGAATGGAAGAGCTCGAAGGCGTCGCGAAGGATTGCTTGGGAGGCGGACGTACCCGGCTCCGCGGCGGGAGCCGCGAGGTCCGTCCTGACATCCATGTCCGCAAGCGCTGAGGGGTTACGCATCTCTTTTCTCTGGCCGAGCCCGCCGCTGCCGAGGGCGGCATCCGCATAACAGCAATATTCAGGCCACGCTGCGGCCGTTTGTA
The DNA here is from genome assembly GCA_963742965.1 of uncultured beta proteobacterium. Taxonomy (GTDB): domain Bacteria; phylum Pseudomonadota; class Gammaproteobacteria; order Burkholderiales; family Casimicrobiaceae; genus CAIWHR01. The sequence goes on along the minus strand of CAVUOC010000038.1, from coordinate 44,036 downwards.
GGATACGACCTGCTGCGTAGAGAACCCCGGGGCAGTTATGATGGTCGCCGGCTGAGAACGACCCGCGCTCACCGACGATCCGCGTCGCTCCTGCCCCGAAACGCGCTACGCCAGGAACCCCTGAACGTGCAGGCCTTCGTCGAAACCCCGCTCCTTCGCGTCGGCTACGAAGCCGCCGGACCCGCCGACGGCTTCCCGGTGATCCTTGCCCACGGCTGGCCGGACGACGTGCGCACGTGGGACCGCGTGGTCCCCGCGCTGCATCGCGCCGGCTACCGCACTTGCGTCCCCTGGTTGCGCGGCTACGGGCCGACGCGGTTCCTCCGCGACGATGCCTTTCGCAGCGGGCAACTCGTCGCGCTGGGTCAGGACCTGGTGGACTTCGCCGTGGCACTCGGCCTCGGCAGCTATGCGGTGATCGGCCACGACTGGGGTGCGCGCGCCGCGTACATCGCGTCGGCACTCGATGATTCGCGCATCGTTGCGTGTGTCGCGCTGTCGACGGGCTACGGCACCAACCATCCGGGTCAGGTCCTGAGCTGGCGGCAAACGCAGAACTACTGGTATCACTGGCTGATGGCGACGACGCGAGGCGAGCGCCTCGTGCGCGACGACCGCCGCGCATTCACGCGTCACATCTGGAACGAATGGTTCGTCGCCTACAAGCCGGACGACGCGGAATTCGAGCGCACGGCGATCTCGTTCGACAATCCCGACTGGGCGGACATCACGCTTCACTCCTATCGCTCGCGTTGGGGCCACGCTGAGGGCGATCCGGCGTATGTCGGGCTCGAGGCGCGCTTCGATCCGGTGCCGAGGCAACGCGTGCCCACGCTGACCCTGCACGGCTCGCTCGACCCGGTGAATCTGCCGCAGATGAGCGAAGGCAAGGAAGCGTATTTCGTCGGGCCGTACGAGCGGCGGCTCATCGACGACGCGGGACACTTTCCGCAGCGCGAGCGTCCCGACGATGTCGTTGAGCACGTCATCGATTGGCTGCGGCGGTACTGTTGAGACAGAGGGCGAAGATGGCCGGCAAGCCGAGCAGGGAAAGGTGCGGCGCGCCGACGCCAGGCTCGAGATGCCGCGCCCGAAGTAAGTCGGCGAATCCGACGCGTCGTCGCGGCGCAGGCAGGCCGGCCCGGTGTAGGCGATATCGGACGGTGAGAGGGCAGGGCGGACGACAGTCGCGTCCGGCGTTCGCCGCTATCGTTGCTTTTGGGGCATACCGGCCCGCCACGAGGAGACAACGATGGCATCCGTTCAAACCAAAGGCTCAGGAAAGCTCGCCGCTTTGAACAAGTGCGCCCATCCCGACTGCACCTGCACGGTTGCCGACGGGGAGCAGTATTGCAGCGACTATTGCGCCGAAAGCATGCAAGCCGACGACCGCAAGGACGTCGAAGGTTGCGAGTGCGGGCATGCCGAGTGCACGACGGTGGCAGTCCCGCTCACGCCCGTGGGGCCGTTCACGAGTTGACGCGCATGAATCACACGATTTCCGCCCGCCAGAAGCGGGCTGCTGTACGCTTGTTCCATGGCGGGACCGCTCGTCATTCTCTCGGCATACTGCCGCTGGAGCGCGATGAGCCAACGTTGGCTTGCCGCCGGCGAAAGGGTCGTCGGCGCCATTGCAGTGGAGGCGACGACCGTCGAGGAGAAGAGCGCGCTTACCGTCGATCGGTATGACTCGACCGACCACTGCCGCGGGTCGGATTTGTTCGACTGGGAGAGGCGCTGGTTTGCTGCGCGGGACGCGAGCTACGATGCAGTGATCCTCGGGTGGGAAAGCCTCTCACACGTCGTGGATCGTGAAATGCAGGCAGATCTGTTCAAATGTCTCGATCGGATCTGTCCAGACGGCCCCATTCTCGCCAGTTTCTGGCAGCGATCCGGGGAGGCTCCGGCCGGTGTCGGCAAAGCGGAGAGAATCGGCCGTTCGATCGGAAGGACGTTGATGCGGCTGCGCGGTTCTCGAGCCGCGACCACCGATCAGGTCGTGTTCACGACCCACGCCGGATTTGCTTACGTGTTTGCGGAGGAGGAACCGCGCCTGCTGGCCGAACGGGTAGGTCGGACGATCGCATCCGAGGCCAACGATGAATTTCCGCACGTCACTTTTTTGAAGCGTGGATAGAGGCCCGCTCCACGTATCCGTCGATCTGTCGCGCGAGCACGGGCAGCGTCACGCCGCCGTTTTCGAGGACCGCATCGTGGAAGGCGCGCAGATCGAACCGCTCGCCGAGCGCCGCCTCGGCGCGCCTGCGCAGCTCGATGATCTCGAGCTCCCCGATCTTGTACGCCAGCGCCTGGCCCGGGCCAGGAGATGTAGCGATCGACCTCGGTGCGGACTTCGTGCGTCGATAGCGCGGTGTTCGCCGTCAAGATAGTCGAGTGCCTGCTGCGCGTGTCCACCCCATCGCGTGCATCCCGGTGTCGATGACGAGCCGGCACGCGCGCCACATCTCATAGGCGAGCCGCCCGAAGCGCTGGTACGGCGTGTGATAGACGCCCATCTCCTCGCCGAGCTTTTCGGAGTAGAGCGCCCAGCCTTCGCCGAACGCGTGCGGATAGAAGTTCTGGCGGAAACGCCGGAATGTCGGCGATCTCGCGCGCCAGCGCGACCTGGTGATGGTGGCCGGGCACCGCTTCGTGCAGCGTCAGCGCCGGCAGCACGTAGAGCGGCGAGTTTCGCAGCGCGTAGCGTGTTCACCCAGTATTCGCCCGCCGCGCCGATCGGCCCCGGGTTGTAACGGCCGCTCGTGTAGTTCGGCGCGAGCGCCTCCGGCACGGGCTTCACCGCCGTAGGGCGTGCGCGGAAGCTTGCCGAAATATCGCGGCAGCTTGCCGTCGATCTCCTTGCAGATCCACGCCGCGTCGCGCAGCAGCTCGTCCGCGCGTCTTCGCATAGAACTGCGGATCGGTGCGCAGGAACGCGAGGAACGTCGGCGAAGCTCCCGTCGAACTTCGACCTCGCGGACGATCGCTTCCATCTCGGCGCGAATGCGCTCGACCTCGGCAAGGCCTGTCTCGATGAATGCCCTCGGGCGTCGCATCGGGCAGCGTCGTGAAATAGCGCACGAGATCGGCGTAGTAGGCGCGGCCGTCCGGCAGCGCCGAGGCGCCGATCGTCGCTGCGCGCCGCGGGGCGTACTCCTCCTCGAAGAAGCGCTTGAACTCCGCGTACGCCGGGATGACGGCCGTTGCGAGCGCCGCCTTGCCCGCCGTCGCGAGCCGCGCACGGTCCGCTTCCGGCACGCCGTCGGGAAATCTCGCGAACGGCTTCCAGAACGGCGAGTCCTCGGGCTTCGTGTATTGCGCGCCGGCGATCGACCTTGCGATACGCCGGCGAGGATCTCGGCCGGCAGCGTGAACCCGTCCGCGATGCCCGTGCGCACGTTGGCGATGTTCTCGCCGAAGTAGCGCGGCACGTCCTCGAGCCGCGCGATGTAGTTCTCGTATTGCTTCGTCGTGCGCGGCGCCTGCCAGCGCATGGAGCTGCAGGAGTTCGGCGAAGAAGCCGCTGTCGCTGTTGAACGGCAGCGCGCCACTCGCGGTATCGGCGCGAGCGTCGACGCGCTCGCGACCATGAATTCGAAGAGGTCGTAGCTGACCGGTCCTGCGCGTCCAGGCTCGCGCGGTCGATGGCGTGCAGCCGGCGCGAGGAATTCGTCGTCGGCGGCGAGGCGTCGCGCCTGCGCTGCCGGAGTCACGCTCGGAAGGCGGTCGTCGTAGGTCGCGCACGCCTTCGCTCGTTGCGGCGAGAGGGTCTTCGCGCCACGTGAAGGCGCGCTCGTCGGAGAAGAGTCGGGCGAGACCCGGCGAACGGGTTCGCGCGGCGGGAGTCAGGGGCGTCAGCTGTGTTGCGGCCTTGCCGGGTGATCGTCCAACTGCGAGCTTTCGTCGTCGCGTGCCATCGTCAATGCCGCAAACAGCAGCAGCCCGACACTGAATCCGAGACTCGCGGCCACCACCAACCACCAAGCAGAGACCATCGTTTCCTCCCGACACGACGCTATGACTGGACGGTGATTCCTCCGTGAATCGTCAGCCGTCGTCGCAACTGCGTGCAGGCGGGCAGGGGCGGCAACTCAATCCCAGCTCAGCGCGCCACCGGTCTGATACTCGATCACCCGCGTCTCGAAGAAGTTCTTCTCCTTCTTGAGATCGATCATCTCGGCCATCCACGGGAACGGGTTGTCGGCCTTGTCGAACAGCGGATCGACGCCGATCTGCTGGCAGCGGCGGTTGGCGATGAAGCGCAGGTACTCCTTGAACATCGTCGCGTTCAGGCCCAGCACGCCGCGCGGCATCGTGTCCTCGGCGTAGGCGTACTCGAGGTCGACGCCCTTCTTCATCAGCGCGCGGATCTCCTCGCGGAACTCCGGCGTCCACAGGTGCGGGTTCTCGAGCTTGATCGTGTTGATGAGGTCGATGCCGAAATTGCAGTGCATCGACTCGTCGCGCAGGATGTACTGGTACTGCTCGCTCGCGCCCGTCATCTTGTTCTGCCGGCCCATCGCCAGGATCTGCACGAAGCCGACGTAGAAGAAGAGCCCCTCCATGATGCAGGCGAAGACGATCAGGCTCTTCAGCAGCTCCTGGTCGGCTTCCGGCGTGCCGGTCTTGAACATCGGGTTGGTCGAGCACGTCGATGAACGGGATCAGGAACTCGTCCTTGTCGCGGATCGACTTGATCTCGTGGTAGGCGTTGAAGATCTCCGCCTCGTCGAGGCCCAGGCTCTCGACGATGTACTGGTAGGCGTGCGTGTGGATCGCCTCCTCGAACGCCTGGCGCAGCAGGTACTGGCGGCACTCGGGCGCCGAGATGTGGCGATACGTGCCGAGCACGATGTTGTTGGCGGCGAGCGAATCGGCGGTGACGAAGAAGCCGAGGTTGCGCTTGACGATCAGGCGCTCGTCGTCGGTCAGCCCGTTCGGGTTCTTCCACAGCTCGATGTCGCGCTGCATGTTCACTTCCTGCGGCATCCAGTGGTTGGCGCAGGCGGCGAGGTACTTGTCCCACGCCCAGCGGTACTTGAACGGCACGAGCTGGTTGACGTCGGCCTGGCCGTTGATGACGCGCTTGTCCTCGATGCGCACGCGGCGGAAGCCGTTCTCCATCGCCTGCCGCTCGACGTCGAGGTCGTGCACGGGCTCGCGCGACAGGATGCCGCTCGCGATGCTGCCGGCCGCCTGCGCGCGAATCGTCTCCGGCGTCGGCCGGCGCGGCGCGCGGCTGCGCGGCGGGGACGAAGTCGTCGTCGAAGCTCAACATGGTTCAGGTCTCCTCGTCGCATCTTTGATCGGGGCGATCGAACGATGTTCAATGCATCGCGCTCAGCTTTTCGTACAGGTAATCGGGCGCGAAATCGACGCCGTGTGCCAGGCGATCGTCGCGAGCCCGTAGTCGAGATAGAACTCGGCGAAGCGGTCGCGGTCGCGCAGCGACTCGAAGTTCTCGCCGTAGAGGTCATCGGCGAGGTCGACCACGCCCTTTCGTCCATCGTTGAATTCCAGCCAGACCTTGTAGTCTCCGAGATACCGCGCTTCGGTCACGTGTCGCTGTACATGCTCGTATCGGGCCAACTCGCCTCCCTCGGGCAGGTTGACGAACGTGCCGCGCGAGCTCGGCTCACGTCGCGCCGAAGCGCGCAACGCCTCGCCGCGGCGTGCCGCGACGCGGACCGGTTGCCCGGCCCGCGTCGTCGTGCTCGCTACTTGCCGCTGCGCAGCAGCGGGGCGAAGATGCGCCTGCTGCTGCTGTGCGGGCGTAACCGTGCGCTGCCGGGAGTCGTCGTCGACGCTGGCCCGTCGCGTTCCGACGCGCCGCTGGACGCCGGCCAGCGCCAGTGGCGCCGGCCGGCCTTGTCGGTGTAGATCTCCCATCTGTCGGTCTTTGCGTTCATCGCTTGCCCTCCTGTCCGGGTTTGCGGGGTTGGCTGACTCTCCTTCGCGCGCGGTCCGTCTGTCGTTGCCCGCGGACCGTCGCGTACGCTGCACTGCCTGCAACGCTGTCGATGCCTCCTACTGGCACGCCTCGCACGTCGGATCGTCGATGGTGCAGAACTTCGGCTCCGGCTCCGCGCGCTGTTCGACGCGCGCTGCGTTGCGGCTGCTGGCGCCCGTCGCGTCGGCACCCAGCTGCGCGCCCGACGTCGGACACCGCGTTCAGCTCGCCGCCCTCGCCGGTCGACTTCTCCGCCGACGTCGCCGCCAGCGTGCGCAGGTAGTACGTGGTCTTCAGGCCGCGCAGCCACGCGAGCTTGTAGGTCTCGTCGAGCTTCTTGCCCGACGCGCCCGCCATGTAGATGTTGAGGCTCTGCGCCTGGTCGATCCACTTCTGCCGCCGCGCGCCGGCTTCGACGATCCACTTGGCGTCGACCTCGAACGCGGTCGCGTAGAGGTTGCGCAGATCGGCGGGCACGCGGTCGATCGTGGCGAGCGAGCCGTCGAAGTACTTGAGGTCGGCGACCATCACCTCGTCCCACAGGTTGAGCTTCTTCAGCTCGGCGACGAGGTGCTCGTTGACGACGGTGAACTCGCCCGACAGGTTCGACTTCACGTAGATGTTCTGGTACTCGGGCTCGATCGACGCGCCGACGCCGATGATGTTGGAGATCGTCGCCGTCGGCGCGATCGCGACGCAGTTCGAGTTGCGCATGCCGTGCTGCGGATGCGCGCGCGCAGCGCGTCCCAGTCCATCGTCGACGACTCGTCGATCTCGACGTAGCCGCCGCGCTCCTCGCGCAGCAGCTTGCAGCGTGTCCTGCGGCAGGATGCCGCGGTCCCACAGGCTGCCCTTGTACGACGAGTAGCGGCCGCGCTCCTCGGCGAGCTCGGTCGACGCCCAGTACGCGTAGTAGCAGACCGCCTCCATCGACGCGTCGGCGAACTGCATCGCCGCGTCCGACGCGTACGGCGTGTGCGTGCAGGTGCAGGCAATCCTGGAAGCCCATGATGCCGAGGCCCACCGGACGGTGCTTCAGGTTCGAGTTGCGCGCCTTCGCCACCGCGTAGTAGTTGATGTCGATGACGTTGTCGAGCATGCGCATCGCGGTGCGGATCGTGCGCTGCAGCTTGTCGTGGTCGAGCTCCCAGCGTCGCTCGCGCCGTCGCCCGCTTGCTTCATGTGCGCGAGCAGGTTGACCGAGCCCAGGTTGCACACGGCGATCTCGGTGTCGCTGGTGTTGAGCGTGATCTCGGTGCAGAGGTTCGAGCTGTGCACGGTGCCCACGTGCTGCTGCGGCGAGCGCACGTTGCACGCATCCTTGAACGTGATCCACGGATGCCCGGTCTCGAACAGCATCGACAGCATCTTGCGCCAGAGCTGCACGCGCGGGAATCTTCTTGAAGAGCTTCAGCTCGCCGCGCGCGGCCTTCTCCTCGTAGCGCGTGTACGCCTCCTCGAACGCGCTGGCCCCACTTGTCGTGCAGGTCGGGCACGTCGGAGGGCGAGAACAGCGTCCAGTCGCCGCCTTCCATCACGCGCTTCATGAACAGGTCGGGAATCCAGTTCGCCGTGTTCATGTCGTGCGTGCGGCGGCGGTCGTCGCCGGTGTTCTTGCGCAGCTCCAGGAACTCCTCGATGTCGAGGTGCCACGTCTCGAGGTACGTGCACACCGCGCCCTTGCGCTTGCCGCCCTGGTTGACCGCGACCGCGGTGTCGTTGACCACCTTGAGGAACGGCACCACGCCCTGCGACTTGCCGTTGGTGCCCTTGATGTGCGAGCCCATCGCGCGCACGTTGGTCCAGTCGTTGCCGAGGCCGCCGGCGAACTTCGACAGCAGCGCGTTCTCCTTGATCGCCTCGTAGATGCCGTCGAGGTCGTCGGCCACCGTCGTGAGGTAGCACGACGACAGCTGCGAGCGGTGCGTGCCCGAGTTGAACAGCGTCGGCGTCGAGCTCATGAAGTCGAACGTCGACAGCACGTTGTAGAACTCGATCGCGCGCGCTTCGCGCTCGACTTCGTTCAGCGCGAGGCCCATCGCCACGCGCATGAAGAAGCACTGCGGCAGCTCGAAGCGGCGGCCCGCCGACGTACTGGTCGATGAGGAAATAGCGGTCGTAGAGCGTCTGCAGGCCGAGGTAGCCGAACTGCAGGTCGCGCTCGGGCTTCAACGCCGCGCCGAGCGCCTTCAGGTCGTACTGCGCGAGCGCCTCGTTCAGGAGGCCGATCTTGATGCCGTGCTTGACGAAGCGCGGGAAGTACTCGGCGTAGCTTGCGTCGCCATGTCGGCCTGCGTCGCTTCCTCGCCGAGCGCCTCGTAGCGGATGCGCGTCGAGCAGCAGGCGCGCGGTGACGAAGCTGTACGCCGGGTCCTTCTCGATCAGCGTGCGCGCGGCGAGCACGACGCACTTGCGCACCTCGTCCATCGGCACGCCGTTGTAGAGGTCCTTGAGCGTGGCCTTGAGGATGCGCTCGGGCTCGACGTCGGCGCAGGCCCTCGCAGGATTCCTTGACCAGCGCGGTGAGGCGCGTCGAGGTCGAGCGGCTTCGACACGCCGTTGTCGACGACGATGATCGTCGACGGCTTCGGGCTTCGCCGCGCTTCTGCGACTTCTCCTGCGCGCGCTCCTGCGAGCGCCGCTCGCGATAGAGCACGTAGGCGCGCGCGACTTCGTGCTCGCCGCCGCGCATCAGCGCGAGCTCGACCTGGTCCTGGATCTCCTCGATGTGGATCGCGCCGCCTTCGGGCTTGCGCTTCATCAGCGCGCTGACGACGGCGTCGGTCAGCTTCGCGACCTCGTCGCGCACGCGCGCGCGACGCCGCGCCCTGGCCGCCGTTGACGGCGAGGAACGCCTTGGTCATCGCAATGCGTGATCTTGGCCGGCTCGAAGCCGACGACCGCGCCGTTGCGGCGGATGACCTTGTACTGGGCGAAGCGCGGGTCGGCGGGCGGCATGGCGCTTCCGGGTTCTCCCGCCAGGACATCACGTGGGTGGCGGATGTCGTGGCGGCGGAAGCGCTGGTGACTTGCATGGATTGCTCTCCTGTCGAAATCTTGTCGTTGTTGAGTGCCGGCGGCGCATTTCGCCGCGGGACCCGTCGTTTCGCGCAAAGCAGCGCACGAGGCGGGCTACGGGACGGCGCACTCGGATTTCCCCTCGGTGCCCCGTCCTCCTCCGGCGTCGATTGCCAGCGGGACTTCCCGGATACTGCTTGCAAATCAAAATCTACTACATCTTGTGTTGAAGTGCCAGATGAACACCAAGCATAGTGGGGCGCCCGCGCTTGGCAAGCGCTTTTTCATGCACCGGAAGGGCCTCGAAAAACGACAACAAAAACAGCCGATTGGAGGCCCGTTTCCGACGTGTCCACCTTGTTCCACCGCCGATTCACCGGGTTGTCCACAGGATCGCAGCCGACGAACGGTTCTGTAGGACGTTGCAGTTTTGCGACAGCGCAACCCCCGACTTGCCGCCGACCGCAGCCGGGTCGTGTACGCTCCCGACCCTCCCGCACACTCGGGTCTCCCGATGCCCCGCCTCTCCGCCAACCTCTCGTTCCTCTTCAACGAAGTGCCGTTCCTCGATCGCTTCGGCGAGGCGGCGCGCGCGGGCTTTCGGGCCGTCGAATTCGCGTTCGCGTACGACGTGCCGCGAGCACGCGATCGCCGCGCGCCTCGGCCGAGCACGCTCTCGAGTGCGTGCTGATCAACGCGCCGCCCGGGCGACTACGCCGCCGGCGAGCGCGGGCTCGCGGCGCTGCCTGGGCGCGAAGACGAGTTCGCCGCGAGCTTCGCGACCGCGTTGCGCTATGCGCGAGCGCTCGCGCTGCCCGCGAATCCACGTGATGGCGGGCGTGCTGCCGCCCGGCGCCGATGCCGGTGCGCGTACGCGCGCGCGCTCGACCTTCGTCGCGCAATCTGCGCAGCGCGTGCGATCGAGGCGCAACGCCAGGGCATCACGCGTGCTGATCGAGGCGCTCAACCCGCGCGACGTGCCGAACTATCTCTTCTCGACGCAGGCCGAAGCGCACGCCATCCGCGAAGAGGTCGGCGCGCCGAACCTCAAAGTGCAGATGGATCTCTATCACACGCAGGTGGTCGAGGGCGACCTCTCGGTCAAGCTCGAGCGCTGGCTGCCGCACATCGGTCACATCCAGATCGCGGGCACGCCGGGACGGCACGAGCCCGACGTCGGCGAGATCAACTACGCGTGGCTCTTGCGGCGCGTCGACGAGCTCGGCTACGACGGCTGGGTAGGCTGCGAGTATCGTCCTCTGCGCGGCACGGTCGGAGGGACTTGCGTGGCGAGATCGATTGCTCGGTGATGTCGCCGCCGGGCGACATCTTCGGCTGTAAGGCGAACTTGCCTTGACCACGGCATCGGCTCACCCGATGATCGCGAACTATTTCGCGTCGCAAGTGTCGCATCCGATCTCCGGTCAATCGGGATGCGGTTTGACCGGACCCCCCTGAATGCATTGGAGATGGCGTTGAGATTCACATCGCTTCTGTCCGCGGCTGCGCTTTGCGCGGCGCTGCTTGGCTCGTCACCGCAACCGGCGTACGCGCAGGCGCTGTCCGATGCCTCCGAGCGTGCGAACGCGCGCGTGATCGTCAAGCTCAAGGCGGATTCGCCGGTGCTGCGCGAGCGTCTTTCGTCGGCGACGGACGAGCACGCTCGTCGGGCGCAGGACGCTCGGCGATCGGGTCGGCGTCGCATTGTCGTCGGGCCGCGGCATCGCCGATCGCGTGCAGGTCGTGATGGCCAACGGAGTCACGTCGGCAGCGCTCGCGCGGCGCCTCGCGCGCGAACGCGATGTCGAGTACGCGGTCGTCGACGAGCGCAAGCATCGCGTCTCGGCACCCAACGATCCGCTCTATGCCGCCGGCGGCCCGAACGGACCTGCGGCGGGGCAGTGGTACCTGCGCGCGCCGAGCGGCGCCGTGCAGTCGTCGATCGACATCGAGACCGCGTGGAACTACACGACCGGCGCTCCGGGCGACGTCGTCGCCGTTCTCGATACCGGCGTGCGCTACGACCATCCGGACCTGCTCGCCGCGTCGCTCGGGCGGCAAGTTGCTGCCCGGCTACGACATGATCTCCTTCAGCAACGTCGCCAACGACGGGACCTCGCGCGACAACGATGCGACGGATCCCGGCGATTGGGTCACGACCGCCGAGGCGAACAACACCAACGGCGTTTTCTATCAGTGCGGCGCGTTCAATTCGACCACCGGCCAATACGAGGGCGAGGACAGCTCGTGGCACGGCACGCAGGTCTCCGGAATCATCGCTGCGATCACCAACAACGGAATGGGCATGGCGGGCGTCGGGCCCAACCTGCGCGTGCTGCCGGTGCGCGTGCTCGGCAAGTGCGGCGGTTACGACTCCGACATTCTCGCCGGGATGCGCTGGGCGGCAGGTCTTCCCGTTCCCGGCGTCCCGACCAACGCGACCGCCGCGCGCGTGATCAACATGAGCCTCGGCGGCGCCGGCGACTGCACGCCGGCGTATCAGCGATGCGATCGCCGAAATCACCGCGGCCGGAACCGTGATCGTCGCTGCCGCGGGGAACACCGTCGGACATGCGACCGGGTCGCCTGCCAATTGTCCGGGGATCATCGGCGTCGCCGGATTGCGCCACGCCGGCACCAAGGTCGGCTTCTCCGATCTCGGCTTGAACATCGCGATCAGCGCGCCCGCCGGCAACTGCATCAATATCGATCCCGGCTCGGCGTGCCTGTATCCGATCCTGACGACATCGAATTCGGGCACGACGACTCCCGCTTCGTCGATCTACACCGACGGCTACAACCCGTCGCTCGGCACGAGCTTCTCGGTGCCGCTCGTCGCCGGGACGGTTGGATTGATGCTCTCGGCGCAGCCGACGCTCACGCCGTACCAGGCGCGGCTTTTGTTGCAGGCGAGCGCGCGTCCGTTCCCGACGACCGGCGGCGACAACGGCGACGGCACGCCCGTTCCGCAATGTGTCGTCCCGCGACTGGACAGCCTGGGCAATCCGATCGATCAGGCGCAGTGCTACTGCACGGCGAACACCTGCGGAGCCGGAATGCTCGACGCAGGCGCCGCGGTGCGCGCAGCCGCGACCGGGGTACCCGCGCCGATCGTGCAGGCGGGCGGCACGTGGTGGGACCTCGCGGATTCGGAGGACGGGACGGGGTTCACCATCTCGCACCAGGGCGACGTCGTCTTCCTCGCGTGGTACACGTACGACCTGAACGGCCGTGCGTGGTGGGTGTCGATGACCGCGTACAAGACGTCGAGCAATCCCGAGACTTACACCGGGTCAGCTCGTCACGGCGCGCGGGCCGGCGTTCAATTCGGTGCCGTTCAATTCGGCGCAAGTCCTGCTCACCACCGTCGGCACGGGCACGCTGCGCTTCATCGATCTCAACAACGCGACGTTCTCGTTCACGGTCAACAGCATCGCGGGAACGAAGTCGATCACGCGGACGCTCTTCGGCTCGTTGCCGAAGTGCACGTACGGATCCGCGCCGGATTTCGCGCACGCGACGAACTATCAGGACGTGTGGTGGGCGCCGGGCGGCGCGGAGGCGGGCTGGGGACTCATGCTGTCGCAGCAGGGCGACGTCATTTTCGGCGCGTGGTTCACCTACGACGTCGACGGCTCGCCGATGTGGCTCTCCGTCACCGCGTTCAAGGTCGCTCCCGGCGTCTACTCCGGCGACTTGATCCGCACGACCGGGCCGCCTTTCTACTCGGTGCCGTTCGATGCCACCGCCGTGACGCGCACCGTCGTGGGCAATGCAACGCTCACCTTCGCCGACGGCAGCTCGGGGACCTTCGCCTACGTGGTGAACGGCGTCGCCCAGACGAAGCCGATCGCACGCTACCTGTTCGCGCCGCCCGCCGGAACGCTTTGCCAGTAGCAACGCTGCCGCCGACGCTATCTCTCGGCGGGTAAAATCGCGGGACGATGGCGACGTCCCGCGTCTTCGGTCTCGATTTCATGCGTGCGCTCGCCATCTCGCTGGTGCTGTTCACGCACGCGAGCTTCTTTCTCGCGCCGCTCAAGCCGAACTTCGACCCGCTGTTCATGGTGGGCTATCTCGGCGTCGACCTGTTCTTCGCGCTCAGCGGGTTCCTGATCGGCGGCATCCTGATCGACAGCGCCTCGCCGGGAACCGGTTGGGTCGGGCGCTTCTGGGTTCGACGCTGGCTGCGCACGCTGCCGAACTACTATCTGTTCCTGCTGATCAACATCGCGATCTACTGTGGGTCGAGGGCCAATGGCCGCACGCGCTCTCCTACGTGTTCTTCGTCCAGAACCTCGCGTGGCCGCACCCGGTCTTCTTTCCGGAAGCATGGAGCCTCGCGCTCGAGGAGGTGTTCTACCTGCTGGCGCCGTTGTCGATGCTCGTGTTCCTTCCCTTCATCCGGCATCGCTGGCAGACGGTGCTCGTGCTATGCGCGGCGCTCGGCCTCGCGCTCGCGCTGCGCACGCTCTATGTGATCGACGCCAACCCGCCGTGGCACGAGGGTGTGCGCAAAGTGTCGCTGATCCGGCTCGACGCGATCGGCTACGGCGTGCTCGCCGTCTACCTGTGCAAAGCCTATGCGCTGAGTCTTTCGTCACGGCGCTGGCTGGCGGTCGGCGGAGCGCTCGGTCTTCTCGCAGCGTGGCTCGTGTATCTCGCGACATCGATCGACACGAGCATCGTCGCGCGGACGCTGCTGTTCGCGATCGTCTCGGCGAGCTTCGCGGCGCTGTTGCCGCTCGCTGCGGTGTGGCGGGAGCCGGCGTGGCCTCGCGCCGCGATCGTCGCCGTGCGCCAGCTCGCGTTGTGGTCGTACGCGCTCTACCTCACGCACCTGCCGATCATGCGCGTCATCTACAAGTTGAACCTCGCGCCGGCGAACCCGGTTGGCTGTTATGCGATCGCCGTCGTGTTCGCGATGCTGGCGATCGCATCGGCCGCGCTCGTTTACCGAGGCTTCGAGCGGCCGATCCTCGCGCTGCGCGACAGGTGGGTCCCGGCGCGGCCGCGGCGAACGAACACGGTCGCGACGCCCGCATAGTACAGTTTCGATAGTCTTGCGCCGGACGCGCCGCGCTCGTGGAGCTGTCCTGCTGGATTACTGGGAGAGCAACGAGTGGGGGAGTCCCGTATCGCTGTTTGTGTTGCCACGTCAGCGGCGGTTGCCGGCGCCCTCATTTTGACCGCCTGCGGTGGTGGCAGCGATAGCAGCGCAGATACGGCCACGACGCAGTTCGGTCCTCCGATTACTTCGGCGATCGGTTCTGATCAAACGGGCTCGGTGGTCTTTGGCGATTTCAATGGCGACGGTAAAGTGGATTTCTTTATCCAGGGGCAACGGGTCATCTTTGCCGGACGGGGAGACGGCTCGTTTCAGGCTGCCGGAACGGTAGCCGGCGCGATCTCGCCCTGGGTCGCTGCCGATTTCAACGGCGATGGCAACCTCGATATTGCCGGATGCGCCACGTTCCAGTCGGTTGCCGTGGCTCTTGGCAACGGCGACTTGACGTTCGGGACCCCGGTTGAATCGCCCGTGCCGTTCACTCTCTCCGGTGGCGTCCAGGTTGATGGATGCCAGGAGGGGTTAGGCGTCGCCGTCGGCGATTTCGACGGCGACGGCAAGTTGGATCTGATCGTCCCGCTCAATGGCAATGTACTCCACGACTCTTCAGTGACCGTACTTTTCGGGAATGGCGACGGCACGTTCCGCACGGGTCCGGTACAGGTCATCGCTTCCGGCCGGGCCGTGATCGGTTTCGCAGTGAGCGATCTGAACCGCGATGGGAAGTTGGACTTGCTCGTCGCCACGGTAGGAAATGACTTCGCGACAAGCGGCGGTACCCTGCAAATCCACCTTGGCCGCGGTGGCGGCACGTTCGGAGCGCCGCTGTATCCCTCATTCTCGGGACTCGGGGCGGGAACCCCCAATCTGCCGGCCATCGCGGATTTCAACGGCGACGGCATACCCGACTACGCATTGACGGCGAGCATCACCCGCTCGAGCCAAATCGGCGCGCCCCGCACGTTTTCGATATTTCCCGGCAATGGTGATGGCACGGTCCGGGCGTCTACCTATAGCATCGACACGAACAAAGTGGGAGTAACGGGTTACGCCGCCGCTGACCTCAATGGTGACGGTGCGCCCGATCTCGCGCTGAGCGTGCAATTCGCGACACCGGAAGCGCCCGGCACGGTGCTTTACCGGCTGCGCATCCTGTACGACAACGGCGACGGATCGATGCGCGATCCTGTCGACTACCCTCTGCAGGCAGCCTCGGGAGTCGCGGGGATCATCGACGTCAACGGCGATGGGATCCCGGACGTCGTATTACGTTCCGGTACCGACGTCATAGTCTTCACGAATACCAGTCGCGGAGCCAGGAAACCGTGACACCGAATGCACGGTTCGAAAGGTTCAGACTCCCCGCCTCCCGTACAATTCACCTTCGCGATCGGTCCGGTCGCCGCACGAGCGATCGGACCGAAGGACGCGAACGGGGAAACGAGGGGGCTCGATGAAGTGCACACTGGTGGGATCGCGTTATTTCGGCGCGATGGTGTTCGAGGCGTTGCGCAAGGAAGGCGTCGACATCGCGCGTGTCGTCGCGCCGGCAAGCGACGACCGGCTCGCAGTCGCCGCGCAAGCCGCGGGCGTGCCGCTGCACGTGCTCGCGAACCCGAAGATCGTTCCGGGCGACGCGATTCCCGAGGGCACCGACCTCATCGTCGCAGCGCACACGCACGCGCGGGTGAGCAACGAAGCGCTCGCCCGCTCGAAGCTGGGCGGCATCGGCTACCACCCGTCGCTGCTCCCGCGGCACCGCGGAATTGCCGCGGTCGAGTGGACGATCCTCGAAGGCGATCCGATCGCCGGCGGAACGATCTATCACCTCGCCGACGGCTGGGACGCCGGCGCAATCGCCGCGCAGGACTGGTGCTTCGTCGCGAAGGGCGAGTCGGCGCGCGATCTGTGGGAACGGGCGCTCGCGCCGCTGGGCCTCGAGCTCGTGACGCGCGTCGTCCGCCACGCGGCGCAGCACGGCTCGCTGCCGTCGCGACCGCAGGACGAGCGCTTCGCGACGAAGGCGCCGATGATCAAGCGCAGCGTTTCGCTGGTCGACGAGCGTCAGCCGGAGACGGTGTCGCTGGTGGTCACCGCGATCGGGACCGACCGGCCGGGAATCGTGCGGCAGCTCTCCGAGCGCGCACAGGGGTTCGGCGCCAATTGGGCGGGAAGCCGGATGGCGAACCTCGCCGGGCAGTTCGCGGGCATCGTGCATTTCGAAGTGCCGACGGAGAATGCCGACGCGTTGTCCGACGCGTTGCGTGGACTGGAAGCGTCGGGGCTTCGCATCGTCATCGCCAAGAGCATGGTGCCGCCCGCGCTCGACGGCCGGCGCGTCGTGATGCTCGAGCTGGTCGGGCCGGATCGGCCCGGGCATCGTCCGCGAGCTGTCGCGCAGTCTCGCCGACCGCGGCGTCAGCATCGAGGAGCTTCACACCGAAATCGTCAGCGCGGATTCAGCCGGGCACAGGTTCAAGGTCAAGGCGCTGCTGATGGTTCCCGACACGCTGACCAATGTCGATCTCCAGCGCGGGCTGGATGCGCTGGAAAGCGCGATGAGCGTCGACATCGAGGTCGGCGGGCAACGCGCGCCGGCGTGATGCGCGTCAATCGAAGCTGACGATCTCGACCCAGTTCGCGCCTTTTCCCGTCGGATATTTCTGTGGCGGACGCAGCGCGCCGGTCGCGGGATCGATCGCGTGGACCGAGATCGTTTCCGATTTCTCGCCGCTCGCCACGAGGAACTTCCCGGCGGCATCGATCGCGAATCCACGCGGCTGCTTCTCGGTGGGCGTGCTTCCGCGATATGTGAGCTTGCCGCTCGCCGCGTCCACGTCGAACCGGGCGAGCGTGCTGGTCGTGCGCTCCGACATGTAGAGGAAGCGGCCATCGGGCGTCATGTGGACGTCGGCCGCCCAGATGTCCGTTGTCGGTGTCGCGTCCCGGCTTGCGAGCCGCGCACCGTGCCGGGAACGAGATTCGCCTCCGGAGGCACTCCCGACGCCGAATCGACTTCGGTCAGCAGCCCCGTCGCGCCGTCGAGCGCGAACGTCGTGACCGTGCCGAGCATCTCGCCGTCGACGTAGACGAATCGGTTGTCGGGCGAGGTGATCACGTGCCGCGGGCCCGTCGACGGTTTCACCAGAACGAGCGAAGGCGTGTTCGACGAGAGCCGGCCGGACTGCGCGTCGAACGTGAACTGGAAGACCGCATCGCTGCCGAGCGTCGGGACGAAGACGAACCGGTTGCTCTCGTCGACGCGTATCGAGTGCGCGTTGCGCCCCGTCGTGACCACCTGCAAGGGCTCGGCGGAGACGCGCCCGTCGCTGTCCACCGCCTGGACGCTCGCGAGGCTCGCCGCATAGCACGCGGCGAAGAGATAGCGTCCCGTCTTGTCGAGCGAGAGGTAGCACATGCTCTCGGGCAGCGGCGACGACGGACACGCTGCGCGAGCGCCCCGGTGCGCGGATCGATCGAAAAGGTCACGACCGAATAAGGTTTGGAGCGCACCGCCGCGAAGAGAAAGCGCTTGTCGTGGCTCACCGCCATCGGCATGACCATCGGCGCCACGCGCACGCGCGGGCCCGGCTGCAGCGCGCCGGTCCCGGGCAGCATCCGGTAGGTTGCGATGTCGCCGTCCTCGGCGTTCGACACGTAGACGAACGTGCCGGAAGCCTCGTGCGAGCCCTTCCCGGTCGAGTCGATTGCCGTCATCGCGATCCCCTGGCGCAGGACGCGTAGCGTCACAGGCCGCTCGGCGGAGTCAAGAGCGTTCGATGACGCCGCCGCGTCGCGTCGCGGCCGATTGTCGCGGACCCAAAAAAAGAGGCGGCTCTATGCGAACCGCCCCTCGGTCATCCTGCTCGACGGTCGGGAGGACCGCCGAGCCGCGTGCAATCGGTCAGCCCTTCTGCACCTTGAGGTTGCTCTTGACCGACTTCACGCCTTCGGTGTTGCGCGCGATCGTTAGGGCCTGGTCAGCCTCGCTTTGGCTCTTGACCGTGCCTGACATCCAGACGACGCCGTTCTGGTCGGTGTCGACGTGGATGTCTTTGAGACTCGCCATGTGTTCCGCTGCGAGCTTCGACTTGATCTTCGTCGTG
Source organism: uncultured beta proteobacterium (assembly GCA_963742965.1). Taxonomy (GTDB): domain Bacteria; phylum Pseudomonadota; class Gammaproteobacteria; order Burkholderiales; family Casimicrobiaceae; genus CAIWHR01. The sequence goes on along the minus strand of CAVUOC010000038.1, from coordinate 25,894 downwards.
ATGGCCGAATCCTTGACGAAGGTAGCGGGGTTCGCCCGGTCCTGGTCCTTGTTGGTGTCTTCCGCATACGCCGCGACCGGCGCGAGCATCGAGCCGATCACGAAGCAAGCTGCCGCGAGTTTGTACTTCATGTGCGATCTCCTTACGTGGTTGATCGTGGCCAGGTATGTTATGGAGTGTGCTCGAGCGCTGTACGTCGGCGCGCGCCGCTTCAGGCTGTAGGAAAAAAAGGAGATGAGCGTCGCGCAGAACCATCGCGCGGGCGGGAAATCAAAACTACGGGCGTGTCCGCTGGCGGTGCCGTGTAATTTTTACAGCTACGGCATCCTCCCGGGAACTCAGTTTCCGAGGTAAATTCGCAGTCCCGCTACACCTCCGGCGCGCGACCCACACCGATTCCTCTTTCCAGGAGCAAACACCATGGCAAATCCGTTTGTGCACGTCGAGCTCAACACGACCGATGTCGCGAAGGCGAAAGGGTTCTACGGCAAGCTCTTCGGGTGGAAGCTCGAAGACGTTCCGATGGAGAACATGACCTACACGATGGTCGGACGTCGGCGAAGGCACCGGCGGCGGGATGATGAAGCAGATGATCCCCGGCGCGCCGTCGTTCTGGATGGCGTATGTGCTCGTCGACGACGTCGCCGCGGCGACGAAGAAGGCCAAGTCGCTGGGCGCGACGGTGATGAAGGACGTGACGCCGGTGCCGGACATGGGCTCGTTCTCCATCATCGTCGATCCGACCGGCGCGCATCTCGGACTGTGGCAGGCGAAGAAGAAGTAAGGGTCCGCGCCGTCACAGCGCGGCGAGCGCCGCACGGTAGGCGGCCGGAATCTCCTTCGCGCTTTGCACGGTGGTCCCGAGGTCGCGGAGCAGCCCGTCGGTGAGGCCGTAGACCCAGCCGTGCACGGCGAGTTGCTGCCCGCGCTCCCACGCGTCGCGAACCACCGTCGTCTGGCAGACGTTGCCGACCTGCTCGATGACGTTGAGCTCGCAGAGGTGATCGATGCGCTCGGGCATGCCGGCGACGCTGTCGACCCGCGCCTCATGCTTCGAATAGACGTCGTGGACGTGCCGCAGCCAGTTGTCGGCGAGCCCGACGCGCTGGTTCTGGAGCGCGGCCGAAACGCCGCTGCAGCCGTAGTGGCCGCAGACGATGATGTGCTCGACCTGCAGCACCTCGACGGCGAACTGCATCGCGGACAGGCAATTCAGGTCGCTGTGCACGACGACGTTGGCGATGTTGCGATGGACGAAGAGCTCGCCGGGCAGGAGACCGACGATCTCGTTCGCCGGAACGCGGCTGTCCGCGCATCCGATCCACAGATATTTGGGTTTCTGCTGGCGCGACAGCCGCGCGAAGAAGCCGGCGTCGCTGCGACGAATGCGCTCCGACCACGCGCGGTTGTTTGCGAAGAGGTGCGAGAGCGGATGCATCTAAGAGCGGGGTGCCGGGGTTACTGAATCAGTTCGTCGGCGCGCACGAGCAGGGATTGGGGAATGGAGAGGCCCAGCGTCTTGGCGGCATTCAGATTGAGCACGAGCTCGAATTTCGCGGGTTGCATCACAGGCAGGTCGGCGAGTCTTTCACCCTTCAGAACTCGGCCGGAGTACGAGCTATAGCGCAACCGACATCCCGCCGTCGATGGTGATCAGCTGGCCGGTGATGTAGTTCGCCGCCGCGGAGGCGAGGAAGACCGCGAGGCCGCCGATCTCGTCGGGCTGGCCCCAGCGCCCGGCCGGCGTGCGCTTGCACACCCACGCGTTGAATTCCGCGTCGTCGATGAGCGCGCGATTCATCTCGGTTGCGAAATAGCCAGGGCTGATCGCGTTGACCTGGATGTTGTGCGCTGCGAGCTCGATCGCCATCCCGCGCGTCAACTGCCTGACGCCGCCTTTTGCCGCCGTGTACGGCACGACGGTGGGCCGCGCGAGCTCGCTCATCAGCGACGCGATATGGATGATCTTGCCGCTGCGCCGCGCGATCATCCCCGGCAGCGCGGCCTGCGAGACCAGGAAGGGCGCCGTCAGGTTGGTGGCGATGATGTCGTCCCAGTCCTGCCGCTTGAAGTCGACGAGACGGTTGCGCCGCTGGATCCCGGCGTTGTTGACGAGGATGTCGAGCTGGCCGTGCTCACGCTCGATCGCCGCGATGCCGGCGCGCGCCGCCTCGGCGTCCGTCACGTCGAATGCGCAGGTCGATGCGCGATGTCCGGCATCGGTGAGCGCGCGCACCGCGGCGTCGAGCGCTTCCGGCTTGCGGCCGTTGAGCGCGACGACCGCGCCGGCTTCGGCGAGGCCCTTGGCGATGGCGAAGCCGAGGCCGCGCTGCGCGCCGGTGACGAGCGCGACCTTGCCGCTCAGGTCGAACGGATGTCTCGCCATCGGAACTCTCGCGCGGGTCACATCGAGCGCCTGCAGATCGCCGTCGATCGGCAGCGCGTGTCCCGAAATGTTGCTGCCCGCGGGTGAGGCGAGAAACACGATGGCGTTGGCGATGTCCTCGGCGCTCACGAACCTGCGCAGCGAGGTCCTCGCGAGGCCTTCGGCGCGCACGACGTCCGTCGGCACGCCGCGCGCGGCCGCCTTGTTCGCCAGCACGCTTTCGATGCGCGGACCGGCGACGAACCCCGGGCAGATGGCATTGACGCGGATGCCGAACGGACCCAGCTCGCCCGACAGCGACTTGGTGAAGCCGACGACACCCCATTTCGACGCCGCGTACGGCGTGCGCATCGGGTAGCCGAAGCGGCCGGCCGCCGACGAGAGATTCGCGATGCTCGGGTTCGCGCTCGACTTGAGCATCGGTATCGCGCGTTGCGCGCAGAGGAATTGGCCGGTCAGGTTGACGGCGATCGTGCGCTGCCAATCGGCGAGTGCGATGCTCTCGCACGGCGCGGTGGGCCCGGCGATGCCGGCGTTGTTGACGAGCGCATCGAGCCCGCCCAGCCTTTCCGTGACCGAATCGAAGAGCTTCGCGACCGACGCGGGCTCCGCGACGTCGCAGACGACGCGCGCGACGGCGGGGTCGCTTGCGGCAACCGTCGACAGCGCTTTCTCGTCGACGTCGCAGATCAGCACGCGCGCGCCTTCGGCGGCAAAGGCGCGGGCGGTGGCGAGCCCGATGCCCGACGCGCCCGCGGTCACCAGCACGCGCAGCCCTTCAATTTTCATGTCCATGTCGATCTCGCTGCGGTTGCACGGCTTGACCGGGTCGCAAAAGGCGCTCGGCGCTGCATGTTGGACACCGGAAGGCGCTTTGGATTATAACTGCGAGTCGCGATCGAGCGCGGAGAGCGGGCCGGACAAGAGCCGCCGCGCGCGAGTCGTCCCGTCCAACCTCAGGAGGAGCCATGGAGCGTTCGCTCGTCAGCCGTCGTCGTCGCGATTTGTTGAAGGGGGCGGGCGCCGCCACCGCGCTGTCCACGCTGGGATTCCCTGCCATCGTCAGCGGCCAATCCGACGCCATCCGCTTCGGCCATCTGACGCCGCGCACGGGCTTCCTCGGGCCGTTGGGCGAATACGCGGTGATGGGCGTCACGCTCGCCGTCGAGGAGATCAACGCCGCCGGCGGCGTGATGGGGCGCAAGATCGAGCTGATCGCCGAGGACAGCGTCAATCCGCAAACGGCATCGACCAAGGCCGAGCGGCTGATCGAGCGCGACAAGGTCGCGTGCCTCATCGGCGAGATCAGCTCGGCGTCCGGGCTTGCGATCGCGCAGGTCGCGCAGCGCAACCGCACGCTCTTCTTCAACACCGGATGCAATTCCGACGAGCTTCGCGGCAAGGCGTGCAACCGCTACATGTTCCACACCGAGGCGGCGAACAGCATGTACGTCGGCGCCGAGGGCCAGGCGCTGCTGCGCGACGGGATGGTCAAGGGCAAGAAGTGGTACAGCCTCACCGCCGACTACGCGTTCGGCCACGACCTGCTCAAGGTCGCGAAGCGCTTCATGGCGGCGAACGGCGGGACGTTCGCCGCCGACGAGCTCGTTCCGACGGACGTCGCCGACTTCTCGCCGTTCCTGCTCAAGATCCGCAACGCGAAGCCCGACATCGTCATCTCGAACCTCGCCGGCGCGCAGATCACCAACTTCATGAAGCAGTACATGGAATTCGGCCTGCCGTTCCCGGTCGCGGGCTTCGGCTTCGACACCGCCGTCGCGTGGGGAGCGGGCAAGGGCAACGTGCTCGGCACCTGGCCGCTCGTCTGGGACTCGCAGGTGCAGACGCCGTCGTCGAAGCGCTTCACCGACGCGTTCGTGAAGAAGTACGGCAAGCCGCCGGAGAACCAGGCGTGGGGCGACTACATGTCGACGAAGCACGTCGCGCAGGCGATGAACGAGATCAAGTCGACCGATTCGACGAAGATCGTCGAGCACCTCGAGAAGGGCGCGAAGTTCGACATCCTGAAGACGCGCGAGGGCTACTACCGCAACTGGGACCACCAGCTGATGCAGGAGATGTACACGATCACGTTCAAGCCGGCGGCCGAGGTCAAGGACAAGTGGGACCTCTTCACGCTGTCGGCGCCGGTTCCGGCGGCGAGCCAGAGCCTCGAAGTGATCGCGCCGACGCGCGAGGAGAACAACTGCACGATGCCGGCTTGATCCGGATCGCGCCGCGGCGCAGCGCGTGACTGCGCCGTCGCGATTCGCCCAGGCCCATGCTCATCCAAATCCTCGAGCAGGTCCTGAACGGCCTGCTCGCCGGCGCGTACTACCTGCTGATCGCGCTCGGGCTGACGCTGATCTTCTCGCTGGGCGGCCTCGTCAATCTCGCGCACGGCGCGTTTTACGCGCTCGGCGCGTATTTCGCGGTCAAGCTCGCCGACACGTTCGGCTTCGCGGGCGCGCTCGTGCTCTCGCCGCTCGCCGTTGCGCTGATCGGGCTCGTCGTCGAGCGCTTCCTGTTCCGGCGGTTCTACCGCGAGGACCCGGCGCTCGGGCTGCTGCTGACGTTCGGCCTCGCGATGGTCGCCGAGCAGGCGCTGCGCTGGATCTTCGGCGCGTCGCCGATCCCGTTCTCGATCCCGCCGGCGCTCAAAGGCCAGGTCTTCGTCGGCGATTTCGTCTATTCGCGGTATCGGTTGCTGATGCTCGCGGTGGCGATCGCGGCGGTCGCGGGATTGTGGCTGCTGCTGCGACGCACGCCGTTCGGCCGCGTGGTGCGCGCCGGCGTGCAGAACCCCGACATGGTCGCCGCGCTCGGGATCTCGCTGGCGCCGTACATGGCGAGCGTCGTCGCGCTCGCCGTCGCGCTCGCCGCGCTCGCCGGCGTGCTGCTCGCGGCGATCTCCGGCGTTCATCCGGCGATGGGCGCCGACATTCTCACCGCATCGTTCGTCGTCGTGGTGATCGGCGGGCTCGGATCGTTCTGGGGCGTCGTGCTGGCCGCGTTGATCGTGGGCGTCGTGCGCGGCCTCACCGTGTACTTTCTGCCTTCGGCCGCCGAAGCGTCGATGTACCTGCTGATGCTGCTCGTGCTGCTGTTCCGGCCGCGCGGGCTCTTCGGCGAGCGGATACAGCGGTTCGAATAATGGAGACAAGCGCGTCATGGCGGCACGGGTGAAGGCGCTGCGCTCGCCTGTCGTCATCGCCGCGCTCGCGTGCGCCGTGCTCCCGTTCGCGCTGCGCGCCGGCGGTCTCACGATGACGAGCGCCACCGACGTCGTGATCTTCGCGATCGCCTGCATGGCGCTCAACATTCTCGTCGGCAACACCGGGCTCGTCTCGTTCGGCCACGGCGCGTGGTTCGGCCTCGGCGCCTACGCAGCCGCGCTCGCGCAGCGCCACTGGTTTCCGGGCTCGATCGCCTGGCCGTCGCTCTTCGCGCTCGCGTTCCTCGTCGTCGCGTCCGCACTGATCGGATTTCTGGTGCTGCGCCGGCGCGGCGTCTACTTCTCGCTGCTCACGCTCGCGTTCTCGGCGCTTACCTACGCCGTCGCTTTTCGCTGGACCGCGTTCACCGGCGGCGAGAACGGATTGGGCGGCGTCACGCGCGCGACGTGGCTCGGCGTCGATCTCGCGAATCCCTGGGTCTACTACGCGATCGTCGCGACGCTCGGCCTCTTCATCGTCTACGCGCTGTCGCGGTTCCACGCGTCGCCGATCGGCACCGTGCTGCTCGCCATTCGCGACAACGAGCAGCGGGCGCAGTTCGTCGGCTACGCGACGCAGCGCTACAAGCAGATCGCCTACGTGGTCTCCGCGACGCTCACCGGGTTCGCCGGCGTGCTGTTCGCGTTCCATCACCGCTTCGCGTCCGCCGACCCGACGGCGATCTCGTTCTCCGGCGAGCTCCTCGCGATGGTGATCATCGGCGGGATGCGGAGCCTGCTCGGTCCCGCGCTGGGCGCGCTCTTCTACATCCTGTTCCGCGAGTATCTGTCGATCTGGACGCCCAACTGGCTGCTCTTCTTCGGGCTGCTCTTCGTCGGCTTCATCGTATTTTCGCCGACGGGCCTCGTCGGCGTGTGGCGGCGCCTGACGACGCCGCTGCGCGCGCGCGTCGTCGAAGCGGCGGCGATGGCGGGACGCACGATCGAGGCGGCGACGCCGATGCCGGCGTTCCTGCGCCGCGAAAGAAATGGCGACGGCACCTTGTTCGCCGCGCAGGGTCTCGCCAAAGCCTTCGGCGGCATCCACGCGGTCGAGGACGCGAGCATCGAGGTCGCGGATCGAACGCTGCACGCGCTGATCGGGCCGAACGGCGCCGGCAAGACGACGGTCTTCAATCTGATCTCGGGCCTCTTCGCACCCGATCGGGGGCGCGTCATCCTCGAGGGCCGGGACCTGACCGGGCAGCCGCCGCACCGCGTCGTCGCCGCGGGTCTGTCGCGCTCGTTCCAGATCACCAACCTCTTCGCGTCGCTTTCGATCGAGGAAAACCTGAGGCTCGCCGTGCAGGCGGGCGATCCGAGCCACTTCGATGGCTGGACGCGCGCGAGCTCGGTCGCTCCCGTCGTCGCGAAAACCGCCGAGCTCGTGCGCTTCCTGGGGCTCACCGGCATCGAGCGCGCCGCGGCCGGCGAGCTCTCCTACGGCGGGCAGCGGCTTCTCGACATGGGGCTGGCGCTCGCGTCCGCGCCGCGGCTGCTGCTGCTCGACGAGCCGCTCGCCGGACTGGCGGCGGCCGAGCGCGAGCGCGTGAGCCAGCTCGTCAAGCGAATTTCGGGCGAGATCGCGGTGCTCCTCGTCGAGCACGACATCGACCGCGTGTTCGCGCTCGCCGATCGCGTGACGGTGATGAACGAGGGCCGCGTGCTCGTCGACGGGACGGCCGAGGACGCGCGCGGTAGCCGCGCGGTGCAGGAGATCTACATCGGTACGGGTACCGCCGCGCTCGCCGCGAGCGCGCGCGGCCACGAAGGCGGCGACACCGGTCCGGCGCTGCTGACGGTGGATCGCGTGCAGACCTACTACGGCAAGAGCCATATCCTGCGCGAAGCTTCGCTCGTCGCCCACGAGCGGGAGATCGTTGCGCTCCTCGGCCGCAACGGCGCCGGCAAGTCGACGCTGCTGAAGACGATCATCGGCATCGCGCGCGCGAGCGGGGGCCGGATCACGCTCGGAGGCGACGACCTGCAGGAGCTGCCCGCCGCCGAGATCGCCCGGCTCGGCATCGGCTACGTGCCGCAGGGCAGGGGCCTGTTCGCCGGGATGAGCGTGCGCGACAACCTCGAGCTCGGGCGTCTCAAGCGCCGCGGCGGCACCGGGGTCGCGTGGACCGACGAGAAGATCCTCGAATTCTTTCCTCGCCTCGCCCCGAGGCTCGACACGCCGGCCGACTACCTCTCCGGCGGCGAGCAGCAGATGGTCGCCGTCGCGCGCGCGCTGTCGGGGCACGTGCGCGTGCTGCTGCTCGACGAGCCGTTCGAAGGCCTCGCGCCGGCGGTCGTCGAGGAGCTCTTCGAGGCGTTCGACCGGCTGCGCGGCGAGGTCGCGATGGTGATCGTCGAGCATAATCTCGATCTGGTGCTCGCGCTCGCCGATCGCGCCTACGTGCTCGAGCGCGGCAGCGTCGTCCACGAAGGCGCCGCGCGAGCGTTGCGCGAGGACCTCGACCTGCGGCGCCGCGTACTCTGGATGTGAGGACATGGAAAAGACCATAGCAGTGATCGGCGCCGGGCTCGTCGGCCGGGCGTGGGCGATGGTGTTCGCGCGCGCGGGCTGGCGCGTGCGCGTTCACGACCGCGATGCCGCGCAGCTTCGCGCCGCGCAAAGCTACATCGCGACGAGCCTCGACGAGCAGGCGGAATTCGGCCTCGTCGCGGACCCCGACGCGGCGCGCGCGCGCGCGAGCTACGTCGCCGCGCTCGACGAGGCGCTCGCCGGCGTCGATTGGGTGCAGGAGAGCCTGCCGGAGACGCTCGAGGTGAAGCGCGAGGCGTTCGCGGCGCTCGATCGCCTCGCGCCCGCCGACGCGGTGCCTCGCGAGCTCGACGTCGGCGATCCCGGCATCGCAGTTCACCGAGGCGCTGCCCGGGCGCGCGCGATGTCTCGTTGCGCACCCTGTCAATCCGCCGCACCTCGTGCCGATCGTCGAGCTCTGCGGCGCGCCGTGGACTTCGCCCGTCGTGATCGAGCGCGCGCAGCGCGTGTATGCTGAGGTGGGGCAGGTGCCGATCGTCGTGCTGCGCGAGATCGACGGCTTCATTCTCAATCGGCTGCAGGGAGCGCTGCTTTCGGAGGCGATGCGGCTCGTCGAGGAAGGATATGTGTCGCCGCAGGATCTCGACAAGACGGTTTGCGACGGACTCGGGCTCCGCTGGTCGTTCATGGGACCGCTCGCGACGATCGAGCTCAACGCGCCGGGCGGCGTGGCCGACTATTGCGCGCGCTACGGCGGCGGCTTGCGCAGGCTCGCCGCGACGCCGGCTCCGCCGGACGTCTGGGACGCGGCCAACGTCGCGAAGGTCGCCGCGGCGCTCGGCCCGCCGGCGAGCCCGTCGGAGATCGACGCGCGGATGCGCTGGCGCGATCGCCGGCTGATGGCGCTCGCCGCGCACAAGCGAGAGCAATCCGATTCCGAACGTGAAGGAAGGAGGCGACATGAGCCAAGAACCGCAAAGTCATCATCACCTGTGCCGTGACGGGCTCGATCCACACGCCGTCGATGTCGCCGCATCTGCCGATCACGCCGCGCGAGATCGCCGATGCCGCGGTCGGCGCGGCGCGAAGCCGGCGCCGCGATCGTCCACCTGCATGCGCGCGATCCCGTCGACGGGCATCCGACGCAGGACCCGAAGTACTTCCGCGAGTTCGCCGCCGACATCGCGCGCCGCTGCGACGTCGTGATCAACTTCACGACCGGCGGCGCCGCGACGATGACGATCGAGGAGCGGCTGCAGCCGGCGCTGCAATTGAAGCCCGAGGTCGCCTCGCTCAACATGGGCTCGATGAACTTCGGGCTCTATCCGATGCTCAAGCGCTTCCCGACGTTCAAGTTCGACTGGGAGCGGCCCTACCTCGCGGGATCGGAGGACCGCATCTTCAAGAACACGTTCAAGGACATCGAGTACATCCTCACCTCGTGCGCCGACAACGGCACGCGTTTCGAGATCGAGTGCTACGACATCGGCCACCTGTACACGGCCGCGCATTTCTTCGAGCGCGGCATCGTCAAGGCGCCGCTCTTCATCCAGAGCGTGTTCGGGATCCTCGGCGGCATCGGCCCGCATCCGGACGACGTCGCGCACATGAAGCGCACCGCCGATCGGCTCTTCGGCGACCAATACCGCTGGAGCGTCCTCGGCGCCGGGCGCAACCAGCTGCCGATCGCGTCGATGTCGGCGGCGATGGGCGGCAACGTGCGGGTGGGCCTCGAGGACAGCCTCTGGCTCGGGCCGGGCAAGCTCGCCGAGTCGAACGCCGCGCAGGTCAGGGCCGCGCGCCAGATCATCGAGGCGCTGGGGCTCGAGGTCGCCTCGCCCGACGACGCGCAGGCGCATCCTGGCGCTCAAAGGTCGCAACGCAGTCGCGTTCTGAGTGGGCGGGCGAGCGCCGCGTTCCGAGCGGCCAAGGGCGCGGCTGGACGGTCGCGCGCCCGAGACGCACCTGGCGGGGAGCGGCTCGAAGGGTGGTCTCAGGGCCTCTATTGGCATGAGTTATGCGCTGCTTCAGGGGAACCCCTCCCGAGGCGGCTGTACAACATGTTCGGATTCACTGCTCCCGTCGGTAACGATCTCGCCGATCCGCTCGTCAACGTCGCGGCGGTCGACGATTTTTGGCGGTTACTGCCGCGTTTCGATGCCATTCGCGCCCAGAAGAAGGTGAGCGACATCCTGGCGGACTTCGGCGTCGGGGAGAACCCGAACGTCGAGCGGCTGCGCGCGCTGCTGCTCTTCGACCGCCGGGCACGGAATCTTGCCGACGCGCTACTTGTGAACTACACCGGCCGGCTCGCCCAGTCGCAGTCGCTCGAGCGGCGCCACTGGCAGGCCGCGCACGAGCTCGCCCAGGACTTCGGCAGGGCCTATGGCCAGATCCTGCGTCAGCTCGAGCACGAAGTGCTGCCGCGCACGGCGCGCGACTACACGCCGCTCTTCCTGCTGCGGCTCTTCCAGCATCGGCAAATCGAATTTCTGCTGCAGCCGTTCGTCAACGGCCAGACGGACCCCGGAACCTGGACGGAGCTCCACGAGGCTTATCAGTACGCGCACTCGCAGCGGCTGCTGACGGTTCCTCAGGAGGTCCGCCGAAGCCACGAGATGGCGACGGTCGAGACGACGATCGAGCGGGAGTACCTGCATCTGTTGCTGCTCGATCTCATGAACGCGGGCCACTTCTCGGCGTACGACGCGTTCTGGGTCAACCAGTGGCTGCCCGCCGGCTACGAGCAGCTGACGTTGAAATCGGTCCGCGCGCCAGGCGCGAGCGATCGTGCGGCCGACCATTTCGTCGTCGACCTCGACAGTCCCGAGGGACTCGTCAGGGTGCCCGCCACCGGCGCTTTGCGGTGCCTCTTTCTCGATCCGGATCCGCTGCTCAAGCGCATCGACGCCGATATCGCCGCGCGGCGCGACGGCACGCACACCGAAGGCGGGCCTCCGACGATGATGGGCAGCGGCAGCCGGCTCAGGGTGCTGCGCAAGCTCCGCTCGGTCTTCTCGCCGAAGCCGCCGCGCATCAGCCGGCGCGGCGAACGCAAGCCGGTCGCCGTCGTCGTCCAGGCGGTCGTCGGGCTCAGCAACATCGCGCGGATGCTGCGCAACGAACAGCGCCGCAACGTGCTGCTCGACCCCTCGGTAACGCCGGACGTCGAGGAAATCACGATCACGGTCAAGGGCGGAGTCGTCGAGTCGACTACGGTGACGGGAGCCGATGGCGAGCTCACGATTTCCCCGAAGGGACTCGCCCAGGCAGTTGTGCCGCGCCTGATGTGGGAGATCCGCGATCGCAGCGAGTCCGGATGCCGCCTGCACGGAAAGGCCGCGACGATGGGCGCGGTGACGCCCGGCACGCTGATCGCGATCCGCGAGCACGACATGGCGCCGTGGATCCTGGTCATCGTGCGCCGGCGCGGGAAGGCCATCGGCGACCACCTCGACATCGGCGTCGAGTTCATCGGCAAGGAGCCGCGCCGCGTCGTCGCGACGCTGATCGACGAGACAGCGCCGACGGGCGCAGAGGCGGCGCAGACGCACAAGCGCCGCTTCGCCGTCCTCTTCCTCCACGAAAGCAGCCGTCAGCCCGTGCTGCCGTTCAAGACGCTGATCGTGCCGGCCGGGGAGTTCGAGGAGAATCGCTCGATCACGCTGCGTGCCGGCGGCATCGCGCCACACGCTGCGCCTCAAGCAGCCGATCGAGGAGCAGGGCGAGTTCAGCTGGCTGCCGTTCGAGGTCGTCGAGCGGCACGCGCTCGAGCGCGCCGCGTAAGACCGCGGCGGCGCATCGATTCGTCGACGATCGTCGACGAATCGCCCGATCAATCCGCGGCGAGCGCCATGGTCTTCGGACCGACCGGCGTCGCCTGGCGGAACGCGTCGAGCAGCTCCGCTTCCTTCGCCTTCGCCGCCTTCAGGTGCCGCTCCTTCACGTGCCCGTAGCCGCGTATGTGCTCGGGAATCTGCGCGAGCTCGACGGCGAGCTTGTGATTGTGCGGCGCGAGCGCGGCGAGGAGTTCGGCGACGCATCGTCTCGTACGCGCCCGGTAGCGCGCGCTCGGTCTTGCGCTCTTCGGTCCGATTGAAGGGGTCGAGCGCCGTCCCGCGAAACCGGCGGAGCTTCGCGAGCACGCGGAACGCGCCCATCATCCACGGTCCGTAAACGCTCTTCGTCGCCTCGCCGCTCACCGGGTCCGGCTTGTTGAACACCGGCGGCGCGAGGTGGAACGTCGAGCTTGTAGTCGCCCTCGAACTGCTCGGCGACGCGCGCGGCGAAATCGCTCTCCGCGTACAGGCGCGCGACCTCGTACTCGTCCTTCACCGCGAGCAGCTTGAAATAGTAGCGGGCGACCGCCTCGGTGAGCGCGGTGGCTCCCGGCACCTTGGCCGCCTCGGTCGCGCGCACGCGGGCGACGAGATCGGTATAGCGCTTCGCATAGGCGCTGTCCTGATAGGCGGTGAGGAATTCGGCGCGGCGCGCGACGATCTCGTCGAGCGATTCGGACAAGCGCTGCGAGTCCGGTGTCGCCGTCGGAATCGCTTTGGCCGACACGTGCTCGGGATCGATCGCGGCAAGGCGCCCCCAGCGGAAGCTCTGCTTGTTGGGCTCGATCGCCGTGCCGTTCAACTCGATCGCGCGCAGGATCGCCGGCTCGCCGACGGGCAGGAGCCCGCGCTGATAGGCGTATCCGACCATGAAGAGATTCGTGGCGATCGAATCGCCCATGAGCCCGGTCGCGAGCTTCGTCGCGTCGAGGAACTCGGCGTCGCCGGGCGCGACCGCGTCTTCGATCTCGCGCTCCATCGAGCCTCGCGGAAACGCGAGGTCGGGATCTCGCGTGAACCCGGCCGGCATGACGAGCGCGCTGTTGACGAGCGCCCTGGTCACGCCCTTCTGCATCTTCGCGAGCTGCTCGTAGCCGACGCCGGTCAGGATGTCGCAGCCGAGCACGAGCTTCGCCTCGCCGGCGGCGATCCGTGTGGCGTGCAGCTGCTCGGGACGATCGGCGATGCGCACGTGCGAGACGACCGCGCCGTTCTTCTGCGCGAGGCCCGTCATGTCGAGGACGCTGCAGCCCTTGCCCTCGAGATGCGCCGCCATGCCGAGCAGCGCGCCGATCGTCACGACACCGGTGCCGCCGATGCCGGTGACGACGATGCCGTACGGGTCGCTCGTCGCCGGAAGCGTGGGATCGGGCAAGCGGCGGGAACTCGCCGGCCTCCGCCTTCTTGGGCTTCCTCAGGCTGCCGCCCTCGACGGTGACGAAGCTCGGGCAGAATCCCTTGACGCACGAGAAATCCTTGTTGCACGAGCTCTGGTCGATCGTGCGCTTGCGGCCGAACTCGGTCTCGACCGGCGCGACCGACACGCAATTCGACTTGATCCCGCAGTCGCCGCAGCCTTCGCAGACGAGCTCGTTGATGACGACGCGCTTCGCCGGATCCGGATACTTGCCGCGCTTGCGGCGCCGGCGCTTCTCCGCCGCGCACGTCTGGTCGTAGAGCAGCACGGTGCAGCCGGGCGTTTCGCGCAGCTTCCGCTGCACGGCGTCGAGCTCGTCGCGGTGGTGGATCTCGATGTCGCTCGCGAAATAGCCGGACGGATACTTGCCGGGCTCGTCGCTCACGACGACGATCCTGCTTACGCCCTCGGCCGCGCACTGTTGCGCGATGTGTGCCGGCGAGATCGGGCCGTCGACCGGCTGGCCGCCCGTCATCGCCACCGCATCGTTGTAGAGGATCTTGTAGGTGATGTTGACCTTGGCGGCGACCGCGGCGCGGATCGCGAGGCTCCCGCTGTGGTAATAGGTGCCGTCGCCGAGGTTCGCGAAGATGTGCTTCTCGTCGGTGAACGGCGCCTGCCCGATCCACGGCACGCCTTCGCCGCCCATGTGCGTGAACGTCGAGGTCCCGCGGTCCATCCAGATCGCCATCACGTGGCAGCCGATGCCGGCGGTCGAGCGGCTCCCTTCGGGCACGTTGGTCGACGTGTTGTGCGGACAGCCCGAGCAGAAGTAGGGAATGCGCTCGAGCGTGATCTTCGGCTTCGCGAGCGCCGCTTCCTTCGCGTTGATCCAGTCGACGCGCGCGTTGAGCTTTTCGATGGCGCGCGGATGCAGATCGAGCCGGCGGATCCGTTGCGCGATGACGCGCGCGATCATCGCCGGCGTGAGCTCCGACACGGCCGGCAGCAGCCAGTCGCCGTGCGGGCGCACCCACTCGCCCTTTTCGTCGAACTTGCCGACCACGCGCGGACGCACGTCGTCGCGCCAGTTGTAGAGCTGCTCCTTCAGCTGGTACTCGACGATCTGGCGCTTTTCCTCGACGACGAGGATCTCTTCGAGCCCCTCGGCGAACTGGCGGACGCCTTCGGGCTCGAGCGGCCACGTCATCGCGATCTTGTAGACGCGCAGCCCGATCTCGGCGGCGTCGGCTTCGGTGATGCCGAGGTCGTCGAGCGCCTGCCGCACGTCGAGGTAGCTCTTGCCGCTCGTCGCGATGCCGAGCCGCGGCTTCGGCGAATCGATGACGATCCGGTTCAACTGGTTGACGCGGCAGTAGTGCAGCGCCGCGTAGACCTTGTAATCCTGCATCCGCGCCTCGGTCTCGAGGAAGCCGTCGGGCCAGCGGATCGACACGCCGTCGCGCGGCAGCGGGAAATCGTCGGGGACGACGATCTGCGTGCGCTCGGGGTCGATATAGACGGACGACGAGCTCTCGACGGTGTCGGCGACGCACTTGAAGCCGACCCAGCAGCCGGAATAGCGCGACATCGCCCAGCCGTGCAGCCCAAGATCCAGGATCTCCTGCACCGACGACGGGTAGAGGACCGGCATCAGCGCCGCCGAGAACTGGTGGTCCGATTGGTGCGGGAGCGTCGAGGACTTCGCGCCGTGGTCGTCGCCGGCGAGCACGATGACGCCGCCGTGCTTCGAGGTTCCCGCGTGGTTCGCGTGCTTGAAGACGTCGCCGCAGCGGTCGACACCCGGTCCCTTGCCGTACCACATCGCGAAGACCCCGTCGTACTTGGCGCGCGGGTAGAGGTTGACCTGCTGCGATCCCCACAGCGTGGTCGCGGCGAGATCCTCGTTGAGGCCGGGCTGGAACTTGATGTGAGCGCGCTCGAGGAACTTCGCTGCCTTCCACAGCGACTGGTCGAGCGCGCCGAGCGGCGACCCGCGGTAGCCGGATACGAAGCCCGCGGTGTTGAGGCCCGCGAGCGCGTCGCGCTGGCGTTGCAGGATCAGGAGCCGGACGAACGCCTGCGCGCCGGTCAGGTAGACGCGGCCGGACTCCAGCGAGTACTTGTCATCGAGGGAAACTTCGCGCAGCGCGGTGGCGGCAGCAGCCATTGACGTTATCTCCGCAAAAATCGTGTTTTTGGGACGCGCGGAGCACTGGGTAGGTTCCGCAAACGCTCGCGAGCGGAGATTGTGTCCCCGAACGCGCCAGGGGGCGAATTTTACGCCATTTAGCGTTCGACGAGCCGACTGGGTCGGCGGAACGCTTCAACGTACCATCCTGGAGATTGGGTTGATTGTCCGCGTGTCAAGAAGAGCCGTCGCCTTCGAACGCGCCTTCGACTGATCCCGCGACGCCGCCGAGGATTCTCTCGACGAGCCGGCCGTTCACGGCAAAGGCCCGGCGAGGCTGGCGACACGATCCCCGAGTCCGGTTACACTGGTTTGCGCCCAGACAGAGACCGCGTGATGACAACCATGCTTGCACCCCCGGATTTTCTCTTCATCCAGATCAACAAGCGGTGCAACCTGCGCTGCCAGCACTGCGACTTCTGGCAGCTCGATGACGACGATCGCCCTCGTTATCTGAGCAACGAGCGGCGCCGCGAGGTGCTCGGAGAGTTCGCCGCAATGCGTCCCGGCGGCAAGGTCGTGATCTGCGGCGGCGAGAGCATGCTCGACCTCGACGATTACTTCGACATTGCCGGGACGAGCCGCCGGCTCGGGCTGCACTGCCTGTCGGTGATCAACGGTACACGCGTACGCGATACCGAGCGGGCGGACCGGATGGTCCGCGAAGGCCCGCACGAGATCTCCGTTTCGCTCAACAGCCATCGCGCGGAATTGCACGATCGCACGCGTGGCGTCCCCGGCGCGTTCGCCAAGGCCGTCAAGGCGCTGCGCCTGCTGCTCGAGGCGCGCGAGCGGCTTGGCACCGCGACGCGCATCTACGCGATGGGGCTCATCTTCGACGAGAACTACCGCGAGCTCGACGCGTTTTACGACTTCGTGCTGAACGACGTCGGGGCGGACAAGCTCAAGCTCAACTTCATCCAGCCGTCGTTCGGCCACGACGCTCCGATGGACGACTTCTTCGCGAGGCACCACCACGTCGACCCCGACTTCCTGCACGAAGCGATCGGCGAATGCGATCGCAAGCACAACCTCGGCCTGAACCCGGTGTGGCGCGACCAGGTCCGCATGTACTTCCGCTCGCTGGCGAAGGCGCAAGACGTCGCAAAGGGCTGGGGTTCGCGGACAGGCACCGACGAGCATATCTGCAACACCTACGAACGCAACATCATGGTCGACCACTACGGCGTCGCGCGCCTGTGTTTCTCGACGAGTTTCCCGGGCTTTCCCCTCAAGGAGCGCGGCGACCTCCACAAGTTCTGGCATTCGGCGGAATTCATCCGCCGGCGGATGCGCCGCTGCAACCAGTACTGCGGGATCAGCCACAGCGTCAGGCGCGAATCCAGCACGATCGCCTCGCGCCGCCCGCTTCCGATCCCCGTCGTCGAGCAGCCGGCGCAACCGCGATCGACGCTCGTCGACTATTCGTTCAAGTTGACGCTCAAATAGAACGCCAGCGCACGCCTGCGCTGGCGGCGCGTTATCGCGATCGCGGATTCGCGCGCCGCGAGGCCGATCCGGCGCAGCAGGTTGCGGTCCTCCGCGAGCCGCGCGATGCGCTTTTTGGCGTCATCCTGCGACGCCACGACGAACCCGTTCTCTCCATCGACGATCCATTCGCGGGCGCCGACGCTCGCCGGAAACACGATCGCGACACGCGCAGCGGCCATCGCCTCGAGCAATCGCGCATCCGCGCAGCCCGACTGGTTCGGGTCGCCCCGGTAGAGAAACAGGTCGATCTCGGATAGCGCCGGACCTTCGGCCCCGACTTCGAGGGCCTGCGGGGCGTCGACTCGAGCGCTGGCCAAAAGGCGCGCGAGCGAAGCGGTCCTCGGCACGCGGATTCGATGACCCGCAGCGCCGAGCTCCTGGTAGAGCGCGACGTCGTCGGGGTGATCCTCGCCCGCTTCGGCCGGTCCGTGCCGCCCGATGACAAGGGAGCGATGCGAAGCGTAGTCCGGGGGATCCATGCAATGGAGCGACGGATCGATCCACGGATACTCGATCGTCAGGTCGTTCGCCGCCGCGTCGACAATTCCCGCATGCGGCAGCGTGAAGTCCCGTGGCGCGTCGGTCGTCGCGCCCTCCAATCGGGCGTATCCACGCACGAGCGACGCGGGATCGTTGCGCGGCATCCGAATCACGATTCGTTTCGCGGCGATGCGCTCGACGCAAAAGTCCGGAATCGCCTCGGGGTCGAAAAACACGACGCACCGATCGCGGTTCGACTCGTCGGCGGCTCCAACATCGGCCGCGATGCCGACATCGGCGAATTCCGCGAGAACCTGGCGCAGCAGCGAAACCTCTCGTGCTCCCACGCTGCCCGGAGCATGGGCGCTGACGATCGTGACATGGCGCAGGGGCTGAGCTGCGCGTACCCGCGTCCTCGCGCGCAGGCGCAGCGCCGTCCCCCACAGCGAGGCCATGCTGCGCGATCTGGCCAGGCGTTCGCAGCAGACGTCGAGCAGGCGGCCCACGTTGTCGTCGCACCGGATCTTGGCGGCGCCACTCAAGTACTCAAACGCTGCTGTCGCGTCTCCGCGGTCGAGCGCGAACCGCGCCGCCGCGCTCAGCGCTGCGTACGACTCGTTCACGCGAGAGACCGACGGCTCGGGCATCCTTGGCCGGCTCGCGATGGACGTGAGGCGGCCGCAGCACTCCTTGTAGCGGCGCCCGCTGCCGCAGGGGCACGGCGACGTACGCCCGACGGGCCGAGACGCCGCATCCGGCGCGATGCCCGGCGGGCCCGCGATGGCGGACAAAGTCTCGCGATACTCCGCGGCTGCCGGGTTGATGTCGATAGCCGCGCGCGCGTGTCGCTCCGCAAGCTCTCGGTCCCCGCGTGCGAGCGCTATGCGCGCCATCCCGTGCATGGCGTTGGGATCGTCGGGGTAGAGCGCAAGCACGGAGGAGAAGGCGCGGCTCGATGCGTCGAGATCGCCTGCGAGGAATGCGCGCACACCTTGCCGGCACAAAAGAGCGGCGCGCTCGGTGTGATAGATGCCCTGTCCCGCCCATTTTGCGCGCAACAGATTGTCGAAGAGGGCGACACGCGCAGCGTCGCGATTGGAGGCGTTGCCGGTCCCCGATGTTCCGAGGTCCGGTCGATAGTTGAACGTTGCAACGTGCGGCGCATAGGCGAATTCGCCGTACTCGGCGATCTGCGCCAGAAAATCGCGATCCTCGCAGATCTCGAAGGCGGGATCGAACCGACAAGGCAAATCGCGGACGCGCGTCCGGATGAGCGCGGCCTGCCAATAGAACAGCGGACCGTAGTGCATCAGCGCGCGATTGAACGGGTGTCCGAAGATGCGATTCAGCGATCCATCGGCGTGGAACAGCCGACCCCGTCCGTAAACGACGAGCGCCGAAGGATGCGCGCGGGCGGCAGCGAGCAGCGCAGAGAGATGCGAAGGCTCGCAGGTGTCGTCATCGTCCAGATACGTGATCCATTCGCCACGGGCGCTTGCGAGCCCCAGCTCGGCAGCCTGCGCACGTTTTAGCGGCGTGCCGGTGCCCACCATGCGGATCGTATGGCCGGGACGCTGCGGCCGACGAGCCAACGGCCGGTGACGGCCCCCGGTCGCATCGACGACGATCGTTTCGACCGCGGGATGGTCCTGCCGCGCGATCGACATCACGGCGCGGTCGAGCTCGGGCCGGTCCATGCTGCGCACGATCACCGTGACCAGCGGGCCCGTCGAGACCGCGGCAGGACTCGCGTGCGATCCCGATTCCGATTCCCGTCGGGCAGGCGCGGCGTCGTTCATGCACGCAACTCAGCGGCCGGGATCGCGCTCAAAGCGCCTTTCACGAGCATGGGCACTCTCTTTCGGCGCAGTGTTGGCGACGCGACTCCCGGGCCGCCTAGTGATTTCCCTTTTCGAGCGGCGGGACGGTCTGCAGATAAGCCCAGATCGCCTTGAGCTCGGTATCCGTCATCCGTCCGTACGCTTGCCACGGCATCATCCTGCTGATGTCGGTGCCGTCCTTGCGCTTGCCCGCCCGGAGCGCGCGGATGAAGTCGCTTTCGGTCCAGCCCTTGAGTCCTGATTCGTGCGGCGTGAGGTTCGCGACGATCGGCATGTCGGGATCCCCCGCCAGTTTGCCGCCGGACAGGTTCTCTCCGTGGCACCCGCGGCAGACCTGCACGATATGGCGTCCGAGCTCCGCGCTGACCGCCTCGGCCGGCGGCTCGGCGGCGTGCGGCTTCGCATGGTCGATCGTGAACGCGCCCAGCGCCTTCGGGTCGGTGGCGATCAGATATGCGAACACAGGTCCGAACCTCACGGCGCCCATGTCGCGGTTCACCGGCGGGACCGAGCGAATGTACGCGACGATGTCCGAGAGCTCGTGGTCGGAGAGATTGACGAATTCCACGACGGGCATCGAAGACGTCCGTCCGTTATGGCGCACGCCATGCCGGACAGCGCGATCCCAATCGCTCGCGGCGAAGCCCTTCGTGACGCTTCCCTCGCCAGTGGTGAGGTTCGGCGCCACCCAGTGTCCGACGAATGCGATGTCGATGATCTTCGCTCCGCCGAGGTCCTTGCCGTGGCAGTCGTTGCAATTGGCGCGGCTCTCGAGGAGATGTTGTCCCCTGCGGACCGCGCGCTCGAGCGCGACAGCCTGGACGTCCACGCCCGCGAGCGGATCGCTCGCCTGAGCGCCCGCGGCGACGCGCTCGGCGCGCAACGCCGCGAGCTCGTCCTCCCGCAACGGGAACGGGATCGGAAAGTCGACCGTGTGCACCGTCCATTGCTTCTCGTACCGGCTGGTCGCGACCCGGTACGCCCAGAACCAGGCGGCGAGCGCGACGATGACGAGCGTGATCAGCGCCCACGCCGCGTATTTGAGCGTCCGCCTCACTCGAGCGTCCTCATCGCTCCCCTTTCTATTTCCACTTCTTTCCGAGCGCCTCGAGCCCGGCTTTGCCCAGATCCTCCGCGGTCATCGCGATGCGGAAACGGCAACTGGCGTTGAACTTGAGGAAGAAGGGCTCGGCAAAGAAAGGGATCCGCGATTGATCGGCGACGTCGATGACGAGGATCGCACAGCGCGTTCCACCCTCCTCGACGAAATACGCGGCTTCCGGTTTCAGCTCGGCGAGGATTTGCTTCATGATCGTTCCCGCCTCGCCGGAGCGCACGAGGCTGTTGAAGGGTTCGTTGGGCAAGGCGGCGGTCAACATCATGCGCATGGCGGTCCTCCTTCGAGGTTTGAGGAACGACGGATGATACTCGTTCGGCGGTGCAGGAAAATCCAGCCCCAGGCAGCGGCCGCGCCACGCGATCAGTCCTTGCCGGCAATCGCATAGACGACGTTGGCCTCGGCCGGACGAAGAAGATGCCGAAGACGCAGACGACCGCGTCGAATCTCGTCTCTCCGAGCGGCAGATCGAGCATGTCGCCCTGCCGGCTCCGCTGCCGCAGCACACGTCGAGGATCCGCGAGCCCGCATCGGGATGAAGGCGCTCGATGGCCCTGCGGCCGAATCGCTCCCAGAACGAGTTTGCCGGATCGTCGTAGCGGTCCGCCGCAGCGTTGTAGGTGGCGGCGGCTCGAGCCTGCGCGGCGTTCGGTGTCGTCACGATGCTTCAGTTTTCCGTTGTCATGTCCCTTTGTATTCGCCGCGTCCCGAGGGATATTGCCGCTCCCATTCGCGACCGTTGAATTCGCGTATGTCCACGCGCCTGACGGTCTGCGAGTCGATGCACCGTGCGTTGACGCTGAAACCGTCGGGGTGCGAGCGGGGCACGTAGAACGACTTGATGCCGCAGACCGAACAGAACAGGTGTCTGGCGGTTCCCGTGTTGAAGGTGTACGTCGTCAATGCATCGGCGCCACTGAGCAGGCGAAAGCGATCGGCGGGCACGATGAGGTGAAGGTAGCCGGACTTGCCGCACATCGAGCAATTGCACTCCTCGACGTCGAGCACCTCGGGCGCAATCACCTCGAAGCGCACCTTTCCGCAATGACAACCACCGGTGTGATGAACCATGAATCCGCGCCAAGAGTCCCGCGGGAGCTGCGCCCTCTACGCCGCTCCGCCCGTCATCGCCTGCTGCATCGCCGCGCGCGCAGTCGCGAGCGTTTGCGCGTCCGCGAGGTCGGGACGCCCTGTCCCGTACGGAGGCTTGGGCGCGTACTCCATGATCAGCTCGATCAGCCGGCCCGTGCCGTCGCCAGCCCAATGCCCGGCCACGGCGATGCCGAAGTCGACGCCCGCCGTGATCCCGGCGCCCGTGAGACGGTTGCGATCGACACAGACGCGTTCGTCGCTGGGCTCGGCGCCGAACTGGCTCAACGCATCGCGCGCGCCCCAGTGCACGGCGGCGCGGTAGCCGCGCAACAGCCCGGCGGCGCCCAACAGCAGCGAGCCGGTGCAGACGCTGCAAACCCAGCGGGCGCGCGAGCCGCGATCGGCGAGAAACGCGATGGCGGCGGAATCGCCCAGTAGATCCAGCGTCGGCTTCGCGCCGCCCCCCACCATCAGGACGTCGGGATCGGTCCAGGCATCGTCGAACGTGTGCGTCGCCTGCACGCTGAGGCCGCAATCCGTGGGAACCGGGCCAGTGCGATGCCACGCATACTGGACCTCGTAGCCCGGCAGAAAGCTCCACGCTTGCACCGGTCCGACCAGATCCAGCAGCGTCATGCCCGGATAAACCATCGCGAGTACTTTCATGGCTCGACCTCCCTCGAGTTGACGAAATTTCCCGGCCCTCCGTCGGCCGCCGTCATTTCATTGCGGCGCCAACGGTTTGTCGCACGGGAATGCCCGACGGATCGAAGTCGTGCAGGCAGAACACGTTGATGCCGAGATAGTCCGGCGTGACGCGCTTGCGGTGGAACGGATAGATTCCGCACGTCTTGCAGAAGAAATGCCGCGCGGTCATCGTGTGGAACCGGTATTCGGTGAGCGCATCCTCGCCCGCGAGCAATCTGAACTTCCCCTCGTGAACCTTCACCATCAACGCGTTCTTGCGCCTGCAGATCGAGCAGTCGCAGGTCGTGAGCTCCGGAAAGTCCGACTCGATCTCGAAGCGGACGGCGCCGCAATGACAGCTGCCCGCGTATTTCCGCTCGGGGCGAATGCTCATCGACGACTCGGCGGCCGTGCAGCGCTCAGAACTTCTCGGTGGACGGGCGAAGGTCGATCTCGTGCGTCCATGCGCCGCGCGTCTGCGAGTAGAGCTGGTAATACGCCTCGGCGATCTCGTCCGGCCTCATGAAGCCTTCCTGCGGCGCGCTGCCGGCCGGGGCGATCATGCCGTCGATGACGACGTGCGCCACGTGAATCCCTTTCGGGCCGAGCTCCCGCGCCATGCTCTGCGCGAGCGCGCGCAGGCCGAACTTCGGGACGGCGAAGGCGGCGAATCCGGCGCCTCCGCGCAGCGAGCCCGTCGCGCCGGTGAAGATGATCGTGCCACGACCGCGCGGGAGCATCGCCTCGGCCGCCGCGCGGCCGACGAGGAACCCGCCGAAACAACCCGTGCGCCATGCCTGTACGAAGAGCTCGTCGGAAATCTCGAGGATTCCCGCGCGATCCCACGTACCAACGTTGAAGACGACGACATCGGGCGGACCGAACTCCGCCGTGACGCGCGCGAACGTCGTCTTGACCTGATCGGTGATGGTCGCGTCGCAAGCGTATCCGCGAACAACCGAGCCGCGTGGCGGCGATTCCGGTGCGCTGCCCTTGCGTGAGACTGCCGCGACGGCGAGCCCGGCCTCGGCAAAGCGCGCAACGAGCGCGTTTCCGAGACCCGGCCCGGCTCCGACTACGACGCCAACCTCGGTTCGAGCCATCGCTGTCCCTTCGGTGCTACCTGATGCCGGGGCTACGGTCGAGCATTCGCCGCAGCATAGGCATCCCGGAAGTCGATTGGCGGCGCGGTAACCGCGATGTACTCGAACGGAACCGTTCCCGTGTTCCGGAACCCGTGCGCGTCGCCCTCGGCAAAGCGGACGATGTCGCCCGCGGAAAATGGCTCGGTCGCGTCATTCGCAAGGAGGAGCTCTCCCGAGCCGCGCAGCGCGACCCACGTCTGCTCGGACGCCGCGTGGCGGTGCCGCGCGTTGACTCCCCCGGCGTCAACGACGACCCGAGTAATCGTGACGCGCGTGGACCCGGAATTCTCGGGGCACAGCAACTGCCGCGACGTCACGCCGGCCATCGCCAGGACCTGAACTTGATCGTGTCGGATGATTTCCATGAGTGCACGATTGGATCGATGCCAGCAGGCTTTCTGGCTCCTCGCCCTTGTGTCCCGGCGGCTCCTAAGCCTTCAACTGATCGCGTATCGGCAGCTGCCGTATGCGCTTGCCCGTCGCCGCGAAGAGCGCGTTGCACAGCGCCGGCAGGATCGGCGGCATACCGGGCTCGCCTACGCCGCCCAGCGGCTTGTCGTAGTCGCCGGGAACGATGTACACGCGAATCTCGCGCGGTGCGGCCGTCATCCGCGTCACCTCGTAGCCGTTGAAGTTGTCCTGCTGGGCGCGACCGTTCTTGAAAGTGATCTCGCCCAGGGTCGCCGCGCTCACGCCCATCACGCACGCCCCCTCCATCTGCGCGCGCACGCGATCCGGGTTGACGGTGGCTCCGCAGTCGACCGCGATGTCCACGCGCGGTATCGTGATCTCGCCCTTGGCGTCGACCGCGACCTCCACGACTGCCGCGATGTAACTGACGAAACTGTAGTGCGCGGCGATGCCGAGCCCGCTGCCCTTCGGCATCGATCGGCCCCAGCCGGCCTCCTTCGCGGCAAGCTCGGCGACGCGGCGCAGACGGCCCGTGTCGACCGGATAGCGCTCGGGCGATTCGCCGTGGTTCCACGTGTCACCGAGCATCTGCGGCGACACGACCCGAGGCGGCCCGATGACCTCGAGCAGGAAGTCCTTCGGGTCGCGGCCCGCCGCGGCGGCGAGCTCCGCGACGAAGACTGCACCGCGAACGCATGCGGAATGTTGGAGACCGAGCGGAACCAGCCGATGCGCGTGTGCGCGATCGCTTCCGGATTCTCGATGCGGATGTTGGGAATGGCAAAGGGCACGTTGATGACGCCCATGCCGAGCTCCCAGTTCGCCTCCTGCTTGGCGTTCGCGTCGAACGTCGAGATGATCGTCGGCGCGACCGTGCGATGCAGCCACGCGACCGGCTTTCCCTGCGCATCGACTCCGGCTTCGAGATGCTCGACCGATACCGTGTGGAAATAGTCGTTGTGCAGTTCGTCGTCGCGCGTCCACACGACCTTCACCGGCTTGCCGTCCATCGCCTTCGACAGCACCGCGGCCTCGATGCCGTAGTCGGGCTTCGACTTGCGCCCGAATCCGCCGCCGAGCAGCGTCACGTGCACCGTGACATTTTCGACCGGCATGCCCAGCCGTTTGGCAACCAGATCGCGTGCGGCCTGCGGCGACTGGAAGCAGCCCCAGACCTCGCACTTGCCTTGCGCGATCCGGGCGCTCGCCGCCGGAGGCTCCATGGACGCGTGCGCGAGGTGCGGGCAATAGTATTCGGCGGTGATGCGCTTTGCGGCGGCTGCCGCCGCCTTGTCGAAGTCCCCGTCGTTGCGAACCACCGGGCCCGGCTTGCGCGCGGCCTCTTCGAGCGTCGCTCGTAAGCAACCGAGTCGTAGCTCGCGTTCGGGCCGTCGTCCCAGACGATCTTCAACGCATTGCGCCCTTGCATCGCCGCCCACGTATTGTGCGCGATCACCGCGACGCCTCCGAGGGGGTTGAACAGCGGCGCTCCCGGGGTGGCGTCGATTTTCACCACCCGAACCACGCCGGGAACCTTGAGCGCCGCGGCGTCGTCGACGCTCACGACCTTGCCGCCGTAGACCTGCGGCCGCGCGACCACGGCGTAGAGCATGCCGGGCAGGCGCGTGTCCATGCCGTACTGCGCCTTGCCCGTCGCGATGTCCTGGGCGTCGAGAAGCTTCAGCTTGCCCGTGCCGATGTAGCGAAACTGCGAGGGATCCTTGAGCTTGATCGCGTCCTGCGCGGGGAGCGGCATGGCTGCCGCCGCCTTGGCGAGCGCGCCGTAGCCGAGACGCCGGCCCGTCGGCGCGTGGATGACCTCGCCGTTCTTCGCCTTGACTTCGCCGACCGGAACCTTCCAGCGTGCTGCGGCCGCGGCCTCCAGCATCTGCCGCGCCGCAGCGCCGCAACGACGCATCGGCATGAAAAAGTGGCGCGTGCTGCGCGAGCCGTCGGTATCCTGGTTCCCGTAACGCTCTTCGTCACCGGTGGCCTGGACGACACGCACGCGGCTCCAGTCGGCCTCGAGCTCGTCGGCGACGATTATCGGCATCCCCGTGCGTATGCCCTGACCCATCTCGGAGCGATGGCAGACGATGCTGACGGTGCCGTCCTCGCCGATCGCGACGAATACGAGCGGGTTGTCGAC
>CAVUOC010000037.1:0-90231 GCA_963742965.1 uncultured beta proteobacterium | reverse complement strand
ACACTTGCACCGGCGGATCGAACTTGTAGGTCACCGTGAGCCAGAACAGGTTCGTCTTGTAGCTCGGGTTGCCGAACGCGCCGCTGAACCACGAGTAGTTCGATCCGACGGGCGCCGTGTTCAGGTTCTGGAAGTACCCGTAGTAGCCGCCGTATCCCGCCATCTGGCCGTCGTTGTAGTCGTACTTCTCGTACGCGTACCCGCCGTTGAACGCCCATTTCTTGCTGTAGTCGTAAGTGCCCTTGATCTGGAAGCGCTGCAGCTTCGTGTTGTCGGTGGCGTAGTTGACGAGCGGGCCGCCGTTGAAGCCGCCGCCGGCCTGTGTATTGCCCGACGTGAAGTCGAGGCCGCCCGTGGTCTTCGCATAGGTGTACGACGCGGTCAGCATCAGCTTGTCGGTGGCCGCCCAGTCGACGAGCGCCGCGGCCATCCAGCCGTCCTGCGTGTTCGCGTGCTCCAGTTGTAGTTGACGCTGTTCTGCGGGTCGCTCGGCAGCGCTCCGGTGAACGTCGGCGGGGTGGACGTCGGCTGCCGACGTTCCGGTACCCCTGGTTGTACTCGACCTTGCCCCAGTTGCCGATGCCGGTGATCCGCAGCTTGTCGTCGCCCCAGGATGCCGTCGCGTCGTACTGCTGGCTCTTGTCCTTCGTGCGCCCGTAGAAGTTGTCCTTGTAATCTGTGTCGCGCCAGGTCGCACCCACGCCGATCAGCAGCAGCGGCATCGGCGTCCAGTCGACGTTCAGCTTGACCGTGTTTCGATCCAGGTTGTTGACGTTGTAGGGCGTGTAGTAGGCGGCGACGCTTGTCGGGGGATTCCCGTCGTTGATGAGGTCCGAGCGCTGCTGCAGGTACTCGTACTTGAGCCGGCCGGCGAGGTTGTCCCACGCGGTATTGCGGTACTCGAGCCAGACGCGGTTTTCGTCGGTCTTGGGCACCTCCTGGTTGTTGAGCTCGTAGCCCTCGCGCTTGATTCTCGTCCAGTCGTACCCGCCCAGTAGCTTGTTGACCCGGTCGAACGACCACTTGGCGTCGAACCCCGCCATGTTTTTCGTGTACGAGAACAACCCCTCTCCAACCTCCTCAACGAGCGCGGGAAGCGTGAAGCACGTCGCGCTGTTCACCGGCGGGTTCGCGCAGGCGGTGCCTTGGCTGCCTGCCCTGTACGAGACGGGCGTCGAGTTGTTCTGCTTGTCGTAGTACTCGTAGTAGACGCGCGTGTCGAGCTGTGCCATCGGGCTCGCGTTCCAGGCGATGTTGGCGCTGTTCGTCTTGATCTCGCCGTTGAAGTTCGCCAGGTTCAGGTTCGTCGCGGAATCGAACGGCTGCGTCAGCAGGTAGCCGACGCCGGGCGGTTGCGCCTGGCCCGAGGCAACGTTTCCCGTCGGCTTGAGGCTCGACGTCCAGAGCGGCGACGTGAGACCTACGTTGTTCGTCAGCTTGCTCTGCGTGAAGCGCGCAATGATCGCCGAGTCCCACGGCAGCTGCTTGATGTAGCCGTTGAGGCTCCACTTCTTGAGCTCGTTGTCCGGCGGCAGCAGCGACGCGTCGAGCCCATTGAGCAGGTAGAAGTTCGTCCACTGGAACGAATCGTTGCCATTGGTGAACTTCGAGTCGATGAAGGCGATCTTGAGGCCGTACTGCTTGCTGTTGTAGCCACCCTCGATGAGCGCATTCTTGGTTTTGTAATCGACCGGCACGCCGAGCTCGATCAGGCCGTTGCCCGAGCCCGTGCCGAGCTGGGCGCTCCCCGGCTTGACGCCGCCCGTCTGCACCTCGTTGTAGTCGGCGCGGATGAACCACGGCGTCTTGTTCGAGAACTCGACGTTGCCGCCCCAGGTGTTGCGCTGCGTGCCGTCCTGGTAAGTGTTCCAGGTTGACGGGTTCCGGCCCGGCGGATACGGGCCGGCGGGTCCGAACTGTGCCAAACCGCCGTTCGGGTTGCTCAGCGGCGACAGGACGTTGAACGAGTAGTTGTGCGGGATGTTGTTGTTGTAGATCGAAGCCTTCCACACTTCGTAGCCGCCGCCGACGATGTTGATGAACTGGTCGTCGCGTCCGAGCTCCTCGCCGAAGGCGCGCAGGTAGTATTGCTTGCTGCCGCCGCGGATGTCGAACACGCCGATCGGTGCGCTGTCGATGTCCTGATACTCCTTCGCCTTCGCACCGTCTTCCGGACCTCTGAACGGCGTCAGCGGGTTGGTGGCCGATAGCGGGGCAGTGTTGCCGTACGCTCCGTTGCGGTTGGCGCCGTCGATGTTCGTACCGCGTCCACCGACCTCGATGGATCCGCCCCACAGGAAATTGTCGTCGGCCTGCGCGGTCTGCGCGAAAAGGCCTGCCACGACTAAGGCAATAAGCTTGACTCTCATGATCGTCCCCTGGTCTCAGCGGAGGAAATATTGGCCGTAGGCGGATGCCGGCGCGTTGCTGCCGTGGATCTGCCGATGGCAATTGACGCAGCCGCTGGCTTCGAAGCGAATGTTCGAAGGCAGAACCCCGGGCAGCGTCCCGCGTCCGTCGTAGATGCCGTGCGTGTGGCCGTTCGCGTGGCAGTCGGCACACAGCGCCGGTGGCTTCTGAGCGAGCAGGCCCTTGTGCGACGACCCGTGCGGCGTGTGGCAGATCGCGCAGTTCTCCTCGACCGGCGGATGCGTGTGGATCCACGGACCGCGCTTGTCGGCGTGGCAGGTGAGGCACAGGTCGGACACGGACTCGCCGCGCAGGCTCGCCTTCTGCAGCGAACCGTGCGGCTCGTGGCAGTCCTGGCAGGCGACCTTGCCTTCGATGATCGGGTGGTGCGAGGGCTTGACGATTTCGCCACGCACGTCGCGGTGGCACTCGACGCACCGCTTGTAGACGAGCTGACGCACGGTCGTCGTGTACGGCGCGGCCGCGAACTGCGCACCCCTGATCTCCTTGTTGTTGCTCGCCGACTGCGGGCCGTGGAGCTGGTGGCAGTTCACGCACGACACGTCGACCTTGCGGTGCTTGGCGATCGACCAGTGTTCGAGCGACCGCTGGCCGCCGTGGCAGTTGAGGCACACCGCCGACTTTTCCGTCGAGGTGGCGGCCTTGGATGTCAGCGCGCCCTCGGGCTTGTTCTTGAAGGGGTCCTTCAGGTGGAGCGACGCGTCACCGTGGCAGGCCTGGCATGCGCTTCCATTCGCGTCGTTCTGCGCGCCGTGCGCGGTCAGCAGGATGGAGGAGTTGTGCTCCTCGTGGCACTGGACGCACACCGGCACGGCCAGCTTGGCATTCTGCCCCTGCGCGAAGGCGGGAGGCACGAGGGCCGCTGCGATGGCCACTATCAGCCAAGCTCCTACCTTTAGGGTTTTGAATAGCATGGACCACCTCTTCCGTTTGATTGATGCAGGATTCGAAGACCGGATTCCGAACGCTGGGCCGACGCGAGTTACCTGGTAGACAACGCTGCTGCGGGACTACGAGCGGGCGCCTGACGCTTCTCTCCCATTGCGGTTTTCATTCCGCGCCAGGTTTACAGTGCGCAGCTTGATGCACGTCAATTCCGATGCCGAAACGCGTGGTACGCGCGGAACGGTGTTGTGCTTCTCACACACGCCGCGTCGCTTCGTAACGGTACGCGTAACACCAGTGCACGCTGTCGCTGGATGTCCGCCGGAGCGCGACGCTTCGCATGTTGAACACGCTTGCACGCGAGCACGCGCAACGCGAATGTCACCGAGAACGCCTTCGCGGCGGTCGTAGCAGCCCTGCCGGTGCTCGAAAATCCAAATCGCCAAAAAAAGAAAGCCCCGCACGCGGCGGGGCTCTCGAGCTACGACTGCGCGGCGATTACTTCCGGCCTTCGCCCCTCACCTCCACGTCCACGCGGCGGTTCGGCTGCAGGCACGCGATCAGCTCCTTCATGTTCTTCTGGTCGCACTGCACGACCGGCTGCTTCTCGCCCATCCCGATCGCCTCGATCTTCGACCTTGTCCACACCCTTGCTGACCAGGTAGTCGCGCACGGCGTTCGCGCGCGCCGTCCGAGAGCTTCTGGTTGTGGGCGTCGCTGCCGAGCCGGTCGGTGTGCCCCGTCACCAGGACCAGCTCGACCTTCTGCATCTGCGAGATCTTGCTGATGCACCTGGCTGTCGATCGCCGCCTTGCCTTCGGGCTTCAGCACCGCCTTGTCGAAGTCGAACAGCGCCTTCGCGTCGAGCGTGATCTTCTGCACCGGTGCGGGCTGCGCGGCGGCGGTGGCGGCGGCGGGGGTGGCGGCGGCGTCACGACCGGCGCCGGGGCCGGCGCTTGCGCGACCATCAGCGGCGCAGGCGGCAGCGGCGGCGCGTCGAACTTGTAGGTCACCTGCAGCCAGAAGATGTTCGAGTGACCGTCGGTGAACGCGTCGTAGCCGTTGAGGTAGCTCAGCGAAGTGTTGGTCGTGAGGCTCGGGAGGATGCCGCCGGCGCCGGTGTTCCTGACGAGCGGCAGCACGTACGCGTACCCGTCGGTGGCGATGTCGTTGTGGGTGTACTTGAGGTACGAGTAGCCGCCGGTGAACGACCAGTTCCGGTTGAGGCTATAGGTACCCTTCAGGTTGAAGAACGCCTGCTTGCTGTTGTCGAAGTTGTTGATGGGAAGCGGCATCGGCGAGAGCGCGATGTTGTTCTGCATGCCGAATGTCGCGGTGCCCTCGTTGTCCACGTACAGGAACGAGCTCGTCAGCTTGAGCGCATCCATCGCCTGCCAGTCGGCGCCCACGCCGACCATCCACGTCTTGTCCTTCGTCTCCGAGTTCCAGTTGTAGAGTTGTTGGGGTTCGGCGCGGCGAACGGGCTGTAGCAGTTCGGATTCGTCGGCCGTGCAATAGCCCGACGGCGAGTGTTCGGGCCGTGCCGCTGCGCTCGAAACCGTGCCGATGTAGCGGTGGTTCGACGGATACTTGGTGTCCTCCCAGCTCCCGAACGCGTTCAGCTTGACGCGTGCGGACACGTCCCAGTAGCCGCTCAGGAAGTAGCCCTGCCGATCGGATTCGGTGCGGCCGAACGTTACGTCGTCGTAGTCGATCTTGGCCCAGTTGGCCTCGAACGACATGCCGACGTTCGTCCATCGGGTTCCAGTCGAGATTCAGCTTCACCAGGTTCGTGGTGTTGCTCTGCAGGTCGAATGCGGACGTGAACGGCAGCAGGAAATTCGGGTTGTTCGCGCCGCCGTTGGGAAGCGGGTCGTTGGTGAAGTTGAGATCCGAGTCGCGCTTCAGGTACTGGTACTTCAGCCGTCCCGACACCGTGTCGAACATCGTGTTCTTGTACTCGACCCACAGCTTGTTCGTGTGCGACTTGTCGTAGTCGACGCGCGTCTGGTCGATGTTGAGGTAGTCGTAGCCGAAGCCCAGCCTCTGGCCCCGCGCAAACCTCCACCAGGCGTCGAAGCCGACGTTGTTCTTCGTGTAGTTGTAGAGCTCGGTATCGCAGTTGCCGACCGTCTGCGTCGGAATACCGGCCACGACGAGGTTTCCGCAGCCCAGGCCGGAGGCGAGCGGCTGCGCCGGCGCGTTGCCGAACTCGACCAGAGTCCGAGTTGTTCTCGAGCTTCGTCCAGTAGTAGTAGACGCGCGTGTTCCAGTTCGCGGCCGGCATCGCGGTCCACGCCAGCTGGAACGACTGGTTGACGTGCTCGCCGTTGAAGTTGGGCGTGTCCGGCAGCGTGTTGTTGTAGACGCCGTTGGTGTTGAGCGCCGTGAGGCGCGATCGGCGTGTCGCTCGTCGTCTTCGCATACGTGTAGCGCGCCGAGATCACGGACTGCCACGGCAGGTCGCGGTAGTTGCCGGAGAGCGTGAACTTGTTGAACGTGTTGGCCGGCGCGAGGTACGTCGTGTCGAGGAGGTTGCTGGTCGTCGCGACGCCGCCCACGGTCGGGCCGAAGAACGGATTGGTCCAGCGCAGCGTCTCGTTCGAGTTCTCGAACTTGCTGTAGTCCCAGCGCACCGCGAACGTCGCCTTGCTCGACTGGTAGCCGCCCTCGACGCCCCAGTTGGTCGTCTTGAAATCCTGCGGGAACGCGAGGTCGGTGTAGCCGTTGCCCGGGCTCGTGCCGTTGGACGCGGAGCCGGGCCGGGTGCCGCTGAACTTGACCTCGTTGCCGTCGACCCGGAAGTACCACGGGCTGTTCTTCTGCCACTCCGCGTAGCCGCCCCAGTCGCGGCGGTCGTAGCCCAGCGTGAAGCCGTTCCAGCCGGTCGGCGGGATCGCCGTGATGCCCGTGAGCGGGAACGTCGCCGTCAGCAGGTTGCCGCCGCTGCCGTTGAAGGGCGTGAAGGCGGAAGTCGAGAACGTGCCGCGGGATGTCGTTGATGTACACGCCGGACTTGAACACGTCGTACATGCCGCCGCGCAGGAACATGTACTGGTCGGTGCGGCCGAAGTTCTCGCCGTAGCCCTGGAACCACGTCGTGCTGTTGCGCCCCTGGACGCCGACATTCGACATCACGCCGTTGCCGAGGTCCTGGTACAGGTCGATGCTGGGCTTTGTCTCTCGCGCTCGTGTTGTTGTAGATGCCGCCGAGCGTGCCCGTGCCCTGCACGCGCATCGGGTCGTCGGCACTCTGGCCGAACGCCGGCGCGGCGGTGAACAGGCTGGCGATGAGGGCGGAAAGGAGTTTTTTGGTCATGTGGGTCTCCCGGCCTTATCGAATGAAGAACTTGCCGCGGTTAGCCGGGGCGTTCGAGCCGTGGATCGCCGTGTGGCAGTTGATGCACGCGCGGGTCACGAGGCGGTTGTTCACGCCCGGATTGGGCTGTCCGGTCCTGCTCGGCGGGCAGTTCAGCACGCCGCTCGTCGCGGAGTTGTCGCCCGGCTGGCAGTTGAACGCGCCGGCAGCGCCGTAGATCGTCCCGGGGTGCCGCGAGCCGTCGTGGCAGTCCTGGCACAGGTTCGGCGCAGACTCGTTCAGGAGCCTCGCGTGGACCGAGCCGTGCGGGTTGTGGCAGGTCGCGCAGTTCTCCTCGACGGGCGGGTGGTTGTGGACGTACGGACCGCGCTTGTCGGCGTGGCACGAGTAGCACTGGTCGTTGATCGTCGGCTGCTTCAGCATCGCCGGCGTGATCGCGCCGTGCGGGTTGTGGCAGTCGGAGCACTTGACCTTGCCTTCGATGATCGGGTGATGCGACGGCTTGAAGTTCGCCGCGCGGATGGGCTGGTGGCACTGCCAGCAGATCTCCGCCTGGTTCGGCAGGAACGTCGTCGTGAACTTGTTGATCGTCGGCGACTTGTCCGGCGGATTCAGCCCGACGTAGCTCGGGAAGAGCTTTTCCCCGTGGATGCTGTGGCAGTTCGCGCACGTCACTTCGTTCAGCTGGTGCTTGCCCGACGTCCAGAACGCGAGATTGCGGTTGCCCGAGTGGCAGGTCATGCAGACCGCCGTCCGTTCGTTGGACGTGTGGCCCTTGCCGAACGGGTTCGCCGGCTTGGCCTTCATCGGATCCTTCAGGTGCTCGGAGGCGTCGCCGTGGCAGGCCTGGCACATGCTGCCGTTGGCGTCGTTCTTCGCGCCGTGCGCCGAAAGGTCGATCGCCTTCCATTGCGACTCGTGGCAGTTCGCGCACACCGGAGCGACTTGTGTCCCGCGTCGACGGCTTCGGCTGGGCCGAGGCTGGCGCCGTGAGCCACGCTGCGATGATGCACAGGAACACGGTCCCGGCGAGGGTGGGTTTGAATCGCATGGGCTCCCCTTTCTTGTTCCGCGAGGCACCCGGTTCGGCTGCCTCGACCGAATTCTCTTCGTACCAAATTCAACTCCCAGAGTACTGCCGGAGGATTGATGCAGATCAATGCGCGGGCCCTGCCGCTGTGTTGCCCGCGCTTTTCGTCGCGTGTTTACAACACAGGGTCGAAGCGAAGGCGGGACGCCGGAAGCCTCTGCTACCATCGAATATCGCACCATCGTCGCGCAGCGGAGCGTAAGTTGCTGATTGCACTGTTATCCGACATTCACGCCAATCTGGAAGCGCTCGATG
The DNA here is from genome assembly GCA_963742965.1 of uncultured beta proteobacterium. Classification (GTDB taxonomy): domain Bacteria; phylum Pseudomonadota; class Gammaproteobacteria; order Burkholderiales; family Casimicrobiaceae; genus CAIWHR01. Next base: position 82,252 of record CAVUOC010000037.1, on the reverse strand, counting down.
CGTGCATGCGTCACGCGCGCGACCGCGGCGTCGAGCGCTACGCGTTTCTCGGGGATTTCGTCGGCTACGGCGCGGATGCGACGGGAGTCGTCGACGCCGTCGAGCGCTTTGCCGGCCTGGGCGCCATCGCAACCACGTCGACCTGATCGTGCTCGGCGCACCCTTGCCGTCGAAGAACACGCTCGGGTGGTGGCGCTCCGCGGCGTCGACCGTCACCGCGAACGCGCCGTGCAGCGTGCACGTCGTGCGCGTGCCCGAGCGCCGTCCAGGCGTCACGAAAGAGACGGCGTGACGACCCCAAACGTTGTAGGATGTACGATACCGTACACGTGCGTCGCCAAGCTGGAGGCCTCGCCCCGTCGACAGCCGTTTTGCGACTCGCGAGGGTATCGACAAATGCAACCGCGCCCACGCGCGTGCTCGCGCCCGAATTACCCGGCCATGGCGGCTACCGCCCGGGTTGCGCCGGCGCCCGGGAGAATGCTTGTCACGTTTGCGCCGGTCCTGGCACTCGCCGCGGCGACCGTCCTGCTCGCCGGCGCAGCATGGTCAGGCTGGTTTACGAGGGAAATGCACGCCGCCGCGCAGGTCGCCGGCGCCGCCGCAGGAATATTGGCGATGGTTCTGCTTTACCGGCAGATCCGCCAGCGCCAGGCTTCGGGCCTTGCGCTGCAAAGCGTCACGGCCCGCGTCGGCGACATCGTCGAAGCGGCGATGGATCCGATCGTCACGGTCGACGCCGCGCAGCGCATCGTCCTGTTCAATGCGGCGGCAGAGAAGGTGTTTGGCTGGCCGCGCGAGGCCGTCTGGGTCAATCGGTGGAAAAGCTCATCCCGGAGCGGTTTCGCGACAGGTACCGTGAGCATATCGATGGCTTCGCCGACAGGGGCGACTACGCGGCGGATGGGCGGCCAGACCATCCTGGCGGGTCTGCGCGCCAACGGCGAGGAATTCCCGATCGACGCGTCGATTTCGCAGCACAGCGAGGACGGCAGGCAGCTGTTCACGGTCATCCTGCGCGATATCGGCGAACGACTCGAACGGGAGGCCCTTTTGGCGCGCGGCGAGGCGCGCATGCGCGGGATCCTCGATTCGGCGATGGACGCAATCATCACGGTCGACCGCTCGCAGCACATCGTGCTGTTCAACGCGGCCGCGGAAGCGCTGTTCGGTTGTCCACGAGGAGAGGCAATCGGAGTGCCGCTCGCGTGGTTCATTCCCGAGCGGTTTCGCGGCGCGCACACCGAGCACGTACGACGCTTCGGCGAGACCGGCACCGCGTCGCGCCGGATGGGCGCGCTGCGCGTCGTCACCGGGCTGCGGCGCAACGGCGAGGAGTTTCCCATCGACGCGTCGATCTCCCAGCGTCGACGAGGGAGACAGCAAGTTCTACACGGTGATTCTTCGCGACGTCTCCGAGCGCGTGCGCATCGAAGGGGAATTGCGGGAGTCCAAGGAGGAGCTGCGCAATCTCGCGGCGGCCGCCAACCAGGCGCGGGAGCAGGAGCAGAGCCGGCTTGCGCGTGAGCTTCACGACGAACTGGCACAGACCTTGACGGCGCTGCAGATGGACCTGGCGTGGTGCAAGGCGAAGATCCCCGAAAGCGATGCGGCGACGATGGCGAGGCACACGAAGATGGAAGCGACGCTAAGAGCGCGTGGCCAACACGCGGCGGATCGCCGGCGGCCTGCGGCCGCTGATGCTCGACGACCTCGGCCTCGTTCCGGCGGTCGATTGGCTGGTGGAGGGATTCACTCAGCGGAACGGCATCCCATGCGATCTGGTCGTCGACGGCAACGATTTGAAGCTGCCGAACGCGCAGGCGACCGCGGTATTCCGGATCATCCAGGAGTCGCTCGTCAACGTAGGCAAGCACGCGCACGCGACGCAAGTGAAGGTCTCGCTCGAGCGCAACGGCGCGGGGCTGATCGTCGGCATCGTCGACGACGGCGTCGGATTCTCGCCCCAGGACCCGCGCAAGCCCAACTCGTTCGGGTTGCTGGGCCTGCGCGAGCGGGCACTGCTGCTCGGCGGCGAGATTGCGATCACGAGCGCGCCCGGCCAGGGCACCAACGTCGTCGTCCGGCTTCCGCTGTCGACGCAGGGACTGCCGACATGATCCGCGTCGTCATTGCCGACGACCACACGATCCTGCGCGAGGGGTTGAAGCAACTCCTTGGCGCGGCGAGCGATCTTCAAGTCGTGGGCGAGGCCAGCGACGGCCACGAGGCGCTGAAGCTCGTGCGCGAAACGGACTTCGACGTGCTGTTGCTCGACCTGTCGATGCCCGGCCGGAACGGGATGGACCTCATCAAGCAGGTGAAGAGCGAGAAGCCCAGGCTGCGCGTCCTCATCCTGAGCATGCACGCCGAGCATCAGTACGCCGTGCGCGCCGTCAAGGCGGGCGCGTCCGGCTACCTGACCAAGGACAGCGCTGCCACCCAATTGGTCGCCGCGATCCGGAAGGTCGCGGGGGGCGGCGCGTTCATCAGCGCCGAAGTCGCCGAGCAGCTGGCGCTTTCGGCGATGCCGCACGCCGACGGACCACCGCATGCGTCGCTTTCCGACCGCGAGTACCAGGTGTTCCAGCTTCTTGTCTCCGGACGATCGGTGTCCGAGATCGCGTCGGAGCTCAATCTTTCCGCCAAGACGGTGAGCACGCACAAGGCCCGGCTGATGGAGAAGATGGGGTTGGCGAACCAGACGGAGCTCGTCCATTACGCGATCAGGCACCGGCTCTTCGACGCTTCAGGCGCACCGCACGACTGAACGGGGCGTGGAGCGCGGCAGGGTAGGGCGAATCCTACCCACCCCCCGACCGCGGCCGATCCCCGGCTTGCGGCGAGCCCCGATGGCCCCAATCAGCGGCGGCCGATGGTGGCATCCCCCGCGTCCGCACACAGTGGACGCCATGGAAACGCGTGGCACCGGCAAGGTCTTCATCGTCGAGGATTCTCCCTCGATCCGCAGTCGCCTCGTCGAGCTGCTCGGCGAGATCTCCGGCGTTCGCGTCATCGGGGAAGCGGAAACGCCCGCGGACGCCATCGCCGGAATCTTCCAGACCCAGCCAGATTGCGTCGTCCTCGATTTCGGGCTGATCGGCGGGACGGGCGTCGACGTGTTGCGCGCCGTCCATCCCGCATTGCCGGGAATCGCTTTCATCGTGTTGACGAATCACGCGAGCACGCAATACCGCCGCGTCTGCATGGAAGCCGGAGCGAGCTGGTTTCTCGACAAGAGCACGGAGTTCGAAAAGCTCAAGGAACTGGTTGCCCAATGCGCGACGGCACATTGATCGGGCCAGCAATGACCCAATTCGACCGGGAGAACGAAATGCAAGTTGCGACCACGCTGTCTATCGGACGAACGCTCCGGGATACGACGCCACCTCGGCCGCACGCGGTGCTCTTCGAGCTGAAGCGCAACCTCGCGGCCTGCTCGACGTGCGCGCTGCGGGAGCTTTGCCTTGTCGAGGGACTCGACGTGGAGGCCATGTCGCACGTCGACGAGCTCGTATCGGGCCGAATCCGGTTGCACAAGGGCGACACGCTCTTTCGGGCGGGAGACCGGTTCACCTCGCTCTACGCGATCCGGTCGGGGTCCTGCAAGACCGTCTCCCTCACCGAGGACGGTCACGACCAGGTCTCCGGCTACCACATGTCGGGGGAGATCCTCGGCACCGACGGCATCGGCACCGACCGTTACTCGAGTCAAGCGGTGGCGCTCGAAGACACCGAGGTTTGCGTGCTGCCTTTCGGCCGGCTCGAGGCGTTCGGCCGGCAACACGTGCGCTTCCAGCACAACCTGCACCGGCTGCTCTCGCGCGAGATTTCGCGCGAGAGCAAAGTCATGCTCCTGCTCGGGACCATGCTCGCGGAACGGCGGCTCGCAGTGTTCCTGCTCGACCTGTCCGAGCGCTACCGGGCGCGCGGCTATTCGTCGTGCGAGTTCGTGCTGCGGATGACGCGCGAGGAGATCGGCAGCTATCTCGGGCTGAAGCTCGAAACGGTCAGCAGGCTGTTCTCCCGCTTTCAGCGAGACGGGCTCTTGCAGGTCCAGGGGCGCATCGTAAAGTTGCTCGATCGTGCGTCGCTCAAGCGATTGATTGCGGGCTCCGACTAGCCAGACATTTCGAGCATCGTGAAGGGCGCGGAGCAGGCGAGACTCGTCGAAGGGCTCGCGCGCTCCGCGGAAGCGAGCCGCGGCGCCTCCGTCCGGATGCTCGAAACGCACATTTCGTACGTGCTGCTGACCGGGACGCACGCGTACAAGATCAAGAAGGCAGTCGACTTCGGATTCCTCGATTTCACGACGCTTGCGGCCAGGCGATTCTTCTGCGAGGAGGAGCTGCGGCTCAATCGACGGCTCGCCCCCGCTCTCTACCTCGATGTCGTACCGATCACCGGCAGCATCGCCGCCCCGGTGCTCGGCGGCTCGGGACGGGCGATCGAATACGCGGTCAAGATGCGCGAATTTCCCCAGGGCGACCTTGCCAGCGTGCTGCTCGAGCGCGGCGAGCTCGGGGCGGCCGACGTCGACTCGCTCGCGGCGAAAGTCGCCGCCTTTCACGGCGCGATCGACGTCGCCGACGCTGCCGGCTCCTTCGGCACGGCCGACGGAATCCTGCGCCTCGCGCAGCGGAACTTCGCCGAGATTGCCCCGCTTTTGGGCACGGAAGCCGAACGCGGCTGGATGGAGGCGATCCAATCCTGGACCGAGCGCGAGCACACATCCCGCCGCAGCGATTTCGAGCGTCGCCGGGCGCAGGGCTTCGTGCGCGAATGCCACGGGGACCTGCACCTGGGCAACATCGCACGGATCGACGGCGAGCTCGTGATCTTCGACTGCATCGAGTTCAACGAAGAGATGCGCTGGATCGACGTGATGAGCGAAGTCGCCTTCACCGTCATGGATCTCGAGGACAGGGGGCACGCCGGTCTCGCACATCGCTTTCTGAATGCGTATCTCGAGCGCACGGGAGACTACGCGGGGCTCGGAGTGCTGACGTTCTATCTGCGTACCGCGCGGTTGTCCGCGCCAAGGTAGCGCTGCTCAGGGGCGCGCAGGCCGGCGGCGGCGCGAGCGATTCGCGAACCGAATCTCGCGGCTATCTGCGGCTCGCATCGCGCTATACGGAGCCGCCGCGGCCGGCGCTCATCGTGACCTGCGGCCTTTCCGGGCTGCGGCAAGACGACGATTTCGCAGGCTTTGCTCGAGAAGATCGGAGCCGTTCGCGTCCGCAGCGACGTCGAGCGCAAGCGAATGCATGGCGTGCACTCGCTCGATCGGGCCGATGCGCCCGTTGCACAACGGCTCTATGCGCCGGCTGTGACCGAGGAAGACCTACGATCGCCTTCGCCAGCCTTGCGCGCGACATCCTCGACGCCGGGCGCATTGCGATCGTCGACGCCGCATTTCTCCGCCGCTCGCAGCGGCAGTCGTTCCGGGCGCTGGCCGCGGAAATCGGCGTTCCGTTCGTGATCCTCGCGTTGAGAGCGAGCGAGGCGACGCTGCGACGGCGGATCATCCAACGCGGTGCCGGTGGCCGTGACGCGTCGGACGCCGACCTCGCGGTCCTGGCGCACCAGATCGCGACGCGCGAGCCGTTGTCCGCCGATGAACAGGCGTGCGCCATCGAGTACGACGCCGAGGCGCCGCTCGAGGCCGCGCGCGCACCCGCGCTTGCAGCCGCGGTACAATGCCTCGCCCGATCGGCAATCGACGCTGCGACGTCGTCACAGGGGAGACGCGATGGCCATGGAACCGCAAGTGACGTGCGCGCCCGGCGCGGACTGTGGAAACGCCTGACGACGCCCAGCGCCCGCTGGTCGGTGCTCGCGCTCGCTGATCGTCGGCCTGCTGATCGGCGCGGGCGGAGTGATCGCCACGCAGGTGATGGTCGCGGCGACGGGAACCAACGAGTTCTGCGGGGGCGCCTGCCATTCGATGCAGTGGGCTGGCAGGAATACCGGCAGAGCGTGCATTTCACCAACCGCACCGGCGTGCGAGCCGGGCTGCCACGACTGCCACATCCCGCATCGCTATCCGGCGCTGCTCTGGTACAAGGCGAAGGCCGGCATCAAGGACGCGATCGGGGAGATGCGCGGCGTCATCTCGACCGAAGGAAAAGTTCAAGAAGGAGCGGCTGCGGATGGCGCAGGCAGGTCTGGGCGGAATTCAAGGAGACAACTCCGCGAACTGCCGCAACTGCCACCAGTTCAACAAGGACATCGTCTCGAAGCAGAAGGATTTCGTGCGGCCGATGCACGAGCAGTTCCTCGCCGGGGCGATGACCTGCATCGACTGCCACAAGGGCATCGCGCACACCGCGCCCAAGGAGTGACCCTCCGCCGGCCCGGCGCTCCGCGCCGGCCTGCGCTCATCCGCCGACCGACGGATCACCGATGCCGGACGGCCCTCGTCGTTCGCCTTCGCGCGCGATCTGCCGGCGGAGCGCCGCGTAGCGCTTGTCGCCGCGCTTGCCGAAGACGGGATCTTCGAGCTGCTGTATCGCGACTTCTATCTTCGCCCAGTCTCCCTGCTGAAGCAACTTCTCCGCGAGCGGCAGGATCTCGGAATCCTCCGTGGCCATGTGCGTGCGAAACGCCGCGATATAGGCCCTGCCGGGCGCCTCGACGTGCTCGCGCGACGTGATCGACCCGTTGACGATGTCGTCAAGGGCGATGACCAGCGCGTTGCCGTCGCTCTTCAGCCGCGCGTGTTGCGCAGCGAGGCGATCCACGAGGGGCCGCGCGCCTTCGTCCCGCTCCGCGATCTTCGCGAACGCCAGATCCTCTTTCGGGTGGTGCAGCACGTCAGGGTAATGCGTCATGTAGAACATGATGTCGAGCATCAGCTCGTAGTCGGGGGCCTGGCCGCGGTGAAAGTGGTCGAGCTCGCCCTCGAGGAGATCGAGCAGAGTCGCGAAGTTGGCGTGTTCCGCGTGCCAGAGCGAAACGGGGTGGGACATGGCGGCCTCGCTGTTGCCGTGTGAATCCCTGCCCAATCATCGTACGACGCAAGCTCGGGGCTCGGCCAGCCCGGGATCGGCGGATTGTTGACCTGCGTCACCAAATCCGCGAAAAAAGCGGCGGATGATGGCGTCGACGAGGCGCAAGGAAGAAAAAGCCGGCACGCGGCCGGCCTTTTCCTTGCAACCCGAATCGATGCGCTATTGCGAAAGCACCCACTTGACCAGCGACTTGACGTCGGCGGGGCTCGCCTTGACCGCAGGATGTCCCTCGCCCTTGGTGAGCTTGGCGGTGAGCGTTGCCTCGGCGTCCGCCTTGCCCTTGTACTTGGCGGCGACGTCCTTGAACGCCGGGCCGGCCTTCTTGGTGTCGACCGCATGGCAGTTCAGGCAACCGGAACTCTTGGCAAGCGCCTCCTGCGCGCTCGCCGCGCCTGCCCCGGCCAACGCGATCGACGCCACCGCCACGATTGCGATCAGTTTCATGCAACCTCCTTTCGTCTCGATTGACTCTCGTGTGACTACGGAACCTGCAGACGCTTGCTGTGCGTTTTCGCGCGCCCGGGTTTATTCTAGCGCACACACGGCGCGTGCGAGCGTCCCGCGTGGGCCCCGGCGCACGCCCGGCGCCCGGTTGCGGCTCGGCGGTCGATCCCGCGCCGCACAAGGGGACGGAACTTCGACGGTGGAAATCCGCAGATCCGCGCTGATCGGCCACTCGGCCGAAAGCACCTTCGACCTCATCGAAGCGGCAGAGCGCTATCCGGAATTCCTCCCGTGGTGCACGAAGGCGATCATTCTCGAGCGCGACGAGAACGTCGTGGCGGCCAGGCTCACCGTCAACTATCGCGGTCTGCGCTTCGACCTGACGACGCGCAACCCGAAGCGGCGGCCGCAGTGGCTTGCGGTGCGTCTGCAGGAGGGTCCGTTCCGGCGCTTCGAAGGCGATTGGCGGCTCGTCGAGCTCGCGCCCGACGCCTGCAAGATCGAATTCATGCTCGGCTACGAATTCGACAGCGCGCTGGTCGGCAAGCTCGCCGACAGCGTGTTCGAGCGCGTCGCGGACACGATGATCGACGCCTTTGCGCAGCGCGCCGACGACGTGCTTGGCAGGACGGGCAACAGCCGGACGCCCGGGGATCCGGCAGCGGGAGAGACATCATGACCGACCAGGCGTTGATCGAAGCACTGCGGCACTCGCGGCTCGGCGCGGAGCTCACCGAGGACCAGACTCGGACCCTCGCCGATCAAATCCGCTTCCGCGACCTCGACTCCGACGAGATCCTCGTCGGGGAGGGCAGCTCCGACAACCATCTCTACGTCATCGTCCGGGGCGCGCTGGGCGTCGTCCGCAACGCGGGGACTCCGGAGCGCATCACGCTGCTCACGCTGACCGCCGGGGACCTCGTCGGCGAGCTGAGCTTCATCGACGAGACGCGGCATTACGCGTCGCTGATCGCGATGGGTCCGACGCGGGTGTTCGGCCTGGAGCGCGAGCGCCTCGAGTCGCTGCTCTCGACGCATCCCGAGATCGTCTATCGCGTGATGCGCGCGATCGTGCGCACCGTCCACGAAATCCAGCGGCGGATCTCGATGCACGCGACGGAGCTCACCAACTACATCTACAAGCAGCACGGAAAGTACTAGGACCTGTCGCACGACGGGCCGCGCGACCCGACAGCTTTCCCGCTTTCAAGCTCGCCGCTGCGTCGTCAGAGCGACGGTGAGGCTGCCGATGCCCTGCGCGCTCCCGGTGCCTATAGCGGATCGTGCTCGAAGGAGGGCGCGTCCGCGCGTCACGTTGACTTATGTCAAACGTGCCCCGGGGACGGACCTTTACTGTACCCGGCAACAAGGTCCATCGAATGAACCCGTACGTCGCCTTTCTCCTCTACCTGCTCGCGATCCTGGGGTTCGTCTTCATCACGCTCGTGATGAATCGCTACCTCGGCCCCAAGCCGGTCGCGACGGCCTTGAAGATGGAGCCCTTCGAGTGCGGCGCGGTGCCCGTGGATGCACGGAACACGAAGGCCGTGCCGATCAAGTACTACGGCGTCGCGATCGCGTTCATGCTGTTCGACATCGAGACGGTGTTCCTCTTCGTCTGGGCCCTCGGCGCACAACCGCTGACGGGCTTCATGCTGTTCACGCTGTTCCTCTTCGCGTTCCTGCTCGTGCTGATCCTGCTGTACGTGTATCGGGCGCGGCTGATCGAAGCGGTGACCGAGTGACGCGCGCGACGATCCCGATCCGGTCCGCCAATGCGCCGGCGCCCGCGTTCGAGTACTTCTCGACGAAGAAGGACGAGTTCGTCGGCTGGGCGCGCAAGTTCTCGCTCTTTCCGTATCCGTTCGTGACGGCGTGCTGCGCGATGGAGTTCATGGCGGTCAGCTCCACCCCCTACGACACCGATCGTTTCGGCGCCGCGCTGCCGCGCTTCTCGCCGCGCCAGTCGGACCTGCTGATGGTCGTCGGCACGCTCACGCACAAGCAGGCGCCGATCCTGCTGAAGGTCTACGAGCAGATGTGCGAGCCGAAGTGGGTGATGGCGTTCGGCGCCTGCGCGACGAGCGGCGGGTTCTACCAGAACTACGCCGCCGTCCCCGGCATCGACAAGATCGTTCCGGTCGATGTGTACGTGCCCGGCTGCCCGCCGCGGCCGGAAACGGTGATCGACGCGATCATGAAGCTGCAGGACCGGATCGGCCGATCGCATCATCCGATCGTCACCAAGGACTTCTAGCATGGCCGCCGCCGCGATTGCCGAGCGCATCCAAGCCGTGTCCGCGGGGGGCACGGTAGCGACGTCCCACGGTATGCTGGTCGTCACGCTGCCGGCCGACAAGGTCTTCGCCGCGGTGCGCCGGCTGAAGTCGGAGCTTCTCTTCGATCTCTTCCTCGACGTCACCGCCGTCGACTGGCCGGAGCGCACGCCGCGATTCGACGTCGTCTATCACTTCTACTCGACGACGCACTTCACGCGTGTCCGGCTCAAGACCGGCGTCGCGGAAAGCGAGCCCGTCGTCGACTCGCTGGTGCCGCTCTACGGCTCGGCCGCGTTCATGGAGCGCGAGTGCCACGACATGTACGGCATCGTGTTTCGCAGCAACCCGGACTTGCGGCCCATCCTGCTCTACGAAGGCTTCGACGGCCATCCGCTGCGCAAGGACTACCCGAAGCTGCGCGAGCAGCCGCTCGTGCCGTACCGCACATGACGACGCTGCCGAACCCGGTACGGCCTGCATTCGACCGCGGCAAGAACGACGACGCCGTTGTCGTCAACATCGGCCCGTCGCACCCGGCGACGCACGGAACGATACAGGTGATCGCTGCGCTCGACGGCGAGAAGGTCGAGCGCGTCGACGTGCACTGCGGCTACCTCCACCGCGGGTTCGAGAAGGAGTGCGAAGACCACACGTGGCACAACCTCATTCCGTACGTCGACCGGCTCAACTACTGCTCGGGCCTCATCAACGACTTCGCGTACTGCGAGGCCGTCGAGACGCTGATGGGCGTCGAGATCACGCCGCGCTGCCGCTACCTGCGCACGCTCCTCTCCGAGTATTCGCGGGTCGCCGATCACCTGACCTGCATCGCCGCCTCGCTGATGGAGCTCGGCGCGATGACGGCGTTCCTCTACCTGGTGATGATCCGCGACTACATCTACGAGCACCTCGCCGATCTCACCGGCGCGCGCGTCACCTATTCGTACGGCCGGATCGGCGGCCTCGCGCGCGACCTGCCGGAGGGCTGGCTCGGGCGGCTCGCCGCGATCCTCGACAAGTACGAAGTGTTCGTCGGACGGATCCACGGGCTCATGGATCGCAACCGCATCTTCATCGACCGCACCCGCAACGTCGGCGTGATCTCGACGGCCGACGCGATCAACTGGGGCTTCACGGGTCCGATCCTGCGCTCGACGGGCGCGCCGGTCGACCTGCGCAAGGACACGCCCTATCTGGCTTACGCGGAGCTCGATTTCGACGTCCCCGTCGGCATCAAGGGCGACAACTACGACCGCTACTACGTACGCATGCGCGAGATGGACGAGTCGGTGTACATGATCCGGCAGCTGATGGAAATGCTTCCGGAAGGGCCGATCAACGTCGACGATCGCCGCTGCTCCTTCCCCGACAAGACGCTCGTCTACACCGAGATCGAGTCGCTGATCAACCACTTCAAGCTGGTCATGGACGGCCCCTCGGTTCCTGCCGGGGAAGTCTATGCGGCGCACGAAGCGCCGAACGGCGAGCTCGGGTTCTACCTCGTGAGCACGGGCGGCGGGACGCCGTACAAGGTCCACGTGCGCTCGCCGAGCTTCGTGCACATGGGCGGCGTGCACCGGCTGCTCGAAGGCTATCAGCTCGCCGACATCATCCCGACGTTCGGGTCGGTCAACATGATCGGCGGCGAGTGCGACCGATGAGCGCGCGATGAAGCACCTGATTCCGGAATTCGAGAAGATGCGCGCGCGCTACCCGAAAGGGTTCGAATCCTCGCTCGTGCTGCCGTGCCTGCGCCGCATCCAGGAAGACCGCGGCTTCGTGGCCGACGAGGACATCGACGGCGTCGTCGCGTACCTGGGCGTTCCGCGCATCCAGGTCGAGGAGGTGCTGAGCTTCTACGGGCAATTCCGGCGGAAGCCGATCGGACGCTGTCACCTCCAGGTCTGCCGCAACCTCTCGTGCTCGTTGCTTGGCGCCGAAAGGATTCTCGACCATCTGACGAAGAGGCTCGGCATCGCGCCGGGCCAGACGACGGCCGACGGGCGGTTCACGCTCACCACCGTCGAGTGTCTCGCGGCGTGCGGGACCGCGCCGGTGCTGATGGTCGACGACGCGTATCACGAGAGCATGACGCCGGACAAGGTCGACGCGCTGCTGAAAGCGGTGCCCTGAGATGCGCGTCCTGATGACCTTCCCGGTCACCGCCACGTCGCACACGCTGGCGGAATACCGCGCGCGCGGCGGCTATGCGGCGCTCGAGAAGGCGCTCAAGCAGATGACGCCGCAGAACGTCGTCGCCGAGGTGACCGCGTCCGGAATCCAGGGCCGCGGCGGCGCGGCGTTCCCGATGGGCCGCAAATGGGCGGTCGTGCAGCCGAACGACGGGCAGCCGCACTATCTGTGCGCGAACGCCGACGAAGGCGAGCCGGGAACCTTCAAGGACCGCTGGATCCTCGAGTTCGCGCCGCACCTGCTGCTGGAATCGATGCTGATCGCCTCGTACGCGCTGCAGGTGCGCAACGCGTTCGTCTACATCCGCGGCGAGTTCGACGGCCCGTACCGCCGGCTCGCAGGCGCGCTCGAGGAAGCCTACGACGCCGGCTATTTCGGCACGGGCATCCTCGGCACCGACTTCGCCTGCGATCTCGTCGTCTACCGCGGCGCGGGCTCGTACGTGTGCGGCGAGGCTTCCGCGCTCATCACGTCGATCGAAGGGAAGCGCGGCTATCCGCGCAACCGCCCGCCGCGCCTCACCGTGCGCGGCCTCTACCAGAAGCCCACCGTCATCAACAATGTCGAGACGCTGTCGAACATCGCCTGGATCATCGCGAACGGCGGCGAGGCGTTCAAGAAGATCGGCCACGCCAAGGACCCGGGGACGCGGCTCATCTCGATCTCGGGCCACATCGCGCGGCCGGGCGTCTACGAGATCGAGTGCGGCTACCCGTTCGCCAGGTTCATTCACGAGGATTGCGGCGGCGGCATCGGCGGGCGGCCGATCAAGGCGATCATCCCCGGCGGCATCTCGACCAAGGTGCTGACCGGCAAGGAGATCGAGCCGCTGACGCTCGACAACCCGTCGCTCGCGGCGGCGGGGTCGTCGATGGGCTCGGGCGGCATGGTCGCGATCGCCGAGGGCACGTGCATGGTGCGCCTGCTGCAGGTGCTGCTGCGCTTCTATCATCACGAGTCGTGCGGCCAGTGCACGCCGTGCCGCGAGGGCATGGGGTGGCTGCACCGGATCATCGACCGCATCGTCGCCGGCGAAGGGCGGCCCGAGGACATCGAGCGTCTCTACCAGATCTCGGCGTGGAACGACGGCACGACGATCTGCGGGATGGGCGATGCCGCCGGGTACGCGACGAGCGGCATCCTCAACAAGTTCCGCGACGAGTTCGAGTATTTCATCGAGCACAGGAAGTCGCGACACGACGGAGCGCTGGAATGCCCGAGATTTTCATAAACGGGCAGCCGATCAAGGCCGAGCGCGAGCAAAGCGTGCTCGAGGCGGCGCTCGCCAACGGCTTCTACATCCCGTACTTCTGCTGGCATCCGGAGCTCTCCGTCGCCGGCAACTGCCGGATCTGCTGCGTGCAGGTCGAGGGACGGAGCTGGGTCGAGATCGCCTGCAACATGCCGGTGACCGAAGGGCTGCGCGTGCTCACCGATTCCGAGCCGGTGAAGGCGTACCGCAAGTCGATCCTGCAGCTGCTGACGCTCAACCACCCGGTCGACTGCGGCATCTGCGACAAGGCCGGCGAGTGCAAGCTGCAGGACTACCACTACGCGTACAACGGCGCGCCGTCCGTTTCGCGCGATCCCAAGGTGCACTCGACGAAGTTCCACGCGCTCTCCGAGCGCATCGTCCTCGACAACGAGCGCTGCATCCTGTGCTCGCGCTGCGTGCGCTTCACCCGCGAGATATCGAAGTCGAACGCGCTCGGCATCACGCAGCGCGGCGACACCTCGCTCGTGCGCGCCGCGCGAGGATCGCTCGTTCGACGCCGACCCGTACTCGGACAACGTCGTCGACCTCTGCCCGGTCGGCGCACTGCTCTCCCGCTCGTTCCTGTACAAGTCGCGCGTCTGGTACCTGCAGCCCACGCCTTCCGTCTGCCCGGGCTGCGCGCGCGGCTGCACGGTCGACATCTGGCATCGCAAGGCGGAATGGAAGCTGAACGCGCTCGATCCAGGCAAGAACGTACGCATCGAGCGCGTGACGCCGCGCGAAAACGCGGAAGTCAACGGCCCGTGGATCTGCAACAAGGGCCGGGATCTCGCGCAGATCTTCGAGCGTCCGCGCGCGCTGAACGCGATGGTCAGGGGCAAGCCGATCGATCTCACGTCGGCAATCGCCGTTGCGCGGGCGCTGATCGAGGGCGCGAAGCGGCCCGTCGCGCTCGTGTCGAGCTGGGCTTCGAACGAGGAGCTCGCCGCGTTCAAGCGGCTGCTGCCGCACCGCTTCGACGTCTTCGTCAAATCCGACTGGCTGCCGCAGCCGGGAGAGCGCCTCGATGACGATCTGCTGATTCGCGCCGACAAGAATCCGAACACCGTCGGGGCGCGGGCGCTCTTCCCGCAGCAGGACGACGGGATCCGCGCTTTCGCCAGCGACACGGACCTCGTCGTGGTGTGGGGCGAAGGCTTCGACTTCGCCCGCATCCCGGCCGGCGCGAACATCGTTTTCCTCAACGCGTACCTGCAGCCGGAGAACGGCCACGCCGACGTGTTCATCCCGCTCAGCATCCAGACCGAGCGCAGCGGCCATTACACGAACTTCGAAGGCGTGGTCAGCGCCTTCTCCGCGTGCTTTCCGAAGCCTGCGACGGTAATCGACGCCGAGGCGCTGTTCGCGACGATGGCCGCCGCGGAAACCGAAGGCGCCCCCGCATGATCCAGGACCTCGTCGTCACCGCGGTCTTCATCGGCTACGCGGTCGCCGTCCTCCTGCTCTTCGGCACGGTGCTGACGTGGGTCGAGCGCAAGCAGGCGGCGATCATGTCCGACCGGATCGGCGCGAACCGCGCGTACGTGCGCATCCCGTTCACGCAGGTGAAGCTCGTGTGGCTCGGCCTGTTTCACGGGCTCGCCGACGGCATCAAGATGATGCTGAAGGAGGATTTCAGGCCGGACTCCTACGACCGCTTCGCCTATGCGCTCGCGCCGTGGGTCGTGTTCACGCCGGTGCTGCTGGTGTTCGCCGTCATTCCGTTCGGCGGGATGCTCGTGCCGTCGACGCTGTTCGAGGGCCTGCCTGCGGTCGCCGCATGGTTCGGCGATCGCGCGTATCCGATGCAGATCGCGCGCGTCGACGCGGGGCTGCTCGTCGTCTTCGCGTTCGGCGGGCTCACGATCATCGGCACGATGCTCGCCGGATGGTCGTCGTCGAACAAGTTCTCGCTGCTCGGCGCGCTGCGCGCCGGCTCGCAGATGATCTCCTACGAGCTGATCATGGGGCTCACCGTGCTGGGGCTGATCCTCATCTACGGCTCGGTCGACCTGAACGCGATCGCGCGCGAGCAGTCGGGCGTCGCTCCTCGGCGTCCTGCCGGCGTGGGGCGTCGTCGTCCAGCCGTTCGCCGCGATCCTCTTCCTGACCGCGGCGATCGCCGAGAACAAGCGCATTCCGTTCGACCTGCCCGAGGCGGAATCGGAGCTGATCGCCGGCTACTACACCGAGTACAGCGCGATGAAGATGGGCCTGTTCATGTTCGCGGAGTTCATCGAGATCGCGATCATCGGCGCGCTGTTCACGACGCTCTTCCTCGGCGGCTACAACCTGCCGTTCATGACCGACGAGGGATTCGTGCTGCCGGGAGGCCGCGAGGTCCCGGTCGCGCACGGAGCGATCGTCGTCATCCAGCTCGTCGTGTTCCTGGTCAAGGTGATGCTGGTCGCGAGCTTCCAGATCCTCGTTCGCTGGACGCTGCCGCGCTTTCGCTACGATCAGCTGCTGCGCTTCGCGTGGAAGTTCATGTTCCCGCTCGCGCTCGCCAATCTGCTGGTGACCGCGGTGGTCGTCTGGGCGCTGCGCGCCTGAGGCCACGGACGCCGACGATGAAACCGTACGCGCGCAAGCAATACTGGAACGAGCCCACGATGACGTGGTGGGAGCGGGCCTACCTGCCGGAGATCCTGCGCGGGCTCGCGATCACCGGCGGCGTGTTCCTCACCAACATGTGGCACTGGATGACGTTCCGCAAAGGCGCGCTCACCACCTATTACCCCGAGCAGACGCGCCCCGACTACGCAGCGGGCAACCGCGGCAAGCACGTGCTGACGCAGCGTCCCGACGGCCGCCCGCAGTGCATCGCCTGCAACCTCTGCGCGACGGTGTGCCCGGCGAAGGTCATCGAGATCGAGGCGGCGTTCGACCCCGACGATGCGGCGCACCCGAAGTATCCGGCGCGCTTCGAGATCGACTACTCGCGCTGCGTCTTCTGCGGGCTGTGCGTCGAAGCATGCCCCGAGGACGCGATCCGCATGGTCAAGGAGATCCCGGACCTGCCTGGATTCGATCGCGACGACATGTGGCTGAAGCTCCCCGAGCTCCTGAGCTGGAGCCCGCGGAGCGACGTCGCGAAGCCGTATCCGGCGAAAGCCGCGTCCCGCGCGACGAAAGGGCTCACGTGATCGAGACCGTGCTTCTCTGGCTCTTCGCCGGCACGGCGCTCGCCGCCGCGGCGATGATGATCGTGCTGCGTCACCCGATGCGCGTCGCGCTCGCGCTCGCCGCGACGATGCTCTCGCTCGCCGGCGTCTACGCATTGCTCGGCGTGCACGTGATCGCCATCTTCCAGGTGCTGATCTACGTCGGCGCCATCATGGTGTTCATGGTCTACGCGATCATGCTGCTCGACGTGCGCGACCTCTCGTTCACGCGCCGGTACTCGTGGCTGCTGCTGCCTGGAGCGGCGGCGATGGCGGCGTTTCTCGCGATCCTCGCGCACGGGCTGTGGCGCGGGCTGCCCGAGGCGACCGCAGCGGAGGCGGCCGCGGGCGCGCTGTTCGGCATCCAGCGCTTCTCGATCGAATTCCTGAACGAGTACTGGCTGCATTTCGAGCTCGTGTCGGTGCTGCTGGTTGCGGCGGTCGTCGCGGCGCTCGCGGTGCTCGAAGTCGGACGGCGGCAGCGTGGATAACGTCCAGATGCTGATCGGCGTGTCGGCTGCGCTCTTTGCGCTGGGGCTGCTCGGCGTCATCGCGCGGCGCAACGTGCTCGTGATGCTGATGTGCATGGAGCTGATGCTGAACGGGGTCAACCTGAGCCTCGTGACGTTCGCGCAGCAGACCGGGTCCGCGGCCGGCGCAGTGCTCGTGTTCCTCGTCTTCGTCGTCGCCACCGCCGAGATTGCGATCGCGATCCCCATCGTCCTGCTCCTCGTGCGGAGCAAGCAGGTGCTCGACCTGGACGCCTACACGGACCTCAAAGGATAGACGGTGACCCAGCTGCTGACTGTGATCGTCCTCCTGCCGCTCGCGGGCTTCCTCGTGAACGGTCTCGCGGGCAACCGGCTCGGACCGCGGTTCGTCTCGGCAGTCGGCTGCGGGCTGCCGATCGCGGCGTTCGCCGTGGCGGTCAAGTGCTTCGTCGACCTGCAGGCCGGAGGCGGCGCGCCGCGGATCGATCTCGCCTACACGTGGCTCGCCACCGGCGGCGACACGTTCGAGATCGCGTTCTACTTCGACCGTCTGAGCGCCGTGATGGCGTTGATCGTGACCGGCGTCGGCTCGCTGATCCACGTCTACTCGATCGGCTACATGAAGGACGACTCGAGCTACGCGCGCTACTTCGCGTACCTGAACCTCTTCCTCTTCTTCATGCTGCTGCTGGTGCTCGGCCGCTCGCTGCTCGTGCTCTTCGTCGGCTGGGAGGGCGTGGGCCTCGCGTCGTACCTGCTGATCGGCTTCTGGTTCGAGGACCCGGACAAGGCGCGCGCGGGCAAGAAGGCGTTCATCACCAACCGGATCGGCGACGCGGGCTTCCTGCTCGGGATGTTCGTGCTCTACCAGGCGCTCGGCACGCTCGACATGGACCGGATCAACGCGGCGTTCATGACGGGCGCGCCCGGCGGTGTCGGCGAGCCTCGTCGGCATCCTGCTGTTCATCGGCGCCACGGGCAAGTCGGCGCAGATCCCGCTGCACGTGTGGCTCCCCGATGCGATGGCCGGCCCGACGCCCGTCTCCGCGCTGATCCACGCGGCGACGATGGTGACCGCGGGCGTCTACCTCGTCGCGCGGATGTCGGGGATCTATCTGCACGCGCCGGAAGCGAGCGCGCTGATCGCCGGCGATCGGCGCCGCAACGGCGTTCTTCGCCGCGACGATCGCCGTCGTGCAGACCGACATCAAGAAGGTGCTCGCGTATTCGACGATCTCGCAGCTCGGCTTCATGTTCGTCGCCGCGGGCGTCGGCGCGTACGGCGTCGCGGTCTTCCATCTCTACACGCACGCGTTCTTCAAGGCGTGCCTCTTCCTCGGCGCCGGCAGCGTGATCCACGCGATGAGCGGCGAGCAGGACATCCGCAAGATGGGCGGGCTCGCGCGCCGGATCCCGGTGACGTTCGCGACCTTCGCCGTCGCCACGGCGGCGATCGCCGGCATCCCGCCGCTCGCCGGGTTCTTCTCGAAGGACGAGATCCTGTGGTTCGCCTTCGCGAGCAACCGCGGCGGCTCGGCGCTGCTCTTCGCGACGGTCGCGACGACGGCGCTGCTCACGTCGTTCTACATGTTCCGCCTGCTGTGGCTCACGTTCTTCGGCCGCTCGCGGATGACGGCGGAGGTCGAGCACCACGTCCACGAGTCGCCGCTGTCGATGACCTCGGTGCTGATCGTGCTGGCGGTCCTGTCGGCGATCGGCGGCTTCCTGTCGATCCCGCACTTCCTCGAGCCGCTGCTGCCGCTGCCCGACATCGTTCCGGCGCTCGAGCACTACGAGACGCCGCTCGTCGCCGTGTCGATCGTCGCTTGCCTTCGCGGGACTCGCCGCCGCCGCGTTCGTGTTCGGCGGAGCCGCCGAGCGCGCCGAGCGGCTGCGCGCCCGCTTCCCGACGCTGCACCGCATACTCTCCGGCAAGTACTACGTCGACGAGGCGTACGACGCGCTGATCGGACGGCCGCTGCTCTGGGTTTCGGATCGCGTCTTCCTGAGGCTCGGCGACCAGACGTTGTTCGACGGCTCGCTGCACGGGCTCGCCGCGTTGAGCCGGCGGACCGCCGGCGGATTCTCGCGCGTGCAGAACGGCAGCCTGCACTGGTATGCGCTGCTCGTGCTCTTCGGCATCATCGCCGCGCTCGCGTGGAGCTGGCCGCATGTCTGACGCCGCGCTCCTCAACGTCGTTCTTTTCCTGCCGGTCGCCGGCATCGCGGCGCTCGTCGCGCTGCCCGCGCGAAGCGACAGCCTCGTCCGAGGGCTTTCGCTCGCGACGATGCTGCGTGCAGTTCGTGCTGACCGCGTTGCTCTACGTGCGGTTCGACCCGGCGGTCGACGGCCTGCAATTCGAGACGCGGCTGCCGTGGATTGCCGCCTGGGGCGTCCATTACCAGATCGGGCTCGACGGCTACAACGTGCTGCTCGTCCTGCTGACCGCGTTCCTCGGGCCGCTGGTCGTCGCCGGAGCGTTCAGCGCGATCCACGAAGGACGTGAAGCTCTTCTACTCGATGGTGTTCGCGCTGCAGTTCGCGATGCTCGGCACGTTCGTCGCGCAGGACCTGTTCGTGTTCTACCTGTTCTGGGAAACGATGCTGATCCCGCTGTTCCTCATCATCGGCATCTGGGGCGGCGAGCGGCGGATCTACGCGACGCTCAAGTTCGTGCTGTACACGGCGTTCGGCAGCATCGTGATGCTCGCCGCGGTGATCTACCTCGTCTATTCGCTCAATGCCACGACCGGCGTGACGTCGTTCGCGTTCGCCGACCTGTATCGCGCCGAGTTGCCGCTGCCGGTGCAGAGCGATTCTGCTCGCGGCATTCGCGCTGTCGTTCGCGATCAAGGTGCCGATCGTGCCGCTGCACACGTGGCTTCCCGACGCGCACGTCGAGGCGCCGACCGCAGGCTCCGTGATCCTCGCCGGCGTGCTGCTGAAGATGGGAACGTACGGCTTCATGAAGCTCGCCTTCCCGCTGTTCCCCGACGCGACGCGGCTGTTCGCGCCGCTGTTCGGGACGCTCGCCGTCGTGAGCATCCTCTACGGCGCCTGCCTCGCGCTCGTGCAGACCGACATCAAGAAGATCATCGCCTACTCGTCGATCAGTCACCTGGGCTACGTGATGCTCGGGCTCGTGAGCCTCGACATCCTGGGCATCCAGGGCGCGGTCGTGCAGATGGTGAGCCACGGGATCGTCGCCGGCGGGCTCTTCCTGATGGTCGGGATGATCTACGAGCGCTGCCACACGCGCGATCTCGCCGCCTACGGCGGGATCGCCAAGCTCTTGCCGGTCTACTCGGTGTTCCTCGCGGTGCTGACGCTGGCGGCGATCGGGCTGCCGACCACCAGCGGGTTCACCGGCGAGTTCCTGGTGCTGCTGGGCGCGTTCCGCGCGGCGTGGCCGCACTACGTCCAGGGAGCCGGCTACCCGCTGTTCCTGAGCGCGAGCGCGGTCGCGGGCGTCGTGCTCGGCGCGCTGTACATGCTCTGGTTCGCGCAGCGCTTCCTGTTCGGCGCGGCGAAGGCGCCGCACATGCCGCTTCTCGACCTGAACCTTCGCGAGAAGGCGATTCTCGCGTCGATCGTCGTCGCGGTGTTCGCGCTCGGCCTGTTCCCGGACGAGCCGATGCGCAAGACCGAGCTCGCGGCGCGGCAGTATCAGCAACTGGTCGCAGGCGAACGGACCGGAAGCAAGACCGCTTCGCTCCCGCCCGCGACGGCCGTCCCGGCGGCGCTCGCGCCGCTCGTCGCAGGGACGGCGGCGAATCCCGCCGCGAAGGAAGCGACGGCGACCGGAAGCACACGATGAGCTGGCAAACGATTGCGACGGCAATGCTTCCCGAGCACCTGCTGCTCGCGGGAATCTGCGTTCTCGTCGCGCTCGAGATCGCGCCCGGCCGGCCGCGTGGCGCGTTTGCCGTTTCGATCGTCGCGGTGACTGCCGCGGCTGCCGCCGCCGTGTGGCTCTTCGCGATCGGATATGCCGCGCAGCCGTTTGCGGGCCAATACTCGGTCGATCCGATTGCCTCGCTCGGCAAGGCGATCGTGCTCGTGCTCGCGGTGCTCGTCCTTCTCATCTCGCGCGGCGAATTGGCGCAACGGGCATTTCCCGTCCTGCTGCTCTCGTCGCTGTACGGCGTCTGCCTGTTGTTGTCGTCGGACACCTTCCTGACGCTTTTCCTCGGGCTCGAGCTGATGTCGCTGCCGGTCTACGTGCTCGTGCTGCTCGCCTTCCGCCGGCCCGAGAGCGCCGAGGCGGCGCTCAAGTACCTCGTTCTGGGCGGCACGGCGTCCGCGACGCTTCTGATGGGCGTGTCGCTGCTCTATGGCGCGACCGGATCGCTTGCGCTCGCGACGTTCGCCGACGCCATCGGTTCGCCCGACCACCATGGCGAGCGTCGCCGTCGCGCTCGTCGTCGTCGCGTTCTTCGTGAAGGCGGCGATCGTTCCGTTCCACGCGTGGGCGCCGGACGCGTACGAAGCCGCGGCGGTTCCGGTGACGGCGTACATGGCGACGATCGTCAAGGCGGGCGTGCTGCTCGCCGCGGTGCGCCTGTTCGGCAACGCGACGCTGTCGCCGTCGATGGTCGACCTCCTCGCGATCCTCCCGCTGGTGTCGATCGTCTGGGGCAACCTCGCGGCGATGCGGCAGCGAAGCTTCCGCCGGATGATCGCCTATTCGTCGATCGCGCACGCCGGGTATCTCTTCTACGCGTTGCTCGGCGAGGGCCCGGGCCGGTTCCAGGCGGTGGCGTTCTACGTGCTGGTCTATGGGCTGATGAACGTGCTCGCCTTCGCGGCGCTTCCGCCCGACCCCGACGATGCGGCGCGCGACCGGCTGGACAACCTCAAGGGACTCTTCCACCGCGACCCGTTCGCCGCGCTGATGATCGGCATCGCGATGCTGTCGCTCGCCGGCATCCCGCCGCTTCCCGGTTTCATCGCGAAGTTCCTGATCTTCAAGAACGTGATCGCCGCGGGCTTCACGCTCTACGCGGTGCTGGGCCTCATCGGCAGCTACCTCGGCATCTACTTCTACCTGCGCGTCATCCAGTTCCTGTTCATGAGCGCGCAGGAGCGACCCGCCGTCGCGCGTGCGCCCGAAGGCCTGGCGCTGGGCGCGACCTTCATCTGCCTGCTCGCGTCGATCCTGCTGGCGGTGTTTCCCGGCTGGGCGATCGGCCTGCCGTAGGCGCCGGGCGATCGGTCGTTGCGGTTCGAGGTCCCCTTGCGGCGTGACCGGAACGGGTCCGGCCAGGTCGGGCGCCGCTATTTGTCGAGGCGGGTGATCTTGTTGCCCTGCACGCCGAGTCCCGCCATCAAGCCCTTTTGCCCGAAGATGAAGGCGTAGACGTCATCCTTTGCCGTCATCGATGTCATCGTTTTGGCCTTTCCTTCGTCGACCAGCACGACGCTGGGCCCGACGCCGACCTCGAAGCCGGCGGTATCGGTCAGCGCCTTGAGTGCATTGTCGTTCATGAAGAACATCGCGTATCCGAACTGCTGTGCGCCGGCCTGCAGGCCGATCGATGCGCCCGACGTGTTGTAATAGCCCGCCGACTTGCCTCCCTTCAGCAGCACGCCGTCGCCTGTCTGGCCGCCGATCCCCAATCCGGCCTTCGTGACCTTCGGAAACACGAGGACGGCCACCGCGTTCTTGCTGAGCGCCTTCGCGGCCGGCACTTTCGCAACGAGGCTGTTGTAGGCCTTCTTGGCATCGGCTTCCAGCGCCGCGCGGCTCTGTGCCGATGCGGGCATTGTCGCTCCGGCGAGCACGGCGGCGGCAATCAGGATCAGGATCGAGCGAAATGGAATTCGGGTTTGCATGATGACTCCTCTGTTGTCTGTTTCAAAAGGCCGGACCAGCGCGGCGGATTTGTCCCGCCGCCTACACCTTCGGTCCGGCGGCCTGCGCGCGCTGCCACGGCCAGCGTCCGCTCACCTCCAGCTCGAGCGCGAAGCTAAGGAGGGTGAGCTTGCCTTAACGGGTGATCAGAATAATCCATGCCGTTCCGATCACGAGGAACACGGCGAAGAAGAAGAGCGTCATCAGCAGCCCGAGCCGGTAGAGCTCGCGCTGCGTGAGGTAGCCGCTGCCGACGAAGATCACGTTCTGGCTGCCGCCTTGCGGCGTGATCACGGAGAAATAGCTGGACGCGAAGAGCAGCGCGAAAGCCATCAACGGCGCAGGAACGCCGCCGCGTATTCCCACGTCGAGGAAAACGCCCATCAGCGCGAGGACCTGCGACGACTGGCTGACGAACATGTAGTGGATCGCGACGTAGAGCGCGATCAGCGTCACGTACGTCACCGGCCAGGACAGGCCGCCCATGTGCGAGGCCAGCCGCTGCCCCGCGTAGCCCATGAAGCCGAGCTCGTTCAACTGTCCGCTCAAGGCGAACAGCACCGCGAGCCACAGGAACGTCGCAAGCGTGTCGCCCTGCGCCGCGATGTCGTCGAGCGTCAGCACATTGGTCATCAACAGCAGGCCGAGCCCCGCGAACGCGATGCTCGTCACGTTGAGCTTGAGCGCATCGGCGAAGATCCAGCCCGAGACCATCAGCACGAACGCGATCGCGGTGATCCGCTCCTCGCGCGACAGCGGTCCCAATTGGGCGAGCGCCGCCCGCGCCGCGACCGGCGCTTCCGGAGTCTCGCCCACGCCGGGCGGAAACAGCCGCGCGACGACCCAAGGCAACAGCAGGATCGCAGTCAGTGCCGGCACCGACGCGGCGACGAGCCAGCTGCCGAAGCCGATCTCCAGTCCGAACTCCCGCGCGATCTGGATGCCGATCGGATTGGCAGACGTCGCCGTCATCCAGAGGGCCGAGGAAACCGCGAGGCTCGCCATCGCGCAGAACATCAGGTAGCCGCCGAGCCGGCGGCCCTCCTCGTCGTCGGGTCGCGAGCCCGAGCCCTGCGCCACCGACAGCACGATCGGAAAGAGCACTCCGCCGCGCGCGGTGTTGCTGGGAAACGCCGGCGCGATGGCCGCATCGGTGAGCACGATGCTGTAGGCGAGCCCGAGCGACGATCGGCCGAACCGGCTGACCATGAAGAGGCTGATCCGCCGTCCCAGGCCGGATTTCACGACCGCCTGCGCGACGAGGAACGCGATGACGACGAGGAGCACGCTCGCGTTCGCGAAGCCTCAGAATGCCTTCGCTGCGGGAATCGTGTCCGTCAGGACGACTGCCGCCACCGCCAGCATCGTCGACGTGAGGAGCGGGAACGCGCCGACCAGCACCGAGGCGATCGCGGCGACGAACACCGCGAAGAGATGCCACGCGGGCGCGGTGAGTCCGGCCGGGACCGGCACGAGCCAGATGCCGATCGCCAGCGCGAAGGGCACGGCACGCCTGACGAGGAGCATGGGGCTGATCATGGCCGTGATCCCGTTGCGGCGGGAGGCGCGCCGGGCGTCCGCCGACCTGCACGCGGCCCTTGAGACCGATGGATTGGCCCTGCACGGTCCCGTCCTCGGATTCGAGAACGAATCGCCACGAGAACTCGTAGGTGCCGGTGGCGCCCGAGTAACGTCCGGTGCCGCCGATGAACGTCCCCACGATCCTGTTGCCTGTCGCCGTGCCTTCGCCCCGCAGCTCGCTGTACGCCTGATCGCCGCGCTCGTCGGTCCAGACTGCGCGGCCCACCATGCCGGTGGCACTGTCGTTGAGCACGATCGCTTCGGCGCGAAATCCGACGGCCGGGCGGGCGGCGCCCGGCGAGCAGCAACGATCCGTCGAGATCCGCGATCGAGGCGCGGCGGTCGGCGCCGAGCGCCGATCGTGTGGCGGCTGCCGGCGGCGGTCCAGGTCCCCTCGAACTCGCGCCACGCCCCGTCGCTGCCGACTGCAGTGGGCGCTGGCGGTGCGGGCCCGCACGCGACCAAAGCCAACAGTACGGTGAGAGTGGCCGTCCGCGCTGCCGATGACCGAGCTGCCGCACACGACGCATCGCGTTCGCGAGAATGGCGATAGCAGTCTCCGCCGATATCCGTTGCGAATGATCGCAGCGCCCACGGCCCGGCCGGTTGACTCACGTCAAAGGGACCATCGCAGGCGGCGACTATAGTGACCGGGAGCGGGTAGGCGGCCCGGCAGGGCTTTGGAGCTTCCCGCGTTCCCGGCTGCAGGAGGAGTCCGATGGCCAACCAGCAACGCGATCATCGCCGGCGTCGGCCTCGCCGACGCGCCGAGGAAGAGCCGGTGGCCTGCGCGGCTCGACCTGATCCAGAGCGGGACCGGGCTTCTGCTCGCGCTGTTCATGTGGGGGCACATGTTCTTCGTGTCGTCGATCCTCATCAGCAACGACGCGATGTGGACGATCACCAAGTTCTTCGAGGGCTACTTCTTCTTCGGCCGGTCCTACCCCGTCATCGTCTCGTTCGTCGTCGCCGGCGGTGATCGCGATGCTCGTCGCGCACGCGTTCCTCGCCGTGCGCAAGTTCCCGATCAACTACCGGCAGTTCACGCTGTTCCGCGGCCACATGAAGATGATGCAGCACGAGGACACGACGCTCTGGTTCTGGCAGGTGGTGACCGGATTCGCGCTGTTCTTCTTCGCCGCGCCGCATCTGTACATCATGCTGACGCGCCCGGAGCTGATCGGTCCGTTCGAGTCGGGCGACCGCGTCTGGACCGGGCACTACTGGCCGCTCTACATCCTGCTGCTGCTCGCGGTCGAGCTCCACGGCGGCATCGGCCTCTATCGGCTGGCGGTCAAATGGGGTTGGTTCGAGGGACCGGACCCGAATGCGACCCGCAAGCGGCTGAAGCTCCTCAAGTGGGCGCTGACGGTGTTCTTCCTCGTCCTCGGTTTCGCGACGCTCGCCGCCTACATCAAGATCGGCATCGCGCACGCGCCGAACTACGGCGAACCCTACGTTCCCGCAGCAGTGCAAGGGGCGCCGCAGGGAGCGACAAAATGAAGGTCATCTACACCGACGTCCTCGTGATCGGCGGCGGCCTCGCCGGCCTGCGGATCGGCATCGGCGCGAAGCGTCGCGGCCACGACGTGATCATCCTGTCGCTGGTGCCGCCGAAGCGCTCGCACTCGGCGGCGGCGCAGGGCGGGATGCAGGCCTCGCTCGCCAACGTGATCAAGGGCCAGGGCGACACCGAGGACGTCCACTTCGAGGACACGGTGCGCGGCAGCGACTGGGGCGCCGACCAGAAAGTGGTCCGGATGTTCGTCAACACGGCGCCGAAGGCCGTGCGCGAGCTCGCGGCGTGGGGCGTGCCGTGGAGCCGCGTGCGCAAGGGCGATCGCACCGTCATCATCAACGGCCAGCCGGTGACGATCACCGAGCGCAGCGAGGCGCACGGCCTCGTCGCGCAGCGCGATTTCGGCGGCACGAAGAAATGGCGCACCTGCTACGTCTCCGACGGCACCGGCCACGCGATGCTGCAGACGATGAGCGACCAGGCGATCGGCGCGCAGATTCCCGTGCACGAGCGCACCGAGGCGATCGCGCTGATCCACGACGGCGGCCGCTGCTACGGCGCCATCGTGCGCAACCTCATCACCGGCGAGCTCGTCGCCTATGTCGCGAAGGCGACGGCGATCACCACGGGCGGCGCCGGGCGCATCTACCGCGTCACCACCAACGCGGTGATCTGCGAAGGCATGGGCAGCGCGCTCGCGCTGGACACCGGCATCGCGACGCTCGGCAACATGGAGGCGGTCCAGTTCCACCCGACCGGGATCTTCCCGGCGGGCATCCTCGTCACCGAAGGGTGCCGCGGCGACGGCGGCCTGCTCAAGGACGTCGACGGCCACCGCTTCATGCCGGACTACGAGCCGGAGAAGAAGGAGCTCGCCTCGCGCGACGTCGTGAGCCGGCGGATGGAGGAGCACATCGCGAAGGGCAAGGGAGCGAAGAACCGCTTCGGCGATCACATCTGGCTCGACATCACGCTGCTCGGCGAGAAGCACATCAAGCACAACCTGCGCGAGGTCTACGAGATCTGCCACTACTTCCTCGGTGTCGATCCGACGAAGGACTGGATCCCGGTGCGGCCTGCCCAGCACTACACGATGGGCGGCGTGCGCACCAACCACACCGGCGAGAGCCCGACGCTCAAGGGCCTGTTCGCTGCCGGCGAGGCGGCGTGCTGGGACATGCACGGGTTCAACCGGCTGGGCGGCAACTCGGTTGCCGAGACGGTCGTCGCCGGCATGATCGTCGGCGAATACATCGCCGATTTCTGCGACCGGATCGAGAACGAGGTCGGACATCCCGACGAAGCTCGTCCACGACTTCCTGCGGCGCGAGCAGGCGAAGCTCGACAAGCTCGCCGACGGTCGCGGCACCGAGGACGCGTCGGCGATCAAGGGACGCATGCAGGACGTGATGACGGCGAAGGTCGGCATCTTCCGCCGCGGCGAGGACCTGGAGGCGGCGGTCGACGAGCTGCAGCAGCTCCTCGTCAGGAGCCGCAACATCGGCCTTGCGCGACCGCTCGCGCGGCGCGAATCCCGAGCTCGTCACCGCGTACCGCACGCAGAAGATGCTGAAGGTGGCGCTGTGCATCGCTTACGGCGCGCTCACCCGCACCGAGAGCCGCGGCGCGCACTACCGGCAGGATTTCCCGCGCCGCAACGACGCCGAGTGGCTGAAGCGCACGCTCGCGACGTGGCCGCGCGAGGCGGAGACCCTGCCGGCGTTGACCTACGAGGCGCTCGACGTCAACGCGATGGAGCTTCCTCCCGGCTGGCGCGGCTATGGCGCGAAGGACTACGTCGACCACCCCGATACGCCGAAGCGCGCCGCCGAGGTCGAGGCGCTCAAGCAGAAGATGTCCGGCGCGCCGCGCTTCGACGTCCAGCAGGCGCTGATGCCCTACGAGTCGATGCTGCCCGAGCGGTTCCGCGGCCGCAACGAGCGCATCGACGAACCCCTCGACGAACCGGTGGAGACCGGAAAATGAACGACGCCGCTCTCAAGGCTGCGTCCCGCCGCGGCCGGCAGCCGGCGCGACGCACGACGGCAACGGCGCCCGCCGCAAGCTCACGATCAGCGTGCTGCGCTACAACCCCTGCGAGCCCTCGAATCCGCCGCGCATGCAGGCGTACTCGCTCGAGGAAGCCGACGGGATGACGCTGTTCATCGCGCTCAACGAGATCCGCGAAAAGCAGGATCCGTCGCTGCAGTTCGATTTCGTCTGCCGCGCCGGCATCTGCGGCAGCTGCGCGATGGTGATCAACGGCCGGCCCACGCTCGCCTGCCGCACGCTGACCAAGAACCTCGGCGCCGAGATCACGCTCGCGCCGCTGCCGTTCTTCGAGCTGATCGGCGACCTCTCGGTCGACACCGGCAAGTGGATGCGCGGAATGAGCGAGCGCCTCGAAGGCTGGCTGCACATGAAGGACCCGGATCCGGACCTGCGGCGCGCCGAGCAGAAGATGGATCCCGGACCTCGCCGACAAGATCTACGAGCTCGATCGCTGCATCGAGTGCGGCTGCTGCGTGGCCGCATGCGGCACCGCGCGCATGCGCAAGGACTTCGTGGGCGCGGTGGGCCTGAATCGCGTCGCGCGCTTCCGCCTCGACCCGCGCGACACGCGCACCGACGACGACTACTACGACGTGATCGGCGACGACGACGGCGTCTTCGGCTGCATGTCGCTGCTCGCCTGCCACGACGTGTGTCCCAAGGACCTGCCGCTCGCCACGCAGATCGCATTCATGCGCCGCAAGATGGTGGCGATCGGCTGGAAGAAGTAGGGGCCCGCAATTGCGCGCGTCCCAACCGAAACAAGGAGGCACATCATGGCCTACCGCATCGAGAAGGACTTTCTCGGCGAGAAGCAGATCCCCGACGACGCGTACTACGGCGTGCAGACGCTGCGCGGCAAGGAGAACTTCCACATCACCGGCATCCCGATGTCGCTCGAGCCGAACTTCGTCAAGGCGTTCGGCTACGTGAAGAAGGCGGCAGCGCTCGCCAACCGCGACCTGGGCGTTCTCGACAGGAAGGTCGCCGATGCGATCGCCGGCGCCTGCGACAAGCTGATCGCCGGCGAGATGCGCGACCAGTTCGTCACCGACTTCATCCAGGGCGGCGCCGGCACCTCGACCAACATGAACGCGAACGAGGTGATCGCCAACCTCGCTCTGGAGGAGCTCGGCCACAAGAAGGGCGAGTACCAGTACGTCAACCCCAACGACCACGTGAACTTCGGGCAGTCGACGAACGACATCTATCCGACGGCGTTCCGGCTCGCGCTGATCCTGCGCCTCAAGAGCTACATGGATGCACTCAAGCGGCTGCAGGACGCGTTCTACGCGAAGGCGAAGGAGTTCGACCGGGTGCTGAAGATGGGCCGCACGCACCTGCAGGACGCGGTGCCGATGTCGCTCGGCCAGGAGTTCCACGGCTGGGGAACGACGATCGGCGAGGAAGTGCAACGCATCGCCGAGGTCCGCCAGTTCCTGCACGAGATCAATCTCGGCGCGACTGCGATCGGCACCACGGTGACGGCGGCGCCGGGCTACCCCGAGCTCGCGACGAAATATCTGTCCGAGCTGACGGGCACCAAGTTCATCCTCGCCGGCGACCTGATCGAGGCGACCTCCGACACGGGCGCCTACGTGCTGCTCTCCGGCGTGCTGAAGCGAACCTCGTCGAAGCTCACCAAGATCTGCAACGACATCCGCCTGCTCGCGTCGGGGCCGCGCTGCGGCTTCAACGAGATCAACCTGCCGCAGATGCAGCCGGGCAGCTCGATCATGCCGGGGAAGGTGAATCCGGTGATTCCCGAGGTCGTCAACCAGACCGGGTTCCTGGTGATCGGCCTCGACCTGACGGTGACGCTCGCGGCGTCGGCGGGGCAGCTGCAGCTGAACGTGATGGAGCCCGTGATCACGTTCGCGTTGTTCACGTCGATCGCGACGATGGAGCACGCAGTCGACAGCCTCACCGTCCACTGCATCAACGGCATCACGGCCAACGCCGAGCGCTCGCGCGACATGGTGCTCAATTCGCTCGGCATCGTCACCGTGCTGAAGCCCTCGCTCGGCTACAAGCAGTGCGCGGAAATCGCGCGCGAGGGCTACGAGACGGGCAAGTCGCTGCACGACATCGTGGTCAAGGAGACGCAAGCTTCTGACCCAGGAGAAATGGGACGAGGTGTTCTCGTTCGAGAACCTGATCAGCCCGAAGTTCGAGCAATAGCTGCGGAAATGCGACACGCGAATATCCGACTGCAAGGAGGCCGCGGCGGCACGGGGACGCCGCCTTGAACCGAGAGAATCATGACAATTTCAATCGTGCTGCAGTTCGTCGTCGTGCTGGCCGCGATCTGGATGGGCGCGCGCTACAGCGGCGTCGGACTCGGGCTGTGGGGCGCGGTGGGACTGCTGGTGCTGGTCGTGGCGTTCGGGGTCAACCCGACCTCGCCGCCGATCGACGTGATGCTGATCATCCTGGCGGTGATCATGGCCGCCTCGGTGATGGATGCGGCGGGCGGCATCGATTTCCTGGTGCGCATCGCCGAGCGCATCATCCGCGCGAACCCGAAGTACGTGACGATCGTCGCGCCGCTCACGACGTGGAGCTTCACCTTCGTCGCCGGCACCGGCCACATCGTCTACCCGCTGCTGCCGGTGATCTACGAGACCGCGCACCAGAGCGGCATCCGCCCGGAGCGGCCGATGGCGGTGGCGACGATCGCGTCGCAACAGGCGATCACCGCGAGCCCGGTCGCGGCGGCGACCGCCGCGATGATCGGCCTGTTCGCCGAGAAGGGGATCACGGACTGGGGTCTGCCGCAGATCCTGATGATCTGCGTGCCGGCGACGCTCACCGGCGTCGTCGCGGCGGCGATCGTCTCGATGTTCATCGGCAAGGACCTGAAGGACGATCCGGAATACCAGGCGCGCCTCGCGGCGGGCGAAATTCCTGCGCCGAAGACCGCGGCCGATCGTCCGCCGCTGAAGCCCGCGGCCAAGGCCTCGGCCTACCTTTTCCTCGCCGGCGTCGCGCTCGTGGTGCTGTGCGGGTTCTTCCCCGCGCTGCGCACGCTGCCCGGCGCGAAGAAGGCGCTCGACATGCCGGTCGTCATCGAGATCATGATGTTGTCGGTGGCGGCGGTGATGCTGCTCGTCACCAAGGTCCACGTCGATGCGATCCCGAAGACGTCGACGCTGCGCGCCGGCGTGGTTGCGGTCATCGGCATCTTCGGCCTCGCGTGGCTCGGCGACAGCTTCATCGGCGCGAACAAGGACGTGATCGTCCCGGCGATCGGCGCGCAGGCGGATGCGCATCCGTGGACGTTCGCGTTCGGACTGTTCTTCGCCTCGGTGCTGCTCTACAGCCAGGCCGCGACGACCCGCGCGCTGATGCCGCTGGGCATCGCGCTCGGCATCCCGCCGCAGTTCCTGATCGCGATGTTCCCGTCGGTGAACGGCTACTTCTTCATCCCGACCTACGGCTCGCTGATCGCGGCGATCAACTTCGACCTCTCGGGCACGACGAAGATCGGCAAGTACGTGCTCAACCATTCGTTCATGATTCCCGGCGTGGTTGCGACGCCGTGGCGGTGATCACGGGGCTGTTCCTTGCGAGGATCATGTTCGGCTCGGCAGGCTGAATTTGCCGCCGGTTTCGGGAGTGACGAATCCTGCATCGCTCGTCGAGAACACGATTTCCAGGTGGACCGAGCCATCGGCCGTTCGCCACGCCGCTTTCATGACGCGAGGCTCTTCGTCGCCTCGATTCATGAAATCCGTGCCTTCGACCAGCAACGTCCCCTTGTTAGGCTCCAATGTCCGGCGCCGGCTGCCGGTCGTTGAAGGCGCGCAAGTGAGCGAACCGTCCGGAGCGGCGGTTACGACGCAGCCCTTTCCCCGCGCGATGCTGTCCGGTCGCAGCCGGAAATTTCCGGCAGGCGCGTTGACGAAGCCGGGGTCGCCGTGCCAACCGTGCAAACGGGTAGCCCGCCTCCGTCGAGCTTCACCGGAAACTCCGGATGGCTGCTGATGCTGTGGCTTGCCTCGTCGCCGGGCTCGGCGCGAAACAGTCGAGATACGGCACGCGATCCAAACCCAGCGTAATCGATTGGCAAACGGATTTTCGGCGCCGGCGCAGTACTGACACGCAGGGCTCGTCGGTCAGCAAGTCCGCGATGCACATTCCCGGCGCTAGCGTCATCGGGCTCGCAGAACAGCGTCGCGTTGTTCCACGCGCGGAACTTCGATCGTCCTCCGGCGATTATGGGCGCCCGTATGTAGCATGCTGTTGTTGAAAGCATAGATCGGTTCCTCGAGCTCGTTCTTTTCCCAGCCCGAGCTTGAAGACCTTTCCTGTCCGTCTCCTGCTGCATTCGTTCTCCGAGGTCGGCTCGTAGCACTCCCGCGCCGTGGAGCGTGTGGTCTGCAGCCCAATCGCTCTGGACGCAGCTACGCGACGGCTTGTCGTCGAACCACCCGACATTGCCATAGATGTACATCGGTCCTCCGCCGACCCCGTCGAGCGAGATCCAGCCATGACCGTTGTAGATCCGGTTGTGATATATCCACCAATTTACAGCCTGATCTTCGGGCTCGACGGGATTGTCGCGAATGAACTGAAAATCGTTGTCGTAGATCTCGATGTTGCACGATACTTCATAGGCGGGCGCTCGCAACGATTGGCGCGAAGGCGCATCCCGTTCTAGGCGTTGCGGATGACGTTGTGGCGAACGATGATACTGCCGGCGAGCCAAAGCTGCCGACCAGCCCGCCATTCAGGTAGCGCTCGCGAGCCGTGATGCTAATACTCCCCAAGGAATCGTGTCCCACATGCGGCCAGGCCTCGGCCTCGAGATCGACGCGGCCCGAATACGCCCGATTCGTCTTGCGTGTAACCCGAGTCGATCCTGGGTCCAGACGTTGTCCTCGATAAGCACGATGGTCCGAGTATCGATTGACAAAGACCGCGTACTATCGAGCCCAACCAATTGTCGACGACGCGTATCGTCACATAACGGCTGTTCCCATAAATACGAAAGAAGTCGGCCAGCAATTGCGCACCGTCAGATTCCTCGATAACCAGCTAAGCGGCGTTTTCGAACACGAAGCAGTTGACCGCCCGCCCCGTTCGATACTGCTTTTGCCTCTATGCATGTCGTCGCAGTTCAATGCGAACGGCCCCCTGGCTGTCGTTAACGCTCTGACGACCGCAGCATCCGGTCCAAGGCTTCGCCCGCCGTCGATGATCGTCTGTCGCGCACTATCGACGGTGCCGCGG
This sequence comes from uncultured beta proteobacterium, assembly GCA_963742965.1. Lineage (GTDB taxonomy): Bacteria > Pseudomonadota > Gammaproteobacteria > Burkholderiales > Casimicrobiaceae > CAIWHR01. The sequence goes on along the minus strand of CAVUOC010000037.1, from coordinate 49,171 downwards.
GCGCCATGGATGACGATCGGGTGATCGGGCAGCCCCTGTACGCCCTTTATGCGAAGTGGCTAATCGTCGGCGAAGATTTCGTAGGTTCCCGCGGCGAGTCTAATGACGCTTCCCGGCGTCGCCTGTTCCAGCGCTTGTCTGAGCCCGTCGAGCGAAGACTCTTCGACTTCGGCCGTGGTCCTTCGCGCACGGCCGTGGCTGCGGGCGAGGCACCGATGCCAGATAGCCCGATAGTGACCCCCAGTACGACGCCTAGCGCACGCGAATGCTGCGACATGCTACCTCCCCAGGTCCGCAATGGCAACTAACATCAGTCGCGCATTGCGCGCCCTATCCCATCCTAGCATTCTATTGCCGCCGGCCTCCGGCGACCGGCCCGCCGCGCCCTTACGCCAGCATGATCCGGGCGCCCTCGAGCGCGAAGCGCGCGAACCCGCTCACCAGCAGCGCGACCGCCACCGACAGCGACACCGAGAACAGCGCGTCGCGCCGGCCGATCGTCTTGAGCATCACGGCGAAGGTCGAAATGCAGGGCACGTAGAACGTCAGGAAAAGCAGGAACGTCATGATTTGCACCGGATCGAGGTAATGGCTGACCTCGAAGCTGCCGAGCGCCTGGTAGATCATCAGCAACGACAATTCCTTGCGCAGCACGCCGAACAGGATCGGAACGCCGAGCGCCACGGGCAGTCCGAGCCACCCCGTGGTGATCGGGGAGAGCATCGCATTGATGTAACGATCCGCGCCGACGTGCGCCAGCAGCGCCAGCACGACGCTGCCGCCGACCAGCAGCGGCGTGACGATCGTCAGGATGTCGCGCGTGCGCTCCCACGTCTCGCGCAGCATCGGGCGCCAGCGCGGCAGCCTGAAAGGCGGAATTTCCTGCACCTGACCCGGGCCGCCTCGCGGATACGGCGACGCAGCACCTGTCCGAGCAAGGCGATCACCACCATGGTCAGCAGGAAGATCGCGCACACGCCCAGCCCGCCGAGGTACTTGCCGGCGAGGGCGAGAATGATGGCCGAGCGCGCCGAGCACGGCACGAAGGTCACGAGCATCGACGCCATCACGCGCTCGCGGCCCTTCGTCGTCTGGCCGATGGCCGCAATCGCCGGCACATTGCAGCCCAGACCGAGCAGGAACGGCACCGCGACGCCGCCGTGCAGTCCGATGCGGTGAAACGCGCGGTCGACGGCAAAGGCGATGCGCGCCATGACGCCCGTCTCCTCCAACGCCACCAGCAGCAGCACCAGCGGAATCATGTACGGCACGACGATGCCGACAAGCCCGATCAGACCATCGGCGACCGCGCGCCCGACGACGCCCGTCGTGGATTCGGGCTGCCACTCCGCTGCCCACGCCGCGAGCCGGGCGGAAGTCTGCTGTCGATCCATCCGCTGACATAGAAGACGACGAACAGAACAGCGGCGAAGACGGTCACGCTGCCGATGAAGCCCAGGTGCCGGCTCAGGAACAACTCGTCGAGCCAGTAGCGCCAGTCGCGCCCCGCGTGCGGCGTGCCGAAACGGGTCGCGGCTTCGAACAGCATCGCGGCGCGATGGTGGCGGTCGGCGTGCAGCTCGTCCGCCAACGGGCGCGGCAGCGCCTCTCCGGCGATCGCGAGCAGGCGCCGCGCTTCAGGCAGATAACCCGGAAAGTGCTCCGCCATTTCGCCCAGGAAATACGGATCGCCCTCCGCGATCTGCGTCACCAGCAATCGCGGCGGCACGCGGAACGCCTGCTTGATCTCCGGCACGCTCAACAACGAAGCGAGCGGCGCAAGCGCGGCCGCGAGGTGCCGGCTCGGCGATTGCTCCATGCGGACGCACGCCGTCGCGCACGGCATGCACTGCGGCGCGGAACAGCTCGGCGATGCCGTGGCCCATGATGGCGGTGACAGGCACGACGGCCACGCCCAGCTGCGCGCTCAACGCCCTGCCGTTCACGTACGTGCCGCGGTCCTCGGCTTCGTCCATCTTGTTGAGCGCGATGCACCAGCGGCCGTCCGAGCTTCACGAGCTTCAGCGTGAGCTCGAGATGATGTTCGAGCGATGTGGCGTCGACCACCTGCACGATGACGTCGGGCGGCGCAAACGGCGCAGGCGGCCCACCCGGCTCGTGCAGCGATACGAGCGGGCGCTCGTCGCCCCACAGCAGGTACTTGAGTGCCGCACGGTCTTCCGAATCGAGATGATGCGGCGAGCGGATGCTCGGCAGATCGATGACGCGTGCTTCGTCCAGTCCGATCTGCACCGCGCACTCGTTGTAGGCGCGGCGCGTGCCCGACAGCGCGCCGCTTTGCACCGAAGTGCTCGCGACAGCCGCGAACAAGGTGCTCTTGCCGCTGTTCGGCAGGCCCACGAGCGCGATGCGGAGCCGCCGCGCGCCCCGGAACAACGGCGTGCGCACCGGAATCGTTCCAATGTGATGGGTCGATGCCGTCATCGAGACCGCTTCGCTACGCCTCGTCAGGGGCGACCGGGATCGGCAACAGCCGATCGGCGAGTCGCCGCCTGCGCCAACATTCTGATTCTGCTTCGGGAACGCGCTGCAGGGCGTTGACCGGGGTCAACCGTTGCCGACGAGCCGAACGAAGTCCCGCTCAGCGGTGATGCGACTCCCGCCGAAAGGGCCGTGCCAGTAGCGCAGCAGCGCGAACCCGCCGATCATCCCGCCGAGGTGGGCGAAATGGGCCACGCCCTCCTGCGTGCCGGTGACCCCGAGGAAGAGCTCGATCGCCGCGTAGAAGAGCACGAAAGTACGCGCCCGCATCGGGATCGGCGGAAAGAGCAGCATCACGCGATTGTTCGGGAAGTAGAGCGCGTACGCGAGGAGCAGGCCGAAGACGCCGCCCGAAGCGCCGACCGTCGGATAGACGCCGCCCGAGAGCGCCGCGAACACGAGTTGCGTGAGCGCGGCGGAGACGACGCACGCGAAGTAGTACATCAGATAGCGCCGCGTGCCGAATACGCGCTCGACCATGCCGCCGAACATGTAGAGCGCGAACATGTTGAACGCGAGGTGCAGGATGCCCCCGTGCAGGAACGAATAGCTGACGAGTTGCCACGGGGCGAAGCCCGGAGCCGCCTGCCTGCCCGGCGCCGAGCGGCCACAGCGCAAACGCGAATATCAACCCGGGAGCGATCTGCTCCAGGAGGAACATCGCCACATTGGCGGCGATCAGCGCGGTGGTCACGGGAAGCACGAGCGCTAGTTGGGGACATTAGCGCCGGAGCTCAAGGGGGTGCGACTACGGTTCCGCCAGCGCGTCCGCGACGAGCTCGGCGATGTCGCGCGTCTCGATGCCCGCCTCGGGCGTCTGCGCCTTCGCGGCATCGCTCATCATCGTCGCGCAGTAGGGGCAGGCCGTCGCGATGACCCGCGGCTGCTGCGGCAGCGCCTGCTCGAAGCGGGCGATGTTGATCCGGCGGCCGATCTTCTCCTCCATCCACATCCGCGCGCCGCCGGCGCCGCAGCACATGGCCTTCTCCCGGCGCAGCGCGAACTCGAGCGGCGCGTCGCGGGTGAGCTCCGCGAGGATCGCGCGCGGCGCCTCGTATTCGCCGTTGTGGCGGCGCGAGATAGCAGGGCTCGTGGTAGATGACGCGCTCGAATGTTCCTCGCGACGCGCACGCGCCCCTCGGCGATGAGCCGCGCGATGAGTTGCGTGTGATGGACGACCTCGTAGTGACCGCCGAACTCCGGATATTCGTTGCGCAGCGTGTTGAACGCGTGCGGATCGCAGGTGACGATCCGCTTGACGCCCAGGCCGTTCAGCGTCTCGATCAGCGCTCGCGCGAGCTGCTGGAACAGCATCTCGTTGCCTGCGCGGCGGACGCACTCGCCGGTCGAGGTCTCGCGTGCGCCGAGGATTCCGAAGCGCACGCCGGCGTGCTGGAGGATCTTCACGAACGCGGCGGCGATCTTCTGCGCGCGCGGATCGAACGATTCGGCGGAGCCGACATAGAACAGGTAGTCGAGCTCGCGCATCTCGCCGGCCGTCTGCACGATCGGTCACGCCGAGTCCGCTGCGCCCAGTCGCCGCGCGTGTCGGCCGGAAGTCCCCACGGATTGCTTTGCACTTCGTAGGCGTCGAACACCGCCTTGAGCTCGTGCGGGAAGGCGCCTTCCATCAGCACCTGGTGCTGGCGCATCCGGTAGAAGCGCGGCAGGTGCTCGAGCTCGATCGGGCACGCGGCCTCGCAATAGCCGCACGTCGTGCAGGCCCAGAGCGTCTCCGGCGCGATGACGGCGCCGACGAGCGGCGGCAGCGCGGCGTCGTCTGCGGCGACGATCGCGCCGCGCTGCGCGAGCAGGTGCCGCTTCAAGTCGTCGTGGACCCACTTCAGCGACAACGGCTTGCCGGTGACGAACGTCGGACAGGCGTCCTTGCAGCGGCCGCATTCGGTGCACGTGAACGCATCGAGGCCGTCCTTCCATGTGAGATCGCGCGCCGTGCGAACGCCGATCTCGAGCTCCGCGTCGTTGCCCTCCATCAGCGCTTCGAGGTCGACCCGCGGCACGCGATTCGCCGGCCCGCCGCGGCGGAAATAGAGCGCGGGCAGCGCGGTGACGATGTGGAAATGCTCGCCGAGCGGCAGGATCACCAGGAAGCCGAGCACCGTGAGCATCTGGATCCAGTACGACGCGTGGTAGCCGACCTGCAGCGCTGCCGGCGAGAGTCCCGAGAAGAGCCGCGGCGATCGCGTCGCCGCCGAACGCGAACGACCGCTCGTGCGCGATCGGCGGGACCGCCGACGCCCTGAGCGCGAAGCGGAAGCCGTCGAAAGCGAAATCGGTGACCATGATCGCGGCGATCAGCGACAGGATCACGAGCGCCTCGCGATTGCGCTCGAGCCGCGCGGGCTTCTGCACGAGCCGCCTCCACAGCGCATAGCCGACCGCGCACAGCACGGCGATCTCGACGCAATCCTTGAAGGTCGCGAAGAGGCCGCCGGCGAGCCCGGGGTAGACGAACGTGTCGTCGTATCCCACCGCGAGCAGCTGCACCTTGCGCACGAGCAGCGTCATGAAGCCGAGGAAGATCACCGCGTGCATCACGCCCGGCTTCCATTCGCGCGCGACCATCCGCGATTGGAGGAAGCCGTTGACGAGGACGGCGCGGATGCGGGCGAGCGGGATGATCCCAGCGCGGCTCCGGCGCGAGCTTGACGACGATCGCGAGCTTGCGCCAGGCGAGCGCGCAGAACGCCGCCAGCGCAGCCGCGAGCAACAGCGTGATCGCCACCGGGTTCACGACGCCCTCGGTGGCGCGCGTCGGCTAGGAGAGTGTCGCACCCCGGATGCCGGGCCCACCGCGCCAGCGCGCGGCCGGTCACGCTCCCGCCCGCGCGGCTATCGGCGAGTACGCATCGAGCAGCTGCAGTCGCGTCGCCTGCAGCCGCTCGGCGACGACGGCGAGCAGACGCTGCATCAACGTGAAGCCGAAGAGCGTGTCCTCCCGGCATGCCGCCAGAAGCTCCGCGCCTTCGAACGCCAGCGCGTCGACGCGATCCAGCGTCCGGGCCTGGAAGTGCTTGCCCCGGCCCATCAGCAACGCCGACCAGCCGAGCTCGTCGCCGGCGAACAGCGTCTGCACGCGGAACGTGTGCCCCGGCGCCGCGATCTCGAGCGCCGACGAGGCCGTTGACGATCAGGTAGAACTCCGAGCACTCGTCGCCTTCGCGGAACAGGATCTGATCGCGCTCGAAACGAATCTCCTTCGCGAGCGTCGCGAGCTTCTCGACGTGCCTCGGCTCGAATTCCGCCACGAACGGGTGGTGGCGGAGCATCTCCAGAACGGATTCCCTCATCTGTCGGTACCTCTTTCGCGGTTGCGTTGGCTTCCAGTCGCGGCGGATCGTCTTCAGGCGGTCGCGTAGGTGCGCGTAGCGGGGTTCGTACATCTGCGCCCGTACCGCCTCCAGCAGGTTCGCCGGCGCCGCGCCGCGCGCGAGGCCTCTGCGGTAGGCGACGCCGGCGGTCGCCGCGGCGATGTGCGCCGAAACGTCGCGAATGCTCGAAAGCGGCGGATAGAGGCTTCCCTGCCGCAGGTCGTCGTCGCGGACCTGCGCGGCGAGCTCGTTCGCGGCCGCCATGAACATCTCGTCGGTGACGCGGCTCGCGCCCGACACGATCACGCCCAGGCCGACGCCCGGGAAGATGTACGAGTTGTTGCCCTGCCGCGGAACGTGGGTCCGCCCGTCGAGCGTGACCGGGTCGAACGGCGAGCCGCAGGCGAACAGCGCACGGCCGTCCGACCAGCGGTACGCCTGCGTCGCCGTGCACTCCGACTTCGACGTCGGATTGGACAGCGCGAACACGATCGGCCGCTTGTTGAGCGACGCCATCGTCCGCACGACGTCCTCGGTGAATGCGCCGCCGACCGCCGCGACGCCGATGATCGCCGTGGGCCGCAGCGCCTTCACCGCGTCGAGCAGCGTGCCTACCGGCGCGTGGTCGTGCGCGTAGGGCCGCTTGTGCTCGGCGAGATCGTTGCGGCTGCCGACGACCAGGCCCTTCGAATCGAACAGCCAGCACCGGCTTCGCGCCTTCGCCTTGTCGAGGCCTTTGGCGACCATCGCCTCGACGACGAGATCGGCGATGCCCGTGGCGGCCTCGCCGGCGCCCTGGAACAGCAGCGTCTGCTCGCCGAGCGCGCCGCCGGTCACCCGCAGCGCGGAGAGAATGCCCGCGAGCGTGACCGCGGCGGTTCCCTGGATGTCGTCGTTGAACGTCGGGATCCGATCGCGATACTTGCGCAGCAGCCGGAACGCGTTGTGGCTCGCGAAGTCCTCGAACTGGATCACGACGCCGGGAAAGAGCTCGCTCGCCGCGACGACGAACTCCTCGACGAGCGCGTCGTAGGCTTCGCCGCGAACCCGCGGCTGATGCAGCCCGATGTAGAGCGGATCGTCGAGCAGCTCGGAGTTGTTGGTTCCCGACGTCGAGCAGCACCGGCAGGCACGCGCTCGGGTGCACGCCCGCGCACGCGGTGTAGAGCGAGAGCTTGCCGACCGGGATGCCCATGCCGTTCGCGCCGAGATCGCCGAGCCCGAGGATGCGCTCGCCGTCGCTGACGACGATGATCCGGACATCGTGGCGTCGCGGCCAGTTGGCGAGCACGTCGGCGACGCGGCCGCGATCGGCGGCGCTGACGAAGATCCCGTGCGGGCGCTGGAAGATGTGCGTATAGCGCTGGCACGCGAGACCGACGGTCGGCGTGTAGACGATCGGCATCATCTCGTCGGGGTTCTCGATCAGCAGGCGGAAGAACAGCGTTTCGTTGCGGTCGTGCAGCGCCCGCAGGTTGATGTACTTCTCGAGATCGCTCGACTTGCGGCGGAAATTCTCGAGCACGCGCCCGAGCTGCTGCTCCTGCGTCGACACGTGCGGCGGCAGCAGGCCGCGCAGATGCAGCCGGTCGCGCTCCGCCTCGGTGAACGCCGTCCCCTTGTTGAGCGCCGGGTCCTGCAGCAATGCGACGCCCGTCGGCATCGCGCTCATCGCCTTCTCATCGAGTTTCTGTAGCATCGTCGATCCCTCGTCTTCGTTGTCGCCGCGCCGGCGTGATGCCCGCCACACGGCCTCGCCGTCAAGTCGACTCCGGCACCATCTTGATCGCGCCGCACGGGCATTCGGACACGCAGATGCCGCAGCCCTTGCAGTAGTCGAAATTGAACTCGAAGCGCTTGCCCGGACCGAGCTTGATCACGGCATTGTCGGGGCACACGCCGTAGCAGTTGTCGCACTCGAAGCAGTTGCCGCAGGACAGGCAGCGGCGGGCCTCGAACAAGCGCGTTGCTCTCGTCGAGCCCGCTCACGACTTCGTCGAAGGTCGACGTGCGTCGCGCGAGCTCGAGCATCGGACGCACGGTCTTCGGCGCATCGCTGTAGTACCACGGGTTCATCTTGTCGAAGGTCGCGAGCTCGTGCTTCGGCGGCGGCGCATACGCCGTGCCCGACAGCCAGGCGTCGATGTGGCGCGCGGCCTTCTTGCCGTGGCCCACGCCCACCGTCACCGTGCGCTCCGAGGGAACCATGTCGCCGCCGGCGAAGATGCCGGCATAGCCGGTCATCATGTTCGGCCCGACCTGAACCGTCCCGTCCTTGATCGCGAGTCCCGGCACGCCTTCGAGCAGCGAGAGGTCGACGTCCTGTCCGAGCGCGAGCACCAGCGAATCGGCTTCGAGCGTCTCGAGCTCGCCGGTCGGCTGCGGAAAGCCCTTGGCGTCGAGCGCCATCTTCTCGACGGTGAGCGTGCCCTCGTCCGCCATGTTCCTGATCGTCGACAGCCACTTGATCAGGACGCCTTCCTGCAGCGCTTCCTCGACCTCGAAGTCGTGCGCAGGCATCTTCTCGCGCGTGCGGCGGTAGACGATGATCGATTCGGTCGCGCCGAGCCGCTTCGCGGTGCGCGCGACGTCGAGCGCCGTGTTGCCGCCGCCGTAGACGACGACGCGCCGGCCGAGCATCGGCTTCTCCTCGCCCTCCATGCTGCGCAGCACCGACACCGCGTCGAGCATGTGCGCGGCTTCGCCGGCGGGAATATACGCGCGCTTGGCGATGTGCGCGCCGACCGCGAGGAACGCCGCATCGAATCCTCCCTCCTTCATGGTCTCGCGGATGTCGGAGACCTTCCGGTTGAGCTCGAGCTCGACGCCCATGTCGAGGATTCGCTGCACCTCCGCGTCGAGCACGTTGCGCGGAAGCCGATACTGCGGAATGCCGAAGCGCATCATGCCGCCCGCAAGGGGCCCGGCCTCGACGATCTTCACCCGGTGGCCCGAGGCGACGCAGGTGGTACGCGGCGGAGAGTCCCGAAGGTCCGGCGCCGACGACGAGCACGCGCTTGCCGCTCTCGCGCTCGGGCGGGGCGAACTTCCAGCCGCGCTTGATCGCCTCGTCGCCCAGGAAGCGCTCGACCGAGTTGATGCCGACCGCCTCGTCGAGCTTGCCGCGGTTGCACGAGGTCTCGCACGGGTGATAGCAGACGCGCCCCATGATCGCCGGCAGCGGATTCTCTTCGGTCAGCTTGCGCCACGCGGCTTCGTAGTCGCCCGACTCCGCGTGATAGAGCCAGCCCTGGATGTTCTCGCCGGCCGGGCACGCGTGGTTGCACGGCGGCAGCCGGTCGACGTACAGCGGCCGGTTGGTGCGCCATGCGCCGGTCTTGTTGGCGAGGCTCGAGCCGACGTCGAGGGTGATTGCGTACGGCTTGTCCATGCGTCTCCCTATTGCACCAGGCCGTACTCTTCGATGTTGTGGTCCGCCATCATCTGAATCCGCGCGATGCGCTCGAGATCCGGCGGATTGCGGAAACAGGTGGGCATAGCGCTTTTGCGGCTTGAGGTACTCGGTGACCGGAACCTTGTGCCGGATAGGGGAGCTCGCCGTGACGACTGCCGTCCCGCGCTTCGAAAAGCGGGAAGAGCCCCGTCTCGACGGCCAGGCGCGCGAGCTTGATCGTGTCCTCGGACGCCGAGCCCCAGCCGAGCGGGCAGGGCACGAAGATGTGGATGTAGCGGGCGCCGCGAATCTCCATCGCGGATCGCACCTTGCGCTCGAGGTCGCGCAGGTTGGAGACGCTCGCCGTCGCGACGTACGGAATGCGGTGCGCCATCGCGATCCGCGGGACGTTCTTCCCGGTGCCGAACACGTTGCCGGGCGAAGGTCCCGACGGCGGGGGTCGTCGCCGTCCGCGCCGCCGGCGGCGTCGCGCTGGAGCGCTGGACGCCGGTGTTCATGTACGCCTCGTTGTCGTAGCAGATGTAGAGCACGTCGTCGTTGCGCTCGAACATCCCGGAGAGGCAGCCGAATCCGATGTCGGTCGTGCCGCCGTCGCCTCCCTGCGCGATCACGCGGACGTCGCTGCGGCCGAGCGCCCTCTGCGCGGCGGCGACGCCCGACGCAACGGCGGCCGCATTGCCGAACAACGAGTGGATCCACGGGATCTGCCACGACGTCTCCGGATAGGGCGTGGAAAAGACCTCGAGGCAGCCGGTCGCGTTGACCGCGATCAGCTGGTTGCGCGGTCGCCTCCATCGCCGCGTCGATCGCGTAGCGCGCGCCGAGCGCTTCGCCGCAGCCCTGGCACGCGCGGTGGCCGGAGTTGAGCGAGTTCGTCCGGTGCATGTCGGCCTGCACCGAGCGCTGGTTCTCGGCGAGCAGGCGATTGCCGACGGTGAAGGTGCCGGTCTGGTAGAACTTGACCGGCTGTTCCGGCGATTCCATGCGATCCTCCCCCGGCTTAGCCGATGCTCGACGCAACGGTGCCGATCCGGCGCAGGATCGCCTCGGCCGTCGGGCCGCGTCCGCCGCGCTGCGCTTTCGCGCTCGAGCTCGTGGCTGACGACGTCGGCGTTCAAATCGAGGAACGTCACCTGCTCGAGCTCGTCGCGCTCGGCGTCCTGGAACAACCGCTTGAGCGAGCCCCGCGTGATCGCGCGCCCGCCGAGGCCGGCGATGACCGTGTAGCCGTTGAGCACGATGCCCGACAGCGACTTGCGCACGCCGTCGGAGACGATGCCGCCCAGCCCGACTGCGAGGCACTTTTCCAGCACGACGACGCGCTTCGCGCCCTGCCAACGCCTCGCGCAGCGGCGCGAGCGGGAACGGCCGGAACGAGCAGATCGACACCGAGCCGATGCGCGAGCCCTCCGTCGCGCATCTCGTCGACGACCTCCTGGATGGTGCCGTTCACCGAGCCCAGCGCGACGACGATCGTTTCCGCGTCCTCCGTGCGGTAGGTGCGGATGAGCCCGCCCGGAGCTGCGGCCGAATCGCTTCTGGAATTCGGTCGCGAGGTGCGGAATCAACGTCAGCGCGCGCAGCTGCTTGTGGTGCGACAGGTAGCGGACCTCCATGAACGCTTCCGGCCCGACCATTGCGCCGATGCTGACGGGATCGGCGGGATCGAGGATCTGCCGCGGCTCGTAGCGCGGGAGGTAGCGCATCGACCTCCTCCTGCGTCGGCACGTCGACGCGATCGTACGCATGGGTGAGGATGAAGCCGTCCATGCACACCATCACCGGGCAGGAGAGCTCCTCGGCGAGGCGGAACGCCTGGATGTGCAGGTCGAGCGCCTCCTGGTTGGTCTCCGCATAGAGCTGGATCCAGCCCGCGTCGCGCATCGACATGCTGTCCGAGTGATCGTTCCAGATGTTGATCGGCGCGCCGATCGCCCGGTTGCCGATCGTCATCACGATCGGCAGTCCGAGCCCCGCGGCGTTGTACACGGCTTCCGCCATGAACAGCAGTCCCTGGCTGCTCGTCGCCGTGTACGTGCGCACGCCCGCGGCCGATGCGCCGATCGCCACCGACAGCGCCGCGAATTCGGATTCGACGTTGATGAACTCGCAGCCGGCGAGCTCGCCGGACTTCACCATCTCGCCGAGGCCTTCGACGATGTGCGTCTGCGGCGTGATCGGATACGCGCAGATCACCTGCGGCCGGCATAGCGCGACGGCTTCGGCGACCGCATGCGAGCCTTCAGTCTGCTTGAGCATCGATCGTCTCCCGCGCCTTGCTAGCGATGTCGAATGCTTCGGTGGCCGCCGCGACGTTCTTCTCGGCGATGGCCGAGGGAAACTTCTCGCGGATTGCGGCGATGACCGATGGCAGCTTGATCACGCCGGTGACCGCCGCGAAGCCGCCCAGAAGCGCGGCGTTCGGAACCGCGCGCCCGACGTGCTTCATCGCCAGCTCGCTCGCCGGCAGCGTGCACATTCGATATTGCTGGACCCCGCGCGCAAAGCCGCCGAGGCCGAGCTCGTCGAGCGTCTTCACCGAGTTGAGCAGGATGTAGCCGCGAACGGGCAGCCCGCTGAAGAGATCGACCTGGTGCAGCAGCGTCTGATCCTGGATGATCAGCGCGTCGGGCGTCAGCACCGGCTCGCGCAGCCGGATCTCCTTGTCGTCGATGCGGCAGAACGCCATGACGGGCGCGCCCATGCGCTCCGAGCCGAAGCTCGGAAACGCCTGCGCGTAACGGCCTTCGAGGAACGCGGCGACCGAGAGCATCTCGGCGCCCGATACGACGCCTTGGCCGCCGCGGCCGTGAATCCGGATCTGGAACATTTTGCCGTCGCGTTGAAGTGATTGCGGGCGAGGTTGCTCGGTCATTCGCTTTACGGCGAAACCGCTACGCCATCGAGGCATTTTCACCATATTGGCGGGGGCCGCCTTGACGCAGGTCAACGCCGGGAGTTTGCGGCGGCGCGACGGGGTCTCGCGCGGGGCTGCGCGAGCGCGAACGATGCTAATATCGGCACCCGCAACGGCCGCCGTTGCCGCGCGTTGGAGTCCGTTGACATGCGATTGGCCAAATTCGTGAAGTTTCGCGAGGAGAAGTTCGGCGGCGTGCTGTTCGAGACGCGCTCCGAAAAGGTCTTCACGCTGAGTCCGACCGCCGCCGCCATCGTGCGCGAGATCGGCGCGGGCGGCGACGAGCGCGCGATCACGACGCGACTCAAGGACCGGTTCGACGACCGCGACGGGGCGATCGAGCGCGAGGTCGCTCGCGTTCGTCGCCGACCTCAGGCAGCGCGGGCTCGTCGAGGATTGGGCTGACCGCGTGAGCCGATCGGCCATCGAAGCGCCGTCGGACGCCGCGGCTCGCGGTGTCGACGCCGGCATCCGGCGGAGGCGGACGACCTCGCGGCGCCGCTCTACGTCGCGTGGCAGATCACCAACGAGTGCAATCTCGCCTGCCTGCACTGCATCGAGGAGAGCGGACCCGGCAAGGCGTTCGCCGACGAGCTCGACGCGAGCCAGGTGTTCGCGATCATCGATCAGCTGATGGACAGCGACGTCCCGTACCTGTCGTTCTCGGGCGGCGAGCCGATGCTGCATCCGCAGTTCTTCGCGATGGTCGAGCGCGTGTGCTCGCGCGGCGCGGAGCTCAAGATCGAGACGAACGGTCACTATCTGTCGCCGGAAAACTGCGCGCGGATGAAGGAGCTCGGCGTCAAGGCGGTGCAGGTGAGCCTCGACGGCGCGTCGGCCGCGACCTTCAACCGGATGCGCGTGCGCGGCGACTTCGACCGCACGGTCGACGGCCTGCGCAACCTCCGCGCCGCCGGCGTTCCCGTCGAGATCAACTTCTCGCCGGCCGTGTTCAACGTCGCCGAGATCGGCGCGGTCGTCGACCTCGCGCACGAGCTGGGCGCGTACAGCTTCTACACCGGGCGCACGATGTACACGGGCAACGCCGTCAAGGCCTGGCGGCACCTCGAGGTGTCGGACGAGCAGTACGACCGCGTTCTTCGATGCGCTGCGGCAGAAGGCCGACGAGTATCGCGGCCGCATGCGCGTCTACTTCCACGAGGCCGGGCTCCTCGAGGAGCTGCGTTACCGGCTGAAGCACCCGGCCGCGCTGCTGATCGTGCTTCCGAACGGGCTCGTCAAGCTGATCAACGCGCTGCCGTTCGTCTGCGGCGATTTTCGACGCCAGACGCTGCGGGAGATCTGGGCGAACTTCCGCCGCTCGTGGCGCGACCCGCGCGTCGCGCGGCTTCATCGAGGATCTCGCGGCCGACCCGGGCAGGACACGCACGCTGCACCAATGGGTCCATCTGTAGGCACGGCTTCCGCCGACCGGGCGCTGGGCGCGGCGCTCCGCATGGCAGCGTCTGCTCGCCGTGTGCAGCATGGTGCGCTACCGGTTCTTTCTCTACGCCGGACTGCTGCCCTATCTGCTCGGCGCGGCATGGGCGTACGGCCGCGCCGGGACGTTCGACGCGATCGCGTTCTGGAGCGGGCTCGCCGGCGTCGTGTTCGCGGTCGTCGGCGTCGAGGCGTTCAACGAGTACTTCGATTCGCGGATGGGCACCGACCGCGTCTTCAATCCGGCCGAGCTCCCGCCGATGTCCGACGCGGTGCTCTGGCTCGGCGTCGCCGCGTTCGCGATCGCGTTCGCCGTCGGGATCCACCTGACGCTTCGCGGCGGATGGCCCATTCTCGCCTTCGCGTTGCTCGGCGGAGCCGCGGCGATCTTCTACGTGGCCCCGCCGATACGCTGGGCGTATCGCGGGCTCGGCGAGCTCGTCATCGCGTTGTCGTACGGGCCCTGGATGGTGCTCGGGAGCCTCTACCTGCACACGCGCACGGTTTCGTGGCAGGCGCTCTTCGCCTCGCTCGTGCCCGGATGCCTGATCATGGCGCTCGCCGTCGTCAATGCGATACCCGACTACCATCAGGATCGCCTGGTCGGGAAGCGCAATCTCGTCGTGCGGCTGGGCCGAAGGCGCGCCGTGTCGCTCTATCTCGCGCTCGCCGCGGCGGGGCTCGCCGTGGTGCCGATCGGCGTGGCGCTCGGCGTCTTTCCCTTCGCATCGCTCGCCGCGCTGCTGGCCGTGCCCCTGCTCGTCAGCAGCGGCCGCGCCGCGCTGACGACCTACGAGTCGCCGCGGGCGTTCGTTCCGGCCGTGCGCAGCATCGTCGGCTGCTACCTGGTCGCGGTGCTTCTGTTCACCGCCGGCGTTCTCGCTTCGGCGTTGCGCTCGGTTGCCGGATGAATCGGATCGATCAGCTCGGCGCGCCGCTTTTCGTCTCGTGGCAGCTGACGCGGGATTGCGATCTCTGCTGCCTGCACTGCTGTACCGACTCGGCGCCCGGCAAGAAGCTGGCCGACGAGCTCGACGCGCGCGAGGCGCTGCGCGTCGCCGGCGAGCTCGTCCGCAACGCGGTCCCCTACGTGATGCTCTGCGGCGGCGAGCCTCTGGTCGTCCCGCATTTCTTCGAGATCGCCGAAGCGCTCGGGCGCGCCGGAGTCCAGCTCAAGATCGAGACCAACGGCCAGCGCTTCGATGCCGGCGTCGCCGAGCGGCTCGCGCGGCTGCCGATCCGATCGGTGCAGGTGAGCCTCGACGGCGACACCCAGGAGACCTACGAGCGCCAGCGGCCGGGCGCGTCGCTCGCCAAGGCTCACGCAGCCTGCCGCGCGGTGCGCGACGCCGGCATGCCGCTCGAGGTCACGTTTGCGCCGAGCCGCATCAACATCCACGAGGCCCCGCTCGTGATCGAGCGGGCGCGCTCGCTCGGCGCCTTCCGGTTCAATACCGGTCGCCTGATGCGTATCGGAACCGCCGCGCGGCTGTGGGGCAAGCTCGAGCCGACGGAGGCGCAATACCGGGATTTCCGCGAAACGCTGCGGCGGATGGCGGCGTCGCTGCAGGGCGAGCTCGAGCTCTGCCACGTGCCGTTCGACATCGAGGAGGGCTTGCGCGCGAGCCTCGAGACGCCTCCGGCGACGCTGCTCGTGCTGCCCAACGGGTGGGTCAAGGTCGCCGCCGCGCTGCCGCACATCTGCGCCGACCTGCGGCAGGGATTCGCTCGCGCAGGCCTGGGAGGCCTACCGGAACGCCTGGAGGAGTGATACAGTAGTCGCAGCTGCGCGGGACGCAATGACGGATCGTACGCGTCACGCGCAAGCCAACACGTGGCGGTTGCTGCCTGCCGCCGTTGTGTGACCCGAAGGAGAGACAATGAGCGAGCATGAACTGTCGGTCGTAACGGCGAAGACCGCCGACCAGCCGAAGACCGAAAGCACGGCGCCCGTCCAGAAGCGGGCATGGGAGACGCCCAAGCTCGAGGATGTATCCGAGCAGGTCATGGCGCAGCCGTATATCCGCTTCACCTGAAATACCGCCGCTGATTCGCAATGCAGGGGCGCTCGGTCGATGAGTACCGGGCGCCCCTTTTTCTTGCCTGGCAGCTGACCAACCGCTGCAGCGCACGCTGCATCGCCTGCTGCGAGGAGTCCGGTCCCGACAAGGCCTGGGGCGACGAGCTTCACCGCGACGAGGCGCTCGACCTCGCGCGGCAGATCGCCGGCTCCGCGATTCCGTACGTCGCGTTCGGCGGGGGCGAGCCGCTCGGCGTCCCGCATTGCTGGGACCTGTTCGAGATCCTCGCCGCGGCGGGCATCGCGCTCAAGATCGAGACCGACGGCAGCCGCATCGACGACGCCGCAGCCGACCGGCTGGCGGCGCTCGCCGTGGACTGCATCCAGATCTCGGTCGACGGCGCGACCGCGGCAACGCATCGACGCGTTCGGCCGGGATCGAGCTTCGAGGCGGCGATCGGCGCGATCGAGCGCCTCGTCGCGAGGGGCTGCGCGCCGCAGCTCGTTTTCGTGCCCACGCGGCACAACCTCCACGAGGTCGGTCGCCGCGTTCGACCTCGCGCTGAAGCTCGGCTGCAGCGCTTTCGTCACCGGACCGGCGATGCGCATCGGGCGCGCGGCAGCCGACTGGGAGCGCATCGGCTGCTCCGACGATGAGTGGGCGCGCGCGGTCGCCGCGCTGCGCGAGCGTGCCGCGTCGACGCGCGGCGCTATCGCGCTGTCGATCTATCCCTGGGACATCGTGACGGAAATCGAGACGCGGCTCGAGCAGCCGCAGGCGATGCTGCTCGTCGTGCCCAACGGCAAGGTCAAGCTGCTGAACGCGCTGCCGTTCTCGCCCGCCGACCTGCGCACCGACTCGCTGGACGACGCGTGGAACGCGTATCGCGCCGCGTGGCGCGCGCCCGAAGTGAGAGATTTCGCGACCCGATGCCGCGGCAATCCCGCGCTGCTGCGGCACGCGAACGAGACATGGGCGATGGGGGCGAAGCGCTGATCAGCTATCCATTGACGGCGGCGAGGCGGCCCAGATAGGCGCTCACAGCCGGATTGCCGACGAGCGAGACGAAGCCTTTCGCATCGGTGAGCCGTCCGCGGTCGACGAAGAGGAACCGCTCGCAGGTTTCCCGCAGGATTTCGAGGTGCCACGGCTCGTTCGGGTGCAAGCAAAGGAAGACGAGCTTGCCCTCGCGGCGGAGCCGCCGGAAGAAGTCCACCATGAATCCGATGTAACCGTCCTGCGTGTTGAATTGCGGCTCGTCGAAGAGGTGCACGAGCGGCGCGCTGCTGCGTGCACGCTCGAGCATGAACGACGGCCGGGTGCGCTTGAAAGCGCGGACCTGATAGCTCTGGTGGTAATGGATCGCCAGCCGGTCGCGCTCGCGGTAGCGGACGCGATGGATGTCCTGCCCGGCGATCTTCACGCGGCCCGCCGAGGGCAGATTGCTGCCAGTGATCAACTCGAACAGCGTCGTCTTGCCCGAGCCGTTCGGGCCCATCACGCCGACGACCGTCGGCGCCTCGACGACGAAGTCGGCTTCCAGCGAGAACGTCACCTTGCGGCCGAAGACGCCCGCGCGTGTAGCGCTTGGAGACCGCGTCGACGTGGAGCAGGGGCGTGGTCACTCTTAGCCGCCAGCGCCGAGCAACCGCTCGCGCTGCGCGGCGTCGTCGCGCAGCGCGCGCGCGGGTCCCTCGTGCACGATGACGCCGAGGTTCATCACATAGGCGCGGTCGGCCACCTCGAGCGCGCTGCGGACGTTCTGCTCGACGATGAGGATCGCGACACCCTCGCGCTTCAGGCGAAGGATCGTCTGCATCACGTCCTGGACGACCTTCGGCGCGAGACCCTGGCTCGGCTCGTCGAAAAGGACGAGGCCGGGGGCGCCGAGCAGCGCGCGCGAGATGGCGACCATCTGCATCTCGCCGCCCGAGAGGTTCTCGCACTCGCGATCCATCAGGTACTCGAGCGCGGAAAAGATCGTCGAAGCACTCCTTCTCGCGTCCAGCCGCGGAACCGGGTCTTCTTGCGTGCGATCGAGAGGTTGCGCGCGACCGTGAGCGTCGGGAAGATCCTGCGGTCGTCCGGGACCCAGCCAATGCCCGCGTCGCGCGATCTCGTGCGTGGGCGCGCGCGTGATGTCGCGACCGTCGAACCGGATGCTGCCGGCGCGCGCAGGCGTGAGCCCCAGGATCGAGCGCAGCGTCGTCGTCTTGCCGGCGCCGTTGTGGCCGAGGAGCGCGACGACCTCGCCCGCGCCGACCGACAGCGAGACGCCGAAGAGCGCCTGCGCCTCGCCGTAGAAGGTGTCGATGCCGCTCGACTTCGAGCATCATCCGGCTCCGCCGCCCAGGCTCGAGCGTCGGACCCACGGATTCTCGCGGAGCTCCGCGGGCGTCCCCTCGGCGATCACTTGCCCCCAGTGAATCACCGAAATCCGGTCGGCGAGCCCGAACAGGAATTTCATGTCGTGCTCGATGACGACGATCGTCAAGGTTTGCTTCAATTCGCCGATCAGCTCCGCAAGCCGCACCGTCCCCTCGGCTCCGAGCCCGGCCGTCGGTTCGTCGAGAAAGAGGAGTCGCGGCTCGGCGGCGAGCGCCACCGCGATTTCGAGCGCGCGCCGTTCGCCGTAGGCGAGGCTCTTCGCAGGCGTGCGCTCCTTGCCGGCGAGGCCGACGCGAGCGAGCACGGTCGCCGCTTTTTGCTGCGCGGCCGAGTCGGCGCCAAGATCATGCCAGCCATCGAAGCCGCGACGGCGGACCTCGGGCAGCGCGACGAGCACGTTGTCGAGCGCTGAATAATCGTTGAACAGGTTCATCACCTGGAACGACCGCGAGATCCCGCGCTGCGCGATCTGCCGCGGCGCGAGGCCGATGATCGATTCGCCGGCGAAGACGACCTCGCCGCGATCCGCCGCGATAACGGCCGGTAAGCACGTTGAAGCAGGTTGTCTTGCCCGCGCCGTTCGGGCCCATGATCCCGGACAGGCGACCTTCGTCGAAAGCGAGCGAGATGTCTTCGAGCACGACCTGCCGCCCGAAGCGCTTGTGCAGGTTCCTTGCCTCGAAGAGCGGCATCAGACGCTCGTTCCTGCCGCCGCGCGCGCGCCGAGCGCTTCGTTTGCCGCGTGCCGGCGCTGCCAGTGCTGCCACAATCCTGCGATGCCGTCGGGCTTCCACAGCACCATCGCCATGAACAGCAGCCCGTACCAGAGCAGCCACGTCTCCGTGTAGGCGCCCAGCAAGTCGCGCGCGAGGATGAAGAAGAGCGCGCCGATCACCGGTCCCCAGAAGCTCACGAGGCCCCCCGCCGACCAGCACCATCATCACGACGAATCCCGACGAGTGCAGGCTCATCACGTTGGGATACGCGGACTGCTGCGCGAGCGCAAAGAGCCCGCCCGCGACGCCGGCGATGGCCGCGGAGATCGTGAAGGCGAGCCACTTGTAGAGCCAGACGTTGTATCCGACGAACGCGGCGCGCGTCTCGTTCTGCTTGATCGCGGTCAGGATGCGGCCGAACGGAGAATGCACGAGACGCCAGAGCGCGATCACGACGAGCGCGAACACGGCGAACGCGAAATAGAACAACGCGGCGTTGCTCTTCAGATCGAAGGCGACGAATCCGAAGTCCGCGGGGAGGCGGCGCAGGTTGAGGAGACCGTCCTCTCCGCCGGTGACCGAATGCCATTTGACCGCGACGAACCAGAACACCTGGCCGAAAGCGATCGTCAGCAAGGCGTAGTAGATGCCGCGGCGGTGCGAGATGAACAGCGCGACGAGCGCGCCGAACAGCGGCCGCGACGAGTGCGGCGCCGGCGAGGTCGAGCCACAGGTTTGCAACGACCCTGAGCTCGAGCAATCCGAACGCGTAGGCTCCGATCGCCGAAATACGCGCCATGGCCGAACGAGGGGAGCCCCGCGTATCCGAGAAGGAGGTTGTATCCCAGCGCGAAGAGCATCCAGATCATGATCTCGAGCGCGAGGTATTGATAGAGCCCGACCTGCGTCAGCCAGAGCGGCGTCGTCAGCAGCGCGGCGAACAGCACGAGCATCGGCATCGGAACGAGCGGTGCGCGGCGGTCGGACGTTCGGCTTCATGCAAGGTTGACGCGGCAAACGGGAATGAATACTCTGGACTCTGCAACCATACCACTTCCGGATCGCGTGTCCCGCCGAGACCGGATTTTCAGGGAGGAGTCCATGAGCGACATCGACAACGAAAGCAAGATCCGCAATTCAACGCGCGCCGCCGCGTCCTCAAGGTCTCGGCGCTTGCGCTCGCTACCGCGGGCACCTACGGCGCCGCGCCGTTCTTCGGCCCCTGGAAGCACAATCACGCGTGGTCGCAGGCGGCGCAGAAGAAGCCGCTGATCATCGGGCTCACGATGGACGCCAGCGGGCAATACGCGGCGAGCGGGATGGACGAGCGCCTCGGGGCGATGCTGGCGATCAAGGAGATGAACGCCAAAGGCGGCGTGCTCGGCCGGACGATCGAGGCGATCCACATGGATACCGAGACGACGCCGGCCACCGGCTCGCGCGTCGCCGAGCGGCTGATCACGCGCAACGAGACGGCGTTCCTCGTCGGCGCGCTGCACTCGGGCGTGGCCAACGCCATATCCCAGGTCGCGCAGAAATACGGCTGCATCTTCCTCAATACCAACTCGAGCTCCCCGACCGAGGCCGGCAAGGATTGCCATCGCGTCAAGTTCGTCTGGGACGGCAACGGAACCAATTTCGCGCTCGCGATCGTCAAGAACGCGATGGCGGTCAACGGCAAGAACTGGGTGCTGCTCACCAACGACTACGTGTGGGGACACAACACGTCGAAGGCGACGCGGACGATCGTCGAGGCGAACGGCGGCAAGATCATCGAGGAGCTGCTCGTGCCGCAGAACACGCGCGACTTCTCGTCGTATCTGCTCAAGATCCAGCAGATCAAGCCTAACGTGGTCGCGGCGGCGATCGGCGGCGACGACATCAAGGCGCTGCGCCAGCAGGTCGTCCAGGTGAAGCTGAACAAGAGTCCCGCGTGGATCAACAACCAGCAGGACTGGCCCGACGTCTACGGGCTCGGGCCCGACGCGATCTTCGGCGTGTTCGGCACGAACTGGTACTACCGGCTCGACTTGCCCGGGGTCAAGGAATTCGTCGCCGCGTACCAGACGACCTATCCCGGCGTGCAGATCAAGGTCCCGGGCAACACGTACTACAACGGCTACATGGCGACGCGCGAGCTGCTGCGCGCGGTCGAGCGCGCCGGCACGACGAACAACATCAAGGTCATCAAGGAGCTCGAGGCGCTCAAGGTCTCGGCGCGCGACCGGATGCAGGACTTCGATGCCTACATGAATCCGGCCACGCACCAGCTCCAGCAGACGATCTACATGGCGACCTACAACGACGCGCCCGCGGAAAAGGACGACATCTTCAAGATCCTCGCGAAGCTGGCGCCGAAGGACGTCGAGGACCCGGAAGCGCCGTTGAACTGCAAGCTCGAATCCTACGAGGCGACGCCGAGCTACGAGATGTAGGCGAGCTTTGCGCCGCCGGCCGTGGACGTCGTCACCAACCTCCTGCCTCATCTGGTCAACGGCGTTTCGCTCGGGCTGCTGTTCGCGCTGATCGCGCTGGGCTTCATGCTGATCGTCGGCGTGATGGAGACGATCAACCTCGCGCACGGATCGCTGTTCGCGCTGGGGATGTATGCGGCGCTCTACCTGATCGCGCCGAAGCTCCCCGCATTCCAAGGCGCGGAGAGTGGTACGGCGCGCTGCCGATCGGCACGCGGTACCTGATCGCGCTCCTCTTCGCGCCCGTTCTCGTCGGGATCTTCGGCATGCTGCTCGAATTGTGCATGCGGCGAACCTACGGCAAGGACCCGCTCTACGGCTTGCTGCTCACGTTCGGCGCCGCGCTCGTGATCGAGGAGCTGATCCGTCTCGTATGGGGCTCCAACGAAAAGCAGCTGCCGCTGCCCGAGTCGATCTCCGGCGCCTTCCTGATCGGCGATCTGCTCTACGCGCGCTACCGCGCTCTTTGCGAGCGGATTCGCGATCCTGATGATCGTGCTGCTCTGGCTGTTTCTCGAGAAGACGCCCTACGGCGCGATGATCAAGGCCGGCGCGCACGACAGCGAAATGGTCCGCGCGCTCGGGATCAACCTGCCGCGGCTGCGGCTGTTCGTTTTCGCGCTCGGCGTCGCGCTCGCGGCGATCGCCGGTGTGGTCATGGCGCCGATCTGGGGCATCCGCCCGCATGTCGGCGTCGACGCCGTCGTGCCTGCGTTCCTGATCATCGTGCTCGGCGGCGTCGGAAGCCTCTGGGGCGCGGTCATCGCCGGGCTTCTGGTCGGGATGGTCGTGGGACTTTCGGGCGCCTACGCGTCGGAGTGGTCGCTCCTGTCGATGTACCTGCTCTTCATCGCCGTCGTCACGTTCCGCGCGCGCGGCCTGTTCGGTCGCAAGAGCGTTCTCGACGCCTGACATGGGCGGCGAACGTGGGAGTCGAGCGAACGCAACAGACTGAACCGACCGCGCCCGCTGCCGCGCCAACGCATTCAGATCGACCCGACAGGATCCTCTGGGCGATCGGAATCTACGTGGCCGCGTTCATGATCTTTCCGGTGAACGACGCGCTCGCGAAGTGGCTCGCGCTGCGTTATCCGATCGCGGAGATCGGCGCGATCCGCAACGGCCTGCACTTCCTGATCGTGTGCGGCGCCGCGTGCTTCTGGCAGCGCCGGGAACGCTGCGAACGCTGCGGCCGGGCTTGCACTTGCTGCGCGGAGCCATCATGGCGGGCACCACGCTGTGCCTCTTCGGGGCTTTGCGCACGGTCTCCCTTGCCAACGTGACGACGCTTCTCTTCGTCGCGCCGCTTTTGGTCGTGGCGCTCTCGGGGCCGGTGTTGGGCGAAAGGATCCGCAACGCGCAGTGGCTTGCGGTCGGAGGGGGCTTCGTGGGCGTCGCGCTCGTGTTTCGGCCCGCGATCGACGAATTCGACTGGGGCATGCCGCTCGCGCTCGGCGCCGCAGTCTGTGGCGCGTTGCATCAGCTCGTGTCGAGAGAGCTGTCGCGCACCGACGGGCCCCTGGTCGGTCTCTTCTATGTGACGCTCGTCGGCACCGCGGCATTGGGCACGCTCGCGCTGTTCGACTGGCGCACGCCTTCGATCGAGGACTGGGCGGTGATGGCGGCCATGGGGCTCATCGCTGCCGCAGGCTATTTCGCCGTATTCAAGGCGATCGAGCTCGCCTCGCCGGCCCGTCTCGCGCCGTTCTATTACCTGCAGATCATCACGGCTGTCGCGCTCGGGTACGGCATGTTCGGCGACATACCCGACGCGTGGACGGTGCTCGGATTGACGGTCATTGTCGGGGCGGGTCTCGTCTGCCTTGGACTGGAGCGCGTTCGACGGCGCGCGCCCGTCGCGCGCGGGCTGACATCTTGCGGGCCGCGGCGGTACAGCCTACGGGCTTCCGGACCGGGCGCCCTCGGCTGCGCGCCCGCGATCCCGCTGAACGGCGCCAGATCAGTTCGACGCGACCCTCGCCAGCGGACCGATGGGCTCGACGAGATCGGTTTCCACCGCGTCCAGCTTGCCGTTGACGAAGAACAATTGCCGCGGCCCGGCCGCGCGCGACGCGTCGTAGAACCATTCCTCCCGCCATTCGCGGGCTGCGCGCGTCCGATTGATCGCCGCGGGGCGGCCCCAACCCGGAAGATTGAGCACCTCGTCGTCGGTCATCCCGATGCAGATCGCCGTGTGGCGCCACGGCAGCCGCGCTGACGCCCGCTGCGGCATCGCATCGCAGTCAGGTGCGGTGCGCGCAGGCCGCGCTTGCCGCTGCGTTCGCCCGCAACGACGGCGGTGCCTGCGTTGCGCCGGCAATGACCGTCGACGTGGGCAGCTCCGCGCCCGCGCAGGGAGCGCTCTGATAGGAGATCCCGGTCGGGGTCACGCACTTGTGCACGTCGCCGGCCCTGGAGGCCGCGGACACGCACAAGAGAAGGGAAAAAAGCAGGAAAGATCGAGCCATGATGTTTTCCGGCAACGATGCGATAGCATCGCGCTTTGGGGCCGCCCGGGTCGTCCGGCTGCGGCTGATAAGCGGGTAGGATTGGCCGCCCGCATTCCCCTTCTGCGATAGATGAAATTCGACTCCAGCGGACCCGCGACCGAGCTCGGCGCGGGATGGCTCGCAGCGGGCGGCGCTCGCGCCGATCGCGCTCTCTCGCGCTGGCCGCCGGCCGTGATCGTCCTCGCGATGGCGATCTACCTGTGTTGCGCGCCGTTCGCGATCACGCATCTCGACTTCGCGCGCGATGTCGGCGTCGCGCTGGGAATCGCCAACGGCGAGCGGTGGCCGCTCTACGGGCCGTTGCTCAACGGCAACCTGCATCTCGGACCCGCGTGGTACTACCTGCTCGCTGTTCCGCTCTGGTTGACGCACTCGTGGATCGTCCTGGTGCTGACGATCGCCTCGATCGCCGCGCTCAAGTTCCCGCTCGCGTACGCGCTGGGCTCGCGTCTCGTCGACCCGTGGTTCGGCGTGCTCTGGGCGTTGATGCTCGGCTTGCCGGGCTGGAACAGCCTCGACGCGCTGCTGATGGAGCACACGTCGTTCGTTGCGACGTGCGTGCTGGGCTTCTTCTGGATGCTGGTCCGGTATACGGATACTGCAGCGCCTCGCTATTTCTACGGTCTCGCGCTGCTGTATGCGCTGTCGCTGCATGCGCACCCGTCTACCTACGCGCTCGCGCTCGTGGCCATGCCGTTCATCGTGCGGCCCTGGTGGGCAAGCCCGGCGAAGTGGCGCGACCTCGCGGTCGCTGCGCTCGTGTTCCTGTTGCCGTTCGCGCCTTTTCTTGCGAGCCAGCTCGCCGCGGGATCCCCGGACATTCGCGGCGCATTCGACTATCTCGCGACCGACGGGCGGGCTCGGCAAGATATCGGACGTCCCCGCCGTGATGCGCGGGATGTTCGTGACGGGGCCCGAGCTGATTGCCAGGAGCGTCCTCGGGATCCGGGGAACGTGGGCCGAAGCGTACTCGATCTTCTACGGCCTTCTCTGGGCGACGGTCGCCGCCGGGCTCGTGACGTCGCTCTCGTCGTGGACGACACGGCGCACGGCGACGATTGCCGCCGCGATCGTCGCCTGCGTTGCCGTGAGCGTCGTGCTGATCCGCGCCGTGACGCCTTACTACATGTCGTTCGTCGTCCTGACGCTCGTGTCGGGGCTCGCGGCGCTCGGCGTGCGCTCGGCGATGGCGGTATCCGGCATCCGCTACCTCGCGTATGGCGTGACGGCCGGCGTGGCCGTTCTGCCGATCGTGCTGGCGATCGGCGCGGCGAGAACGTTTTCACACGGCCTGTACCCGTTCGCGGTCTGGCCGCTGTTCGATATCAGGAAGCCGTATCAGGAGGGTCCTCCGCTGCCGTTCGCGCCCGCGTATGCGCTCGCGTCGATCGGCGATGCGCTGTGCGCGAACCGCGCTGTCGTCGCGCACGGCGCGCTCGCTTTCCACCTGCTCCACGACTACGGGCTCGAGACGAAGCTCCAATGCGCCGTGCCGCCTGCGATCAGGCTCGGCGGCGCCGAGCCATCCGGCGCGACGCACGTCGCGGGACTTTCCCGCCTGGTGCTGCGCGGCGCGCTGCAGGGCGCGGCCGCGGCCGAGCCGATTGCCGATGCGGGCCCGCTGTCGCTCTTCGCGGTGACACGGGTCGTCAGTCCGGCCGCAGGCGAGAGCCCGGCGGCGCCCGGAACGTTTCCGCCGACGCGCTACACGTTCGGCGCTCCCGCCCGTGTTACCCTGCAATTTGACGCCCGGTGTGACGAGGTCGTCGTCGTGACCAACATGTACTACGCGTTCGCGTCGGATCCGAAGGTCGTCGCCATTCTCAACGGGAACACGGTTCAGCCCGCCGCCGCGGATGCGCTGTCCGCAGCCTATGTTTGCAGCGATGCTGCCCGGGAATCGACGGCAAGCTGGCAGCTGCAGATCGCATCGCCGGAGCCCGATCGTGTCGACGTGATCACCGTCACCCCGGCGAAGCACTGAGCCCTCGCTTAGACGCATGACGAACGCAACGGCGGGACAGCCGGAGATCTCGGTCGTGATCCCGGTTCACTGCGAGGCCGAGGTCCTGCCCGCGGCGCTCCAATCCGTCACCGACGTGCTGCGCGATGCCGCCGTCACCTACGAGATCATCGTCGTCGACGACGGGTCCGTCGACGCGACGTGGCAGGCGATCGGCAGTTTTGCCGAGCGGGCGCCGGCGCTGCGCGCGCTGCGCCTCAGCCGTCGCTTCGGCAAGGAAGCGGCGTTGCGCGCCGGCCTCGAAGCCGCGCGCGGCCGCGCGGCGATCACGATGGACGGCGACCTGCAGCATCCGCCCGAGATGATCCCCGCGATGATCTCGGCGTGGCGCAGCGGCGCCGACGTCGTCGAGGCCGTCAAGGAGGACCGAAGCTCGGGCGGCGCGATCGAGTCGTGGCGCGCGGGGCTCTTCTACGCGCTGCTGCGCGGCTTGAGCGGCCACGACCTCGACGGCGCCTCGGACTTCAAGCTGCTCGACGCGCGCGTCCTCCGCGCGTACCTGAGCCTCGGCGAGCGCAACATCTTCTTTCGCGGAATGATCGCCTGGCTCGGCTTCAACACCGTGCGGCTGCCGTTCTCGGTTCCGCCGCGCGCCGCGGGGCGATCGAGCTGGACGCTCCTCGGGCTCGTGCGGCTCGCCGTCACCGCGGTGACGAGCTTCAGCTCCCTTCCGCTGCAGTTCGTCACGATACTCGGCGTGTGCCTCCTCACGTTCTCGTTCGCGATGGGCGTGCAGACGCTGTACCGCAAGCTGTCGGGCAGCGCGCTCGACGGCTTCACCACGGTGATCCTGCTGCTGCTGATCATCGGCAGCACGCTGATGGTCGCGCTGGGGATCATCGGCGAGTACATCGCGCGCATCTACGACGAGGTAAAAGGACGCCCGCGCTACCTGATCGGCGAGACGATCGACGGCAATGAGCGAGAGCCGAAGTAACATCACGCTTCCCGAGCAGTTCTTTCGTTATTGCGTCGTCGGCGGCATCGGCACCGGCCTGCATTTCGGCATCACGATCGCGCTGGTCGAGGGGGCGCGCTCGCCGCCCACGGCGGCATCGGTCGCCGGTTTCGCGGCGGCGTTCGTGTCGTCGTATCTGCTCAACCGCTTCTGGGTCTTCGGGCCGAGCGCCCGGCCGTGGGTGTCGTTCGTCCGCTATTCGGTCGTGTGTCTCGCCGGGCTCTTCCTCAACACGGCGATCATGACGATTACCGTCGATTGGCTGCGTTGGTATTATCTGTGGGGGCTCGCGCTCGTCGTGGCGGTGGTGCCCGTCACGAACTTCGCGCTGAATCGCCTCTGGGCCTTTCCCGTCGCGCAGAGCTGACGGCGCGGGTGCGCGGACCGGCGAGCCGCCAACGAAAGGGCAACGGCAATGGGCGTTCATCCTGTGCTCTCGAAGGTCACCGACCGGATTCGCAGGCGCAGCGAGGCGCCTCGCTCGCGCTATCTGGCCGAGCTCGAGCAGATGCGCGGCAAGGGGCCGGTTCGTCACGGGCTCTCGTGCACGAACCTCGCCCACGGGTTCGCCGGCGCGCCGCCTGGCGACAAGATCATCCTGCGGCGGATCGATTGCGTGAACATCGCGATCGTGTCGTCGTACAACGACATGCTCTCGGCGCATCAGCCGTTCGAGCGGTTCCCGGCGATCATCAAGGCAGCGGCGCGCGAAGCAGGGGCCACCGCGCAGTTCGCCGGGGGCGTCCCGGCGATGTGCGACGGCGTCACGCAAGGCGAGCCGGGGATGGAGCTGTCGCTGTTCAGCCGCGACGTCATCGCGCTCGCCACGGCGGTCTCGCTGTCGCACAACATGTTCGACGCGGCGCTGTGCCTCGGGATCTGCGACAAGATCGTCCCGGGCCTCGTGATCGGCGCGCTCAAGTTCCCGCACCTTCCGACGATCCTGGTCCCGGGCGGGCCCATGCCTTCGGGACTCCCCAACGACGAGAAGGCGCGCGTGCGCCAGCTCTACGCGCAAGGCAAGGTGGGCGCCGACGCGCTGATGGACACGGAAACGAAGTCGTACCACAGTCCGGGGACGTGCACGTTCTACGGGACGGCCAACAGCAATCAGATGCTGATGGAGATGATGGGACTGCACCTGCCGGGCGCCGCGTTCGTCAATCCGGACACGCCGCTGCGCGATGCGTTGACCGCCGCAGCGGTGACGCGCGCGATCGCGATCAGCGCGCAGGGAGCCGAGTACACGCCGATCGGCCACGTCGTCGACGAGCGTGCCGTCGCGAACGGCATCGTCGGGCTGCTCGCAACGGGCGGCTCGACCAATCACACGATCCACCTCGTCGCGATGGCGTACGCCGCCGGCATCCTGATCAACTGGGACGACTTCAGCGAGCTCTCGGCGATCGTGCCGCTGCTCGCGCGCATCTATCCGAACGGCAAAGCCGACGTGAACCACTTTCACGCGGCCGGCGGCATGGGCTACGTGATCGGCGAGCTGATCGACGCGGGGCTCGTCCACGCCGACGTGAAGACGGTGGCCGGGGAAGGCGGGCTCCATCGCTACCGGCGAGAACCCTATCTCGCCGACGGAAAGCTCGCCTGGCGCGACGCGACGAAGGTGAGCCGCGATCCGGCGATCGTCGCGCCGGCGGCGAAGCCGTTCAGCCCGGACGGCGGGCTCAAGGTGCTCGACGGCAATCTCGGTCGCGCGGTGATCAAGACGTCCGCGGTGAAGCCCGAGCATCGGGTCGTGCAGGCGCCCGCGATCGTGTTCGAGTCGCAGGAGCAGGTGATGGCGGCCTTCGATCGCGGCGAGCTGAAGCGCGATCTCGTCGCGGTCGTTCGCTACCAGGGGCCGCGCGCCAACGGCATGCCGGAGCTCCACAAGCTGACGCCGATACTCGGCGTGCTGCAGGACGACGGCTATCGCGTCGCGTTGGTCACCGACGGCCGCATGTCGGGCGCGTCGGGCAAGATTCCCGCGGCGATCCACGTCACCCCCGAGTGTCTTGCCGGCGGCCCGCTTGCGAAGGTTCGAACGGGAGACACGATCTTGCTCGACAGCAATCGGGGGCTCCTGCACGCGATCGTCGCCGAATCCGAGTGGAATGCGCGAACCGCGGCGAGCGTGGATCTGCGCGAGCACCATCACGGGCTCGGCCGCGATCTCTTCGGCGTCTTTCGCGCCAATGCGCTGGGCGCCGAGCAGGGCGCGATGACCTTCGTCACGCCGGAGGATGCGGAATCCATTCCGGCGCACGCGACGGTTCCCGTGCACGATCACTTCGTCTTCGCCGAAAATAGCGCCCGATGAACGTGCGGGACCTCATGCGGGTCGGGCCGGTGATCCCGGTCATCGTCATCGACGATCCGGGGCAGGCCGTGCCGCTCGCCCGCGCGCTGCTCGCCGGGGGCGTGCGCGTGCTCGAGGTCACGCTGCGCACGCCCGTTGCGCTCGATGCGATCCGCGCGATCGCCTCGGAGGTCGGCGATGCGATCGTCGGCGTCGGCACGATCACGCGCCCCGAGGACTTCGCGCTGGCCGCGGCCGCGGGCGCGCGCTTCGGCGTGAGCCCGGGACTCACGCCCGCGCTGATCGAAGCGGCGCGCGCGAGCCCGTTGCCGTTGCTTCCGGGCGTGATGACGCCGGCAGAGGTCATTGCGGCGCGCGCCGCGGGGTTCACCGAGCTCAAGCTCTTCCCTGCGCAACAGGCCGGCGGGATCGGGATGCTGAAGGCGCTCGGCAGCCCGTTCCCCGACGTGACGTTCTGCCCGACCGGCGGCGTCACGCAGGAGTCCGCGCCGGATTTCCTGGCGCTGCCGAACGTCGCGTGCGTCGGCGGGTCGTGGCTCACGCCCAAGGATGCGATCGCGAAGAACGATTGGCAGAGAATCACCGCGCTGGCCCGCGCCGCGGCGGCGCTGCGCCCGCGCGATCGCTGACCAGCCCCTGAACGAGGTTTCGCATGCACAAGATCGTCCTGCTGCGCCACGGCGAATCCGTGTGGAATCGCGAGAACCGCTTCACCGGCTGGGCCGATGTCGGGCTGACTCCGCAGGGGCTCGAGGAGGCGCAGGCAGGCGGGTCTGCTGCTCGACGAGGCGCGATTCGCGTTCGACGTCGCGTTCACGTCGGTGCTCAAGCGCGCGATCAAGACGCTGTGGACGGTGCTCGAGGAGATGGACCGGATGTGGATACCCGTGCATCACTCGTGGCGCTTGAACGAGCGCCACTACGGTGCGCTGCAGGGGCTCAACAAGGCGGAGACCGCGGCGAAGTTCGGCGACGCGCAGGTCAAGATCTGGCGCCGCGCCTACGACACGCCGCCGCCGCCGCTCGACGACGACGATCCGCGCATCGAGGCCGACGACCCGCGCTACGCCGACATCGACCGGCGCGCATTCCCGCGCACCGAATGCCTGAAGGACACGGTAGCGCGCTTCCTGCCGTATTGGCACTCCGCGATCGCGCCGACGATACGCTCGGGCAAGAGCGTCATCATCGCGGCGCACGGCAACAGCCTGCGCGCGCTGGTCAAATATCTCGACGGCGTCCCGGACGCCGACATCGTCGAGCTCAACATTCCGACCGGCCAGCCGCTGGTGTACGAGCTCGATCGTGAATTGCGGCCGATTCGCAGCTACTACCTTGGCGACGCCGAGCAGATCAAGGCGAAGATGGAGGCCGTCGCCAACCAGGGCAAGGCGCCGCCCGCCTGATGGCAGCGCTCGACGTCATCACGTTCGGCGAGGCGATGGCGATGTTCGTCGCCGACGAGCCGGGCGACCTCGCCGCGGTCAGCCGGTTCACGCGTCGCCAGTCCGGCGCGGAAGCGAACGTCGCGATCGGGCTGGCAAGGCTCGGCTTGCGCGTCGGCTGGGTGAGCCGCGTCGGCGACGATTCGTTCGGCCGGTTCATTCTCGAGACGATGACCTCCGAAGGCGTCGACTGCAGTCACGTGACCGTCGACAAGCAGCATTCGACGGGAATCCAGCTCAAGTCGAAAGCGGAAGGCGGCGCGGACCCCCGGACCGAGTATTTCCGCAAGGGCTCGGCGGCGAGCCACCTGTCGGTCGACGATTTCGACGCCGCGTATTTCCGATCGGCACGCCACCTGCACGCGTCGGGCGTGTGTTGCGCGCTGTCCGCTTCGACGATGGCGCTCGCCCGTCACGCGACGGACTTCATGCGCAGTGCCGGCAAGAGCGTTTCGTTCGACCCCAACCTGCGCCCGACGCTGTGGCCGACGCGCGACGCGATGATCGAGGGCATCAACGCCCTCGCCGCCAAGGCGAATTGGGTGTTCCCCGGCGTCGATGAAGGACGCATTCTCACGTCGTTCGACGCACCTTCGGACATCGCCGCTTTCTACCTCGAGCGAGGCGCGCAGTTGGTCGCGCTGAAGCTGGGTCCCGAGGGTGCGTACTTCCGCACGCCGTCCGACGACGGGATGGTTTCGGGCGTCCGCGTCGAGCACGTCGTCGACACCGTCGGCGCCGGCGACGCGTTTGCGGTGGGCGTGATCAGCGCGATGCTCGAAGGACTCGACGCCCGAACGGCTGTCGCGCGCGGAAACCGGCTCGGGGCGATGGCGATCCAGGTGGTCGGCGACATGGAAGGGCTGCCCACCCGGCGCGAGCTGGATGCTGCGGAAGGGCGCTGACGAGAGGCAGCTCAGCCGGCCGCGCGGCGCGCGAGGAAATGCGCAAGAAGCGCCACCGGCCGGCCCGTCGCGCCGCCGTTGCCACTATGGTCGCCGCTTTTCGACGCCGTTCCCGCGATGTCGAGGTGCACCCACGGATAGCGCTTGGTGAACCGCGACAGGAAGCACGCCGCGGTGATCGCGCAGTCGCCGTGCGGGCCGACGTTCGCGAAATCCGCGATGTTCGACTTGAACGTGTCCTGATACTCGCGCCACAGCGGCATGTGCCAGGCGCGGTCCCACGCGCTGTCGCCTGCCTCGAGGACCTCGCGCACGAGCGCGTCGCTGTTGGAGAACACGCCGGTGGCGATCTCGCCGAGCGCGCTCACGATCGCGCCCGTCAGCGTCGCGACATCCACGAGTACCGCGGGCTTGTACTTCTCGGCGTAGGTGAGCGCATCGGAAAGAGCGAGGCGGCCCTCGGCGTCGGTATCGAGTATTTCCACGGTCTGGCCGGACATCGTCGTCACGACGTCGCCTGGCTTGATGGCGTTGCCATCGGGCATGTTCTCCGCCGCCGGGATGATACCGACCACGTTGAGCGGCAGCTTCATGAGCGCGGCCGCGTGCAGTGCGCCGAACACGCCCGCCGCGCCGCACATGTCGAATTTCATCTGCTCCATGTCCGAGTGGGACTTGATGTTGAGGCCGCCCGTGTCAAACGTGATTCCCTTGCCGACGAGGACGATCGGCGGCGACTCGCGGGCGCTGCCGTGGTACTCCATGACGATGAGCTTCGGCGGCTGGCGGCTGCCGCCCGCCACCGCGAGGAATGCGTTCATGCCGAGCTTCTCGATGTCTTTTTGGTCGAGGATCGTCACCTCGAAGCCGTGGCGGCTGCCGAGCTCTCGCGCTTGCCCGGCTAGATACGTCGGGGTGCAAACGTTGCCGGGCAGGTTGCCGAGATCCTTCGCGATCGTGATGCCCTCGGCGATCGCCATCGACCGATCAATGGCAGCCTCGGCCAACGACGCCTCCGAGCGATCCGCGACGTGGAAGACGACTTTCTCGAGTGGGCGCTTCTGTTTCGGCGGCTTACTCTTCAGCTTGTCGAAGCGATACATGCCGTCCATGACGGCGAGCACCGCCTGCTCGATCTTCCATGCGCCGTCGCGGCCATTCACGGGAAGCTCGTTCAGGCAGAGCGTCGCGTCGGCGGCGCCCGTCGTGCGCAGCGTCCTCGTCGCCGCACAGAGCGCCGAGTGGTAGCTGCTCTCGACGAATTCCAGCTCGGGACCCAGGCCGACGAGAAGCACGCGCTCGGCGGCCGCTTTCGGAAGCCTGGGAGGAGCAGCGTCGTGCCGAGCTCGCCTTCGAGGTCGCCATGGCTCAGGGCCTCGGTGAGGGCGCGGTTCAATGCGGTGTCGAGCTCCACCGCCGAGGGCGAAAGCGTGCCACCCTCGTACACGCCGACCACGATGCAGCCCGTACGCTGCTCCTCGAGGCTTCCGCGATTTACGACGAATTCCATGAAGCGGCCATTGGAGTACCTTCGGCTGCGCGCTCCGGTGTTCGGCTCGGGGCGGCCGCGGTCACGGCGCTGTCCGTTGCGCGGCGCCGCCCGTAGTCTCCGCGATGCGGCGCGCGAACACGCCAAGGACTTCGCGGTAGAGCGCCTCGCCCAGCACCTGGTCTTCGTTGCCCGCGTCGATGTTCGGGTTGATGTTGACCTCGATCAGATAAACGCGGTCCTCGACCTGCTTTAGATCGGCGCCGTACAGGCTGCGGCCGATCAGGTTGGCGGCTTTCACAGCCGTGTTGATCACCTGCTCGGGCGCCTCGCCGATGGTCATCGCCTCGGTCTTGCCCTCGACGATCTCTTGCTGGTCCTCGTCCATCTTGATTACCTTCCAGTGCCCGGGCGCCATGAAGTACTTGGCGACGAAGAGCGGCCGCCGATCGTAAACGCCGACGCGCCAGTCGAAGTCGCTCGGCAGCCATTCCTGCGCAATGATCATCTCCGACTTCTTGAAGAAGCGCTCCGCTTCCTTGCGCAGACTCTCTTCGGATTCGATCTTCACCACGTCGAGCCCGAAACCGCTGTCCGGCAGCTTGAGCACGCACGGCAGCCCCAGCGTCGAAACGATCTCGTCCACGTTGCCGCGGTGCACGATCAGCGTGCGTGGGGTGGCGATGCGATGCCGGTTGAGCAACTCCTGCATGAACACCTTGTTCCCGCACTTCAGGACGGACTCCGGATCGTCGACGACCGGCATGCCAAGCGCGTCCGCTTTGCGCAGGAACTCATAGATGATGCCTTCAGGGCCGGCGCGGTTGAACAGGGCGTCGAACTCGGGCAGGCGCTCGATCGCATCAGGGTCGATGAGCTCCGCCTCCAATCCTACGAGCGGCGCCGTCTTCACGAACCGCTGCAGCGCTTCCTCGTTGGAGGGCTTGTGCGCTTCGTTCGGGTCCCAGAGGACGGCCAGTCGCGGCCGGTCTTTTCTTGCGCCCTGCCGCTTGGTGGCCGAACCTTCGGAGACGAACGACTTGACCGTCTCGAGCAGGAACGCGCGGTCCTGCGGCGGAATGTCGGCAAGGCCCATGGCATGCACGGCATCGAGGCGCCAGCTTCCTTCTGCGCGGGCAAACAGCACGCGGAGCAGCGGCGCACGCACCTTCGCGAACAATTGCTCGGCGAGGGCCTTGTGATCGGGATGCTTTCCGAGGTAGACATTGAGCTGGAAGCGCTCGCTCTCGTCGTGATGCAGCGTCTCCTGCACCAACGGTTGAATCTCGGCCTCGAGCGCGCGCACGTAGGCCTCGGACCTGAGGTCCTCGATGGTTTTGACACCGGGGACGGGGCGCTGGCCACGGGCCTCGGCGATGAGCGACACGTAGTACCCGCGTCCCTGGTAGCGGCCGGTGCGGCACAGGTTGAGCACCCGCACGGTGCCTTCGTTGCCGCTCTCCGGTTCCGCCAGGTAGCGGCGCGCCGTCAGGATGGTGGCGTCCGGAATCTCGAACCACTCTTGATTCTGATCAGTGACGACGACCGTTTTCATCCGAGGACCTCCGGCATGCCTGATGCTTAGTGGATTGCGTCAGGTTCTTGGTTCCACGGAAAACCTCTGGGCGGGGCGCACCATGGGCTTTCATCGCTGCGAGTGCGCTCACGGCCGAAAGCGGCCCCGAACGCGTGTAGGCCCGAACCCTACGCCCGCCACGTGTATCCGCTGATAGTTGCGCGGGCGCCCGATTGGTAATCATTGCGATCGGGCCGCTGCGGCCTGCGAGCGCAATACTTTCGCCCGTGCAGACCATTCCTTCGTACCTCGAACGAAAGCGTCGCGAGATCGAGCTTCTGAATCGCTGTCTCGCGTCCCCGATCGGCCTTTCCCCGCCGGATTCTCCTGCCGCAGCCATCGAGCAGAAGTTCCAGATCGCCGCGGCGCTGCGCGCGGAACAGTCGCTCGCCAGCTGGTCGGTGACGGAGACTGCGCGGCCTCCGGCGCAGCGATGGCGATCCGGCGCGTTCGAGTTCGACTACGGTTACCAGCGCGCCGATCTCGCCGTGCGGGGCCCGGCGATCTATCCGGGACTGCCGCGGCACACGACGATCTACGCGGGATCCGGGATGAGCGCGATCGCCGCGCTGCTGGTCACGCTTCTGCAACCGCACGAGCGGATCGAAGTCGTGGCGGCAAGGGACTGCTACAGCGAGACGCGCGAGCTGATGCAAAGCTTCGGGGCGCGTCTGCGCATCGTCGCCCCTGGACGACGCGGCAGCGACGGCGCGCGAGGCGAGTGTCCGCGAATTCTCTGGCTGGACTCGTGCGTGCGCACGGCGTTCTTCCCGGCGGAGCCTTCCGGACTCGATGCGTGCGAGCTCATCGTGTTCGACACGACGTGCTTCGACGCGGGGTCGGGAAGAATCCGGCGCGTCGTCGACCGGGCACGGGCCGCCGGCGTGCCGATCGCGCTCGTGCGCAGCCACGCGAAGCTCGATTGCCTGGGGATCGAATACGGCCGACTGGGATCGATTGTCATCGTCGCGGACAACAGGTCTCTTTCAACGGAACGGATCGCCGGGGCGAAGCGTCTCGCCGCGCGCGCTCGCGACGCGATCCGCTTGTACGGGCTCGCACCGATTCCGGTGCACTTTCCCCCGTTCGCGGGCGCGCCCGGGTACCGCGAATGCAGCGCCGCGCGAATCGGCTCGATCATTCGCGCGACGCGGCGCATGGCGCGAATTCTCGCTGAGCGGCTCGACCCCGCGTCCGCCGTCACGACGTTCCAGCACGGCTTGTACCTGACGATCGCGCCGCGCGGCGACCCCGATATCGACGACGTCAAGCGCGCGGCAGGCGCGCTCGCCGGCGCGCTTGCCGCCAACGGGCTGTGCGTCAAGCACGCGGGCTCTTTCGGATTCGATTTCGTCGCCGTCGAGTGGTTTCCCGACGTGCTGCGCCGGAGAAACGTCGTGAGGATCGCAGGCGCCGATCTGCCGTCCGAATTCATCGATCGGATTGCCGAAGGCATCGCGACGTGGTGGTCGGCGAACCGCCGGACGCGAAGGCCGGCCGAGAGCGCGCGGCCGCTGGCGGCGCGGGCAACGGCCTGAGGGCCGACACTTCCGGCGCTACTGCACGTCGCGCGTGCGCCGGTTGTCCGATTCGATCCCGTCGAGCTGGGAAAACCGCACCGGCAGGATCTCCTTCGTCGCGACCCTCCCGGCGGCGTCCTTGTCGACGAGGATCAACTGCTGCGCGTCCGGCAGCCCCGCGGGAATCGCCATCTTGCCGCCGGGCTTGAGCTGGTCGAGCAGGGCCGGCGGAATCAGGTCCGGCGCCGCGGTCACGATGATCTTGTCGAAGGGCGCGTGCTCGGCCCAGCCGAGGGACCCGTTGCCGATCCTGAGCTCGACGTTGGTCACGCCCAGGCGGGCGAGCCGCTGCTGCGCCTGGTGCGAAAGCTCCTCGATCATCTCGATGCTGTAGACCTTGCGCGCGAGCGCCGCCGCGATCGCCGCCTGATACCCGAGGCCCGTGCCGATCTCGAGCACGACGTCATCGGGCTCGATGTCGAGCATGTCGGTCATCAGCGCGACGATGAAAGGTTGCGAGATCGTCTTGTCGAAGCCGATCGGCAGCGGCGTGTTCGCGTAGGCGTACGCCTGCAGCTCGATGGGGACGAACACGTGGCGCGGCACGCTTTCCATCGCTTCGAGCACGCGCCGCGAGAGCGCCGCCTTGCCGATCCGCGCGCTCGCGTAGATCGTGTGCACGGCGATCTCGGCGATCATCGACTGGCGCAAGCGCGCAAAGGCGTCGGCATTCATTGAGACGAGCCCGGCCGTCGGGACCGAGGCATGGGTTATGTTACGCGAGATCGGAACGATCGGATCTTCATGTGGACCCGATGCTGCCGCCGGGAAATCTCTCGCGGTCCGGCCGGTCGATCCCGTGCCATTCTCGCGGAAAGCCTCCAGGAGTAGTATTCCATCGAAAACGGCAGCTCGAGAACCATCGATGACGAGAACACGACGCCGGGTTGCCGAATCAGTTGTGCGTTCCAAATGCAGCGATGGCCCGGCAGCCTGCCACGCGCGATGGTTCCTGCAACCGCTGCCTTCCGGATTGCGCGTCGACCTTCCCATGAGCCCGCATCTGGAAGAGCTCTTCCGCGTTCAGGGCCTGCCATCGGATTGAATCGAGATCGCGGCGTGCGCGTCGCCGGCGCTCGCGTGAGTCGCCAAACAACAGCCGAGGAGTGAAGCAATGGGAATCCTGAGCGATTACGACCCCACCGAGACTCAGGAGTGGGTGGACTCGTTGCGCGCGGTCCTCCAGTACGCGGGGCCTGATCGCGCCCGATTCCTGCTCGGCAAGCTGCGCGAGGAAGCGCTGCGAACAGGAGCGATGCCGCCTTTCCTGGCGACCACGCCGTACCGGAACACGATCCCGCCCGAGCAAGAGGAGAAATCGCCCGGCAACCGGGAGCTCGAGCACAAGATTCGCTCGGCGATCCGCTGGAACGCGGTGGCGATCATCCTGCGCGCGAACAAGGAGAGCTCCGAGCTGGGGGGCACATCGCGAGCTTTCAATCGTCGGCGCTGCTCTACGACATCGGCTTCGGCCATTTCTGGCATGCGCCGAGCGAAGGGCACGGCGGCGATCTGCTCTACGTGCAAGGCCACGTGTCCCCGGGAATTTACGCGCGGGCGTTCGTCGAGGGGCGGCTCACCGAGCAGCAGCTTCTCAGCTTCCGGCAGGAGAGCGACGGCAAGGGCATCCCGTCGTATCCGCATCCCTGGCTGATGCCCGACTTCTGGCAGTTCCCGACGGTGTCGATGGGGCTCGGGCCGCTGATGGCGATCTATCAGGCGCGCTTCCTCAAGTACCTCGACGGCCGGGGCCTCGCCAAGACCGACAACCGCAAGGTGTGGGCGTTCCTGGGCGACGGCGAGTGCGACGAGCCCGAGTCGCTCGGCGCGATCTCGCTTGCAGGACGCGAGGGTCTCGACAATCTGGTGTTCGTGATCAACTGCAACCTGCAGCGGCTCGACGGGCCGGTGCGCGGCAACGGGAAGATCATCCAGGAGCTCGAAGGCGTCTTTCGGGGCGCCGGATGGAACGTGATCAAGGTCATTTGGGGATCCGGCTGGGACAAGCTGTTCGCGAAAGACAAGGCCGGGATCCTGTTGAAGCGCATGGAGGAGTGCGTCGACGGCCAGTATCAGGACTTCAAGAGCAAGAACGGCGCGTACGTGCGCGAGCACTTCTTCAACAGCCCCGAATTGAAAGCGATGGTGGCGGACCTTTCCGACGAGGAAGTGTGGAAGCTGAGCCGCGGCGGCCACGACCCGTTCAAGGTCTACGCGGCGTATGCGGCTGCCATGAAGCACAAGGGGCAGCCGACGGTCATCCTCGCAAAGACCGTCAAGGGTTACGGAATGGGCGAATCCGGCGAAGGCCAGATGATCTCGCACCAGGCGAAGAAGATGACGGTCGACGCGCTGAAGCAGTTCCGCGACCGCTTCGACATCCCGATGCCCGACGACAGGATCGAGGCGATGCCCTTCATCTCGCTCGCCGAGGGAAGCCCGGAGCTGAAGTACCTGCAGGAGCGCAGGGCGGCGCTGGGCGGTTTCCTTCCGCAGCGCCGGCGGAAGTCCGCAACGCTGCCGGCGCCGCCGCTCGCGACCTTCGACCGGCTGCTGAAGAGCTCCGGCGAGCGCGAGATCTCGACGACGATGGCCTTCGTGCAGATGCTGGGGACGCTGGTGCGCGACAAGGCGATCGGCAAGCACATCGTGCCGATCGTCCCCGACGAATCGCGCACCTTCGGGATGGAAGGGATGTTCCGGCAGCTCGGCATCTATTCGTCGGTCGGGCAGCTCTACAAGCCGCAGGACGCCGACCAGCTGATGTACTACCGCGAGGACAAGGCGGGGCAGGTGCTGCAGGAGGGCATCAACGAGGCGGGCGCGATGAGCTCGTGGATCGCCGCGGCGACTTCCTACAGCACGAACAACGTGCCGATGATCCCGTTCTACATCTATTACTCGATGTTCGGATTGCAGCGCGTCGGCGATCTCGCGTGGGCAGCCGGCGACATGCGCGCGCGAGGCTTCCTGCTGGGAGGCACGGCGGGGCGGACGACGCTGAACGGCGAGGGCTTGCAGCACGAGGACGGGCACAGCCACGTCCTCGCGTCGACGATCCCGAACTGCGTCTCGTACGATCCGACGTTCGCGTACGAGGTCGTCGTGATCATCCGTGACGGCATCCGCCGGATGTACGAGGAGCAGCAGGACTGCTACTACTACGTGACGCTGATGAACGAGAACTACGCGCACCCGGCGATGCCCGAAGGCGCCGAGGCGGGGATCATCAAGGGGCTCTACCTGCTGAAGGAGGGCGCGAAAGGAAAGGCGCCGAGAGTCCAGTTGATGGGAAGCGGGACGATCCTGCGCGAGGTCGTCGCCGCGGCCGACCTGCTGCGCGACGATTTCCAGGTCGAAGCCGACATCTGGAGCGCGACGAGCTTCAACGAGCTCCGGCGCGACGGGATGAGCGCGGAGCGCTGGAACCTGCTGCATCCGGATGCTCCACGCCGCCAGAGCTACGTGGAGACGGCGCTCGACGGGCACGACGGGCCGGTCGTCGCGGCGACCGACTACATGCGCAACTACGCCGAGCAGATTCGCGCCCACGTTCCCCGGACCTACGCCGTCCTGGGCACCGACGGCTTCGGCCGCAGCGACTACCGCGTGAAGCTGCGCACGTTCTTCGAGGTGAATCGGTACTACGTTGCCGTGGCAGCGCTGAAGGCGCTAGCCGACGACGGGGACATCACGTCGGACGTGGTCAAGCAGGCGATCGCGAAATACGGGCTCGACACCGCAAGGCCCGATCCGTGGACGGTTTGAGAACGCGCGGAGCAGCGGGCGCGCGATCGCTCGCGTAGTGCCGACAAACAACACAGCGCTGGGGACGACATGGCAGCAGTGACCGAGGTAAAGGTGCCCGACATCGGCGACTTCAAGGACGTGCCAGTGATCGAGGTGCTCGTGAAGCCCGGCGACAAGGTCGTTGCCGAAGACGCGCTCGTCACCCTCGAATCCGACAAGGCGACGATGGACGTTCCGGCGCCCATCGCAGGGACGGTGAAGGAGGTCAGGGTCAAAGTCGGCGACAAGGTGAGCGAAGGCAGCGTCATCCTGCTGCTCGACGGCGGCGCCGCGGCGGCTGCGGCCCCCGCTCCGGCGCCGAAGACCGCAGTTTCGCCGCCGCCATCGCCGACGAGCTCGCCGGGCGGGGTTGCCGAGGTTCACGTTCCGGACATCGGCGACTTCAAGGACGTGCCGGTGATCGAGGTGCACGTGAAGCCGGGCGACACCGTCAGGGCGGAGGACGCGCTGGTCACGCTCGAATCGGACAAGGCGACGATGGACGTGCCGGCGCCCTTCGGCGGCACCGTGCAGGAGGTGAAGCTCAAGGTTGGCGACAAGGTCTCCGAAGGCGCCGTCGTCGCCACGCTCGCGACCTCGGCCGGCGCGCCTGCTTCGCCGGCGCTCGCCACGTCATCCGCGGCCGCCGCGGCTGCTCGGCCCGCGCCGACGCCCGCAGCCGCCGCGGTTGCGACGAGCGCAGTGGACGAAGCGGCGTTCGCGCTCGCCTACGCGAGTCCGGCCGTGCGCAAGCTCGCTCGCGAGCTCGGCGTCGATCTCGGCCGCGTGAAGGGCAGCGGGGACAAGGGACGCGTGCTCAGGGAGGACGTCGAAGCTGCAGCCAAGGGCGCGCCTGCCGCAGCGAAAGGCGCTGCTGCAGCACCAGCCGGGGGCGGTGCAGGCGTCGAGCTCCTGCCCTGGCCGAAAGTCGACTTCGCGAAGTTCGGCCCGGTCGAGTCGAAGCCGTTGTCGCGGATCAGGAAGATCTCCGGCGCGAACCTGCATCGCAACTGGGTGATGATCCCGCACGTCACCAATCACGACGACGCCGACATCACCGAGCTCGAGGCGTTCCGCGTGCAACTCAACAAGGAGAACGAGAAGAGCGGCGTTCGGGTGTCGATGCTTGCCTTCATGATCAAGGCGGCATGCGCGACGCTCGCGAAGTTTCCCGAATTCAACGCCTCGCTCGACGGCGACAATCTGGTCCTCAAGAAGTACTACCACATCGGCTTTGCCGCCGACACGCCGCAGGGCCTGGTCGTCCCGGTGATCCGCGATGCAGACAAGAAGGGCGTCGTCGACATCGCCAAAGAGATGGGCGAGCTTGCGAAGCTCGCGCGCGACGGCAAACTGAAGCCCGACCAGATGCAGGGCGGGAGCTTCACGATCTCGAGCCTGGGCGGCATCGGCGGCGTCTATTTCACGCCGATCATCAACGCGCCGGAGGTCGCGATCATGGGCGTGTGCCGGTCGTTCTGGAAGCAGGTCTCGACCGACGGCAAGACGTCGTCGTGGCGCTACGTGCTGCCGCTGTCGCTCTCCTGGGATCACCGCGTCATCGACGGCGCCTCCGCCGCGCGCTTCAACACCTATTTCGGCGGCCTGCTCGCTGACCTCCGCCGGGTGCTGCTGTGATGGCGGCGAGGGTCGCTTGCCCGATCACGTAATCGGCGTCGACATCGGCACGACGGCGACCAAGGCCGTCGTCTTCGACCTGCGCGGGCGCGTCGTCGCGCACGGCAACGTCGGGTATCCGCTGCTGACGCCGACGCCGGCGACCGCCGAGCAGGATCCCGACGAGATCCATCGCGCGGTCGTCGCCGCGATTCGCGATGCGGTTCGCGCTGCGCGCGTCGCGCCCGACGACATCGCGTGCGTTTCCTTCAGCGCCGCGATGCACAGCGTCATCGCCGTCGCCGGCGATGGAACCGCGCTCACGCGGAGCATCACCTGGGCGGACAACCGCGCCGCCCGCTGGGCGGAGCGGATACGCGCGGAACGCGACGGGATGGCGATCTATCGGCGCACCGGCACGCCCATCCATCCGATGTCGCCGCTCGTGAAGCTCGCATGGCTGCGCGACGAGCAGCCGAAGGTGTTCGCGGCCGCCGCGCGTTTCGTCGGCATCAAGGAGTACGTGTTCAACCGGCTGTTCGGCCGCTGGGTCGTCGACCACTCGATTGCATCGGCGACCGGGCTCTTCAACCTTGCGACGCTCGACTGGGACGACGGCGCGCTCGACGTGGCCGGAGTCGGTCGCGAGCAGCTTTCGGCGCTCGTGCCCACGACCTATCACCTCGAGGGCCTGGACCGCCGCGTGGCGGCCGAGCTCGGCATCGACGCGGCAACGCCTTTCGTCGTCGGTGCGAACGACGGCTCGCTCTCGAACGTCGGCGTCAACGCGATCCAGCCGGGCGAGGTGGCCGTCACCATCGGAACGAGCGGAGCGATGCGCACGGTGGTCGGGCAGCCGGTGACGGATCCCGAAGGCCGCACGTTCTGTTACGCGCTCACCGATCGCCACTGGGTGATCGGCGGACCGGTGAACAACGGCGGCATCATCTTCCGCTGGGTACGCGACGAGATCGCGGCGTCCGAGTGCGAAACGGCGAAGCGTCTGGGGATCGATCCGTACGACGTGCTGACGCGCATCGCCGAGCGCGTCGCGCCCGGCAGCGACGGACTGATCTTCCACCCCTACCTCGCCGGCGAGCGGGCGCCGCTGTGGAACCCGAACCTGCGCGGGTCGTTCTTCGGCCTCGCAATGCACCACCACAAGGAGCACATGATCCGCGCGGTGCTGGAAGGGGTGATCTACAACCTCTACAGCATCCTGCCGGCGATGGAATCGCTGATCGGTCGCGTGCGCACGATCAAGGCGACCGGCGGCTTCGCGCGATCGGGGCTCTGGCGGCAGATGATGGCCGACGTGTTCGATCGCGAAGTCGTCGTTCCCGAGAGCTTCGAGAGCTCGTGCCTCGGCGCCGCGGTCCTTGGACTCTATGCGCTCGGCCACGTCGACTCGCTCGACGTCGTCGCGGGGATGGTCGGCGCAACGCACCGCCACACGCCGATCGTGCCGAACGTCGCCGTCTATTCGCAGCTGCTGCCGATCTTCCTCGCGCTTCCTTCGAAGCTCGAAGAGGAATACGCGAAGATCGCGGCGTTCCAGCAGGACGCGCGACGGGCGCCCACGGCGTAATCGGAGACTCAGGTCTCGTATTCGACCGGAAACACGCCGCGGCGGACCGCCTTGACGAGCGCCCGATGATCCGCCTCCGTCTGGTCCGCGTAGGCGCGAGCGAACCGGCAAAGCGCCCGGTCGAGGGTGTCCGAAGCGCCCGCGTAGCCGGCGATCATCGAGGCGCCGCTCGTTCGCGCATGCCCTTTCGCGAGCAGGTGGCCGACGATTCCCGCGTAGTCGGTCAACGCCGGCGCGTCGATTGCGTCGAGGGCGACGGCGCCTTTCATGTTGCGGAACTGCCGGACGTAGTACTGCAGCCCGTCGATCGAAGTCCAGCCGAGGAGCGGATCGCTGACCGTCTGCAACGCCTGCTGATATTCGACGACGCGCTGTCCCTGATGGGCGTGCCACGCGGAATCGCCGTGAACGAAGCGGGCGAGCACCGAGCGGCGCGCCTGCTTGAGCTGGAGGAACACGACGTCGTCGGCGCTGCTTCCCTCGAGCAGCGCGACGTACGCGCGCAAGCCGACGCTGCCGACGCCGACCACTTTGTGCGCGATGTCGACGAGCGTGTAGCCGCCGAGCACCCGGTGCCAATGCGGTGCGAGCGTCTTCAGGTATTCGTCCAGCGCGGCGGCGATCCGCTTCGCCTCGGTTTTCGGAACGCGGGTGATCAGCGGCGGCTCGTCGACGATGAACCGCCGTCCATCCCGGGTCGTCGTGAATCGCGGCAGCGCGCGGTCGCTCGTCCGCGATCGCGCACGCCGGATGGCCCGCGCGATCTCGCCGCGCAGCGACTTTTCGGTCGCCGTTTCGCGCAGCCGGTCGACGTCGAGGCGCTCATACGAGCGCAGAAGCAGCGGCTCGTTGGCGAGCAAGCGCACCTCGGCTCTGTAGTCGGCGACACATGAGGCCACGGCGCTTTCGCACTGCGCTTCGCTCGATCCGTTTTGCCGTCCGGCGACCCAGATGCTCGCGACCAGCCGGCGCAGATCCCACTCCCACGCACCCGGATGCGCTTCGTCGAAATCGTTCAAGTCGATGACGAGATCGAGCTCCGGAGACGCGTAGAAGCCGAAGTTTCCGAGGTGAGCGTCGCCGCAGATCACCGGCGTGATCCCGGTTGCCGGGAGGCTCGCCACGTCCGCGGCCATGACGCCGGCGGTGCCGCGCAGGAATCCATATGGCGAGGCCGTCATTCGCCCGACTCGTATCGGGATCAGCCATTCGAGCCTGCCTGCGTGCGAGAGCTCGATCTGCTCGACGGGATCGACCCGATCCGCCGGTGCCTTCCAGCGAGCGAGCGCGCTGCGCGGCACCTGCTTGCGGAGGCTTCGTCCCAGCTTGTATCGCTCGGCGCGCGACATCGGACGCCGGCGCAGCGAACGGTAAGCGTCGCTGTCCGCGCTCGCGAGGACGACGTGCCCGACGGGGGCGCGGGTGATCGGCATACGCCGCCATCGTAACCCGCTTCAACCGGCGGCGGTCTCACGCCCCTCGTCG
Organism: uncultured beta proteobacterium; assembly: GCA_963742965.1. Classification (GTDB taxonomy): domain Bacteria; phylum Pseudomonadota; class Gammaproteobacteria; order Burkholderiales; family Casimicrobiaceae; genus CAIWHR01. The sequence goes on along the minus strand of CAVUOC010000037.1, from coordinate 4,684 downwards.
ATTCGGAGCCCCGCGTTGTGCCCGGCTATCCCCGGCGATTCGAAAACCCCATGAACTTGACCGCGCGGATCGCGCAGTCGAGCTGCTCCTGCTGGTCGCGGATCGTCCACGCGTCCAGGTCGCTCCGCGAGAGCACGCCGAGCACCCGCCCGTCGCCGGTCACGGCCACGTGATCGCAGCGCCGCTCATCCATCAGCGCGAGCGTCGTTCCGACGGTCGTGTCGATGTCGACGAACGGAGAATCGCCCGACAGCGCGTCGGCGATGCGTGTCGTGCCCGCGTCCCGCGCGGCGCCGATGACGCGCGTCAGCACGTCGTGCGCGGTGAAGAGGCCGGCAAAGGCGCCCCGATCCATCGCGATCACGGCGTCGGCGTTGCGCTCCTTCATCAGCGCCACCGCCGCGGAAACGGTTGCCGTGACCGCGATCGCCGGCTTGTCCGAGACGTGATTGGCCGCAAGAACGGTGCGTAGCGATTGAAATGTCATGTCGCGCTCCTAGTCGGCGGCTGCCGGGAACGGCGAGAGCGTGTCGGCGGCGCGGAACGCTTCCTGCGCCGCATCGTGCTCGACGCACATGTCGATGAACGCTTCGATCCAGGGGTTGACGAGATGGGGTGCGGTCACCGGGCCCATGTGACCGGCGTCGATCCGGCCGGCGTAGCGCTTCGGCAGCGCGTGCGTCAGCCGCTGAACGATGCGCTGGGCGACCGCGGGGCTGTGGCTGCCGGAAAGCAGCAGCGCAGGCACCGCGATCGAGTGGACGCTCTCGGGGCCCGTGGGCCACGACAATGCTGCCTGGAGGTCGAGCGCGACCTTGCGAATCCTGCGCGCGACGCCGCGCTGAGCCGGACCGGAAAGGCGTCGATACGCGCCCGTCCCGCTCCAGAAATCCACGAACAGCTCCGCCGCATGCCGGGGAAGCCCTGCCGCGACAAGGCGCGGCACGCTTTCGGCGATCCGCCTGATCTCGACAATCGTCGCGTCATCGGGGTCGAGCATGCCGAAGGCCATCGGCTCGTACAGCGTCAGGCTCGCCACGCGACCGCGGCTGCGCTGCGCGAACCGCAATGCCACCACGCCGCCGTAGGAGTGGCCGACGACGTGTACGCGGACGTGCGGCGAAACGAGGCGATCGACGCGGTCCGCGACGAGCCGGACTTCGTCGTCGAGCGAGAAGGATTTCGACGCCGCCGGCATCGCATTGTCTCCGTAGCCGCACAGATCGAGCGCGATCACGCGGAAACGCGGGGCGAGGCGCTCGGCGAGCGCAACCCATTGCGACTTCGAGCCGAGCGACGAGTGCAGCAAAACGACCGGGACGCCGGCGCCGGCGACCAGGCAGCGCCCCTGCCGGGCAAGCGCTCGCGCGCGAGGCGCGTCGATGACGGTAGCTCGGTGCAATGCCGTGTGCGTGTTCATTCGTAATCTCCAGGAACGGGGTGAGACGTTGCCAGCCAGTCGAGCGCCGACGCCCACAGCGGCGTCGCGCGCGCTTTGAAATAGCCCATGTGCCCGATCGAGCGGAGTCCGACGCGCGACGGATCGATGTCGAGCGTGTGTCGCGCCGCGTTCCGGTAACCCGGCATGAATGCGTCGCGCGAGGCGGGCGGCGCCCATCGATCGTCGATCGCATTGGCGGCCATCATCGGCGCGCGAATGCGCGCGAAGCCCTGCGTCGCATCTCGCGCGGAAGGGTCGCCGAAGAAGTAGTTCGGAAAGCGGGACCAATTCTTCCACCGCTCGTAGAAGTCGAGCGGCAGGTCCTCGCCGAGGCCGATCAGGCTGGACGGCAGATAGCCCTTCCACCGGGTCAGCAGCGGACCGGCGAGGTGCGACAGCGCGAGAACCTTCGTCCTTTCGACGGGCGCCATCCACCCGTGCCAGCCGGCGCCTGTGCCGAACGTGTAATACGCGGCGACACGATCGTGATTCGGCAACATTCCGAACGCGTGACCGCCGAACGCGTGACCCACGACGTACAGCGGCACGCCCGCCGCGCTCATCGCGTCGACGGCGGCCGCGAGGTCGAGGCGGCCCCAGTCGAAATAGTCCATCCTGAAGCCCTCGAGCGTCGTCGGGGCGGAGAGGCCGACGCCGCGATAATCGAAGGTCATCGTCGCGTATCCCGCGGAGGCCGCGAACTCGGCAAATCGACGATAGAACCGTTGCGGTACCCCGACTGCGCCGGCGACGATCAGGTGGGCGCGGGCGGGCTCGGGAGCCGCATACCGGATGGCGGTGATCGGGTAGCCGTCGGTCGCCGTCAGCGTGACCCATTCGGAGTCGCGCCGCGGCAACGGTCTCGAGGGTGGCTGGCGCGAGGCGAAATTTCCGGCGGATCGGAGTACGCTTTCGTCGTTGCCGCGGCAGGCCGCGGCATCGCAGTCGCCGGCGTAGAGGTCGAAGAAGAAAATCCGGCTCCAATGGGTGACGATCGGAGCGATAATCGATGCGCGCGGCGACTGCCGAACCTCGACGGAGGAAAGACGGACGTCCGGGCTCATGGCAGCTTTGGAAACCATCGATCGAGCACGAATCCGGGTCACGAATTCGTTTGCAGTGCGGGTCGAGCGCCGTCGCCCGAGCCGCCCGGAAAAGCGGAGCATTGAAGGCAGGCGGCACCGTGCACCGCAGCAGCGTGCGTTCCGAGCCAGGCTCTGCCGCGGCGCGTTGCACCACGGCACGGACGGCGAGGACGTGGCTGTTCTGTTCGAGCTCGGCCGGCACGACGACCATCACACTGACGGTCAACGCCGACATCGCAAGGGCGGCGATGCCGGCGCCGATGCGAGGCACGGGGGGGTCGAATCGGATCACGGATGGCTCCCAGTGTTTGAAAGGTGTTGCCCGGTACACTCCGGCTGCATCGATGCCTTTGGCTGACGCTCGATTCAGCGCGGGTGTTGCCAGTCTAGGGAGCGGGCGCTTTAGAACGACTTCACGGTGAAACCCGTTTTGTTTCGTTTGTTTCAACGATTCATCGCCGGCGTCGAGAAGGCCGCGAGTGGATTTATCCTTGCGAGCGCATGTTATCCGTGAGTCCCAAAGCCACGATTCTCATAGTCGATGACGAGCCGGAGGTTCGCGCCGTGCTCGAGGAGTACTTCGTCGTCCACGGCTATGCGGCGATCGGCGCCGAGAGCGCCGCAGCGGCGAAGACCCTCGCCGCGGCGCAAGCGATCGACCTCGCGCTCGTCGACATCAACATGCCGGGCGAAGACGGCCTGAGTCTCGCCCGGCACCTGCGCGAGCGCTACGCGAAGATCGCGATCGTCATGCTGACCTCGGCCGGCACCGTCGTCGATCGAATCGTCGGCCTCGAAATGGGCGCCGACGACTACGTCGCGAAACCCTTCGATCCGCGGGAGCTCGCGGCTCGCGTGAAGAGCGTGCTGCGCCGCACGTCGGCCGCGGGGCGCGCCGAGCTCGGCGCCGCGCGCGTGCGCATCGGCCGCTGCGTGCTGGACGTCGACGCGCACAAGCTGACCGACGACAAGGGCACAGGAAGTGCCGATGTCGCCGCTCGAGTTCGACCTCCTGAAGGCGCTTGCCGAGCATCCCAACCGCGCGCTGTCGCGCGAGCGGATACTCAATCTGCACCAGCAGCGCGATTGGGACCCGTACGATCGCAGCGTCGACCTGCGGATCATGCGCTTGCGCAAGAAGATCGAGCCCGACCCCGAGCATCCGAGGTTCATCAGGACGATACGAAACGAGGGCTACATCTTCGTCCCGGACGGGGCCTGAGCGTCGGGCGGACGAATGAGCGCGATCGCCAGGCATCTCTGTCTCGTCGTGTGCGCCGCGCTCGTGCTTGCGCTCGGCGGTTGCGCGCGCGAGCCCGAACGCCGCTGCGGATCGGGACCAACGTCTGGATCGGCAGCGAGCCGCTGTATCTCGCGCGGGAGCTCGGTCGCTTCGACCCGGCGACGGTGCAGCTCGTCGAATATCCGTCCGCGAGCGAAGTCCTGCGCGCGTTCCGCAACCAGGCGATCGACGGCATGGCGATCAGCCTCGACGAATTGTTCGGCCTCGCGGCGGACGGCCTGGACCCGAGGGTGATCCTCGTCGTCGACGTGTCGCACGGCGCCGACGTCGTCGTGGGCCGCGGCGCGATGAAGTCGATGCGCGACCTGAAGGGGAAGTCGGTTGCCGTGGAAAGCGGCGCGCTCGGCGCATTCGTGCTGAGCAGGGCCCTCGCGGTCAGTGGAATGCAGGCGAGCGACGTCAACGTCGTCCACCTCGAATCGAACGAGCAGCTGAGCGCGTTCGGAAAGGGCGAAGTCGACGGCGCCGTGACGTTCGACCCGTATCGAGCGCAGTTTCTGCGGGCCGGCGCGAGGACGCTTTTCGACAGCACGCAGATCCCGGGCGAGATCGTCGATCTGATCGCCGTGCGCGCGAGCGTGCTCGAGAAGCGGCCCAAGGCGGTGCAGGCGCTGCTAGACGGGCTGGTTCGGCGCCATCGATTACATGGCGCGCGATCCCAGGGACGCGGCCCGTCGCATGGGAATCCGCCAGCAGACCAGCGGGAGCAGTTCCTCGAGGCGCAAAAAGGACTGCGTGTTCCGACGCGAGAGGAGAACCTGAAGATGCTCGGCGGATCGGCTCCGGAGCTTGCGGTGACCGGACGTCGGCTGATGGCGCTGATGCTGGAGTCGAAGCTGCTGAAGAGCGACCTGC
>CAVUOC010000036.1:0-16481 GCA_963742965.1 uncultured beta proteobacterium | reverse complement strand
CGACGGCTGGACGAGCCTGGCGGCGGCCGGCAAGGAAGGCCTGGTGCAGCGACTCGCGCCGTACGCCACCTCCGCTGCGAAGTGGCTCGCCGACGCGCTGGGCGGCTTCGGCGTATTCAGCATCCAGTTCCTGCTGACCTTCGTCGTCGCGGTCGTGCTCTATACCAACGGCGAAGCGGCAAGAGCGACCCTGATCCACATTCGGCCGCCGGCTCGCGGGCGAACGCGGCGAAAGCGTCGTCGTGCTTGCGGGTCAGGCGATTCGCGCCGTCGCGCTCGGCGTCGTCGTCACCGCGCTCGCGCAGACGATTCTCGCCGGGCTCGGCCTCGCCGTGGCCGGGATCCCATTCGCCGGCTTGTTGACCTGCGTCATCCTGCTGCTCTGCATCGCGCAACTGGGGCCGATCCTCGTGCTCGTTCCCGCAGTGATCTGGCTGTTCTGGAACGACGAGACCGTGTGGGGCACGGCGTTGCTGATCTGGACCCTCGGCGTCGGCGCCATAGACAACGTGTTGCGCCCGCTACTCATCCGCAGGGGGGCCGACCTGCTCGCTGCTGCTCATATTCGCAGGCGTGATCGGCGGCCTCATCTCGTTCGGCATCGTGGGCCTGTTCGTGGGCCCCGTCGTGCTCGCCGTGACCTACACGTTGCTCAAGGAGTGGATGAGCGAGCGAGACTCCCCGTAGGCGCGGCGGTCAATACGGCGGATTGACGACGACGAACTGCGATCCCTGCGGCTGATACCAGGTGCCGCCGCACTGCTGGTAGACCATGCCGCCGGTAGTTCACCGGCACGCAGTTCGCCGGGACGGTGCGCACCATCGAGCCGATGACGGCGGAGGTCACGGCGACCGTAGCGGTGACGGCAGCCGCGGTCGCCACCGGGTGGTAGTCGTTGTCCCAGCCGTTGTTGCAGCAGCCGCCGCCGTCTGACGTTCACGTTGACGTTCCTGTCGACGTTGACGTTGTTGACGTTGTTGACGCTGGTGCTGCGGACATCGTTGGTGCGCGCATCGGCCCTGGCTGTTGTTGGCCTGCGCGCTCTGCTTGGCGCCGCCGCCACCGCCGCGCGGCCTGGGCACCGCCGCCGCCGCCGCCGCCGGACGCGCGCGCCGCCGCCACCGCCACCGCCACCACCGCCGCCACCGCCGCCGCCGCCGCCACCGCGCCGCGGCATCGGCGTACGGGGCCATGGCGAAGCTCGCCAGGACGAGGGCGGCCAGCGGAGCCAGGAAGCATCTTGCCGAATGATCTCTTCATGTTGGCGCTCCTCTACTTGGTCTTCAGCGGAACGATCTCGACCTTGGTCGCCCCCTTGGGCGGCGTGAACCTGAACACCGCGTCCTTGAAGGCCGGGCTTCAGATTCCAGTCGATCAGGCTGACGGATTGCGGACGCGCCTCGTCGCCGCGGTTGGTGATCACGACCTTGCGCGGCAGCGGCTTGCCCCCGGCCTTGATCCAGATCTGCCAGTCGATCTTGCCCTGGCGAAATGCGTAGTGGTCGCACAGATCGTCGCCGACGAAATCCTGGCCGGCATTCATCGCCGACTCGATCTTGTCGAGCGGCGCCGCCGGAGTGCCCCAGCGGAACAGGTCCGGACATCGGGATCTGCACGCCGTACCTGTCCTCCAGCCGGTCGACCAGTCCGCCGAGCGTGCTCGGAAAACTCGACCGTCGAGTAGTACTTCTGCGCGGGCGTGTAGAGCGTGAACGTCTTGCCGTCGTAGAAGACCTCGCGCTCGGAGCGCGCGCTGTGCATCGCGCGCGCGCAGCATGTTCGGGCGCACGACGTCCATGTCCGCCGTCGCCGTGTGCTGCAGCTTCTGGCCGTCGGCCAGGACACGCTCGCCGGTCAGCTCGGTCGACACCCGAAAGCGCTTCAGCGTCTGCAGGTACGCGCCCATGTCCTTGAGCGCCTGGATCGACGCCGGATCGACGGCGTTCGCGGCCGGCTGGGCGGCGCTCGCAGGCGCGGTTTGCGCAAAGGCGCTCGACCGCCGCCAGTGAAACGGCCAGCAGGCCGAGCGCGATGATCTTTCGTGCCATTTTCATCTCCCGATTGAGCGAAGGCATCGCCAAAGATGCGGCGCCGGCGACTCCCACCGGCGCGAGGCAAACGGCCGCCGCGTCAATGATCACAGCTTGCCGGCGGCTTTTCATTGATCGCCGTCAACAAGCTTGCTCCGACGCGCAACGGAAAGCAAAGGGGCCCGATCGGGGCCCGTTGTTCCGGATTGCGATGATGCGTCCGGCGAGTTCGTCGGCGCGAGCTCTGTCGGTGCGACGCTCGCACCGATGTCACACGGAGACGCTCGCTCAGACGTCGAGATTGCGCACGCCGAGCGCGTTCGATCTCGATGAACGCGCGCCGCGGCTCGACCTGCTCGCCCATCAGCGTCGAGAAGATCTCCTCCGACGAGATCGCATCCTCGATCTGCACCCGCAGCAGGCGCCGCACGCTCGGGTCCATCGTCGTTTCCCAGAGCTGCGCCGGGATTCATTTCGCCCAGGCCCTTGTAGCGCTGCAGCGAGACGCTCGCGCGCGCGTCGGCGAGCAGCCAGTCGAGCGCTTCCTTGAACGACTTCACCGCCTGCAGCTTCTCGCCGCGGCGCACGGTCGCGCCGGGGCCGATCAGACCCGAGCAGCACGGCGGCCGCGGCGCGGATCTGCGCGAAGTCGCCCGAGGCGATGAGGTCGCTGTCGATCACGGTCACGTGCGGCGTGCCGTGGTGCGTGCGCGTGACGGCGAGGCGGCAGCGTCTCGGCGCTTCCGTAGCGCGCCTCGACGGTGCACATCCGGATCGCCGATCGCCGCTTGCAGCGCCGCCGCGCTTGCCGCGGCCGCCGCCTCGCTCGACAGATCGATCGGCGCGCCGGCGAGCACCGCGTACAGCGCCGCGGGCTCGACGATTCGCGCGAGGCGCTCGATCACGGCGTCGGCGAGCAGGTATTCGCGCGCGACGCTCGCGAACGCTTCCGGCGCGAGCGCCGGCTTGCCCGCGCCCGGGACGAGCTCCGCGCCCTTGAGCGCCACCTTGAGCAGATGCTGCTTCAGCTCGTGGTCGTCCTTGAGGTAGGTCTCTTCCTTGCCCTGCTTCACCTTGTACAGCGGCGGCTGCGCGATGTAGATGTGGCCGCGCTCGACCAGCTCCGGCATCTGCCGATAGAAGAACGTGAGCAGCAGCGTGCGGATGTGCGAGCCGTCGACGTCGGCGTCGGTCATGATGATGATGCGGTGATAGCGCAGCTTGTCGGCGTTGTATTCGTCCTTGCCGAAGCCCGTGCCGAGCGCCGTGATGAGCGTGACGATCTCCTGCGAGCTCACGAGCTTTTCGAAGCGCGCGCGCTCGACGTTCAGGATCTTGCCGCGCAGCGGCAGGATCGCCTGGAACTTGCGGTCGCGTCCCTGCTTCGCCGAGCCGCCGGCGGAGTCGCCCTCGACCAGGTAGATTTCGCACAGCGCGGGATCGCGCTCCTGGCAATCGGCGAGCTTGCCCGGCAGCCCCAGGCCGTCCAGCACGCCCTTGCGGCGCGTCAGCTCGCGCGCCTTGCGCGCGGCCTCGCGCGCACGCGCCGCGTCGACGATCTTGCCGCAGATGATCTTGGCGTCGACCGGATTCTCGAGCAGGAACTCGGCGAGCTTCGCCGAGACGATTTCCTGCACGATCGGCTGCACTTCGGAGGAGACGAGCTTGTCCTTGGTCTGCGACGAGAACTTGGGCTCCGGCACCTTCACCGAGAGCACGCAGCAGAGGCCTTCGCGCATGTCGTCGCCGGTCGTCTCGACCTTGGCCTTCTTCGCGATCTCCTCCTTCTCGATGTAGTGGTTGAGCGTGCGCGTCATCGCCTGGCGCAGGCCGGTCAGGTGCGAGCCGCCGTCGCGCTGCGGGATGTTGTTGGTGAAGCACTGGACGTTCTCGGCGTACGCGTCGTTCCACTGCATCGCGACTTCGACCGTCGTGCCGTCCTTCTCGCCGACCGCGTGGAAGATCTTCGGATGCAGCACGCGACTTGCTGCGGTTCATGTACTCGACGAAGCCGCGTGATGCCGCCCGAGTAGGCGAAGTTCTCGCTCTTGCCGTCGCGCTGGTCGAGGAGCTCGATCTTGGTGCCGTTGTTGAGGAACGAGAGCTCGCGGATGCGCTTGGCCAGGATGTCGTAGTGGTATTCGACGCGGCCGAAGGTCTCCGTCGACGCCATGAAATGCACTTCGGTGCCGCGCCGATCGGTGGCGCCGGTCACCGCGAGCGGCGCGACCGCGACGCCGCGGCGGAACTCGATCTGGTGCGCCTTGCCGTTGCGCCAGATGCGCAGGCGCAGCCAGTCGGACAGCGCGTTGACGACCGACACGCCGACGCCGTGCAGCCCGCCCGACACCTTGTAGCTGTTCTGGTCGAACTTGCCGCCGGCGTGAAGCTCGGTCATCACGATCTCGGCCGCCGAGCGCTTCAGCTCGTCGTCGTCCTTGATGTCGATCGGAATGCCGCGGCCGTTGTCGACGACCGACACCGAATTGTCGGCGTGGATGACGACCTTGATGTCGTCGCAGAAGCCGGCGAGCGCCTCGTCGATCGCGTTGTCGAGCACCTCGAACACCATGTGGTGGAGGCCCGTGCCGTCCGACGTGTCGCCGATGTACATGCCCGGGCGCTTGCGCACCGCGTCGAGGCCCTTCAGCACCTGGATGCTGGTCGAATCGTAGTCTTCGCCGTTGTTCACGGGCTTCGGTATTGCTTGAGTCATCGTGGCTTTCGCTGGAATTTCGCCGCGGCTCAATGCACCGGCGCCGACTCGCGGTCGGCGCCGACGCCCTGCGTCGATCACGAGCTGCGCTGCGTCAGATGCGCATCGGCATGACGACGTACTTGTAGTCGTCGCGCTCGGGCACCGTGACGAGCGCGCTCGAGTTGGCGTCGCCGAACGCGACCTCCACGCGGTCCATCGCCATGTTCTGCAGCACGTCGAGCAGGTACGTGATGTTGAAGCCGACATCGAGCGCGTCGCCCTTGTAGGCGATCTCGAGCTCCTCCTCCGCCTCTTCCTGCTCGCTGTTCGTGCAGATGATCTTCAGCTGATCGTTGCCGAGCACGAGCCGCACGCCGCGGAATTTCTCGTTCGACAGGATCGCCGCCCGCTGCAGCGCGGCGAGCAGCTCGCGTGCGCGTCGAAGCGCGATCCGCTTGGCTGTGGCCGGTGGGAATCACGCGGTTGTAGTCGGGAAACTTGCCGTCGACGACCTTGCTCACGAGCTCGATGTTCGCGAAGCGGAAGCGCACCTGGTTCGCGAGCATGTCGAGCGTGACGCGGTCGTCGACATCCGCGAGCAGCTTGCGACAGCTCGAGCACGGTCTTGCGCGGCAGGATCACTTCCTGGCGCTGATAGTCGCCGGCGATCGCGATGCTCGCCCACGACAGCCGGTGCCCGTCGGTCGCGACCGCCTGCAGCGAGCCCTTGTCGATCACCAGCAGCATGCCGTTCAGGTAGTAGCGGATGTCCTGCTGCGCCATCGCGAATTCGGCCGATTTCAGCAGCCCGCGCAATTCGCGCTGCGGCAGCGTGAGCGCCTGCACCTGGTCCTGGCCGACGCCGATGCGCGGATAGTCGGCCGCCGGCAGCGCCTGCAGGTTGAATCGCGAGCGGCCCGCGCGCAGCGTCATGCGATTGGCGCTGCCGTCGACGTCGAGAGCGCGCATCGTCGGGAAGCGCGCGCAGCAGATCCTGCAGTTTGCGCGCGGCGACCGTCGTCGCCTGCGTCTCCTTGCCGCGCGAAGATCCGAATGCGCGGTGATCTGCATTTCGAGGTCGGTCGCGGTGACGAAGAGCCGGCCGTCGGGGTGCTCGAGCAGAACATTCGCGAGGATCGGCAGCGTATGCCGCCGTTCGACGATGCCCGAGACGGCCTGCAGCGGTTTCAGCAGCGCGTCGCGGGGATCTGTTTTAGTTGCATTGATTAAACCCGAATAACAGCTAATAGGAGGCGGCCGATTTCCGGGATATCCAGAAATAAGCCCGATCCAGTCAATGGGTTGAATTGGCAAAAAAGGCTGTGGACAACGCATGTTGCAACGGTGGATCGTTTGGGGACTTTTCTGGAAATATCGATCCGCGGCGGTCTAATCCACATATTATAGCGCTGAAAACAGCAGTTATCCAGTGCAAAACGGCGGCTGCCGGGCGGGAAGCGACGGAGGCGGCGCCGCCCTGTCCGGGCCCATGCGGCGGCTCAGTTCCGCAGCACCTGCAGCAGGAAATTGACGTCGTGATTGAGCTCGGGGATCGTTTCGCGCAGCTTGGCGATCTGGCGGCAGGCGTGCAGGACCGTCGTGTGGTCGCGGCCGCCGAAGTTGCTGCCGATCTCGGGCAGCGAAAGCTGGGTGAGCTCCTTCGCGAGCGCCATCGCCACCTGCCGCGGCCGGGCGACCGCGCGCGAGCGCTTCTTCGAGTGCATGTCGGAGATGCGGATCTTGTAGTAATCGGCGACGGTCTTCTGGATGTTCTCGACCGAGACCTGCCGGTTCTGCACGGCGAGCAGGTCGCGCAGCGCCTCCTTGGCGACGCCGAGCGTGATCTCCTGGCCGTGGAAGCTCGAGTAGGCGATCACGCGCTTCAACGCGCCTTCGAGCTCGCGCACGTTCGAGCGGATGTGCTTGGCGATGAAGAACGCGACCTGCTCGTCGAGCTTGAGCCCGGTCGCGGCGGCCTTCGCGAGCAGGATCGCGACGCGCATCTCGAGCTCGGGCGGCTCGAGCGCCACGGTGAGGCCCCAGCCGAAGCGCGAGATGAGCCGCTCTTCGATGCCGGCGATCTCCTTCGGGTAGGTGTCGCAGGTGATGACGACCTGCTTGTGCGCCTCGATCAGCGTGTTGAACAGGTAGAAGAACTCCTCCTGCGTGCGGCTCTTGCCGCTGAAGAACTGGATGTCGTCGATCAGCAGCAGGTCGAGCGAGCGGTAGTAGCGCTTGAAGTCGTCGAACGCCTTGTGCTGATAGGCGCGGACGACGTCCGACACGTAGGTTTCGGCATGGATGTAGCGGATCTTCGCCGCCGCGTCGCGCTGCAGGATGTGGTTGCCGAGCGCCTGGATCAGGTGCGTCTTGCCGAGCCCGACGCCGCCGTAGACGAACAGCGGGTTGTACGAGGTCGGGTGCTCGGCGACCTGCATCGCCGCGGCCCGCGCGAGCTGGTTCGCCTTGCCCTGCGACGAAGTTCGCGAACGTGAAGCCGGGATTGAGGCTCGTCTGCTCGTGCCGCCGCGGCAGCGCCGGCGGATTGGCGAGTGCCGGACGCGGGCTCGACGGCGGCCGCCGGCGCGACGGCGGGCGGACGGCGGTGGCGGCGGCGGCGCGGACGCGGGCACGCGCGGGGAATCGAGCTGTCCGTCGGCGACCGCGAGCGTGATCGCGACCGGATGGCCGTGCGCCTCGGTCGCGAGCTCGGTGATGCGGACGAGGAAGCGCTCCTTGACCCACTGCAGCACGAAGCGGTTGTGCGCGAGCAGCCGGTAGCCGCCGCCGGCGCTTTCGAGCGCGAGCGGCCGGATCCAGGTGTTGAACTGCTGCGGCGTCAGCTCCTCGCGGAAGGCGTCGAGGCAGCGTTGCCAGAAAAGGGGACCGCCGGACATGCGTGTTCCGATTCGAGGGGATGTGCGGCGGACCTGCGCGATGCGACCGTCGTTGGCGCGATTGTAGACCAGCGTCGAGAAGTTATCCACAGGCGTCGGTGATTGCCGGCCTGCCCGGTCAACGGCGCCCCGAGCGACTCTTGCCGGAGCGCGTAGCGCGACGAGTTATCGGGCACACGCTGCGGGCGCCGAGCCGACGACCGGCGGCGGCATCAACGCGGCCGCCATTGACAGCGATAGCGATAACGCGCTCTAATGTAAGGCTTTTTCACATCGAGACTCCCCATCATGAAACGCACGTTCCAACCCTCCGTCGTCAAGCGCAAGCGCACGCACGGTTTTCGCGCCCGGATGAAGAGCGTGGGCGGCCGCAAGGTGCTTTCGGCGCGCCGCGCGAAGGGCCGCGCCCGGCTCGCTCCCTGATCAGCGAATCCACTGCGGCGATGGCCGAGCGAACGTCGCCGCTGCAGGCTCACGGGCGCAGGCGCGTTCGAGGCGTCTTTCGGACCGGCCGGCGCAGCGAAGGCGAATTTCTTCAGCTCGTCTCGGTCCGCGGCAGCGCGCGCGTGCGGGCGCGTCGGATTCGTGATCGGCAGCAAGGCGCTGCCGCGGGCGGTCGACCGCAATCGCGTGCGCCGGATGCTTCGCGTCGTGCTGCGCGACGGCGCGCCCTGCGATCGAGCGGCCTCGACGTGATCGTTCGCGTCAAGCGGCCCGTCCCGCGCAGCGAGTTCGCCCGCGTGGTCGCCGAAGCGCGCCGGATGCTGGCGGTCCTGCCGGGTGTTCGCGAATCGCCATGAGCACGATACTGCTCGCGCTGATTCGCGGCTACCAATACCTGTTCCGGCCGCTGCTGGGCGCGAACTGCCGGTTTGCACCCTGTGCTCCGAGTACGCACGCGAGGCGATCGAGAAGCACGGCGCGGCTCAAGGGAACGCGTGCTGGCCGTTCGCAGGGTGTTGCGCTGCCACCCGTATCATTCCGGCGGCTACGACCCCGTTCCCTGAACCACAACCTCCGTTCATCCGGCGCGCCGCGCCGAGCGCTGCGCGATCCTTCAGGCTGTCATGGATACACAACGTCTGATCCTGTTCGTGATCTTCTCGTTCTCCGCGTGCTGCTGTGGGAGGCGTGGCAGAAGGAGTTCCGACCGCCGCCGCCACCGCCCGCAGTCGCAGCGCAGCAGGGGAAGAGCGCGCCGCCGGCCGATCTTCCCGCGGCGCCGGCGACATCGGCTGCGGCGCCCGGCGCGCCGGGCGCCGCCGCACCGGGCGCCGTGCCGACCGCACCGCCTGCGGCCAACGGCGCCGCGGCAGCGTCCGGCCAGCTGGTCACGATCACGACCGACCTCTACCGCGCGCAGATCGACACCACCGGCGGCACGATCACCGAGGTCGCGCTCCTCAAGCATCGCGACCCGCACGATGAGACGAAGCCGTACGTCGCTGCTGCTCAAGACTCCCGAGCGCACGAACGTCGCGCAATCGGGGTTGCTCGGCGAGGGCATGCCCAACCATCGCAGCGTCTACGAAGCGCTGCCGGGCCCGCGCGAGCTCGCCCCCGGCGCCGATCGCATCGAGCTTCGCCTGCAGACGACCGCGGCGAACGGCAACAAGGTCGTGCAGACGCTCACGTTCCATCGCGGCAGCTACGTGATCGACGTCGCGTACGACATCACGAACAACGGCGCCGCGCCGATCGCGCCGTTCGCCTATTTCCAGCTGACGCGCGACACCAAGACGCAAGGCACGCCACAACTCGATGGCGCCGGTCTCGTACACCGGGCCGGTCATCTACAACGAGACCGACAAGTTCAAGAAGGTCGAGTTCGGCGAGCTCGACAAGCTCGCCGCCGACCCGACGCGAAAGCTTCCGTACACGAAGAACGCGGACAACGGCTGGGTCGGAATGGTCGAGCACTACTTCGTGAGCGCGTGGCTGCCGCCCGACGACAAGAAGATCCCGCGCGAGTTCTACGCGCGCAAGCTCGAGGCGGCCTCTACTCGGCCGGAATGGTCGTGCCGGTCGGCACGATCGCGCCCGGCGCAACCGGCGAGATCCGCGTGCCGCTCTACGTCGGGCCGCAGGAGCAGGACGTGCTCGCGAAGCTCGCGAAGGGCCTCGATCTCGTCGTCGATTACGGCATCTTCACCGTGATCGCGGCGCCGCTGTTCTGGCTCCTCAAGTGGCTCCACGGCCTCGTGCACAACTGGGGCTGGGCGATCGTGCTGCTCACGATCATCATCAAGAGCGCGTTCTACCCGCTCAATCACGCGAGCGCGCGCTCGATGGCGAAGATGAAGGTCATCGCGCCGAAGATGAAGGCGCTGCAGGAGCAGTACGCGAACGACAAGCAGCAGCTGCAGGTCAAGATGATGGAGATGTACCGGCAGGAGAAGATCAACCCGCTCGGCGGCTGCCTGCCGATCCTCGTCCAGATCCCGGTGTTCATCGCGCTGTACTGGGTGCTCCTCTCCGCGGTGGAGCTGCGCAACGCGCCGTGGATCGGCTGGATCAAGGACCTCTCGGCGCCGGACCCGTATTTCGTCCTGCCGGTCGTCTACGCGATCACCGCCTATCTGCAGGTGCGACTGTCGCCGACGCCGATCTCCGATCCGGTGCAGGCGAAGGTCATGCAGATCATGCCGATCGCGTTCTCGGTGATGTTCGTCTTCTTTCCGTCGGGCCTCGTTCTGTACTGGCTCATCAACAATTCGCTGCAGATCTTCCAGCAATGGCACATGAACAGGGTGCTGGAGAAGGAAGCCGCCCTCGCCGCAGCGAAGCGACGGTAGGGGCGCTGCCGCCCGACACGATCGCGGCGATCGCCACGCCGTCCGGGCGCGGCGCCGTCGGCGTCGTTCGCGTCTCCGGTCGCGGTGTCCCCGCGATGATCGAGCCGATCGTCGCGTGCGCGCTCGTTCCGCGGCGCGCGACGCTCGCGGCATTTCGAGGCGCCCGCGGCGAAGCGCTCGACCAGGGCCTGGCGCTGTATTTCCCCGCGCCGCACTCGTACACCGGCGAGCCGGTGCTCGAGCTCCACGGTCACGGCGGCGCGGCGGTGCTGCAGCTGCTGCTCGCGCGCTGCATCGAGCTCGGCGCGCGGCTCGCCCGACCCGGCGAGTTCACGTTGCGCGCATACCTCAACGGCAAGCTCGATCTGGCGCAGGCCGAAAGCGTCGCCGATCTGATCGATGCGGCGACCGCGACGGCGGCGCGCGCCGCGGCGCGCAGCCTCTCGGGCGCGTTCTCGCGCGAAGTCCACGCGCTGACCGACGCGCTGATCGAGCTGCGGATGTTCACCGAGGCGACGCTCGATTTTCCCGACGAGGACATCGATTTCCTGCGCGCCGCCGACGCGCGCGGCAAGCTCGACGCGATCGCTGCGCGGGTGGCGAGCGTTCTCGCGCGCGCGAAGCAGGGCGCAATGTTGCGCGAGGGGCTGACCGTCGTGCTGGTCGGCCGGCCGAACGTCGGCAAGTCGAGCCTCCTCAACCAGCTCGCCGGTGACGCGGTCGCGATCGTCACGCCGATCGCCGGCACCACGCGCGACGCGGTGCATTCGCAGATCGAGGTCAACGGCATTCCGTTGACGATCGTCGACACGGCCGGCCTGCGCCCGACCGAGGATCCGATCGAGACGCTCGGCATCGAGCGCACGCGCGCGGCAATCGAGCGCGCGGACGTCGCGCTCGTGCTGGTCGATGCGGCGGCGGGCGACGACGTCACCGACGCGGACCGCGCGATTCTCGCCGGGCTGCCGGCAGCGCTGCGTCGCGTCATCGTCCACAACAAGATCGATCTCGCGGGCTTCGCGCCGAAGGTCGAGGCAAGGCCGCCCGCGGCAGTCGGCACGAATGGCGCGGGCGGCGCGCGTCCTTCGCGCCACGTGTTCCTGTCGGCGAAAACGGGCAGCGGGATCGACCTGCTGCGCCACGAGATCCTCGCCCTTGCCGGAGCGCACGAGGACATGGAGGGCGTGTTTCTCGCGCGCGAGCGGCATCTGCTGGCGCTTGCGCGCTGCCTCGACGCACGTCGCGGCCGCCGCGCGGCATCTCGCCGATGCAAGGCCCGCGCTCGAGCTCTTCGCGGAGGAATTGCGCTCGGCGCAGGTCGAGCTCGCCGCGATCGTCGGCGAGTTCTCGAGCGACGATCTCCTCGGCGTCATCTTTTCGCGCTTCTGCATCGGCAAATGAAAGCCGGCGCGCTGCTGCCGCCGTTCGCGGGACTGGTGCTCGGCGCGGCCGCCGGGTGGATGTGCAGCCGCGTCGGCACGCCGATCCCGTGGATGATGGGGCCGCTCGTCGCCGTCGCGTTGCTTCGGGTCGCCGGCGCGAACGTCTCGGCGATTCCTGGCGGCCGCCAGGTCGGGCAGTGGATCATCGGCACTGCGCTCGGCCTGTACTTCACGCCGGCCGTCGTGCGCGAAGTCGCCGGATGGTGGCCGCTGCTCACGGTGGGAGCGGTATTCGCCATCGGGCTGGGATACGCCGCGGGGGTTGCGCTCGCGCGCGTCGCATCGATCGACCGCACGACGGCGATCTTCGCGAGCGTTCCCGGCGGGGCCGCGGAGATGTCGGTGCTCGGCGAGCGATTCGGCGCGCGCGTCGACCGCGTCGCATCCGCGCAGAGCCTTCGCCTCATCATCGTGGTCACGACGGTGCCCACGGCCTATCGCGTTGCTCGGCGTGCACGGCGCCGACCCGTATGTCCCGGGGATCGCGACGTTCTCGCTGCCGGGCTTCGCGCTTCTGATGTCGGCGACGGCGATCGGCGGCCTCGTCGCAACGGCGCTGCGGCTGCCGAACGCTTTCGTGCTCGGCGCGCTCGCCGTCGCGATTCCGCTGACGGCCATGGAAATCAATTTGTCGGCGACGCCCACTGTCGCGTCCAACGCAGGACAGTGTCTTCTCGGATGCGCGCTCGGTGCGCGGTTCGAGCGCGACTTCCTGCATGGCGCGCCGCGGTTCGTCATCGCGGTGAGCGTCACGGTGATCGGCGCGATCCTGATCTCGGCCGGGTTCGGGTGGATCGCTGCGCGCCTCGTGGGACTGCACCCGGCGACGATCGTGCTCGGGATGGCGCCGGGCGGCGTCGCCGAGATGTCGATCACCGCGAAGGTGCTTCAGCTCGGCGTGCCGCTCGTCACGTCGTTTCACGTCACGCGCGTGGTTGCGCTGCTTCTGTGCACGGCGCCGCTCTTCGCTCGCGTGCAGGCGTGGCGCCAGCGCAGGGTCGCCTCGCGCAAATGACGGGACGTCCCGATGCGGGCGGTCGCCGGCCCGCTGTTGCGGACACGACGCAATTGTCGGCTACACGTCGGGCTTTGCGCCGGCGTCGACGCGGAAAGAATTGCAGCCGGATCCGCGATCGGTCAGGCCACTTGGCCAATGCAATTGATGCGCTGCGCATTCCGATGCGTGGCGGCTGCGGTGTAAACTCTCGGACCCTGCTTGATCGTCGCGCAGTGCGGCGTCAACGGTCCTCTCGTCGCGCAGGATTTCGATGAATCATCCCGATCGGCACTCCCTCCTCGCCGCTGACATCGCAGCGCCCGCGCATGTGCGCCACCGCGCCTCCTCGCGTGGATCCGCGACATCGCCGTTCTGGCGAAGCCCGAGCGCGTGGTGTGGTGCGACGGCAGTGACGCCGAATACGCGCGCCTCTGCGACGAGATGGTCGCCGCGGGAACGCTGACGAAGCTCGATCCGGCGTTGCGGCCGAACAGTTTCCTTGCGCGGTCCGACCCGTCGGACGTCGCGCGCGTCGAGGATCGGACGTTCATCTGCAGCGAGAAGAAGGACGATGCGGGTCCGACCAACAACTGGGTGGCGCCGGCAGAGATGCGAGCGACGCTGCACGGGCTGTTCGATGGATGCATGCGCGGGCGCACCATGTACGTCGTGCCGTTCTCGATGGGGCCGCTCGGCAGTCACATCGCGCACATCGGGATAGAGCTCACCGACAGCCCGTACGTCGTCGTCAGCATGAAGCTGATGACGCGAATGGGGCGCAACGTCTACGACGTTCTCGGCAGCGACGGCGCGTTCGTTCCGTGCGTGCACTCGGTCGGGGCGCCGCTCGCCGCGCGGCGAAGCGGATGTCGCCTGGCCGTGCAACAAGGAGCACAAGTACATCGTTCACTTCCCGGAGACGCGCGAGATCTGGTCGTTCGGCTCGGGCTACGGCGGCAATGCGCTGCTCGGCAAGAAATGCTTCGCGCTGCGGATCGCCTCGGTGATGGGCCGCGACGACGGCTGGCTCGCCGAGCACATGCTGATCCTCGGCGTGACCGCGCCGTCGGGCGAGAAGAGCTACGTGACGGCAGCGTTCCCCAGCGCGTGCGGGAAGACCAATTTCGCGATGCTCATTCCGCCGAAGGGCTTCGAGGGCTGGAAGGTCACGACGATCGGAGACGACATCGCGTGGATCAAGCCGCACGCGGACGGAAGGTTCTACGCGATCAACCCGGAAGCCGGGTACTTCGGTGTCGCACCGGGCACGTCGAACGAGTCGAACCCGAACGCGATGCAGATGCTCAAGGCCAACGTGATATTCACGAATGTCGCGCTGACCGACGACGGCGATGTCTGGTGGGAGGGCATGACGAAGCAGCCGCCCGCGCACTTGAGCGACTGGCAGGGCCAGTCGTGGACGCCGGATTGCGGGCGCAAGGCCGCGCATCCGAATGCGCGCTTCACGGTCTCGTCACTGCAATGTCCGTCGCTCGATCCGGACTGGGACAATCCGAACGGCGTGCCGATCGACGCGTTCATCTTCGGCGCGCGCCGAAGCGACACGATTCCGCTGGTCGTCGAGGCGCGAACCTGGGAAGAGGGCGTCTACAAGGCGGCGACGATGGGCTCCGAAACGACGGCCGCCGCGACGGGCAAGGTGGGTGAAGTGCGCCGCGATCCGTTCGCGATGCTCCCTTTCTGCGGCTATCACGTGGCCGACTATTTCGCGCACTGGCTGGCGATGGGCAGGAAGATCGCGAAGCCGCCGCGCATCTTCAACGTGAACTGGTTTCGCACCGACGCGAACGGCAAGTTCGCGTGGCCGGGCTTCGGCCAGAACATGCGCGTGCTCGCGTGGATCGTCGATCGCTGCCACGGTCGCGGCCACGCGACCGAAACCGCGCTTGGTTTCGAGCCGGCGTATGGAGATCTCAACTGGGCGGGGCTCGATTTCACGCCCGATCGCTACGAGCAAGTGATGCGGGTCGACGAGGCGATGTGGAAGCGGGAGCTCGCGGCTCACGACGCGCTCTTTGCGAAGCTCGGAACGAAGCAACCTCCGGCACTCGCTGCCGAGCGGTCGCGGTTGGGGACGCGACTCGGCGTTTGAAGAGCGTGGTGTGCCCTCGCGCGTACGATTGCCGAGTTGACAATAGCAACCCATTGTTTATAAACAAGTTTATTTAGTTTTGGCCAAATAGGCCTCGACATCCTGGCGTGTCGGCGTGCCGCGGCGACCGCCGAGCCGCGTGCACTTGAGAGCCGCCGCAGTATTAGCGAAGCGAGCGGCTTCCGGAACCGCCATTTTCTCCCCCAGACCGAGCGCGAACGCGCCGTGCCAGACATCGCCGGCTGCGAGGGTGTCGATTGCAGTGACGCGTGGTGCGGCGATGCGTCGCTCGACTTGGCCGTCACGCCAGAGAAAGCCCTCGGCGCCGAGGGTGACGCCGACGACGCCACGCAGCGCCCTTGCTATCCGCTCGAGAGCGACGCCCGGGGTGCCAGCGCCTGTCGCATGCGCGAGACCGGGCTCGGAGAAAACAATGTGCGTTGCGCGCCGTGCGAGATCGAGAAGCGCCTCAGGCGGGGCCGACATCGCCATCGAAGATCGCCGGAATGCCCACTTCGGTGGCCGCTGTCGAAGAGCGCGGCGGCGCCGGCGGGCCAGCGAACATCGGCCATGACGGCGTCGAGTTGAGCGACGCTGGCGAGCGGCAACCACGATGGGTCAGGATCGAGCGCAGGGTCCGTGAAGGCGCAGATCAGCCGCTCGCCTTGCGGGTCGACCAAGATCGCATCGGAAGACGATGCCGCCCCGGCGACATGGCGCACCGAGCTGACATCGACGCCTTCTTCGGCAAGCTCTCGAAGGATCCGCTCGCCCACGGCGTCGGCGCCAACCCGTCCCCAATAAGACGCAATGCCCCCCAGCCGCGCCACCGCCACGCTCGCGTTGGCTGCCATCCCGCCGCCGCATTCGGTAAACGACGAGGCGAGCACCTTGGTCGGGGTGCGGGGGATGGCGGCGACCTGGTAGATCGCGTCGAGCGCTGACATTCCCAGGCAGGCAATGTGAACCATTTGTTCGGAAGGAGCGAGGGTCCGTTATTGAGTCGATTGTAGACGGCGCAAGCGCGAGGCGGAGGAGAGACAACGGGAAGGCACACGCAATGTTCCACGTGGAACAATTGCCCCAAAGGAAAGGAGTTGGCCTCCCGTCCAAAACTGAAGCACCCGGGCGACGTGCTGCTCAGCCCGGGCCTGGGCCTTACTTGAGGGGGATTCCCTCAAATTCCGCTCATGTTCCACGTGGAACATTCTCGGCGCTCGAGCCGGCCGGCGCGCCTCAGCCGAAGGGACACTTCCTCCCGGTTAGCACTTTGCCGTATCATGCGAGGATCTCTGGCTCGCGGCGACAACGTTAGCCAACACATAAAAACATTAGTAAAATCATGCTGTTCGGTAAGCGATACGATGTCATAGTTGTCGGCGGTGGCCACGCCGGCACCGAGGCGGCGCTAGCCAGCGCGCGAATGGGCCGTACGACGTTGTTGCTCACGCACAGCATCGAGACGCTCGGGCAAATGTCCTGCAACCCATCGATCGGCGGCATCGGGA
>CAVUOC010000035.1:0-128487 GCA_963742965.1 uncultured beta proteobacterium | reverse complement strand
CGAGGGCGAGCGCCGATCTCATCGCGATGATTCGATACGGCCTGAAGCCCGACGAAGCGGGACGGGCGCTGGAGGAGGTCAAGCGGCCGTTCTGGCGGGTCCCGACGGAAGCCGTGGCGAAGTAGTGTCGACGGGGCTGACTGAACCGCGCGCAGCGCCTGGACTCGAACGAGCGGCCACGATGTCCTTGCGCCGTTTGCCTGTTCGAATCGCCAAGGTTGCGGGGCTCGCCGTCCTGGCCCTTCTGGTTGCGGGGATCGGGGTCTGGGGCGCGCTGCTGCTCGAGTATGCGGGGCCGAGCAACGTCCGGCCCGTGGTGCTGGTGGTCGGCTTCTCCCTCGTTGCTGCGGGGACGCTGATCGCGCTCTTCGTTCGCCGCTGGCGCTGGCGTGCGATCGGCGCGTATGGGGTTCTGTCGCAGGCCTTGCGATCCTATGGTCGAGCATCGAGCCGACCAACCACCGCGACTGGCAGCCGGAGGTGGCAATACTGCCGTCTGCCACGATTGCCGGCGATCGTGTCACCGTCCACAACATCCGCAATTTCGACTATCGCAGCGAGACCGACTTCACCCCCGCGTATTACGACAAGTCCTTCGATCTGCGGGAACTGCGATCGGTGGACATCGTGACCTCCTACTGGACGGGTCCGGCGATTGCCTATGTCTTCGTGAGCTTCGGTTTCACGGGGGACGACTATCTCGCGATTTCCATCGAGGTACGCAAGCCGAAAGGTGAGGGCTACTCGACGCTCAAGGGCTTCTTCCGCCAGTACGAGCTCGTCTACGTCGTGGCCGACGAGCGGGACATCATTCGGCTGCGCACCAACTATCGCCGCGATCCGCCCGAGGATGTTTACATTTACCGCGTCAAGAGTTCGATCGAGGCCGAGCGGCGGCTGTTCCTGGAGTACATGAACAGGATGAATGCGCTCGGACGCAGCCCGAGTTCTACAACACGCTGACGACCAACTGCACGACCAACATCTGGATGAACACCCACGTTAATTCCGGACGTGTGCCGTTGAGCTGGAAGATCCTGGCCAGCGGCTATGTGCCGGAGTATCTGTATGAGCTGGGGCGGCTGGAGGCGATGGGCCTGTCGTTTCCGGAATTGCAAGAACGGTCCCACGTCAACGCGCTCGCCCAGGCGGCCGATGGGGCGGCGGACTTCTCGCGACGAATTCGCGCTTGGGGCGAAACGGGGTCCGACGATGGCAAGGAGATCCCGCAGTCACGCTGAACTGTCGATTGGGCCACGCTGGCCGCGATAGCTGACAGAAAAGGACTTGTGAGCACAGAGTGCTAGACTGGGCAGGTGTAATCGTCATCTGAATCGGTCGATGCCATGACTTGGCTGCAGCGGTACCGCATTAACCGATTCCTCAGGGACTCCGTCTGGCTCCCGCCCTTGCTAGCCATGGTGGTAGCGCTGCTCGTGTACCCGTTGGTTCGTCGCGCGGATCAGATCCTGGACTTGAAGGCTGCCATCGGCCCCGAAAGCGCGCGCGCCGTGCTGGCCGCACTGGCGTCGTCCATGCTCACGTTCATCGTCTTTGTTTTTTCCATCATGCTCGTGTCCGTGCAACTCGCCAGCGCACAGCTTACGCCGCGGATCATCGCCACCTTCTTTCGCAGCGGAATCCTCCGTTTCTCGCTAACCGTCTTCGTATTTGCGTTCACCTATACTTTGGCGGCGCTAAGTCGAATCGAGGATTCTGTCCCGCAGATCTCGGTGTGGATAGCGACGTACAGCAGCGCCGCGTGCATTGGCGTCTTTCTCTACATGATCGACCGCGTGGGGAAATCGCTACGACCCGTCAGTGTTCTGACCCAGACAGGCAACACGGGGCAAGAGGTCATCCGTGATGTATATCCGCTGCCGGTCGCGGGGACGGAGGACGCGCCGACCAATGTCGAGCTAGTGCCTGAGGGAGGAATGTCGCGCAGCGTCAAGACCAAACACACCGGGGTCGTCCTTGCGTTCGACGTGGCGGGTCTTGTGGCGTTGGCTCGGCGCGCCGACTGCCTGATTGAATTCGTTCCGCAGGTGGGAGATTTCGTGACGAGCGGGGACCCGCTGTTCCGGTTGCACGGTGGTGGAGACATCGCCGACGGCCTATTGGATCAGGCCGTCGCCATCGGGCCAGAGCGCACGATGGAGCAAGACCCCGAATTCGCGTTCCGTATCATCGTCGACATCGCCGCCAAGGCGCTTTCGCCCGCGATCAACGATCCAACTACCGCTGTGCTCGCGCTTGACCAGATCCATCGCCTGCTGCGAGCGGTCGGCGAGCGGCAATTGGATACGGGGCGGATTCATGACGACACCGAGCGGCTGCGGCTCGCCTATCGCACACCGGATTGGGAAGACTTCGTTAGCCTGGCGATTACCGAGATCAGGCAGTTTGGCAGCAACAGCATTCAGATCGCCCGCCGCATGCGTGCGATGCTGGAGAACCTGATCGAGACGGTGCCACCGCATCGAGCGGTTCTGCTGCGCGCGGAACTCGAGCTTCTCGGTCGTGGCGTGGAACGGGATTTCCGCGATCCCGAAGACCGCATTCGCGCCGCCTCCGCCGATTCGCTGGGTGTGGGCGGAGCAACGTGATCAGAGAAGGTACGATGGTGAGTATTGCATCGAGTGGCTGCTTCCTCACCATCGAACGTCGGCTTCAGGGAAGTTCGTCGGACCGCTTCGGGTCGGGTACGGTCAAACGCTCTGCCGCCCCGAACGCCGGCACTGCGAGCGACACCGGCGGTTCGCGCATCGGTTACCGATGTGCACTAATCAGCGGCCGCTCAATCGAATCGCTTCAATGCCGGCGACCGGCCAGAAGTGGACGGTCGCGCTTCCGCTCCAAAGCCGTCATCCGCACGCGCACGCACGCGATGGATCGCGATGCGTTACGAAATCACCTGATCCGCACGACCCAGCAGTGTCGGTGGCACCGTGAGGCCGAACAATTTGGCGGTCTTGAGGTTGATTACCAGATCGAAGTGCGTCGGCCGCTCGATTGGCAGGTCGGACGGGCGGGCGCCCTTGAGAATCTTGGCGACATAGATGGCAACCCGCTGCATGAGCTCGGTGGTGTTCGGACCGTACGTCAACAAGGCTCCGTCCTTCGTCCACTCGCCCCAGCCACCGGCGACAATGAGCCGGTTCTTTGCGGCAAATTCGGCGATTTGCTGCCGCTGACCTGACATGAGGCGCGACGAAACAATGACGAGGCCCTCCGCGCGCTCACCCAATGCCGCTTTGAATGCTCTGTCGAAATCGTCGGGGCGACGTACTTCGAGGGACTGCAGCTGCGCGCCTAGAGTCACTGCCGCGCGCTTCATCTCTCGAAATTCCGGATCGGCATGATCCGGGTTCCATAGAACTGCTATGCGCGAAACGGCGGGGGCAGCTTCTTTGAGAAATGCTAGCGTCTTGCCAGCCAATTCGTCGTAGACCAGAGTGATTCCGGTAATGTTCCCGCCCGGTCGGCCGAGGCTCGCCACTATCCCGCTTTCCACCGGATCGTTGCTCATCCAGGCAACGATCGGGATCGATGTGGTTGCCTTTTTCGCAAACGGCACGACATCGCCGCCGAACGCGAATATCACATCCGGCTTGAGCTGTACTAGCTGAGCAGCCAGATCGGAAAGCCGCTCGGGTTTGCCCTCCGCAAAGCGGTACTCGATGGTAATTGTCTTTCCATCGACATAGCCCATGGCGTCCAAGCCCTGAAGCAAAGGGCCGATTGGCTCCGAGCGCGGCGAGTTGAAAAGTAGGAAACCGATGCGGGGTATGTTTCCCCCTTGCGCCGTCGCGGCGGCAAACCGCACGGACAGTAAAGCGCCGGCCAGTGCACCAATGCATCTGCGCCGATTCATCATCGCGTCACAGCCGGCTGTTTCGCCGGCGCAGCCGACCCTGTTGCACGGACATTGCGCGATACGGCTTCGATCACC
Organism: uncultured beta proteobacterium; assembly: GCA_963742965.1. Taxonomy (GTDB): domain Bacteria; phylum Pseudomonadota; class Gammaproteobacteria; order Burkholderiales; family Casimicrobiaceae; genus CAIWHR01. Next base: position 124,532 of record CAVUOC010000035.1, on the reverse strand, counting down.
GCCACCACGCCGTCAATGAGCACCCTCCGATCCATCTGAATCACCTCGTCGACTAATGGAAGTGCAACCATGGTACGCCCCCGACCGGTGACGGCTTTCAGGATCATTTTCCCGGCGTCGCCCAATCTCCGTAGGCCGTTATGCGACAGTCGGCGAACGTCCGGTACTCTAGAGCGCGACAGGCAGCAACGGGTCGATAGCGCCCATCCACGACTCACAACTCGGTGACCGCTTTCCGTGTGGCTGACGGTTCAATCCGTGCGGACAGTGTCCGTCAGGTCGAATAGCGTGCGCATGTGCGTATCGCTGCGCCCGGTCCAGTTTCCCCGCGCGGGTCTGCCCATCAGCGGCTAGGCCGCCGAAAAAATTTCCCAGAATCTTCTTGGCAATCGTTTGGCGCGACCGGCCGTCGGCAGGTCCTTAAGGGGGGGTCCGAGAACGTCGGGACGGCTATCGCATTGGATACCTAGGCGGCGACACGGAACCGCTGAGACTCCCGATGCATTCCGCCTCGATCCGGGGGGGTCGACCGCAACCAATTGACCCGCGACCGGCCGGGACCGTGTGGACCTGAATTACACCGTGAAGCGGACCGCGGAAGTGGTAAGAATGGTGGTAAGGGCGAGAATGCGAAACACAAGATGGCTCGTAGCCACGTAAAACTGACAAGTTCGATTCCGCCACCGCCGACGACTGCACTGAACGCTCTGCAAGCGTAGCTCCGAGGTGTGATCTGCGCCCTCGTCCAAGCGGGCGCGCTGAGCTGTGGCACAAGCAAAGTCCGCTCTCGCCCGTGTCGAACGGTCGAGCATCAACGAAAAACAGCGCGACCGTCGAATGCTGAGGCTGGCGCGCACCCCGGCCTTGGCCAGATGCGCCGGATCGGCGAAGGGTCGATTTGCGCTACACGGTGGCTACACGATGCGCGGTTCAGCCAGTCATAAGGCCAACGTGTGTTCGTATGCTATTGATTTATAAGTGGGCCCGGCTGGATTCGAACCAGCGACCAAAGGATTATGAGTCCTCTGCTCTAACCATCTGAGCTACGGGCCCGCGAATCCCGCTGCGCCGACTGTCGAGAGCGCTCGAAATTATATCGCCTTCCTCTTCGATCGGCGCCGAAGCGCGCGTCGGCAACGCGCATCGCGAGTACACTCCACGCGCTCACGCGATCGACGCAGCCGATGCCGCATCGCAGCCTCGAATGACGCCCTCGCTGTTCCTTCGCCCGCTGCTCACGCCGGCGTCGGTCGCGCTCGTCGGCGCGTCGAGCAAGCCCGGCTCGATCGGGCGGATCGTGATGGAGAACCTTCTCGAGGGCGACTTCCACGGCGCGCTCTTCGCGGTGAACCCCAATCATCGCAGTGTTCTCGGTCAGCGCTCGTATCGGTCGCTCGCCGCCATCGGAACACCCGTCGATCTCGCGCTGATCGCCGTGCCTTGCCCCGCTGCGCTCGCCGTCCTCGAGGAGAGCGCGCGCGCGGGCACGCAGGCGGCAATCATTTTTTCAGCGCCCCCCGACGCTCCAGCGGACGCGCGACGCTGGCAACGGGAGCTGCTCGCGACCGCAGGTGCGCGGGGCATTCGCGTTGTGGGCCCGCATTCCTTCGGGGTGATGCGGACGAGCCTCGGTCTCAACGCGACGGTCGGCACTGCGATCGCGCGACCCGGCCGGCTCGCGCTCATCGCGCAATCGGGCGCCGTCTGCACGGCGATGCTCGATTTCGCCGCGTCCGGCGGAATCGGATTCTCGACCGTCATCGCGCTGGGCGCCGGCATCGACGTCGGGTTCGGCGAGCTGCTCGACGCTACGCTCAACGATTCCGAAACCGACGGCATCCTCCTGTACGTGGAAAGCGTCGGCGATGCCCGGCGATTCCTGTCCGCGCTGCGCGCGGCGGCGCGGACGAAGCCGGTCGTCCTGCTCAAGGCCGGTCGGTCGCGCGAGCGGATCGCGGCGGAAGCGCCTTCGCCCGACGAAGTGTTCGATGCGGCGATGAAACGCGCCGGTTCGGTTCGCGTGCAGACTTACATACAACTCTTCGCGGCGGCGCGAATTCTCGCAATGAACCGGATCGCGCGCGGCGACCGGCTGGCGATCGTCACCAATGGTCGCGGTCCCGCGACGCTCGCTGCCGATGCCGCCGCGGACCGCGGGATCGCTCTTGCGGAATTCTCGCGTGTGACCGAGCGCGAGCTCGCGCGGGTGCTGCCGCCGAATATCCGTCGTTGCAATCCGCTCGATCTGCGTGCGGAAGGGACGCCGCAGCACATCGCCGGCGCGCTCGACGCCGTGCTCGCCGATCCGCAGGTCGATGCGGTGCTTGCGCTGCACGTCGCACGTCCGCTCACGGGCCCGACCGACGCTGCGCGCGCCGTCGCGGCCGTCGCGCACAGCTCGGTGAAGCCGGTGCTCGGCGCGTGGCTCGGGGCGGTCGACCGGCGTGAAGTCGACGCTGCGCTCGAGTCCGGCGGGGTCGCGAACTTCTACTCGCCGGAAAATGCCGTCGATGCCTTCTCGTTCCTCTCGGCGCACCGCCACCATCAGGAGTGGCTGCTCGAGGTGCCCCCGCCGCAGCCCGAGCCGCACGCGCTCGACCTCCGCGCGGTCGAGCGCATTCGAACCGACGCGATATCCGCTCGGCGTCTCGTGCTGACGGGGATGGAGACGCACACGCTGCTCGCGTCGTTCGGGCTGCCTCTGGCTCCCGCGCTCGCGGCCGACACGCTGAGCGAGGCGCTGTCGGCGGCGCGGCGCCTCGGCTATCCCGTCACGCTCGCATCGGATGCGCCGGCCGATGAAGCGCGGACGGCGGCGCCTTCCATCGAAGAACGCCTGCGCGATGGCCGGATGCTGACCCGTGCGTGGGCCAGGCTGCTGGGTAACCAGACGCGCCGCCGCGCTGCGGTGATCGTGCGCAAGGCTCGACCGTTCGACTCGTTCCGCGATATCGCGATCGGCGTGCACGTCGACGCGATGTTCGGCCCCGTGATCACGCTCGGCGCGCCGCGCATCGCTGGAGTTGCGAACGGCGCGCGCGTCGTGTTGCTGCCGCCGCTCAACGAGCGCCTCGCCCGCGATCTTGTCCAGGCGGACCGCAGCGCCGCGTTCGTGCGCAGTGTCGACGGCTCAGGCGTCGCCCCCGAGATCCTCACGCGGCTTCTCGTCCAGACGTCGAGCCTCGTATGCGCGATCCCCTGGTTGCGGCGCGTGGAACTGGATCCGGTTCGTATTGGCGAGGGCCGCGCCGAGATCGTCGGCGCGCACATCGCGATCGATCGGCGGCCACGGACCGGGGACCGGCCTTACGCGCACATGGCGATCCATCCGTATCCGGTCGAACAGGTTGCCGACGTGAAGCTTCGCGATGGCATTTCGCTGCACGTACGGCCGATTCGGCCCGAAGACGCGGAGATGGAGCGCGCGTTCGTGCACGGTTTGTCCGAGCAATCGCGCTACTTCCGCTTCTTCTACCAGCTGCACGAGCTCACGCCGGCGATGCTCGCCCGCTTCACGCAGGTCGATTACGATCGCGAAATGGCGCTCGTCGCCGTCGATGAGTCCGGCGCCGTGCCGGCGATCGTCGGCGTGGCGCGCTACATCACCATCGGGGACCGGGCGTCGGCGGAGTTCGCCGTCGTCGTCGCCGATGCGTGGCAGGGCCGCGGCGTAGCGCGGCTGCTGATGACGCGGCTCATGGAGTGCGCGAAGTCGCGCGGGCTCGAGCACCTCGAGGGAGCGGTTCTGCGCAGCAACTCACGGATGCTGAAATTCGTCGCGGACCTCGGGTCGACGCAGCGGGACGACCCGGACGATCCGGAGCAGGTGATCGTGACGATCGGCCTCGCAGGTAAATCCTAGGCTAGCCCTCGCCCTCGAGGAAGCTCCGCAGCTTTTCCGAGCGCGACGGGTGGCGTAGCTTGCGCAGCGCCTTCGCCTCGATCTGCCGGATCCGCTCGCGCGTGACGTCGAACTGCTTGCCGACTTCCTCGAGCGTGTGGTCGGTGTTCATCTCGATGCCGAAGCGCATCCGCAGCACCTTCGCCTCGCGCGGCGTGAGCGTGTCGAGCACGTCCTTGCAGACGTTGCGCAGGCTCGCGTTGACCGCGGCGTCCGACGGCGCGACCGTGGAGAGGTCCTCGATGAAGTCGCCGAGATGGCTGTCGTCGTCGTCGCCGATCGGCGTCTCCATCGAGATCGGCTCCTTGCTGATCTTGAGGATCTTGCGGATCTTCTCTTCCGGCATCTCCATCTTCTCGGCGAGGAGCGCCGGGTCGGGCTCCTGACCCGTCTCCTGCAGGATCTGCCGCGAGATCCGGTTCATCTTGTTGATCGTCTCGATCATGTGCACCGGGATGCGGATCGTGCGCGCCTGATCGGCGATCGAGCGCGTGATCGCCTGCCGGATCCACCACGTCGCGTACGTCGAAAACTTGTAGCCGCGCCGGTACTCGAACTTGTCGACGGCCTTCATCAGGCCGATGTTGCCTTCCTGGATGAGGTCGAGGAACTGCAGCCCGCGGTTCGTGTACTTCTTCGCGATCGAGATCACGAGGCGCAGGTTGGCCTCGGTCATCTCGCGCTTCGCCCGGCGCGCCTTCGCCTCGCCGGTCGACATCTGCTTGTTGATCTCCTTCAGGTCGCGCAGCGGGATCATCACGCGCGACTGCAGGTTCAACAGCTTCTGCTGCTGCTCGACGATCGCCTGCCGGTACTTGGCGAGCTGCTCGCTGTAGTTGTGATGCGCGGCGACCTCGCGGTCGATCCAGCGCAGCGACGTCTCGTTCTCCGGGAACTTCTTGATGAAGTCCGGACGCGGCATGCCGCCCTTGTTGACGACGAGGTCCTGGATCTTGCGCTCGATCTGCCGGATGTTGTCGACTTCGCTGCGCACGCTGTCGCAGAGCTTCTCGACCTGGCGCGCGGAGAAGCGGATCTGCATGAGCTCCGCCTGCACCTTCTTCTGCAGCTCGAGATACTTCGGCGCCTTGTGGCCGTCCTTCGTCAGCACGACGAGCATCCGCGCGAAATGGCGGCGGATCGTCGCGAAGCGCGCGAGCGCGGCGACCTTCAGCCGCTCGAGATTCTCGGCGGCGATCGCGCCGGCGTCGCCCTCGTCCTCGCTCGCCTCGACGTCGTCGTCGACGTCCTCGAACGCGTCGAGCGCCTCGTTGAAGTCCATCAGGCCGTCGACGAGGTCGTCGATCTTGAGCTCGTCCTTCTCGATGCGGCCGGCGAGGTCGAGGATCTGCGCGACGGTCATCGGGCACGCCGAGATCGCCATGATCATGTGCTTCAGGCCTTCCTCGATCCGCTTGGCGATCTCGATCTCGCCTTCACGGGTGAGGAGCTCGACCGAGCCCATCTCGCGCATGTACATCCGCACCGGATCGGTGGTCCGGCCGAATTCGGAATCGAGCGTCGACACCGCGGCCTCGGCCGCCTCTTCGACGTCCTCGGCGGGCGTGGTGGGCGCGGCGTCCGACATCAGCAGCGACTCGGCATCCGGCGCTTCGTCGTACACCTGGATGCCCATGTCGCCGATCATGTTGACGATGCCCTCGATCTGCTCGGCATCGAGCACGTCGTCGGGCAGGTGATCGTTGATCTCGGCGAACGTGAGGAAGCCGCGCTCCTTGCCGAGGACGATCAGCGTCTTCAGCCGGCGCTTGCGCGCTTCGACGTCGGCGGGCGTGAGCACCCGCGGCGCCATTTCGGCGTGGCGGCCGTTGCGGCCCTTCTTGCTCGCGGCATCTTCCGCGCGCTTGCCGGCGATCTTTGCGGCGATCTCGCCCGCGGTCGGCTTGTGCGCCGGCGCTGCGGCGGCGACGGGCTTGCCGGCCGCGCCCTTCACCGGCTTCACCGTCGCGACGATCGGTTGCGCGTTCGGCTTGGGGACGAGCTTCAGCTGCGGCTTGGGGACGAGCTTCAGCTGCGGCTTGGCGACGACCTTGTCCTTCGCGGCCGGCTTTGCCGCCCTTCATCCTGGCTTCCTGCAGTTTGAGCACGACTTTCTTCTTGGCGACGGGACTGCCGGGCTTCGCCTTGCCGGCGGGCTTGCGGGAGGCGTGGCGCGCGGCGCCGTTGGGCGCCTTCTTGCGCAGCGGCTTCCCGGGCTTTTTCGCCGCCGTCTTGCGCGTCGCGTGGCCCCTGCGCCTTGGTCCCGGCCACCTTCCTCGCCGCGGGCTTGCGCGATTTAGGCTTTGCGGGCGATTTGCGGACGGGCTTCGCGGGCTTTTTGGCCATGATCATCCTAGAAAAACCGATGCCGGACGCCTCACACGTGGGGGCGATCGGGAAAACCTCAAATTATATCATCCTGTCAATCGGACAGTCGCCGAAATCCGGCCGTTTGTCTTCCCGCGGAAGTCCGCGCCATCACGAGCGTCGTCCGGTTACCCCGGGCTCGCCGACGGGCACGCCGCGCCGCACGATCTCCAGTTGCCGCAGCCGCTCGTCTTCCTCCGGGGACATCGGCGCGGCCGTCTCGGAACCCACCATGAGTCCCGGCCCGCCTTGCCTGTTGCCAATAGCGCGCAAGACCTGCGGTCAGGCGCTCCGCCGCGTGCTCGGCGGTAATTTCGTTGTCGTCGGCAGCCGCCAGCGCGTCGGTGAAGACGGCGTCGTGCGCCGTGTCGGCGAAGTGCTGCATGACGGACGCGGTTGTGAGTGAGTGTTCACAATCGCTTACAAAGCCGACCAACGCGGCCAACGCGTTGCCCTCAGGCGTCCCATCCGCGGGTCGCGGCAGCGGCATCGATCGAGCAAGCTCAGGTTGGAGCAGCAACGCCTGGATCAGTTCACGGACGAGCGAGGGGGCCCGGCGCTGCGGGCTCTTCAACGGTCGAGCGCTTCGCCGCCGGCCGGATTCGTCGTCGCCGCCGGGCTCGGCACGCCGGCTGCCGGAAGCGGCCGCGCCTTGGTGTAGCAGCTGGCGCAGCTCGGCCTCGGGCAACCCGCTGACCATCGCGAGTTGCCGGCGCAGAAGCGCGCCCAGCACCGGGGCGGTGATCTGGGCGAGATGGGGGCGGGCCGCGTTGACGAGCGCCGCCCGCCCTTCCACCGACGTCGGCGGGTATTGCGCCGAAAGCTCGGTGAGCAGGAATTCCGAGGCGGGCAACGCGCGATCGAGCAGCGCCTCGAACGCCGCCTTGCCGCGCTTGCGCACGAAGTCGTCGGGATCCTCGCCGTCGGGAAGGAAGAGGAACGACGCGTTCTTGCCGTCGGCGAGCACCGGCAGCGCGTTCTCGAGCGCGCGCCACGCGGCCTTCGGCCCGCGCTGTCGCCGTCGAAGCAGAACACGACGCGATCGCTCTGCCGGAAGAGCTTCTGCACGTGGGTCGGCGTGGTCGACGTGCCGAGCGTGGCGACGGCGTATTCGATGCCGTGCTGCGCGAGCGCGACGACGTCCATGTAGCCTTCGACCACGACCACCGTGCCGGCGCTGCGGATGGCCGCCCGGGCGAGGAACAGCCCGTAGAGCTCGTGGCCCTTCGAGAAGAGCGGCGTCTCCGGCGAATTCAGGTACTTGGGCTCCCCGTCGCCCAGCACGCGGCCGCCGAAGCCGATCACCTGCCCGCGCGCGTCGTGGATCGGGAACATGATCCGGTCGCGGAACCGGTCGTAGCGCTTGCCGCCGTCGCCGGTGATGACGAGCCCGGACGTCTCCAGCGCGGCGTCGTCGTAGCGCTCGAACGCGCCAGCCAGGGGCTGCCACGCGTCGGGCGCGTAGCCGATGCCGAAATGCGCGGCGATCGCCCCGGTGAGGCCGCGCTCCTTCAGGTATTCGATGGCGCGCGGCGACTCCTTCAGCTGCGCCCGGTAGAACTTCGCGGCGGTCAGCGTCACCGCGGTGAGATCGTCGGCCTGCTCGCGCCGCTCGGATTCGCCGGGACGCTCGACTCGCGGAACCGTGAGCCCGGCGTCGCGCGCAAGCTCCTCGACCGCGTCGGGGAAGCTCTTTCCGCCGTACTCCATCAGAAAGCCGATCGCCGTGCCGTGGGCGCCGCAGCCGAAGCAGTGGTAGAACTGCTTCGAGGGGCTCACGGTGAACGACGGGGTCTTCTCGCTGTGAAACGGGCAGCAGGCGCTGTAGTTGGCGCCGGCCTTCTTCAGCGGAACGTAGCGGTCGATGACGTCGACGATGTCGACCCGGGACAGCAGCGTTTGTATGAAATCGTTCGGAATCATGTACTTAGGGAATCGGCGACGCGTCGCAGATCGCGAGTCCCAACGCTGGTCCCGACGGACAACCACGTCCGGGAGGCCGTGTTGACGGGGCCTCCCGGACGCGTCACACGGCAGGGAACCCGGTCATTATAGGCGCAAGGCGGCAGCGCGAAAGGGCAAACAACCGACTTGGCGAGTCCTGGCGCGACTGTCGCGGGGCCAAGCGCGGATGGCGCAAGCTGGATGGCGCCCGGTTCTCGTGAAGCCCGGAGGCTTGGGCCGTCCGCGCCCCTTTTGCTAGCCGGCGAGCTTCGCCTTGATCCGGCTCGCGACGACTGCCATGTCCGCGCGCCCCGCGAGCTTCGGCTTGACCACCGCCATGACCTTGCCGATGCCTGCCGGACCCGCCGCGCCCGTCGCGGCAATCGCGTCGGTGATGGCGGCGTCGATCTCCGGCTCGGTGAGCTGGCTCGGCAAGTAGGTTCCGAGCAGCGCGACCTCGGCGCGCTCGATGGCGGCCAGGTCCTCGCGCTTTCCCGCCTCGAACTGGGCGATCGAGTCGCGCCGCTGCTTGATCATCTTGTCGATGATGGAAAGCACGTCGGCATCGGTCAGCTCGATCCGCTCGTCGACCTCGCGTTGCTTGATCGCGGCGAGCAGCATCCGGATCGTCGACAGGCGCGCCGTGTCCCTGGCGCGCATCGCCGTCTTCATGTCTTCGGTGATCTGGGACTTGAGCGACATCGTTGACCTCCGATGCCAATGAAAAAGGGGCGAATCGCTTCGCCCCACGCAGTTCCGTTGCCGGCAATTCGGCGCCGGCGATCCGATACCGTCAGAACAGCTTGGGCGGCAGTTGCTGGCTGCGCAGGCGCTTGTAGTGGCGCTTCACCGCCGCGGCGAGCTTGCGCTTGCGCTCGGCGGTCGGCTTCTCGTAGAACTCGCGGGCGCGAAGCTCGGTGAGAAGGCCGGTCTTCTCGATCGTGCGCTTGAAGCGGCGGAGCGCCACTTCGAACGGCTCGTTGTCTCGGACGCGAACACTGGTCATCTAGCGGATTCCTGGGTAGCGGGCAACAATCGATAAGTATAACAGTGGCCAGACGGGCGCGCAAACGCGGGCTGCTCCGGGAATGGAGGCGGCGTTGCCTGCGGTCGTGCGGTCCGTCGGGCTGCCGCGACCGTGTATCGTGGCAAGATCCGGTCCTTCTGCATCGACCCATGCTCGTCCTCGGCATCGAAACATCGTGCGACGAAACGGGCCTCGCGCTCTACGACAGCGAACGCGGGCTCCTTGCGCACGCGTTGCATTCGCAGGTTGCGATGCACGGGGTCTACGGCGGCGTCGTTCCGGAGCTCGCGTCGCGCGACCATGTGAGGCGGGTCTTGCCGCTCGCGCAGAGCGTGCTGACCGAAGCCGGCGTCGCGCTCGCCGACCTCGACGGGATCGCATACACGCAAGGGCCGGGGCTCGCGGGCGCGCTCCTCGTCGGCGCGAGCGTGGCGAGCGCGCTCGGCTACGCGCTGCGCAAGCCCGCGATCGGCGTCCACCATCTGGAAGGGCACCTGCTGTCGCCGCTGCTCGCCGACCCGCGCCCGGCGTTTCCTTTCGTGGCGCTCCTCGTGTCGGGGGGCCACAGCCAGTTGTTCGAGGTCGAAGGCGTCGGCCGTTACCGTCTCCTTGGCGACACCAAGGACGACGCCGCCGGCGAAGCGTTCGACAAGACCGCGAAGCTTCTCGGGCTCGGCTACCCGGGCGGTCCGGCGCTCGCGCGGCTCGCCGAGGCCGGGCGCGACGGCGCGGTGTCGCTGCCGCGTCCGATGCTCGACAGCGGCGACCTCGACATGAGCTTCAGCGGCTTGAAGACCGCGGTGCTGACGCTCGTCCGGCGCGAGAGCGCCGCGGGGACGTTCGACGAGCGTCGTCGCGCCGACATCGCCCGCGAGTTCCAGCACGCGGTCGTCGACGTGCTCGTCGCGAAGGCGCTTGCCGCGCTCGGCGTCGCGGGACATTCGCGCCTCGTCGTTGCGGGCGGAGTCGGGGCCAATCGCGAGTTGCGCGAGCGGCTCGTTGCGGCGCTTGCGCAGCGCGGCGGCGAGGTCTTCTTTCCCGACCTCGAGTTCTGCACCGACAACGGCGCGATGATCGCGCTCGTCGGCGCGCTGCGCCTGGACAGCGCGCAACGCGACGACTACGCGTTCTCGGTGCGGCCGCGCTGGGACCTCGCATCGCTGCCGCCCGTCTGAAATCGCGCGCTTGCGAGCGTTAGCGGCCGATCGTGGTTTCGCGGCCCGCGAGCAGCTGGCGAATGTTGGTCCGGTGGCGCCAGAAGAGGAGCAGCGCGATCGCGACGCTCGCCCACGCGAGCGGCGAATTGCCGAAGACGTAGAACGCGCCCGGCGGAAGCAGCGCCGCGGTCGTCAACGCGGCGAGCGAGCTGATCTTGAATGTGACGGCCATCACCAGCCAGAGCGCGCCGAGCGCGAGCCCAAGCGGCCAGTGCAGCGCGAACACGATGCCGGCAGCGGTCGCGAGGCCTTTGCCTCCGGCGAAGCGATGGAACACCGGGAACAGGTGCCCGAGGAACACTGCGAGGGCAACGGCGGCAACGGTCCAGTCGGCGACGGCGAACGAAGGCCCGAGCGTCTGCGCGAGGAACACCGCGAGCCATCCTTTCGCGCCATCGCCGGCGAGCGTCAGGATTGCGGCCGCTTTGTTGCCGGTGCGCAACACGTTGGTCGCGCCGGGATTGCGCGAGCCGTAGCTGTGCGGATCGGGAAGCCCGAACAGCCTGCTCGTCACGACCGCGAACGACACCGAGCCCAGCAGGTACGCGACGACGACGAATGCCATGGAGGCGAGCATGCGGCGAGGCGTCGGTTAGAATGCGTGACCCGGAAGGCGGCGGACGCGCGAGCCGCGCGTCTCGCACTCGCGAGAGATTCTAGCAAAGCCCATTGAACTCGATCTTCATTCACGATTTGCGCGTGGAGACGCGCATCGGCGTCTACGAGTGGGAAGCGGAGCTTCCGCAGACGATCCGGCTCGACATCGAGCTCGGGTTCCCGTCCGATGACGTGTTCCAGTCGGGCGACTTTGCGGACACGCTCGATTACGCGGCCGTCGTGAAGCGCCTGAAGGCGTTTGCCGCCGATCATCCGCACAAGCTCCTCGAGCGCTTCGCGCAGGCGATCGCGGACTTGCTGCTCGCCGACTTCGGCGCGCCGTGGGCCAAGGTGCGCGTCGCGAAGCTCGCGCCGATCGCCGGCGTCAGGGAGCTCGGCGTCGTCATCGAGCGCAAGCGCGCGCCATAGCGCTGCGCGACGCGTCCGTCGGCACGCTCCGGCGGAATCTCGTTGCTGCCGGTCAGCTTGGCGCGTCGCGCGTCACCGCGGTCGACGGCAGCGTGAACGCGAACGTCGAGCCCGTCCCCACTTTGCTCGTCACCCAGATCCTGCCGCCGTGGAGCTCGATGAACTTCCGCGATATCGCGAGGCCGAGTCCCGTGCCCTCGATCTTTTTCGCCGCGCTGCCGACCTGCCGGAATTCGTCGAACACGGTCGCCTGATCCTCCGGCGCGATGCCGACGCCGGTGTCGGTGACTGAAATCTCGGCCCACCCGTCGCGGGCGCGCGCGCTCACGGCGATCCGCCCTCCTTCGGGCGTGAACTTGAGCGCATTGGACAGCAGATTGAGGATGACCTGCTTCACCTTGCGCTCGTCGGCGTGGACCTTGTCGATGCCTTCGTCGATCGTCCGCTCGAGCGCGATGGCGCGCCGATGCGCGCGCTCGCGCACCAGCGTCAGCGTATTGTCGATCGCAGCCGGCAGACTGAACTCCGTCGGGTCGAGATCCATGCGGCCGGCCTCGATCTTCGACAGATCGAGGATATCGTTGATGAGCGACAGCAGATGCCGCCCCGATTCGAGGATGTCGGCAAGGTACTCGGCCTGCTTGTCGTTGATCTCGCCGAACATCCGCTCGTGGAGCACTTCCGAGAAGCCGATGATCGCGTTGAGCGGCGTGCGCAGCTCGTGCGACATGTTGGCGAGGAACTCGCTCTTGTGCCGGCTCGCCGTCTCGAGCTCGCGGCTCTTCGACGCGATCTCGCGGAAGAGCCGCGCGTTCTGGATGGCGAGCGCCGACTGCGCGGCGAACGTCTTCAGCAGCTCGACGACCTGCGGCGCGAATTCGCCCGCGGTCTTCCGGTAGACGACGAGCCCGCCGAGCAAGCGGCCCTCGCGCAGCAGCGGCACGGCGAGCAGCGACCGATACCCCAGCCGAATGAGGATCTTCCGCGACGGCGCTCTGATAGACCTTCTCGTCGGCGATGTCGCGGATCTCGACGGGCTCGCCGACGACTGCGAGCCGGCCGAGCGCGCCGTCACCCTTGCGGATCGGCTTCGCGCGGAGAAGCTCGACGAGCTCGAGCGGCAGCTCGTCGGCGGTGTGCAGGTAGAACTCCTCGCGCTCCTCGCCGTACTCGTAGATGGCGCCGCCGTCCATGCCGGACGAGTTGCGTGCACGCGAGACGATCGTCGACAGCACCGTCTCGAGGTCGAGCGTCGAGCTCACCGCCTGACCGACCTCGCCCAGCGCCTTCAGCTCGCCGACCGACTGCGTGAGCTCGGTGGTGCGCGTCTGCAGTTCCATGAACAGCCGGACGTTCTCGATCGCGATCACCGCCTGGTCGGCGAACGTCTGCAGCAGCGCGACTGGTTGTCGGAGAATGGGCCGGGTTGCGGCCGGCCGACCGTGATGGCGCCGATCGGGTTGCCTTCGCGCAACAGAGGAACGGCCAGCGCGCTGCGAAATCCCGCGGCGAGCGCAAAGGCGCCGACCGCATACGCGGGATCTTCGAAGACATCGGGAATCACGACGACGCTGCGCGTGAGAATCGCCCTGGCGGTGGCGTTGTCGTGGCTCGGCGGTCGCGGGAAGATGCGGCGAATCGCATCGGCCCCTTTCGGGTCCACGTTCGCCATTGCGCCGACGCGGATCAACTCGCCGTCGAACGTCGTGACGACGGCGGTAGCTGCCGCGCACAGCTTCAGCGTGGCCGCCGCGATCGTGTCGAACACCGGCTGCACGTCGGTCGGCGACTGGCTGATCACGCGCAGGATCTCGCTCGTCGCCGTCTGCTGCTCGAGCGCCTCGGTGAGGTCGCGATTTCGCGCTTCGAGCTCCTTGAACAGGCGGACGTTCTCGATCGCGATCACCGCCTGGTCGGCGAAGGTCTTCACGAGCTGCGATCTGCTTGTCGTGAACGGGTCGGCGCGCGGCCGTCCGATCGACGATCCGCCCATCAAGGGCTGCCGTCGCGCAGCATCGGCACGCGCCAGTATCGCTCCGGTAACCTCCGAGTCCCCAGCGCCTCGAGCCGTTCGGTACTCCGGACTCTTCGAGCGACATCCGGCCGATGCGATCGCCCGGCGCGTCGAGGATCGCGCGACCGCTGGGATCGTCCGTGCCGAGCGGGTTGGGCGTTCGCGGAAATTGTCGACGCATGCGCCTGCATACTCGGCGCTGACATGCCCGCGGCGACAGGTGTAGCAGCTCGCCGTCGAATCGGTGCCGACGTGCGCGTGGTCCGCGTTGCAAAGCCGCATCGCGCTCGCGACGATCGTGTCGAACACCGGCTGCACGTTCGTCGGCGAGCTGGCTGATCACCCTCAGTATCTCGCTCGTCGCCGTCTGCTGCTCCAGCGCCTCGGTGAGATCGCGGTTGCGCGCCTCGAGCTCGTTGAACAGGCGCACGTTCTGGATCGCGATGACCGCCTGGTCGGCGAAGGTCGTCACGAGCTCGATCTGTTTCTCCGTGAACGGATCGACGCGCGTCTTCCAGACGACGATGACGCCGAGCAGGGTTTCGCCGCTCAGCATCGGTACCGCAAGTATCGTTCGATAGCCTGCCGAGTCGCTGCGCCTCTCCGTGCTGGTATCCGGACTGTTCCAGCACGTCGTGCCAATGTATCGCCCTGCGCTCGAGGCCGGCGACCCCTGAGATCGAACCGGGCCCGAGCGGGTTGGGGTGTTCGCGCAAATTGTCGAGCATCGCCGGATTGGCGCTGAAGCCCGCGGCCAGCCGCAGCAGCTCGCCGTCGAAGCGGTGCATGTGCGCGTGCTCGGCGCCGCACAGCCGCGCCGCGCTCTCGACGACCGTGTCGAGGACCGGCTGCAGATCGAACGCCGAGCGGCTGATGACCTTCAGCACGTTGCTGGTCGCCGTCTGCTGCTCGAGCGCCTCTTTCGTCGCCTTGAACAAGCGCACGTTGTCGACGGCGATCGCTACCTGCCGAGCGAAGGTCTGGACGAGCTCGACCTGATCCGGTGCGAAAAGGCCCGGCTCGCGGCGCCAGACGAAGGATCGCACCGTAGGCGCCGGAATCGCGCAACAGCGGCACGGCGAGCACGGCGCGGAATCCGATTCGCAATCGCATTCTCGCGCGCGTCCGGGAACTCGGAGTCGAGCAATGGAACGATGTCGGCGTAGTGGACCGTCTCGCGATCGAGTGTCGCGCGTCCGCTGATCGAAGCTCCGCTTCAGAGGCACCGGCATGACGCGGGACGGATCGCCGCCGTCCGCAGACGTATTCCGCTCGCGACAGCAGGACATCGCCGTCGACGAGCAGCACGCGCGCGAAGGGCGCCTGGCAGAGCCGGGCCGCATGTTCGGCTACGGCTTGCAGAACGGGCTCGACTTCGGTCGGGGAGGCGGAGATGACGCGCAGGATCTCGCTCGTCGCCGCCTGCTGCTCGAGCGCTTGCGCCAGGCGCGCTTCGAGCGCGCCGATCGTCGTTTCAGGAGCGCGCCGCGGCTTCTTGACGGCGGACGGCCGCGCCGCCACTTTTCTCTTCGCGGGCGTTGCACCCCGAGGCACGGCCTCTCCTCCCTCGTTTCGGCGTCGCTCCCCGCAACGCCCGACGACAGGCTAGGCGAAGACGCCGGCGCGGGCAAGGGGTGGACGGCTTGAGCTCCGTCGCGCAACGCTTCCTCGCGTGTCAATCGCCCTTCTTCGCCATCGGCGTCGACGCGGGCCTCGTCACCCCCGCGGATGATGCCGCTGGTGCAGCTTCTTCAGGCGCTCGCGCGCGACGTGCGTGTAGATCGTCGTCGTCGCGATGTCGGCGTGACCGAGGAGGAGCTGGACGACGCGCAGATCGGCGCCGTGGTTGAGCAGATGCGTGGCGAACGCATGGCGCAGCACGTGCGGCGAGAGGCTCGCGGAGGGAATGCCGGCTTTCGCGCCGAGGCGCTTGACGAGCGCCCAGAACGCCTGTCGCGTGAGCGGCGCGCGGCGCGCGGTGACGAAGAGCGCCGAGCTCTTGCCGCCGCCGACGAGCGTCGGCCGCGCGGACTTCAGGTAGCGCGCGACCCAGCGGATCGATTCCTCGCCGAGCGGCACCAGTCGCTCCTTGTTTCCCTTGCCGACGACGCGCACCACACCCATGTCGAGAGAGACCTGCGCGAGCGTGAGGCCGACGAGCTCCGAGACGCGCAGCCCCGTCGCGTAAAGCGTCTCCAGCATCGCGCGATCGCGCAGGCCGAGCGTCGTCTCCGTATCGGGCGCGGCGAGCAGCGCCTCGACTTCCTTCTCGGAGAGATTCTTCGGCAGCCGTCGCGGGAGCTTCGGCGCGCGCACGCGCAGCGTCGGATCGGAGGCGAGCGTCCCCTGCAGCAGCTGCAGCGCGTAGAAGCGGCGCAGCGCGGAAAGCCGCCGCGAGACCGACGTCGCCTTGGCCTTGGCGCGAAACTGGTCGGCGAGAAATGCATCGACGTCGGCGCGCTGCGCGGCGAGCAGCGTGCCGCCGCGACGGTCGAGCCACGATGCCCACGCGGTGAGATCGCGGCGGTAGCTCGCGAGCGACGACGCAGCGAGGCCGTCCTGCAGCCAGACCTGGTCGCAGAAGGCGTCGATCAGTTCGCTCGACTCCGGCACGATCAACGCGAGACGGCGCGCTCGTCAGGCGCCGAACCGGTAGCCCTCGTGCGTGAGGAGCCAGCGCTTGATCGCGAGCGGATCGCCGTCGACCGCGTGCATGAATCCGCCGAGCGAGCCTTGGCTGCCGACGACGCGATGGCACGGAACGACGAGCGCGATGTCGTTCGCGCCGCATGCGCCGCCGACTGCGCGCGGCGCGGTGTGCAGTCGCCGCGCAAGCTCGCCGTAGGTGCGCGACTCGCCGACCGGGTATCGCGGTCAGCGCCTCCCGGACGCGCTCGCGGAACGGCGTTCCCGCCGCGGCGAGCGGCAGCGTGAAACGGAACTCGGGATCGGCGAAGTAGCGCTCGATCTGGCGGACCGCGCGCTCGGCAAGCGCGTTGTCGGGCGGCTTCGGCCGCTCGGACCTGGGCAGGTATTCGATGCTGCGTGACGACGCCGGCCGCGGTGCGTATCCCCAGCACGGCAAACGGCGTCTTCATCTTCGCGTTGAAGGTCGAATCGGTCGCCATTCGCATCCTCCGCTATCGCTCAGCCGAGCTTCATCTGCTGCGGCAGGAAGGTGATGAGCTGCGGAAAATACCAGATCAGCAGCACCGCGGCGATCATCAGGTAGAACATCGGCAGCGCCTGCCTCGCGATCCACGTGATCTGTTTCTTCGTCATCCCTTGCAGGACGAACAGGTTGAAGCCGACCGGCGGCGTGATCTGCGCCATCTCGACGACGAGCACGAGAAAGATGCCGAACCACAGCAGATCGATCCCCGCCGCCTCGACCGTCGGCAGGATGACCCCCATCGTGAGCACCACCATCGAGATGCCGTCGAGGAAGCAGCCGAGAACGATGTAGAACACCATCAGCGCGACGACCAGCGCGAACGGCGACAGCCCGAGGCCGCCGATCCATTCGGCGAGGTGACGCGGGAGCCCGATGTAGCCCATCGCCAGCGTCAGGAACGACGCGCCGGCGAGGATCAGCGCGATCATGCAGTAGAGGCGCGTCGCGCCGAGGATGCTCGCGCCGAACGTCTTGCGCGTGAGCGAGCCCTGGATCGCCGAGATCGCGAGCGATCCGACGACGCCGAACGCCGCGGCCTCGGTGGCCGTCGCGACACCGGCGTAGATCGAGCCCAGCACCGCATGATCAGCAATACCACCGGCATGAGATGCCGCGACGCGTAGAACTTCTGCGCGATCGATCGTCTTCTCGGTCGCCGCAGGGATGCGCGCCGGGTGCACGAGCGCCCACGCGACGATGTAGCCCGAAAAGAGCAGCGCGAGCAGGATCCCGGGAATCACGCCGGCGATGAAGAGCTGCGCGATCGAGACGTTCGCCATGACGCCGTAGACGATCATGATGATCGACGGCGGGATCAGAAGCCCCAGCGTTCCGGCGCCGGCGAGCGTGCCGATCGTCATGTCCTCGGGATAGCCGCGCGCCTTGAGCTCCGGCAGCGTCATCTTGCCGATCGTCGCGCACGTCGCAGCGGAGGAGCCCGATACGGCGGCGAAGATCGTGCAGCCGATGATGTTCGTGTGGAGCAGCCGGCCCGGCAGCCGCTCGAGCCACGGCGCGAGGCCGCGGAACATGTCCTCGGAAAGCCGCGTGCGGAACAGGATCTCGCCCATCCAGACGAAGAGCGGCAGCGCGGTCAGCGTCCACGACGACGCCGAGCCCCAGATCGTGACCGCCATCGCGTCGCCCGCGGGCCGCGACGAGAAGAGCTCCATGCCGATCCACGCGACCCCGGCGAGCGCGAGGCCGATCCAGACGCCGCTGCCGAGCAGCACGAACAGGGAGACGACGAGCAGTGCCGTGATCAGCGCGTCCATGACGCCCTCGGCCGCATCATTCGCTGTGCAGCGCTTCGTCGGATTGCTTCTGCGCGCGACGACCCTGGAGCTCCAGCACGAGCTCGTCGGCAAGAGCGATCAGCAGGATCAGCGTGCCGCCCGCCATCGTGAGCTGCGGTATCCACAGCGGCGTGGCGTCGTTGCCGGTCGAGACGTCGTTGAATTGCCACGACTGGAAGGCGAGGCGGATGCTGTAGTACGCGAACAGCGCGGCAAGCAGCGTCGCGAGGGCGAGCGAGACCCGTTCGAGCCTGCGCCGCGCGGGAGCGCCGACGTGCTCGAGTATCAGCGACACGCGAATGTGCTCGCCGCGCTTGAACGTGTGCGCGAGCGCGAGGAATCCCGACGCCGCCATGCAGTAGCCCGCGTACGAGTCGGTGCCCGGCACGTGGAAGTTCAGCAGCCGGCCGGCGATGCCGGTGAGCACCATCGCGAGCGTCCCCGCCAAAAACAACGCCGCCAAGTATCCGGCGGCGTCGTAGAGCGTGTCGAGCGCGCGGCGCATCACATCGCGCGATACGCGTCGATCACCTTGCGTCCGTCG
This sequence comes from uncultured beta proteobacterium, assembly GCA_963742965.1. Classification (GTDB taxonomy): domain Bacteria; phylum Pseudomonadota; class Gammaproteobacteria; order Burkholderiales; family Casimicrobiaceae; genus CAIWHR01. The sequence goes on along the minus strand of CAVUOC010000035.1, from coordinate 106,022 downwards.
TCGCCCGCCTTGCGCAGCCACTCGGCAAGCATGTAGTTGCCGACCTTGCGCAGGTCGGCGGTGAGCTGCTCCGAAGGCTTCATGATGCTCATCCCCTTGGCTTTGAGCTGATCGTAGTACCAGCCGGTCTTCTCCTCGGACAATTTCCAGCCGCGCGCTTCGGCGTCCGCCGCGGCCTTGAGCACGGCCGCCTGCGACGCCTTGTCGAGCGCATCGAACGCTTTCTGGTTGACGATGATCGCGTTCTTCGGCAGCCACGCCTGCGTATCGTAGAAATTCTTGATGTGCTCGTAGGTCTTCGAATCGTAGCCGGTCGCGCCGGAGGACATGTAGGAATCGACGATGCCGGTCGCGAGCGCCTGCGAGAGCTCGGAGGCCTGCACGGTGACCGGTTGCGCGCCGACGAGCTCGGCGATCTTCGACGTCGCGGGGCTGTACGCGCGCCACTTGAGGCCCTTCATGTCGGCGCCGCTCGCGAGCGTTCGCTTCGTGTAGATGCCCTGCGGCGGCCACGCGACCGTGTAGAGGAGCTTCATTCCCTGCTTCGCGAACTTGTCGTCGAGCGTCTTGCGCGAGGCCTTGTAGAGCTTCATCGACTCGCCGTACGACGTGGCGAGGAACGGGATGCCGTCGAGCCCGTAGAACGGATCCTCGTTCTCGAAGTTGACGAGCAGGATCTCGCCGATCTGCGCCTGGCCGCCCTGCACCGCGCGCTTGATCTCGGGCGCCTTGAACAGCGACGCGTTGGCGTGCACGGTGATCTTGAGCTTGCCGCCGGTCGCCTTGTCGACGTCGTTCGCGAACTGCTGGATGTTCTCGGTGTGGAAGTTGTTCGCCGGATACGCCGTGGGCATGTCCCACTTGGTCTGGGCGGCCGCAGGCAGCGCGAGCACGACGCCGAGCGACGAGCAGGCAGGCGGCAAGTGTTCTCATATCGTAGCTCCTGAAATGACGCGCAAAGAGCAGCGCACTGCGGGGATCGCTGCGCGCCGGCCCGTGCTCTTTTACCACAATTCGATGGCTCGCGTCGGACGGTCGGCGTCGGCCCCGCGAGGAGTCCCTCGTGCCGGCCCGTCGTAGCGCGAGCCTATAATGGCGCGCGTTCCGCTCGCGTCCTCACTTCGGCAGCACCGCCGACTCACTCGATGACCGTCAACTCGTCCGTCAACCGGTGCAGGCTGGGAGTTCTGGATCGATCGCGGCGGCACGTTCACCGATGTCGTCGCGCGCCGTCCGGACGGCACGCTCGTCACGCACAAGCTGCTCTCCGAGAATCCGGAGCGCTACGCGGACGCCGCCGTGCACGCGATCCGCGAGATGCTCGGGCTTGCCGCCGGCGCGCCGATTCCCGCGGGCGCGATCGACGCCGTCAAGATGGGCACGACGGTCGCCACGAACGCGCTGCTCGAGCGCAAGGGCGAGCGCACGGCGCTCGTCATCACCCGCGGCTTCGCCGACGCGTTGCGCATCGCGTATCAGAACCGGCCGAAGCTCTTCGTGCGCAGGATCGAGCTGCCGGCGCTGCTGTACGAGCGCGTGATCGAGGTCGACGAGCGCATCGGGGCGCGCGGCGACATCGTGCGGCCGCTCGATCTCGCGTCGGTGCGGCGCGATCTCGGTGCGGCGCGCGACGCCGGGATCACCGCGGTCGCGATCGTGCTGATGCACGGCTATCGGTTTCCCGAGCACGAGCTCGCGCTCGCCGCGCTCGCGCGCGAGCTCGGGTTCGCGCAGGTCTCCGTGTCGCACGCGGTGTGTCCGCTGATGAAGCTCGTCTCGCGCGGCGACACGACGGTCGTCGATGCGTACCTGTCGCCGATCCTGCGCCGCTACGTCGAGCAGGTCGAGCGCGACCTGGGCGGAGCGAGACGCGCGATATCTGCCGCGGCTCCAGTTCATGCAGTCGAACGGCGGGCTGACCGATGCGCACCGTTTCCAGGGCAAGGACGCGATCCTCTCGGGGCCGGCGGGCGGGATCGTCGGCGCGGTCGAGGTTTCGCGGCTCGCCGGATTCGACCGGATCATCGGCTTCGACATGGGCGGCACGTCGACCGACGTCACGCACTATGCGGGCGAATACGAGCGCGCGTTCATCACCGAGGTCGCCGGCGTGCGGCTCGCGGCGCCGATGATGCGCATCCACACGGTCGCCGCCGGCGGCGGCTCGATCTGCACGTTCGACGGCGCGCGGTTTCGCGTCGGCCCGCAGTCCGCCGGCGCGAATCCCGGCCCCGCGTCGTACCGGCGCGGCGGCCCGCTGACGGTGACCGATTGCAACGTGATGGTGGGCAAGCTCGACCCCGAGCTCTTTCCTCGCGTGTTCGGCCGCGGCGGGGATCAGCCGCTCGACGCGGCGATCGTGCGCGAGAAGTTCGCGGCGCTCGCCGCCGAGGTCGCCGAGAGGACCGGCCATGCGCGAACGCCCGAGGAGGTCGCCGACGGGTTCCTGAAGATCGCGGTCGCGAACATGGCGAACGCGATCAAGCACATTTCGGTCGAGCGCGGGTACGACGTCACCGAGTACACGCTGTGCTGCTTCGGCGGCGCGGGCGGCCAGCACGCGTGCCTCGTCGCCGATGCGCTCGGAATGACGCGCGTGCTGCTGCATCCGTTCGCCGGCGTGCTCTCCGCCTTCGGCATGGGGCTCGCCGACGTGCGCTCGCTGAAGCAGAAGGCGGTCGAGACGCGGCTCTCCGACGCGGCGCTTGCCGAGTGCGCGCCCACGCTCGCCGCGCTCGAGCGCGCGGCGCGCGACGAAGTCGCCGCGCAGGGGATCGGCGATGACCGCATCGACGTGAGGCGCACGCTGCATCTCAAATACGAAGGCACCGACACGACGCTCGAAACCGCGGTCGATGCGGCGGCGAGCGTCGTCGCCGAGTTCGAGCGCAAATACCGCCAGCAGTACGGCTTCCTGATGCCGGGCAAGCCGCTCGTCGTCGAAGCCGTCGCGGTCGAGGCGATCGGGCGGGCGCACACCGCCGACGAACGCGCGCCGGCATTTGCGCGCCGGGATCGACGCGCTGGCGCCGATCCGCACGAACCGCATCTATACCGACGGCGCGTTCCGCGACGCTCATGTCTACGACCGCGATCACCTGCGCCCGGGCGACACGATCGCCGGTCCCGCGGTCATCCGCGAGGACAACGCGACGACCGTCGTCGAGCCGGGCTGGCGCGCGACGTTCACGCCGCGCGCCGACATCGTGCTCGAGCGCGTCGAGGCGGCGCGGCGCGCGCACGCGATCGGCACGACCGCCGATCCCGTGCTGCTCGAGGTGTTCAACAACCTGTTCATGGCGATCGCCGAGCAGATGGGCGTCACGCTCGCGAACACCGCGTACTCGGTCAACATCAAGGAGCGGCTCGATTTCTCGTGCGCGCTGTTCGACGCCGAAGGCAACCTGATCGCCAACGCGCCGCACATGCCGGTGCACCTCGGATCGATGGGCGAGAGCGTGAAGACGATCATCGACCGCCGCCGCGGCACGATGCGGCGCGGCGACGTCTTCGTGCTGAACGCGCCGTACAACGGCGGCACGCACCTGCCCGACGTGACGGTCATCGCGCCGGTGTTCCTCGACGAAGCCGACAAAGCCAGCGCCCCGAATCCGGCTTCCGAGCCCGAGTTCTACGTCGCCTCGCGCGGCCACCACGCCGACATCGGCGGCATCACGCCCGGCTCGATGCCGCCCGATTCGACGCACGTCGACGAGGAGGGCGTGCTGCTCGACAACGTCCAGCTCGTCGCGCGAAGGGCGCTTCCTCGAGCCGGAGATGCGCGCGATCCTCGCCTCCGGCCGCTATCCGTCGCGCAACGTCGACCAGAACCTCGCCGACCTGCGCGCGCAGGTCGCCGCGTGCGCGAAGGGCGCCGAGGAGCTCGTCAAGATGGTCGCGCACTTCGGCCTGCCCGTCGTGCGCGCGTACATGCGGCACGTGCAGGACAACGCCGAGGAGGCGGTGCGGCGCGTGCTCGACGTGCTGACCGACGGGCACTTCGAGTACGAGATGGACAGCGGCGCGCGGATCGCCGTGACCATCGGCATCGACAAGGCGCAGCGGAGCGCGACGATCGACTTCACCGGCACGAGCGCCGAGCAGCCGACCAACTTCAATGCGCCGTCCGCGGTGTGCAAGGCGGCGGTGCTCTACGTGTTCCGCACGCTCGTCGACGACGAGATCCCGATGAACGCCGGCTGCCTGAAGCCGCTTGCCGTCGTCATCCCGCAGGGGTCGATGCTCGCGCCGCGCTATCCGGCGGCCGTGGTCGCCGGCAACGTCGAGACGTCGCAGACGATCACCGACACGCTGTACGGCGCGCTGGGCGTGCTCGCGGCGTCGCAGGGAACGATGAACAATTTCACGTTCGGCAACGCGACGTATCAGTACTACGAGACGATCTCGGGCGGCTCCGGCGCCGGGCCCGACTTCGACGGCGCGAGCGTCGTGCAGACGCACATGACCAATTCGCGGCTGACCGATCCCGAAGTGCTCGAATGGCGGTTTCCGGTGCGGCTCGATTCCTACGGGATCCGGCGCGGCAGCGGCGGCGCGGGCCGCCATCGCGGCGGCGACGGCGCGGAGCGGCGCGTGCGCTTCCTCGAGCCGATGACGGCGGTGATGCTCGCGAACCACCGCCGCGTCGCGCCGTTCGGCGTCGCCGGCGGGATGCCGGGCGCCGTCGGGCGCAACTGGGTCGAGCGGGTCGACGGCTCGCGCGAGGAATTCGGCGCGACGTGCGCGGTCGAAATGGCAGCCGGCGACGTCTTCGTGATCCAGACGCCCGGCGGCGGCGGGTTCGGCGCGCCGGGCTCGAATTCGGACGGGGATCGCAACCGGCACAAGCCGAAGGGCGCCCGGGTCTCGTGAAGCCCGGAGGCTTGTGCCGGTCGCGATCCTGACGCGATCGGGTCTCCGCCGGCGAAGCACGACGCGCATAATTCTCGTTTCGGCACACGGAGGCGCACATGGCCGGCATCTACGATTTCGCTGTCAAGGACATCCACGGCAAGACGGTCAAGCTCGACGCGTACAAGGGCAAGCCGCTGCTCATCGTCAACACCGCGAGCAAGTGCGGTTTCACGCCGCAGTACAAGGGCCTCGAGGCGCTCTACGAGAAGCTCCACGGCAAGGGTCTCGAGATCCTGGGCTTCCCCTGCAACCAGTTCGGCGAGCAGGAGCCCGGGAGCGAGGCGGAGATCGAGTCGTTCTGCGAGATGAACTACGGCGTGACGTTCCCGATGTTCGCGAAGGTCGACGTCAACGGCGACGGCGCGGCGCCGCTCTACAAGTATCCTGAAGAAGGCGAAGCCGGGCTTGCTGGGGTCCGAAGCGATCAAGTGGAACTTCACCAAGTTCCTCGTCGACCGCAAGGGCAACGTGGTCGAGCGCTACGCGCCGAACACCGAGCCGGCGGCGATCGCCGGCGACATCGAGAAGCTGCTGTAGGCGCCGCGATGCGACGCCGCCTTGCCGCTGTCGCAGCCGCCGGATTCGCGCTGGCGCTCGCGTGCGCCGGCGCGTTCGCGCAGGCGGACCCGAACAAGGTCATCTACGCGGCGTTTCCGACGCCCGAGACGGGCTTCGATCCGCAGGCGGCCGGCGACGAGTATTCGAACAGCGTCAATCGCGTGATCTTCGATCCGCTCTATCGATACGACTATCTCGCGCGACCGTACAAGCTCGTCCCCAACACCGCCGTCGGCATGCCGGAGATCTCGGCCGACGGCAAGACGTGGACGATCCGCATCAAGCCGGGCATCTATTTCGCCGACGATCCGGTGTTCAAGGGCCAGCGGCGCGAGCTCACCGCCGCCGACTACGTCTACGCGTGGAAGCGCGTGCTCGATCCGAAGATGCGCTCGAACTCGCTGCAGGCGTTCGACGGGCGCTTCGTCGGCGCCGACGCCGTCGTCGCCAACGCGAAGGAGACCGGCAAGTTCGACTACGACGCGCCGATCGAGGGCATGCAGGCGATCGACCGCTACACGATCCGGATCAAGCTCAATTTCGCCGATTACGAGCTGCTGTCGAACCTGACGACCATCGCGACCGCGCGCAGTCGCGCGCGAGGTCATCGAGGCGTACGCCGACGGCGCCGGCTGGGTGATGGCCAATCCGGTCGGCACCGGGCCCGTACCGGCTCAAGGAATGGCGGCGCGGGCAGAAGATCGTGCTCGAGGCGAATCCGACGTTTCGCGACGAGCTCTTCCCCGAAAGCAGCCTTCCCGGAGGACCGCGCGATCGTCGCGAAGCTCAAGGGCAAGAAGCTTCCGTTCGCCGGCCGCATCGAGATCAGCATCATCGAGGAATCCAATCCGCGGCTGCTCGCGTTCGAGCAGCGCGATCTCGACTATTCTGACGGTGCCGCCCGACCTCGTGCCGAACGTGCTCGATGCCGGCGAACCATCTGAAGCCGCGCTTCGCCGAGCAGGGGATCATGCTCGCGCGCGGCATCCAGCCGGCGATCACGTACACGTACTTCAACATGGAGGACCCGGTCGTCGGCGGCTACACGCCGGACAAGGTCGCGCTGCGGCGCGCGATCGGCATGGCGTACAACGTCGACGAGGAGATCCGCGTGTTGCGCGCAGGGCCAGGCGGTGCCGGCGACGCAGCCGATGCCGCCGAACGTCACCGGCCACGACCCGAAGTTCGACGGCCACGCGAAGTTCGACCCCGCGGCCGCGCAGGGCGCTGCTCGACAAGTTCGGCTACGTCGACCGCGACAAGGACGGCTGGCGCGACCTGCCCGACGGCAAGCCGCTCGTGCTGAAGATCGGGTCGGCGACGAGCGCGCTCGACCGCCAGTACGACGAGCTGTGGCAAGCGCAGCCTCGACGCCGTCGGGCTGCAGGTCGAGTTCGTCAAGCAGAAGTTCGCCGACCTGCTCAAGGCGGCGCGCGCTCGGCCAGCTGCAGATGTGGTTCCTCGGCAACATCAGCACGACGACCGAGGGCTTCGGCTTCCTCGGCCTGCTCTACGGCGGCCACGCGGGATTCTCGAACCTCTCGCGCTTCAAGCTGCCCGAGTTCGACAAGCTCTACGAGGAGGCGCGGGCGATGCCCGACGGCCCCGCGCGCACGAAGATCCTGCAGCGGATGTCGGAGCTCGTCACCGCCTACGCGCCGTGGAATCTTCACGTGTATCGTTACGAGAACGTGCTCGTGCAGCCGTGGATCGTCGGCTACAAGTACAACGCGTTCGACCGCCATCCGTGGCGCTACTACGACGTCGACCTCAAACGCCGCAAGGCCGCGGGCAAATAGTCCGCGTGGCCGGCATCGCACGAGCGCTCCGGGCTTCACGCAGACCCGGGCGTCCTCGGCTGCGCGTCCGCGGCGCTGCGCAGCGTCGCCGCGTGCTCGTCTGCCTTGCGTCGCGTTCGCGCGTCGGCTGCAGTCGCCCAGCCCAAGTGGGCCGATCCGGCGAAGACGATCCGCGTGACGTTCCCGGTCGCCGAGACGGGCTTCGACCCGCAGGCGACGTCCGACTACTACTCGAGCCACGTCCAGCGCGCGATCTTCGAGCCGCTGTACACGTTCGACTATCTCGCGCGGCCGTACCAAGGTCGTGCCGAACACCGCGGCGGCGATGCCGGAGATTTCGGCCGACGGCCGCACGTGGACGATCCGGATCAAGCCGGGCATCTACTTCACCGACGATCCGGCGTTCAAGGGCAAGAAGCGCGAGCTCGCCGCCGACGACTACGTCTACGCGTGGAAGCGGCTGCTCGACCCGAGGATGCGCGCGCCGTTCCTGTGGTTCCTCGACGGCAAGATCGCGGGCGCGGACGATGTCCTCGCGAAGGCGAAGGAGGACGGGCAGCTCGACTACGACGCGCCGATCGAGGGCCTGAAAGCGCTCGACCGCTACACGCTGCGGATCACGCTCAAGGAGCCCGACTACGTGCTGCTCGGGCTACATGACGCAGACGTCGATGGCGGCGGTCGCGCGCGAGGTGATCGAAGCCTACGGCGACGCGTCGCGGCTGGGCGATGGCGAACCCGGTCGGCACCGGCCCGTACCGGCTCGGCCAATGGCGGCGCGGGCAGAAGATCGTGCTCGAAGCGAATCCGAATTATCGCGAGCAGTACTTTCCCGGAGAACGGCGAGCCCGGCGATCGCGACCTCATCGCGAAGATGAAGGGCAAGCGGCTGCCGCAGATCGGCCGCATCGACATCTCGATCATCGAGGAATCGAATCCGCAGCTCCTCGCGTTCAACAGCGGCGAGCTCGACTACGTCGAACGTGCCCGCCGACCTCGTCGCGCAACGTGCTCGACAGCGCACGGCAACGCGTGCTCAAGCCCGAATACGCGAAGCAGGGCGTCACGCTGCACCGCGTCGACGCAGCCCGCGCTCGCGTACACGCTACTTCAACATGGACGATCCGGTCGTCGGCGGCTACACGCCGGAGAAGATCGCGCTGCGCCGCGCGATCGATCATGGGCTTCAACACGCGAGGAACTGATCAAGGTCTGGTGGCAGGGCCAGGCGCTGCGTCGCGACGCAGCCGATTCCGCCGGGCGTCGCCGGCCACAACCCGGGCTTCGTCGCAGCGCCAGCCGTACGATCCGGCGGCGGCGAAGGCGCTGCTCGACAAGTTCGGCTACGTCGACCGCGACAAGGACGGCTGGCGCGACCTGCCCGACGGCAAGCCGCTCAGCTGACGATGGGCGTCGACGCCGACCGGCCGCGACCGCGAGCGCGACGAGCTGTGGAAGAAGAACATGACGGCGCTCGGCATCCGCATCGAGTTCCTCAAGCAGAAGTGGCCCGACCTGCTGAAGATGGGCCGCGCCGGCAAGCTGCAGATGTGGCCGGTCGGCTGGATCAACACGTACGGCGAGGGCGACGCGTTCATGCAGCTCCTCTACAGCAAGAACATCGGGCAGTCGAACTACTCGCGCTTCGCGACTGCCCGAGTACGACGAGCTCTACCGGAAGTCGCAAGCGCGTGCCCGACGGGCCCGAGCGCAACGCGCTCTACCGCAAGATGGCCGAGCATCGTCGCCGCCTACAACCCGTGGGACCTCGGCGTCTACCGGATCGAGAACACGCTCGTCCGGCCGTGGGTGCTCGGCTACAAGAAGCACGTGAACCTCGAGCACGCCGTGGAAGTACCTCGACGTCGACGTCGCGCGCCAGAAGGCGAAGAAGTGACGGCGCCGCGCGTTGCGCGCGTCGCGACAGGCGGTCGTTCGCGCGCGCGTCGAACGGCGCGCGCCGCGCGATTGCCGACGCGGCGCGCGCTCGCGTAGACATCGACGACCATTACAACGTCGACACCAAGCAGGGACCCATGTTCGACGCGCGCAACTTCCTTCCGCTTTCGTCCGCAGTCGCGGGCGAGACGGGCACGCGCGTCGGCGGCAGCCTCCTGACCATCGGAGTGCCGGACATGGCGCACCGCACCGCCCCGTTCCCGATCTACCGCGGCGTCCTGCGGTAATCGCCTGGCCGGAGTTCCCGCCAGGCAGCAGGCGGGATCCGGTTTCTGCAGCAGTACCCGCCTGTCCGCCTGTCGCTTTTTGCGCCGCGCATTGCGGCGCGTTCCGGCATTGCCGGAGTCGAGACAGGCATCATCATGCAGACGCTACAGCGAAAATTCGGCCGGCTCTTCGACGGCCTCTGGCGCAATCCGGAGTTCGTGAAGCTCTGGGGCTCGCTGACGATCACGGCGTTCGGCGCGCAGATCACGAACCTCGCGCTGCCGCTGACGGCCGCGGTGCTGCTGCACGCGACGCCGTGGCAGATGGGCGTGCTGGTCGCGCTCGAGACGCTGCCGTTCGCGCTCGTGAGCCTGCACGCCGGCGTGCTGATCGACCGCGTGCGCAAGCTGCCGATCGTGATCGCCGCCGACATCGGGCGCGGCGTCGCGCTGCTCGCGATCCCCGTCGCCGCGTTCACCGGCACGCTGTCGATCGAGATCCTGTACGCGGTCGGCTTCTTCTGCGGCGTGCAGAACGTCGTCGGCGGCGCCGCGTACCAGGTGCTGCTCGCGCAGATGGCCGGACGCAACCGGCTGGTCGAGGCGAACGCCAAGATCGCGCTCGGCGAAACGTCGTCGGCGCTGGTCGGCCCGGGCCTTGCCGGCGGCCTGATCCAGCTCGCTCACCGCGCCGTTCGCGATCGTCCTCGACGCGCTGACGTTCTTCGCCTCGGCGCTGATGCTGCGGCGGATCCGCATCGCCGCACGACGTGCCGCATCCGCGGACCGCGGCCGTCGGTGACGACCGAGATCCACGAGGGCCTGAAGCTCGTCTGGAACAACCGGACGCTGCTGGCGCTCGCGTGGCTCGCCGGGCTGTGGCAGATCCTGCACCACATGCAGATCGCGGTGCTGATCCTGTTCGCGACGCGCGAGCTCGGCCTCTCGGCGGGCGCGATCGGCCTCACCTACGTGTTCGGCGGCGTGGGCTGCGTGCTCGCGGCGGCGTTGGCGCAGCGGCTGTCCGGCGCGCTTCGGCGTCGGGCCGATGATCGTGCACGGCCTCGCGCTGACGGCGCTCGGCTGGCAGGCGTTCGGGCTGATCTCGGGCCCGGTGTGGTTCGCGACGCTCGTGCTGGGCGTGCGCGATGCTGGTGTTCGACTTCGGCGCGGTGCTGTACGGCATCAACTATCTCGCGCTGCGCCAGGCGATCACGCCCGACCGGCTGCTCGGCCGGATGACGGCGACGATGCGCTTCCTGACGGTCGCCGCGGCGCCGCTGGGCTCGCTCGCCGGCGGCGCGCTGGCGACCGGCGATCGGCCTGCGCGGCACGCTGCTGACGGTCGGCGTCCTCGGGATCCTGCTCGTCGCCGGCGCGGTGCTGTGGTCGCCGGTGCGGCGGCATCGCGAGATGCCGGCGGTGGCGAGCGACTGAGGTGCCGCGATGTGACGAGGTCGGGCAAGCCCGCCGGCTTATGATGAGGCGTGCGCCGGCAGGCTTGCCGCCTCACGCGAGCGTGCCCCCCGCTCGCTAGAGCTGGAAGGGGTAGATCGCCGGCAGCGCAGGATCTGCGTGAGCTCGTCGAGCGCGCGCCGCGATTCGTCGACGAGCGCGGGATCGCCCAGGTCTTCGGGCGCGAGCCGATCGCGGTAGTGCTTGCGCACCCAGCGCTCGAGGTCCGCGGCGAGCGCGTCGTCGAGGAAGACGCGCGCCGGGATCGCTGCGCGCTCCGCGGCGGTCAGCGTGACGGCGAGCCGCAGGCACGCGGGACCGCCGCCGTTTCGCATGCTCTGCCGCAAATCGAACGTCAGGATCTCGGCGATCGGGCCGCCGCCGGCGACGAGCGCGTCGAGGTACGCGGCAACGCGCGGGTTCTCGCGGCATTCGGCGGGCGCGACGAGCAGATAGCCGCCCTCGGCGCGCGGCAGGAGCTGGCGTTGAAGAGGTACGTCGCGACGGCGTCGGCGAGCGACACCGCGTCGGCGGGAACGACGATCGGCGTAAACGCCGGGCCGAGCTTCGCGCCGAGCTCCGCGAGCACCGCGATCCTGCGCGACCCAGGCGTGCTGGTGACAGAAGAGGAGCGTTGCCGTGACCGACGGCGATGACGTCGTTGTGGAAGACGCCGGCGTCGATTGCGGCGGGGAGCTGCTGCGCGAAGACGCTGTGCGCGGGATCGATCCCGTGACGGCGCGCGAGCGCTGCCGACGCTTCGCGCGTCTGCCGCGCCGGATACTTTTGCGGCGCGGGCGCCGTCGCGTCGAACGCGGCGCGGCCGTAGACGAAGAGCTCGACGCCGCGCGCGCCGGCGCCCGAAGCGAACCGCGTGAAATTCGCCGCCCCTTCGTCGCCGAGCTGGGGTGCGGCAGGCAACGGATCGTGGACGGCGAAATGCTTCGCGTCGGCGAAGATCGCGCGGAGCACGCGCGTCGTCGTTGCGGCTTCGAGCGAGCGATGGAAGTAGGAGACGAGATTGGCGGGCGACAGATGGACGCGCCCGTCGGCCGTGTCCGCCGATGGGCTGACCGTCGCCGCGTTCGCGACCCACATCGCCGCAGCCGACGAGCAGGCGGCCAGGAGCTGCGGCGCCTCGCGCGCGGCGCGCGCGACGACGTCGCCGTCGCGGCCGGAAAACCCCAGCGCGCGCAACGCTGCGACATCGGGACGCTCGTGCGGCGGAAGCACCGCCTGCGCGTAGCCGCGAGCGGCGAGCGCGCGCGCCTTGGCGATGCCCTGCAACGCCGCTTCGCGCGGATTCGCGACGAGTCGCGCATTCTTCTCCGCCGCGAGATTGCCGAGCGCGAGTCCCGAGTAGTTGTGCGTCGGCCCCGGGATGCCGTCGAAGTTGACGTCGAGTCGCGGACAGGTCGATGCTCATCGATCCTTCGGCGACAGCGCGACGGCGCGCACGGCGTCGCCCTCCGCGACGCCGAGCCGCGTCGCGGCCTCCGGCGCGAGCGGAAACCGCTCGACGCGCGCCGGCGCGTGCGCGAGGATCGCGCAGAAGTCGTCGAAGCGGCGGTTCGCGACGAGCCAGACGAGCCCTTCGTCCGCCGGTTGCGACGGCGTGCTCGCCGACGCGATCGCAACCGGAACGACGACGCTCTGGCGAATCGCGTGGATGTTGTCGCGGAAGCACTCGAGCGTCGGGCCCGCGTCGAAGATGTCGACGTAGCCCTCGTAGCGGAAGCCCTCCTGCTCGAGCAGCGTTCGTGCGGGCCGCGTGTCGTCGTGCACCTCGCCGATCACTGCGCGCGCCGATTCGGGAAGCAGGTTCACGTACACCGGGTGCCGCGGCATCAGCTCGGCGACGAACGATTTCTGGCCGATTCCGGTCAGGTAATCCGCGGTCGAATACTCCATCGAGAAGAAGTGGCGGCCGAGCCCTTCCCAGAACGGGCTGCGGTTGTCGGCGTCGAGCTTCCCGCGCAATTCGGCGATCACTTTCGGCGCGAAGCGGTCGGCGAACTCGGCGATGAAGAGCAGCCGGCTCTTCGACGAGGAGCGGCCCGCTTCGCGCATGCCGGTACGCCTGGTCGACGAAGAGCGAGCAGAGCTCGGTGTGGCCCGTGTGATCGTTGGCGAGGAAGAGCGTCGGCGCCGCCGTGTAGACGTCGAGCGCGCGCGAGGCGTGGACCAGCGTGCCGACGTGGTAGTTGTACCAGGGCTCCTTGAGCCCGACCGCGGCCTCGATCGCGGCGATCCCGACGACGCGATCGGCATCGCCGTCGACCAGCACGAAAACGTAGCAGGCGTCGGCGAGCGATGCGGTTCCCGCGAACGACGCGAGCGAGCGCGCGATCCGCTCCGACAGACGCTCGCGGTTCGCCGGCAGCGTGGTGAGGCCCGTGCCCGTGCGCTCGGACAGCGCGAGCACCGCGGGGAGGTCGTCCCTGGCGATCGGCCGGACGTGAAACACGGAACGCCGGCCGCGCCGCGCTACGTCAGCGCGCGATTGAGCGCGGTCTCGAGGCGCGCGAGCCCCTCGAGGATCTCGTCGAGGCTGATCACGAGCGACGGCGCGAGGCGCACGACGTCGGGGCCCGCGACGAGAACGAGGAGGCCGGCCTCGCCGGCGGCCTTGACGACGTCCATCGCCTTGCCTTTCCAGCGCGCGTCGAGCTCGCAGCCGATCCACACGCCCTCGCCGCGAAGGTCCGCGAAGACGTGGCGCCGAACGTTGATCGCCTTCAGCCCTTCCATGAACAACGCATGGCGCGCCTTGACGCCGTCGAGCACCTCGGTCGTGTTGACGACGTCGAGCACCGCCCCGGCGACCGCGCAAGCGAGCGGGTTGCCGCCGTACGTCGTCCCGTGGACGCCGACGGAGAACACGCTGGCGATCTCGGTCGGTCGTCAGCATCGCGCCGACCGGGAACCCGCCGCCCAGCCCCTTCGCGCTCGTCAGGATGTCGGGCGTCACGCCCTTCTGCATGTACGAGAACAGCGCGCCCGTCCTGCCCATCCCGCTCTGGATCTCGTCGAGGATCAGCAGCGCGCCGTGCGCCGTGCAGAGGCGGCGCGCGGCCTGCAGATATTCCGGCGTCCCGGGAACCATTCCGCCTTCGCCCTGCATCGGCTCGAGCAGCACCGCGCAGACCTCGGCGCCGTGCTCGGCGAATTCGCGCTCGAGCGCCGCGACGTCGTTGTACGGAAGATGCACGATGCCCTCGGGATTCGGTCCGAACCCGCGCGCGTACTTTTCCTGGCCGCCCGCCGTCACCGTGAAGAGCGTGCGGCCGTGGAAGGCGTTCTTCGCCGAGATCACGCGTATCTTGCGCGCGCCGTGCCGGTCGTGCGCGTAGCGCCGCGCGAGCTTCAGCGCCGCTTCGTTCGCTTCGGCGCCGGAATTGCAGAAGAACACGCGCTCGGCGAACGTCGCGTCGATCAGCCGCTTCGCGAGGCGCAGCGCGGGCTCGTTGGTGAGCCAGTTCGACACGTGCCAGAGCTTGCCCGCCTGCTCCTTCAGCGCGGCGACGAGCGCCGGATGACAGTGGCCGAGCGCGGTGACGGCGACCCCTGCCGCGAAATCGATGTACATGCGTCCCGCCTGGTCCCACACGCGCGAGCCCTCGCCGCGCACGGGGATGAACGGCGCAGGCGCGTAGCAGGGGACGAGCCACTCGTCGAACATCTCGCGCGTCACCGGCATCGTCGCCGCGTGGCCGGGCGACGCCGCGACGTCGCGCCTCGACGTGGCGGCGATGACGGCTTTGGCAGCGGCCGCGGGTGTCGGCATCGCCGTCAGGCCTTCGTCGACGTGGCCGCGATGACCTGGATCTCGACGCGCAGATCCGGGCGGGCGAGCTTCGCTTCGACGGTCGCGCGCGCCGGCGTTTGCCCCGGCACGACCCATTTCTCCCACACCTCGTTCATCGCGGCGAAATCGCCGATGTCGGCAAGGTAGATCGTCGCCGAGAGAATCTTCGACTTGTCGGATCCGGCCTCGGCGAGCAGCGCATCGACGAGCGCAAGCACCTGCCGGGTCTGGCCGCTGACGTCGGCTCCCGCGTCTTCGGCGACCTGGCCGGAGAGATAGGCGGTGCCGGTCGCGCGGTGGATCACGAGACCGGACAAGCGTTTGCCGACGTGGTAGCGTTCGATGGTCATGGTGCGATCCTCACAGAGGGCGCCGCCGGGCGCCTCGCGCGTATTGTAAACGGTCCCCAGGGACGCGAGGCCGTCGAGGGCCATGCGGGCTGCCTTGCCAGACGCACCGCGTGCCCAGGCGCTATGACAGTGGCCAGGACGCGGCACACGAACACGCCTGCGTCCTCGGGGTCAGTCGTCGATCCAGTTCGCGGCGGTCTTGAATCGGCGGGGCCGATATAGCCGTCGGCAAGATCGCTGAGTGCGGCGAGCAGGAAGATCGGCACCGCGATTGCGTACGCACCCGATGCCGCGTACCACGCCATCACGGGAACGAGGCCGAGACGGACGAGCGTGATCAGGTTCGGAAGGTTGCGCATCGCGCCGAGGCCAAGTAACGGTAGCTTGCCTTCGCCCTCTCGAGTTGCGTGCCGGGTTCGCCTCGTCCCTTTCGGCCGCCAGCATTCTCGGCTCGTCGATGATAACTGCTAGACTGTGCGAGCGCCTTCATGTTGAAAGCCACCTCCATTTCGCCGCCGGCATTCCAGGCGCCGCAGCCGCGCGGTGCCGATGCACGAAAGTTCGTCGCGCCGCTGTCACGCCCATCGCTTTCAAGGATCCGCCGCTGCTCAACGCGAGCGGCATCCACGAGCCGTTCGCGCTGCGCTCGATCATCGAGGTCGAAAGCGACAACGGCGTCGTCGGCCTGGGCGAGAGCTACGGCGATGCGCCGGTGCTCGCCGGCGCTCGAGCTCGTGAGCGGCGAGCTCGTCGGGACTCGATCCCGTTCGATCTCAACGGCCTGCGTGCGCGCATCAGGGCGGCGGCCGGCGCCGCCTGCAGCGCCGCAGCGTCCGGCGGCGCCGAGCTCGCCCCGGGCTCGCATCCGTCAAAGCAGGTCGCCAATGCATACTCGGCGTTCGAGGTTGCGCTCCTCGACCTCCAGGCGCGACATCTCAATGCGCCGCTGGTGGACCTCCTGGGCGGTGCCGTCCGCAAGGAAGTGCCGTTCAGCGCGTACCTCTTCTTCAAGTACGCGCGAGCACATCGACCCGCCGTATCCGCCCGACCCGTGGGGCGAGGGGCTCAGCGAAGCAGCAGATCGTCGCGCAGGCGAAGCGCATGATCGACGCTGTACGGCTTCGGCAGCATCAAGCTCAAGGCGGGCACGCTGCTCGGGCCGGAGCACGAAGTTGCGATGCTGCTGGCGCTCAAGCGAGGCCTTTCCCGGAGCAGCCCGCTGCGCATCGATCCGAATGGCAACTGGTCGCTCGAGACCAGCGAACGCATGGCGAGCGGACTGGGCGAGGATGCTCGAATACTACGAAGACCCGACGCCGGGCCTCGACGGCATGGCCGAGCTCCACCGGCGCACGGGCGTGCCGCTCGCCACCAACATGGTCGTCACCGACTTCGACGAGCTCCGCCGCAGCATCGCGCAGAACAGCGTGCAGATCGTGCTCGTCCGACCATCACTACTGGGGCGGCCTGCGCGATACGCAGGTCCTGGCCGCGCATGTGCGACGTCTTCGGCCTCGGCTGTCGATGCACTCCAATTCGCATCTCGGGATCAGCCTGATGGCGATGTCGCACGTAGCGGCGTCGGTCCCGAACCTGACCTATGCCTGCGACACGCACTATCCGTGGCAAGACGACGACGACGAAGTGATCCGTGGCGGCAAACTGACCATTCGTCAACGGCAGCCTCGCGTCTGCGCGACGCGCCCGGGCTTGGTCTGGAGCTCGATCCACGAGCGGCTGCGGGAGCTGCACGAGGTGTTCCTGTCGTGCGGCATCCGCCAGCGCGACGACGTGAAGCAGATGCAGCGGTATCGGCCCGACTGGCCCGCGATCAAGCCGCGCTTCTGACGACACGCCGTTTGATGATTTCACCCGGGGCGCGCGTGGGTACCCTTCGAAAGGAACGTGAGCATGAGCGCGTCTGAACGGCGTGGATCGTGCGCTGGGTTGTGCGCTGCTCGCCGGCGCTGCCGGTTCGGCGCAGGCGCAGGCCGCTGGCCGACCAAGGCCGATCACGTATGTCGTTCCGTTCGCCGTCGGCGGCAACACCGATACCCTCGCGCGCCTCATCGGCCAGAAGCTCTCGACTGCGCTCGGGCAGCCCGTCATCATCGAGAACAAGCCGGGCGCGGGCGGCAACATCGGCTCCGATTTCGTCGCAAAGGCGAAACCGGATGGCTACACGATCCTCGGCGGGACGATCAGCTCGCATGCGATCAACCCGAGCGTCTATCCGAACATGCCGTACGACGCGGTGAAATCGTTCGAGCCCGTGATCCTGATCGGCAGCAGCCCGCTCGTGTTCGCCGTCGACGCGAACACGCCGTACAAGACGCTGCAGGAGGTGATCGCCGCGGCCAAGGCGAAGCCCGGGCAGCTCGCCTTCGCCTCGCCGGGACACGGCACGTCGCCGCATCTCGCGGGCGAGCTCCTGAAGACGACTCGCCCATATCGACCTCACGCACATTCCTTACAAGGGCAGCGGTCCGGCGCTCTCCGACGTGATCGGTGGACAGGTGCCGTTGATGTTCGACACGATGCTCGTGCTCGGTGCGCAGATGAAGGCCGGCAAGCTGCGCCCGCTCGCGGTTGCCTATCCCAAGCGCACTCGTGAGCTCTGCCGGACGTGCCGACGGTAGCGGAAGCCGGAGTGCCCGGATGGGAGGTCGTGTCGTGGCAAGCGATCTTCGCGCCCGCGGGTACGCCGAAGCCGATCGTGCAGCGCCTCAACTCCGAGATCGCGAAGGTCCTGAAGATGCCCGACGTGCAGGCGCAGCTCGACGATCTGGGCGTCGAGGTCCGGCGGCGGGCCGCCGGAGCAGCTCGCCGAGTTTCAGAAGGCCGAGATCGCCAAGTGGGCGAAGGTCGTGAAGGCTGCCGGCGTGAAGCCGGAGTGATGCGCGGCCCTCCGCAAACACGTGCGGCCGAGCACCGCCGCTTTCAATGTAATGAGAACGAAACCAGGCAAGTTCGAATGCTAACGCACATCACGCGTGGCGTGGCCACTGCGCTGGCCGCTTCCATCGTCTTCGCCGGCAGCGGCGCCGCCGTGCGCGCAGCCTATCCGTCGAAAGCCGATCCAGCTCCTCGTTCCGCTTGCGGCCGGCAGCACCGCCGACATCGTTTCGCGCTTCGCGGCGCAGGAGCTCGGCAAGGCGCTCGGCCAGTCGGTCGTCGTCGAGAACAAGCCCGGCGCCGGCGGCACCATCGCGATGGCGGAGCTCGCGCGCGCGGCGCCGGACGGCTACACGATCGCGTTCGCCTCGCAGGGCACGCTGGTGTTCAACCAGGCGATCTACGCGAAGCCCGGGTACGACTCGATCAAGGACTTCGCGCCGATCGTCCTTCGTCGGCGGCGTGTCGAACGTGATGATCGTGCCGCCGACAAGCACCGCGACGAAGCCCGCGGACGTGATCGCCGAGGCGAAGGCCAAGCCCGGCCAGCTCACTTCTCGTCGGGCGGCAGCGGAACGAGCCATCACCTGTCGGGCGTGCTGTTCGGCCGCATCACCGGGACCGATCTCGTCCACGTTCCCTACAAGGGCGCGCCGCAGGCGTGCTGGCGGTGATGACCGGCGAGGTGACGATGGGCTTCTTCAACACGCCCACCGTGATCGGCCAGATCAAGGAAGGCAAGGTGAAGGCGCTCGGCGTCACCAGCCTCAAGCGCTCGCCGCTGCTGCCCGACGTGCCGACGCTCGACGAGCTGGCGTCAAGGGCTACGAGGTCAACACCTGGTTCGGCTTCGTCGCGCCGGCGCGGCACGCCGCCGGAGATCGTCGCGCGCCTCAACGCCGAGCTCACCCGGATCTTCGCTTCCGCCGAAGCGAAGGAGAAGCTCGGGCCGCAGGGCTTCGATCTTGCGCCACCGATGTCGCCGGCCGCGTTCGCCAAGCTGATCGCCGACGACCTCGCGACGTGGGTGCCGATCGTCAAGGCCTCCGGCGCCACGGCGAACTGACGCATGTCCCGCTACGAGCCCGACCGCCTCGGCGACGAGCTTCCGCAGTTCGCGGCGCAGCTTCTCGCGCACCGGCGCATGCGCGCGGCTGCGATTGAGGTTCTTCAGCTCGTACGGATCCCGGTCGAGGTCGTAGAGCTCGTCGAGCTCGCCGGCGCGGCCGCGATTCACCCAGTGGATGTACTTGTAGCGGTCGGTGCGCACCGCCTTGTAGGTCATGCCGACGAGCCACGGCATCGCCTGCTCCGCCCAGTACTCGACGAGGAACGACTTGCGCCAGCCGGCGCGCGCTTGCCGTCGCGAACAAAGGCAAAAGCGACTGCCCCTGGATCTGCGGCCCCGGCTTGCCGCCGGCGAGCTCGATCAGCGTCGGCGCGATGTCCTGGCAGATCGACGAGCTCGCGTCGTCGCGAGCCCGCCTTCACCTTGCGCGGATAGCGGACGAGGAAGGGCGAGCGGATGCCCTCCTCGTAGGCAAAGCGCCGCTCGGGCCCGAGCCCGTGCTCGCCGAAAAAATAGCCGTTGTCGCCGAGGAAGACGATGAACGTGTCGTCGAGCTTGCCCTGCCGCTCCAGCACTTCGAGGATCGCGCCGACCCCCTCGTCGACCGAGGCCATCATCCGCGCGCGCAGGCGGATCTCCTCCTGCTCGCCGGCGTGGAGCGCGTCGAGCACGCGCGGGCGCGATCCGATTCCCTGAGCTCGAAGCACTCCGCCCACGCCGGCTTTTGCTGGACCACCTCGGCGGCGCGGCAGCATGTTCGGCTTCTTCGGAAAGATCGCGTCCCGATAGAGGTCGCTGTGGCGCTCGGCGGCGATGTAGCCGCCGTGCGCCGGAACGACGAACGTGCCGTCCGCCGCCTGCTCGCGTCCGGATGCACCGCCTTGTGCGCGAAGAACAGCGAGAAGGGCTTGTCGCGCTTGCGCTCGAGGAACCCGACCGCGAGCTCGTTCATGATGTCGGTGATGTAGCCCGTGTGCTCGACGTACCTGCCGTCGTGATTGAGCTTCGGGTCCACGATCCGGCCGTGGCCGTCGTAGCTCACCCAGTGTCGTAGCCGGGCCGCGGCATGCCGTCGTTGCCCATGTGCCACTTGCCGATGTGCGCGGTCTCGTAGCCGAGCTTCTGCAGCTCGAGGTGGTAGTTCGGCAGCCGGTGGCTCATCGCGTCGCGCGCGACGTTGTCGATGATGCCGTGGCGGCTCGCGTACTGGCCGGTGACGATCGACGCGCGGTTCGGCGAGCAGATCGGCGTGGTGTGGAACGCGCGCTCGAACAGCGCGCCCTCGTGCGCGAGCCGGTCGATGTTCGGCGTCCGCATGTAGGGATGGCCGCCCGCGCCGAACTCGTCGTAGCGCAGGTCGTCGATCAGGATGACGAGAAAGTTGGGCTTCATGACGAGAGGGCGACGACTCGACGGAAATACCGACGGCTCAGGTTATCACGGTCCGCCGCGTTAGGTGAAAGCCCTCGTTCGCGTTATCGTAGACGAATCGCGCCCTTCGCGACCGCCGCAGTGCTTCACGAGAACCGGGCGCCCTTCGCCTTGCGCTACACGCGACCGCCGCCGCTTACCGCGCTGATATTTTCACTCACGATGTCGTCCCGGATCGCCCTGCTCATTGCCGCGCTGGCGCTCTTCGTCGCGGTTGGGGCCGGCGCGTTCGGCGCGCACGCTCTCGCGAAACAAGTCGGTCCGGACAGGATCGCCGTGTGGCAGACCGCCGTCCAGTATCACGCGTGGCATGGGCTGGCGATATTCGGGATCGGATTGTTGATGCGAGCCTCGCCGCAAGTCCGCGGGCTGGCCGCCGCCGCGTGGTGCTTCGTTGCCGGGATCGTGCTGTTTTCCGGCAGTCTGTACCTGCTTGCGGTGACGGGCGAGGCAGGCCTCGGAGCCGTCACGCCGGTCGGCGGAATTGCATTTCTCGCCGGATGGGCGATTCTCGCCTGGGCCGTTGTCCGCGCATAGCGATGCACGGCCGGTCGTTGCGCAGCGCGGGGCGACGAAAGAGGCCGGTCGACCGACCAGGAGCGAGCCAACGCATCGAGCGCGCCGTCGCGGGGGTGGCGTGGGAGCCGGAGGGCGCCCGGGTCTCGTGACGCCCGGAGGCTTCCACGCCAGCCCCGCGACGGCACGCTGTGGAATGCGCGTCAGTCGACCTTCGCGCCCGATTCCTTGACGACCTTCGCCCATTTGGCCGTCTCGGTCTGGATGTGACGCGCGAAGTCCTCGGGCGACCCGCCGGCGGCGTTCGCTCCGATCGCGCGAGCTTCTCCTTGCCTTCCGGCGACGCGAGCCACTTGTTGACCTCGGCGTTCACCTTCGCGATGATCGCCGGCGGCGTTCCGGCCGGCGCGAGGATGCCGAACCACGACGACGCCTCGAAGCCCGGAAGACCGGCCTCGGCGACCGTCGGGACGTCGGGCAATGCCGGCTGCGCGCGTGCTCGACGTCACCGCCAGCGCACGCAGCTTGCCGGCCTTGATCTGCGGCAGCGACGGCGGCAGGTTGTCGAACATCAGCTGCACCTGGCCGCCGAGGAGATCCTGCAACGCGGGCGAGCTCCCCTTGTACGGAACGTGCGTCATCTGCACGCCTGCCATCACCTTGAACAGCTCGCCCGACAGGTGGATCGACGTGCCCGAGCCGGACGATGCGAAGTTGAGCTTCCCCGGGTTGGCCTTCGCGTAGGCGATCAGCTCCTGCACCGAGTTCACCGGCACCGACGGATTGACCTCAAGCACGTTCGGAACGCCGGCGACGAGGATCACCGGCGCGAAATCCTTGACGTGATCGTACGGGATCTTCGCGTACAGGCTCGCGTTGATCGCGTGCGTGCCGACCGTTCCCATCTCCAGCGTGTAACCGTCCGGAGCCGCCCTCGCGACGAGCTCGGTGCCGATGTTGCCGCCCGCGCCGGGACGGTTGTCGACGACCACGCTCGCTCCCCACGCCTCGCCGAGCTTCTGCGCGACGGCGCGCGCGATGAGATCGGTGGCGCCGCCGGGCGGGAAGGGCACGACGAGCCGGATCGGTTTGGTCGGATATGCCGGCGTCTGCGCGCCCGCGGCAACGGCGAGCACGATCCCGGCGATCCCGACGAGCAGCGTCGTCGCGCGCAGCAAGCTTTCTCTCATGCATCCTCCTTTTTCACGGGCGCCGCCACACGCGCCGTGCCCGCGCTCGTCGACTTTCAATCCACCTTCGCGCCCGACGCCTTGACGATCTTTGCGTACTTCACGATCTCGCTCTTCACGAACGCGGCGAACTGCTCCGGTGTCGTGGGCGCCGGCTCGGCGCCCTGCGCGACGAGCTTCTCGCGCATCTCCGGCGAATTGAGGATCTTCGCGACCTCGGCGTTCCATTTCGCGATGATGTCGGTCGGGCGTGCCGGCGGGAGCGAACAGGCCGAACCACGTCGAGATGTCGAAACCCTGCAATCCGGCCTCCGCCATCGTCGGGAGCTCGGGTGCGAGCTTCGAGCGTTGCGCCGTCGTGACGGCGAGCGCTTTCAGCCTGCCCGCTTTCACCTGCGGCATCGCGTTCGCCAGATTGTCGAACATGAACTGCGTATCGCCGGCGAGCAACGCCTGCGTGGCCGGCGCGCCGCCCTTGTAGGGAACGTGAACGATGTCGAGCGCCGGTGTCGACCTTGAACAGCTCGCCGGCGAGATGTCCCGCGCTGCCGTTGCTGCCCGAGCCGAACGCGAGCTTGCCGGAGTTCGCCTTCGCATAGGCGATGAACTCCTTCGCCGAATTGACCGGCAGCGACGCGTTGACGACCAGCACGTTCGGCGTGACGGCGACCAGCGTGATCGGAGCGAAGTCGGTCACGGCGTCGTAAGGCATCTTCGCGTAAAGGCTCGGATTCACCGCGTGCGTCGACAGCGCGCCCATCAGGATCGTGTAGCCGTCCGGCGCCGATTTCGCGACGATGTCGGCGCCGATGTTGCCGCCGGCGCCCGGACGGTTGTCGACGACAACGCTCTGCCCCCAGGCGTCGGTGAGCTTCTGGGCGATCGCGCGTCCGACGATGTCGAGCGGTCCGCCCGGGGGAAGGGAATCACGAGCTTCACCGGCCGGCTCGGATAGGCGGCGGGCGCCTGCGAACTTGCCGGAAACGCGACTGCCAGCGCGACGGCGGCGGCCGCCAATGCAGCGAAAAATCGGGTTCGAGTCATCGATGATCGGGAAAGAGAGGAATCCGGCACGCTTATCTTGCGTACCACAAGCGTCGCGGCGCGGCGGTTGACCGGATGGAATTCTAGCAGTTGGGCGCGGTCGAACGCGGCTTGGGCCGAGCCCCGCGCTCATTGGGAGCGGCCGCTCGTTTGCCGCGTCCACCTCGCCGGGGCATAATCGTCGCTTCCCCGCGTTCGGCGCGAATTCCGTCATCGGAACCTAGAATGAGAATATCGGTCGTCGCGCCCATCGCCGTCGTCGCCGTCGCGCTTGCCGCGGGCGGCGGCTATTGGTTCGGCCAGCAGCGCTCGGGCGCCGCCGGCAAATCGGCCTCGGGCACGTCGGCGCAAGCGTCCGACAAGGGCTCCGCGGGCGCGTCGGCCGCCGTGATTGTCGAAGCGATCGCCGCATCGACGGCGTCGATGCCGCAGATGATCACCGCGGTGGGCAGCCTGCGCTCGGACGAATCGGTGACGCTTCGCCCCGAGGTCGCCGGCCGTGTGGTCGCGATCGGCTTCGAGGAGGGCCGGCCCGTCGCGAAGAACGCGATGCTCGTCAAGCTCGATCCGGCTGTCAACGCCGCGGAAGTGCAGCAGGCGAAGGCCAACCTGACGCTCGCGAAATCGAAATACGAGCGCGCGATCGATCTGCAGAAGCAGGGCTTCATCTCGGGCCAGGCGCGCGACGAAGCCGAGAACAATCTCAAGGTCGCCGAAGCGGCGCGAGGCGCTCGCCGCCGCGCGACTCGCGAAGACCGACATTCGCGCGCCGTTTTCCGGGATCATCGGGCTGCGCTCGGTGTCGATCGGCGATTACGTGAAGGAAGGCCAGGACATGGTCAACCTCGAATCGATCGATCCGCTGAAAGTCGACTTCCGCGTTCCCGAGATCTATCTGAAGCAGGTCCAGGTCGGGCAAACGCTGGAGCTCGCGCTCGACGCGCTGCCGGGCAAGACGTACCAGGGCAAGGTCACGGCGATCAATCCGCTCGTCGATGCGGCCGGGCGCGCGATCGTGATCCGCGCTCTCGTCAAGAACGCGGACACCGCGCTGCGGCCCGGCATGTTCGCGCGCGTGAAGCTCCTCACCAGGGAGGCGCTCGACGCGATCGTGCTGCCCGAGCAGGCGCTCGTGCCGCAGGGCGAGGATCAATACGTGTTTCGCGTCGTCGACGGCAAGGCGGTGCGCACGAAGGTCGAGGTGGGCCAGCGGCGCGACAGCCGCGTCGAGATCCTCAAGGGCGTCGCGGCCGGAGACACGATCGTCACCGCGGGCCAGCTCAAGATCCGCGACGGCACGCCGGTGACGTTCGGAGCCGCCGAAAAGTCGGGAGGAGCGGTCGCGGCGCCGCAGCGCTCGCAGAACCCCGCGCCGGCGAAGGCCGAGAGCAACGTGCCGCGGCCCGCGCCGAAGACGTAATCGCGGGAGATTCCGCAATGACGCTCCCGGAGATCTGCATCAAGCGGCCCGTCTTCGCGACGGTGCTCTCGCTCATCATCCTGCTGATCGGGCTCATCTCGTACACGCGGCTTTCGGTGCGCGAGTATCCGCGCATCGACGAGCCCGTCGTCAGCGTCTCGGTCACCTACCGCGGCGCCTCGGCCGAAGTCGTCGAGTCGCAGGTGACGAAGCCGCTCGAGGATTCGCTCGCCGGCATCGAGGGCGTCGAGGTGATGACCTCGCAGAGCCGGTCGGAGACCTCGCCGGATCAACGTGCGCTTCACGCTGAAGCGCGACCCGGATTCCGCGGCCGCGGACGTCCGCGACAAGGTCGCGCGCGCGCGCGGCAAGCTTCCCGACACGATCGACGAGCCGATCATCGCCAAGGTCGAGGCGGACGCGCAGCCGATCATCTACATCGCGGTGCAGGCGGGATCGCTGACGCCGCTCGAGGCGTCCGATTACGTCAAGCGCTACGTGCAGCCGCGGCTCTCGGTGCTGCCCGGCGCCGCCGACGTGCGGATCTTCGGCGAGCGGCAGGTGTCGATGCGGATCAACCTCGACCGCACGCGGCTCGCCGCCTACAAGCTGACCGTGCAGGACGTCGAGGATGCGATCCGCCGGCAGAACGCGGAGATTCCCGCGGGCCGCATCGAGTCGTCGACGCGCGAGTTCACCGTGGTCGCCGAAACCGACGTCCGGCTGCCCGAGCAGTTCAACAACGTGATCGTCGCCAATGTCGCCGGCTATCCGGTCCGCATCAAGGACGTCGGGCTGGCCGAGATCGGCCCCGTCGACGAGCGCGTCATCTCGCGCTTCAACGGCAAGTCGTCGCTCAACGTCGGCGTCATCAAGCAGGCGGTCGCCAACCCGCTCGACCTGTCGAAGGCGGTGCGCGCCGAAGTCGTGAAGATGAACGAGGGCATGCCGCCCGGGATGAAGCTCGTCGTCGCCTACGACACGTCGGTGTTCATCGACCGCTCGATCAAGTCGGTGTTCGAGACGATCGGCGAGGCGATCCTGCTCGTCGTGCTCGTCATCTATTTCTTCCTGCGGAGCCTCCGGGCGACGCTGATCCCGATCGTGACGATCCCGGTGTCGCTGATCGGCGCGTTCGGGTTCATGTACCTGTTCGGCTTCACCGTCAACACGCTGACGCTGCTCGCCATCGTGCTCGCGATCGGCCTCGTCGTCGACGACGCGATCGTGATGCTCGAGAACATCCACCGGCACATCGAGGAGGGCATACCGCGGATGAAGGCGGCGATCCTCGGCGCGCAGGAGATCGGCTTCGCGATCATCGCGATGACGCTCACGCTCGCGTCGGTGTTCGCGCCGCTCGCGTTCGCCACCGGGCCGCACCGGCCGCCTGTTCATCGAGTTCGCGCTGACGCTCGCGGGCGCCGTGCTGGTCTCGGGCTTCATCGCGCTGACGCTCTCGCCGATGATGTGCTCGCTGCTGCTCAAGCACCAGGATCGGCACTCGTGGATCTACAACCGGATCGAGTCTTTCCTGGCCGCGATGACCAGCGGATACCGCCGGGCGCTCACCTGGACGCTGCACACGCGCTGGCTGGTCGTGACCGTCTGGTTCGTCGTCCTCGGGCTCGGCGGGCTGTTCTTCTCGCTGCTGAAAGCCGAGCTCTCCCCGCTCGAGGATCGCGGGATCGTGTTCGGCCTCGTCACCGCGCCGCAAGGATCGACGCCGCAGTACACGGCCGACCAGATCAAGCCGATCGAGGAGTTCTACGCGACGATTCCCGAAGCCGCCGCGTACACGGCGATTTCCGGCTTTCCCGACGGTCGTCGACGGCAACGCGATCCTCCGGCTCAAGCCCTGGGAGGAGCGCAAGAAGAAGCAGCAGCAGATCGCCGACGAGCTGCGCCCGAAATTCGCCGCGATTCCGGGCGCGATCGCGTTTCCGATCAACCCGCCGTCGCTCGGCCAGTCGTTCCGCTCGACGCCGGTCGAGTTCGTCGTGATGTCACAGGTCCCTTACCCCGAGCTGCAGCGCACCGTCGACCGCTTCCTCGAGGAGGTGCGCAAGTATCCCGGCGTGCAGAACCTGCAGATCGACCTCCGGCTCAATACGCCGGAAGTGCGCGTGAACATCAATCGCGACAAGCTCTCCGACATCGGCATCGGCGTCGACACCGTCGGCCGCACGCTGGAGACGATGCTGGGCGGCCGTCAGGTCACCCGCTTCAAGAAGGACGGCGAGCAGTACGACGTGATCGTGCAGGTCGCGCCGCTCGACCGCACGACGCCCGCCGACATCAGCGACGCCTATGTGCGCGCCCGCGACGGCAGCATGGTGCAGCTGTCGAACCTCGTCGACGTCCGCGAAGGCGTCGCGCCGCAGTCGCTCAATCACTTCAACCGGCTGCGCGCGGTCAAGGTGACCGGCAACGCTCGCGCCGGGCTACGCGATCGGCGAGGCGTTGCAGGCGATGAACGAAGCGGCAGCCCGCTCGTTGCCGATCACCGCGCAGACCGACCTCGACGGCCAATCGCGCGAGTTCCGCTCGTCCGGCGGCGAGATCTACTTCACGTTCGTGCTGGCGCTGATGTTCATCTACCTCGTGCTCTCCGCGCAGTTCGAGAGCTTCGTCCACCCGTTCGTCATCATGCTCTCGGTTCCGCTGTCGATGACCGGGGCGCTGTTCACGCTGTGGCTTGCCGGCGGCACGCTCAACATCTACAGCCAGGTCGGGCTCGTCACGCTGGTCGGGCTCATCACCAAGCACGGGATCCTGAT
This sequence comes from uncultured beta proteobacterium, assembly GCA_963742965.1. GTDB lineage: Bacteria > Pseudomonadota > Gammaproteobacteria > Burkholderiales > Casimicrobiaceae > CAIWHR01. Next base: position 78,628 of record CAVUOC010000035.1, on the reverse strand, counting down.
CGTCGAGTTCTCGAACCAGCTTCGGGCAAAGGGCGAGCCGCTGCTCGAGGCCGTCATCGATTCCGCGACGCTGCGGCTGCGTCCGATCCTGATGACCACCGGCGCGATGGTGCTCGGGGCGGTGCCGCTCGCGCTCGCGACCGGCGCCGGCGCGGAATCGCGAACGCAGATCGGCTGGGTGATCGTCGGCGGCATGGCATTCGGCACGCTGCTCACGCTCTTCGTCGTGCCGACCGCCTACACGCTGCTCGCCGGGCGCAAGACGAAGCTGCCCTACGGCGAGGTGCCCGCGGTATCGGTCCCGCATCCGGGCGCCGCCGATTGACGACGTGCATGCGGATCGGAGCGACTGCGGATCGCGAAGCGCGCGACGCGGACTCAGGTGCTGCGGCATCGGAAGCATGCGATGCGGACGCATCGCGCGACGCTGTCGACGGTCGGACCTCGCCTCACGCCGGCTACTCGCGACTCGCAGGGCGCGTCAGCGCATCGCGATGCTTTGCTCGCGGTTCTTCCGGGCTCACGTCGCTACGCGCGCGCCCGAGTTCGGGTCGAAATAGTGGCGGTTCGCCGGATCGAAGCGTAGCGGCAGCGCGCCTTCGACGGCGTCGAACGCCGCGTGCAGCCGGGCGACGATGCGCGTGCCGTTGACCGTGCCGTGCGCGAGCGTATCGGCCCCGAGCGGCTCGACGAGGTCGACATCGGCGGTGAAATTCGCTTCGGACGGCGCGCACGGCTCCAGGTGCTCCGGGCGCACGCCCAGCAGCAGATCGCGCCCGTCGATCTTCGCGGGCATGAGGTTCATCGGCGGCGAGCCGATGAACCCGGCGACGAACGTCGTGGCGGGCTTCGCATAGACCTCGATCGGCGCGCCGATCTGCTCGGCGCGGCCGGCGTTCATCACGATCATCCGGTGCGCGAGCGTCATCGCCTCGACCTGGTCGTGGGTGACGTAGAGGCTCGTCGTGCCGAGGCGCCGGTGCAGCGCCTGCAGCTCCACGCGCATCTGCACGCGCAGCTTCGCGTCGAGATTCGACAGCGGCTCGTCGAAGAGGAACACCGCCGGCTCGCGCACGATGGCGCGGCCCATCGCGACGCGCTGGCGCTGGCCGCCCGAGAGCGCGCGCGGCTTGCGGTCGAGGAACGGCCCGAGCTCGAGGATCTCCGCGGCGCGCTGCACGCGCGCCTCGATGTCGGAGGCGCTCATCCGGCGGATCCTGAGGCCGTACGCCATGTTCTCGCGCACCGACATGTGCGGGTAGAGCGCGTAGTTCTGGAACACCATCGCGATGTCGCGGTCCTTCGGCTCGAGCCGGTTGACGACGCGCTCGCCGATCGCGATCTCGCCGGACGTGATCGTCTCGAGCCCGGCGACCATCCGCAGGAGCGTCGACTTGCCGCAACCCGACGGGCCGACGATCACGACGAACTCGCCGTCGGCGACCTCGGTCGTGACGCCGTGGATCACCTCGAGCTCGCCGTACTTCTTGCGGACGTCGCGGAACGATACGCCGGCCATCTTCTATTTCTCCGTCTCGACGAGGCCCTTGACGAACCATCGCTGCATCAGCACGACGACCGCCGCCGGCGGCAGCATCGCCAGCATCGCGGTCGCCATGATGAGCTGCCACTCGTTCGCGGCGTCGCCGCCGACGATCATCCGCCGGATGCCGATCACCGTCGTGTACATCGATTCCTGGCTCGTGATCGAGCAGCGGCCACAGATACTGGTTCCAGCCGTAGATGAACTGGATGACGAAGAGCGCGGCGATGCTGGTCTTCGACAGCGGCAGCACGACGTCCTTGAAGAAGCGCATCGGCCCGGCGCCGTCGATGCGCGCGGCCTCGGCGAGCTCCTCGGGGATCGTCAGGAAGAACTGCCGGAACAGGAACGTCGCGGTGGCCGAGGCGATCAGCGGCAGCGTCAGTCCGGCATAGGAATCGAGCATGCCGAGATCGGCGACGACCTTGAACGTCGGGATGATGCGCACCTCGACCGGCAGCATCAGCGTGACGAAGATCATCCAGAAGAAGAAGTTGCGCAGCGGAAACCGGAAATAGACGATCGCGAACGACGCGATGATCGAGATCGCGATCTTGCCGATGGCGATCGCGAGCGCCATGATCAGGCTGTTCGTCAGCATCGTCGACACCGGCGGCGCTCGGAGCCCTTCGTGGACCCGGCGGCGAGGACCTGCGAGTAGTTGTGCACGAGCTGGTCGCCGGGCAAGAGCGGCATCGGCACCGTGAGGATCTGGTCGAGCGTCAGCGTCGAGGCGACGAAGGTCACGTAGAGCGGAAACGCGACGACGACGACGCCCGCGATCAGCACCGCGTGCGAGAACACCGTCAGCCAGGGCCGGTTCTCTACCATAGGGGGGTCTTAGTACTGGACCTTCTTCTCGACGAAGCGGAACTGCACGACCGTCAACGTGATCACGATGAGCATCAGCACGACCGACTGCGCCGACGAGCCGCCGAGGTCGGCCGCCTTCACGCCGTCGTAGTACACCTTGTAGACGAGGATCTGCGTCGCGCCGGCGGGCCCGCCCTGCGTCGTCGCGTCGATCACGCCGAAGGTGTCGAAGAACGCGTAGACGATGTTGACGACGAGCAGGAAGAACGTCGTCGGCGAGAGCAGCGGAAACACGATCGTCCAGAAGCGGCGCATCGGCCCCGCGCCGTCGATCGCGGCCGCCTCGATCAGCGATTTCGGAATCGATTGCAGGCCGGCGAGAAAGAACAGGAAGTTGTAGCTGATCTGCTTCCACACCGACGCGATCACGACGAGAAGCATCGCCTGGTCGCCCTGGATGATCCAGTTCCAGTCGATGCCCATGCGCTTCAGCACGTAGGTGCAGATGCCGATCGACGGCGCGAACAGGAACGCCCACAGCACGCCCGCGACCGCGGGCGCCACGGCGTAGGGCCAGATCAGCAGCGTCTTGTAGGCGAGCGCGCCGCGCACGACGCGGTCGGCCATCGTGGCGAGCAGCAGCGATATCGCGATGCCGAACGCCGGCGACGAGCACGCTGAAGAGCGCCGTGACCTTGAACGAGTCGAGATAGTGGCTGTCGCGGAAGAGATCGTTGAAGTTGCGCAGCCCGACGAACTCCGTCTGCAGCCCGAACGCGTCCTGCAGCTGAAACGAGTACCAGATCGCCTGCGCCGCAGGCCAGAAGAAGAAGACGATCGTGATCGCGATCTGCGGCGCGAGCAGCGCGTAAGGCAGCCACGCCGAGCGGAATACGACGCGCTTTTCCATGCTCGTGCGGCGAGAGGATCGCGAAAGAGTGCCGCGGGCGCTGCACTATCCGCGGCCCGGACTTGTCCGCTCCTACTTGTTCGCGGCCTCGAACTTGCGCAGGATGTCGTTGCCGCGCTTCACGGCGTCGTCGAGCGCCGCCTTGGCGGTCTTCTTGCCGGCGAACACCGCCTCCATCTCTTCCTCGATCACCTCGCGTCCCTGCACGTAGTTGCCGAAGCGCATGCCCTTGGAGTTCGCCGTCGGCGGCTTGTTCGTCAGTTGCTTGACCGGCGACGTCGGCGCCGGGATTCTTGTCGTAGAAGCCCGACTTGCGCGTCATCTCGTAGGCGGCCATGCGTGATCGGCACGTACCCGGTGCCGGTGTGCCACTCCATCTGGATCTCGGGCTTCGACAGGAACGCGAAGAATTTCGCGACGCCCTTGTACTCGGCGGGCTTCTTGCCGCCCATCACCCACAGCGACGCGCCGCCGATGATCGAATTCTGCGGCGCGCCCGGACGTCGTCGTGATAGGGAATGAAGTTCACCGACCAGTCGAACTTCGCGTTCTGCCTGAAGCTCGCCTGCGCGCCGGTGCTCGACGTGAGCATCGCGCATTCGCCGCTCGCAGAACTTCGCTTCGGCCTGGTTGGTGCGCCCGGCATAGGTGAAGAGGCCCTTCTTCGACCATGTCGCCGAGCATCTCGATGTGCCGCACGTGCAGCGGCGAATTGAACGTGAACTCGGTGTCCAGGCCGCCCATGCCGTTCTCCTTGGTCGCCGATCGGAACGTTGTGCCAGGCGCTGAAGTTCTCGATGTGCATCCACGACGGCCAGCCGGTCGTGTAGACGCATTGCTGGCCCGCTGACCTTGAGCTTCAGCGCCGCCGCGTTCACCTCCTTCCAGGTCTTCGGCGGCTGCTCGGGGTCGAGGCCCGGCCTTCTTGAACGCGTCGCTTGTTTATGTAAAGCATCGACCGTCGAGCTGTTGAACGGGAACGAAAGCATGTTGCCCTTCAGGTCGGTGTAGTAGCCGGCCACCGAGGGCAGGTACGCCTTCGGGTCGAAGGGCTCCTTGGCGTCGGCCATCACCTTGGCGACCGGCACGATGGCGCCCTTCGCGGACATCATCGTCGCGGTGCCGACTTCGAACACCTGCAGCATGTGCGGCGCGTTGCCGGCGCGAAATGCGGCGATCGCGGCCGTCATCGACTCCGGGTAGCTGCCCTTGAAGACGGGCATGACCTTGTATTCGCTTCTGACTCGCGTTGAACTTCGTTGCGAGACGCGTTGAGCGCCTTCACCGAGCGCTCCACCCATCGAGTGCCACCACTGGATTTCGGTCTGTGCCTGCGCGGCGGGGGCGCACAGGATGCCGACGGCGGCCAGCACGGCGCCGAGTAGTTTGAAACGCATGGTGCCCTCCTGTAATGTCTCGGCTGCCGGGATGTTGTCCGCTCCCCGCCGAGTTCGGCGTTCAGTATAGCCCGAAACAGGCGCTCGGCGACTGGCGTGCGCAGTCTCGCCACCGAGGCGGCGCGGGTGTACATTTGCGCCGCCGCCACGGGCGCGAGGATTCGACGAGATGAGCGCAACGATTGCACAAACCTGGCCCTATCCGCGACTCGTCGCACACCGCGGCGCGGGCAAGGTCGCGCCCGAGAACACGCTGACGTCGATGCGCGTGGGCTACGCGCACGGCTACAGGATGGTCGAGTTCGACGTGAAGCTCGCCGCGGACAACGTGTCGTTCCTGCTCCACGACGCGACGCTCGAGCGCACGACGAGCGGTCGCGGGCGCGCCGACGCGTTGCTCTGGCGCGAGCTGTCGCGACTGGACGCAGGGGGATGGCACTCGGCGCAATACGCCGGAGAGCCGCTGCCGACGCTCGCGTCGATCGCGCGGTGGGCGCGCGCGCACGGCGTCCACTGCAACGTCGAGATCAAGCCGACGCCGGGCCGCGAGCGGGAGACGGGCGCCGCGGTCGCGCTCGACGCCGCGACGCTGTGGCGCGACGCGGAGACGCCGCCGCTGCTTTCGTCGTTCTCCGAAGCGTCGCTCGAGGCGGCGCGCGACGCGGTGGCGGAGATTCCGCGGGCGCTGCTGCTCGACACGGTTCCAGCCGACTGGAAGGAGCGCCTTCGCCGCCTCGAATGCATCGCGACCGTCGTCCACCACGAAGGGCTCACCGCCGACATCACGAGGAAGATCCGCGCCGCGGGCCATCGCGTGCTGTGCTTCACGCCGAACGATGCCCCGCGCATCGGCGAGCTCGCGAGCTGGGACGTCGACACGATCATCACCGACGCGGTCGATCACATCGCCGCCGATTCGCTGCCGCCGGCCCCGCCGCTGTAGGTCGTCTTCGCCACACCGGGATGACATGTTCACCAGGATCAAATCGCTCTTCCCCGCGAAGCAAGCGGGTTCTCGCGACGGCGCAGCCACGCACAAGAAACAGGGCGACGAGCATCTGAAGGCCGATCGATTTGCCGAGGCCGCCGAGTGCTACCGCCGCGCGGTCTCCGTCGATCCCGACTACGTCGACGCCTGCGTGGGTCTCGGATTCGCGTTGACCGAGCAGAAGGAGTACAGCGAAAGCGAGCGGTACCTGCGGCACGCGCTGTCGGTCGATCGGGACAATGTCGATGCCCATTACATCCTGGGACGAATCGCGAAGGAACGGAACGATCAGGCCGGCGCCGCCGAGCACTTCAGCCGCGCGGTCGACATCAAGCCCGATTTCGAATTCGCCTGGCGCGAGCTGATCGCGTCGCTGTTTCAGCAGGGCGAGGTGCGAAAGGCGAGGGACGTCCTGAACCGGGCTCTGGCGGCGTACCCGGACTCCGCCGAGTTTCATTTCTATCTGGGGAACGCGCTTCGGCTCGACGAAGACTACGAGGGCGCCGCGGCCAGCTATCGGAAGGCGCTGTCGCTCCAGCCGAGCTCGGCCGAATCGCACAAGAGCCTCGCCGACGTGCTGAGGATGGGCGGCCACTACGACCTGGCCGTCGCCAGCTATCAGAAAGCCGTGTGGTTCCAGCCCGATTACGTCGATGCGCACATCGATCTCGCCGGCGTTCTGCGGCTGCAGGGAAAGCTCGATCAGGCGCTCGCGTCCAGCCAACGTGTCGTCGAGCTCAATCCGGAGCACAGCGGCGCGCAGATCGCCCTCGGCAATGTCCTCGAGGGGCTCGGAAAGAGCGACGAAGCGATCGCATGCTACCGGCGCGCAGTCGAGCTCGCGCCGGAATCTGTCGGCGCGCACCAATGGCTCGGAAATGCACTGCTCGCGCGCGGCGCCACTGCGGAAGCGGTGGCGTGCTTCGAGCAGGTCGTGAAGCTCGAGCCGGACAATGCGAGTCAAGCACCTCGTCGCGGCGCTTTCAGGCGGCGAGTCGGAACGCGCTCCCAGCGACTACGTCGAGAAATTGTTCGACGAGTATGCGCAGAAATTCGATTCGCATCTCGTGCAGGTCCTGAGCTACAGCGTTCCGGAGAAGCTCGCCGCGCTTCTGCAGCCGCATTTCCATCCGGGTGGCGAGAAATGGGCGATCCTCGACCTCGGGTGCGGCACCGGGTTGTCGGGCGCTGCGATCGCGCAGTTTGCGCGCCACATGGTCGGCGTCGATCTGTCCTCGAAGATGCTGGACAAGGCTCGGGAAAGGAACCTCTATGCCCGGCTCGAGCAGCTGGACCTTCTCGCGATGATGGAAGCGGAGCCCGCATCGAGCTACGACGTCGTCTTTGCCGCGGATGTCTTCGTGTATCTGGGCAAGCTCGACGAGCTGGTGAGACAGGCGCGGAGGCTTCTGCGTCCGGGCGGGCTCTTTGCATTCTCCGTCGAGTCGCTGGAGGCGCTGCATCAGGATGCCGGTTCGGCCGAGCGCCGCGACTACCAGCTGAACGCCACGGGCCGCTATGCGCACTCGAGCGCGTACCTGACGGCGATGGCGAGCCGGGACGGTTTCGATGCGCTGAGCGTCAGCGCCACCCAAAGCCGCCTCGACAAGGGCAAGCCCGTGCAAGGCTACCTCGTGCTGTGGCGCTGCCCGTCCGTGTAAGAGCTTCGCCGGCTACGGCTGCCCGCCGGCGAGAACGACGGGCCTCTTGATCTCGCGCTCGTCGATCGGCAGGTTCAGAAGGCCCGCCACGATGCCGAGCGCGATCGACAGCCACCACACGAGGTCGTAGCTGCCGGTTCGGTCGAACGCGAGCCCGCCGAGCCACGCGCCGAAGAAGCTGCCGATCTGGTGGCTGAAGAACGTGAACCCGGCCAGCATCGCGAGGTAGCGGACGCCGAAGATGTGGGCGACGAGGCTGTTGGTCGGCGGCACGGTGGAAAGCCACAACAGGCCGAGGGCAACGGCGAACGCGTAAACCGACAGCGGCGTGAGCGGCAGCCAGAAGAAGAGCGCGATGACGACGCTGCGGCTGAAATAGATCCCGGAGAGAATGTACTTGCGCGGCATCCGCGAGCCCAGCCAGCCCGTGGCGTAGGTGCCGACGATATTGAAGAGGCCGATCAAGGCGAGCGCGGTCACGGCGACGTGGGCAGGCAGTCCCTTGTCCGCGAGATACGCGGGTAGATGGACGCCGACGAACACCACCTGGAAGCCGCACACGAAAAAGCCGATCGTCAGCAGCATGTAGCCGCGATGCGACAGCGCCTCGCGCATCGCCTCGCCCGCGGACTGCCTGAACGCGTGAACGGCGGATTCCGATCTCTCGACGAGGGCGACCGCGAAGGGACCCATCAGCAGCGCCGATGGCGGCGAGCGTGAGGAGCGCGCCGTACCAGCCGAGATGAGAGAGCAGCCACTGCGTGACGGGCAGCAGCGCGAACTGTCCGAACGAGCCCGCGGCCGCGGCGATGCCGAGCACCATGCTGCGCTTCTCCGGCGGATACGCGCGGCCGAGCACGCCCGCGACGACGCTGTACGTGAGCCCCGAAAGCCCGATTCCGATCAGCACGCCGCAGCTCAGCATGAGCGCGAGCGGCGTCGTCGCGTGCGCCATCGCGGCGAGTCCGGCAACGTAGAGAATCGTCCCGATCACGACGACTCTCGCGGTGCCGAAGCGGTCGGCGATCATGCCGGTGAACGGTTGCACGGCGCCCCACACGAGGTTCTGCACCGCGATTGCCAGCGCGAACGTCTCGCGGCCCCAATGGAGGTCCGCGCTCATCGGCTGCAGGAACAGACCGAAGCCGTGGCGCAGCCCCACCGACAGGGTAAGGATGACGGCGCTCGCGACGAGGATCACGGTCGGCGTTCGCCAATCGGCGCGCGATTCGATTGAAGACACGCGTGTTCCCTTCCGACTACGCCCGATCAGTCATCGCTGCCGCCGGGGTCGGGATGCAGCTGCTCGACGTCGGCGAGCGTGGCGATCAGCGCGTCGAGCTTCGCCGATCCGATTCGCGCGACGACCTGCGCTTGCGCGCGCTTCCAGTGCGGTGCTGCGTTCCGGATCGCCTTGGCGCCGCCGCTCGTCAGCGACACTTCGCGCGTCCGCGCGTCGCGGCCCGGCGCGATGGCGACGAGACCGCGCTCGACCAGCGGGTCGAGCGTGCGCGACAGCGCGGTGCGATCGAGGAGGAGCGCGCGGGCGAGATCCGACATCCGCGCGGTGCCGTGCGTCGAGAGCGTGCGCAGCAGCGAGAACTGCGTGACGCGCAGCCCCGACGGCGCCATCAGGTCGTCGTAGAGCTGCGTCAGCGCGCGCGCCGCGCGGCGCAGCCGGCCGCAGGTGCAGGCGGGAGCAGGGAGCGCTGAAGGCGGCATCGGGCGAAGAGGGTAGCGAGAAGACGAGACTACAACGTGCATATGCACGCGAATAGGAGCATATGCACGTTTTGCAGCGGCGTCAAGTCGCGCGGGTCGAGGTCTGGGGCGCGCTTGGGTGGGCTAGAGCGCTGCGAACACGTCCACCTGCGGGTACCCGACGCAGCCGTCGGGCGGCCACACACGGCCGCCGCGAGGCTGCGTCACCCGCGACGGTGGACCGCAGCTTATGCGCCCACCCAAGCACGCCCCAGCCCACGTCACAGCGCCTCAATCCGCCCAGTGCTTCGCGCGCGCAACCGCTTTTTGCCAGCCGGCGTCGAGCTCCGCTGCCTGCGCGCGCGGCATCCTCGGTTCGAAGACGCGGTCCTGCTGCCAGTTCGCGGCGACGTCCGCCGCGTCCTTCCAGTAGCCGACCGCAAGCCCGGCGAGGTAGCCGGCGCCGAGCGCCGTGGTCTCGAGCACCTTGGGTCGCACGACCGGGACGCCGAGCAGATCCGCCTGAAACTGCATCAGCAGGTTGTTCGCCGTCGCGCCGCCGTCGACCCGCAACTCGGTGAGCGTGATCGCAGCGTCCTTCTGCATCGCGTCGAGCACCTCGGCGCTCTGGAACGCGATCGACTCGAGCGCCGCGCGCGCGAGATGCGCGGAAGTCGTTCCGCGCGTCAGGCCGAACATCGCGCCGCGCGCGTACGCGTCCCAGTGCGGCGCGCCGAGTCCGGCGAACGCCGGGACGAGATAGACGCCGCCGTTGTCGGGGACGCTCGCGGCGAGCGCCTCGATCTCGCCGGCCGAGCGGACGATCTTCAATCCGTCGCGCAGCCACTGGACGACGGCGCCGCCGATGAAGACGCTCCCTTCGAGCGCGTAGTCGAGCTTTCCGTCCCTCTGCCACGCGACGGTCGTGATCAGGTTGTTCGACGACGCGACCGCGGTGCCGCCGGTGTTCATCAGCAGGAAGCAGCCCGTCCCGTACGTGTTCTTCGCAAGTCCCGGCGCGTGGCAGGCCTGCCCGAAGAGCGCCGCCTGCTGATCGCCGGCGATGCCGGCAATGGGAATTCCGACGCCGCCGATCCGCGCGTCCGCGCAGACTCCGGACGAGGGCACGATGCGCGGGAGCATCGAGCGCGGGACGTCGAACAGCGCGAGGAGCTCGTCGTCCCAGTCGCCGGCGCGAATGTCGAAGAGCAGCGTGCGGCTCGCGTTCGACGGATCGGTGACGTGAGCCCCGCCGTTCGTCAGGTTCCAGACGAGCCACGTGTCGATGGTGCCGAACGCGAGCTCGCCGCGCGTCGCGCGCTCGCGCGCGCCCTGGACGTTGTCGAGCAGCCACGCGATCTTCGTGCCCGAGAAGTACGCGTCGAGCACGAGGCCGGTCTTCCGCGCGATCAGCCCGGCGTGCCCGGCGGCGCGCAGCGCGTCGCATTGCGGCGCCGTGCGCCGGTCCTGCCAGACGATCGCGTTGGCGATCGGGCGGCCGGTGGCGCGGTCCCACACGAGCGTCGTCTCGCGCTGGTTGGTGATGCCGATCGCCGCGATGTCGCGCGCAGCGATCCTCGCTCGCGCGAGCACTTCGTGCAGCACGCCCGACTGCGTCGCCCAGATCTCCGCGGCGTCGTGCTCGACCCATCCCGGCTGCGGGAAGATCTGCCGGAACTCCTGTTGCGCGACCGCGCGAATCGTCCCCGCGCGGTCGAAGACGAGCGCTCGGGAACTGGTCGTGCCCTGGTCGAGGGCGAGCACGAAGGACATGGGGAAGCTCGACTCCGATCGCATCCCGCGCGGGCGCGGCTCCGGTTGCGACTCCGGCGACCCGCATCGTAAAATGGGCTCTCGCGGGCGCCATTGTAGCGAGAACAGCAAGCGCGGCAGCCGCCGGCTCGCGCGCGTCGCGCGGCGCGAGCCTCCCGCGGGAACCGCCCACGCTCCCATGCCGCTCCCATCCTCCATCGTTCCGCGCCAGCGCCTGCATCAGCGCAGCATCACGTACGAAGGCTATCTCCGCGACGACGGTCTGTTCGACATCGAGGCGCATCTGGTCGACGCCAAGGACCACGACTACGAGCTCGTGACCGGCACGAGGCCGGCGCGCGAGGCGGTCCACGACATGTGGGCGCGCCTGACGATCGACCGCAATTTCGTGATTCGCGCGATCGAGGTGCGCACCGTCGGCATGCCCTACCCGGGCGCGTGCGACCGCATCGAGCCCGCCTACGGGAAGCTCGTCGGCGCAAACCTCGTGCAGGGCTTTCGCAAGCGCCTGCACGACGACATGGGCGGCGTCCACGGTTGCACGCACGTGACCGAGCTGCTGGGATCGCTGCCCACGGCGGCGGTCCAGACGTTCGCGGGCCTTCGCCGCGAGAACGAAGGCGAGACGAAGCCCTTCCAGCTCGACCGCTGCCACGCGCTCGAAACGACGACCGATACCGTCCGCCGCTACTATCCGAAATGGTATCGAGGCGCTGACGGCAACGCCCAGGGAGTGACGGCGTGAAGATCCACGAGTACCAGGGCAAGGAGATCTTTCGCAAGTTCGGCATGGCCACCCCGCGCGGGATTCCGGCGTTCTCGGTCGAGGAGGCCGTCGACGCCGCGCGCGCGCTCGGCGGCGACGTCTGGGTGGTCAAGGCGCAGATCCACGCGGGCGGACGCGGCAAGGGCGGCGGCGTCAAGGTCGCGCGCTCGCACGACGAGGTGCGCGAGCTCGCGGCGAAGATCCTCGGGATGCAGCTCGTCACGCACCAGACGGGCCCGCGCGGTCAGAAAGTCCGCCGGCTGCTGATCGAGGAGGGCGCCGACATTCGCAAGGAGCTCTACGTCGGCATGGTCGTCGACCGCGGCACGCAGCGGGTCTGCCTGATCGCGAGCTCGGAAGGCGGGATGGACATCGAGGAAGTCGCCGCGAAGACGCCGGAGAAGATCATCCGCGTGTTCGTCGACCCGATGAAGGGGCTCACCGACGCCGAGGCCGACGACGTCGCGCGCCGCATCGGGATCCCCGAAGCGAGCGTCGCGCAGGCGAGGGCGATGCTCCAGGGGCTGTATCGGGCGTTCGACGCGACCGACGCCTCGCTCGCCGAGATCAATCCGCTGATCGTCGCCGGCGACGGGCGCGTGATCGCGCTCGACGCGAAGCTCAACTTCGACTCGAACGCGCTCTATCGCCACCCCGAGATCGTCGAGATGCGCGATCTCGACGAGGAGGATCCCGCCGAGATCGAGGCGTCGAAGTTCGACCTGTCCTATATCGCGCTCGACGGCAACATCGGATGCCTCGTCAACGGCGCGGGTCTCGCGATGGCGACGATGGACACGATCAAGCTCTTCGGCGCGTCGCCGGCGAACTTCCTCGACGTCGGCGGCGGCGCGACGACGGAGAAGGTCACCGAGGCGTTCAAGATCATGCTCGGCAATCCGCACGTCGAGGGGATCCTCGTCAACATCTTCGGCGGGATCATGCGCTGCGACACGATCGCCAACGGCATCGTCGCCGCGGCGCGCGAGACGCGCTCGCGGTTCCGCTCGTCGTGCGGATGAAGGGGACGAACGAGGAGCTCGGCCGGCAGATCCTCAAGGATTCGGGGCTGCCGATCATCAGCGCCGACAACATGGCCGATGCGGCGCAGAAGATCGTCGCGGCCGTGAAGGGCAGCATTGACATGTCCATCCTGATCGACCGCAACACCAAGGTGATCACGCAGGGGATCACCGGCAAGACCGGCCAGTTCCACACGCGGATGTGCCGCGACTACGCGAACGGCAAGAGCGCCTTCGTCGCCGGCGTGAATCCGAAGAAGGCGGGCGAGGACTTCGAGGGCATCCCGATCTACGGGACGGTGAGGGAGGCGAAGGAAGCCACCGGCGCGACGGTCAGCGTGATCTACGTGCCGCCGCCGTTCGCCGCCGCGGCGATCGACGAGGCGGTCGACGCGGGGCTCGACCTCGTCGTCTGCATCACCGAAGGCATTCCCGTCCGCGACATGATACGGACCCGCTACAGGATGCAGGGCAAGGCGACGCGCCTGCTCGGGCCCAACTGCCCCGGCGTGATCACGCCCGACGAGATCAAGATCGGCATCATGCCGGGTCACATTCACAAGCGCGGGCGCATCGGCGTCGTTTCGCGATCCGGGACGCTCACGTACGAAGCGGTCGGCCAGCTGACCGACCTCGGACTCGGGCAATCGAGCGCGGTCGGCACCGGCGGCGATCCCGTCAACGGACTGAAGCACGTCGACGTGCTGCGGCTGTTCAACGACGACGCCGCAACGGACGCCGTCATCATGATCGGCGAGATCGGCGGCACCGACGAGGAGACCGCCGCGCAGTGGGTGAAGGACGCACATGCGCAAGCCCGTCGTGGGATTCATCGCCGGCGTCACCGCGCCCCCGGGCAAGCGAATGGGGCACGCCGGCGCGATCATCTCGGGCGGCAAGGGGACCGCGCAGGAGAAGCTCGAAGTGATGGAAGCCTGCGGGATCAAGGTCACGCGGAACCCCGCGGAAATGGGCAAGCTGCTCGCCTCGGTGCTCTAGGCCGCCGAGGCCGCCTCGTCGACGAAGGATCGCCGTGGAATTCGGTTCGCCCCAGTTCTGGGTCGCCGCGCTCGAGATCATCGTCATCAACATCCTGTTGTCGGGCGACAACGCGGTCGTCATCGCGCTCGCCTGCCGCAACCTGCCCAAGGCGCAGCGCAAGCTCGGGATCTTCTGGGGCGTGATCGGCGCCGTCGTGCTGCGGATCATCCTGACGTTCTTCGCCGTGCAGCTGCTGCTGCTGCCTTACGTGCAGCTCGTCGGCGCGGCGCTTCTCGTCTGGATCGGGATCAAGCTCGTCGCCGAGGACGAAGGCGACGGCCCCGAGGTCGCGGCAAGCGACCGGCTGATCTCCGCGATCAAGACGGTGATCATCGCCGACCTCGTGATGAGCCTCGACAACGTGATCGGCGTCGCGGCCGCCGCCAAGGGCAGCCTGCTGCTGCTCGTGTTCGGGCTCGTCATCAGCATCCCGCTCGTCGTCGTCGGCGCCCAGCTCATCATGAAGCTGATCGAGCGGCTTCCCTGGCTGGTGATCGCGGGCGGCGGACTTCTCGGGTACATCGCCGGCGAGATCGCGGCGGCCGACACCGCGGTCAAGCCGTGGATCGACGAGCACGCGCCGTCGCTGCACTACATCGCGCCGGCAGTGGGCGTCCTGATCGTCGTCGCGGTCGGCGTCTGGCTGATGCGCAGGAATCGGAGCGAAGCCTCGCCCTGACGCCGGCGCGCGCCGCAGGCGTCGCATTTTGATGACACGAGGGAGAGCGGTTACGCGCGGGAGCTCGCGCGCTGCTCGCAACTCGGGCGGCGGCCCGCTACACTCGAAGCTCTGAAGCGCACCGCCCGCCCACCCTCGACCATGCCCGAACGCGTCCCGCTCGACACCGCGGTCCTGTCCCATCCGGGGATGGTCCGGACGCACAACGAGGATTCGGTGTTCGTCGACGCCGATGCCGGCATTGCCGTGCTCGCCGACGGAATGGGGGGCTACAACGCGGGGGAGGTCGCAAGCGGCATCGCGGTCAAGGTCGTCAGCGGCGGCATGGTGCCCGAGCTCAACTCGGATCGCGAGCTGTCGAAGGTGGACATCGCGTCGGGCTCACCCACGCTGCGCTCCTCCTTCAGCAGAAGATCGCCGAAGCGAACAAAGGGATCTACGAGGTCGCGCAGGCGCGGCCCGAGTGCGCCGGCATGGGGACGACGCTGGTGTCCGTCGTGTTCTGCGGCAATCGCGTGAGCATCGGCCACATCGGCGACTCGCGCTGCTATCGGCTGCGCGGCGAGAAGTTCGAGCAGCTCACGCACGACCACTCGCTGCTGCAGGAGCAGATCGACGGCGGCCAGCTCACTCCGGAACAGGCGCGCTATTCGCTGAACAAGAACCTCGTCACCCGGGCGCTCGGCATCGAGGCCATCGTTCCGGCCGACATCGTCGAGTACCGCGTCGAGGCCGACGACATCTATCTGCTCAACTCCGACGGGCTCACCGACATGGTCGAGCCTCCGGTCGTGCAATCGATCATCGACAAGCACCGTACCGAGCTCCCCGCGGCCGCCGCGGAGCTCGTCGACGTCGCGAACCAGAACGGCGGGCGCGACAACATCTCGGTCGTGCTGGTGCGCGTGCCCAAGGCCTACCTCCCGTCGAGCGCGTGGGCGCAGCGCTGGCTCGCGAAGAAGCGAGCGGGGTAGGAGGGCGGCCGTGGGCAAGCTCGTGCTGTTTCGCCCCGACGGGACGGCGCAGGACATCAAGCTCGACCGCGATCGCGTGACGATCGGGCGCCGCCCGGACAACGACGTCTGCCTGCCTCAGGCTGCCGTGAGCGGCGAGCATGCGGCCGTCGTGACGATCCTCGCCGATTCGTTTCTCGAGGATCTCGGCAGCACCAACGGGACGCTCGTCAACGGCAAGGCCGTGACGAAGCACTTTCTCCGCGATCGCGACGAGATCGACATCGGTCGCGAGATCCTCGTCTACCTGGCCGACGATTCCGCGAAAGCCGACCGCCGCCGCGCAGGCGCGAGCGACCGCCGGGGGCCGAGGCTGCCGATGGCACGGCGCCCGCCGACGCGGGCCGGCCGGCAGGCGCGACGGCCGCGATCGGACGTCCCGGCGTTCTCCGGCCAGTCGCTCGATGCGATCCAGCGCGTCGTCGCCGCGGAGATCGAGAGCAGCGCGCTCGAGGAGCCGCCGCGAGCAGCGCCGACGATCGGCGCCGCGACCGGTGCCCGGGACACCGTTGGAAGAGCCCGCCGTGCAGTCGCCGCCGCCCACGCAGGCGATCCGCGTCCGCAGCGGGGCGGCCGCCGGCCGGTCGATTGCGCTCTCGGAGGCGGAAACCGTCGTCGGGCGTGCCGGCGTTCAGGTGGTCGCGCTGCGCCGGTCGGGCGACGCGCTTTTGGCTGTCCCGATCGAGGGTGCGCCGCCGCGCGTCAACGGCGCGCCGGTTCCCCCGGATGGACAGCGGCTTGCAGTCGGGGATATTCTGGAGATCGCCGGTGCGACGCTCGAGCTCGTCCCTATGTCCGATGCCCTCGCATGAACTACGCCTGGGGCGGGATGTCGCACCGAGACCGCGGGTTTTTCGTGAATACGGACGCGTACGGTTGCGCGAAAGGCGCCCCGACGCAGCGCGAGGCGCCGCCCGGGGAATCGCGAAACTGACGTCGCACGTCAGTCGGATTTGGCCGGGGGCGTCGCATTTTTTGTGTCTACAACAAGAAGTCGGGTTCAAAGGCCAGCGTTGCGGGTATATTCTTGGGGTCGCAAGGAGGATCAAGCACTATTTGATACAAAGAGTTAGCATACCTTTCTCAGGCGTACCGGCGAAAACGATGACATTGGCACATCGATTGCTCAGCAGTCGAAGGCATCGCGGGATGCTCGGGTTCGGGTCTTCCAAACAACCAAGGAGATGGGCAATGAAACGAGTTCAGCAGGGCTTTACGTTGATCGAACTGATGATCGTCGTTGCGATCATCGGCATTTTGGCGGCGGTCGCGCTGCCGGCGTACCAGGACTACACGATCCGGGCGCGGGTTTCGGAAGCGGTTCTGGCCACCAGCCAATGCCGTACGGCAGTTTCCGAGATCTACCAAACCGGCACGGCCGCCATGGCGGCCGACGGCTGGGGATGTGGCGAATCGGCGGGTCCCACGATCACGCAGTACGTGGACGAGATCCATACGGACGCCAACGGCGTGATCACGGTGACCACGTCGGCTTCGGCCGCGTTGGGGCGCCGCAAAGAGCACGACGCTGTCGCTGACGCCGGTCGACTCCGCCGGCGCGGCGCTCGTCTACGCGGTCCCGTCGAACGTGCAAGTCGCTGGCTTCAAGTGCGCAGCCGGCACGATCGCTCCCGAAGTACCTGCCGGGTTCGTGCCGTTGATCGTAAAGTCGTAACGGGGATCGCCTGATCCCCTCGTTCCAAGTCGAAGGGCCCCTCTGCGGAGGGGCCCTTCGCATTTGTGCTGCACATTTGCCGGGGCCGTTGTTGCGCGTCGATTGGCACATTGGTTGCTTTAGTCCGTCTGCACGGGTCAAGTATTTCAGGCATCACGGGCATCTTTCAACCAACCGAGGAGATGGGCAATGAGACGGGTTCAGCAGGGCTTTACATTGATCGAACTGATGATCGTCGTTGCGATCATCGGCATTTTGGCGGCGGTCGCGCTGCCGGCGTACCAGGACTACACGATCCGGGCGCGCGTTTCGGAAGCGGTTCTGGCCACCAGCCAATGCCGCACGGCAGTTGCCGAGATCTACCAGACCGGCACGGCTGCGATCGCGGCGGACGGCTGGGGATGCGGCGAATCGGCGGGTCCCACGATCACGCAGTTCGTCGACGAGATCCATACGACGGCCAACGGCGCGATCACCGTGACGACGTCGGCCAATGCCGCGCTGGGCCCCGCAAAGAGCTCGACGCTGACGCTCACGCCGGTCGACTCGGCCGGCGCCGCGCTCGTGTACGCGGCGCCGTCGAGCGTGCAAGTCGCGGGCTTCCGTTGCCAGCCCGGCACGATCCTCCCGAAGTATCTGCCGGGCTCGTGCCGTTGATCGGATGAGGTTCAGGGAAGCGGGAAAATCCCGCCTCCGGCAATACCGGGGACCCCTCGATCGAGGGGTCCTTTTTTTGAGCGTCCCGGCCGCTACATCCTGGCGAGGATCAGCGCCACGATCTCCTGGATGAAGTCCGGCGCATAGCCGCCGTCCTTGAGCGACCAGCGAAGCGCGTTCGCGAACTTCGCCTTCTGGTAGAAATTGAAGCGCTGGCGCGCGCTCTCGGCGCTCACCCGCTCGACGACCCGCATCAGCTTCTGCAGTCGCTTCGCCGAGTCCTTCTTTCCCTTGACGCCTTTCTCGGACCGGCATCAGACGCTGAATGTCGTTCGCGATCTGCTTTCCGTATTCGGTAGCCGTACGACCGTCGAGCCAGCTGGGCAGCATTGCCTTCCTTTCCGTGCAAACGGGCGAGCGCACCGGCCGCGCTTCGCCATCGATTGGGTTGGCCGCAAGTGTAGAGCAAGCCGCGCCTCGGCCGCTCCCGTCCTCCGCTCGTCAGCGCCCCGTGCTGCCGAAGCCGCCCTCCGAGCGCGCGCTCGTCTCGAAGGAGTCGACGATCGCGAACGCGGCGCGAACGACCGGGACGATGACGAGCTGCGCGAGCCGCTCGAGCGGCTGCAGCGTGTAGGCGGCGCTTCCGCGATTCCAGCAGCTCACCATCAGCTGCCCCTGATAGTCCGAATCGATCAGGCCGACGAGGTTCCCGAGCACGATGCCGTGCTTGTGGCCCGAGCCCCGACCGCGGAAGGATCACCGCGGCGAGCCCGGGGTCGGCGACGTGGATCGCGACGCCGGTGGGCACGAGCTCGACCTCCCCCGGCGAGAGCGCGCGCGGAGCGTCGATGCACGCGCGCAGATCCATTCCCGCGGAGCCCGGCGTCGCGTACGCGGGAAGATGGGCGCGAATGCGCTCGTCGAGCACCTTCAGCGCGATGTGCGCCGTCGTCGCGGTCACGTCGTTGACTCTCAGGATCGCGCGGGCAGCCGCTTCGCGATCTCGCTCACCAGCCGCCGCGCGAGCGCGAGCTTGTCCATCCGCGGCAACGGATGCGCGCCGGCGTCGTCGAACAGCGTGACCTCGTTGTCGTCCTGGCCGAACGCGTCCTGCGCGCGATTGGCGATGATCAGCGGGAGCTTCTTCCGGCGCCGCTTTTCGTCGGCGTTGCGGTCGACGTCGTCGGTTTCGGCGGCGAATCCGACGCAGTAAGGCGCGTCCTCGCGCGCCGCGACGTCGGCGAGGATGTCGGTCGTCGGCTTGAGCGCGATCGTCAGCGGCGCGTCCGTCTTCTTGACCTTCTTCGCTGCGGGAGCGGCCGGCGTGTAGTCGGCGACCGCGGCGACGGCGACGAACGCGTCGACGCCGCGAAGGCTGCCGTCGACCGCCTTCGCCATCTGCGCGGCGCTCGTCACGTCGATGCGCCGGACGCCCGGCGGCGTGGGCAGAGGCGTGGGCCCGCTCACCAGCGTCACGACGGCGCCGGCCTCGGCGGCAGCCTGCGCGAGCGCGAAGCCCATCTTCCCCGAGCTCGTGTTGGTGATGCCGCGGACCGGGTCGATCGCCTCGAACGTGGGACCGGCGGTCAGCAGAAAGCGCTTGCCGCGCGAGGACCTTCGGCTGCGCCGACGCCATCACGGCGGCGAAGATCTCGTCGGGCTCCTGCATGCGGCCCTCGCCGGTCTCGCCGCACGCCTGCTCGCCGGTGCCCGGGCCGAGCACGACGACGCCGTCGGCGATGAGTTGCGCGACGTTGCGCTGATTCGCGGCGTTCGCCCACATCTGCCGGTTCATCGCCGGCGCGACGATCAACGGGCAATCGCGCGCGAGCGCGAGCGTGGACAGGAGATCGTCGGCGTGACCGTTGGCGACCTTCGCGAGAAAGTCCGCCGACGCCGGGGCGACGACGATCGCATCGGCGCCGCGCGACAGGTTGATGTGGCCCATTCCGTTGTCGGCGCCCGACGCCCACAGATCGGTGAGCACCGGCCGGCCGGACAGCGCCTGCAGCGTCAGCGGCGTGATGAAGCGGCACGCGGCGTCCGTCATGCAGACGTCGACGGTCACCCCGGCCTTGACGAACAGCCTCGTCAGCTCGGCGGCCTTGTACGCGGCGATGCCGCCGGTGATGCCCAGGACGATTCTCGACAACGGCATGAGTTCGAGTGCCCGGAAGCGCACGAGAGATGCGACGGCGCGAAGTTTACACTGCTCTGTCCCGGGAGTCCGAGCGGCGACGCCGGTAAAAACTACACGATCGCCGAACTTGCCCGGGCATGCGCGAGTCCAGATTAGAATGGAGCCTGTGCTCAATCCTGTGTGCGCTCCGGGAAGCCTCGCCGATCGACTGCGCTTCGTCCGGGCGTTCCTCTGCGACCCGCTGCATGTCGGCGCCATTGCGCCCGCGTCGAGCTCGCTTGGCGACAGGATCGGCGCGGCAACGCGCAAGGCGGTGCGAGACGGGTTCCGCAACGGCGCGAGCGCGGCATCGGCGATGCACGCGCGCCCGAGGATCGTCGAGCTGGGCGCGGGGACGGGATCCGTCAGCCGCTTCATCAGCGCGATGAACCCGGTGCTGATCGAGCGCAACGGCGAATGGGCAGCGCTCCTGAGGAGGCGTTTCCCGATCTCGAGATTCGTGCCGAGTGCGCGACGCTCGCGCTTGCCAACCTCGAGAAGCCCGTGGGCGTCGTTTCATCGATCCCCATGCTCAACAATCCGCAGGCCGACGCCATCCGGCAGCTGCTGACGCTCAAGTATCGCGACGGGTTGATCCGCTTCTGCGTCCTCTACACCTACGGCTGGACGATCCGCTCGCCGGCGTCGGATTCCGCGAAGAGAAACGCGAATATTTCGTCGCGCGGAGCCTCCCGCCCGCATCGGTGTGGGTGTATCGCTGAAGCCGGATCAGCGCAGCGAGGATCCGGCGAATCGCGGCGACGGGCGGCGCCTCATCCCGATGACGGAGTTCCAGCGACGGCGACGCGAATCTATACTCGCCGTGCGGTGCGCCTCCCCGAGCGCGTCCGGACATCGCCGGGAGCGCCGTTGGATTCCTGCTCGGCCGCAACAGGTCTTGCGTGAGCAACCGCGCGAGCGCCTGCTCGCGCGCGGCGCCGCGGCGCTCTCCGACGCCGAGCTCGTCGCGCTGCTGCTGCGCACCGGCACCGCGCGGCGCAGCGCGCTCGACGTCGCGCACGAGCTCATCGCGCGCTTCGGCGGCATCGCCGGCGCTGCTCGCCGCCGAGCCGCGCGACGTCGCCGCCGTGCGCGGTGTGGGTCCGGCGAAATGCGCGGGGCTCGGCATCCGTCGCCGAGCTTGCGCGCCGATCGATGTCGGAGGAGGCGCGCAGCCGCGATGCGCTCGCCTCGCCGCAGGCGGTGCGCGACTACCTGCGGCTGCTGCTCGCCGCGCGACCGTACGAAGTGTTCGTCGGCCTGTTTCTCGACAGCCAGAACCGGCTGCTCGCCGCCGACGAGCTCTTCCGCGGCACGCTCGCGCAGACGAGCGTCTACCCGCGCGAGGTCGTCAAGGCAGCGCTCGCGCGCAACGCGGCGGCGATGATCTTCGCGCACAACCATCCGTCCGGCGTCGCCGAGCCCAGCCGCGCCGACGAGCTGCTCACGCAGGCGCTGAAGCAGGCGCTCGTCGCTGGTCGACATCCGCACGCTCGACCACTTCGTGGTCGCCGGCGGGCGGGTCACCTCGTTCGCCGAGCGCGGCCTGCTCTGACCGCCGCACGCTCGGCGCCTGGCGCGGCGCGGACGGTCGGATAAGCTGTTGAATGATTGCCGTAATCCGGCTATACTTCCACGTTTATCCAGCGGGCCGTCGCCTTGCACCGGCCCGAACGTCAAGGAGCGAGCGATGGCTCGAGTCTGTCAAGTCACCGGCAAGGCCCCGATGGTGGGCAACAACGTTTCGCACGCGAACAACAAGACCAAGCGGCGCTTCCTGCCCAACCTGCAGCGGCGCAAGTTCTGGCTCGAGAGCGAGAACCGCTGGATCCGCCTGCGGCTCACCAACGCCGCGCTGCGCACCATCGACAAGAACGGCATCGACGTCGTGCTCGCGGAGATGCGCGCGCGCGGCGAACACGTCTGACGCGTTTCCGAGGAGACTTGCCATGCGCGAAAAGATCAAGCTCGAATCGTCGGCCGGCACCGGCCACTTCTACACGACCACGAAGAACAAGAAGCTGATGCCCGAGAAGATGGAGATCAAGAAGTTCGATCCCGTCGCGCGCAAGCACGTCGCGTACAAGGAAACGAAGCTCAAGTAGTGATGCGGCCTCGCGCCGCGAGATTCGGACGGAAGGCCCGCCAGCGCGGGCCTTTTTGCGCCGGAGCCGGATCACGCGACAAAAAAGCCCGCCGGTCGGCGGGCTTTTCGCGAGGCGATGGCGCGGCTATGCGTAGCGCTTGAGCTGCAGCGAGAACTGCGCGAGCGGCGCGATGCCCGACGCCTCGGCGCGCCGGCACCAGTCCTGCAGGCGCGCGAGCAGCTGCTCGCTCGATTCGGTCGAGCGCTCCCACAGCGACGTTCAGCTCCTGGCGCATCGCGTAGATCGTCGAGAGCGCCTTGCTCTTCTCCATCGCGCGGGCGAGCGTCGCGCGCTCGCGCTCGTGCAGCTCGGCAAGCGCGTCTTCCGAGAGCCAGCGCTTCAGGCGGCGCACGCTCGGCACGTGGGCGAATTCGCCGCGGCCGGCGCGCTCGCGCAGGCGGGCGAGCTCGGCGGCGCAGGTCGCCTTCAGCGTGCGCGCATAGCGGTGGCGACGGCGTAGCGGTTCGCGATCACCGCCTGCAGCGTTGCGGAGTCGGGAATCGCCTTGCGGCGGCTCGACGCGCAGCTTCGGCGCGACCTTGCGCACGTCGGCGAGCCGCAGGATCTCGAGAATCCGGATGTACGTCCAGCCGATGTCGAACTCGTACCAGCGCGACGAGAGCTTCGCCGACGTGCCGTACGCGTGGTGGTTGTTGTGCAGCTCCTCGCCGCCGATCAGGATGCCCCAGGGGACGATGTTGGTCGACGCGTCGGCGCACGCGAAGTTGCGATAGCCCCAGTAGTGGCCGAAGCCGTTGATGATGCCGGCGGCCATCACCGGGATCCAGGCCATCTGCACCGCCCAGATCGTGAGCGCCGATGGGGCCGAACAGCATCAGGTTGACGACGAGCATCAGGCCGACGCCTTCCCACGAATAGCGGCGTGTAGAGGTTGCGCTCGATCCAGTCGTCGGGCGTGCCGTGGCCGAACTTCTCGATCGTTTCCGCGTTCTTCGCTTCGGCGCGATAGAGCTCGGTGCCTTGCCAGAACACCGTCTCGATCCCGCGCGTCTGCGGGCTGTGCGGGTCGTCGGGCGTCTCGACCTTCGCGTGGTGCTTGCGGTGGATCGCGACCCACTCCTTGGTCACCATGCCGGTCGTGAGCCAGAGCCAGAACCGGAAGAAATGGCTGACCGCCGGATGCAGGTCGAGCGCGCGGTGCGCCTGCGAGCGGTGCAGGAAGATCGTCACGCACGCGATCGTGACGTGCGTCACCGCCAGCGCGAAGACGACGTAGCCCCACCAGGGGAGCGGCATCAGGCCGTGCGCGGCGAAGTCGAGAAAGCTGAATGGCATCCGAATTCCTCTTGTCGGTCAGGGCTCTGCGCCGCGACCTTCATTTGTAGTGGCTGCAATTATACGCGAATGTACGGTCTGCATCGTGCGCATCGCGGGATTGTCTTGCGAAACAGCACGTTAGCAACCGCGATCCCGTGTCGGCCGACGTCAGGACGCGGCGGGCCGGTCTCGCGGGCGCGCCGGAGGGCGCGAGCGCTTCGAGCCCGCCGACGATATTGAGCTCGCGCTGCGGATACGGAATGCGGATTTCGTTTGCCGCGGAAGAGCCGCAGGATCGCGAGGTTGAGCGCGCTCCTCAGGTTGCCCTGCCCGTTCTCCGGGTCGTTGATCCAGACGCCCAGCTCGAGGTCGATGCCGCTTTCGCCGAATCGCGACGACCGTGGCCATCGGTTCGTTCGGGCCCTTGAGCACGCGCGGTTGCGCGCGCGCGGCCTCCTCCATCAGCGCCAGCGCGCGCTCGACGTCGCTGTCGTAGCTCACCTGCACCGGGACGGCGACGCGAATCTCGCGGCTCGTGTACGAATGGTTGAGCACCGTGGTCGTGACGAGCGTCTCGTTCGGAACGACGGCTTCGATGCCGTCGAGGCTGCGCACGACGACGTAGCGCGCCGTGAGCTTCGCGACGACGCCGAACCGGTTGTCGACGGTGATCATGTCGCCCAGGCGGATCGAGCGGTCGAGCAGGATCGTGAATCCCGCGATGTAGTTGCTCGCGAGCTTCTGCAGCCCGAGCCCGATCCCGACGCCGAGCGCGCCGCCGAACACCGTGAGCAGCGTGAGATCGATGCCGACCGCCTGCAACGCGATCAGGACGCCGACGACGAGCAGGACGGCGCGCAGGACCTTGCTGAGCGACGACGCGAACGCTGCTGTCGATCCTGGAGGCGCGCTGCAGCCGCTGCTCGATGAGGCCCGACAGCCACAGCGTCGCGGCGATCGTGAGGATCACGACGACCGCGCCCTTCAGGAGCTCGAACACCGAGATGTGCTTCGCTGCCGAGCGGGATCTCCATCGCGTCGAGCTCTTCCCACAGCCCGGGCAGCACGCCGGTGAAATGCAGCAGCACGATGCCCCAGATCGCGTACGAGATCACGCGCTCCGACACCGGTACCCACGCCGGCGCGCCGAAGATCTCCCGCATCGCGTAGACGAGCAGCCGGATCACCGCGAGCGCGACGGTCAGCGGAATCGCGATCGTGAGGAAGAACGGCGCGTGCCAGCGGCGAAAGACGGCGAGCGCGACGAGCAGCAGCCCGAGCATCGCGAGCGGCAGCAGCAAGCCGATTGACGCTGCCGAGCCCGACGCGAACGATCTCCGCGCCCGACGCCGATCTCCAGGCGGACGCGGCGATCGAGCACCCAGCCTGCCGCGAAGCACGCGGCGATGAGCGCGAGCTCGATCCAGCCCTCGCGCGACGCCATCGCCGTTCGCGATCGTGGCGAGATCGAGCGGAGCGAACATGCGGAAAGTCTACCGGATGCGCTCGAGCGCCGCCGCGTAGAAGCCGTCGCAGCCGTGCGCGTGCGGAAGGAGCTTCAACGCGCGGCCGGTGTCGAGCGCGATGCCGGCGCGCGCGAGTTCCGCGGCCGCGTCGACCGTGCGCGAAGCCGGGATGCGCCGCGAGGAAAGCGTCGACCACGGCCTCGTTCTCGTCGGGCAGCACGCTGCACGTCGCGTAGACGAGGCGGCCGCCCGGCTTCACGAGCGTCGCGGCGGAGGCGAGGATCGTCTTCTGTTTCAGCGCGAGCTCCGCGACCGGCGCGTTCCGGCTGCCGCCACTTGAGATCGGGATTGCGGCGCAGCGTGCCGAATCCCGTGCACGGCGCATCGACGAGCACGCGGTCGATCTTTCCGGCGAGCCGCTTCACGTGGGGATCGCGCTCGTGCGCGATCCGCTGCGGATGCACGTTGGACAGCCCCGAGCGCGCGAGCCGCGGCTTCATCTTCGCGAGGCGCTGGTCGTTCGTGTCGAACGCGTACAGCCGTCCCTGCGAGCGCATCAGCGCGCCGAGCAGCAGCGTCTTGCCGCCGGCGCCCGCGCAGAAATCGACGACCATCTCCGATCGCTTCGGCGCGACGAGGTAGCCGACGAGCTGGCTGCCCTCGTCCTGCACCTCGATCGCGCCGGTCGCGAACAGCGGGTGCGCGCCGAGCGCCGGGCGTCCGCGGATGCGCAGGCCGAGCGGAGAATAGGGCGTCGGCGCCGCGGCGATGCCGGACGCCTCGAGCGCGCGCCGCGCGTCCTCGCGCGTCGTCTTCAGCGGGTTGATGCGCAGGTCGAGCGGCGCGGCGGCGAGCCACGCGCGCGCGAGCGCTTCGCGGTCCGCGTCGCCATAGGCGGTGCCGAGCCGCTCCCAGAGCCAGTCGGGAAGATCCGCGGCGACCGCGGGTTCGAGCGGCAGCGACAGGCGCGACTTGAACGCGCGCACCCATGCGGCGTCGGTTTCGCGCAACGCGCCTTCGAGCTCGCGCAGCCCGATGCCGAGCTCGCGCACCGTCACCGCGAGCGCGAGATGCGCCGGGTCCGTCGCTTGCGCGAGCGCTTCGAGCGAGCGGCGGCGGCGCAGATACGCGAAGACGCGCGTCGGCGATGAACGCGCGGTCCTGCTGCCCCATCGCCGGATGCCGGCGAAAGAAACGATGCAGCAGCGCATCGGCGGGCTCGTGCAGCGGGCGGATCTCGGCGATCGCCGAGGCGAGGCCCGCGATGCGGTTCGCGCCGCACCGTCATTGCTCGGGCGTCGCTTCGTCCACCCGTATCGAATCGAGCAGGGCCTCGAGCGTGCCCCGGTTCGTCGCGGTCACGCGCATCTTGACCGGGATGTAATGGAGCGACGGCGCGATCCACACGTAGCCGTCGGTCTTGCCGTCTTCGCTGCGTCGATGCCAGCGCTCGGTCGCGACCTCGCCCTGCGGCCACTGGATGAGCTCCGCGCCTTCGCGCGTGATCGAGTAGCGTCCGAGCCGCCGCGTCGTCGCGACGCTCAACGTCTGCGTGTCGTCGACCGGCGGGGAGAAATACGCCTGCCACATGAGCGCCAGCGGATCGAACGTGGGCAGGTCGAGCGCCTCGGTCCTTCGATCGTGCAGCGTGAGGATGCCCGCCTCCCAATCGAAGACGGCCGTCTCGCGCCGCTCCTTGCTGCCGCGCTCGACCGAGAACTCCTGCGGCTGCAGGCCTTCGCGCCGTGATGAGGCCGCGGCTTTCGACGCTTGCCCTGGCCGCGGATGAAGAGCGCGGCGATGCCCTTCGCCTCGCCGACGGTCACGATCCGGTATTCGTTGCCGCGTGCTCGAACCGGTACGTCGCTTCGCCGATCACGAACCCGTGCGTGCCGAGAAAGGCCTTGTAGACGAGGTCGACGCGGCGCGGCAGCGTCTTCGGCGGAAGCTCGGCGGATGGCGGCGTGGCCTCGGGCTCGGCGGCGACGACCTCCTCGGTCGCCGGTTGCGGGCCGGTCGCGATCGCCTCCGGCGTGGGTTCGATGGGCGGAGCTTCTGCCTCAGTCGTCGCGACGGGCTCGGGTGCCGCAACGGGCGCGGGCGGCGCGGTCGCGCGGCGCGGCCTGGGCCGGGGCTTCGCAGCGGCCACCGGCGCCGGAGCGGGGGGCGGCGGCATCTCGGTGATCGTCGCCTGCAGCGGCGCCTCGTCGGGGGTCGTCGGCACCTCGGCCGGCCACAGCGAGAGCGCGCCGTGGAGCGCGAGCGAGAGCGCGAGCGCAATGACGAGGCCGCGCCGCGGCCGCTCGCGAGCGAGCCGCGCGATCCATCGCTCGGGCGGGCGCGGGCGAAGGCATGGCGGCGGCAGTCGTGGTCATGCGGAGCGCGGGAGATCGAGGGCCGGGCGCCGGCCGGCACGGCGGTCTCGACCGTGACGACCGATGGCACCAGCGACGGCACTACAAGGGCGGCTGCGGGCGCTACCTCGCCCTTAACGCGAACCCGTCGCCCGGCGATGACGAGCCGCCTCTCGCAAAAGGCCCGCACCGCCGCCGGCAGCACCGGTGCTCGACGGCGAGCACGCGGGCGGCGAGCGTCGCCTCGTCGTCCTCCGTCGTGCACCGGCGACGGCCCCCTGCATGACGATCGGCCCGTGGTCGACGTCGGCGGTCACGAAGTGGACGGTGCAGCCGTGGACGCGCACCCCGTCGGCGAGCGCGCGGCGATGGGTATGCAGGCCGGGATACGCGGGCAGCAACGACGGATGGATGTTGAGCATCCGGCCGTCGTAGCGCGCGACGAACGCTGCGCCGAGGACGCGCATGAACCCGGCGAGCACGACGAGATCGGGCTCGCTCGCGTCGATCGCGGCGGCGAGCGCGGCTTCGAACGCGTCGCGGTCCGCGTAGCCGCGATGCTCGATCGCCTGCGTGGCGATCCCCTGCGCGCTCGCGATGGCGAGCGCGGGCGCGTCAGTGCGGTTGGACAGGACTGCGGCGATCGTCCCGCCCAGACGGCCGCGGCGCTCGGCGTCGATCAGCGCGCCGAGGTTCGAGCCGCGGCCCGAGACGAGAACGGTGATGCGTGGAAGCGCCACTGCGATCGCGAAGCCGCGCTAGCCGACGACGCGTCGCCGGCGCGCCCGGCGCGCGCGGGACGACGGTGCCGATGCGGAACACGCGCTCGCCCTCCGCTGCGAGCGTCGACATCGCCTCGCTCGGCGTCGGCCGCGCCGACGACGACGATCATCCCGATGCCGCAGTTGAACACGCGATGCATCTCGGCCTCCGCGACGTTGCCCGCGCGCTGCAGCCAATCGAAGATCGCCGGGCGCGGCCATCGCGCGCGCTCGAGATGCGCGGCGCAATCGTCGGGAAACATCCGGTGGGTGTTCTCGAGGAGACCGCCGCCGGTGATGTGCGCCATCCCCTTGACGTCGGCGCGCCGCAGCAGCGCGAGCACGGGTTTCACGTAGATGCGCGTGGGCTCGAGCAGCGCCTCGCCCAGCGTGCGTCCCGCCGGCGCTCCCGGATAGGTCTGCCCGAGATCCGCGCGGGCCACCTCGAGGATCCTGCGGATCAGCGAGAAACCGTTGGAGTGCGGACCGCTCGAGGCGAGCCCGAGAAGGACGTCGCCGGCGCGAATGCGCGTGCCGTCGATCGCCTTCGCCTTCTCGACGACGCCGACGGCGAATCCCGCGAGGTCGTATTCGCCGGGGACGAACGCGCCGGGATGCTCGGCCGTCTCCCCGCCGATCAGCGCGCAACCTGCCTGCTCGCAGCCCGCTGCGATTCCCTTGATCACGTCGGCAGCGACCGCGACGTCGAGCCGCTCGCACACGTAGTAGTCGAGAAAGAACAGCGGTTCGGCGCCCTGGACCAGGATGTCGTTGACGCTCATCGCAACGAGATCGATGCCGATCGTCTCGTGGCGGTTGAGCGCAAACGCCAGCTTGAGCTTGGTGCCGACGCCGTCGGTCCCCGACACGAGCACCGGCTCCTTGTAGCGCTTCGGCAGCTCGACCAGCGCGCCGAAGCCGCCGATTCCGGCGAGCACCTCGGCGCGCATCGTGCGCTTGGCGAAGGGCTTGATCCGCTCGACCAGCGCGTCGCCCGCGTCGATGTCGACGCCGGCATCGCGGTAGGACAGCGGAGGCGACGAGGCGGAGGCGGGATCGGGCATCGGCGGGGCTTCGGGAGCTGACCCGGGGCGACTCGGGCTACGGGCGGATCGGGCGTGCTCGCGCTCGTGAGCGGTTGGGCAAAGCGCATGCGCCGCGGTAAAGTTCGACGCCGGTTGATTTTACCGGATCGCAAGGGCGCCCGCGTCCCGGCGCAACCTCACTTGACCGATCAGCTCGTATTCGACCTCGCGGCGATCGAACCGCCGTCGTTCTCCAATTTTCTTCCCGGCCGCAATGCCGAGGCGCTGGCGAGCCTCGAGGCGCTTGCGGCAGGCAGCGGCGCGGAGACGGGAATCCTCCTGTGGGGGGCGCCGGGCGTGGGCAAGACCCATCTGCTGTGCGCCGCCGCGCGCGCGGCGGCGGCACGCGGTGCGTCGGCCGCCTACATCGCCGATCCCGGGATGCTGCTCGGGCACGATGCCGGATCGCTGGCCACGAGGGCGATCGTTGCCGTCGATCGCATCGATCTCGCCGCACCGGACGCCCAAGCAGTTGCCTTCAGGCTGTTCAACGCGCTGAAGGAGGGCGGCGGGCGACTGCTGGCGGCGAGCCGGGTCTCCCCGCCCGCGCTGCCGTTGCGCGAGGATCTCCGAACGCGGTTGGGTTGGGGTCTCGTCTACGAGATCCTGCCGCTCGACGACGCGGAAAAGGCGGCGGCGCTGGCGGCTTACGCGGCGCAGCGCGGCTTCCGCCTCGGCGACGACGTCATCGGCTATCTGCTCGCCCACGGCCGGCGCGACATGCGGGCGCTTCTCGAGACGCTCTCGGCGCTCGACCGGCATTCGCTTGCCGCCAAGCGCCCGATTACGGTGCCGCTGGTTCGCGACTGGTTGCAGCGCGAGCTGGGTCTCGGTCGCTGACGGCCTGAACGCGTGCGCCGGATCGCGCGCAAATGCGGCCGTCCGGCGCGCGGCCCCGGCTGCGTTCAGCGGCTTGTCGCCTGCTTCAACGCACGATTTGCCCTAAGGCTGTCAACCAACCTCTCGGCCGGGCGTTAAAGGCGCCATCCGGGGCCACGATGTGAAAAATGCAAGGGCCGGACACCGGATTATCCGAAAACGAGGCAAAACGCCGACTAACCACGGCCAGCAGCACAAATAAACAACAGGTTGTCGGCGATACAACGAAATGGATAGACCCAATTGCCCGGAAGCGGCGAAATCCGCTATAATTTTTCGGTTTTACCAAAAAAAACCGTGATCTAGCAATGCCCAACCCAAACCCGTGAAGGAATCGCAGATGAACAAGCTTATCGTTGCATTGATCGCCGGCGCGTTCGCAGCCGTCGCCTCGGCCCAGACTACAACGCCCGCTCCGGCCGCCACGCCCGCAGCGCCCGCCAAGGCGGCGCCGGCTGGCGAGATGAAGAAGGACGCGATGGCGCCCGCAGGCGGCACCATGTCGAAGGCGGATGCCGACAAGGCCGCTGCCGAAAAGAAGGCCGCCGACAAGAAGGCGAAGGCCGACAAGAAGGCCGCCGAAAAGCAGGCCAAGGCCGACAAGAAGGCCGCCGACAAGAAGGCCAAGGCAGACAAGATGGCCGCCGACAGCAAGTCCTCCACCGACAAGGCCGCCGCCGACAAGATGGCTGCCGAGAAGAAGGCGGGCGCTGACAAGGCCGCCGCCGACAAGATGGCTGCCGACAAGGCTGCCGCCGAAAAGGCTGCCGCACCCAAGAAGTAAGCGAGCGCGGGAGAAGCCGGCTCGCTGCCGGCTTCGCGTTCAGCCGAAAAGGCAGGGTCGCCCCTGCCTTTTTTGCCTTTTGCGCGGCAACATTCGAGACCTGATGCGCGAGACCCAGCTTCCGCGGCCCGTCGTGACGGTCGCAACCATCGTGATGCGCGACGACGCGTTCCTGATCGTCGAGGAGGAGACGCGCGTCGGCGTGCGCCTCAATCAGCCTGCCGGCCACCTCGAGGCCGGCGAAACGCTCGCCGCCGCCGCCGTGCGCGAGACGCTCGAGGAGACCGGCCACCGGATCGCGCCGACCGCGCTCGTCGGCATCTATCGGTGGCAGGCGGCGGATACGGGCGCGACGTTCATCCGGTTCGCATTCGCAGGCGAGGTCGTCGCGCACGACGCGGCGCGCGCGCTCGACGCCGGCATTCTCCGCGTGCTCTGGCTCGGCTACGACGAGCTCGCCGCGCGACGAGCGACGCACCGCAGCCCGCTCGTCATGCGCTGCGTCGACGACTACCGCGCCGGGTCGCGGCGCCCGCTCGACCACATCACGGAAATGTGATGGCGGCGAAGGTGCGCGTGGTCGTCGGCATGTCGGGAGGCGTCGATTCGTCGGTCGCCGCGTGGCTGCTCAAGCAGCAGGGCTTCGACGTCGTCGGCCTGTTCATGAAGAACTGGGAGGACGACGACACCGACGAGTACTGCACGTCGCGCGCCGACCTGGTCGACGCCGCAGCCGTCGCCGACATCATCGGGATCGAGCTCGAAGCGGTGAACTTCGCCGCCGAGTATCGCGAGCGCGTTTTCGCGCACTTCCTGCGCGAGTACGAGGCGGGACGCACGCCGAACCCCGACGTCCTCTGCAACAGCGAGATCAAGTTCCGCGCGTTCCTCGATCATGCGCGCTCGCTCGGCGCCGATCGGATCGCCACTGGCCATTACGCGCGGCTGCGACGCGCGGGAAGCGTCGTCGAGTTGCGGAAGGCCGCCGACGCGACCAAGGATCAGAGCTACTTCCTGCACCGGTTGACGCAGGAGCAGCTCGCGCCGGTGCTGTTCCCGCTGGGCGAGCTTGCGAAGCGCGATGTCCGCGCCATCGCCCGTCGCGAGGGCATTCCGGTCTGGTCGAAGAAGGACTCGACAGGCATCTGCTTCATCGGCGAGCGGCCATTCCGCGATTTTCTCGCGAAGTACTTGCCGCGAGCGCCGGGGACGATCGAGACGATGGACGAGGGAAGTCGTGGGCCGCCACCATGGGCTCGCTTACTACACGCTCGGACAGCGGCAGGGGCTCGGCGTGGGCGGGACGAGGGACGGCTCCGCGTTGCCCTGGTTCGTCGCCGCGAAGGACGGCGCGCGAAACGTGCTCGTCGTCGTTCAGGGTCACGACCACCCGCTGCTGTACCGCGACACGGTCGACGCGCAGCAAATGCATTGGATCGCGGGCGTGCCCCCGGCGGGAGCGGCGCCGATCGCCGTCGCCGCGAAGACGCGCTACCGGATGGCCGACGCGTCGTGCCGGCTGGAGCTCGGGGGCGAGACCTGCCGCGCGAGGTTCGACGCGCCGCAGTGGGCGCCGACGCCGGGACAATATCTGGTGTTCTACGACGGCGACGTCTGCCTCGGTGGAGGCGTCATCGTCGCGACGGCGGAATCGTCATCGGCAATGCCGGCACGCGATCAATGCCGAAGCGACGGCAACGTCATGTGCGATGCTCGCGATGTCGTCGACCCGGCCCGGTAGGTCCTGTCGCCCATCCCGAAGAATTGCAGCCTGCAGGCGCGGCAGCGATAGCGCGAGAGAAGGGCGTCGCGCCAGGTCTCCTCGCCGCGCGGAGTCGCCGACGCGCGCACGTCGGTGCTGCGACAACCCGGGCACTTTCTCATTTCTGGAATCGCATCGCGCGCAGTTCGGAATCCTGACGCCGTAGTGTATCAAGGGCGCGGCGTGTTGAAGAACTCCTGCATCATGAATTCCTCGAGCCCGGCGTTGTCGGCGGGGCGGGCCGACAGCACGAGCACGCGGCCGAGCCGCTGCGAGTTCCAGCTGAAGTCCTCCTGCTCGTAGTCGCGGATGATCTCGATGATCCGGCGGATCACCGCGACGCGGATGTCGCTGTTGTCGCCCTTCCTCACTTCGAACTTCTGCGATGTCCTGCGGTGGATGTCCTTGCTCCAGCCGAAGAACGTGAACTCCGCGTCGTCGTATCCGAGCCGGCGAATCTGGAAGATGCCGCCGCTGTTCTTCGGCTCGGTGCCGAAGGTCGGCGCATTGAGCGACGCGAGATTGGCGGCAACGATGCGGTCGCGTCGCGCGGCATCGCTCTCGGACGGCACCGAGTTCAGCGTGCTGCCGATCGATGACGAGGACTCGGAATCGCCGCGCGCGCGTCGCCTCGCCGCGATGAACGACGAGAGGTCGCCTTCGACAGGCGGGCTCGGCGCAGGGGGCGGCGCGACGGGCGGAGCGGGCGCCGGCAGCGCGGGACGCTCGGAAAGCGGCGGAGCCGTGGCGACGACCGGCGGCGACGGCGCGGGAGGCGGTGCGGCCTTGGGCGCGCGTGGCTTCGGCGACGACGGTTGCGCCGCTCTCGCCGAGGCTGCCGGCGGGCCTTGCGCGGGCGGCGAAGGCGCCGCCGGCGCCTGCTGTTGCGCGGGTGCGATGCGGACCGCCAATCGCTCGCCGATCTTGCTCTCCTCGCTCGCCTCTCCGGGCAGCAGCGGCAGCTTCGGCAGGAATTCCCAGAGCGCCGTGAGATGAACGACGAGCGACAACACGAACGCCAGCCAGATCGTGGGAATCGTCACGACGTCGCGGCGACGGCGCGGCGCATCGTGCCAATAACGCATCAGGTCGGAGCTTTCCTGCATCTGAGGACCGGTGACCGCTGTGCGCGTGGATATCGTGATGTGAGTCGAGCGTGCCGCAACGCCCGTTCGCCGCTACGACAAAGCCGCCGCGGGATGTCGATTCTGACGGACTTGCCTGGCGCGGCATAGGTATTGCACATTGGACGCCGCGATGGTCGGCGGGTTCGGTGCCGCCGGCGCCGGCGGACGCGCGGGGCAGGCAATGACGAGGGGGTCGCATGATGAAAATGCATCGGCGGCGTCGCCGCGGGTTTCGTTGCGTGGATCGCGGTCGCAACCATCGGAAACGTTGCGCTGCGCGGTGCGATGCCGGGCTATGGCGAAGCGGAAGCCGCGCTGCGCGTGGCGCCGCCCGGCGGCGCGACGGCGACCCTCGTCACGTTCACCCTTGCGATGCTGGTCGCGCGCTTGCTTCTGGGCGCGGCGTCAAGCGTCGCGGCAGGAGCGACGACGGCGTGGATTGCGCGCGGCAATGCGCGAGCGCTCGTGGATCCTGGGAATCCTGCTCGTCGTGCTCTTCGTTCCGGTGCACGTCTGGATGTGGGCGAGATTTCCGCTCTGGTACCACGCGGCATTCCTCGTCTCGCTGCTGCCGTGCACGCTGCTTGGCGCGGCGTTGGTGACGCGCTCCTGAGATCGGAGGCCGCGCGTTGCATAGGCCTCCGGGCTTCACGAGAACCGGGCGCCCTCCGGCCTATGCGACGCGCGCCCCTGGACTAGCGGAGATCGGCTGGAACGGCGCCGCGACGAATCGCCGGACTGACGGGCGGCTGTCCCGTGTTCTTCAGGATCTCCTGCGCCTCGGCAGAGGTGAGGAACGCGACGAAGGCCGTCGCCTCCTGCGCGTTTCGCGCGGTGCCCGGCACGGCCGCAGCGTTGCGGATCGCCTCGCTCAGGTTGACGGCGTCCGGGAATCGGACGATTGCGACGTCGCCTCGCGCCGCGACCGCCGCCGAGTAATAGATGACGGCTGCGTCCGCGTTGCCTTGCCGCACGGCGTTGACGACGTCGGGCACCGTCACCGCTTTGGCCGGATCGACGGGCGCCTTGTCCGCGATCTGCTGCGCGAGCTCGGGCTTGCCCTCTGCCGCTGCCGCGCGCTTGAGAAATTCGACGGTTCGGCCGGTCGCGAGATCCTTCTCGCCCGTTACGCGGGCGATGCGGACGCCGGGCTTCGCGAGGTCGCCGATCTCGCGCACGCCGAGAGGATTGCCCTTCGCCGTGATGACGACCATCTCGTTGGCCGAAAACACGATGTACCAGGTTGCGCCGAGCTTGCCCGAGGTGCCGATCGGCTTGCCCATCAGGTCGTCGTCGATGACCGCCGGCGAGGACGGCGCGAACACGTCGCACGCATCGCCCTTCAGGATTCGCTCGGCGAGCTGCTTCGAAACGCCGGATGTGAGGACAATGCTCACTCCCGGATGCTTGGCTTCGTACGCGGACTTCAGCTCGCGCATCGGCCCCGCGAGCGAGTCCGCGTGAAAGACTTCGAGGTCGACGGCGAACGCCGGCGCGATCATCAACGCAATCGTCGCGGCAACGCCACGACCGAACCATCGATGAGCCGCCGCACGTTCCTGCTTCCGAGGCAGCGCCGTTGCCGGCGCCGCGTGGCGGCTAGAACGGGATGTCGTCATCGAGATCGTCGGGGTTCGTCTTTTTCGGTGCGCCGCCCCCGGACTTGGCTGCTGCGCCGCCGCCCGCGCGCGACGCCGAGCCACCGCCACCGCCGCTGAACTCGACGTCTCCGCCGCCGCCGCCTCCTCCGCCGCCGCCCTCGCGGCCGCCGAGCAGCTGCATGCGGTCGCCGACGATCTCGGTCGAGTACTTCTCGACGCCTTCCTTGTCGGTGTACTTCCGCGTCTGCAGGCGCCCCTCGATATAGACGGGGCGTCCCTTCTTCAGGTATTCGCCGGCGATCTCCGCCTGGCGGCCGAAGAGCACGACGGTGTGCCACTCGGTCTTCTCCTGCTTCTCGCCGGATTTGTCCTTCCACGTTTCCGTCGTCGCGATGCGCAGGTTCGTCACGGCGTCGCCGCCGGTCGTGTAGCGCGTTTCGGGATCGCGGCCGAGGTTGCCGATCAGGATCACTTTGTTTACCGAGGCCATCTCAGGTTTCTCCCATCGAGTAAGTGACTTCATTGTAGACGGGCGGCGCCGCCATCGAAGCGCTCGCCGCAAGCCACAGCGCGGTGAGCCCAAGGCAGAATCCGAAGACCGCGGCGGGGCCGTGCCATTGCGACAGCCACCCGCCGCCCGCGGCGCCGACGAACGTGCCGAGAAACTGCACGCTCGAGTACACGCCGACGGCGGTGCCCTTGATCTCGGCCGGCGCGAACTTCGAAACGAGCGACGGCAGCACGGCTTCGAGCAGGTTGAACGCCGTGAAGAACACGACGAGCGCGGCGATTGTCAGCGCGAGCGACGAGCCCGCGACTGCGAGCATCGCCTGTCCGACGAAGAGGATCGCCACCGCGGCGACGAACACGGGCTTGCCGCGTCGCGGCCGGTCGGCCTGCCACAGCGCGGGCAGCATCAGCGCGACCGATATGACGAGAACGGGCAGATAGACGAGCGCGTGCCGCGACGGCGCGATGCCGTTGTCGCGGAGCATGAACGGCACCTGGACGAACAGCGCGAGCAGCGCCGCGTGCAGCGCGAAGATGCCGTAGTTCAGGCGCAGGAGCTCGCGATCGAGGAGCGCCCGCTTCCAGCTCGCGCGCGCGTCGGGCGCGCTCTGCCGCGGTGCCTGTTTCGGGGACGCGCTTTCTGCAGCACGGCGATCGCCGCGAGAGCGAGCACGCCGGTCATCACGAAGATCCCGGGGACGCCGATCAGCGGCGCGAGCGCCGGCGACACGACGAGCGACAGCGCGAACGTCGCGCCGATCGTCATGCCGATCGCCGCCATCGCGCGCGTGCGCACCGCGTCGCGCGTCAGGTCGGCGACGAGCGCGATCACCGCGGCCGAGATCGCCCCCGCTCCCTGGATCGTGCGCCCGACGATCGTCCACGCGATCGACGGCGCCCACGCGGCGATGAAGCTCCCGAGCGCGAAGATCACGAGCCCCGCGACGATGACCGGCTTGCGCCCCCAGCGATCGGAGGCCCAGCCGAACGGGATCTGCAGCACCGCCTGCGTGAGTCCGTACGCGCCGAGCGCGAGCCCGACGAGCAGGTGGTCGCGCCCGCCGGGAAGGCCCTCCGCATAGAGCGCGAGCACCGGCAACACGATGAACATGCCGAGCATGCGCAACCCGAAGATTCCCGCGAGACCGATCGTGGCGCGCCGCTCGTTGGCCGTCATGCGCGGCGAAACCGGGCGCGCGGCGACGGTGGGCTCGCGGTCGTGCGGCATGAGGCGGGAAGGGAGAGTTCGGATGCTGCGGACGGTGATGCGGAACGCGAATGCGCGGCTTGGGAATGCGTGCTGATTGGCGGTATAGTAACAGGTTGCCCTTTGCCCGGTACCCGCCGGACGGACTAGGACCGATGGAATACATCCGCATTCGCGGCGCACGCACGCACAACCTCAAGAACGTCAATCTCGACCTGCCGCGCAACCGGTTGATCGTCGTCACCGGTCTCTCCGGCTCGGGAAAGAGCTCGCTCGCGTTCGACACGCTGTACGCGGAAGGCCAGCGCCGTTACGTCGAATCGCTCTCGGCGTACGCGCGGCAGTTCCTGCAGCTCATGGAGAAGCCCGACGTCGACCTGATCGAGGGGCTCTCGCCGGCGATCTCGATCGAGCAGAAGGCGACTTCGCACAATCCGCGCTCGACGGTGGGCACGGTCACCGAGATCCACGATTACCTGCGGCTCCTCTACGCGCGCGTGGGCGATCCCTATTGCCCCGACCATCCCGAGCAGAAGCTCGCGGCGATGACGATCTCGCAGATGGTCGACGCGACGCTCGCGTTCCCGGGAGCGACATGAGGCCCGAAGCTGATGATCGTCGCGCCCGTCGTCGTCAACCGCAAGGGCGAGCAGCTCGAGCTCTTCGTCGAGCTGCGCGCGAAAGGCTTCGTGCGCGTGCGCGTCGACGGGACGGTGCACGAGATCGACGCCGTGCCGCGCCTCGCGAAGAACTCCAAGCACACGATCGAGGTCGTCGTCGACCGGCTGCGCGTGCGTGCCGACATGAAGCAGCGGCTCGCCGAATCGTACGAGACGGCGCTGCGCATCGGCGACGGCCGCGCGATCGCCGTCGAGATGGACAACCCGAGCGAGGGCGAACGAGAGCATCTCTTTTCGGCGAAGTTCGCCTGTCCGATCTGCAACTACGCGCTCGCCGAGCTCGAGCCGCGGCTCTTCTCGTTCAACAACCCGATGGGCGCGTGTCCGCGTTGCGACGGGCTCGGCACGATCACCTTCTTCGATCCGAAGCGCGTCGTCGCCTTCCCGCAGCTCTCGCTCGCGTCCGGCGCGATCAAGGGCTGGGACCGGCGCAACCAGTTCTACTTCCAGATGCTCGGGAGCCTCGCGAAGCACGTCGGATTCGATCTCGAGCGGCCGTTCGCCCGGCTTCCCGAGCGCGTCCAGCAGGTCATCCTCTTCGGCAGCGGCGGCGAGAAGATTCCGTTCACCTACCTGACCGAGCGCGGCAAGCCGATGACGCGCGAGCACGCGTTCGAAGGGATCATCCCCAACCTCGAGCGCCGCTACCGCGAGACCGACTCGCTGATGGTGCGCGAGGAGCTCGCGAAGTACCTGAACTCGCGCGCGTGCCCCGAGTGCGCCGGGACGCGGCTGCGCCGCGAGGCGCGGCACGTGAAGGTCGGCGAGGGCGCGGACGCGCGCGCGATCTTCGAAGTCTCGGGGCTGCCCCTCAAGGAGGCCGCCGCGTATTTCGGGCAACTCGTCCTGTCGGGCCAGAAGGCGGCGATCGCCGACCGGATCATCAAGGAGATCGTCACCCGGCTCGCGTTCCTCAACAACGTCGGCCTCGAGTACCTCGCGCTCGACCGCTCGGCGGAGACGCTCTCGGGCGGCGAGGCGCAGCGGATACGGCTCGCCTCGCAGATCGGCTCGGGGCTGACCGGCGTCATGTACGTTCTCGACGAGCCGTCGATCGGGCTGCACCAGCGCGACAACGACCGGCTGCTCGCGACGCTGAAGCACTTGCGCGATCTCGGCAACAGCGTGATCGTCGTCGAGCACGACCTCGATGCGATCCACGCCGCCGACTACATCGTCGACATGGGTCCCGGCGCCGGCGAGCACGGCGGCCAGGTCGTCGCGCAGGGGACGCCGGAGGAGATCCGCGTCGCCGCGCATTCGCTGACGGGGCAGTATCTCGCCGGCCATCGGCAGATACCGATCCCGTCGCGGCGGCATCGCGTCGACCCGACGCGGATGCTGACGATCACCGGCGCGCGCGGCAACAACCTGCGCAACGTCACGCTCAAGCTTCCGGTCGGCGTGTTCGTGTGCGTGACCGGCGTCTCGGGCTCCGGCAAGTCGACGCTCATCAACGACACGCTGTACCACGCGGTCGCCCGGCACCTCTACGGCAGCGCCGCGGAGCCCGCGCCGCACGACGAGATCCAGGGCATCGAGTTCTTCGACAAGGTCATCAGCGTCGACCAGAGCCCGATCGGCAGGACGCCGCGCTCGAATCCGGCCACGTACACGGGACTGTTCACGCCGATCCGCGAGCTCTTCGCCCAGGTGAAGGCGGCGCGCGAGCGCGGCTATGGGCCGGGACGCTTCTCGTTCAACGTCAAAGGGGGGCGCTGCGAGGCGTGCCAGGGCGACGGTCTCATCAAGGTCGAGATGCATTTCCTTCCCGACATCTACGTGCCTTGCGACGTGTGCCACGGCCAGCGCTACAATCGGGAGACGCTCGAGATCCAGTACAAGGGGAAGAACATCCACGAAGTGCTGTCGATGACGGTCGAGCAGGCGGTCCCGTTCTTCGAGCCGGTGCCTTCGGTCGCGCGCAAGCTCGCGACGCTTCTCGACGTCGGCCTCGGCTACATCACGCTCGGGCAGTCGGCGACCACGCTTTCGGGCGGCGAGGCGCAGCGCGTGAAGCTCGCGCTCGAGCTCTCGAAGCGCGACACCGGCCGCACGCTGTACATCCTCGACGAGCCGACGACCGGCCTTCACTTCCACGACATCGAGATGCTGCTCAACGTCCTGCACCGGCTGCGCGACCACGGCAACACGGTGGTCGTGATCGAGCACAATCTCGACGTCGTGAAGACCGCCGACTGGATCATCGACCTCGGTCCCGAGGGCGGCGCCGGCGGCGGGACGATCATCGCCGAGGGCCCGCCCGAGGAAATCGTCAAGGTCGAGGCGAGCTACACGGGCCGCTACCTGAAGCCCGCGCTCGACGCGCAAACCGCGCGCAAAGGGCGCGCGGGACGTGCGGTGCCGGCTTCCGCTGCCGGCGCGGCGCGCGGCCGCAAGGCATCCGGCGATCTTCTCGGATGACGACGAAGGTCCAGGTTCACATCCGCAGGATTCGCTGCGAAGCGTTCGCGGCGGAAGCCGAAGCGACGGCGACGATGTATCTCGCGTCGCGCCGCGCGCTGATGCCCGATGTGCGCAATCCGCACAGCGAAGCCGAGACCCGCGCGTGGATGCGCGACACCGTCTTCACCCGGCATTCGGTCCGGCTCGCCGAGGTCGACGGCGAGATCGTGGGCTTCGCCTCGCGCGACGGGACTTGGCTGATGAACCTGTACGTCAAGCCGGGCTGGACCGGCCACGGCATCGGGACGCAGCTCCTTCGCGCGATGCTCGCGAACGCGGCGAGCGCAACGCCGACGCTTCGCGTCTGCACGTTCGCGCGCAACGAGCACGCGCGTCGCTTCCTCGAAATCGCGGCTTCCGCTCGTTCGGATCCGGCGACGGATCGGCGAACGAGGAGCACGAGCCCGATCTGCGCTACGAGTGTTCGACGCGGCAGTGAGCGTCGTCCGTTCGGATGGGAGATCTTGCAGATTGCCCCGCTCGGCTCCGGGCGGGACGACCCTCTTGTTTTTTTAGCCGGGGCAGCTTGTCGATCCACTTTACAGATCGCCGGGCGATACCGTATCGAGGCGAGATCAAGCTCTTGAATCCATTCGATTAATGCCCGTCCGCACGATTCTTGCTGTCGTTTGCTGGGATCCGACATAGGGGGACGACGTGCGTATCCGACAGCTTCTGATCGCTTTGATGATGCTCGCAGCTCCAGTGGTTGCCTTCGCTGATGATAACGATGACGAGCTCGTGACTGTTCCGGAGCCCGCGACGCTCGCGTTGCTTGGCCTGGGCATCGCTGCGGCAGTCGTCGCGCGCGCAAACAAGCGGAAGTAATCGGCGGAGGTCTGGGCGAGGTCCGGCGTTCGACGACGCGGGGCCTCCGAGCGCGTCGACGATCGGCCCGTCTTCACATCGTGCAGCGCTCGCGAAGCCGCCGCGCGGCGCGCGTCACATCCTACTGCGGCAAACGCAGCCTCTCGCGTTCGACGATGATCATCGCCGAGAGACAGTGCTGCGCCGCATCGACCCGAGTGGTCGGCTGATACACGCCCAATAGGAAAGCACCGGGGAAATTCAGCATCCGCGGCGCCTGGAGCTGCGCGCTTCCACCCAGCTGCATGCCGATCTGGCCGCGCTTGATCTGAAGCCTGGGCAGCTTGGCGGCCTCCTCCGACAACCAGCGGCGGATCTGTTCTGCGAGCGCCGTATCGCCGCCGCCGGACCGGTCCAGGACCGCGAGGGTAGCAGCCAACCCTTCCATGTCCGCGCAATTGTTTGCGTAGGGCTTGAGGCGCGGCTGGAAATGCCTGAAGAAATGGCCCGCCTGCTCCTGCACGAACGCCAGAAACCGCGGGTCGCGCGTCGTCGCATGGCGTTGTGCCGCTGCCATCGCCCCCCAGTGATAAAAGCTCGGATTGGGATTCTGCGAATACCTCTCGATCATGGCATCGTCGAATTCGGCGATGGCCGCCGACGCCCGCGCATCGTCGCGATGGAGGTCGGCGTAGACCGCGAGCGCAAGCCATCCCTCCCCGTCGTAAAAGGGTGAGCTGTCGATCGACGTCGGCGCCTCGCGAAATCCCTGCCCCGGAATGCGCAGGCTCAGCAATCCCTCGAGCCATGCCGCTCTCAATTGCGCAAAGCGATTGTCGCCGGAGGCGCTCGCATAGACGAGCTCCGTCAACAGACCGAGGGCGACA
The DNA here is from genome assembly GCA_963742965.1 of uncultured beta proteobacterium. Classification (GTDB taxonomy): domain Bacteria; phylum Pseudomonadota; class Gammaproteobacteria; order Burkholderiales; family Casimicrobiaceae; genus CAIWHR01. Next base: position 37,009 of record CAVUOC010000035.1, on the reverse strand, counting down.
ATACCCGCCCGTGCGGTGACATAGGTGCCGTTGGAGCTGATGACCCGGCCGTCTCCCGTTTTGCTGTAGAGCAGCCCGAATTGCTCGAGTGCAGATCGCAGTTTCCACCGCGCAAAGGGAAGGGACAGAATGCGGGTTCGTTCCACCCAGTGCTGCGACCGGGATTTGCCGATGGGAAGCGAGCGTGCGGCGAGCGCCGCGATGGCGCGTCGAAGGGGTTCCGCGAGCCGCGCGTCGCGGGTGTACTGGTAATACTGGGCCAGTGCGGACGCCGAGCCTGCCTGGCGTATCAGATTCGCTGGCGACACCCGGTTGGGTTCGAGCGGGCTGTCGGCAAGAAAGTCGAGTCCGTAGGGAAACAATCCCTCGTCCGTCTGTGAAGCGAGCCAGCCATCGACCGTCAGGCGCATCGCGGCCGAATAATCGGCGGCAAGGGCTTCGGCCGATACGAAGGCAACGAAGACTGCAGCGCAAGCGAGAATCCGCGCTGAAGGCGCTCGGATTTGACGGAGCGATGCGCAGCGCATGAGCGTCTCCATGATTGATGTCGTGGCCGCGGATGGGTAGCTTGGCGCTGCGAGCCAAGGACGCGCGAGAGCAGCGCCTTCAGCGCTTCCCGGTCCGTCGCTTTCGCTTCTCCGCGGGAGGCCGGCAACGCCTTGCGCGTGAGCTCCAGCTGATCGCGCGACAGCTCGAGCTCGTCGCGCAACCATTGGCGCAGCGCGGCGAGCGGCGGCCAATCGCGCACGCTCGGCGGATAGACGAGATGGTATGCGTGCGCGGGCTCGTAGGCGATCGATAGCGCCGACACGCGCGCGAGCCGGCCGTCGGCAAGCGCGTCGGCGGCGAGGAGCTCGCGGGAGAGCGCGAGCCCGAGGTCCTGCTCTGCCGCCTGCAGCATGAGGCCCGCGTCGTTGAAAATGGCGACCGGCGTCACCTTGATCGGGAGGCCCGCGGCGGCGAACCAGAGCTCCCACAACTCGCGTTCTCCGAGCAGCGATTCGCGCGCAAGCGCTTCGGGCGGCGCATTCTGAAGCCGTCGCGCAGTCGGCGGCGACGCGACGACGATCATGCGCATCGGCGTGTCGAAAAGGCGCTCCGACTCGAGGCCCGGCCACGGTCCGATCCCGTAACGCACTGCGGCGTGAAAACCCTCGCGTTGCAGGTCGACGAGCTGCTGCGACGAATCGATCTCGAGCGCGAGATGCGGGTGGCGCTCGCGCCAGCGGCCGATGCGCGGCAACAACCAGCGGTGCGCGAACGACGGCAACACCGTCACGCGCAGCGCGTGCGTCGAGCCGGTCGCTGCCGCAGCGGCTGCCTGTACGCCCTCGTCCAGGTGCAACAGTGCAGTTCGCGTGCTTCGCAGCAGCGCTTCGCCGGCGGGATTCAGCACGACGCGGCGGCCCTGGCGCTCGAACAGCTTGAAGCCGAGCTGCTCCTCGAGGCCCCGGATCTGCTGGCTCACCGCGCTGTGGGTGATGTGCAAGACCTCGGCCGCGGCACGCAGGTTCTGGAGCTCGGCGACGGTACGAAACGTGGGCAGTGAATGGAGTGGAAGTCGCGCCATGCTGGTAAGTATAGCTAACCAAAATGGCAAGAACAAATCGATTCCGCGCCGCTCGATGGGCGCGTAGCCTTACCAGTGTCAATACCCGTTTGGAGTGAGCCATGAACTGCAATGAAGCCACGTCCCCCTTGTTGGTCTCGCGTCCGCTGACCGAGCGCATCGTCGGCGAAATCTTCGACGCACTGCGCTTCGCTCAGCTCGCCTTTGCCGGCTTCTGGAAGCACCGCAGCGTCGCCGCGGCCGACGATCGGGCGTTCGAGTCGATCGCGAACCTCGACGAGCACACGCTCAAGGACATCGGCGCGCCGCACTGGCTGGTTGCGCGAGCCGCCGACGAGCGCGACGCGCGGCACCTGCGCTGGATCGAGTTCGAGGTCCGGTGAAGCACGCCGTCACAGCTCGTCGGGCGACTCCGCTGTCGGCGGTCGCGCCGTGATCGCCGCCAGAATGCCCGACAGGAGCGCAGTCGGCGTCGGAGGACAGCCGGGAATCTCGACGTCGACGGGGATCACGTTGGCCACGCGGCCCAGGCTCGCATAGCTTTCGCCGAAGATGCCGCCGCCGCAACCGCAATCGCCGACCGCGACGACGAGCTTCGGGTCCGGCGTCGCGTCGTAGGTGCGAGCGAGCGCGATCGCCATGTGCTTCGACACGGGCCCGGTGACGAGCAGCAGATCCGCGTGACGCGGGCTCGCGACGAACCGGATGCCCATCCCCTCGATGTTGTAGTACGGATTGACGAGCGCGTGGATCTCGAGCTCGCAGCCGTTGCACGATCCGGCGTCGACCTGCCGGATCGCGAGCGCGCGTCCCATCGTCTTCAGGATCTGCTCGTGCAGGCGCGACGCGACGATCAGCTCCAGATCGGGGCTGGGTGCCGCGTCGGTCTTGATGCCGGTCTTCGCGATCTGACGGAGGATTTGCAGCATTGCGTGCCTCGCTAGAGGTCGTGGCCGCTGTAGCTCAAATTGAACGATTTGTTGATCAGCGGAAAGTCCGGAACGATGTTGCCGATCACGGCGTGCTCGAGCACCGGCCAGTTCGACCACGACGGATCGTGCGGATGGCAGCGGCGTATCGTCGCGCCGGGCCCGCATTCGAGCGCGACCAGCACGGGCCCGCGCCAGCCTTCGACGTAGCCCAGGCCCTTGCGAAACGACGGCGGCTCGGGGAGCTGTACTGCGATGTCGCCGGAGGGCAGGGCGTCGACGATTGCGCGGACGAGCCGCAGCGATTCGGCGAGCTCGTCGAAGCGGACCGCCACGCGCGCTGCGACGTCTCCCGCTTCGGCGGTCGCCAATTGCACGGGAAGCACATCGTAGGGCGTGATCGGAAAGTCGCGGCGCAGATCGCGCGCGAGCCCGCTCGCCCGGCCCGCGAGCCCGGTGAGGCCCAGTTGCGCGGCGAGCGCGGGCGTGACGATGCCGCACGCGCGAAAGCGGTCCTGCAAGCCATCGTGCTCGTCGTAGATGTCCTTGAGCGTGGCGATCTCGCGCTCGAGCATCGCGCATTCGTCGACGATCGCCGCGGCGCCCCGCGGGCGCGAGATCGTGCGCGACGCCGCCCGGCGCGACGAAGTCCATCGCGAGGCGGTGACCGAACGCCACGAGATTCGTGCGCAGCACGTGCTCCTTCAGGCGCGAGAACTGCGCGAGGCCGACGGCGAACCCGCCATCGTTGCCGAGGTAGCCGAGGTCCCCGAGGTGATTGGCGATGCGCTCGCGCTCGAGCGCGAGCGCGCGCAGCCATTGCGCGCGCGGCGGTGGCTCGGTGTCGCTGATCGCTTCGAGCGCCTGCGCGTACGCCCACGCATAGGCAACCGTGCTGTCGCCCGACACGCGGCCGGCAAGCCGATGGCCGCTTGCCGCGGTCATCGACTCGAACCGCTTCTCGATCCCCTTGTGGACGAACCCGAGCCGCTCCTCGAGCCGCAGCACTTTCTCGCCGACGACCTGGAAGCGGAAGTGCCCGGGCTCGATGATGCCGGCGTGGACCGGCCCGACGGGGATTTCGTGCACGCCGTCGCCTTCGACGCGTACGAACGCGTACTCCTCCTCGCCCGGCTGCCATTTCGGCGAGGCGACGAAATCGCGGCGCAACGGGAATTGATCGATCGGCCAGCTCGCCTGCCACAACCACGGACGTTGATCGTCCGCCTCGGAGGCGATTCCGACGAGGTCGAAAGCGGCGCGCTGCATCCGGTTCGCCGCGGGGAATACGACGGCGAGGTCCGGGTACGTCGATTCGCTCGACGGCAACGCGTGCTCGAGGAGAACGAGCCCGTCGGCGTCGCGCAGCACGACGTTGACCGCATAGCCTCGATCGCGGTCGCGGTCGTCGCATCCCCACAGCGCGACGAGCTGCCCGCCCTGCTCCCACATCACGCGGCAAGCCATGAGCAGACCGATCGCGTCGACGGGGCATCGTTTCGCCGGCACGGCGGAGGCGAGCGATGCGGCGGACAGACCGATGCGCGAAAGATCCATTTCAGCGCCCCATGGGCCGAGCGCGGCGCGCTTCGCGGTCGCTCGTCTTCATGCTCAGCCGATCAGACGCGCGGCTTGCCGGTACCACTCGGCAAGAAACGGCGGAATCCACAGACCCAGCATCAGCACCAGCGCGAGGTGGACGAACACCGGAAACATCGCCGGCCGCACCGGCAGCCGTTTCGCCGTCGTCTCGCCGAACACCATCGGCTGGATCTTGGAGAACACCGACGCGAACGCGAGCCCGAGCGCGGCGAGCAGGAAGGGCGTCGCCCACGGCTGCTCGCCCATCGCGGTGACGAGGATCAGGAACTCGCTCGCGAAGACGCCGAACGGCGGCATGCCGAGGATCGCCAGCGTGCCGAGGACGAGGCCCCAGCCGAGCAGCGGATTCGTCGTGACGAGGCCGCGGATCTCGTCGGTCAACTGCGTTCCGGCCTTCTGCGCGGCATGGCCGACGGTGAAGAAGATCGCGGACTTCGTGAGCGAATGGACCGTCATGTGCAGCAGTCCCGCGAAGTTCGCGACCGGCCCGCCCATGCCGAAAGCGAACGAGGCGATTCCCATGTGCTCGATCGACGAGTACGCGAAGAGCCGCTTCACGTCCTTCTGCCGCGAGAGAAGCAGCGCGGCGACGACGACGGAGAGAAGCCCGAAGCCCATCATCAGCTCGCGCGCGAACGCGTTGTGCAGCGAGCCCTCGACCAGCACCTTGCAGCGAACGACGGCGTACAACGCGACGTTGAGCAGCAGCCCGGACAGCACCGCGGAAACGGGCGTCGGCCCCTCGGCGTGCGCGTCGGGCAGCCAGTTGTGCAGCGGCACGAGGCCGACCTTGGTGCCGTAGCCGACCAGCAGGAACACGAACGCGATCGAGAGCACCGTCGGCTCGAGCTGGCCCTTGACGTCGTTGAGCCCCGTCCAGAGGAGCGCGCCGCCTTCGGCGCCGAGAAGCTTCTCCGCCGCGAAATAAAGGAGGATCGTTCCGAACAGCGCCTGCGCGATGCCCACGCCGCACAGGATGAAATACTTCCACGCGGCTTCGAGGCTCGCCGGCGTGCGGTACAGCGACACGAGCAGAACCGTCGCGAGCGTCGCGCCTTCCATCGCGACCCACAGGATGCCCATGTTGTTGGTGAGGAGCGCGAGCAGCATCGTGAAGTTGAAGAGCTGGTACATGCTGTGGTAGAGGCGCAGCCGGCCCGCGGTGAGCTTGCCGCGCTCCTGCTCGATGCGCATGTACGGCCGTGAGAAGAGGGACGTCGTGAATCCGACGAAAGCGGTCAGCGCGACCAGGAACACGTTGAAGGAGTCGACGAAGAACTGCCGGTCGAGCACGAGCAGCGGCCCGTCGACGAGGACGCGCACGGCGAGCGCGGCGGCGGCGGCCAGCGTGACGAAGCTCGCGGCGACGTTGACCGTCGAAGCAGCCTCGCGCTCGCCGATCGCCGCGAGCAACGCGGCGCCGAGGAGCGGGGTGCCGAGGACGGCGAGGATCTCGATCACTCGCGCCCTCGCTCGCTCACTCTTTCAGCCTCTCGAGATGCTTGAGGTCGAGGCTGTCGAACTGCTCGCGGATCTGGAAGAAGAACACGCCGAGGATCAGCATCGCGACGAGGATGTCGAGCGCGATGCCGAGCTCGACGACCATCGGCATCCCGTAGGTCGCGCTCGTCGCCGCGAAGAACAGGCCGTTTTCCATTGCGAGGAACCCGATCACCTGCGGGATCGCCTTGCGGCGCGTGATCATCATCAGGAACGAGAGCATGACGCTCGCGATCGCGATGCCCAGCGTGGAGCGCGTCACGGTGCTCGCGAGCTGCGAGATCGGCGAGGCGAGGTTGAACGCGAACACGACGAGCACGATGCCGATCAGCATCGTCGTCGGGATGTTGATCAGCCCCTCGACGTCCCACTTGACGTCGAGCTTCCTGATCAAACGGTGCAGCAGCCAGGGCAGCAGCGCGACCTTGAGCACCACGGTGAGCGCCGCCGACCCGTACAAATGCGGCTGGTGCGTGGCGAAAGCGACGATCGCCGTCGAGAGCGCGAGCGCGAATCCCTGCGCGGCGAAGAGGTTCACGAGCGAGAGCACGCGTCGCTGCGTGAGCATCGCGAACGCGAGCAGCAGCAGGATCGCGGCGAGCAGGTTGATCAGCTGTGCGGCGAGCGGTGCGCCGGCCATCGCCTAGCTTCCGAGCATCTGGTTGACGAGCAGACCGAGCACCGCCAGCAGGAACGCCGTCCCGAGGAACTCCGGCGCGCGGAAGATCCGCATCTTGGCCGACAGCGTCTCGATCAGCGCCAGCAACGCGCCGCCGATCGCGAGCTTGACGATCAGCATCGGCGCCGCGCCGAGGATCGCCTGCCAGCCGTCGCCGGCCGCGACGATCCCGACCGGGAAGAACAGCGCAAGCCCGATGCACGAGTAGTTGAAGAGCTTGAGCGCCGCAGCCCATTCGATCAGCGCGAGATGCCGTGCCGAGTACTCGAGGATCATCGCCTCGTGGATCATCGTGAGCTCGAGGTGCGTTGCCGGATTGTCGATCGGGATCCGCGCGTTCTCGGCGAGGGACACCATCGTGAAGGCGACGCCGGCGAACGCGAGGCTCGGGTAGATCGCGAGCTCGCGGTGCGCGAGCGTGTCGACGATCGTCGTGAGGGAGGTCGAGCCGGAGATGAGCGACGCGGTGAAAAGGACCATCAGCAGCGCGGGCTCGGCGAGGAAGCCGACGAACATCTCGCGGCGCGCGCCAAGCGAGCCGAACGCCGTGCCGATGTCCATCGCGGCGAGCGCCATGAAGACGCGGGCGAGCGCGAACAGCCCGACCAGCGCGATCGTGTCGGCGGCGCGGGCGAACGGCATCGCGGTGGCGAGCGAGGGCACGATCGCCGCGGCGCAGCACATCGCGCCGAAGACGATGTACGGCATCGTCCTGAATATCGCCGAGGCGTTCTCGGCGACGACGGCGTCCTTCGCGAAGAGCTTGCGGATCGTCCGGTAGGGGAGAAAGAGCGACGGGGCGCTCTTGTTCGCGAGCCAGGCGCGGCACTGGTTGACCCAGCCCACGAGCAGAGGCGCGAGCGCCACGGCGATCGCGAGCTGCAGGAACTGCGAAGCAAGTCCGGCGGTGTTCATCTTACGAAGAAGAGCAGCGCCAGAAGCGTGCAGAAGCTGTAGGTCAGGTAGACCGAAATGCGTCCCTGCTGAATGCGGCCGGCGGCGCGCGCGACCCATTCGGCGCCGCGGACGATCGGCACGTAGAGCCAGTGCCAGAAGTGATCGTCGACCCGGACCGAATAGCGCGGCGCGCTGTCGAAAGGCGTCGGCAGCTCGCGCTCCATCCGGAAAAACGGCTCGAAGACCTGGCGGATCGGCTGCCCGAAGCCCTCTGCCGTGTCCTGCATCCGCGGCGTTTGCAGCGGAAATCCGCAATCCCACGCGGGCGCGACGCGGACGCGGCCGTGATAGAGACGATGGACGATCGTCATCGTCAGCACCACGACGCCGACGATGACCACGAGCACGATCAACGGGCTGTAGCTCGAGCGGTCGGCGTCGATCGGCGCGAGAAAGAGCCAGTTGCCGGCCATTTTCGGCGCGGCCGCCGACCCGACCAGCATGACGTTGATCGGGTCGATGAACTCGATCACGTTGACGGGAAGCACGCCGAGCAGCACGCAGCCCGCCGCGAGATACGCGAGCGCGAAACGCTCGAACCGGCCGGCGTCGCGCGCATAGGCGAGATGCGGCTCGCGCGGCCGGCCGAGGAACACGATCCCGTAGAACTTGACCATCACGTACCCGGTCAGCGCCGCGGTCAGGACCAGCGCGGCAGCGGCGAGAGGAACGAGCATGTTGACGAACCCCTGCGGCAGGCTCGGCGTGAACAGGAACGCCTGCAGCAGCAGCCATTCCGACACGAACCCGTTGAGCGGAGGAATGCCCGAGATCGCGAGCGTCCCGACGAGCGCGAGCCACGCGACCCACGGCATTCGATGGATGAGGCCGCCGAGCTTGCCGAGGCTCCGTTCCTTCGTCGCATGCAGCACCGAGCCCGTCGCGAGGAACAGCAGGCTCTTGAAAAAGGCATGGTTGAGCGTGTGGTACAGGACCGCGGTCAGCGTGATCGTCGCGAGCAGCGACTTGCCGTACGCCTTGAAGAGGATGACGAGGCCGATGCCGGCGACGATGATGCCGATGTTCTCGATCGACGAATACGCGAGCAGCCGCTTCATGTCGGATTGCACCGCGGCGAAGACGACGCCGAACAGCGCGGTGAGAGCCCCAGCGTCAGCGCGAACACGCCCCACCACCAGAGCTGGCTGTCGAGCAGGTCGAACGCGACGCGCAGCAGCCCGTAGATCGCCATCTTCAGCATCGCGCCGCTCATCAGCGCCGAGACCGGCGAAGGCGCCGCCGGATGCGCCTCCGGCAGCCAGACGTGCAGCGGAAGGAGTCCCGCCTTTGCGCCGAAGCCGAGGAGCGCGAGGAAGAACGCAATCGACGGCCAGGCGCCCGAAAGAGTCATCGAGCGCATCGACGCGAACGTGTAATCGCCGCTGCCTCCCTGCAGCACGCCGAAGCACAGCAGGATCGCGATCGCGCCGATGTGCGCGATGACGAGGTAGAGAAGACCCGCGCGGCGGATCTCCGGGATCCGGTGCTCGGTCGTGACGAGAAAGTAGGAGGTGAGCGCCATCGTCTCCCACGCGACCATGAACACGTAGGCGTCGTCGGCGATCAGCACCAGCGCCATCGCCGCGAGGAACGCGTGGTACTGCATCGCGATGAGGCCGGGCGCCGTGCCCTCGCTCGAGCGGAAGTAGCCCGACGAGAACAGCGATATCGCCGCCGACGTCGCGCCGAGCAGCAGCAGGAAGAACGCCGACAGCGAGTCGAGGCGCAGGTGGAACGGAAGATCCGGCAGTCCGAGCGGCAGCACCGTCGATTGCGGCGGGTTCGCCGACGCGCGTAGCCCGCGACCACGGCGAGCGCGACGGCGATCGCGGCGCCCGCGGGGAAGAGGACGCGGCTGACGAAGCGAAGATCGCGCGGCCGCAGGAGTCCGGCGGCGCCGATCGCGAGCCACGCGGCGATCGCGGCGATGACCAGGTAGAGCGACGTCGGAGTCATCGCTTCGCCGCCGGGATCAGCATCGGCGCAGCGAGGCGAGCGACGAACCGTCGACGATCACTTGATGCGCATGCCGGGCTGCGCGCCGGAATCGGGCGAGAGCAGGAAGATGCCGGGCCCGTCGCCGGAGGCGGCGAGCACCATCCCTTCGGAGAGTCCGAATTTCATCTTTCGCGGCGCGAGATTCGCGACCATCGCCGTCAGCCGCCCGACCAGTTCCTCGGGCTCGTACGCCGACTTGATGCCGGCGAACACCGTCCGCTGCCGCGCGTCGCCGAGATCGAGCGTCAGCCTGAGCAGCTTGTCGGCGCCGGCGACCTGCTCGGCGTTGACGATGCGCGCGATGCGCAGATCGACCTTGGCGAAGTCCTCGATCGTGATCGGCGCCGCGGCGGGCGCGCCGGCGTCCGAGCCTGGCGGCGGGAGCGGGCGACGGCGGCGTCGCAGCCGCGCCCGGCCCCTCGAGCAGCGCGTCGACCTGCTTCGGGTCGATGCGCGCCATCAGGTGACGATAGGGGCGAATCGACGCGGGCTCGGCCCACGCGTCGGCCCAGACGAAATCGCGCTCGAGCCCGAAGAGCTCGCGCGCGACGCGCGCCGCGGTGCGCGGAAGCACCGGCGCGAGCATCACGGTGAGCAGCTGGAACCCCTGCAGCGCCTTCGAGCACACGGTCTGCAGCTGCGTCGCGCTTCGCGGGGTCCTTCGCGAGCAGCCACGGCTCGGCGGCGTCGAACGCCTCGTTGATCCCGTCGGCGATGCGCATCGCGTCGCGCAGCACCTTGCCGAACTCGCGCGCCTGGTAGAGCTTCGCGGCCTCGATCGCTTCGTGCTTCGCGATCGCCATGTGCTGCTTGCGCCGCTCGGCGGTGTCGCTCGGCGTGGCGAGCCTGCCCGTCGAAGTGCCTCGTCAGGAAGGGCGCCGCCCGGCTCGCGATGTTGATGTACTTGCCGATCAGATCGCTGTTGACGCGCGCGATGAAATCGTCGGGATTGAAGTCGATGTCCTCGACTTTCGCGTTGAGCTTCGTCGCGATGTAGTAGCGGAGCCACTCGGCGTTGAGACCGAGGTCGAGGTAGAGGTCGGGGCTGATGCCGGTGCCGCGCGACTTCGACATCTTCTCGCCGAGCGCCGTCAGGAATCCGTGGACGAAGACGTTGTCCGGGACCTTGTAGGGCGCGCCGGCGAACTTCAGCATCGCCGGCCAGAACAGCGTGTGGAAGTAGACGATGTCCTTGCCGATGAAATGGTACTGATCGACGTCCGGGCTTTGCAGGAACTGCGCGAAATCGATGCCTTGCTTCGCGAGGTGCGCCTTGAGGCTCGCGAGGTAGCCGACCGGCGCGTCGAGCCAGACGTAGAAGTACTTGCCGGGCGCGTCGGGAATCGGAATGCCGACGTACGGCGCGTCGCGCGAGATGTCCCAGTCGGCGAGTCCCTTGCCGCCTGCGGCGGCGTTGTCGCCCAGCCACTCGAGCGCCTTGTTCGCGACTTCGGGTTGCAGCCGTCCCGGCGTCTGCGTCCACTCGCGCAGGAACTCGACGCATGCCGGGTCGGACAGCCGGAAGAACAAGTGATCCGACGACTTGCGCACCGGCGTCGCTCCGGAGACGGTCGAGTACGGGTTCTTGAGGTCGGTCGGCGCGTTGAGGACGCCGCAGGACTCGCACGCGTCGGCGTACTGGTCCTTCGTCCCGCACTTCGGGCATTCGCCCTTGATGTAGCGATCCGGAAGGAACATCTGCTTCACCGGGTCGTAGAACTGCTCGACCGATCTTCGTCGTGATCAGCGACGGCACCCGATCGCGCAGCCGGCGGTAGATGTCCTGCGACAGCTCGACGTTCTCCGGCGAGTCGGTCGAGTCCCAGTGATCGAAGCTGATGTGGAATCCGTCGAGGCCCTTCGGCCGCGTCGCGGCGATCTTCGCGACCAGCGCTTCGCGGCGTCACGCCTTCGGCGTCGGCCTTCAGCATGATCGCCGCGCCGTGCGTGTCGTCGGCGCAGACGAAGTGGACCTCGTGCCCTTGCATGCGCTGGAGCCGCACCCAGATATCGGCCTGGATGTACTCCATGATGTGACCGATGTGAAACGGCCCGTTCGCGTACGGCAGCGCCGTCGTGACGAAGAGCCGACGGCGGCCGGACGGGGCGGCGGGACCTGCGGACATCGGGAAAAAACCTTGCGCTGGGCAGGGGAAACGATGATTCTAGCAAACGCTCCTCTTGCGCCAGCGCCGCTTGCCGATTTTCGCTAATATCGAAGGCTTCCTCCGATTCCGCGACTCCCTCGACGGAGCATCCAATGGCCATCACCGAGGCCGACGTTCAAACCCGATTGCGCGCGCTGATCGATCCCAACACCGGCAAGGACTTCGTCAGCGGCAAGGCGGTGCGGAAGATCCAGATCGGTGCGGGCGATGCCGTCGTCGACATTCAGCTGGGCTATCCGGCGAAATCGCAGCACGAGGCGATCAGGAAGCTCGTCGCGTCCGAAATCGCCGCGCTGCCCGGTGCGCCGCGCGTCACCGTCAACGTCACGCAGAAGGTCACGTCGCATTCGGTCCAGCGCGGCGTCAAGCTGATCCCGGGCGTCAAGAACATCATCGCGATCGCTTCCGGCAAGGGCGGCGTCGGCAAGTCGACCACGGCGGTCAACCTCGCGCTGGCGCTCGCGGCGGAGGGAGCGAGCGTCGGCGTGCTCGACGCCGACATCTACGGGCCCTCGCAGCCGATGATGCTCGGCCTCTCGGGCCGCCCGGAATCGAAGGACGGCAAGACGCTCGAGCCGCTCGAAGCCTACGGATTGCAGGCGATGTCGATCGGCTTCCTGATCGACGCCGACACGCCGATGGTGTGGCGCGGGCCGATGGTCACGCAGGCGCTCGAGCAATTGCTCAAGGACACCAACTGGCGCGACCTCGATTACCTGATCGTCGACATGCCGCCCGGCACCGGCGACATCCAGCTGACGCTCGCGCAGAAGGTGCCGGTCACCGGCGCCGTCATCGTGACGACGCCGCAGGACATCGCGCTGATCGACGCGCGCAAGGGGCTCAAGATGTTCGAGAAGGTCGGCGTGCCGATCGTCGGCGTCGTCGAGAACATGAGCATGCACGTGTGCTCGAACTGCGGGCACGCGGAGGCGATCTTCGGCGAAGGCGGCGCGGCGCGGATGTGCGCCGACTACAACGTGCCGTTCCTCGGCGGGCTGCCGCTCGACATCCGGATCCGCGAGCAGACCGATGCCGGCAGGCCGACGGTCATCGCCGACCCCGACGGCAAGATCGCGCAGGTCTATCGCGAGATCGCCCGCAGGACCGCGGTGTTCGTCGCGCAGAAAGCCGAGGACTTCTCGGCGAAGTTTCCCACGATCAAGGTCCAGAACACGTAGCGGCCCACACTTCGACCGCGGAGAGTACGCAGATGATCAAGTCCGACAAGTGGATTCGCCGGATGGCGGAGACGACGCGCATGATCGAGCCGTTCGAGCCGGGGCAGGTGCGCGAGCTCGACGGACGCCGGATCGTGTCGTACGGCACGTCGAGCTACGGCTACGACATCCGCTGCTCGCGCGAATTCAAGATCTTCACCAACATCAACTCGACGATCGTCGACCCGAAGGCGTTCGACGCCGGCTCGTTCGTCGATTTCTCCGGCGACGTCTGCATCATTCCGCCGAACTCGTTCGCGCTGGCGCGGACGGTCGAGTACTTCCGCATCCCGCGCAACGTGCTCGTCGTCACGCTGGGAAAATCGACGTACGCGCGCTGCGGCGATCATCGTGAACGTAACGCCGCTCGAGCCGGAGTGGGAGGGCTTCGTGACGCTGGAGTTCTCGAACACGACGCCGCTTCCCGCGAAGATCTACGCGAACGAAGGCGTTGCGCAGGTGATCTTCTTCGAGTCCGACGAAGTCTGCGAGACCTCGTACAAGGACCGCGGCGGCAAATACCAGGGACAGAAGGGCGTGACGCTGCCGAAGATGTGACGCCGCCGGATAGCTGACGCTGCCGATGTCGACCGTTGCCGCATCGAAGAGCGCATCGGTCGCGATCATCGCGGTGTGCCAGGTCGCGGCGATGGCGCTGTGGTTCTCGGCCTCGGCGGTCGTTCCCGCGCTCGTCGCCGAGTTCGGGCTCTCCGGATTCGCGCAGGCGGCGCTCACGAGCGGCGTTCAGGCGGGCTTCGTCATCGGTTGCCTCGCGAGCGCGTACCTGGGTCTCCCCGACCGGTTCGATCCGCGGCGCCTCTTCGCCGCGTCTGCGCTGATCGGTGCCGGCGCGAACGCGCTGCTGCTCGTCGTCGATCCGCGCTCGATCGCGACGCCGCTGCTGCGGCTGGTCACCGGCGCTTGCATGGCGGGCGTCTACCCGGTCGGCATGAAGCTCGCATCGACGTGGGCGAAGGGCGACATGGGCCTCATGGTCGGCATCCTCGTCGGCGCGTTGACGCTGGGCTCCGCCGCGCCGCACCTGTTCAATGCGCTCGGCGGCGTTCAATGGCGCATTCCGCTCGCCGTCTCGTCGGCGAGCGCGCTTGCCGCCGCGCTGCTGATCGGCTTCGCCGGCATCGGCCCGAATCGCGCGCCGGCGCCGCGGTTCGATCCTGCCGCCGCGCTGAGCGCCGTGGCGCGACGTGCCGCTGCGGCTCGCGAACCTCGGCTATCTCGGTCACATGTGGGAGCTCTACGCGATGTGGGCGTGGATCGGCGTTTTCTTCAGCGCAAGCTTCGCGCTGCGCCTCGCGCCCGACGTGGCGCCGCTCGCCGCCAAGCTCGCGGCGTTCGCGACGATCGCCGCGGGCGCGATCGGCTCGGTCGGCGCCGGGCTGCTCGCCGATCGCCTGGGACGCACGACGCTGACGATCGCCGCGATGGCGGTGAGCGGAACCTGCGCTGCGACGATCGGGTTCCTCTTCGGCGGCGACCCGATCTGGCTCGTCGTCGTGGGCGTGATCTGGGGGATCAGCATCGTCGCCGATTCGGCGCAGTTCTCGGCCTCGGTGGCGGAGCTCGCCGACCCGGCGCGCGTGGGCACGATGCTCACCGTGCAGACCGCGCTCGGCTTCACGCTGACGCTCGTCACGATCCACCTGATGCCGTACCTGATCGACGCGCTGGGGTGGCGCTACGCGTTCCTGCCGCTCGCCGTCGGTCCCGCCGCCGGCATCTGGGCGATGGCCCGTCTGCGCGCCCACCCGCGATCGGTCGCGCTGGCGGGCGGGCGTCGCTGACCGGCGTAGGCCGCGGCGCAGCGGCGGCGCTCGCGGATTTGCGTATGGCCTTGCGCGCGCGCGTGGGCGTAGGATTGTCGGGCGCAGGCGAACGCGGCGCGGCGGCCGCGCATTCGTTTCTTCCGACCTCAATCTACGGAGAGCAATCATGGCCTATCACCTCGAAGGACGCCTGCTCGAAGTCTGCAACTGCCGGGTGCTGTGCCCCTGCTGGATCGGCGAGGACCCCGATTTCGGAACGTGCGACACGATCGTCGCGTGGCATTTCGACAAGGGCACGATCGACGGCGTCGACGTCGCCGGCCGGACGATCGCGATGATCGCGCACGTCCCGGGCAACATCCTGCAGGGAAACTGGACCGCTGCCGTCTATCTCGACGACAAGACGACGAAGGCGCAGGAGGACGCGCTGCTCGCCGTCTACACCGGCAAGAAGGGCGGGCCGATTGCGGACCTTGCGAAGCTCGTCGGCAAGGTCGTCTCGGTCGAGAAGGTCCCCGTCACGTTCACCGTTCAGGGCGGCCACGGCACGATCAAGCTGGGCGACGCGGGTTACGCCGAGCTCGAGCCGTACAAGAGCGCCTCCGGCCACACGACGACGCTCACCGACACCGTGTTCTCGACGGTTCCCGGGCGCGCCGGTGTTCGTCGGCAAGGCAACCCGCTACCGTTCCAAGAACGACAAGGTCGGCATCGACCTCGACATCAAGGGCCACAACGCGCTGCAGAGCACGTTCGTCTTCCAGTCCTGACGGGAACCGGCCCCGCTCGCCCGGGGCGCCTGCGGATCGACATGGCAACCGCGCGACCCACGGCCGCTCCGGCCCCCGGCGCAATCGCGAAGTCCGGCGAGCGCCAGGCAGCGCTCGTCGCGTTGCTGGGCGTGCTCGCCGTCGCGTCGTGGACGACGCTGTGGGCGTGGAGCGCGAGTCCCTATGCGCTCTACCTCGCGCACGACGGGTGGGACGATCTCGGCGCGCTCGCGGCGCTTTGCCGCGCGATCCCGCAGGGCGACATCGTCGTCCCGGCGCTTCTGCACGCGCTCGCGTGGATGCTGATGATCGCAGCGATGATGCTGCCCACGACCTATCCGCTGCTCTCGATGGTGCGCCGGGTGACGGCCGGGCGTCCCGATGCGGCGCGGCTCCTCGCGCTCGTCGTCGCCGGCTTCGTCGTCGCGTGGCTCGCGTTCGGGCTCGTCGCCCACGCCGCCGACGCGGCGCTGCGCTGGGGCGCGGGCCGCAGCGCGTGGTTTGTAGCCCACGGCTGGCTCGTCGGCGCCGCGGTGCTCGCCGGGGCCGGCCTCTTCCAGTGGAGCTCGCTCAAGTACCGCTGCCTCGATCGCTGCCGCTCGCCTTTCGGCTTCGTCAACGCCCGCTGGCACGGGCGGTCGCCGCCGCGCGAGGCTTTCCGCATCGGCATCGACCACGGGCTGTTCTGCGTCGGCTGCTGCTGGGCGCTGATGACGACGATGTTCGTCGTCGGCACCGGCAGCGTCGGCTGGATGCTGGCGCTCGCCGCAGTCATGGCCGCGGAGAAGAACCTGCCGTGGGGCCGCCGTCTCGCGACACCGGTGGGTCTGGCGCTCCTCGGCTGGGCCGGCGCGATCGTCGATCGCCCACGCGTGAGCCACCCGCGCGCGCTCACTGTCGCGGCGCTGCAACGCCCTGCGGGCACCGGCCGCACTTTTCATAGCCAGCGCTGTCGAATCGCCCCATAATTCGCGCCTTTCCATCCTGCCGGCCACGGAGCATGTCGCGCGCGATGTGCGCGGGCGCTCGACGGACGCACCCTAGATGAAATTTCGTTTCCCCATCGTCATCATCGACGAAGACTTCCGCTCCGAGAACACGTCGGGTCTCGGCATCCGCGCGCTCGCCGCAGCCATCGAGAAGGAGGGAATGGAAATACTCGGCGTCACGAGCTACGGCGATCTGTCGCAGTTCGCGCAGCAGCAGTCGCGGGCGTCCGCGTTCATCCTGTCGATCGACGACGAGGAGTTCACGCCCGGGCCCGAGGTCGACCCGGCCGTGCTCAATCTGCGCAAGTTCATCGAGGAGATCCGCTTCCGAAACGCGGAGATCCCGATCTATCTGTACGGCGAGACGCGCACGTCGCAGGCACATCCCGAACGACGTCCTGCGCGAGCTCCACGGCTTCATCCACATGTTCGAGGACACGCCGGAATTCGTCGCGCGACACATCATCCGCGAGGTCAAGGCGTATCTCGACTCGCTGGCGCCGCCGTTCTTCCGTGCGCTGGTCGATTACGCGCAGGACGGCTCGTACTCGTGGCACTGCCCCGGCCACTCGGGGGGCGTCGCCTTTCTGAAGAGCCCGGTCGGCCAGATGTTCCACCAGTTCTTCGGCGAGAACATGCTGCGCGCCGACGTCTGCAACTCGGTCGACGAGCTCGGCCAGCTGCTCGATCACTCGGGGCCGGTAGCCGCGGCCGAGCGCAACGCCGCACGGATCTTCAACGCCGATCACTGCTTCTTCGTGACCAACGGCACGTCGACGTCGAACAAGATGGTCTGGCACGCGACGGTCGCGCCGGGCGACATCGTCGTCGTCGACCGCAACTGCCACGTGTCGATCCTGCACGCGATCACGATGACCGGCGCGATTCCGGTGTTCCTGACGCCGACGCGCAACCACCTTGGCATCATCGGGCCGATCGCGCTCGAGGAGTTCCAGCCGGAGAACATTCAGAAGAAGATCGAAGCCAATCCGTTCGCGCGCGAGGCGAAGAACAAGAGGCCGCGGATCCTGTCGATCACGCAAAGCACCTACGACGGCGTCGCGTACAACGTGGAAATGCTCAAGCAGACGCTCGGCAACTACATCGAGACGCTGCACTTCGACGAGGCGTGGCTGCCGCACGCGACGTTTCACGACTTCTACAAGGACATGCACGCGATCGGCAAGGACCGGCCGCGCCGCAAGGAGGGGCTCGTCTTCGCGACGCATTCGACGCACAAGCTGCTCGCCGGCATCTCGCAGGCGTCGCAGATCCTCGTGCAGGAGTCCGAGACGCGAAAGCTCGACCGGCACATCTTCAACGAAGCGTACCTGATGCACACGTCGACCTCGCCGCAATACGCGATCATCGCCTCGTGCGACGTGTCGGCGGCGATGATGGAGCCGCCGGGCGGCACCGCGCTCGTCGAGGAGTCGATCATCGAGGCGCTCGATTTCCGCCGCGCGATGCGCAAGGTCGACGACGAGTGGGGCAAGGACTGGTGGTTCAAGGTCTGGGGACCGGAGCGGCTCGCGCCCGAAGGCATGGGCAAGCGCGAGGACTGGCTGCTGCGGGCGAACGAGAAGTGGCACGGCTTCGGCAACCTCGCGACGGGCTTCAACATCCTCGACCCGATCAAGGCGACGGTCATCACGCCGGGGCTCGACGTATCGGGCAAATTCGCGAAGACGGGCATTCCCGCGTCGATCGTCACGCGGTTCCTCGCCGAGCACGGCGTGATCGTCGAGAAGACGGGGCTCTACTCGTTCTTCATCATGTTCACGATCGGCATCACCAAGGGGCGCTGGAACACGCTGGTGACCGCGTTGCAGCAGTTCAAGGACGATTACGACAGGAACCAGCCGCTGTGGCGGATCCTGCCGGAGTTCGTCGCGACGCAGCCGCGCTACGAGCGTGTCGGGCTGCGCGACCTCTGCCAGCAGATCCACGACATGTACAAGGCCTACGACGTCGCGCGCGTGACCACCGAGATGTACCTCTCCGACATGCAGCCGGCGATGAAGCCTTCCGACGCGTTCGCCTGCATGTCGCACCGCGAGATCGACCGCGTCGAGATCGACAATCTCGAAGGGCGCGTCACGGCCGTCTGCTGACCCCGTATCCGCCCGGCATCCCGCTGCTGATTCCCGGCGAGCGCTTCAACAGGACGATCGTCGAGTATCTCAAGTTCGCGCGCAAGTTCAACGCGCAGTTCCCCGGCTTCGACACCGATATCCACGGCCTCGTGACGGAGCCGGACGGCGCCGCCGAACCCGTTCGCTACTTCATGGATTGCGTGCGGCAGAGGTAGCGACGCGAACCGAGCGAGCAGGGGCCCCACGAGCGCAGGAGCGGCGGATTCGCAGGAGCGAGCTTAGGGCGCTGCGAATCGCGTCGACCTACGGGTACCCGACGCGGCGGCCGGTGCGGCACCCACGGCCGCCACGCGTCGCGCTACCCGTGAGGGTGGACCGCAGCTTATGCGCCCGCTCGTCCGCGAACCCGCGTCGCCCTTCGCTCATCGTGCGCGCAAGTCGCATCTCAACGACCCCGGGATTCGCTCGCGCGATCGCCGTTCGACTGGATGATCGCGTCCAGCGTCGCAAATGAGCGAGGAGATGCATGGGATTCCGTTCGACGATTTCTCTGGTGTTTGCGGTGCTCGCGGCGGCGGGCTGCTCGAGCGAGCGTGCCAATACCATCGGCGTCGCGCATCCCCGGCTGGGAGCTGAAGCTCGGGAATGGGACGGTGTCGAGCTACGCCGAATTCGCAAAGGACGGCGCGCCCGCAGCGATCGGCGTCGCCTGGTCCGCAACCGCGCTGGAAGGGCTGCCCACCAACTCGGACGAGCATCGCTGCCACGGCCGCGACAAGGACGGCGCGATCGTTGCCGACACGAAAGTGCCAGCACACGCACCATCTTCGTCATCCCGCTGCCGGACGCGGTGGCCCGGCGAACCGACATCCCCTTCAAATGGGTGTTGCTCAACTGGAATCCGCTACGGGCACATCCCTCCGGGGGTCTACGACTCCGCGCATTTCGACGTGCACTTCGAGATGCAGCCGATCGCGGACGCGTTCGCAATCGAAGCCGGGCCCTGCGGGCCGGAATTCGTCCGCTGCGACCAGTTCCAGCGGGGACGAAAGCCGCTACCGCCGAATTACATGCCGCCTGACTATGTCGACGTCGAAGCGGTCGTTCCCGTCATGGGCAATCACCTGATCGACCTCACGGGCCCGGAATTCCAGAAGCAACCTTTCACGCGGAGCTGGATCTACGGCACCTACGACGGCAAGGTGATCTTCTACGAAGCGATGGTCACGCGCGCGTACCTGATGAGCAAGCCCGAACGGCTGCCTGCCGATCAAAGCGCCGAAGGCCGTGGCGGTGGCCGGGTTCTATCCAACCGAATATTGCGTGCGGCACGACGCGAAAACGGGAGAGCACTCGGTGTCGATGGAGAAATTCACGCGTCGCGAAGCGAGCGCTCCGGAGGCGGCTGCAGTCAAGGGATAGCGCTTCTCCGGAATTCGCCGGCGACTCGCGCGCGCGCAGAGCTCACCGAACGCCCGGAGGGCCGCAGTCACGCTCGCGTGATCGGAGCGTTCTCCTCGGAGATCCGGATTCGGCTTTGCGCGCCCGTCGAGCCGCCGAGCCCCTGGGAATCGGGGATGCGGGCAAGCGCGAGCTCCTCGGGCCGCTCGAAGTGCTTCTGGATCGCCCAGTCCAACAGGTTGAGCTCGGTTTCCAGCGCCGGGCGGCGGTGTTCCGGCAGCGTGCTCTGCAGGTTATCGAGCATCGCGCGCATTCGGCGCGCAATCTGCAGGTTGTCCGCGCCGCACGCGCGGATCTCGCTGCAGGCGACCTGGACGTAGTCTTCCCAGTTCGGCGTGCGGAAGATGACGCGCGGCCGCCCGTCATCGTCGAGGAGGACCTCGCCGCGCAGCTTTCGCATGCCCACCAGGCGCAGAAGCCGGTGCACCTGGTCGAGGGCGAGCACGCCGGTGGTCGGATCGTTGATCGCCGGCGACAACGCCTTCAGCGCGATGTCGACGATGATCCGGAACGCGAACATCGGGTCCTGCTCGAGCGTGCGTTCGGGACCGAGGGCCACCGCCGATCGTACCGCGTGGTCGTCGATCGCCATCGCTCCTCCGTGGAGAACGAACAGCGGCTCGTCCGCGGCGACGAAATCTCCCACGAGCGGCAGGAACTCGATCATGCCGTCGTGTCTTCGCGCCAGCACCATGAGCGACGCGAGGTCGACGGCCAGAACGATTTCGGAGGAGCCCCGGTGATCGACTACGCGGCGGGGCAGCATCGGACTGCGCGTGCAGCCCCGCCGCCTCCGGCGTCAGCGCGGACGCCGGCTCGGGATAGACTGCCTTGATCATCGCGACGCCCTCGTCGCCGACCCGCGCGACGACGCTGACGGGCCGCAGCAGGCGCGCCGCGTAATCGATCAGGAACAGGAAGTCGGCGATGCAAGCGACCCCCAGGATTCCGACGACCAGCGCGACGAGCTCGTTCACCGATGCCTCCTGCCGGTTGAGCGCGCTCACCGCAAACACGAGCGAAAACACGAAGAGTCCGACGCTGTAGCGGACGACGTTGTTGCGCAGAAGCGTCGTGGCGATGATCCGGGGCGTCAGCTGGCCGCCCGCGACCTGGATCGCGACCAGCAACGAGCCGAACGTGAACACGAGGAACGACAGCGCCAGCGTGATCACCGTCTGATACAGCGCCGTCGCGCCCGGCGGCCCGAGCCCGCGCCAGCCGCCAACCCAGCCACGCATCGAACGCGCGCAGCGGCGGCGTCAGCAGCAGAACGAAGGCGATGGCGACGAGCGGGACCGTCCACAATGCGGATTTCAGGTAGCTGGTGACGTGGTACACGCGGCCCCAGGCCAGCCTGCCGGTGGCGAAATTTCCGAACTGGCGCCACCGGCCCGTCGCGCGCTCGCCGACCTTCGGCGGCTCGCCTTGGGTTCCGTTTGGGCTCATGGCGTTTCCGCGCCTCACCGCTGCATCGCGCGCCACACCTGCTCGGAGTCGAGCGGCATCTGCAGCTTCAGCGCGCTCTCCGCGAAGCCGTTGCGCGCCAGCGCGTCGACGACCGCGTTGACGACGGCGGGCGTCGCGCCGATGGTGCCGAGCTCGCCGACGCCCTTCATCCCCATCGGATTGGTCCGGCACGGGCTCGATTCGTCCATCGTCATTTCGAACGCGCACGTCGTCGACGCCCGGGGAATCGCGTAATCCATGAAGCTCGCGGTGAGCGCCTGGCCCGATTCCGCGTCGTAGACGAACCGCTCGCCCAGCGCCTGTCCGATGCCCTGCACGGCGCCCCCTTCGAGCTGGCCGATGACGACCATCGGATTGACGACGCGCCCGACGTCGTTGACCGACCAGTAGCCGTCGAGATGGACGGCTCCGGTCTCCGGATCGATCTCGACTTCGCAGACGTGGCAGCCGTTCGGCCAGCTCGGCGCGTCGACGGAGCTTTGCGAGCGGAGCTCGATGCGCCGGTCGGGCTGCCGCGAGGCGAGCTCGAACAGGTCGATGTGCCGGTCGGTGCCCGCGATGCTGAAGACGCCGTCGCGGTACTCGATGTCGCCCGCCGCGGCTTCGAGCTCCCTGGCGGCGAGCTCGTGCGCTTTCGCCACGGTGCGCTCGGATGCGACGCGCACCGCCGATCCGACGACGAAGAGCGACCGCGAGCCGGCGCTCCCGAAGCCGGTCCCGCGATCGGTGTCGCCGAAGAGCACGTCGATCCGATCGGGTGCGACGCCGAAGACATCGACCGCGAGCTGCATGAACGTCGTCGCGAGGCTCTGCCCCATCGGCTGCGCCGCGGTGAAGATCTCGATCCGACCGTCGCCGCTCACCGTCACGCTGACGACCTCGGTGAAGATGTCGACGCCGGTCCATTCGATGAACGTCGCGATGCCCTGTCCGCGAAGCTTTCCGCAACTCCTCGACGCCGTCGCGCGGCCGGCAAAGCCTTTCCAGTCGGCGAGCGCGAGCGCCCGATCCATGACGTGCGCGAACTTGCCGCTGTCGTAGGTCTTGTCCATCGGATTCTTGTACGGCATCTGCTCGGGCCGGATCATGTTGCGACGGCGCAGCTCGGTCCTGTCGATGCCGGTCTGGCGCGCCGCGGCGTCCATGAGCCGCTCGATCATGTAGATCGCCTCCGGACGGCCGGCTCCGCGGTACGGCCCCGTCGGCAGCGTGTGCGTGAGCACCGCCTTGATCCCGATGTCGATCGTCGGGATGTCGTAGATGCTCGTCGCGACCCAGGGGCCGATCAGCAGCTGGATGGCGACGCCTGCGGGCGTTGCGTAAGCGCCCATGTTCGCGAGCGAGGCGACCCGAAGCGCGAGGATGCGGCCATCGGCGTCGAGCGCGAGCTCGGCCTTGCTCTCGACGTCGCGGCCGTGGCTTGCCGCGAGGAACTCCTCGATGCGCTCGGCGGTGTAACGGACCGGACGCTTCAGCGCGCGCGCGGCGAACGCGACGACCACGTCCTCCGGAAAGACGGCGGCTTTCATCCCGAACCCGCCGCCGATGTCGCCGACGACGACGCGCACGCTCTCCTTCGGGATCTTCAGGATCGCGTCGGCGAGCTCGTCGCGGAATCCCGTCGGCGTCTGGCAGCTCACGAGCATCGTCAGACGGCCGCTGGCGTCGTCGTAGGTGGCGAGCGTGGAGCGCGGCTCGATCGCGCAGTGCGCGACGCGCTGGTTGACGAGATCGAGCGAAACGACGTGCTTCGCGCGCTCGAACGCTGCCGCTGCGGCGGCGGGATCGCCGTGGCGCGCCTCGCACGCGATGTTGTCGGGCGCCTCGGCGACGACGGCGGGTGCGCCCGGTGCGATCGCATTGGGAATGTCGACGACCGCCGCAAGCGGCTCGTAGTCGATCTGCACGGCTTCGGCGGCATCGCGGGCTTCGAGCGGCGTCGAGGCGATCACCGCGACGACGGCTTCGCCGACGAAGCGCACCGTGTCGACCGCAAGCGCATGGCGTTCCGGCGTCGCCGTCCGCGCGCCATCGCCGCGCTTGAAGTCGGCCGAATTGGGAATCGGCCTCACGCCTGCGTCCACGAGATCGCGGCCCGTGAGAACGCGCGCGACTCCGGGCATCGCGGCCGCCGCGCCGATGTCGATGCGCGCGATTCGGGCGTGGGGGTGCGGCGAGCGCACGAAGCACGTATGGAGCTGGCCCGCTGCCGGCAGGTTGTCGACGAACCGTCCCTTGCCGCGCAGCAGCGCGTCGTCCTCGACCCGCTTCACCGAATTGCCGCTGCCGAAGCGGCTGGCTTGCCGTGCAGTCACGGTGAATCCCCCATCGCTGGAAACGCGAGGTGCCATTCTGCCACCGAACGATGCGACCGTCGCGAGCGCCGGGAGATCCAGGCGCGAGCGATTCGCGGCGCTAGACGGCCGCGCGCGGCGTCCCATCCGGCAGCACGGTCTGGCACTCGGCGAAGATCCGGGCCGTGCAGATCCGGCAGCGCTCGCTGTCGAGCCGCCCGTAGATCGCGCGGATCGCCTCGTCCTTCGTTTCGAACACGCAGTCACGGCCGATCAGATCGAGAAGGCCGCCGCGCTCGAGCACGTCGAGCACCGCCGGCTTCAGGTTGCACAGGTAGAGCGCGCCGCCCGCGTCGCGCGCGATCTTCGCCTCGCGCGCGAGGAGCTCGCCGCCGGCCACGTCGATGAAGTTGATGCCGCTGCCGATCAGCAGCACGTGAGGCCGCCGCGGCTCCCTCGACGCGCAGCCCGTGCAGCTCGTCGTGCACGTGCTCGATCGCGCCGAAGAAGAGCGACCCGTCGACGCGCAGCATCGCGAGTTGCGGGCATTCGAGCGCGCGCGTCGCCCTGACCGGCGCGAACCGGCGTTGCGCGGTCGCGGGGTCGGGGGCGACACGCGTGAGCTGCGGATGCGTCGTGCGGTTGAGATAGACGAACAGCGACGTCAGCACGCCGACGAAGATCGCAAAATCGATCTGCAGCATCAGCGTCGACAGGAACGTCACCGACGAGAACCAGCGCCTCCCCGCGGCTCGTGCGGACGATCCGGCGCATTTCCGCGACGTCGATCAGTCCCCACGCGACCGAGAAAAGCAGCGCCGCCATCACCGCGAGCGGCAGGTGCGCGCCGAGCGGCGCGACCGCCACGACCGTTACGAGCAAGAAGATCGCCGAAAAGACCGCGGCGAGCGGTGTCCTTGCGCCCGCCTCGAAGTTGAGCCAGATCCGGTTGAAGGAGCCCGACGACGGATAGCCGGACGCGAATGCGCCGGTGATGTTGGACAGTCCCTGGCCGATGAACTCCTGGTTGCCGTCGATGCGCTGGCCCGCGCGCACGGCGACGGCGCGCGCGACCGACACCGCCTGCGCGAGCGCGAGCACGGTGAGCGCCAACGCGGCGGGCGCAAGCGAGCGCCACACCGCGGGATCGAACGAAGGCAACGACAGCGGCGGCAGACCGCGCGGCAGCGTGCCGATCGTCGGCACCGACGCCTTGCCGGTGACGGCGAGGCCGTAGGCGAAGAGGCTCCCGACGACCATCGCGACGATCATGTACGGGATGCGCGGGATGAAGCGCCGCGCGGCGATCGCGGCGATCAGCGTGACGAGTCCCGTTGCGACGATCCACGGGTCGGCGGCGCCGCCGTGGGTCGCGGCCTCGCGCAGGCTCGAGAAGAAGCCCGTGCCGGCGGGAATCGGGATGCCGAAGAAGTTCGGAACCTGCGCCGCGATGATCAGCAATCCGGCTCCGGCGGTGAAGCCGACGATCACCGTGTGCGAGATGAAGTTCACCAGCGTGCCGAGGCGCGCGAGGCCCATCGCGAGCTGCATCAGCCCGATGAGAAGCGCGAGCGTCAGGACGAGCTTCACGTAATCGGGGCTCCCCGGCGTCGCGAGCGGCGCCATCGTCGCGAAAACCGCGAGCGAGAGCGTGTTCGTCGGGCCCGACATCTGGTGCCACGACGATCCCCACAGCGCGGCGACCGCGACCGGCAGCATCGCGCTGTACAGACCGTATTCCGGAGGCATGCCGGCCAACGTCGCGAAGGCGACCGCCTGCGGCAGCACGACGAGCGCGCCGACGAGGCCCGCGAGAAGGTCGGCGCGCATCGTCGCCCGGGTGACGCGCCTGCGCCACGAGAGAAACGGGAAGAGCTTCCGTGCGGCTGCGGGCACGCGCCCCACGGTCGGCTAGACCTTGCCTTTCCAGGGAACGACGACGCGCTCGACGTAGCGCATCAGCAGGTCGAAGAGGTAGGCGACGACGCCGATCACGACGATCCCCATGATCACGACGTCGGTGCGCAGGAAGTTCGACGCGTTGAGCACCATTTGCCCGAGGCCGACGGTCGCCGCGACCATTTCGGCGGCGACGAGCGTCGTCCACCCGAACCCGATCGCGATGCGCATGCCGGTGAAGATCTCCGGCATCGCCGCGGGTATCACGACGTGCCAGATCACCTGCCACTTCGACGCGCCCATCGAGTACGCGGCGTTGATCTGCTCGATCATCACGCTCTTGACGCCGGCGCGCGCCGCCATCGCCAGGGGCGCAAAGCAGGCGAGATAGATGAGAATCACCTTGGCCGTCTCCTCGATGCCGAACCAGATGACGATCAACGGCAGATAAGCGAGCGGCGGCAGCGGCCGGTAGAACTCGATGGGAGGGTCGAAGATGCCGCGCGCAATGCGCGAGACTCCCATCGCGATGCCGGCCGGAATCGCGGTGACGCACGCGAGCAGGAACGCCGCGAACACGCGCATGAGGCTCGCCCAGAAATGCTCGAGCAGCGGACGCCCGCCCTGGATGTCGCCTTTCCACGCGTCGGCGAACGCCGTGACGATCCGCTCGGGCGTCGGCAGGAATATGTCGCGGATCCAGCCGAAGTGCGTCGCGATCCACCACAGCGCGAAAAGCGCGGCAACGGTGACGACGCTGATGAGCGTGCTCCTGCCTTCGCCCGGGACGCTGTAGCCGGTGACCGTGCGCATCGGCGCGGCAGGAGGCTCGGCGCGCGCTGCCGGCACCGCCGGCGGCGAGACAGGCGCCGGTGCGTTCAGCTCGCTCATGGCAGAGCGGCCTCGGCCGTGCTCGGCGCCGAATGGATGAGCTGCAGGATCTCCTCGCGCAAGCGGATGAATTCGGGGTCGGCCTTGACCGCTCGCGCATCCCGGCTCTCGACGAAACGCCGGCCGAAGTCGACGCGGTAGCGGTGCGCGACCCGTCCCGGCGAAGGCGTCATCACGATCAGCTCGGTCGCGAGGAAGAGCGCCTCCTCGACGCTGTGCGTGATGAAGAAGAACATCTTCTTCGTTTCCCACCACAGCTTGAGGATCAGCTCCTGGATCTGCTCGCGCGTGAGCGCGTCGAGCGCGCCGAGCGGCTCGTCCATCAGCATCACTTCGGGGTCGCTCGCGAGCGCGCGGGCGAGGCCCACCCGCTGCTGCATGCCGCCGGAGAGCTGGTAGATCGGATAATCGGCGAATTTCTGGAGCCCGACCTGCCGCAGCTTGTCGAGCGCGACGCGGCGCCGCTCGGCCTTTTCGGTGCCGCGCATCCTCAAGCCGAACGCGACGTTTTCGGCCACGTTGAGCCAGGGCATCAGCGCGTGCTTCTGGAAGACGACGCCGCGATCGGCGCCGGGGCCGGTGACGGGCTTGCCGTCGAGGACGATTTCGCCGGCCGAGTACTTCATGAACCCGGCGATGCAGGAAAGCAGCGTCGTCTTGCCGCAGCCCGAGGCGCCGAGCGCGACGACGAAATCGCCCGGGTCGAGCGCGAGGTTGACGTCGGAAAGCGCGTGCGTGGTCTCGCCGCCGCGGCCGGCGTAGTTGACCGAGAGATGGCGAATTTCGAGTTTGCTCATGCGACGATGGACTCGTCAGACCCGCTAGCCGTTTCCCTGGACGTACGCAACGGAACAGCGGCGCGTTGCTCCCTGAACGTGATCGAGGCCTGCCGCCGACGCTTGAACGTCGTGCCGACGTTCATGCGCCGAGTCGTGCGTCACTGCCTGTGACGCAGTAACCTATTTCGCGGCTTCGGCGGCGTAGCTCGGATTGACCGCGACCGAGTAATCGGGCAGCGTTTTCTCGATCTGCTTTTGCGAGAGCTGGAACGTCGCGGTCGCCGCCAGCGCCTTCGCGGCGGTGCTGTTGTCGCCGCCGCCCAGCCACTTCGTCGCCTGTTCCGAGGCCGGCGGGAACTTGTAGAGGCCCATGCCCGCCGGAACGTCCTCGGGCTTGGCGCCCGACCACTTCGCAACGGCCTTGACCTCGCTCGATTCCTTCGTCCACTTCGCGGCGTTCTTCCGGAAGTTGTCGTCGGAGGCAGCCATGATCTTCACGAACTTGACCATGAAGTCGCGGTTGGCCTTCGCCCAGTCCTTGTTCGCGACGTAGCCGTCGAACGTGGCCTTGCCGGTCTCGGCCGAGATCTGCCCGGACGTGAGGATCACCTTGCCGTCCTTCTTCACTTCGGCGAGCACCGGGTCCCAGATGAACGTCGCCTGGATGTCGCCGCGCTGCCATGCGGCGCGCACTTCCGGCGGCCGCATGTTGAGGATCTGCACGTCCGCCGGGTTGATCTTGTACTGGTCGAGCGCCACCATCGTGTGGAAGTGCGTCGTCGAGTTGAACGGCATCGCGATCTTCTTGCCCTTCAGATCGGCGACCGTGTTGATGCCCGAGCCGTTCTTCGCGACCAGCGCTTCGGCGGAGCCGATGTCGTCGAGGATCCAGAAGAGCTCGAGCGGCTCGCCGCGCGACACCGCGGCCGCGATCCCTGCGGAGCCCACTTCGCCGATCTGCACGGCGCCCGAGGCCATCGCCTTGATGACTTCTCCGCCGCCGCCGAACTGCTTCCAGTTGATCTTGTAGCCGGTGGCCTTCTCGATCTCCTTCGCTTCCTGCGCGATCCGGTACGGCACGACCATGTCCTGGTAGCCGATCGTCACTTCCTTCTGCGCCCACGCGGGCGCTGCGGCGAATGCCGCCAGCAGCAATCCTCCAACGATGCGTTTCATCCGATCCCTCCCCTTTGTCGATAGATCATGCGGGCCGGGTGCAACCGGGCCGTGGTGGGCGCAAGCCGAAGGGCGCCCGGTTCTCGTGAAGCCCGGAGGCTTGTGCTCACCACGGTCCTGTACGCTCGCCGAACCCGTTTGCCTCAAAGCTCCTTCAGCGTCTTGCGCAGGATGTCGCCGATCAGATCGACGTGCGAGCGCTCGGCGATCAGCGGCGGCGCGATGATCGCGCAGTCGCCGGTGGTCTTCAGATTGAGACCGTTCGCGAACAGCTTCTTCTGGAACACCTGGCCGCGCCGGCCCGGAACGCCGTCCGATTGAACGTCGATCGGCGGCGAACATCCCGTAGCCGCGGATGTCGGCGACGACCGGAATGTCCTTGAGCGAGAAGATCGCGTCGAGCAGGTACGGCGAGAGCTCGCGTCCGCGCTCGAACAGCCCGTCGTTCTTGTAGATGTCGAGCGTCGCAAGCCCTGCCGCGCAGGCGGCCGGATGACCGGAGTACGTGTAGCCGTGGAAGAACTCGATCGCGCCCTCGGGTGCGGCGCCCATGATCGTGTCGTGGATGCGCTCGCTCGACCGCGACCGCGCCCATCGGCTGCGCGCCGTTGGTGATGCCCTTGGCCATCGTCAGGATGTCCGGCGTGACGCCGAAGCTCTGCGCGCCGAACGTCTGCCCGGTGCGGCCGAAGCCGCAGATCACTTCGTCGAAGACGAGCAGGATCCCGTGCGCGTCGCAGATCTCGCGCAGGCGTTTGAGATAGCCCTTCGGCGGCACGAGACAGCCGCTCGAACCGGCGATCGGCTCGACGAAGCAGGCGGCGATGTTCTCGGCGCCATACAGATTGACGAAGCGGACGAGATCTTCGGCGAGCTCGACGCCGTGCGCGCCTTCACCCTTCGTGAAGAAGTTCTCCTTCAGGTGCGTGTGGCGCATGTGCGCGATGCCGGGCAGCCCCGGTCCGAACTTGCGCCGGTTGTTGACGAGGCCGGACAGCGCGACGCCGCCGAAGCCGACGCCGTGATACGCGCGTTCGCGCGAGATGAAGACGTTGCGCCCGCCCTGGCCCCGCGCCTGATGGTAGGCGAGCGCGACCTTCATCGCGGTGTCGACCGACTCCGATCCGGAGTTCACGAAGAACACGCGATTGAGGTCTCCCGGCGTGAGCTCGGCCACGCGTGACGCGAGCTCGAACTGCTTCGGATGCGCGCGCAGGAACGGCGCGCAGAAGTCGAGCTCGCGCAGCTGCTTGCCGACGGCCTCGGCGATCTCCTTGCGCCCGTGTCCCGCGGACACGCAGAAGAGTCCCGACGACGCGTCGATGATCTTGTCGCCGTGGTCGTTCCACAGCCACATGCCCTCGGCGCGAACCACCATCTGCGGATCGGCCTTGAATTCGCGGTTCGGCGTGAACGGCATCCAGTATTCGTCGAGCGACAGGCGGCGCGACGTGGTCTGGTCCTGGATCGTGAGTTCGGCGTGGCCCATGTATGGTCTCCTTCGGATGCCCGGATGCGGAACGGACGGCCGGTCCCGGGACGGCGTTATGCTACGATCAACCCTGCATCCTACACCTTTGCGAGCGCGGCTGCGGCGCGTGGTCGCCCGCGATGCCGCAACGGCGCGCTCGCGGCATTTGTCGCGGCAGACCCATCCCCGTGAGGTCCCCATGCGCATCGGCGTCCCGAAGGAAATAAAGGTCCTGGAAAACCGCGTCGGGCTCGTTCCCGGAAGCGTCCGCGAGGCTGTCGCGCACGGCCACGAAGTCACCGTCGAGCACAACGCCGGCCAGGGCATCGGGATGGACGACGATGCGTACCGCAAAGCCGGCGCCAAGGTCGTCGGCTCCGCCGCCGAGGTGTTCGCTTCGTCGGACATGATCGTCAAGGTCAAGGAACCGCAGGCGGTCGAGCGGAAGATGCTTCGCAGCGGCCAGATCCTCTTCACGTACCTGCATCTCGCGCCGGACCCCGAGCAGGCGAAGGACCTCGTCGCGAGCGGCGCCGTGTGCATCGCATACGAGACGGTGACGTCGTCGAGCGGCGGATTGCCGCTGCTCGCGCCGATGTCGGAAGTGGCAGGGCGGATGGCGGTGCAGGCCGGCGCGTACTACCTCGAAAAGCCTCACGGCGGGCTCGGCATGCTGCTGGGCGGGGTTCCCGGCGTCGATCCCGCGAAGGTCGTGATCCTCGGCGGAGGCGTCGTCGGATCGCACGCGTGCCACATCGCGCTCGGCATGGGCGCCGAAGTCTGGGTGCTCGATCGCAGCGTCGACGTGCTGCGCGCGCTGTGGCGGCAGTTCGGCCGCCCGCTCAACACCGTGTTCTCGACGCACGATGCGGTCGAGAATCACGTGATCACCGCCGATCTCGTCATCGGCGGCGTGCTGATCCCGGGCGCCAACGCGCCGAAGCTCGTTTCGGCGGCGCTGGTGAAGCGGATGAAGCCGGGCTCGGTGATCGTCGACGTCGCGATCGACCAGGGCGGCTGTTTCGAGACCTCGCGCCCGACGACGCACGCGGATCCGATCTACGTCGTCGACGGCGTCACCCACTACTGCGTCGCCAACATGCCTGGCGGCGTGCCGCGGACGTCGACCTTTGCGCTCAACAACGCGACGCTGCCGTTCGTGCTGGCGATCGCGAACAAGGGCTGGCAGAAGGCGCTCGCCGACGATCCGCACCTGAAGAACGGGCTCAACGTCGCGTTCGGCAAGGTGACGTGCGAGCCCGTCGCCGAAGCGCTCGGCTACCCGTACGTCGATCCTGAGCAGGTCATGCGCTAGAGCCGGCTGCGCTCATCCGGACGACGAGGTCGAATGCCTGCTGAAGGCCTTCTGCCTTGGCGATGCCTCTTCCCGCGATATCGAACGCGCTCCCGCTCGCGCAGGTCCCGACGGGAACCGGGAGACCGCCGAGCAGCGTAACGCCCTGGTCGAAGCCGAGAAGCTTCATCGCGATCTGGCCCTGGTCGTGGTACATCGTGACCACCGCGTCGAAATCGCCGCGTCGCGCAGCAACGAATACCGTATCGGCGGGATAAGGTCCGCTCGCGTCGAGTCCTTCGGACGCCAGCGAGCGCACGGCCGGCTCGATGATGTCGATCTCCTCGCGGCCGAAGCTGCCACCGTCGCCGGCGTGGGGATTCAGTGCCGCGACCGCGATGCGCGGCCGACCGATGCCAGCGGCGCGCAGGTTGCGATCGATAATGCGCACCGCGTTACGAACGCCGTCTCCGGTGATTGCTGCGGCGACCGCGGAGAGCGGAATATGCGAAGTGACCCGCGACGTCCAGAGCGCGCCGGTGATGTTGAACTCGGTCACGAAACCGGTGACGTCGAGCGCATGCTGTAGAAAGCGCATTTCGTCTTCGTGCGCGAGACCGGCGATGCGCATCGCGTGCTTGTTGAGCGGTGCGAACACCAAGCCATCGATCGCGCGCGAGCGCGCCGCACGGGCGGCAAGCGTGAGACTGGACAGCACGGCGCGGCCGGAGGCGATCGTCGCACGTCCGACTTCGATTTCGCGTTCCGCGATCCACTCGAACGGGACGAGTGTCGGGCGGTCCGGATCGAATCGGAGTTCTTCCAACGCCGCCACGCGCTTGACGTCGAGGGCAATGCCGGCCACCTTCTCGCCTTGCGCAAGCACTCTCGGATCGGCGAAGAGCGCGACGTTGGCGCGACGGAGGTTATCCGGGCGCGCAAGCAGCTTGGCCACAAGTTCCGGTCCGATGCCGCTCGGGTCACCGAGCAGCACGCCGATGACGGGTTTTGCGCGTGCATCGGAGGCGGACGCAGCGGCGATCATTCCTCCGCCTTGATGTTGTTGTCGCGAATCAGCTTGCCCATTCGCTCGAACTCGGTGCGGTTGAGCTCGGCGAACTGCTCCTGCGTAATTCTGCCGGGTTCGCCACCCAAGCCGCGAAGCCGCGCCTGCACGTCGGGCATTTTCAGCACGCGGTCGAGCTCCGCGGCGAGCCGGTCGACGATCGCTTTCGGCGTGCCCCCGGTGACCAGCATTGCGTACCAGGTGCTCATCTCGAAGCCGGGGAAGCCGGCTTCCGCCAGCGTCGGGACGTTCGGAAGCTCGGCAGAACGCTTGGGCGTCGTCACCGCCAGCGGGCGCAGTTTGCCCGCCTTGATCTGTGGCATCGCCGAAGACGTCGTGTCGAGCATGATCTGCACGCGCCCGGTGATGAGATCGGTGTGCGCCTGGCTGCTGCCCTTGTAGGGAACGTGCACGGCCGTGGTGCCGGTCAGTGTCGTGAAGCCGATGCCCGCGATGTGCTGCGTGCTCCCGATGCCCGATGACGCGTACTGAAATTCATTGGGCTTCGCCTTCATCAGCGCGACCAGTTCCTTGACGTCCTTCGCCGGCACGCTTTCGCTGACGACGAGCACGTTTGGCACGGTGACGATCAGTCCGACCGGCGTCAGTCCCTTGAGCGGATCGTAGCCGAGCTTCAGCAAGTGTGGCGCGATCGCCTGACCCGTGTTCGTCGCGACCAGCAGCGTGTAGCCGTCGGGCGGCGCCTTCGCCGTGATGTCGGCCGCGATCGTGTTGGACGCGCCCGGTTTATTCTCGACGACGAACGATTGCTTGAACGCTTCGCTGAACTTCTCCGCGAGCATCCGCGCGATGATGTCAGTCCCGCCGCCTGGCGAGGCGCCGACCATGATCCGGACCGCTTTGCTCGGATATTCTTGCGCGCCGGAGGGGAGGGCGGCGAGCAGCAGAGCAAGGGTAGCGAGGGCGAACCTCGCCTCTTTCAATCGCATGGCACCTCCGCGTGATGGAATTCCCATGTGCCGAGGGCGCGTCCCGCAGCGCACGGACATCGGGCCCTCGAGCGTAGAGCGAACGCCAGTCGCCTGCAAGGGATGAGCGGCGATTGGTCGGATGTGGCACTTGTCATCGACGCCCCGCTATGAAAGACTGATCGCCCCCATTTTTCGTGGCTGTACCAGGAGAATGCAAATGAACAAGCCCATCGAGCTGCCGGTGCCGGTGACCGGCAAGCAGAAGATGACGCCGTCCGAGGCGTTCGTCGAGACGCTCGTCGCGAACGGCGTCAGGGACGTCTTCGGCATCGTCGGGTCGGCCTACATGGACGCGCTCGACCTCTTCCCGCTTGCCGGCATCCGCTTCATCTCGGTCGCGCACGAGCAAGGCGGCGGACACATGGCCGACGGCTACGCCCGCGTCTCGGGCCGTCACGGCGTGTGCATCGCGCAGAACGGGCCGGGGATCACCAACTTCGTCACGTCGACGGCAGCTGCGTACTGGGCGCACTCGCCGGTCGTCGTCGTCACGCCGGAGACCGGCAGCGCGACGCTCGGCCTCGGCGGCTTCCAGGAGACCGAGCAGCTTCCGATCTTCTCGAGGATCACGAAGTACCAGGCGCACGTCAACAACCGCGCGCGCATGGCCGAGCTCACGGGCCGCGCGTTCGATCGCGCGCAGCTCGAGATGGGCCCGTCGCAGCTCAACATCCCGCGCGACTTCTTCTACGGCGACATCGAATGCGAGATCCCGCGGCCGATCGTCATCGAGCGCGGCGCCGGCGGCGAGGCGAGCCTCGCGGCGGCGGCCGAGCTACTCGCCGGCGCGAAGTTTCCGGTGATCCTCTGCGGCGGCGGCGTCGTGATGGCCGACGGGCAACCCGAAGCGATCCGTCTCGCCGAGCTCCTGTCGGCGCCGGTTGCCAACAGCTATCTGCACAACGATTCGTTCCCCGCGAAGCACCCGCTGTGGGTCGGGCCGCTCGGCTACCAGGGCAGCAAGGCTGCGATGAAGCTGATCGCCAAAGCCGATGTCGTGCTGGCGCTCGGCACGCGTCTCGGGCCATTCGGCACGCTGCCGCAATACGGGATCGAGTACTGGCCGAAGGACGCGAAGATCATCCAGATCGATGCCGACGCGAAGATGCTCGGCCTCGTGAAGCCGATCAGCGTCGGGATTTGCGGCGATGCGAAGGCGGCGGCGCAGGCGCTCGTCGCGCGGCTCGCCGGCAAGACGCTCGCGTGCACGGCGAACAAGGATGCGCGCCTCGCCGACGTCGCTGCGGTCAAGAAAGCGTGGGAAACCGAGCTCGACGGCTGGGCGCACGAGACCGACGCGTGGTCGGTCGAGGTCGCGAAGAGCTCGACGTACATGCATCCGCGCCAGATGCTGCGCGAGCTCGAGAAAGCGATGCCCGTCGACGCGATGGTGTCGACCGACATCGGCAACATCTGCTCGGTGTCGAATTCGTATCTGCGCTTCGAGCGGCCGCGCTCGATGTTCGCGGCGATGAGCTTCGGCAACTGCGGCTACGCGTTTCCGACGATCGTCGGGGCCAAGGTTGCGGCGCCCGACCGGCCGGCGATCGCGTACGTCGGCGACGGCGCGTGGGGGATGAGCTTCGGCGAGATCCAGACGTGCGTGCGCGAGGCGATTCCCGTCACCGCGATCGTCTTCAACAACGGCCAGTGGGGCGCGGAGAAGAAGAACCACGTCGATTTCTACGACAACCGTTTCCTCGGAGTGAACCTCGACAAGCAGCCGTCGTGGGCAGCGGTTGCGAAGGCGATGGGCGCCGAGGGGCAGCGTATCGAGAAGCTCGGCGACGTCGGTCCGGCGCTGCGCGAGGCGGCGAAGGCACAGCGCGAGGGCAGGACGACGATCCTCGAGATGATGGTGACGCGGGAGCTGGGCGACCCGTTCCGGCGCGACGCGCTGGCGCTGCCGACGCGCCATCTCGCCAAGTACAAATCGACTGCGGCGAAGCGCGGCTGACGGGCGGGATCGGGGACCGAAGGGCTCGCGACGCAATGTCCGAATTGCGAGAAGCACCGCTCGAAACGACGGTCGCCGCCGACCCGGCGTCGGTCGTCGGCGCATTGATCGACAGGGCGCGCGCTGCGCAGCGGACGTTCGAGACCTGGACGCAGCCCCGCGTCGACGAAGCGGTCACCGCGGCGGCCTGGGCGATCATGGAGCCGGGCCGCAATCGTGCGCTGGCCGAGCTCGCGGTGCGCGCGACGGGGCTTGGCGACGTCGCCGACAAGATCGCGAAGAATCACCGCAAGACGCTCGGTCTCCTGCGCGACCTCGCCGGCGCGAGATCGGTCGGCGTGATCAGCGAGGACCGCGAGCGGGGCCTGATCGAGATCGCGCGACCCGTGGGCGTCGTCGCCGCGATCACGCCGTCGACGAATCCCGCGGCGACGCCGGTGAACAACATCCTGAACGCGCTCAAGGGCCGCAACGCGATCATCGTCGCGCCCTCTCCCAAAGGGCATTCGACGCTCGCGCTGCTCGTCGGGTTCGTGCACGCGGAGCTCGATCGGATCGGGGCGCCGCGCGACCTCGTCCAGCAACTTCCTGCTCCGATCCGGCGCGAGCACACGTATGCGCTGATGCGGGCCGCCGACCTGGTCGTCGCGACCGGCTCGCAGACCAACGTGCATGCGGCGTATTCGAGCGGGACGCCGGCGATCGGCGTCGGCGCCGGCAACGTATCGGTGATCGTCGACGAAACGGCCGACGTGCGCGACGCCGCGGCGAAGATCGCCCGCTCGAAGACTTTCGATCATGCGACGTCGTGCTCGTCCGAGAACAGCGTGATCGCGGTGGCGGGCGTCTACGACACGCTCGTCGCCGCGCTCGACGCGGAGGGCGGCGCGCTGTTGACCGACGCGGAGGCGCGCAAGCTCGAAGCGACGATGTTCGCCGGCGGCAAGCTCGTTTCCGCGTTCATCGCGCAAGCGGCCGGGGCGATCGCCGCGCGAGCCGGGCTCGACCGGGCGGAAGTGCGAAGCGCGAAGTTCCTGGTCGTCGCCGAGCGAGGGGTCGGGCCCGCGCACCCGTTTTCCGGCGAGAAGCTCTCGCCGGTTCTCGCCCTCTATCGCGCCGAGGACTTCGAGGCGGCCGCGACGCTCGCCGATCGGCTGTTGCGCTACCAGGGCGCTGGTCACTCGATCGGCTTGCACACGGGTGCGCCGCAGCGCGCTCTGCAGCTGGGGCTCACGCTCCCGGTGTGCCGCGTCATCGTCAACCAGGCGCACTGCTTCGCGACGGGCGGAAGCTTCGACAACGCGTTGCCGTTCTCGCTGTCGATGGGCTGCGGGACGTGGGGCGGCAACAGCATCTCGGACAATCTGAACTACCGGCATTTCCTCAACATCACGCGCGTCGTGCATCCGCTCGCGTCCGATCGGGTGCGCGTTCCGGCCGACGACGAATTCTTTGCCGAGTACCGCCGGAAGCACGGTCTTTAGCGCGTTGCAGGCGATGCGTACGGTCCGCGAGGCGGTCGATCTGCATTCGGTGACCCAACCGGATGCGCCGTTCCTGCTCGCACCCGAGCCCGGCACGACGATGTCGTATGCCGGGCTGCGCATCACGGCCCAGGCGTCTGCGCGGAGCTCGCCGCAATGGGCGTGCGGCCGGGGGAGGTCGTCTCCTACCTGCTGCCGAACGGCGTCGCGGCGGCCAGCGTTTTTCTCGGCGCGATGTCCGGAGGATTCGTCGTCTCGCCGATCAGCATGCTGGCGCAGGACGCGATCGTCGAGCACAACATCGCGCACTCGGGACGCGCGTCGTTTACGTCGCGCCGGAGTTCGTCGAGCGTATCAAAGCGATCGTCGCGCGCATCGGCAGTCGCGCGATGGTTCGTCCGACCTCGCCGGACGGGCTGCAGCTTCCGCGGATCTCCGACACGTCTCCGGCCGGCGCTCCCGACACGGGGGAGCCGGCGCTCCTGATGTACACGTCGGGCACGACCGGACGGC
>CAVUOC010000034.1:0-76019 GCA_963742965.1 uncultured beta proteobacterium | reverse complement strand
CTCTTCCTCGGCACGCTTGTGCTCCGTAATGTCGATCGAGGTGCCCACCAGTTTCACGACTTCTCCAGCGCTGTTCACCACCGGATGCCGGATCGTGTGAATATGCCTGACCCTGCCGTCGGGCAGCACGATCCTGTACTGGCTGGTGGTGTCCAGCTTTTCGCGGACCGATTTCTCCAGAATCCGTTTCCAGCTGATCCGGTCGTCGGGGTGCATTCGTTCCAAGACGGCTTCCCTGGTCGGGTTTTCCCCTTGCGGATCGAATCCGAAAATGCGGTCGAATTCCTCTGACGTATAGACATACCGGTTGCTTGCCACATCCAATGCCCAGCTCCCCGTATGGCTCAGCCGTTGCGCTTCGGTCAGGTACGCTTCACTCTCCCGTAGTGATTCCTCCGCGCGCTTGCGCTCGGTGATGTCGCGTGCCAGAGCGAGGTAGAAGAGCTTTCCTCCCTGCCGGAAGGTGCCGCTGCGGATCTCGACGGGAAACGTCGTGCCGTCCTTGCGTCGATGGCGTGTCTCGAAGGTAACGATTTCTCCGCCCTCGGCGCGCTCCGCGAGGCGCCCGATGGACGGCTCGTCCAGGCCGACGTCGAAGTCGCGCGGATGCATGCCGATCAATTCCTCGCGTCCGTAGCCCAGACCTTCGCACGCCTGCCGGTTGACGTCGACGACCTTCAAATTTTCGTCGATCAGAAAGAACGAGTCGGTCGCGTGATCGACGAACGTGCGAAAGCGGGCCTCGCTCGCGCGCAGTTCCTCTTCCGCACGCTTGCGCTGCGTATTGTCGATCAGCGTACCCAACACACCGATCTTGCCGCCGAACTTGACGCGACGCCCATGGACTTCGACGGGGAACACCGACCCGTCCTTGCGCAATCCGCGAAACTCGTAGCGAAGCTCTTCCACTTCGCCTTCGAGGCGTCGCCGCATGCTCTCCCCGACGAGCGGGCGGTCCTCGGGGCACGTGAGATCGAGCGAACCGAGGCGATCCACGATCTCTTCGACCGCGTAGCCGAACATCCTCGCAAATGCTGGATTGACGTACGAGAAACGGTCCATGTGCGTGACGTAAATGCCGGTCAGCGCGGATTCCGCCAAGACTCGGAATCGCTCCTTGATCTCGGAGAGCTCATCCTCTGCCTGCCTCCGCTCGGTGATGTCCTGCATGGCGCCGAACTGGCGCACGGGCCGCCCCTCCTCGTCCCACGTCACGTCGCCTTGGCTGTGGACCACGCGCACCGTGCCGTCCGGCCTTACCACTCGGTACTCGACGTCGTAGCGCGGACCGCCGCCCATCGCCATTTCGCTCGCGGCCGCGGTCTTCTCGCGGTCATCCGCGTGGATGAGGCTGATCCAGCGATCCTGCCATTGCGGAAGATCGAGCGGCTGTACGCCGAAGATGCGGCACGCCTCGTCAGACAGCGAGACGCGCCCGTTGACATAGTCGCGCTCCCACCAGCCGACATGCGCGATCTTCTGCGCCCCATCCAAGCGACGCTCGCTATCTCGCAGGCTACGGAAGGCGATGAGGCTGGTGAGCGCCTCCGTAAGGCGATGACCGATCTCCTCGAAAAGGCGTTGCTCGTCCTTTGTCCAGGTGCGAGGGTGCGAGCATTGGTGCAGCCCGAATAAGTAGGGTCGATCGCCTTTCGGATGGAGCGCCATCAGCATCTGCGACCGGACACCGAACTGCTCGGCGATCTCGCTCTCCACGTCACGCTCATGACCCTCGCCGGCCGGCACGGCGCCGCCGGAACCGAGCACAGTGCGCACCACTTCGGCGGTGGCCGCGGTCATGGGGATATCGCGTCGCTGTGCAAATGCGCCCGGGAACTCCGGCCGCGTGTGCTCCATGATCGCCCGCCACGACGGAGCGTCGGGATCGCAGGGATAGATCAGCCACGCCCGATCGCAGGCAAAAATCTCGAGCACTATGTCGAGCACGTCGCTCAGCATCTGCTCGACCTCGTTGGTTCCCTGCATGGCGCGGTTCATCCGGTCCATCGATTC
This sequence comes from uncultured beta proteobacterium, assembly GCA_963742965.1. Classification (GTDB taxonomy): domain Bacteria; phylum Pseudomonadota; class Gammaproteobacteria; order Burkholderiales; family Casimicrobiaceae; genus CAIWHR01. Next base: position 74,006 of record CAVUOC010000034.1, on the reverse strand, counting down.
GAGAAACCAGACGTGCGCCCGGTGCTCCGCTTCTGCGCGCTTCTCGACTGTGATGTCGATGACGGTGCCGACGAACTCGAGGAGCCCGCCGGAGCCATCGAGTACCGGATGCGCCACCGTGCGGAAATGCTTGACCCCCCCGTCGGGCAGCGGGGACCGGTACTCGAGCTCGAACCGCGAGCGCTCGCGTATCGCCCGCGCGAAGCGCTCTGACCAGGCGTCCCGGTCCTCGGGATGGATCGACTGCCGCACTTCCTCCAGGGTTGGAAATTGGCCAGAGTCGGGTCCAAGCAAGGGCAGCCGACCCCTGGACCAATGCACGAATCCGTTGCTAGCCGCGTTCCACGCCCAGCTCGCGCTTTGACTCAAGCGCTGCGCCTCGGACAGGTATGCGTCTCGCCGTTGCAAGTCGCCAAGCGTGGATAGCTTCGTCAATGCATCGCCAAGCCTGCGTCCGATCTCTTCGAAAAGCCGCATCTCCTCCGCGGTCCAAACGCGCCGACGCGAGCATTCATCGAGGGTGAAGGAGTAAAAGTCGTCGTACTCGAGCCCTGCATGCCTCCCCTCGATCGGCATGGAAAGCGCGGACTGCGCGCCGAAGTGCGCATGCGAGCGGGCAACGTGCGGAGGCACCGATCCGAGCACCAACGCCACCGGCCGGCCGGCGGCCCTCACTTCGCTCCGCATGGCGGTGGCGTCCTCGTCAGCGACGTATTCGACGCCCACCTTGTCCGGGTGCTCGCACCCCGGCTTCAGCTTTATTGCCAGGCGCCTGTACCATAAAGTTCCCGAGCGAGTGCCGAAAACACTGAATACCGCGCGGTCGGATTGGAAGATATCCCTGACCTCCCCGAGCACGGCGTTAATCATCGTCTCGAGGTCGTTCGCGCCCTGAATAGCACGGTGGATTCGGTCTAGCGACTCGAGGAACCACAGATGCGCCCGGTGCTCCGCCTCGGCGCGCTTCCGCTCGGTGATGTGGCGGCCGACACCGCGGTAGCCGACGAAGCGCCCGATCTCATCGAACGCCGGGATGCCGGATACGGAGACGTAGCGCGTGCCGCCGTCCGCAGTCGGGCGGGCGAGCTCGAAATCCCGGAATGGGAGGTGCGCGTCGAGCGTGGCCCGGTGCTTGCGCCAAGCCTCTTCGTCGGGCTCGACGTACGGGATCTCCCAGCGGGTCTTGCCGATCTCGGCTCCGGGTGCCGGCGCGTCCGTCAGCCGTTCGGAAAACTCCTGACGAGTGAAGCGATGCTCGGCGTCGCTTTCCCAATACACGTCGAAGGAGAACTGCACGAGCGCGCGGAAGCGCTCCTCGCTCACGCGCAGCGCGTGCGCGGCACGCCGGCGCCCCGCACTGAACTGGCTGAGCAACAGGCAGAGCGCGATGAAGATGAAAAAGCCCAACGCATAATCCGGCGGCAGCTCGAATGTATCCGCCGGTGGGACGAACCTGTACAGAATTACCGTTGCGCAGATCAGCGAAGCGAACAAGCCGGGTCCACGGCCGCCGAACCAGGCGCTCAGGACCACCGCGGCAAGCGGAAGCTGGTAGATGGTGGTGCCTTCCGGGACCGGAAGCGCATGGCGGATGAGCAGCGCGAGGCTGGCCAATGCCAAGGCAAGGCCATAGCGCTTGAGCACATCTCGCATCCTTGCCGGCAGGTGCATCGCGAGACCGGCGCCGGTCCAGGCGGAATGTTCCGCTATCTCGTCTTGGCGACGGATCGGAAATTCCTTCTCGCGCGTGCGGTCCTTGCGCCGTTGGGCTCGTCGAGGCCGGCATCGACCTCGCGCGACGAAGGTGCGGAAGCGGCGTCTCGGCTTCCGGTTCCGTGTCCAAGCGCTTGCGCTCCATGGCTCCCCCTTGCATGCGCCGCAAACTGTAACGTAGCGCGAGCGGCTCTGCGTGGTCAGCGAGAGGTCAGCGTTTGGTCAGTATGATGGTGCCGACCGGCGGCTCGGTCCTTCTCCCGGTCCTCCTTCGGCCGGCTCCTATCACAGGCTGCGCCGGAGCCCGCTGTGCCAACTCTTTGATTATTCTGGCACGTACGGCGCGTTTTGGCCCACAGAACGATCGCTCGATACGTAGGCCGACATGGGAATCGGCGAGGAACGGGCACCCGCTATCCGGGGCTGACTGCCCGATCTGCGGGCACCGCGGGTACTAGCAAATTCTCATTCAGCGGGAGCGTCGGCATCCCGATGCGCGGCTGCGCCGACGCTGTTGCGCGGCATTGCGGTCTCATCGCGAGCCATGCTCATCACTGCGACTCGGTCGCGATTCATTGTCCCGCTCATCCGAGCGTAGGTTCAGTGCACGGTAGCGAGCTTTTCGTAGAGGTATTCGGACGCGAAATCGGCACCGTGCTCCCACGCAATCGTCGCGAGCTCGCAGTCGAGATAGAGCTGGGCGAACCGTTCGCGATCGCGCAGCGGCTCGAATATCGGTCCATGGAGCTCGTCCGCAAGATCGACAAGCCCTTTGCGTCCGTCGTTGAATTGCAGCCACACCTGGTAATTACCGGCATAGCGCGCTGCGACGACGTGACGAGGCGCTCGTTCGTAGGGGGCCATTGTGACGTCCTCATTGCAAGATTCGCGAGAATGCGTGATTGCAGCATCTGCTTCGTGGTTGGCGTCAATCGACACCTGTCATCCACACAGACGGCGGCGGATCGCGTCGGCTGAGATACGACTCCCGGATCTGCATCCGCAACGCCTCGGCATAGCGGATCTCCTCAAGCGTGGCGACGGCTACGCGCTGCTCCAGCCACGGACTTCTCGAGCGTGGGTCGTGCTCGGGTGCAAACATTCCAAGTTCGTCGTCCATTGCATGTCCTCCGTTTCGTTATCCGTTGCTCGTACCTTAACGCCGCGCGCGAGGCGAGTTGTCGGCGAAATGTCGCAATTTCGTGGGGGTTGGGTCGGCTTCCGACGACGCGTTCAAGCTGTGTCGCAGGGCGCTACCAACCGTCGACGAAACGACCCGAGCGCGCCTGCAGCACCAGCGCGCGCTCGTCGTCGTCGCACTCCGCAATCTCGCCGAGCTCCTCGAGTGCGTCACGCTCTCGCCAGTCCATGTATTCGCAGGCGGCTTCGATATCCTGCTCGGTCGTCAAAGTGATGAATTTCCTGCGCCTCATGTTCGGTTCTCCGGTTTGCAGTGCTATCGCATACGGTCTCGATGTAACGCGGCTGTTTCGCGTCGTCCTGCGAGACCACTTGACGTCAGCGTAGGCGAGCTGTCGAACGCGCGCCATTGCACGACCGTAATGTGCGGGTCTACGAGCGCGTACCGGCCATGGCTCGGGGCGTCACGGGACTACGACTTTGGTATACGGAATCGAGCGCTACGTGCATCTCGCGCGCTACGAACCTGCAAATGCAGCGAACCGCACCGATCCGCTGATCGGCGGTTACGATTTGGCTACGCCGCCGAACGAAGAGCGGTCAGCGACAACGCAAATCCCTTGTAACTCGTGGCTCCCCGACAGGGGTCGGACCTGGTACCTGCGGATTGGGAATCCGTCGGTAAATTCATCGCAGTCATTTCAAGTCCTTCGCGCTGATGCCGAGCTGCTTTAGCGGCAGTCAAGCCCGCCGATCTGTCGGCGGGCGTTTCAAAGCCGAAGGTTTTGCGTGGGCCGGATTTAGCCCAGCGCGATCATGCGATCGCCAAGGTCATCCGGTAGAACCGCATCGGGGCGCGCGAGCGCCGCGGATGCATGCCGTCAGGCACCGATGCGCCCGCCCTCCGGCCGCATCAACCAGTAGCAAACGCCCAGTGCCAACGCGACCGAGGCGAGCCCAACGAGTTGTCCGGGGCTCATTCGCCCAGGTCGAGGATGATGAACTTGCGCGCTATCGCCAGCAAGGCGATGAGCAATACGACCTTCGTTTGAATGATGCTCTGCTCGCGCTTGACCACGTTTGCAGGGTGTGGTTGAACTCCAAGGCGATCAGCAGCGTGAGGATCTCGCCAAAAACCGCCTGAAATGCGCCGGGTTCAAGAGGATCGAGCACCCCGAGAACCAACCCCGCGATCACGCTTGCGCTCAATCGATAGAGCGCGACCAGGATGATCAACGCGATGACGACCGTCAGCACCAACGCGACGATGCCTTCGAATCGCTGATAGTAGGAAAGAATGGCCCAGTCTTTGCCGATGGCCATCGCTCGACCTTGCCCATGCTCCCTCCCGTCCGGTTCTCGCTTCCCTGACGGCAGGATGCCCGACTTGGAAGTGGGCGCCGCTGGCGTTCTGTTTAGTAAGCGAGGTCGTCCCGCTCCGCGCGAGGCGGTCGTGGAGCACACGCGATAGCGTTTCGACGAGGGCGCGAAGCGATCGGCAGGTTTCTTGAGCGGACTGTCTGAAGCCCGTGCTCGGCCTCCGACGAAACTCAGTCAGTACGTCGATGACTCAGTCTGCTACTACTTCTGTTGGACTGCGCGCTAGAATCCCGCCCGTACTCGACGAACTGCCAACGCGGTATCCGTATGCGCTCGTTAGCGTCTTAACTAACGTCGGTCACAGCTCCTACGCGAAGGCTCAAAATGCCTGCAGTCGTACAGGTTCCAACGACGGTACAGCAGCTGGACCAGGTACGTTCGTTAATGCGAGCGTTCATTGCCTGGCATAGGGAACGGCATCGCGAAGACACACACCTTCTCGATGTGCACTCTCTTCTACGGCCAGGCGTTCGAAGAAGAATTAACGACCTTGCCGGGCAAGTACGCTCCCCCTCACGGTCAATTGCTCCTCGCTACGCTAGATGGTGCGCCTGCAGGCTGTGTCGCGCTGCGCGGGCTTGACTTCGCGTCCTGCGAGATGAAGCGAATGTTTGTCTATACGCAGTTCTTCACGGTAGGGTGCTCGGTCGCACCTTGGCGGATGCCGTGATCGAGCAGGCCAAAGCGCTGGGCTATCGAACCATGCGCCTGGACACAAGCATTCGCCAAAACGAGGCCAAGGGCCTGTATCAACGCCTCGGGTTCAAGATCATCGAGCCATACTACGAGCTACCTGAGGAACTGAGACACTGGCTCGTTTTTATGGAACTCGTCCTGTAGTCATTTGCGAAATGCTACGGATCGCATCATTCGCAACCTCCGCTTCGAAGGTCGGCGATAAAATCTGGCTGGTCAGCTTTATGGATTACGACCTGGGCTTCTTCGATCTAGGAAACCACTCGCCTCGAGCCCATCGCCAATCCGTTCGAGGCTAAAGTGTTACCTATGTGTCCGGAATAAATTGTTACCTATGTCCCCGGAATAGACCATTGATAATTGGCTCCCCGACCTGGGCTCGAACCAGGGACCTGCGGATTAACAGACTGTCGCAGACCTACGCTTTATCAGATACTTATTGAAATTTACGTAAATGCATGACGTCAGATCGGCAATTCGGCCTGCTGCCAGAACGCGGTGATCAGCCGCGGTCGGCGTTGCATCGACTTGAGCCGCTTGCGCGCGAAGGTGCCGACCTCGCCAATGGTGCGCAGGCAGAGATTGGCCAGCTCGCGTTGCTTCAGGTAGCCCCAGATGTACTCGACCGGGTTGAGTTTCCGGCGCTGGCCTTTGGGTGCCCAGGTCTTGACCCGCGTCGGTCGCTCGCTCAATCCGCTTTCGTCGATGAAGACGATGGTGCGCCCTTCGCGTCTGGACTTTTTTTAGCGCCGGCCAGCGCTTGGTGCGCCATTGCTTGATCGCCGCTCCGTCGCGCTGGATGGCACGACCTGCCGGACGCTGGCTGGAGAACCCCAACTCGCGCAGGATGCGCCAGACGTTGACCGTGCTCGTACGCCACGCCGAACTCGCGCTCGATCAACTTGGCCACCCGCGCCAGCGTCCATAGTTCGGTCGGAAAGTCGTTCGCCACCGCGCCCGCCAGCAAGGCCTTGCCCAGCTGCTTCTTCTGCGCCGCGTCCAAGCCACCGGGGCGTCCCACGGCTTGCGCCGCCACGCTTGCGGGTCCTCGGCCAGCTTCTTGGCCCAGCTTGATGTGGTCTGCCGACTGACTTCCAGCGTACGCGCCACTTCGGCTTGTGCCACGCCGCGCGCCAGCATCCGCATGCCCTTGTGCCGGCGTCGCTCGAGTTCCTTGATGTCCCGTCGGTACCGCTTCGTTGCCATGCCCGCTCCTCGAAGTCTTCCCACTTCGATTAACGCGCATCATAGCGAATCGGTTGTCATCCATTTACGTAATTCTCAATAGATCAATATCCGTTCCGCAATTACGGCGGATTTGCGCTCCGTAAAGCCTCTTTTGCCCTAGCTTCGCTCGGAATTGCGGAACAGAATTCAGTGGCGGTTCCCTCCCGAGGCATCACGGTCGCCCGCCGATCCGGCAGGGACACCACCCGTCACGCGCCGATGACGCGCAGCCCGCTTGCCTTCGCGGCGACGGCCAATGCCACGTCGTGAGTCGCCATCGACAATTCCTTTCCCGCCTGTTCCTTCCACAGCAACGCCGTAGCAAGATGAATCGCATCCAGCGTTCCCAGTGCCGTCGGAAGCGGTTGCGCAGCGCGTGACAGAACCGGGTGTGTAATCTCCACGATCTCCATTGCTTCCAACAACCGGTATACCGCCTCCCTCTGTTCCGCGATCATCTCGTCGGCGAATCCTTGAGCCAAGCGCAACCGGTCCAGCGTGCGTAGACACTCCACCTCTGCAAGCGCCGAGGCGATGCCTTGCGTGACTCGGCCCCACTCCTTCAAAGCGTTGCGCTGACCAAGGACAACACGCAGCAATACCGACGAATCGAGGTAGGCGATCACCGATCGCCTTGCCGCTCTTCCATGAGCAACTTCACGACGTCTCCGCGGAGCCGAAGGGGTGGCGGAAGAGGCACGCGTTGGAGTTTCGGCGCTCCGGGAAGCGGTGCCCGAAGTCTGAGGGAACCATTGCCCGCCTTCCACGGAACAATGCGCGCGATCGGCGTGTCCCGGTCCAGAATCGTCAACGAACCGCCCGCCCGCACCTTGCGCAGATGTTCGCTCAGGCGGCTCTTCAAGTCGGCGATGCGTATCCCGGTCATGGTCATATAGTAGTCAGATCTAGTCATTATGGCAAGCGGGACCCAGGGCGGAGTCCCGAGGCGGTGAACAGCTGCGCTAGTGTAGTGTCGTGCCGCCGTGGCAGTGCTTGTACTTCTTGCCGGAGCCGCAGGGACACGGATCGTTGCGCCCGACCTTGGCCGTCTGCCGGCGAACGGTCCGTGACGATGTGCGACGTGGGATCGAGGATTGGCGTTGGCTCAAGTAGTGGCGGTAGATTTGCAACAGCCCCGCCGTCATGTGGGCGATGATTTCCTCTCGTTGTTCCGGCCTGATGGGGTTGGGTCGCATCTCGGGATCGGGATCATGTTCGTGATACAGCATTAGCATCGGCAGGATGCTGCCCCCGTGTTCCTCGCTAGCGATCAGGTCGGCCCATGCCTCCCGCCGCAGTTCGACGCCACGCATGAACCCGCGCGCCCAGTCGTTGGCAGCGGCCACCCCCTTGTCGTCCTCGAGCAGCAGCGGTAGGTAGACCTCGTCGGCGTAGAGCGTTCCGGCGATGGAGTTCCAGTGCCGCGACAGCAGGTCAAGGGTAGTGTTGACTTGATCTAAACTTTCGAACTCACACGTCTCCTCCAGCGTGCCGCCGAATAAATGCGGGTAGTACTCGCTCGGCAGCACCGTCTCGGGACCCGCCACGAGGGCAGCGAAGAACCCGTCGAGTTCTTCAAGGTTCATCGCCTTGCCGCCTTTGCACTGGCGCAGGAAATCGCCGAGGCGATCCAGCTCGGGGTCGGTCAGCGGTTGGGGTTGAGGAGAGGCTTGCACAATCAGTCTTGCGCCTCGGAGTTGGGGGCGACGGGGAACCGGCTCTGCTCACCCAGAAGCAACGGTCGCAATAGCGTCGCCGCCTGGTGTGCAACCAATAACACGCCTTCGGCACGGCGCGATTTTACGCCCCGGAGGCGCGCGGAGCCTGCGCGGCGCCCGTTTCTCCCAACTCGTTATGACCGGTCAGGGAAATTGAGCAGCTCAATCGTGCGCGATAATTCACAGGGTTGACGGGCCATAGCCGAGCCGGCTCGCCCGACAAAGTGAGAACCCAAACGCTTGGGAACGCCTGCGTCGCGTTCTGGCCGTCTTGCTGTTCACGGCCGCGCGTCGCCTTCGATGTTATTGCCGGGGACAGAGCGAACGGGATTGCAGGCATTTCGCGACCATCGAATCAACTGGCCACGGCGGCGAATCGACGCGCCACGTTTGCGGTATGTTCCGCAACTGAAAGACCTGCAGCAACCAACACAACTTGTCGATTCGTTGGCTCCCCGACCAGGGCTCGAACCTGGGACCTGCGGATTAACAGTCCGTCGCTCTACCAACTGAGCTATCGGGGAACAGCCTTCGATTTTACCGTTTTTGCGGCGTCGCGGGTCAATTGCGACTCCGCGCGAACGCTTCGACGCGCGCATCAGCGATGCGGTCCCCCGATATGCGGCGCGGCGAGTCGCAGGTAGTGAAACATCGACCACAGCGTGAGGATCGCGGCGACCCACAACGCGACTTCGCCGAGCAGCGGCGTCGAAACGCCGGGAATCACGTTCTCCCACAGCAGCAACGCGATGATCGCCGTCATCTGCGCGACTGTCTTCACTTTGCCGATGAACGCCACCGCCACGCTCTTCGTGTGTCCCAGCTGCGCCATCCACTCGCGCAGCGCGGAGATTGCGATCTCGCGGCCGATGATGATGATCGCGAGAAACGAATCGGCGCGTCCGAGCTTGACGAGCACGATCAACGCTGCGGCGACCATCAGCTTGTCGGCGACCGGATCCAGAAACGCGCCGAACGCGCTGACCTCGCCCCATCGCCGCGCGAGATAACCGTCCAGCCAATCGGTGAATGCCGCGACGGCAAAGATCGACATCGCGGTCCAGTTCTTCGCAACGGGACCGAGCCACGAATCGGGCACGTAGTAGACGACGACGAACACCGGAATCAGCACGATCCGGAGCCACGTGAGCAGGATGGGGATGTTGGAGAACATCGGTCGGGCGGCATCCGACCGGCAGTCGGCGGCGACGCGCATCAATTCTACCGCGGCCGCTCCGCGCCGCGTCCTTTGCCACGAATACGCGTCATACTTGCGGTGTCGCGCCACGATCGACCGGCGATCCAAATCAAAAGCAATGGATGCGCGACGCGGAGTTTGGCGCATCGCATCTTCGTCGCGCCGCACCCCACGCGACCTTGACCTGTCGTATCCATCGTGTCGCCTTCGCAGCCAGCCTCGCGCTGGCTGTCTCGCTTCCCGCTTGGGCGGATTTCGCAGGCAAAGTCGTCGGCGTCGGCGATGGCGACAGCATCACCGTGCTGAAGGGACGGGAGCAGGTGAAGGTGCGGCTGGTGGACATAGACGCGCCGGAAAGGGCGCAACCATTCGGCAACAGGTCGAAGCAGTCGCTCGAGAGCCTGGTGAAAGGCAAGGAGGTACGGTCGTGGAGCGCGGCAAAGACAGATACGACCGCATCCTTGGCCGGGTCTACCGTGGCGACGTCGACGTGAACGCGGAGCAGGTGCGACAGGGCATGGCGTGGGTCTACCGGCCTTTCGCCAAGGACAAGACACTCTACGAAATCGAGGCCGGCGCTCGAGAAGCGAAACGCGGCCTGTGGCGCGATCCTCATCCGACGCCACCTTGGCTATGGCGAAAAGCCAACACGCACTAGGAAACGCAGGAGCGCGAGCGGCCTGCCTCGGCCTCCGCCGCTACCGCCCCACCATTGCCAGCACGTCGGCCTTGAGGAAGCGCTCGACGACGAGCATGAAGCCGATGGACGGCACGAGCAGCAGCAGCGCGGTGATCGACGCGATCTGGTAGTTGCCGCCCTGGCTCGCGTTGAACATGAGCAGCGGAAGCGTGGTGACGTCGGGCACGCCGACGAAGAACGTCCCGGTGAATTCGTCGAGGGACTCGAGGAATACGAAGATAGCGCTCGCCATCAGTCCGGGCGCCGCAAGCGGGAGCGTGATCGTGCGAAAGCACACCCACGGCGAGGCGCCGAGATTGCGCGCGGCTTCATCGAGCGACGCGTCGACCGCGGCGAAGGCCGCCGATGCGATCCACACGGCGAGCACCAGACCGTGCGCCGCATGGACGAGAACGACGCCGAGGATCGTGCCGTTCAAGCCGATCTCGTAGAAGACACGCGCGATGTTGACGTAGATCGGCAGGTTCGGCACCGCTTGCGGCAGAAGGAAGAGGAGCAGAATCGCGCCGCGAAAGGGAAGTCGCAGGCGCGCGAGCGCGTAACCCGCGGGAATCGCCACGGCGAGACTGACGACCACGGTCAGCACGGCGATCCACACGCTCGTGCCGAGAGACGCGAGCGCCGCGCCGCGCGGACTGAACACGCGCTGCCAGAACGTGAAGCCGAACTCGGAGGGGAGCTTGCTCGGGAAGTACCACTTTTCGGCGAACGCCCACAGCAACAGGTTCGTGAGCGGCCCGAAGATCGCGAACGCGAAGAGCGCGAGCAGCGCGGCGACGAGCACGTTGGTTGCGATGCTCGATTGCCGCGCCGCGTTCATCGCGCGCTCCCGCCGCTCACGCCGCCCTCCGCGCTCTTCACCGCGTGGCGCAAGTAGAACGCCGCCCCGCCCGCGGCGACGATCAGCGACAACAGGCACAACGCGTTCGCCACCGCGTAGTCCGAATGCGTATTGATCCGATAGGCGACGTCGACGGTGATCATCGTCGGCGAGTTGGGATTGATCATCAGCGGCACCGACAACACGGAGAGCATCGTGACGAACGACAGCACGACGCCGACGAGCACGGTGCCGCGCACCTGCGGCAGCACGATGTCCCAGAGCACGCGCCAGCGCGGCGCGCCCAGGTTTCGCGCGGCCTCGATGTGCTGGCGGTCGATCGACGCCATCGCGCCGGCCACGAGCAGCGTGACGAACGGCGCCTGCTTCCAGACGAACGCGATGACGATCCCGCGCCAGTCGAGGAGGCTCTGCGCGGAGAGCGGCTCGATGAGACCGGCGCCGATCAGCACGTGGTTGAGCATCCCGTTCTTCGCGAGGAACGTGCGCATCACCTGCCCCGCGACGACGAACGGGATGAAGAGCGGCCAGCGGTAGAGCCAGCGCAGCACCGCCACGGCGCGCGGATTTTCACCGAGCGTCAGATAGCCTGCTATCGCGATCGCGACGACCGCGATCAGCGCCGACGACAGCAGCACGATCGCCAGCGAGAACAGAAGGTCGGTCGTGTAGAGGTCGAACGACTTCGCGAAGTGCTCGAGCGTGAAGCTGCCGTCCTTCGCGCGAAACGCGAGCGCGAACGAGATGCCGAGCGGGATGATGAAGAACGCGACGACGATCGCGAGCGCCGGCGCGGAGAGCGCGAGGCCCACGAGGCGCCCGCGGCGCAGTGCCGCGGACGCCGCTGCGTCAGCCACTCGGCGCCTTTCGAACCTGTTCGTCCGGCTATTTCAGCACGACCCGCTCGTATCCTTCGACGATGTCGGTGAAGTACTCGGACAGCGGGAACGGCCGGCCGTACTTCGCGAGGTCCGCCGGCGAGATGTCGGTGAAGAGCTTGTTCCATGTCCGCCGGCGGCAGCTTCGCCTGCACGAACTGCGGATCGATGCCCGGATACCAGTTGAACTGCTTGACGATGCCGTCGGCCTGCACTTCGGGGCTCTCGGCCATGTCGATGAATTTCTTCGCGAGCGCGGCGTTCGCGGCCTTTGCCGGAATCACGTAGTACATCGGCTGGCCGGGAAGCCCCGGTTGCGGCAGCGCGAGCTTGATCTTCGGGCTCATCTTGCCGTCGGCTTGCCACGTGTAGAACATGTCGACCCACACCGGCCCCATCGCGATCTCGCCGCGATTCAGCATGTCGAGCGTCCCTGCGTTCCCCGGCGTCATCACGACGTTCTGGTTGAACTCCTTGAGGCCGGCGAGCGACTTCTCGATCACCGCCTTGTCGCTCGCCGCGTAGGGGCCCTTCTCGAGCTTGTCGCCGAGCCCCGAGTTCGCCGAGACCCAGCCCATCACGAAGCCCACGCCCGACATGCCGCCCTTGACGCCGTTGTAGCCGAACTGCTTCGGGTTCTTCTTCACCCACTCGGCGAGCTCCGCGTAGGACTTCGGCGGCGCCTTGACGAGGTCGGGGTTGTACGCGAACGCGATCTGGCTGTGGAACATCGGCAGCACGTAGCCGTCGACGTTCGCCCCCAGCGCGTTCTTCGCGGTGTCGCGCGAGACGAGCTTGCCCGCGGCAACGTCGTTGCGATAGGGCATCAGCAGTTTCTCGTTGACCATCGTCGCCGCGCCGCGCTGGTGAACGACCGCGACGTCGACGTCCCACGAGGCGGCCCCGGCCTTCTGCTGCGCCGAGAGCTTCTCGTAGATCTTCTGCGAGCCCCCGTCGCCGGGACCCGTGCCGACGGCGCGCACCTTGACGCCGGGGTTCGTCAGCCTCGAATTTCGGCCCGAGATAATTGTTGACATAGTCAACCATATTCTGGTCGCCGGCCGAGACCACGTTGAGCGTGACTTGCGCGGAGACGGGCGACGCCGCGGCGAGCGTGGCAGCGACGGCTGCGGCAAGGATCAAACGGAAGCGCATGGAATCCTCCTAGGTACGCGTGGTGGAATCGCGGGGAAAGAGCATCAGTGCGTCGCGCGGGACCGCGACCCGCGCCGACGTGCCTTCGTCCATCCGCTCCGGCGCGTGCACCCAGACTTCGGTGCCTCCGGCGCGGACTCGATAGCGGTATCCCTGGCCGACATAGAACGCCTGCGCGACCACGCCGGGCAGGAGCAGCGCATCGGCAGGAACCGGCTTCGGCGGCGGGCACGAGCCGCGCCGCGTCGCCGCGAAAATGCGCGCGCACCGGCCGGCCTTCGCTGCCGCCATTGGCGGCGACCAGCGTTCCGTCGGCGCGCTCGATCAGATCGAGCCCGTTGTCGGCGCCCATGAATCCGGCGACGAACGCCGAGCTCGGCTGATGAAACACGACTTCCGGCGTGCCGAACTGCACGACGCGGCCCGCGTCGATGACGGCGATGCGGTCGGCGAGCGTCAGCGCCTCCTCGCGATCGTGCGTCACGTAGACCGCGGTGATGCCGATCCGCTGCTGCAGCGCGCGCAGCTCGTGCCGCAGCTCGAGCCGGACCTTGTAATCGAGGTTCGACATCGGCTCGTCGAGCAGCAGCAGCGACGGATTGACGGCGAGCGCGCGACCCAGCGCGACGCGCTGGCGCTGGCCGCCCGAGAGCTGCGTCACGGGCCGCGGACCGAAGCCTTCGAGCTGCAGCAGCGTCGAGCATCTCGCCGACGCGGGCGGCGATCGCGTCCTTCTTCCAGCCGCGCATCCGCAGCCCGTAGCCGATGTTCGCGGCGACGCTCATGTGCGGCCACAACGCGTAGCTCTGGAACATCATCGCGGTGCCGCGCTGCTCGGGAGGCAGTCCGACGATATCGCGGCCCTCGACGCGGATCGCGCCGGAATCGGGGACGACGAAGCCGGCGATCGCGCGCAGCAGCGTCGTCTTGCCGCAGCCGGAGCTGCCGAGCAGCGCGATCATCTCGCCGCGCGCGACGTCGAGGCTCACGCGATCGAGAACCCGCGTGCCGCCATACGAAACCGTCAGCGATTCGATCGAGAGATAAGGATTCGTCAAGGCTTTCAGCCAGTCTCGAGACCGGATGCTTTCAGTATGACGCGAATTGCAAATCGGCGGCGATTCCTGCCATGGTGCAGCGCACCGAGGGACACCGTCAATGCAATCCGCCGAAGATCTTTTCGGCGAGTGCGCGGCTCACGCCCGGCACCCGGGCGAGGTCCTCGATGCTCGCCGCCTGCACGCCCTTGAGGCCCCCGAAGTGCGCGAGCAGCGCCTGCCGTTTCTTGACGCCGATGCCCGCGATCTCCTCGAGCGACGAAGTGGTCCGCGCTTTGGCGCGCCGCGCGCGATGTCCCTGGATCGCAAACCGGTGCGCCTCGTCGCGGATCTGCTGCAACAGGTGAAGCCCCGGATGATCCGGCGGGAGATTGAGCACGCTGTCGCGATCCGGAAAGACGATGTCCTCTTCGCCCGGCTTGCGCGCGGGCCCTTTGGCGATGCCGATGAGCCGCGTGTCGTGCAATCCCTGCTCGGCGAGCACCTCGGCCGCGACGGCGACCTGGCCCTTCCCGCCGTCGACGACGAGGAGGTCCGGTGTCGGATACTCGCCGGCGACGATGCGCGCGCACCGCCGCGTCAGCGCCTCGCGCATCGCCGCGTAGTCGTCGCCTCCTTCGGGCGGCGTGACGTTGAAGCGCCGGTATTCGGAGTTCTGCATCGCGAGGCGGTCGAAGATCACGCAGGAGGCGACCGCGCGCTCGCCCATCGTGTGCGAGACGTCGAAGCACTCGATCCGCTGCGCCTCGGGCGGCAATCCGAGCGCCGTCTGCAACGCCGCGAGCCGATCCTCCTGCGTCGCCTTCTGCGCAAGCTTCTGTCCGATTGCGAACTGCGCATTTTGCGTCGCCATCGTCAGCCAGACGCGGCGCTCTCCGCCCGGATTGCTGACGATCTCCACGCGCTGCCCCGCCTGCGCGGAGAGCACGTCGGCGAGCGCCTGCTGGTCGTCCGCGCCGGGCGCGATGATCGTCGGCGGCACGTGGCGCTCGACATAGTGCTGCGCGAGGAACGCGGGCACGACCTCGTCGAGCGCGCCGGCGTCGGCGTGACGCGGAAAGAACGTGCGGTCGCCGACGTGCCGGCCGCCGCGGATCATCACGACATTGACGGCGACGAGCCCCTGCTCGGCCGCCACGGCGACGACGTCGAGATCGCCGGCCGTCGCGCTCTCGATGAATTGCCGCGACTGCAAGGTGTTGAGGCGCGTGATCTTGTCGCGCAGCCGCGCGGCGCGCTCGAACTCGAGCGCCGCGCTCGCCTGGTCCATCTGCGTCTTGAGCTGCGCGAGCACCTCGTTGGTCTTGCCTTGCAGGAAGAGCACGGCGCTCTTCACGTCTTCGGCGTAATCGGCGTCGCTGACGAGCCCGACGCAGGGCGCCGCTGCAGCGCTGGATCTGGTGGAGCATGCACGGCCGCGAGCGGTTCGCGAACACCGTGTTCTCGCAGGTGCGAAGCTGGAAGACCTTCTGCAGCAGCGCCATCCCCTCGCGGACGGCGCCCGCGCTCGGGAACGGCCCGAAGTACCTGTTCTGGCGATCGAGCTTGCCGCGATGGAAGCGAAGCTGCGGGAACCGCTCGCCGGTGAGGCACACGTACGGGTAGCTCTTGTCGTCGCGAAAGAGGATGTTGTAGCGCGGCTCGTGCGACTTGATCAGGTTGTTCTCGAGCAGCAGCGCCTCGCCCTCCGAGCGCGTGACCGTCGTCTCGACGCGCGCGACGTGCCCCAGCATCGCCGCGATCCGCGTCTCGTGCGCGCCCTTCTGGAAATAGCTCGACACGCGTTTCTTGAGGTCGCGCGCCTTGCCGACGTAGAGCGTGCCGCCGGCCGCATCGAACATCCGATAGACGCCCGGACGGTGCGGCAACGACTTCGATCAGCTCGCGCGCGTCGAACGGCGCGCTCGAGACGATCGCGTCGGGCTCGATCGCTCATCGCACTAGGCGGCGCGGCTGGCGACTCCGCGGCCGAGATGCGCGGCGATCGAATCGAACACCGCCCGGAACATCGGCGGGGTGAGCCGCCCGGTATTCGTGTTGTAACGGCTGCAATGATAGCTGTCGAAGAGCGCGATGCCGCGCCCGAGGTCGTGCCGCGCGCCGTGCGCGAACCGAAACGCGGCAGGCTTCATCGACAGCGCCGCGAGCGTCGCGTCGTGCGCAACGCGGCCGAGCGCGAGGATTGCGCCGCCGTCGGGGACCGTCGCGAGATCGGCTGCCAGGAAGCTGTTGCAGGCGCGGATCTCGCCCGGAAGGGGCTTGTTGCCGGGCGGCAGGCATTTGACGGCGTTGGTGATCCGGCAATCGACGAGCTCGAGCCCGTCGTCGCGGCCGGTTGCGACCGGGCGCGTTGCGAAGCGGTAGTCGTACAGCGTCTGGTACAGGATGATGCCCGCGTGATCGCCGGTGAACGGCCGGCCGCTCGCGTTCGCGCCGTGCATTCCCGGCGCGAGGCCGACGATGACGAGCCTCGCGTCGCGCGCGCCGAACGGCGGAACGGGGCGGCAGAAGTACCCGGGATTCTCGGCGCGGACTTCGCCCAGGAACGCGACGAGGCGCGCGCAGCGCCGGCAGTCCGCGTCGTAGGTCTGCGCTGCAGGCGAATCTGGCAGAATGGCGCGTGCTTTCATGTGGCTTACGGGGCGGGCGCGCATCCTAGCACGATCTCGCGGGCCGCCGTTTCACGCCGCACGCCGCGCCCGCGGCGGTCAATCACTGCGATCCCGCCCGGGTCAATCACGCGATGCTCCCAGTCCAATCCGATCTCGAGGTCCGCACCCATCTGCCCGCGCGGTCGGGCGGCAACGGCCGCAAGCCGCCGCTGCTCTTCGTGCACGGTGGCTACAGCGATGCGTGGTTCTGGGAACCTTATTTTCTGCCTTGGTTCGCGCAGAAGGGCTACGCGGCGCACGCGCTGTCGCTGCGCGGACACGGCCGGTCGGGCGGCATCGAGACGCTGTTCGTCGCGGGGCTCGACGACTTCGCCGCGGACGTCGAGCACGTCGCCGAGGCGCTACCGGCGCCGCCCGTGCTGATCGGCCATTCGATGGGCGCCGCGATCGTCGAGCGGCTGCTCGCGACGCAGCCGGTGCGTGCCGCCGCGCTGGTCGCGCCGGTGCCGCCGGTCGGACTCCTGACGATGGCCGCGCGCCTTGCCACCGAGCGGCCGGAGTACATGATGCAGCTGTCGCAATTCGATCCTTCGGGGCTGTCGAGGCACGTGCTCGACGCGCTGCGCCCCTACTATTTCAGCGACGACGTGGCGCCCGAGATCCTCGCGCAGGCGAGCTCGCACCTGTGCGCCGAGTCGCCGCGCGTCCTGCTCGATCTGTCGATGCGACTCCAGTGGCAGCTCCCCGAGCGCGGCGGCGTTCCGCTGTTCGTCCTCGGCGCCGAAGGCGATCGCATCTCCACGCCCGACGACGTTCGCGCTACCGCCGAGCACCACGGCGTCGAAGCCACGATCGTGCCGGGGCTCGCGCACATGCTGATGCTCGAGCGGCAATGGGAGAAGCCCGCGAGGGAGCTGCTGCGCTGGCTCGCGACGCTGTAGCGCAACCGCGGGCGGTCGGACACGGCATAAGCCGAAGGGCGCCGTTCCGTGAAGCCCGGAGGCTTATGCCGTGACCGACCCAGCGCGCTCAGGCGGCGAGCGTGACCGGGGAGCGCACGAAGCGCTCGAAGTCCGGAACCGGCAGCGGCTTGCTGACCCAGTAACCCTGGAAGCAGTGGCAGCCGCGCGCCGAGAGAAAGTCGAACTGCATCTGCGTTTCCACGCCTTCGGCAACGACACGGAGCCCCAGCCCGCGCGCGAGCGCGATGATCGCCTCGGTGATCGCCGCATCGCCCGGGTCGGTCTCGAGATCGGCGATGAACGAGATGTCGATCTTGAGCGTGTCGATCGGGAAATGCTTCAAGTGGGTGAGCGACGAATACCCGGTGCCGAAATCGTCGATCGCGACGGTGAATCCCTCGTTGCGCAAGAGATGCAGCGCCTTGCGGATCGAATCGAGGTCGTGCAGGAGGCTCGTTTCGGTCACCTCGAGCTCGATCCACGAGGGTTCGCAGCCCGCGGCCGCGGACGATCTCCGAGATGCGCTGCGCGATGTCGTCGCGATAGAACTGCCGGCCCGAGAGATTGATCGAGACGTTGAGCGCGAGCCCCTCGCGCCGCCACTTGACGCACTGCTCGGCCGCCGATCGGAGCACCCATTCGCCGAGCGAGTGGATGAGGCCCGACTCTTCGGCAAGCGCGACGAACACCTTCGGCGACACGCTGCCGTGGACGGGGTCGTCCCAGCGCAGCAGCGCCTCGGCGCCGACGACGGACCGATCGTCGAAGCTCGACGATCGGCTGGTAATGGAGCTTCAGCAGGTTCGCCTTGAGCGCGGCGCGCAGGCTCGTCTCGAGCGCGTGCTGGCGCACGCGGTGCTGCGCGAGGTCGGCGTCGAGGAACTGGTAGGTGTTGCGCCCGAGCTCCTTCGATCGGTACATCGCGACGTCGGCGTGCTTCAGCAGCTCCTCGGGGTCGTCCGAATCGTCGGGGTAGACGCTGATGCCGATCGAGGAGGTCACGTAGATGTCGTGCTCCTCGATCCGGAACGGGTGGGCGACGGCGTCGAGGAGCTTCTGCGCGATGCGGCCGAGCATCGCAGGCTCGTCGAAGTCCTCGACGACCACCATGAACTCGTCGCCGCCGAGCCGCGCCAGCAGATCGACCTCGCGCAGCGCGCGCGAGAGCTCGCGGCTCACTTCCTTCAGCAGCTCGTCGCCGATCCGGTGCCCGAGCGTGTCGTTGACGTTCTTGAACCGGTCGAGGTCGATGAAGAGCACGCCGACGCGGCGGGCGCTGCGCTTCGCGTGCGCGATCGCCTGCGCGAGCCGCTCCTGCAGCAGCACGCGGTTGGGAAGACCGGTCAGCGCGTCGCGGGTCGCCATGTACTGCAGCCGCTCTTCCGCCCGTATCCGCAGCGACACGTCCTGCACGAACGACAGGATCGACACGATGTTGCCGTGATCGTCGAGCAGGCACGAGTGGTACCACTCGCACCAGATCGTCTCGCCGTCCATCCGCATGTTGCGCGTGAGGCCGGTGGCGCGCGGCTCTGCGCCGCTCATCAGCCGCGCGAGGAGCTCGGCGACCGCGCCGCGATCGGCCTCGTGGAGCAGCGGGTTGCCGTCGATCGGCATGCCGAGCACTTCGTCGGCGCGCCATCCGAACAGCCGCTCGGCCTGCGGCGACCAGCGCACGAGGCGGAAGTCGCGGTCCCACTCGAGCACGGCGAGCGGCGTGTTGTCGATGTGCGACGAGAGCATCCAGTTCGCGCGGCGCAGCGCGTCCTCGTTGCGCTTCTGGTCGTGGATGTCGGTGTGCACCGCGTAGATGCCGATCACCTCGCCGGCGGCGTCGCGGTTGGGCGCATAGTGGATCGCCTCCCAGCGCTCTTCGCCCGAGGGCTGCGCGAGCATCTGCTCGACCGAGACGACCTCGCCCGCGAGCACGCGGTCGAGCATCGGCTTCATCTGCCGGTACCGCTCCTCGCCGACCACGTCGGAGACGGTGCGGCCGGTGAGGTCGCCGCGCTTCATTCCCAGCCACTCCTCGTTGTGCCGATTGAGGAAGCGGTAGTGATAGTCGCGATCGATGTAGGCGACGCGCGCGGGCACGTTGTCCATGATGAGCCGCAGCTCCGATTCGGACGCGCGCAACGCCTCCTGCGCCTGCTTCAGCCCGTGAATGTCGTTCATGAGGACGAACGCGCCCGGCACGTCGCCGGACGGTGTCGCGTCCGGCACGATGCGGATCGTCATCCAGCGGGCAACGCCGTTCGCGCCGGGCACCAGCCGGTCGAACGCGGCCGATTCCCCGTCGAAGGTGCGCGTCATGATCGCCTGCGCGCCTTCGTAGATGTCGGGACCGACGACGTCGTGCAGCCGCAGCGAGGCGACCGCCTCGGCGGTCAACCCGAAGTACTGCAGGAACGCGCGGTTGACGTACTGGCAGCGCTCGTCGCGATCGATGTAGGCGACCGGCGCGGGCACGCCGTCCATGATCGATCGCAGCTGGCTCTCGCGCGCGGCGAGCGAGTTCTGCGCGACCTTGAGATCGGTGATGTCGTGGCCGACGACGTAGACGCCCTGGATCGCCCCGTCGACCCGGTGGTCGGGCACCATGCGGCCGCGGATCCACCGCGCGCGGCCCGTCGCGTCGACGAATTCGCGCTCGAAGCCGACCGTCTCGCCTGCAAACGCGCGGTCGTAGTCGGGCGCGATCGTGTTCATCGCGGCGACGCCCTTCACTTCGATCGAGCGTCTTGCCGATCACCGCCGAGCGGTTCGAGCCGGTTGAGGTTGAGGAACGCCTCGTTGACGAACGCGTAGCGGCGGTCGGTGTCGAGATAGACGACGGGGTCCGGGATGTTGTCGGTGAACAGGCGCAGCTGCTCCTCGCGCGCGGCGAGCGCCTGCTCCGTCATCTTGAGATCGTGGATGTCGTATTCGGTGCAATAGAGGCCGCGCAGCTGCCCCGACGCATCGAGGTCCGGCGCGACGCGGCCGTGCACCCACCGCTGCGTGTCGTCGGGCGGCGCGTCGATGCGCTCGTACTCGATGTTCTCGCCGCCCTGCGCGCGCTCGAGCACGGGGCGCATGAACGACGCGACGTCGGGCGCGAGAACCTCGAACGGCGTGCGGCCGTAGATCTGGTCCTGCGGCCGGCGCACCCAGTTCGCGAACGCCTGGTTGACGAACGTGTAGGTCGACGCTCGATCGAGGTACGCGATCGGGCCCGGGATGTTGTCGGCGATCAGGCGGAGCTGGACTTCCTGCGCCTTCAACGCGTCGCGGATCGCGATGTCGTCTTCGATGTCCGTCATCACGGCGAAGACGCCGCCGACGTGTCCGCCGACCGCGCGATCGGGGAACAGCGTGATGCGGACCCAGCGCAGCTCGCCGGTCGCCTTGCGCTCGCGCCGCTCGAACGAGACCTTCTCGCCGTCGAACGCGCGCTCGATGTGACTCGTCCATCTCGGCGAAGGTCCCGGCGATCAGGCCGTTCACCGGGCGGCCGAGCAAGTCGTCGGGATCGGCGCCGATCCAGTTGCCGAACGGCTTGTTGGCGAACCGGACCTTGAGCTGCCGATCGAAGTGCACGATCGGCGATCCGACGCTGTCGGTGACGAGCCGCAGCCGGTGCTCGCGCCAGCCCGCTTCGAGCTCGAGCCGCTTCAGCTGATCGACGTCGGCGTAGGTGACGAGGAAGCCGCGGACGTCGCCGTCGGTGCCGCGGTCGGGATAGTAGTCGACGCGGATCCAGATCGACGGCCGACCCGGGACGGTCAGCTGGCGCTCGAACCCGGTCCGCTCGCCGCCGAGCGCGGCTTCGACATAGGCTTCGTACAGCGGATACGCGTCGCGGCCGGCGACCTCCTCGACCGTGTGGCCGATCAGCTTGGAGATCGGCAGCCCCGTCCACTCGACGAACGCCTTGTTGACGAAGCGATAGCGCCGGCTGCCGTCGACATACGCGACCGGAAGGCCGAGCGCATTGAGCTTGCGTTGCGAAAGCGACGCCAGGCTGTCCGGGCCGGAGCCATCGGACGCCTTTCGGGTCACCGTCGCCATCCCGAACCGGGACAGCTGTCGCGTCAAAGACATGCGTCGTCGCTCGCTCTCATCGAGTCGCGCAGGAGGGTCGGGGTCGGGGCCGCAGGCGCGATGCGTCTCGATTTCTCTCCCGAGCGGTCCGTTCCACTCCTTCTGGGTTGGACTCTCATTCAGGGGGTGCCAAGCAAGGATCAGGCCCATGACGCCTTCGCGCGCCGCACGGCGCCCGATTGGACCGCATCGCACAACAACCGCGACCGCTACAGGCGCGGGAAAACCGGCGGCCGACCGCTACGGATGGTAGCCGGCGAAGACCAAGCCCCTCGATCTGGTGGGCTGCCGGTCGCAGCGCGAATCGGCGTCCCACAGGGCAGTACAACGTCATAAATCGTCGCCAACCGAGGCGTTCGCCGACCATGGGCTAAACTGGCGGCAGCGAGGGAGGCGAATCCACAACAATCCACTCTCCGGGGCCTCCATGATCGTCCAGAGCGGCATCCACCCGCACGACCCGTACGACCTGAACCCGAACCGGCAGCGATAGCGGGCGAGCTTTGCAGATCACCGACGACATTGCGGGCCTGCGCCGGATCCTCACGCGCTCGCGCGTCGTCGCCGTCGTCGGACTCTCGGCGAGTTGGTATCGTCCGAGCTATTTCGCCGCGAAGTACCTGCAAGACCGCGGGTATCGCGTGATCCCGGTCAACCCGACGCACGCCGAAGTGCTCGGCGAGAAGTGCTATCCGGATCTCGCGTCGATTCCCGGTCCCGTCGACGTCGTCGATTGCTTTCGCCGCGCCGAGGACATGCCGCCGATCGCGCGCGCCGCCGTGGCGAAAGGCGCGAAGGTGCTGTGGATGCAGATCGGCATACGCAGCGAAGAAGCCGCGCGGATCGCGCTCGCGCGGCGGCCTCGACGTCGTGATGAACCGGTGCGTGAAGATCGAGCACGCGCGGATCATGGGCGGATTGCACTGGGCGGGCGTCAACACCGGCGTGATCTCCGCCCGCCGGCCCGAAGGCGCCCCGATGAATGTCCCGACCACGCATGGCTGATCGCAAGTACGGGTTCGACACGCTGTGCCTGCACGCCGGGCAGATACCGGATGCCGCGACGGGCGCTCGCGCGCTGCCCATCTACCAGACGACGTCGTTCGTATTCGACAGCGCCGACCACGCGGCGAGCCTCTTCAACCTGCAGACGTTCGGCAACGTCTACTCGCGGATCTCGAACCCGACCGTTGCCGCGCTCGAGGAGCGCGTCGCGGCGCTCGAGGGCGGCCGCGCGGCGCTGGCGGCCGCCACCGGCATGGCGGCGCAGATGCTCGCGTTGCTGACGCTCGCGCGCAACGGCGAGCACATCGTCGCGGCGCGCACGCTCTACGGCGGCACCTATTCGCAGCTCGCGACGACGTTCGCGCAGTTCGGCATCGAGGTCGACGTTCGTCGACGCCGACGACCCGGCGCGTTTCGCGGCGCGCTCAGGAAGAACACGAAGGCGGTGTACGCCGAGACGATCGGCAACCCGCAGCTCAACGTCTGCGACATCGCGGCGCTCGCGGAGGTCGCGCACGGCGCCGGGATCCCGCTCGTCATCGACAACACGCTCGCCTCCCCGTACCTGTGCCGGCCGTTCGAGCACGGCGCCGACATCGTCATCCACTCGGTGACGAAATACCTCGGCGGCCACGGCACGACGATGGGCGGCGTCGTCGTCGAATCCGGCAAATTCCCGTGGGACAACGGCAACTTCCCGCAGATGACGGAGCCTTCGCGCGGCTATCACGGCGTTCGCTTCTACGAGACGTTCGGCGATTTCGGGTTCACGATGAAGGCGCGCATGGAGACGATGCGCACGCTGGGCCCGACGCTCGCGCCGCTGTCGGCGTTCCTGCTGCTGCAGGGCATCGAGACGCTGCACCTGCGGATGCCGCGGCACTGCGAGTCCGCGCTCGCCGTCGCGAGACACCTTGCCGGCCATCGTGCCGTCGAATGGGTCGGTTATCCGCTGCTCGAAGGCAACCGCTACGAAGCGCTCGCGCGCCGGTATCTGCCGCGCGGCGCGGGCGGCATCCTGACGTTCGGCGTGCGCGGCGGAGCCAAGGCCGGCGAGCGCTTCATCGAGTCGGTGCAGTTCCTGTCGCACCTCGCCAACGTCGGCGATGCGAAATCGCTGGTGATCCATCCCGCGTCGACGACGCACCGGCAGCTCTCCGAGGACGAGCAGCGCGCCGCGGGCGTCACGCCCGAGATGATTCGTCTGTCGATCGGGCTCGAGACGCTCGACGATATACTCTGGGACCTCGATCAGGCGTTGGAGAACTCGCAGCGATGATGCGCTATGCCGAAGTGCCGTGGCCGTGGGCCGGCCTCACGATCGCGCTCGTGCTGCTCGCGCAGGAAGGCGCTGCTGAAGCTCGTCGGCGATTCGCCGTCGCTCGCGCTGACGTCGTGGCGGATCCTCGTCGATGACGATCGGCGTCACGTCGTTCGCGCTGATCATCCTGCCGCCGCGGCGGCCCGCGTACCTGCTCGGCGCGGCCGTCTGCGCGGCGCTGATGGGATGGGCGCTGTGGCTGCAGTACGGCCTCGGCCTCGACCCCTGCCCGCTGTGCTCGCTGCAGCGGATCGCGGTGATCGCGATCGGCGTCGTGTTCCTGATCGCGGGCATCCACAATCCGGGCCGCCTCGGCGCGGGGATCTACGCCGGCCTCGTCGTCGATCATCGGCCTTTTCGGCGCGGTCGACGGCGATGCGCCACGTCTGGATCCAGTCGCTGCCGAAGGACGAGGTCCCGGCCTGCGGCATGGGGCTCAACTACATGCTGGAGACGCTGCCGCTCACCGACGTGCTCGCCAAGGTATTCAAGGGCAGCGGCGAGTGCGCGGAGGCCGGCTGGTACTTCCTCGGCCTCGCGATTCCGTCGTGGACGCTCGTGTTCTTCATCGCGATGATGGTCGCGGCGATCGCGCTGATCCGGCGCGATTAGCTCGCTGCTACTTCGGCGCCATCCGGATCGCGCCGTCGAGGCGGATCACTTCGCCGTTCAGCATCGCGTTGCCGACGATCTCGCGCACGAGCGACGCGAACTCGGCCGGCCGCCCGAGCCGCGGCGGAAACGGCACCGCCTTGCCGAGCGCCTCCGCGATCTCCGGCGGAACCTGACCGACCATCGGCGTCTCGAACACGCCGGGCGCGATGGTCGACGACCCGGATGCCGTAACGCGCGAGCTCGCGCGCGATCGGCAGCGTCATGCCGACCAGGCCGGCCTTCGACGCGCTGTACGCCGCCTGCCCGATCTGGCCGTCGAATGCCGCGATCGACGACGTGAACACGATGACGCCGCGCTCTCCGTCGGCGTTGGGCGCGCCCTTGGCCATCGCGTCGGCGGCGAGCCGCGTCATGTTGAACGAGCCGACGAGATTGATGTTGATCGCGCGAGCGAAGCTCGCGAGCGCGTGCGGGCCTTCCTTGCCGACGACCTTCTCGCCGACGACGATGCCGGCGCAATTGACGAGCCCCTGCAGCCCGCCGTAGCTCGTCGACGCGCGGCGATCGACGGCGGCCTTCGCGCTCGCCTCGTCGGCGACGTCGGTGCGCACGAACCGCGCGCTGGCGCCAAGCTCGGCGGCAAGCTCGCTGCCCTGCTCTTCGTTGAGGTCGGCGATGACGACGTTGCCGCCTCCCCCGACGAGCATGCGCGCAGTCGCCGCTCCCAGCCCCGACGCGCCGCCCGTCACGATGAACGTACTGCCTTCGATCCGCATTTCGCTGTTCCTTTGTCCCGATTCCGGCGCGGCGTCTATCTCGGCTGCGCCTTGAACACCGTCATCGCCGACGTCACGAGCCCCGCGAGATCGGCGAGATTGGCGGGCACGATGACGCGTGTTGTTCGTCTTCGCGATGTTCGAGAACGCGGCGACGTACTGCTCGGCGACCTTGAGGTTCACCGCCTGGATGCCGCCCGGCGACTCGATCGCTTCGGCGACCTGGCGGATCGCTTTCGCGTTCGCCTCGGCGATCGCGAGGATCGCCGCCGCGTGCCCCTGCGCCTGGTTGATCTCGGCCTGCTTCTCGCCTTCGGACTTGGCGATCGCGGCGGCGCGCGCGCCGTTCGCGAGGTTGATCTGCTCCTGCTGCTTGCCCTCGGACGTCGCGATCACCGCGCGCTTCTCGCGCTCGGCGGTGATCTGCGCCTGCATCGCGTGCAGGATCTCCTTCGGCGGCGTGAGGTCCTTGATCTCGTAGCGCAGCACCTTGACGCCCCAGTTCGCCGCCGCCTGATCGAGCGCCGTGACGACGAGACCGTTGATGTGGTCGCGCTCCTCGAACGTCCGGTCGAGCTCCATGCGGCCGATCACGCTGCGCAGCGTCGTCTGCGCGAGCTGCGTGATCGCGACCTGGAAGTTGCTCGAGCCGTACGACGCGAGCTTCGGGTCGGTGACCTGGAAGTAGAGGATCCCGTCGACCTGCAGCTGCGTGTTGTCCTTCGTGATGCAGATCTGGCTCGGGACGTCGAACGGGATCTCGCGCAGGTCGTGCCTGTACGCGACGCGGTCGATGAAGGGGATGACGAAATTGAGGCCCGGCTGGAGCACCGCGTAGAAGCGCCCGAGCCGCTCGATCACGAGCGCGTGCTGCTGCGGCACGACGCGGATCGCGCGCGAGATGACGATGATCGCGACGACGAACAGCGCGATCGTGAACAACGACGAGCCTACCCACATGGTGAACGCCTCCATCGAATTCAGACTGCGCGGCCGGCGGTCGGACAGCACCAGCACGGAGCCGCGGGTTCCGACGATGTACAGCGTCTCGGCGCGCGGAACGTCGGGGTTCGCGAGCTCGGCATCCCAGGTCGAGCCGCGATAGGCGACGCGCGCCCGTCCGTCGTCGTTCCAGCTCGCGACTCGCACCGCCTGCCCGATGTCGAGCCCTGGTTGCGGCGGCGGTGACGCGCGTCCGATTCGCCAGCGGTGCGCGAGGATCGTCAGCGCGACGCCCAGCACGCCGGCGACGCCGAATTGCACCGCGACGCTCGCGCCCAGCCACGCAGCGACGCCGCCCAGCGCGACGGCGATCCCGATGGCAAGCAGGTAGAACGTTCCCGTCAGCAGCTCCGCTCCGATCAGCAGCATGGCGGCGATCCACCACATCCAGTGAACGCTCATCGTCGATCTCTGTTTTTACGCCCCGATGGCTCGCAAGGATAAGCCACTTTGGCATTCGGTTTGCAGCGCGGAATGAGGTATAATATTCCTTTTCTAATCAAGCGCTTTGGCGCCTGATCCCAGCACAAGAGGTTGCGATGCCGATTTACGAATACCGTTGCTCGGCGTGCGGCAACGAGCTCGAAGCGCTGCAGAAGCTTTCCGACCCGCCGCTCAAGGCAGTGCCCGGCGTGCCATGCCGACGCGCTGGTCAAGCTCGTTTCGGCAGCCGGCTTCCAGCTCAAGGGCAGCGGCTGGTACGCGACCGACTTCAAGGGAAGCGGGAAGCCCGCCGCGAAAAAGGGCGGGCGAATCGGCAAGCGAACCGAAAGGCGACGGCAAGGAAGCGGCGAGCGAATCCAAGTCCGAGACGAAGGCGAATCCAAGGCCGAGACGAAGACCGAGTCCAAGACCGAAGCGAAGGGCAGCGCCAGCGACACCGTCGTCGGAAAGCGGCGCGCCGTCCACATCGAGCTGAAACGCCGACGCGTCACGAGCGATGAAGCGCTACATCATGGCCGGGCTGCTCGTCTGGGTGCCGCTCGGCATCACGATCTACGTGATGGTCTGGCTGGTGACGACGCTCGACCAGACGCTGCTGCTGATTCCCGAGCACCTGCGGCCGGAAGCCCTGGTCGGATTCCACATTCCCGGGCTTGGCGTGCTGCTGAGCTTCGCGATCCTGCTCGCCACCGGCGTCCTCGCCGCGAATTTCTTCGGGCAGCGGCTGATCAGGATGTGGGAGGCCGTGCTCGGCCGGATTCCCGTCGTCAAATCGATCTACTCGTCGGTGAAGCAGGTGAGCGACACGGTGCTCTCCGACCAGGGCACCGCGTTCCGCAAGGCGCTGCTGGTCGAGTTTCCGCGCCCGGGCTGCTGGACGATCGCGTTCCTGACCGGTGCGCCGTCGGATGCAGTGGCCGATCATCTGCGCGGCGAGTTCGTCAGCGTCTACGTGCCGACGACGCCCAATCCCACCGGCGGCTATTTCGTGATGGTTCCGCGAGAGTCCATCCGCGAGCTCGACATGTCGGTCGACGACGCGCTCAAGTACATCATCTCGATGGGTGTCGTCGCGCCGCGCCGTCGCGGCCCGCGCCTCGAAGCCCGCGCCCAGGCGCCGCTCGCGGCGCCCGCGGGAAACCCTCGAAACTGACCGTGCGAGCGGCGCCTCGTCGCGGCCGGCGGCCGCGCCGCCCGAAGCCCTGCGCGACCGAGCCGGTCGCATCGAACTGCAACGCCCGCCGGAGAATGACTTGAAACGCACCGACTATTGCGGCCGCATCGATCGCCGCTACGTTGACCAGACGGTCACGCTGATGGGCTGGGTCCATCGCCGCCGCGATCACGGCGGCGTGATCTTCGTGGACCTTCGCGACCGCGAGGGCCTCGTGCAGATCGTCTTCAACCCGGACCGCGTCACGGCGTTCCCGATCGCCGAATCGCTGCGCAACGAGTTCGTGATCCGCGTGAAGGGGCGCGTGCGCCTGCGCCCCGAAGGCGGCGCCAATCCCAATCTCGTGTCGGGCGAGATCGAGGTGCTCGCCGACGAGGTCGCGATCCTGAACGCGGCGGTGACGCCGCCGTTCCAGCTCGACGACGAGAACCTCTCCGAGACGGTGCGTCTCCAGCATCGCGTCATCGACCTGCGCCGCCCGCCGATGCAGAAGAACCTGATGCTGCGCCACCGCGCGAGCGTCGCTGCCCGCAAGTTCCTCGACGCGAACGGCTTCATCGACATCGAGACGCCGGTCCTCTACAAGTCGACGCCGGAAGGCGCGCGCGAGTTCCTCGTGCCCTCGCGGATCCATCACGGGCTGTTCTACGCGCTGCCGCAGTCGCCGCAGTTGTTCAAGCAGATGCTGATGATGGCGGGATTCGACCGCTACTATCAGATCGTCAAGTGCTTCCGCGACGAGGACCTGCGCGCCGATCGCCAGCCCGAGTTCACGCAGATCGACATCGAGACGTCGTTCCTCGACGAGCTCGAGCTGCGCGAGATGATGGAGGAGCTCGTCCGCGCGATGTTCGCCGAGACGATCGGCGTCTCGCTTCCGAATCCGTTCCCGGTGATGTCGTTCACCGAGGCGATGCGCGACTACGGCTCGGACAAGCCCGACCTGCGCATTCCGCTCAAGCTGACCGAGCTCACCGACGTGATGAAGAGCGTCGAGTTCAAGGTGTTCCGCGCCGCGGCGGAGCGTCCGAACGGCCGCGTTGCCGCGCTGCGAATCCCGGGCGGCGGCGCGCTGACGCGCAAGGAGATCGACGATTACACGGCGCTCGCCAAGGTCTACGGCGCGGCCGGCCTCGCGTACATCAAGGTCAACGACGCGGCGAAGGCGAGCGAGGAAGGCCTGCAGTCGCCGATCGTCAAGTTCCTGTCGGAGGACGCGCTGCGCACGATCCTCGAGCGCACCGGCGCCGCGAGCGGGGATCTCATCTTCTTTTGCGCCGATCGGGAGAAAGTCGTCAACGACGCGCTGGGCGCGTTGCGGGCGCGAATCGGACACGATCGCGGCTTCGCGCAGGGCGACTGGAAGCCGCTCTGGGTCGTCGATTTCCCGATGTTCGAGCTCGACGAGGAAAAGAAGACGTGGGGCGCGCGTCACCATCCGTTCACCGCGCCGAAGGACGGCCACGAGGAGCTGTTCGTGACCGACCCCGGGAATACGCTCGCCAAGGCGTACGACGTCGTGCTGAACGGCTGGGAGATCGGCGGCGGATCGATGCGGATCCACAAGCCCGAAGTCCAGGCGAGGGTCTTCGCCGCGTTGAGGATCACGCCCGGAGGAGCAGCGGAAGAAGTTCGGCTTCCTGCTCGACGCGCTTGCCTGCGGCGCGCCGCCGCACGGCGGCATCGCGTTCGGCTTCGATCGGCTGGTGGCGATGATGGCCGGCGTCGACCAGATCCGCGACGTGATCGCGTTCCCGAAGACGCAGCGCGGCCAGGACCTGCTGATCGACACCCCGAGCCCCGTCAGCGAGCAGCAGCTGCGCGACCTCCACATCAGGGTGCGCGCGTCCGACTCGGCCAAGACGACCCCCTGAGGGGCGCGACCGCCGGCCGCCATTGTGTCCGCTCGACGTATCCCCTTATGATTTCACGCGGGCCGGGCGAGCTGATCGACCGCGCCGGCGGCGTCGACCCGCCGATGGCTCGATGCGGGGGGTCTCGGCCGCCGGGAAATCCCGCATCAGCTGCGACACCATCTGCACAACCAAGAGACGACGATGATCCCGCCTGCAGCGATGCGAATCCGAACCGGTCGCGCCGCTGCGGCGTTGGCCGTCTGCCTGTGGCTGCTGCTGGGGGTCGCGTTCGCGGGCTCCGCGCTCGCGCGAAGCCACGCCCGGCGCACTGCCCGAGGTCGCGCTCGCCGATCTGCCGAAGGAAGCGCGGGACCTCCGCGCGTCGATCGGCAACGGGCGGTCCGTTCCACTACAGCCGCGATGGCGTAGTCTTCGGCAATCGCGAAAAGATCCTGCCGGCGATGCCGCGCGGCTACTATCACGAGTACACGGTGCGCACGCCGGGCGCACGGGATCGCGCGGCGCGGCGCATGGTCTGCGGCGGACCGAAAACAACGCCCGAAGTGTGCTACTACAGCGACGATCACTATCAATCGTTCCGGAGGATCCGCCAATGAAGCTGCCCGATCTCCACGACCTGGAAATCGCCGGCGTGCACGCGTGGCACGGCGACATGCAAGCGCTCGGCGCCGCGGCGAGCGCCGCGAAGCTGCGCCTCCTCGCGGCCGATCTCAAGGACGTCGACAGCAAGGCGGATCTGCTGAAGGTGCTCGCGGAGGGACTCAAGCTGCCGACGCATTTCGGCAACAACTGGGACGCGCTTGCGGACTCGGTCGAGGATGGCGACTGGCTCGGAAAGAACGGCGTCGCGATCGTGCTGATGCACACCGCCGCCTATCGCAAGGCGCACGGGATCGATTGGACCAAGCTCGAAGACATCCTCGCCGAAGCCGCCGACTACTGGCGCGAGCGACACAAGCCCTTCTGGGTCTTCGTCTCGTAGCCTTGCCGCACAAGATCCCGGTCTCGACGCTGATCGTCGTCCACACGCCGGACTTGCGCGTGCTGCTGATCGAGCGCGCCGACGCGCCCGGATACTGGCAGTCGGTGACCGGGAGCCAGGAACCGGGCGAGACGCTCGCCGAGACGGCGACGCGCGAGCTGCGCGAAGAGACCGGCATCGACGCGGCTCGCTACGGCGGTGTCCGCGACTGGCAGATGTCGAACGTATACGAGATCTACCCGCGGTGGCGCCACCGCTACGCGCCCGGCATCACGCACAACACCGAGCACGTGTTCGGTCTCGAGGTCCCCGAACCGGTCGCCGTGCGTGCTCGAGCCGCGCGAGCATCGCGCCTACGTGTGGCTCCCGTACACGGAAGCTGCGGCCAAGTGCTTCTCGTGGTCGAATCGCGACGCGATCCTCCACCTTCCCGAAAGAGTCGCGCAGCGCGGTTGACGCGATCGGGTCGTCAAGACCTGCCGACCATTCCTTCCGGCCGGACCCACGCGTCGAATTCCTGCTCGGTGACGTGACCGAGCGCGAGCGCGGCTTCCTTGAGCGTCGTTCCCTCGCGATGCGCTTTTTTCGCGATCGCCGCGGCCTTGTCGTAGCCGATGTGCGGGTTGAGCGCGGTGACGAGCATCAGCGAGCCCGCGACGAGCTCGCCGATGCGCTCGCGGTCGGGCTCGATCCCGCGCGCGCAATGCGCGTCGAAGCTCGCCATCCCGTCGCCGAGCAGCCGGATGCTCTGCAGCACGTTGTGGATCACGAGCGGCTTGTAGACGTTCAACTCGAAGTTGCCCGAAGCCCCGCCGATGCCGACCGCGACGTCGTTGCCCATCACCTGCGCGGCGAGCATCGTCAGCGCTTCGCACTGCGTCGGATTGACCTTGCCGGGCATGATCGAGCTGCCGGGCTCGTTTTCCGGAATCGTGATCTCGCCGAGCCCGGAGCGCGGCCCGCTCGCAAGCCAGCGGACGTCGTTGGCGATCTTCGTCAGCGACGCGGCGAGCGCCCGCAGCGCACCGTGCAGATTCACGAGCGCGTCGTTCGCGGCGAGCGCCTCGAACTTGTTCGGCGCGGTGACGAACGGCAATCCGGTGTACGCCGCGATCTCCGCGGCGACGCGCGCGCCGAACTCCGGATGCGCATTGAGCCCCGTGCCGACCGCGGTGCCGCCCAGCGCGAGCTCGTAGACGTGCGGCAGCGCCGAGTCGATGTGCGCACGCGCGTGGTCGAGCTGCGACGCGTAGCCGGAAAACTCCTGGCCGAGGGTGAGCGGCGTGGCGTCCTGCAGGTGCGTGCGGCCGATCTTCACGATGTCGGCGAAGGCCGCGGACTTGCCGGCGAGCGTCGCGCGGAGCGCGTCGAGCGCGGGCGCGAGACCGCGTACGACGGTCTCGGCAGCCGCGACGTTCATCGCCGTCGGAAACACGTCGTTCGACGATTGGCCGCGATTGACGTCGTCGTTCGGGTGGACGAGACGGCCTTCGCCGCGCGGCCCGCCGAGGAGCTCCGAGGCGCGATTGGCGAGGACCTCGTTGACGTTCATGTTGGTCTGCGTGCCGGAGCCCGTCTGCCAGACGGCGAGCGGAAATTCGCCGGCGTGCCGTCCGGCGAGCGCTTCGTCGGCCGCGGCGACGATCGCGTCGACTTTCTGCTGCGGCAGCGCGCCGAGCGCCGCGTTGACGCGCGCGGCCGAGCGCTTGACGATGAGCAGCGCGCGGATCAGCGCTTCGGGCATCTTCTCGGTCGAGATCCGGAAGAACTCGAGCGAGCGCTGCGTCTGCGCGCCCCAGAGCCGGTCCGCCGGGCACCTCGATTGGGCCGAACGTGTCGCGCTCGATGCGCGTCGCTTGCTTCGTCATGGTCGATCTCCGATCACTACCGATCCTCGCATTTTGCGCTTAACGGTGCGGTTCGCGGGGACCTGTGCGTGGCGGAGCGGAAGGGTTCGCTTTCGGCTAAAAGTGCTGCAGAGCGCGTCCACCTACGGGTACCCGACGCGCCCGGCGGGCGGCCACACACGGCCGCCGCTTGGCCGCGTCACCCGTGACGGCGGACTGCAGCACATCCGCCGGTGCAGCGAACCCTTCCGCTCCGCCTTGCGGCTGCGTGGCATGCGAGCGACCGGACTCTCGGTCGGTGCGCGAGCGTTGGCGATCGCGACGCGCGGGAGCGCGGCGAGAGACGCCGGGCGCCGTGCCGCGGTCAGCCGTAGCGGGTGACGCAGCTTCGTGGCGGCCGTGTGTGGCCGCCCGACGGCTGCGTCGGGTACCCGCAGGCTGACGCGATTCGCGGCACCGAAGCCCGAGCGGCTCACGCCGCGCTCCCGCGAGCGCGGCACCGAAGCCGGCAACTCTCTCGCCGCGCTCCTGCCAGGCGTGAGTCGCGAGATCGCGGCGGGCTTACGTCGCCGGCGTCGTCGACTCCGATGGCGCGGGCGCAGGCGCCGGCGCCGGCGCGCTGCCTCTTCGGCCGCCGCCTTCATCGACAGGCGCAAGCGGCCCTTGTCGTCGGCTTCGAGCACCTTGACGCGCACGACCTGGCCTTCCTTCACGTAATCGGAGACCTGGTTGACGCGCTCCTTCGCGATCTGCGAGATGTGCAGCAGCCCGTCCTTCCCCGGCAGCACCTGGACGATCGCGCCGAAGTCGAGAAGGCGCAGCACCGTGCCTTCGTAGATCCGGCCGACTTCCACTTCCGCGGTGATGTCCTCGATGCGCTTGCGCGCGACGTTGCACGCGTCGGCGTTGACCGACGCGATCGTGATCGTGCCGTCGTCCTGGATGTCGATCGTCGTGCCGGTCTCCTCGGTCAGCGCGCGGATCACGGCGCCGCCCTTGCCGATCACGTCGCGGATCTTCTCCGGATTGATCTTGAACGTCATCATCCGCGGCGCGTGCTGCGAGACCTCCGCGCGCGCGTGCGGCAGCGCTTCCTGCATCAGGTGAAGGATGTGCATCCGGCCTTCGCGCGCCTGCGACAGCGCGACCGCCATGATCTCCTTCGTGATGCCCTGGATCTTGATGTCCATCTGCAGCGCGGTGACGCCGCGGTCGGTGCCCGCGACCTTGAAGTCCATGTCGCCGAGGTGATCCTCGTCGCCGAGGATGTCGGTCAGCACGGCGAAACGGTTGCCTTCCTTGATGAGGCCCATCGCGATGCCGGCCACGTGCGCCTTCGTCGGCACGCCCGCGTCCATCAGCGCGAGGCTGCCGCCGCAGACCGACGCCATCGACGAGCTGCCGTTCGACTCGGTGATCTCGGAGACGACGCGGATCGAGTACGCGAATTCCTCGGGCGTCGGCAGCACGGCGAGGAGCGAGCGCTTCGCGAGGCGGCCGTGGCCGATCTCGCGGCGCTTCGGCGTGCCCACGCGGCCGGTCTCGCCGGTCGCGTACGGCGGCATGTTGTAGTGGAGCATGAAGCGATCGGTGTACTCGCCCATCAGCGCGTCGATCCGCTGCTCGTCGCGCGCGGTGCCGAGCGTGGCGACGACGATCGCCTGCGTCTCGCCGCGCGTGAAGAGCGCGGAGCCGTGCGTGCGCGGCAGCACGCCGGTGCGGATGCCGATCGGGCGCACGGTGCGCGTGTCGCGCCCGTCGATGCGCGGCTCGCCGGAGAGGATCTGGTTGCGCACGATCTTCGACTCGAGCCCGAACACTTCGTTGTTGACCTCGTTCGCGTAACCCCCGGGAGCGTCGGCAGGGATGCACTCGGCGGCGACATTCGCGTAGATTTCCTTGAGCTTTTGCTGGCGCGCCTGCTTCGAGCGAAGCTGATAGGCGTCGCGCAGCGGGCCTTCGGCGAGCGCGGCGACCTTGGCGATCATCGCTTCGTCCTTCGCGGCGGGCTTCCAGTCCCACAGCGGCTTGCCGCCCGCCTCGACGAGCTCGTGGATCAGGTTGATCGCCGCCTGCTGTTGCTGGTGGCCGTACACGACGGCGCCGAGCATCACTTCCTCGGGAAGCTCGTTCGCTTCGGACTCCACCATCAGCACCGCCGCTTCGGTCCCGGCGACGACGAGATTCAGCGCGGAAGTCCCGAGCTCGGTCTTCGTCGGATTCAGCACGTATTGGCCGTCGACGTAGCCCACGCGCGCTGCGCCGATCGGACCGTTGAACGGAACGCCGGAGAGCATCAGCGCCGCGGACGCGCCGATCATCGCCGGAATGTCGGGATCGATCTCCGGATCGACCGACATCACGGTCGCGATCACCTGGACTTCGTTGTAGAAGCCGTCGGGAAAGAGCGGCCGGATCGGGCGGTCGATCAGCCTGGAGGTGAGCGTCTCCTTCTCGGACGGCCGGCCCTCGCGCTTGAAGAAGCCGCCGGGAATCTTGCCCGCAGCGTACGTCTTCTCCTGATAGTCGACGGTCAGCGGGAAGAAGTCCTGCCCGGCCTTCGCCTCCAGGCGCGCAACGACGGTGACCAGCACGACGGTGTCGTCGAGCCTCGCGAGCACGGCTCCGCCCGCCTGGCGGGCGATCTCGCCGGTCTCGAGCGTCAGGGTGTGGCGGCCGTAGGGAATGGATTTCTTGATGGGGTTCACGTTGTCCTCATTCTGCAAAAATGCAATGGCCGCGCGGCGATTGGCGCGGCCATTCGCGGAGTCGTCACGAGCGTTGCCGCGACGGCGTTGGATCCAGCGGCGGATCGTTGCGACGCATCGTTCGTCGGCTTGCGCGAACGAAGGCGAGTCGGATGGGCGGTGCGAGGAACGCGGGCGCGCCTACTTGCGCAGCCCGAGCTTCTCGATGAGCGTGCGATAGCTGTCGGCATTGCGCGACCGCAGATAGTCCAGCAGCTTGCGGCGGCGCGACACCATCCGCAACAACCCGCGTCGCGAATGATGGTCCTTCACATTGGCCTTGAAATGGTCGTTGAGGCCGTTGATGCGAGCGGTGAGCAGCGCGACCTGCACTTCGGGCGAACCGGTGTCGCCCTTGGCGCGCTGGTGGTCGGCGATGACCTTCGCCTTTTCCTGCACGGTAACTGCCATTGCTGTCGTCCTTCTCTCGTCTCGGCCGCTTCGCAGGTTCGACGCCAGCCTGGCGCCGCCGCGACGGCCCGCCGCGGAACCGCGGCATCCGTTTTCGATGTTGTAGCAAAGACTGCGATTATACCCAGAAAAAAGCTTAGGATTCAACCGCTAATGGCGCCGGCTGCCACCGCGGCGGTTCATGGCGGCGGCGCTTCGTCGGTGCGCGCGAGACGCAGCGCGCGAAGCTCGCCATTCGCGGACTCGACGAGCCCGACGAAGCGGCCCGCCGGGCCGTAGCAGCGGTATTTGCCGCTGCGAGCCGGCAGGCGCGCTCCCGCCGCGTCCCTGCACGAGCGCGAGCGCCGTCGCCGCGTCGACGTCGAGCCGCTCGATCCCGGAGAGCGGCGAATCCGCGGGCAGCAGCTGCGCGTCGCGCTCCGCCAGTCGTCATCGCCTCGAGCGCGTCGAGCGTCACGGCGTGCTCGAGCGCAAAAGGGCCCGCGGCGGTGCGTCGCAGCGCCGAGAGATGCGCGCAGCTCCCGACCGCCGCCGCGATGTCCTCGGCGAGCGCGCGGATGTACGTGCCCTTGCCGCAGGCAACGCGCAGCTTCGCGTGCGGCGGCTCCCAGCCCAGCAGCTCGATCGCGTCGATCCGGACCTCGCGCGCCGCGCGCGGGATCTCGATGCCCTCGCGCGCGTATTCGTAGTAGTTGCGGCCCCGATGCTTGAGCGCGGCGAAGCGGGGCGGTACTTGCGCGATCGTGCCGACGAATCGCGGCAACGCGGCGGCGAGCGCTTCCCGCGATATCGCCGCGTCGCAGGTGCGCAGCGTCTTCGCCTTCGGCGTCGCCCGTGTCGGTCGCGACGCCGAACGCGACGGTCGCGAGATATTCCTTCCGCGCGTCGAGGAGCGCGTGCGCGAACTTGGTGGCCTCGCCGAAGCAAAGCGGCAGCAGGCCCGTGGCCAGGGGATCGAGCGTCCCCGTGTGCCCTGCCTTCTCGGCGGCAAGAAGTCGCTTCGCCCGCTGCAGCGCGGCGTTCGACGAAAGCCCGCGCGGCTTGTCGAGCAGCAGCACGCCGTCGACGCGCCGGCGCGGCGCTCGCGCGAGCGCCATCAGGAGTTCGGCTTGTGGTCGGCGGCGACGGCTTCGTCGATCAGCTTCGAGAGGCGAATCCCCGATTCGATCGAGTCGTCGTAGGCGAAATGGAGCTGAGGCACCGAATAGAGCTTCATCCGGTGCGCGAGCTCCGTGCGCAGGAATCCCGCGGTGCGAGCGAGCGCGCGGACCGACTCCTCGGCGTGCTCGCGACCCGCGAGATCGGTCACGAAGACCTTCGCGTGCGAGAGATCGGGCGAAACCTCGACCGCGGTGATCGTGACGCGGCCGACGCGCGGGTCCTTCACCTGCTCGCGCAGCATCTGCGCGAGCTCGCGCTGGATCTGCTCGCCGACGCGCTGCGCCCGCTGCGAATGCTTCTTCATCTGCGAACAGCGACGTCTAAGCGGTCCGAGAACCGTCGCGAGCGCAGGCAGAGCGAGGCGCGCGGACCCGAGAAACCGGAATGTACATGGAAGTACATGAGGATTTCGAGGGTCCGAGCAACAAAGCTATGCCAAGCGCAGCAGGTTCGTCCAGAGGGTTCGCGAGACCTCGACGATCTCGTACACCTCGATCTGGTCGCCCTTCTCGATGTCGTTGAAGTTCTTCACCGAAAGGCCGCATTCGAAGCCGCCCTTCACCTCGCGCACGTCGTCCTTGAAGCGCTTCAGCGAGTCGAGCTCGCCGTCGTGGATCACGACGTTGTCGCGCAGCACGCGAACGCGCGAGCCGCGCCGCACCACGCCGTCGAGGACGTAGCAACCGGCGACGGTGCCGACCTTCGAGATCTTGTAGACCTCGCGCACCTCGACGAGCCCGATCTGGCTCTCCTTCTTGTCGGGCGTCAGCATCCCCGAGAGCGCCGCCTTCACCTCGTCGACCGCGTCGTAGATGATGTTGTAGTAGCGGATGTCCACGCCGCTGTGCTCGGCGAGCTTGCGCGCCGCCGCGTCGGCGCGAACGTTGAACCCGATGATGACGGCCTTCGACGCGAGCGCGAGGTTGACGTCGGACTCGGTGATGCCGCCGACCGCCGCGTGGACGATGTTGACCTTCACCTCCGCGGTGGAGAGCTTGGTGAGCGCCTGCGTGAGCGCCTCGTAGCTGCCCTGGACGTCGGCCTTGACGATCAGCGTGAGCGACTTCACCGCGTCTTCGGCCATCTGGTCGAACATGTTCTCGAGCTTCGCCGCCTGCTGCTTCGCGAGCTTCACGTCGCGGAACTTGCCCTGCCGGAAGAGCGCGATCTCGCGCGCCTTGCGCTCGTCGCCGAGCACGATCACGTCCTCGCCGGCGATGCGGCACGTCGGAGAGCCCCTGGATCTCGACCGGGAATTGCCGGGCCGGCCTCCTGCGCGCTCTTGCCGGTTTCGTCGGTCATCGCGCGAACGCGCCCGAACACGGCGCCGGCGAGCACGATGTCGCCGCGCTTGAGCGTGCCCGAATGCACGAGCACCGTCGCGACGGGTCCCTTGCCCTTGTCGAGCCGCGATTCGATCACGATGCCGCGCGCCGGCGCGTTCTTCGGCGCCTTGAGCTCGAGCACCTCGGCCTGCAGCAGGATCGCGTCGAGCAGCTCGTCGATTCCCGCGCCGGTCTTGGCCGACACGGGCATGAACTGCGTCTCGCCGCCGTACTCCTCGGGAATCACGCTCTCCGCGACGAGCTCCTGCTTGACGCGCTCGAGATTCGCCTCCGGCTTGTCGACCTTGTTGATCGCGACCACGACCGGGACGTTGCCCGCTTTCGCGTGCGCGATCGCTTCCTTCGTCTGCGGCATCACGCCGTCGTCGGCGGCAACCACCAGCACGACGATGTCGGTGACCTTCGCCCCGCGCGCGCGCATCGCCGTGAACGCCTCGTGACCCGGCGTGTCGAGGAACGTGATGACGCCCTTCTTCGTCTGCACGTGATAGGCGCCGATGTGCTGCGTGATCCCGCCCGCCTCGCCGCTCGCGACGCGCGTGCGGCGGATGTAGTCGAGCAGCGACGTCTTGCCGTGATCGACGTGGCCCATCACGGTGACGACCGGCGGCCGCGGCTCGGCTTCGACGCTCGTCGCTTCCGATTCGGCGAGCAGCGCATCCGGGTCGTCGAGCTTCGCCGCCTGCGCCTTGTGCCCCATCTCCTCGGCAAGGATGATCGCCGTCTCCTGGTCGAGCACCTGGTTGATCGTCACCATCTGGCCGAGCTTCATCAGCGCCTTGATGACCTCGGCCGCCTTCACCGAGAGCTTGCGCGCGAGATCGGCGACGGTGATCGTTTCCGGAATCGTGATGTCGCGGATGATCGGGCCCGACGCCGAGGCGCGGCGGCGCCCTCGCCGCCTTCCTCGTCGTGGCGGCGATGACCGACCTTGGGCTGTCGCCATCCGGTCGCGGTCGCGCCGCCGGTGACGTCGCCGCGAAGCTTCAGCGCGCGCCGGCGCGCCGCCTCTTCCTGGAATCCCGCACCGCTCTTCTTGACGGGCTTCGCGCGCTCGCCCGGTTTCGCGGCCGGCCGATGCAGCGTGCCCACGGTCGGCGCCTTCGCCGTCTCCGGCTTGCCCGGCCTTCGCCGCCTCGGCTCGCCTTCGCTTCCGCGGCAACGGCGGCTGCCGCCTCGGCGGCGGCCTTCGCCGCGGCCTCCTCGGCTTCGCGTTCCTTCTTGGTCTTGCGCTTGACCGCCTGCTCCTGCTTCTTCTGCACTTCCTCCTGCTGGCGGGCGATCAGCTCCTGCGCCTTCTTCTCCTCGGCTTCGCGCGCGGCGAGCTCGGCCTCGGAGATGACGCGGAGCAGGCGCAACCTTGGGCGCCTCCTCGACGACGGGCGGCGCCTCGGGCTCGTCGCGCTTGACGAAGACGCGCTTCTTGCGCACCTCGACCTGGATCGTCCGCGCCTTGCCGGTGGACCCGGCGGCCTTGATCTCGCTCGTCTGCTTGCGCGTGAGCGTGATCTTCTTCTTCGGCTCGCCGGCCGCGCCGTGCTGCTTCTGCAGGTACTCGAGCAGCTTCGTCTTGTCCTGCTCGGACAGGTTGTCGCCCTGCTTCTTGCCGTCGACACCCGCCTTGGCGAGCTGCTCGATGAGCGCGCCCGGAGGCAGCTTCAACTCCGTCGCGAATTGTTCGATCGTCGTATGCGCCATCTTGCTTCTCCCGCGTCCCCGATCTTCGGGCGCAATCCCTTAGTGTTGCGTCGGCACGGCGGCCGCTTCGCTGGCCTTGCCGGACTCGGCCGGCGCCTCTTCGAACCAGTGCGCGCGCGCCTTCATGATGAGGTCCTGCGCGCGCTCAGGCGCGATGCCGGTCAGCTCGACGAGCTCGTCGCCGGCGAGATCGGCGAGCGCGTCGCGCGTCGTGATGCCGTGGTTCGCGAGCGCGCTCGCGATCTCGGTGTCCATCCCCTCGAGATTGAGCAGCGCCTCGTCGACGTTCTCGACGTTCTCCTCGCGCACGATCGCGTCGGTCAGGAGCGCGTTGCGCGCGCGGCTGCGCAGCTCGTTCACCGTCTCCTCGTCGAACGCGTCGATCTCGAGCATCTCGTTGATCGGAACGTACGCGACCTCCTCGAGCGAGGTGAAGCCCTCGCCGATCAGGATGTCGGCGACTTCCTCGTCGACGTCGAGCTTGTCCATGAAGAGCTGGCGCAGCCGCTGGCCCTCTTCCTCGTGCTTCTTCTGCGAATCCTCGACGCTCATCAGGTTCAATTCCCAGCCGGTGAGCTCCGAGGCGAGGCGCACGTTCTGGCCGAGGCGGCCGATCGCGATCGCGAGGTTCTCCTCGTCGACGACGACGTCCATGCTGTGCTTCTCCTCGTCGACGACGATCGACGAGATCTCGGCGGGCGCGAGCGCGTTGATGACGAACTTCGCCGGATCTTCCGAGAACAGGATGATGTCGACGCGCTCGCCGGCGAGCTCGTTGGTGACCGCGGTCACGCGCGAGCCGCGCATGCCGATGCACGTGCCCTGCGGGTCGAGCCGCGGGTCGTTCGACTTCACCGCGATCTTCGCGCGGATTCCCGGGTCGCGGGCGGCGGCCTTGATCTCGATCAGCCCCTCCTCGATCTCGGGAACCTCGAGCTCGAAGAGCCGCATCAGGAACTCGGGCGCGATCCGCGACAGGATGAGCTGCGGCCCCTTCGCGGTGCGGTCGATCTTGGTCACGTACGCGCGGATGCGATCGCCGACGCGCAGCATCTCCTTCGGGATCAGCTGGTCGCGCGGAATCACGCCCTCGATGCGGCCCGATTCGACGATCACGTTGCCGCGCTCGATCCGCTTCGCCGTGCCGGTCAGCAGATTGTCCTGGCGCTCGAGGAAGTCGTTGAGGATCTGCTCGCGCTCGGCGTCGCGGATCTTCTGCAGGATCACCTGCTTCGCCGCCTGCGCGCCGATGCGGCCGAACTCCACCGGCTCGAGCGGCTCCTCGATCACGTCGCCGAGCTTCAGCGCCGGGTCGCGCGCCGCGGCGTCGGTGATCGCGATCTGGTACGCGGGCTCCTCGTGCTCCTCGTCGGGCACGACCGTCCAGCGCCGGAACGAATCGTAGTCGCCGGTCTCGCGGTTGATCGACACGCGCGCGTCGATCTCGGTCGGTGAAGCGCTTCTTCGTCGCCGAGGCGAGCGCCGACTCCAGCGCGGTGAAGACGATGTCCTTCGCCACGTTCTTTTCGCGCGCGAGCGCGTCGACCAGCAGCAGCAGTTCGCGATTCATGTCGCCTTTCTCCACTCGATCTTGGGGACGAGCCGCGCGCGATCGATGTCGGCGAGCGGGATCGTCCGCATTCCCTGCGCGGTCAGGACGAGGACGGCGTCGTCCTCGAGGCCGCGCAGGATGCCTTTCATGCGCCTGGCGTTCTCGACGGGAGCGCTCAGCCGGAAATCGGCCTCTTCGCCGATGAAGCGGACGAAATCCGCCGCCTTTCTCGAGCGGCCGGTCGAGCCCGGGCGAGGACACCTCGAGGCGGTCGAAATCGACGTTTTCGACGGCGAACAGCCGGGTGAGCTGGCGGCTCACGCGCGCGCAATCCTCGACGTCGACGCCCTTCGGCTTGTCGATGAAGACGCGCACGTACCGGCCCTTGGGCGACATCTCCCAATCGACCAGTTCGTACCCCATCGGGGGCAACGTCTTCTCCAGCAGCTCGCCCAGATTCATCGCCATGCCAACGCGCCAAAAAAAAATGGGCTGTGCCCAGCCCATTTCTACCTCTTATTCGCCCGCGATCGTACCAGAAATTGGGGGCGAATTGAAGGTTTTCCAGGCGTTTTCGGCGGGGATTTCGGCGCGCGGACGGGCCCGTCGGAGGGTACCCGGACCCGCAGGGGGCAGATTTGCGACGCCAAGCCCTTTCGCGCTTACCCTCCTGGCGTAGACCTTTCGGTTCAGCCGGGCACGAGCACCCACTTCCCGTCCTTGACGGTGACCAGGACCCGGCCGCGCCGGTCGAATCCGGAATGGTCGGCGGGAGTCATGTTGTAGACGCCCTGCGTCGCGACGAGCTCCCGGGTCGCCTCGAGCGCGTCGCGCAGCGCTGCCC
This sequence comes from uncultured beta proteobacterium, assembly GCA_963742965.1. Taxonomy (GTDB): domain Bacteria; phylum Pseudomonadota; class Gammaproteobacteria; order Burkholderiales; family Casimicrobiaceae; genus CAIWHR01. Next base: position 31,843 of record CAVUOC010000034.1, on the reverse strand, counting down.
GGAATTCGGGCGTTCCCGGGCGCGCCCTGGCGAGCGCCACCGGTATCGCCCGCTGAAGCAGCAGCCCCGCGTCATAGACGTTCGCGCCGAAGGTCGCCGGCTTCGTCCCGTAGAGCTTCTCGTAGCCCGCCACGTACTCGGCCGCCGGCCGCTTCGACGGGACGCTGTCGGGCACCTGGTCCAGCACGAGAAGGAGGCCGGCCGCCATGATCGCGCCCTCGACCTTCCTGCCGCCGATCCGGATGAAATCGTCGGTTGCCGCGCCGTGGGTCTGGTAGACCTTGCCCGGCGTATCCGGCGTCGACGAGCTGCATTTGCGGCAGCGCCGCGGCCGCCGCGACACCGGCGACGAGCACCGCGTCGGGGGCCGCCGCCTTGAGCCGCAACACCTGTCCGGTCACGCTCGTGTCGAGCCGGTTGTACCGCTCGTTCGCGACGAGCTGGATTCCGGCCTTCTGCAGCATCGGCACGATCGTCTTGTACCAGCTCTCGCCGTAGGGATCGTTGTAGCCGATGAACCCCAGCGTCTTCACGCCGGTCTTCGTCATGTGCTCGATCAGCGCGTCGGCGATGATGTCGTCGTTCTGCGTCGTCTTGAACACCCAGCGCTTCTTGTCGTCCATCGGCAGCACCACGGCGGGCGAGCCGGTCGGCGCCAGCATCGGCGTCTTCGCCTCGGCGATGAACCCGATCACGCCCATCGCGTTCGGCGAGCCCGACGGACCGATCAGCGCGTCGATCTTCTGCTCGGCGATCAGCTTCTTGACGTTGGTGACGCTCTGCGTCGAATCGCTTGCGTCGTCGAGATAGAAGTACTCGATCGTCGTGTCGCCGACCCGTTTCGGCAGCAGCGCGACCGAATTCTTCTGCGGAACGCCGACGAACGACGTGGGACCGGTCGCCGACGTGACGACGCCGATCTTCACCTGCGCGTGCGCGCTCGTCGCGATCACGGCAGTTGCAGCGAGCGCTGCGATTGCGCGCATACGACTCATCGCGAGGTCTCCCGTCCATTGCTTGTCGAATTCACCTGTAGCGCGTAGTCTACAAAGAGCCACGGGCGGCGTCGAAGTGCGCGGTGTCGAAACCTGAGAATCGACTTTGGGCCCCTGGCGAGCCCCTGAAGCTCGCGGCGGGCGCGCCGGGCGTAGAGACGTGGCTCGTCGGACTGGAGTCCGCGCGCGCCGAGCTCGACGACCCGAGTGCATGTTTGTCGATCGCCGAGCGCGCGCGCGCGCAGCGATTCGGAACGGACGAGCTTCGCCGGCGGTGGATCGCGGGTCGCGCGACGCTGCGGCTTCTGCTCGGTGACGCGCTCGGGATCGCGCCGTCCGCGGTCGAGATCCGCCGCGGCGTGCGCGGGCGACCCGAGCTCGCGGACGCCGGCGCGGGCATCGACTTCAACGTCTCGCACACGGGCGGAGTTGCGTTGATCGGAATCGCGAAAGGACTCCCGGCGGAGACCCGCATCGGCGTCGACATCGAGCGCCTCGACCGCGAGGTCGGCGTCGATCGGCTCGCGCGCAAATTCCTCACCGCGACCGAGCGAGCGTCGCTCGCGGACCTCGACTTGCGGCAGCGGCAGGAGCGCTTCGTTCGCTACTGGACGTGCAAGGAGGCGATGAGCAAGGCGACGGGCGACGGCCTCATCGCGCCGTTCGGCCGGCTCGACGTGGAGTTGTCGGAAGCGCCGCGGCTCGTCGACGGTCCCGCGCCCTACCTTCCGTCGCAATGGACGCTGCACCGCGTTGCGGTGCCGGCGGCGTGGGCGGCAACGATCGCGATCTGGCGCGGGCGTTGAGCAGCAAGCACGCGAACGGGGCCATCGATCGCTACGCGATCGTCACGTCGCCGCCGGCTTCGGGTACTTCCAGCGCTTCTGCAGCCAAAGCCAGTCGGCGGGACTTGCGCGAATCGCGTTTTCGAGCTGACGCGCGAACCCCTCCATCACCGGCGAATAGTCGCCGCGCTCGTTGCCGATCGCGTGCGGCGGCTCCGCGAGCGGAGTGAACCGCACCGAATAGTGGCCGCGGCGCACGCGGCGCATGTCGACATAGAGCACCGGGGCGTCGAGGAACCGCGCGATCTTTTCCGCCCCGAGGAAGAACGCCGTGTCGCGGTTGAGCATGCGGGTCCAGTGCTTCTTGTCCTCGCGCCGCGGCGTCTGGTCGGCGATCAGCGCGTAGCCGCGCGGCGTGCCGGCACGGTTCATCAATTCGTAGATGAAATCCTCGCGCGGGATCGGCTTCCCCCCGAAGCGCCCGCGCACGGTGCTCAGGTACGCATCGAGCGACTTCAGGCGAAGCTTCTGGTACACGACATCGATCGGAAGCCGGAACGTCGCCGCGCCGGCGCCCAGGAGCCACTCCCAGTTGCAGAAGTGCGGCGCGAGCAGCACGACCGACTGCCTTGCCGCGACGGCGCGATCGATGATCTCGTGATTCTCGAAGTCGACGCGGCGCTTGAGCGCTTCGGCGCTCGCGCCGAAGCTCCACAGCGACTCCATCACGACGTCCGCCACGTTGCGATAGGACTCGCGCACGATCGCCGCGCGCTCGCCGGCCGATTTGTCCGGAAACGAGTGCGCGATGTCCGCTGCGACCTGATCGCGGCGCCAGCGGAACACGTGAAACAGGAAGAAATCGATCAGCCGCCCATACGCGTAGAGCAGCGGCAGCGGCGTCCGCGCGAGCGCGCTGAAGAGCAGGCGCATCGCGAGCCGGACGTCAGCCGGACGATCGTTGCGCGTGGATCAGCCAGAGCCTGGCCAGATCGGCAGTGGCGTCGCCGCCCTGCACCGACTTGAATGCGGCGATCGCCTTGGCCTTCTGACCCGCGGCGAGATACGCGATCGCCAGATGCAGCCTCGCCTCCTCCAGCCGGGTGATGCCGCCCTTCTGGATCCCCTGCTCCATCAGCGCGGTGCCCTTGTCGTACTGCCCGGCGCTCGCCATTGCCCAGCCGACGTTCACGAGCGCGTTCCCGTCCTTCGCGGCGGCCGCATCCTTCGCGTTCTGCGCGAGCACTTTCTCGTCGTCGGCCACCTGCTTCGTCGCGGCGTCGCGAAGCTTGCGTTGCGCGTCGGCGTTCGGGCCCGTTGCCCAGGACGCCCGCGGCGAAGCCCTTGTCGATGACGCGTTTCGCCTCGCCCGGCGCGGCGATGCCGAGCGCGAGCTGCGCCATCGCCGAGTACTGCGCGGCATCGGCGAGGCCGGCGGTCGCCTCCTGCAACCGCAGCACGTCGAGCTGCAGATGCTCGGGGAATCCGGGCTTGCCCTGAACGCGGCCGATCGCATCGACCCAGTATTCCTTCTTCGGGTAATAGACGAGCACCTTCTCGAGCGCGTACGCGTAGCCGGCGCCGTCGTTCATCTTGACGTAAACGCTGCCGAGGAGCTGCAGCCGGTCGAGCGCGGGCGTTGCGCCGGACTTTTCGTCGGCCTCGATCATCGCGCGAAGCTCGGTCGCGGCCGCTCCGTACTGCTCGGCGAGATAGAGCGAGCGCACGAGTTGCATCCGCATCTCCGGATCCGTGCCGCCTGCCTTGAGATACCGCTGGGTCCACGACACCGCATTTGGGTAATCGGGGGCCTTGAAGTACAGCTTCGCGATCGCCTCGGTGAGCTTCAATTGTTCCTCCGGCGGCGAGCGGCCGGACGTCGAGCACGGCCTCGAACGACTTGATCGCCGTCTGCGTGTCTCCCAATCCGGACGCGGCGATGCCGCGCGTGCGGTCGATCAGATAGGCTTCGAGCGGCGTCCGGCCGGCGATCTGCTCGGCCTCGTGAACCTTGGCCATCGCCTCCTGATATTTCTCGCGCCTTGATCAGCTCCTCGGCGGCCTGCAGCGGCTTGGCCACCTGCTCGCGGAAGAGCTCGTTCGGATCGACGGGCTGGGTCCGGCGTGGGGGTTTCGGTTGGGGCGGTCGGGGTTTGTGACTGGGGCCGTTGGCTCTGGCGCAGCGTCTGCGCCGATGCGATCGGCGCGGCACCCGCGGCGACCGCGACGAGAACGGCGGTCGCCAGGCCGCGGCCGAGCGCGCGGCGAAAATCCGGGGTCAGGTTCATCACAGGGGGTCCAATTCGTGGGTTCGCGTGCCGGCGACGATTCCGCTCGCCGGGGGAAACCGATGATTTTACAAGTTTTCGGTTGGCGGCGAGAACGCGGCGGCGTGTCCGGTGCTCCGCCGGGGGCCCGCGGTCGTCCGGGACGGATCGGGCTTCGACGAGCGGGCCGCGCTGCGCGTTGCGCGCACGAAGATTGCTCGGCGCAGCGTAGTGACCCCGACTGGAGCGCTCATGCGCAGGAAATGCCCGGGCTGCAAGAGTCTCGATGTCCGACGATGCGTACCCTCGCGGCGCGATGGGCGGGCGTCGTTGTTCAGGTCGCGATTCCGCTGCCGCGATTGCAAGGAGACCTTCTGGGTGATCAATCGCAAGGCGTATCGGCTGCTCGGCTTCTTCGTGCGCGTCAACGCCGCGTTCTTTGCGCTGATCGCGACGGTGCTTTTCGTCTATCGAAGCTAGAGACCGGCGACCGCGTATTCACGACACCGCGACGGCCGCGCTGAACACAACACTTCGTCGCGCGACGCGCCCGCAGTACAAGATGTAGCGAACAGCAGCCGCGCAATCGCGTCAGCAGGCGTCGATTGCGCGTCGGATTGCGACGAATTTCGTCACCCGGATCGGCGCGCGCTTGCCTGCGTCTCGCGTTGCGCGCGCACGCCGCAAGCGCGGCGCCGTGCCTTTGATCCGGACATCGCGACCGCTTGTTCGAATCACCCCTCGCGCGTTATGCCATTGGCATGTGCCTTGCGACCCTGAAGGTGCCCGACGCGCTCGCGGATCGACTGCAGCGCGCAGAGGCCCCGTCGGGCGCACCGCGGATGCGGAACGCGCCGCCAGGACGGAGCGAGATGTGGATGACAAATGGGGATCGCGACAAATCCGACGATGACGTCGATGGTGATCGAAGCAACCCCGCGGCGCTCCTCGACGCCGGCGCAACGATCGGCGACGCCGCGTCGCAGCCGCGGGTTCACGCTGCTCGAGATGCTGGTCACCGTGGCGACGCTCGCCATCGTGGCCGCGATCGCGCTGCCGAGCTACATCGACTACGTCACGCGCAGCAAGATCGTCGAGGCGACGTCCGGACTCAACGAGATGCGCGTCCGCCTCGAGCAATTCTTCGCCGACAACCGCCAGTATCCGACCGCGTGCGTTGCGTCGGCTGCCGGTCCGGCGCCCGCGGGGAAGATCTACCTGCCGGCGTCGATCAAGTACTTCGCGTTCAGCTGCACGCTGTCGCCGACCGCGTACACGGTCACCGCGACCGGCACGGCGAGCGGCGGCATGGCGGGCTTCGTCTACACGATCGACCAGGCGAGCGCGCGCAAGACGACGAGCCTGCCTGCGGGTTGGACGGGCGCCGGTGCGTCGAGCACCTGCTGGGTCACCCGGAAAGGCGGTGATTGCTGATGCACAACGCCTGCGCGCCTGCGCGGTTTCACGCTGCTCGAGCTCGTCGTCGCATTCACGATCATGGGGATGCTGCTGATGCTCGGGATGCCCTCGTTCACGACGTTCCTGCGCAACAGCGAGGTTCGCTCGACGGCCGAGTCGATCAGCAACGGCTTGCGCGCGGCGCGCAGCGAGGCGACGCGCCTCAACCGCCCGGTGAGCTTCACCCTCGCGGCCGGAACCGACGCGAGCTGGGCGATCAACATCTTCGATCCGGTCACCGGAACGCTGATCCAGCCGCCGATCCAGCAGTACTCGCGCTTCGAGGTCGGCAAGAGCGCGCAGGTCGCGCGGTTGCCGGGGAACGCCGTGGCGATCACGTTCAACGGACTGGGGCGGATCATCTCCCCGTCGCCGATCGCGACGCCCAACCTGCAGCGGGTCGACGTCAACTCCGTGACCAACGGCGAAGCGCGGACGCTGCGCATCTATGCGGACGACATCCATGGCGTCCGGATGTGCGATCCCGATCCGGCGCTCAAGGCGCTGACGCCGCCCGATGCGAGGGCCTGCTGAATGAAGCGCTTTCTCGGTCGCGCGCGACGCGGTGCTGCCGGGCAAACCGGAAGCGCGCTGCTCGAGGCGCTCGTCGCGATCCTCATCTTCTCGTTCGGCGTCCTCGGGCTGATCGGAATTCTCGCCGGCTCGATCCGCGCGACGAACGACGCGCGGTATCGCGCCGAGGCCGCGAACCTCGCGCAAGGGTTGATCGGCGACATGTGGTCGACCGCCGCGGCCGACCTCGACGCGCAGTTCGGATCCGGCGGACCGAAGCTCGTCGCGTGGCAATCGCAGGTCGCGAGCCTGCTTCCGTCCGCGACGGGCGCCAATCTTCCCGTGGTCGACTTGAGCCAACCCGGATTGTCGGCGCAGAGCCGCAGCGTCGTCGTGACGATGTTCTGGCAGCTTCCGGGCGAGGCGGCACGGCATCAGCTGCTCATCACCGCGCAGATCGGCAAGAACATATGAAGACGCCGACGAAGGCGCCGCGGTCGCCGCAGGCCGGGATCGGGCTCATCGAGATCCTGGTCGGCATCGTGATCAGCATGCTGATGGTGCTGATGATCTACCAGGTCTACGAGATCAGCGAAGGTCAGAAGCGGACGATCACGGCGGCGAGCGACGCGCAGCAGAACGCGAGCTACGGTCTTTTCCTGATCGGCCAGGACCTGATGGGCGCCGGCCAGGTCGTTTCGGCATCGACGACCGCTCTCGCCGGGTGCGCGATGATGCGCCCGATCCCGGCGGTCATCGCCGCGGGCGCGACCGACAACGACCCCGACACGATCACCGTGCTCTACGGCGGGTCGAGCGCGCTCTCCACGCCGACGCCGCTGCTCAACAACCCCGCGATGGGCGCCTCGCCCCCGGGAGCGTTCGTCGTTGCGGGACCGGTGGGCTTCAGCCCGAACGACATCGTCGTCGCGGTCCAGGGCACGAACTGCACGCTCTCGATCGTCAATGCGGCCGGCATCTCGGTCGCAGCGGGAACGGGCATCGCGACGATCAACCACACGTTGACGGCGACGCCCGGAAACAACAACACGACGACCTACAACGCCGTCACCGCCTCGCTCATCAACCTCGGGCAGGCGGCCACGCCGGGCCAGCCGGCGCGCTTCGGACAGACGCTCTACTCGGTCGACGCGGCGACGAACACGCTGCAGACGCAGGCGCTGCTGCCGACCGTGCAGCCGGCGCGCCCCGGTCGTGAGCCACGTCGTCAACCTGAAGGCGCAGTTCGGCATCGACACGAACAACGACGGGACCGTCGATGCGTGGCAGCCGGCCACCGGGAACTGGTCGGCGGCGAACCTGCCGCTGCAGCCGCAGGCGACGTGGCAGCAGATCCGCGCCGTGCGCGTCGCGATCGTCACCCGCAGCGATCAGTACGAAGTGGATCCGGTGACGCCCGGCCCGCTCGACATGTTCTGCGTGCCCGGCCCTTGCGCGGTGTCGATGACGCTGAGCGCCGATCAGCAGCACTACCGCTACAAGGTGCTGGAGACCACGATCGCGTTTCGCAACGCCGTCTGGAACGCCCCATGAGTCCGCGCCGCGACGACCGCCGCCCGCTTCGATTCCGCGCGAGCCCGCATGCCCAGCGCGGAATCGTGCTCTTCGTCGCGCTTCTCGTGATGGTGGGTCTCGCCATCGCCGGCGTCGCGCTGATGCGATCGACCGACACGGCGACGACGGTGACCGGCAACCTCGTCCTGAAGCAGGCCGCGAGCTCGGCCGTCGATCGCGGGGTCGAGCGCGCGATCAATGCGCTGTGGGAAGCGATCCCCTCGCTCGACCGCACGCAGCACGCGCCGGCGCAGAACTTCTACGCGTGCATTCGCGGATCGGCGGGCGGCTGCATGGCGGCGAACAGCGTCGTGCCGAAGATTCCCGACCTGCTGACCAACGCGAACGGTTGCTCCGGACCCGGCCTCGCCTCGGGTCTCATCGCGAACGACGACGCCGGCAACCGCAGCTGCTACGTCATCGAGCGGATGTGCCTCAACCCGGGCGCGGCGATTGCGAGCAACTGCAACCTCGCGCTGGGAGCGTTCGGCGCCGATCCCGGAACCGAGCACTACGTCGGATTGATCCGGCCCGGCGACGCGTTCTACCGCGTCACCGTGCGTGTCGAAGGCCCGCGCAATACCGTGACCTACGCGCAAGCCGTGCTGAAGTAGCTTCGCCTGCGAATCGCGTTCCGAGGAGCACGACCGATGACCGTCAACCGCCGATCCGTCTCCAGAATGAGTTGCGCCGCAATCGTCGGCGCCGCGCTCGCGTTGCAGCCGCTCGCGGTTCGCGGCACGCCGATCACGGAAACGCTGGCCGAAGTGCCGATCCAGGGCCTCAATCCCGTGAAGCCGAACGTGATGTTCACGCTCGACGACTCGGGCAGCATGAGCTGGGATTACCTGCCGGACTGGGTCGTGTGGAACACGGCGAGCCCGCATCCGACCTATTGCCGCGACGCGCGCCAGTGCGGCGGCAACAGCGGGACCAACGTCGGCAGCTCGCCGTCTGCCGGCCTCGTATACGCCGTACCAGCAGGTGGACCCGCCGCTGCGCAGCAGCGACTTCAACCGGATCTACTACAACCCGTCCGCCACCTACAATCCCGGCGTGACGCCGAGCGGCGCGCTGCTTCCGTGCGAAGGGACGAACACCGCCTGCAACGGTCCGTGGCGCGCCGTCTACATGAACGGGTTCGCGAACTACCCGGGCGTCAATACCAGCCGCACCGTCAACCTCGCGCCGACCGCCACCGACATCTCGAGCGCCGGGTGCGTGATCGGCGCCGCCACGCCGGGGCTTTGCGTGTTGTCGTCGTCGCCGACGGCGCCGACCAACAATGCCAACTGGGCGGCCGGCGTCCCGGACACGCTGTGGTGCTGGAAGACGAGCGGCCTCACGGGCGCCGACTATGCGACCGCCGATGGCAACGGATCGGTGTGCCGCCGCAACGGCCGCGCGTACCCGTCGTTCACGTCCACCGTGCCGATAACGACGCCCGCGATCGCGGCAGGCTACAACTACCCGAACAATTCCGACACCTGCACGAACACCGGAACGCTGCGCTGCAAGTTCATCACGCCGATCACTGCGTACGGCTATCCCTTCTACTACACGATCACCAGCGTGTGGTTCTGCTCGACGGCGACCGGCCAGTGGGGCACGTCCGGCTGCGGCACGCGCCAGGACTTCGCCTCGACCAGGTATGTCCGCTTCGCCTCGACTGCGAGCGGCGGGACCGGGTTCGATCCCGCCGTATTCAAGCGCATCGACATCACGCCCACCGGCGTCCTCGTCAACGGCGTGGCCGGCCGCCAATCCTTCCGGACGCACGATCGCGCAGGAGTACGCAGAATTTCGCGAAGTTCTACGCGTTCAACCGGACGCGCGTGATGGCGATGCAGACCGCCGGCGGCCGCGCGTTCTCGAACTACGTCGGCACCAACCAGCTGCGCGCGGGCTATCACACCCTTTGGGAGAACAGCAGCGCCACGGCGGGCTTTCTCAACGTCAAGGATTTCGACGCGGCGAACGCGGCGACCTGGTTCTCCAAGTTCTACGCGGCATCTCCGAACAACGGCACGCCGCTGCCGGACGCGATGTACCGGATCGGCCAGTATTTCTCGAACGCGAGCCTCCGGTCTGCCCGGCGCCACCGACCCGCTCGATCCGAGCACCGGCAGGTGCCAACTGAACTTCCACCTGCTGTCGACCGACGGCTACTGGAACAGCGCGCTCTCGGCGGGGAGCGTCGGCGACACGGACCTGACGGTTCCTGCGCTGCCGCTCCCCGTTGCGGGGCTCACGGCCGGCTCGCAGTTCCCGCGCCCCTATTACGAGGGGCCGACGGCGACGAGCAACAGCCTCGCGGACCTGGCGATGTACTACTGGGACCGCGACATCCGGCCCGACAAGGCAAACCAGGTCAAGGACTCGACCGCCCCCTGGCAGCACGTCACCGTCTACGGGCTGTCGATCGGCGCGCAGGGAAACGTCGTCTACCCGACCGGCATCGACGCCATCACGGCCGGCACCGCCAATTGGCCGGTGACCTCGACGTGCGCCTCAGGCGCCGGCGGGCCGGAATGCATCGACGACCTCTGGCACGCAGCGGTCAACAGCCGCGGCAAGTACTTCAACGCGAGCAATCCCCAGCAGCTCGCCGAAAGCATCGTCGCCGCGCTCGCCGACTTCACCGACCAGTCGGGAACGGGCACCGGCGTCGGACTCGGCGGATCGCAATTGAGCGTGACCAACCAATACGCGTACAAGACGAGCTACGAAGCGGGAATCTGGGGCGACGTCAAGAAGTACGCGGTCGACCTCGCGACCGGCGTTCTTCCCGTCGACGTCAACGGCAATCCGCTGAACGCTCCGCTGTGGTCGGCCGCGGTGCAGCTCGACGCGCAGGCGGCCGCCGACGGCACGATCAACGGCTGGGACACGCAGCGGCGAATCGTGACGATGAACGATGCGACGCAGACACCGGTCCCGTTCCGCCTCGCCAGCCTTTCCCCCGCGCAGCAGGCTTCGCTCACCAACGGATGGGCCGCGGTGTCGCCGCCGCCGTCGGCGCAATCGGTGCTCAACTTCCTGCGCGGCGACAAATCGAACGAAGGCATCAACGCGACGAGCTTCCGGACCCGCGCCCACATCCTCGGCGACATCGTGTACTCGGGCGCGGTCCCGGTCGGCGCGCCGAGCGCGCCGTTCCTCGACACCGGGACGAGCGGCTCGCCGAACCCCGGCTATGCGGCGTACAAGTCGAACAAGGCATTGCGCACGCCGATGGTCTACGTCGGCGGCAACGACGGGATGATGCACGCGTTCGTCGACAACATCGCCAACGGCGGCAAGGAAGCGTGGGCGTACATCCCCGCGGCGCTCTACGGCGGCGGCGATCCGAACGACACCGCGCACACGCCGTCGCCGTCGTATCAGCTCGGCGCGCTCGCGTGGCGGCGCGGCGGCATCCCGCTCTACCAGCACCGGTTCTACGTCAACGCGACGCCGCGCGTCTGGGACGTCGATTTCGCCAACACGAACACGTCGGCGCCGCCGCAGAGCGGAAACGACTGGCGCACGATACTCGTCAGCGGCCTCGGCGCGGGCGGACGGTCGGTCTTTGCGCTCGACGTGACGAATCCGGTCTCGCCGCCGCCGCCGTTCGTGTCCACCGACACCGAAGCGACCGCGGCTTCGAAAGTGCTGTGGGAATTCACCGATACGAATCTCGGCTATGTCTACGACCCGCCGACGATGGTCAAGACCTACGCGTACGGCTGGGTCGTCCTCGTCGCCTCCGGCTACAACAATCCAGGCGGCAAGGGATTCCTCTACGTGCTGAACCCGAATTCCGCGTCGAAAGCCGGTCAGCTGCTGAAGAAGATTCCGCTGCCGGGCGATACGGGCACCGACACCGATCCGACCGACCTCAGCACGATCCGCGCGTTCACGTCCAGCCGGCAGAATCCGTACGTGCTGCAGGCCTACGGCGGCGACATGAAGGGCAACGTCTGGCGCTTCGACCTGTCCAACGTCGATCCGACGAAGTGGAAGGCGGAGAAGATCGCGACGCTGAAGGACGCGACCGGCAAGGCGCAGCCGATCACGTCGGGCGTGCGCATCGAGATCGATCAGAACAACAACGTCGATCGCTATCTCTTCGTGGGCACCGGCAAGCTGCTCGACCAGCAGGACCTCGTCGACACCTCGGTGATCAACTCGTTCTACGTGATCCGCGACGGCACGTGGACGACGCCCGAGCCGGCGCCGGCCGTCCCGTATTCGCGAGCGAACCTGACGGCGATCAACGGATCGAGCGTCGCCGGCCTCGGCAGCGCGCCGATCGGCCGCGGCTGGTATCAGGACGGAATCAACGGGTCGCAGAAGATCAACTCCGACACGTACGCGGACGTCAACATCGCCGTCTACGGCTTCTCGGCGCCGGCGTCGGACCCGTGTCTCGGCGTGCTCTCGTCGACGCTCTACGCGCGCGAGCTCACCACCGGCAATTCGGTGCTGCTCTCGGGAAGCACGGTCGTCGCCAGCACGCTCATCAGCGGCGGCATCGCGGGCGTCACGCTGGTGCAGGCCGATCCGAACGCGAACGCGGCGACGCCGCCGATCCTCGTCCAGGTGACGACGATGACCGGGCCAGGTGGAGAGCATTCCGGTGAACGTCCAGGCGGCCGTCACCAACAAGCACCGCGTCTCGTGGGGGCTCGTGAGCCCGTAGCGAAGCGAGTATCGAGCGTCACTGCCCCTTGCGCTTCAGGATCTCGTCGCGCAGCTCCTGATACTGCCGCCGCGTGTGCGCCGCTATGGTCTCGGCGCCAAGCGTCCAGGACGCCCACGCCGCGGCGACGAGCTTGCCGGACACGGTGACGCGCGTCACCGCGCCCTCGGCGTGGAGGCTGGTCGTGAAATCCGACGCCTTCAGGTCGCCCTTGATCTGGTGCGAGCGGATCTCGCTGAACGGCGTCAACGTGATCTCGCGGACTGCCGTCGACCGAGACGTGCAGCGGGCCGACCTTGCCGTGGCTCGTCTGCGCGACGGTGAGCCGGTTGCCGTCGCGGCTGACGATGCGGCTCGAGTCCATGCTCGACAGGATCTGCGCCATGTGCTCGTAATCGGCGAGCACGTTCCACGTTTGCTCGATCGTCGCGGGCACGGTGAACTCGAGGTTGACCTCGTACGCCGAGCGCTCCTTGCGCACTTGCACGTCGATGTCCTCGTCGCTCGCGCGCGATGCCTCGGCCACCGCGGTCCACGCCAGCGCGGCGGCGAGCGCCAGCATCGAGACACCTCGCATCGTTCCCTTCTCCGGCAAGCACCACGCGAAGCCGACAGCGTAGAGCTTTTCCGCTCGGGGCGATACCGCCCGCGGCGCGTGCGCCGAGCCAGTCCGCCGCGCGTCAGCCCGACGCGGGCGCGACTTCGGCGTGCGGTGCGGGAAGCGCGGCGGCGATCGCCTCGTCGACGCGCTCGACCCAGACGATCTCGAGCTTCTCGCGCGCGCTCGGCGGAATCTCCTCGAGATCGCGCCGGTTGCGCGCCGGCAGCATCACCGTCGTGATGCCCGCGCGCAGCGCCGCCAGCACCTTCTCCTTGACGCCGCCGATCGGCAGCACCAGGCCGCGCAGGCTGATCTCGCCGGTCATCGCGACGTCGCTGCGCACCGGCCGCCCGGTCAGCAGCGACGCCAGCGCGACGAACATCGCCACGCCCGCGCTCGGGCCGTCCTTCGGCGTCGCGCCGGCCGGCACGTGGACGTGGATGTCGGACTTCTCGAACACGTCCGGCGCGATGCCGAGCTCCTGCGAGCGCGCCTTGACGAGCGACAGCGCCGCCTGCGCGCTCTCCTTCATCACGTCGCCCAGCTGGCCGGTGAGGATCAGCTTGCCCGCTGCCGGGCATCCGCGTCGCCTCGATGAACAGGATGTCGCCGCCGACCGGCGTCCACGCGAGTCCCGTCGCCACGCCCGGCACGCCGCTGCGCATCGCGACCTCGGCCTCGAACCTGCGCGGCCCGAGGATCGCCGGCAGGTCGTCCGGGCCGATCGTCACGTGCTGCGACGCCGCCCTCGGCGATGCGCACCGCGACGTTGCGCAGCACCTTGCCGATCTCGCGCTCGAGATTGCGCACGCCCGCTTCGCGCGTGTAGTCGTCGATGATCGCCATCAGCGCGTCGTCGCTGATCTCGCACTGCTCCGCGCTTGAGCCCCGTCGCGGCGAGCTGCCGCGCGACGAGATAGCGCCGCGCGATCTGCAGCTTCTCCTCCGCGGTGTAGCCCGGCAGCTGGATCACTTCCATGCGGTCGCGCAGCGGCCCCGGAATCGTGTCGAGCACGTTCGCGGTGCAGATGAACATCACGCTCGACAGGTCGAACGGCACCGCGAGGTAGTTGTCGCGGAACGTCGAGTTCTGCTCCGGGATCGAGCACCTCGAGCAGCGCCGAGGCCGGGTCGCCGTGGAAGCCGCCCGCGCCGAGCTTGTCGACCTCGTCCAGCATCATCACGCAGTTGCGCGTGCCGGCCTTGCGCAGGTTCTGGATGATGTTGCCCGGCAGCGCGCCGATGTAGGTGCGCCGGTGGCCGCGGATCTCGGCCTCGTCGTGCACGCCGCCCAGGCTCACGCGCACGAACTTGCGCCCGGTCGCCCTGGCGATGCTCTGGCCGAGCGAGGTCTTGCCCACGCCGGGCGGCCCGACGAAGCACAGGATCGGGCTCTTGCCCGACGGGATTGAGCTTGCGCACCGCGAGGTACTCGAGGATGCGCTTCTTGATCTTCTCGAGGCCGTAGTGGTCGTCGTCGAGGATGCGCCGCGCCTCGGCGATGTCGATCGCGGCCTCGGGCTCGGCCGCCCACGGCAGCTCGATCAGCCAGTCGAGGTACGTGCGGATCATCGAATACTCGCCGGCGCCTTCGGGCATCCGCTCGAGGCGCTTCAGCTCCTTGCGCGCCTGCTTCTCGACCTCCTCGGGCATCTTCGCTTCGGTCGATCGCCTTCTCGAGCTCGGCGATCTCGGCGGCGGCCTCGTCGCCCTCGCCCAGCTCCTTCTGGATCGTGCGCATCTGCTCGCGCAGCAGGTGCTTGCGGTTGCTGTCGCTCGATCGAGCTCGCGCGTGCGCTCGTCGATCTCGCGCGAGACCTTGAGCACCTCGATGCGGTGCGACAGGAGCTCGAGCAGCTTGTCGAGGCGCGCCTTGAGGTCGAAGGTCTCGAGCAGCGCCTGCTTCTCCTCGGCGCGTGATGTCCATCAGCCCGGCGATGAAGTCGGCGAGGCGCGCCGGGCCCTCGATCGCCTGGAAGCGCGGCGACGACCTCCTCCGGCACCTGCGGCAGCAGCTGCAGGATCTCGAGCGCGCGCTGCTTCAGCGCGTGCGCGCGGCCTTCGATGTCGCGGATCGACGTGCTCGGGTCGGTCGATGATCTCGCACGCGCGCGACCATGAACGGATAGCCCTCGAGGAACTGCAGCACGCGAAAGCGCTGCGCGCCCTGGCAGATCGCGTGGTGCGCGCCGTCGGGTCCCGTGATGTAGCGCAGCACGTTCGCCGTCGTGCCGACCCAGTGCAGGTCCTCGGGCGCCGGCTCCTCGGCCTCGGGGTTGCTCTGCAGCAGCACGCCGAGCGGGCGCTGCAGGCGCGCGGCTTCCTGCGCCGCGGCGCGCGAGCGCTCGCGCCCGACGGTGAGCGGCACGACCATGCCGGGGAACAGCACGACGTTGCGCACCGGCACGATGATCAGCGCGTCGTCGGGCAGCGCGCGCGGCAGCGCCCTGGCCGCGCCGGCTGCGCGCCGTCGGCGACCTCGTCGCGGCGAAGGCTCGCGTCGGCGCTGGCGGGCGGCGTTTCGGCAGCCGTGTGCTCGTTCATGATCTCGCGCCTCCGGTCGATTTGCGCAGCCGCAGCACGAGGCAACCGTTCACCGACTCGCGCGTGCCGGCCTCGAGCCCCGCGAATTCGGCAGCGGGATGCGCCGCTCGAAATGGCCGTACGGAATCTCGAGCCGGCGCACGACGTGGCGGCCGCCGGCGAAGGGGAATCGCGCCTCGGCGCGCACGACCAGCTCGCCCGGCCTCCATCGTGACCTCGACCGCGTCCGCCGGCAACGCCCGGCAACGCGACGACGACGACGACCTCGCTGTCGTCCTCGAACACGTCGACCGGCGGCTCCCAGACCGCCTGCGTCCGCTCGGACACGCCGAGGCGGAAGAACTGCCGGTGCATGCGCTCGGCCTCGTCGATCAGCGCACAGGCCTGCGCCCACATCCAGTCAGTCGAATTGCGCGATGACATCGGACTCGAGCTCCATCAGACGTTGGCTTTTATCCAGCCGAGAATCCCGGCGAGATCCATGGCGCCGGATTGCCGCGCGACCTCGCGCCCGCCGCGAAACGCGATCATCGTCGGAATGCCGCGGATCCCGAAGCGTCCGGCGATGTCCGGGGCATCCTCGGTATTGAGCTTCGCGATGCGCACGTCCGGGCGCGAGCCGCGCGGCAGCCTGCTCGTACGCGGGCGCCATCATCCGGCACGGACCGCACCACGGCGCCCAGAAATCGACGACGACCGGCAAATCGTTCGACGCGACGTGCTTGTCGAAGTTCGCCTTGCCGAGCTCGATCGGGTGCCCGGGAAAGAGCGGCTCCTTGCAGGTGCCGCATCGCGGGCCCGCGCTCCAAGCGCTCGCGCGCGACACGGTTCGTCGTATCGCAGCTCGGACACACGACGTGGATGCTCTCGCTCACCTGTTTTGTTCCCTGACGGTTGGAGCCGGGCGAAGCCCGCCTGCTCGCTTCGCACCCGGCAACTATGTGGGCGGGCCCTGGGGAATCAACCCCTCGAGGGTCGAGAGTAAAAAGTTCCTGCGGTCGCGCCACCCCTTTCATCGCGTAGCGGCCGAGGCTTACCAGACGGCTCCGCGCATCGCCTGCGGCTTCGGCGAACGCCTACGATACGATGACCGCCTGCTCCAGGGATCCGCAAAGCGCCTCGATCCGCGCGGTTTCGTTGACCGCCGGACCGAGGACGGTGAAGTCGAGGCGGCGCGGGCTCCCGACGTTGCCGTAGAGGAGCTCGCCGACGTGGAGCGCGATGTGCGTGTCGGTCACGGGAAGCTCGGCCGCCGTGCGGCGCTCGTTGAGCGCTGCGATGCGACGGCGCTGGTCGACCGCCGCGTCGAGCGCGCTGGCGCACGCGGCTTCGGCCTGATCGTCGGGGAAGATCGCCAGGATCCCGTCGCCGATGAACTTCAGCACGTGCCCGCCGTGCGCCTCGATCGCCTCGACCTGCGCCTCCGCGTAGTCGTTGAGAAGCGCGAGCATGCCGTCGGCGCCGACCGTATCCGAGATGCGGGTGAAACCGACGAGGTCGCTGAACCAGACGACGGCTCGAATCGGGTCGGCGCGCCCGCGGACGATGTTGCCGCCGAGCACGCGCTGCGCGGCGTCGTGACCGAGATAGGTCGCGAGCATCGTGCGCGCGGTCCGATGGGCGATGCGCAGCATCGCCCCCAGCGTGAGCGTCGGCATGAGTGCGCCGAGCATGTGCAGCTGATCGTCGGAGAACCCCTCCCGGGCATCGGTCGTCCACGACGCGTACACCCCCTTCAAATCGCCGACATGCAGGCTCTCGTCGATCCGCTCGAGAAACGCCGCGTAGTCGGTGATGCCCCGGTCCTGGAACGTGTCGAGCAGCGGGAACTCGCCGCGTCGATAGGTCGCGTCGAGGCGCCGGCGCAGCGTTCTCTCGCCGCCTTCGAACAGGCCGGTAGAACGGGCTTTGCAGCCACTCTTCGTTTACGTCTTCGTCATCGGTGCGCGGGGAGGCCTGCTCGGTGACCCCGCGTCCGCGGTTCCAGCGCGCGCCGAGAGTATCGAGCGTCGGATCGAGCAGATCGGCCGCCATCACGGCTCGCGCGAGCGACATGCCGGCGTCGTTGAGGCGCTCGCACACGGCGGCCAGGATGGCGACGCCGGTCATGCCGTCGAGCGTGGAGCGAACGATCCACTCGCCGAGCTCGGACTTGAGCTTTTCGTTCATCACGTCGCGCGCGCTTTCATCGAACGTCGGAGATCGGCCGCGCGGCGTCTGGGTCGCTGCGCGCAACCGTCGTTTGCGAGGTCAACTCATTCTACAATGGCCCGGATGGATGCTCGACGACGCGCGGCGCTCGCCGCGCTGGCACTCGCGCTGACCGCGTGCGCGGGCGCCCTCGCGCGCGCCGACGACAAGGTCCAGCTCGATCCGTTCGCGCGGGCGACGCAGGGATTCGCCGCGTGCCCCGAGCAGCCGCCGCCTTTGCTGAGCCCCGAACACGCCCGTGTCGAGTCGCACGTTCGCGTGGAGCGCGGCCTGCGCTGCGCGATGGAAGGCAAGTGCGAGCCCGGCGGCGCATACAAGCGCGATCCCGAGCTCAACGAGCGCGTGCGCGCGTCGATCGCCGGCGATCCGCGTTTCGCCGATACATCGGTCTGGGTGACGACGTCGCGCAAATGGGTCACGCTGCAAGGCTGCGCGCGCTCGGCCGCGCAGCGCAAGGCGCTCGTCGCGCTCGTCGCGAAGCAGCCGGACGTCGAGCGGGTGTTCGACGAGCTCACGAGCGGCGCGCCGGCGAAGTCGACGCGCGCCGTGCGCTAGGGCCGCGGTGGGCGCAGCCCGAAGGGCGCCCGGTTCTCGTGAAGCCCGGAGGGCTGTGCCCACCGCGGCCCTGATCAGCCGTCGTCGCGCCGCATCGCCATCAGCCGCTCGAACACACGGTCGCTCGCGCGCAGCCCGTTGTGCTCGAACTCGTTGGTCAGCCAGACTTTCATCCCGGCGATGCGCGCGGCGGTCTCTTCCGAGAGCGCGCGCGGGACGTACATGTCCTCGGCGTAGATCACTGCCGCCGAGGGCACGTCGTTGCGGGCGAGCCGCGCGACGTCGTACAAGCGCGGCCAGCGTTCCTCGTTCGCGAGGAGCTCCGCGACCTCGCGCAGCGGCTGCAGCTCCCGGTAGTCGTCGAACATCCACGGATAGATCATCTCGCCGGTGAACGACGGCGCGCGTCCCGGCGCCCACTCGGTGTCGGGAAACTCGGCGCGGACACGCTGCGCCGACCAGCGCGACGCGCTCTCCTGCGTGTAGCACATCTCGTGGAGCACGGCGAAGATCGGATGGGACTCGAAAGGCTGGGTGTTTTCCAACGCGCGCAGGAACGCATAGCTGAGCTCTTCGCCGCCGGCGCCTTCGCAGAACGCGTCTTCGAGCAGGTAGTGGAGATTCTCCATGCCGTCGTCGAAGCCGAGCATGAACCCGGCCTGCTGGAAGCGCCGGACGCTGAGCGTGCCGCCGGTGGGCAGCGCCACTTCATGCCGGTGCAGGTGCTCGAGGATCCGATTGCACTGCGCGAGATCCTGCGGATAGCGATCGAAGAACTTGCGCGTCTTGCGCGCGACTTCCGGATAGGTCTGCCGATAGTAGTCGTCGGCGCTTGCCTCGAGCGGCGGCAGCCCGCCCGTGATGAAGACCTCGCGCAGACCTTCCGGATGCGCGGACAAGTAGTGGACCGCGCAAAACCCGCCGTAGCTCTGGCCGAGAACGCTCCACTTCTCCTCGTTGCCGGCGAGCTGCCGGCGGATCCATTCGGCGTCGCGGACGATGCTGTCGGCGCGGAAATGCATCAGATAGTCGGCCTGCGCGCGCGCGTCGCCGCGGCGCGCGAGCGTCTGCGGGAGCACGACGCTGCTGCGGCCGTTGCCCCGCGAGTCGAGCAGCAGCACCTGGTAGTCGTCGAGCGCGCGCTTGATCCAGCCGGTGTTCGCGAGCGGGCGCGGGCCGCCGAAACCCGGTCCGCCCTGAAGGAAGACGAGCCACGGCAGATCCGCGGCGGATTTCTTCACGCTTCTGACGGCACGCGCGAACACGGACAGCTTCTCGCCCGACGGCTCGTCGTGATCGAGCGGCACCTCGAATTCGTGATCGGTGAGCACCATCGCGTGATGGCGCACCGTGGCGAGCGGACGAGCGGGCATCGACGCGCCTCCCATTTGTTATGCTAATGCGGGGAGGCGTAGACGGCTCTGGACGGCTCGCCTCCTCCGAACGACCACCGGAGATCAATCGTGTCCGATCATATCTACAAATTGCTGGAGCTCACGGGATCGTCGCCGCTCAGCATCGAGGACGCCGTGCAGAAAGCGATCGCCAAGGCGCACCTCACGGTTCGCAACATCCACTGGTTCACCGTGACGGAGACACGCGGCCACGTCGTCGACGGCAAGATCGCGCACTGGCAGGTCTCGCTCAAGGTCGGCTTCACCCTCGAGTAACCCCGTCACTCGTTCGCCGGCTCGCCCGGGGGCTGCGCAGTGAGATGGGGCACCGGGCCGTGGCCGTTCCGGACCGCGATCTCCAGGATCTTCTTGAGCGCGCAGACGGCGTCGTCGATCTTCTCGCAGGTCTCCTGCACCTGGCTTGCGGAGAGGACCAGCTTGTGCGCGGGCGCGCCGCAATGGCACGAGAGCTCCATGCTCACCGCCGCAAGCGCGTCGAGCACCTTGGAGGCTTCGTCAGCGGCTTGCCGGGTCGGGTCCATCTTCGCAGGCCGCGCCGTCTAGCTCGACGTGCCGTTCACCGTTTTTCGCGCGGCGGTACAGCGATCGGATCATGCGCAGCAATTCGGGAATCTGCGTGCTCTTGTCCAGAAAGTAATCGGCGCCAAGCCGCTTCGCGGCCTTGCGATACGCCGCGAGCGTGTAGTTGGTCAGCACGACGCGCAGCGGCGGTTTCGCCGGTGGATGGTCGCGCAGCGACTTCAGCACGTCGAAGCCGTTGCCGCGAGCGAGAGCGACGTCGATGACGACCACGTCGGGCTTGACGAGCGCGATGTCCCGGATCGCGGTTTGCGCCGAATCGGCGTGACCGACGATCGTTGCGCCGTTCCCCTCCAGCAGCTCGCGCAGCAGGGTCGACATGATCTCCGAGTCCTCGACCAGGTAAACGCCCAGCTTCATGCGGGATGACGATATGAGCCATGCGCGCCAGCTCCCAGTCACGTCGACCGCACGGAAGAGTCGTTATCCTCCGCGGAACCTCGACGCACTGTCGGTCGCGACCCCGACTTCGTGTAGGACACCGTGAGGGCCCCGATCGACGAGAGCCGTGCTCACGCACTCGTGCGCAGCGGCCGGGCGACGGGCCCGGCATAGAGCAGCGCGACCTCGTCGCGCGCGGAGCGCGCCGTGACCTCGACGAACGCGCTCGGCGGCCCCGCTCCGAGAAAATGCCGGAACTCCCAGCCTGACGTGCCCAGCCGCGCATCGTTCAGCACGCTGCGCACGTCGTCGCGGGGCAGCCCGGTCGGGCAGCGATGGGCGGCCCCGTCGATGCGGATCTCGATTGCATCGAGCGCCCCGTCGTCGATCGAGGCGGCCCAGCCCCGCATGTAGAGCTCGCCCGCGTCGCGGACGCGCCATTCGTCGACCCAGCCCCACGCGCCCTTGCGAAACGCGGCGAGCCGGCCGAGGTCGCAGTCCCGCCGCGCCGGCACGATGTAGAGGTCCTGCTCGTTCGCGAGGCCGCGCCCGATCCGAAAATACGGGTGATCGATCCCGCACGCCCGGGCGACCGCGCCGCGGACGAACGCCTCGCTGACGAAAGTCGTCCCGTACGCGTTGGCGTCGAGCTCCGCGTTCTCGCTGCTCGATATGAAATGAATGCCCTCCGGCGGCATCGGGATGTGCGGGGGCAGCAGGCGCTCGTCGTGGACGCTGAAGCAGAGTATCCCGCCCGGGCTCAGGATCGACGTCAGGCGCGCGAGCCAACCGTCGAACAGATGCCGCGGCAAGTGCGAGAAGAGCGACGCCACCCAGACGAAATCGAATTGCGTTCGGGGCTCGAATCGCCGCGGGTCGAAGTCCGAAAGAATTCCGTGGACGCCGAACTCCTCGACGGCGAAATCGACGGCGTCGCGCTGGATCTCCGACGCCCAGATTTGCGCCGGGGGGATGCTCAACGTCAGGAATCGGAGCAGCCGCCCGTAGCCGCACGCGAAGTCGAGCAGCCGGTGCGTCGGGTTCGGCGCGCCGAGGACGAGCCGGAACACCTGCTGCGCCGCGTTGTGCTGCTGGAGCGCAACGTTGAAATACTGGCTCACCGAGCGGTTGACCTCGTGGAAGTGCCGCAGCGAATGCTGCAGCATCTGATCGTTCGGGTGAATGCGCGTGCTGAGCTCGCGCGGGCCGGCCGCCGCGCCGCGATAGCCGAGGTGGCGCCACACGGCGTCGCGAAACGCCGGGTCCTGACATTGCTCGTTCGCCTGCGCGAGCAGCGCGCCTTCGGTGCCTTCCATGGTCCCCTCATGCGGCCCGCGCATCGACGAGCGGGGCCGCGCAGTTTAACGCCGGCCGCCGGATCGCTGGCGTGGCCGCCGTCCCCGGCGACGGCGTCGCGCCCTGTGCCGGTCCACTGGAGCGCTCGGGTCTCTGGGGGCGCGTCGATCTTCCAACGGGCGCGCATTTTGCTAAGGTGGCCGATGCGCGCCAGAATTCGACTTGTACGGCACAAGAGACGAGGAAGACGATGACCATCAGCAAAGCGCTCGTCGTGGACGACTCCAAGGTCGTCCGCGTCATGTTCAAGCGGATGCTCGAGGCCCGCGGGCTGGGCGTCGAGACGGCGGCTTCCGGCCAGGAGGCGATCGACCACCTGAAGGCGCACTCGGCCGACGTCATCTTCATGGACTACATGATGACGGGCGCCGACGGCTTCGAGACCACGAGCATGATCGTCGCGAACCCGCAGACCGCTTCGATTCCCGTCGTCATGTGCACGGCAAACGACACGCCGAACGACCGTGCACGCGCCAAGGTTTGCGGCGCGAGCGGCTTTCTGACGAAGCCGATCGGCGAAGGCGCTCTCGACGTGGTGCTGGGGGAGCTGCGCGAGCGGACGGGTGCGCCGAAGCCCGTCGCGCCGGCGCAGCCCGTCGCCGCTGGCCCGGCGCCGGTTTCGCGCGAGGAAATCATCGAGATCGCCGCGCGCATCGCGCGCGAGGTCGCCGAGAAGCTCGTCCACGACGCGATCGCGACGATGGCCGCGGCGTCCGACGAGACATCGCGCAACGTCGCGAATCAGATTGCGACGAGCGTCGCACAGGAGATGGCGAGCGCCGCACAGGAATCGGCCAGGAGCGTCGCGCACGAGGCAGCGAGGAGCGCCGCCGAGGAAACGGCGAAGGGCGCCGCGCGAGAAGTGCTCGCGACGTGGCGCGCCGAGGCCGCGAACACGAGCGAGCGAGCCGAGAACGCCGCCATGGCGGCGGCGGAGCGCGTCGCAAAGACGATTCTCGTGCAGGCGGCCGACGAGGCCGACGCAACGCGCCGGGCGGCCGAGACCACCGTCGACGAGAAGCTTCGCGAAGCGCTCGCCGCCGTGTCGTCGACCGCGGAAAGCGTCGCGCGCCAGACGTTGGACGCGGCGAAGTCGGAGATCCACGACACCGCGCGCAGCGCTGTCGACGCGGCACGCTCGGAGCTGCAGGAGAGCGCCCGCGGCGCAGCCGAAGCCGCGGCAAGATCCGTCGCGGAATCGACGGCTCGCGCGGCGGCGGAAGAAGTCGCGCGCGGCGCGCTCGCCGCTTCCGGGGCGAGCGGTGCCGCCATGCGCGACGAGATCGAGCAACGCGCAATCGCCGCAGCGGAGCAGGCGGCGCGCAGCATCGCGCAGCGGACGACCGACGAGGCCGAAGCGGCGCGACGGTCCCTCGACGCGATCGTCGACGAGAAGCTCCGCGAAGGCCTGGCGAGCATCGCGTCGACCGCCGAGCGCGTCGCACAGCAAGCGGTCGAATCGGCGAGGGCGTCGCTGCACACCGCCGGCGAAGACGCCGAGTCGGAGCGAAGCGCGGCGCACGAAAGCGTCCGGGCCGCTGCGGAAGCGGCGGCGAAACCGGTCGCGGAAGCGGCGGCGCGCGCAGTCGCCGAAGAGATCGCGCGCAACGCGCTCGTGACCGCCGGCGAGGACGAAGCCGCGCTGCGCGGCAGGCTGGAACAGGCGTCGATCGGATCGGCCGAAGCTGCGGCGCAGGCAATCGTCGCGCAGGCGGCGAGCGCCGCCGAGTCGGCGCGCGAAGCTTTCGAGAAGCGCGCCGACGACAAGCTGCAGGAGGCGTTGGCAGCAGTTCAGACAACCGCGCAACAGGCGATGATCGCGACGCTCGATTCGGCGAAAGGCCAGCTCGGCGATGCCTCGCGCGACGTGCTCGAGGCGGCGCGCGCCGACTTGCTGGAGTCCGTGCGCGTCGCCGCGGAAGCCGCGGCAAAGCCGATTGCCGAGGCGGCCGCGCGCGCGACGATCGAACAGGTGGCGCGCGAAACGCTCGAAGCCGCGCTTGCGGACGAAGCTGCGTCGCGCGGACGGGTCGAACAGGCGACGATCGCAGTCGCCGAGAAAGTAGGCCGCGAGCTCGTCCAGCTCGCGTTCAGCGCCGCGACGACGACCCGGCACGTTGTCGCGCCCGGCTCGGAAACGACGCCAGCCGCTGATGACGAATCGGCTGCGCCGACGACGGGAGCGCCCGCGATCGCGGATATCCGCATCGAGGGCGAGCCGCCCGGGCGCGCACCTCGCCGCATGCCGGCGGCGCTGGTTCCCTGGCTCGGCGGATTGACGCTGGCGGTGCTCTACCTGCTCGCGAGGTCCTTTTTCTAGCGGTGCCGGGTCTCGGTCGACGAGCTCGACTGCCACCGATCACCCGCTGACGGAACTCGACTGTCTCTGACAATTCGTGTCCGCTCCCTGAGCGCGCCCGGCCGGGACGCGGGGTAACGCGCCGGGCCACGTTCTGGCATGCTGTTTGCTACATCGCCTTGTGATCGTCGTCTTCGGCGAGGCCACAGGGCGAACATCATGTCGATCTACCAGGCGCGACGCAAACCATCCGGAGCTGGAAAGCAGCCTGAGGAACCCTCAGGTCGCGGAGACTTTCTCCAACTGGAAGGGGCCGCCCCTGAGCCGGCCCCGCCGCAGAATCTCTCTCACCTGCGAAAGGCGCGGCCGGTCGAGTACATGCTGCCCGCGACCGTCAAGTGGTTCGAGGCGCTGCCCCCTCAGGTGCGTCCGGTGTCGCTCGCCGCGCAGTACGCCCGCATCGCGAATCTTCTCGCCCAGCAATGGAACGACGACAAGGCGTGTCGCGCCTATTTCGACGAATTGCTGACGGGCCGCCGCGGGAAGCGGCGCGGCTTTCCTGCCCACGTGCGCCGCGAGCTCTGGGAGTTGCGCGAGCACCACCTCCGCGTAACCACCGGCGGGCGCCTGACGATCGTCTGAGCCGGGCGAACCGCGCTCTTATCTGCTGTAGCCTTTCGCTCCGGACGGCGCCGCCATTGGGCCCGCGCCTGACGGGACGACGACCACCGGCACCCGCCCCCCCGCCCCTACCGCACCGGCGTTCGTGGTTTCGCGGGTGTAGACCCCACCCGTTGCGAGCCCCCTGCGCGAAGGCAGCAGATCGGTCGCGTCTTCCGGCGGCTTCGCGCTCGCGTATGCAGGCCCGAAATCCTCGGGGCACAAGCTCGAGTCGAACCAAAGCAGGTGGCGCCCCTGTTGACGCAGCCGCGTCTGTCCGTTGGTCCATTCCGCCCCGCTCAGGGCGAACGGAGGAACGGCCGCGCGGTAAAGCGTGCTGTCGCGAGCGTCGATGATCTCGTAGCACGTGATCGCGTGCGCAGTGCCGGAGACTCCCGCGACCAACCCGAGCAAAACGATGATGCGTAAGGACATGGCTCCTCCGTTGAGTCGAGGCTGCGCCCGGCAACGACGCGATGGACGGATAGTACGACGCCAGCCCGCGCAGCGAAAAGACGCCCGCCTGTTTCAGCGATGGTGAGCCGTCTTCGAATCGCTCTCGGACATTGCCCAGAAAGCCGGCTGGCGCGTCGATTTGCCGCCCCGGCGCGGCCGCGACCACCGGCTGACGATCACCCCGCTCAGGCAGCCGATTGCAAACGCGACGGCGAATACCAGCACGGAGAACATGATCGCCTCTCCCATGAGGATCGTCGGGGCATTTTGTGTTTCGATCGTTGCGATGTGATGACCACGCGTCGGTACCACATGCCCGCCGAGCGGGCGAAATTGCCGCCCGACGGCTATCGCGCTCCTCCTACACGCGGAAAATCTCGCCACCGACAGCCATCGATGCGGCCCGGGCGCAAAAAAGGGAGGGGGTTCAAACCATCAGGTTTGGCGAGAACGTTCAGCTGCAGGGTCCGTATACATATGGGGAATCCGCAAAAGCTCCGCGTCTATCTGGTCGAGGACTCGGCGATCATGTCGCCGGTCCTGCGCACTCTCATCGAGGCGGTCGGCGCGAAGATCGTCGGCAATTCCGGCGCGGCACCGGCGGCAATCGAGGACATCAGGGTGCTGCGCCCGGAGGTCGTCATCATCGATATCGGCCTGCGCGAGGGCAGCGGGTTCGACGTGCTCAAGGCGCTGTTCACCGAGACCGGCACCGGCGGTCCGGCGCGGATCGTACTGACGAACCACGCGATAGACCCCTACCGCAAGGCGGCAAAGCGTTGGGGCGCGACCTATTTCTTCGACAAGAGCAAGCAGATACCCGAAATGCTGCGCGTGCTGCGGGAAATGCCGCGTTCCGCGGCCAGTGCCGGCGCCCCGGCGTCGTGACTCGAAGGTTCGCGCGTCGCTCTCGGGCCCTGGCGAGGGCTTCCCTCCGGCTCGACAGGCGTCACGGCGTAACGACCCGCTCGCTACCGTCTTCGTTTTTCAAGGTGAGCGTGCTGACGGTGCCATTGGCGCCGATCTGAACCCACGTGGCCTTCGTTCCTGTCGGTCCGACGAGCGCGAGACCGGCGCTTTGCTCGGAGGCGGCGATCTTCACCGAAGGTCGGCCGCGCTCGGTGATCAGCCGCAACAGCACCGTCTCGGAAGAGAGCTCGCCGTCACTCTGTGTTTTCGCCGGATAGACGGCGATGCTCGCGCGCACCCGTCCCTCGGCGTCGACGATCTCGAGCGCGCGGGCGCGGAGCACGGGTACCGCATCGTTCGCGGCGGCAGCCCCATGCGGTTGCGTGGCAGTGATCGTCACGAGCGCGACGTTGACCAGCGTGAGCGCGAACAGCATCGGCTGAATTTTCATGCGTCCTCCGTCGACGCAGCGTCCGCGATGGGTAGGAAGTCGCCGACGACCGATTCAGGCTGGGACTGGCCGCTGCGCGCCGCCTCCGCCGCGACAATCGAATCGTTCCCCTTGGATGTTAGCGTCTTTCATGGCCGACCGATCGCCTTCGCCCGCGCATGTCCCGACTCAGCCGGCAATCATTTGCCCGTGCTGCGGCGGTCCGGTCGCGCGCGTGCAGAAGCGTCTGCTCGACCGCATTCTCGGTCCGCTTCGCGCGGCCCGGCGCCGCTATCGGTGCACGATCGTCACGTGCGGCTGGACGAGCTCGGAGAGAGTGGAAACAGAGCCCGCGGCGTTGGCGTCCTGGGTCGGCCGCGCGCGACGGGATTCGACGATCGAGGATAGCGGGCCGCGACGGCCCGGATTCCGCCGGTAGGGCGCGACCGCTGAGCTACGGCGGCGTCGCCCCGGGACCGCCAAGGAAGGTCTTCAGGCCGCTGATCGAGAGATCGAGCTCGCTGTCAGCCCACCTGATGTGGGTTTTCACGATCTCCGGAATTTCCCCGCCCTCGCTCGAGCGCCCTGTTCAGATACCAGCGCACCGCAACCAGCGTGTCCAACGCCTGGCCGATATCGCGCCGCGCCAGCGCGTCGCCGGCGCCCGCAATTTCCATCGTTCTGGGATCGTCCCACACAGCTGCCCCGGTGAACCGTTGTGGACGGATGACATTAGACCGATTTGTGCGACCGCTCCACGCGTGTACGGATGCGTACATACGTCGTCGGGTGCGCGGCCTGCGACAAGAATCGGGTTATGCCGGGCGGCGCCAATCTGCAGCACGCAGAGCGGGTCTGCGCCAATCCCGTCGAGACGCGTGAACGCGCTTTCGGTGCCGAGTACGCCGGCCGCGAAATGGGCGAGCGGCATCGACGCCGCCCCCGGAATCGTCGCTCAGGGTCGCGTCTTCCGATCAGCGTTCTTCAGCGTTTCGCTTGCGTCGCCGACGCCCTTCTGCATCTTGCCTTCCACCTGCCTGGCGACGCCTTCACCTGCTGCGCAAGTACGGCTCCTACGTCAGGGTCGGACGGCTGCCGCTTTGCCGAGCCAGACGCGGGCTCGATACTCGGTCACGCGGATCGGGCACGGGAGCTCCGATCCGCGGGGACAGCTCGATGAAACGAAAAACGCTTCGCTTCGGCAAAGGCTTCAACGTCGTCCTGGGAAACCGGCGATCGCAAGCTGCTCAGATGGTGCTCGCGCCCGGTGACTCGGAGGGGAATGCGCGCAATCGTCACCGTGGCGCCGACCAATGGCTTCTCGTGGTGCGAGGAACCGGAACAGCCCTGATCAACCGCCGGCGCTATGCGATGCGCCCGGGCGTGCTGCTTCTGATCGAGCGTGGAGACCGCCACGAGATCCGTAACGACGGCGACGAAAGGCTCGTGACGCTGAATTTCTACGTGCCTCCGGCCTACTCGGCAAGCGGCGAAGAATTGCCGGCCGGCAAGCCGGCCGAAAGCGCGCGCACGGCGTGACCGAACCCTTGGCAAAGCGCGCAACAGGCGTTGCGCGCCGGGATCGTCGCGCGTGCCTCAACGGCCCCACTGCACCAAAGCACAGTAGCCGCCCCCCGGCACATCGTCTACTCTTCGCGACGCGACGCGTCTCGGCGCGCCGAGTGAACGGCACTGTCCAACGTTCCGTGCTCGCTCGATCGAAATCGGACGGCACGCGTGTGTCACCGCCTCGAAAAGGATACTTTCAACGATGAACATCCGGCGTTGCTTTCGTTCCGCTGCAGTGTTGGCATTCGGCTTCCTTGCGAGCCTCGCCTCCGCCCAGACACCGGATTCGCCCGATAGCCTGGTAAAGGTCACGTCGCGTCGCATGGACCTGGCGTGGCTGCGGCCGGGAGCCGATTTTCGCCCTTACACCAAGGTGATCGTCGACCGAACCCAGGTCGCCTTTCGACCCGGCTGGCGGAGCGATTACAACATGGACGCCTCGGTCGGAAATTGGGTGACGCCGGAGGACGCCAACAGGATCATGACCGCCGCGCAAACCAACTTCGACGAGATCTTTCGCGAAGCGTTTCGCAAGGCCGGTTATGAAGTGGTCACTGCGCCCGGGCCCGATGTGTTGCGGGTGAACTCGAGCGTCCTGGACCTCGTCGTCAACGCGCCAAAGGGCCAGGACACGATGGGGGTGACGTGGATCATAAGTGCCGGTCAGGCCGCGCTGATCGTGGAAGTCCGCGATTCAGCCACCAACGCACTGCTCGGCCGAGTCGCAGACCGACGCGCGACCCAGGATCTGGGCCGGCAAATTGCGTCCACGGCAACCAACATCTACGATTTCCGCCTGCTGTTCAGTCTCTGGGCGGGCATCTGCACGACGGCTCTCGCAGAAGTGAAGTCCGCATCTCCGATACCGAAGGATCTGCAGCCCAACCAGCGACTGTGAGCACGTGGGGTTGGCATCGGACCTCGTCGAAGGCATGCATGAGTTTCACGGTGCCCAAGGAGAAGTAGCGAACCGAATGGGCGGCGTGGACAGGGGCAAGAGCGCGACTGGAAGCAAAGAGTCGTGAGAGAGCCGTTGGAGCGCCGGCTTGGGGCGGTGCAAACGCCTGC
The DNA here is from genome assembly GCA_963742965.1 of uncultured beta proteobacterium. Classification (GTDB taxonomy): domain Bacteria; phylum Pseudomonadota; class Gammaproteobacteria; order Burkholderiales; family Casimicrobiaceae; genus CAIWHR01. Next base: position 2,533 of record CAVUOC010000034.1, on the reverse strand, counting down.
GCGAGCGCTCAAGACGGTTCTGTCAGTTGGCGGCCCTCGCCGCCGTTGCATTCGCCATTGCCTTCTATGGCCGCAGTCCCGACCTGTCCCATGTCAAGGTCGCGTTCCTGTCGGGCACCGAGCGCGGAAACTACTATGCAGTCGTACAGAAGATGGCCGGCGAGGCGAAGCGGCACCGCGGGCGCATCGACAATATTGCCACTGCGGGATCGGTCGAGAACATCGCGAGGCTCGCGGCCGGCAAGGCGTCGTGCAGCGTGCATTTCGCGCTGGTGCAGGACGGGTTGCCGTGGCCTCCCGACGACCCGCTCGAGTTGATCGGGCGGCTGCCTCGATCGGAGTCGCTCGTGCTGGTCGGCCGCAACGCGGACGAGATCAAGAGTGTCCAGGACCTCCGCGGCAAGCGGATCGGTATCGGTCCGGCCGGCAGCGGCACCGAGTACGTTGCCCGCTTGGTGTTGGCGCAGCTCGCCGGGCTCGACATCAAGGCGTCGACGCATCCGCTGGTCGAGCAGCTCGCAAAGATCGAGAACGGAGAGCTCGACCTTGCGGCGATGGTGATCGACACCGACGCGCAGCTCCTGGTCGAGGCAGTGCGCGATCGCAACCTTCAGATCGTCGACATCCAGGCGCGGAGGCGCTCGCGAACCGCCTGCCGTTCGCCCGCGTGGGCCGCATCGAAGCGGGCCACTACGACCCGATACGTCAGCTTCCGTCGACGGACAAGCGAGTCATCCAGATCGATACGCTCGTCATCGGCAATGGCTGCGCACGCGAGTCCGCTACGCAAGGGGTCATTACGCCACTCACGTACGTTTTCCCGGACTTCGTTCGCGTGAACCGGGAGCGAGCGAACCTCACCGGTCTGCGGCTGGCGTCGGCCGCGGGCAGTTACTACAACGACGGCGGACCCGATCCGGTAGGCGCCTATGTGCCCTGGATCATAGACATCATGCCGACGGCGCGCTGGGTTCAGTTCGCCTTCGCCATCTCGCTCCTGTTCGGCGCCCAGGCCGTGTTCCACCGTTTCCGCCTCTGGCGCATCGACGCGCAACGCGTGCACCTCGAAGGCGAGGTTTCGCGCCTGTTCGAGCCGGGGATCACGGTGGCCGAGATTGCGGCGATGGCACCCGAGGATCGGCACCGCGACCCGGTCATGGCCGCGCGGATCGATGCACTCACCGCCGAGCTCGGTCTGCTCGCGGAGCGCTGCCGCAGGCAATCGCTGTCGTTCATGGTCCCGATGGGTCAGGAAATGGGATATCGCTACCAAGAGTCGCTGATTGCGGACCTCGTGCACGCGCTCAGGACCTTCCGGCGCAGGCTCAGTGCGTGAAGGCTTCGCTGAAAGGCTAGTGCTTCGTACGCCGGCCGGATTGGAACGCGGCAATCACCGCTGACCACTCCGCGATCCATTCCTGCGCTCGATCACGCGGCACGGGCTCGATATCCGAGAGCCGGCACGTTTCAACGTAGTCGCGATACGCGCGATCGACCGCCCGTTGATCGTCCTCCGAAGCTGTTCATGGCGGTGGGCCGCTTTTGACCGAACCCGAGCGAAAACCAGGCAGCGACGACGCTCGCTCCGATAGGCCGCCCCGCGGCTTGTGTCGAATCGATCCCATCATGACCACGCATGTACACGCCGCGTACTCGGCGTCATACGGCAACTGGTGGACGCCGCATTCGATATCGTGCGCGCAACAAGCGCAATCGAGCGCGTGCTCGGAGTGGTGATCGTTCCTACGGGTATGGGTTTGGTCACGGCTCTTTGTACCGTGAGCTAGCCCGCGTTGTAGGCGTTTCTCCTACGGCGTTGTAGGTCGGGCCGATATGCGTTCAGTACGTTTTCGTACAGAGTTTGAGTGTGATCCGAAGCGGGCTAGGTCACCACCCTTTCCTCTGTCGATTGGAATGGCGATGCAGGCCACCATTGGGCGCAATACTTCCGATCTCGATCTCCGCAATATCAAGGCCGCCCTCGCCGGCATGAGCGAGGCCGAGCTCGATGCGCTTAGCGAGACTACCTACAAAGTGGATCAATTCGCACCGGCGCTGTTGGCTTGGCTGGACTCCGCGTGCGTCTGGCAAATGCAGCACCGCGGCGGTATCCATTACGAGCTTGCAACCGCCCGAAGCGACCATTCCGCCCGAGCAGGGCGATATCAGCATCGACACGGCGATCGTGGTGCGCAGATTCTTTCTGCAGGATTCGCCCGCGGTTCACGCGCTCTTCGACGCACTGCTCGCGCGGCTGACCGGTCGACGAGCAGAAGCACTAGCGCGTCTGCGCTCGGGCGCGAGACTGGCCCACGCCATCCAGGCGTAACCCCGCCGAAAACGAAAACGGCCTGCATCGCTGCAAGCCGTTGATGTGTTTGGTTGCGGGGTGCGTAACCCGACCCAGAAGCGCATACGTATTCGGGAACGCATTTCCAGCCAAGCGATGGACTGCGGACATCGACTCGAATCAGACGTTCGCACAGACTCTTATTGCCAAGTGGGATCGCGGCTGTAGCGCATTCAGCGGGTG
>CAVUOC010000033.1:0-3031 GCA_963742965.1 uncultured beta proteobacterium | reverse complement strand
AGGTGTCGACGCGCCGCGGGCCGAGCCGCACCGCCGGTGCTATGGTTAGAATCCTCGCGCGATGTTCGCGCGGTCCGTCGAACCGGGGGTTCGTCCATGCCCATGATCCCAGCAGACACCCGTCTGCGTTACCCGTTCCGCATCCTGCTCAGCGTGCTGTTCTCGACGCTGGTGCTTGCCGCCGGTGCGACGATTGCGTGGATCGGCTATGCGGGCAGCCGTGACCTCGCGCTCGCCGCCGCCGACGACGCCTTCGGCCATGTCGGCCGGGAGACGCAGTCGAGCGTGAACGAATCGCTGCGGCCGGTCGGGAGCCTGGCCGAGCTGCTGGCGCTGGAGCCGCTCGCCCGCGCCGGCTCGCTCGCGGCGCGGCTCGAGGCGCTTCCCGTGATGCGGCTCGGTATCAGCGGCGAGGCGACGATCGCCGCGGCCTACGTCGGTTACGACGACGGCAGCTTCTTCCTGCTGCGGCCGCTGCGCGACGACAAGGCGCGTGCGTTCTTCAATTCGCCGCAGGCCAGCGCCTACCTGGTACAGAGTGTTGAGGTCGCCGCCGACGGGACGCAGATCGACAGCCTACCTCTTCTTCGACGAGGCGCTCCGCGAGCTCGAGCGGCGCGTGCCGGCGCCGTTCGAATTCGATCCCCGCACGCGCCCATGGTATCGGCTCGCGACCGAGCCCGGAGTCCGCGTGCTGACCGAGCCCTATGTGTTCTTCACCACCGAATCGCCGGGCGTCACCGTCGCAATCCGCACGCAGTGGCGCAGCGTGATCGGCGTCGACGTGACCCTCGATCAGGTTTCGCAGCGGCTCGCCTCGCTGCGTACGCTGCCGGGGATGAAGGTCGCGCTCTTCGACGCCGAGCGCCGGGTCATCGCGCGCGCCGACGTCACCCGCACGATGGTCCACAGGGACGGCGACACGCCTATCGCTCGCGACGCTCGACGAGTTCGGCGAGCCGGCGCTGGCCGTGCTCTCGCCGGTGGCCGCGGGGACCGCGCCGGCAAGCCGCACCGTGGAGGTCGGCGGCGAAGAGTGGAAGACGATCGTGCAGCCCATCGAGACCGTTCGCGGCGTGCTGTCGCTGGGTATTGCGGCGCCGCTCGATGCCTTGCTCGCTGAGGCGCGCGCGATCCGGATTCGCGGCCTCCTGGCGACGCTCGCGGTGCTGCTCGTCGCCATCCCGCTCACCGGCTGGGTCGCGCATCGCGTGTCCGTTGCACTCTCCCGCATCACGCGGCAGGCCGAGGACATCCAGGCGTTCCGCTTTGACGGTCCGGCGGCCGGCCGTTCGCCGGTGCTGGAGATCGACCAGCTTTCGGGCGCGGTCGACATGATGCGCAACACGATCCGCAATTTTCTCGACATCACTGCCGCGCTTGCTGCGGAGACCGACACCCGCCGGCTGCTCGACCGGGTGGTGAGCGAGACGTCCGACATCATGGGCGTCGCCGGCGGCGTCGCCTATCTGCCCGACGATAACGGCGTGCTCGAGCCCGTCTCGCTGACCGGCGCCGGAGGCCAGGCGCTAGCCGCGCCGGTACCCGCGCAGCGCACGGATGCCACGTCCCCGATTGCCGAAGCGTTCCGCTCGCGCCGCACCGTTGTCGCGACGCTGGATTCAGGCGCCGCCGAATCGCTCGCATTCGTGCACACACTGTGGCCCGGGACCTCCGTCGTGCTGACTGCGATCCCCTTGATCGACCGGACGCGCGAGACCGTAGGCGTGCTCGCGCTGTTCCAGCCCGGAACCGAGCAACCATCGGCGGCGCAGCTCGCGTTCGTCGAAGCGCTGTCAGGCACGGCCGCGGTGGCGATCGAAACGCAGCGCCTGCTCGCGGCCCGCAAGGCGCTGCTCGATGCGTTGATCCGCCTCCTCGCCGGCGCGATCGACGCCAAGTCGCCTTACACCGGCGGCCACTGCGCAGCGCGTCCCCGAGCTGACGCTCATGCTCGCGCGCGCGGCCTGCGACGCGAAGGAAGGGCCGTTCGCGATTTCGACCTCAGCGACGAGGAGTGGGAAGCGGTGCAGATCGCGAGCTGGCTGCACGACTGCGGCAAGGTGACCACGCCCGAATACGTCGTCGACAAGGCGACCAAGCTGGAGACGATCTACGACCGCATCCACGAGGTGCGCATGCGCTTCGAGGTGCTCAAGCGCGACGCCGAGATCGCGTTCTGGAAGCGCATCGCCGAGGGCGGCGATCGCGCAGCGGCGGCTGCAGTCGCTGGCGCGCGAACGGGCCAGCGCTCGACGAGGAGTTCGCGTTCGTCGCCGGCTGCAACGAAGGCGGCGAGTTCATGGACCCGTCGAAGGTGGCACGGCTGCACACGATCGCCGAGCGCACCTGGCTGCGCACGCTCGACGACCGCATCGGCCTGTCGCAGGACGAGAAATCGCGTTTCGCCGGCACGCCGGCACCGGCGCTGCCGGTGGCCGAGCAGCTGCTCGCCGACAAGCCGGAGCACGTGATCGCCCGCGCGCCCGGCGACGCGATGCCCGCGGACAATCCGTGGGGCTTCCGGCTGCAGGCGCCGCTGCACCGGTACAACCGCGGCGAGCTCTACAACCTCGCGATCGCGCGCGGCACGCTCACCGAGGAGGAGCGCTACGTCATCAACGATCACATCGTGCAGACGATCATGATGCTTTCGCGCCTGCCGTTCCCGAAGCACCTGCGCAGCGTGCCGGAGATCGCCGGCGGCCACCACGAGAAGATGGACGGCACCGGCTATCCGAAGCGGCCTGCAGCGCGAGCGAGATGAGCCCGGTCGCGCGGATGATGGCGATCGCCGACATCTTCGAGGCGCTGACCGCGGCCGACCGCCCCTACAAGAAGGCGAAGAAGCTGTCCGAGGCGCTCGCGATCATGGGCTTCATGAAGCGCGACCATCACGTCGACCCGGATCTGTTCGATCTGTTTCTCACGTCGGGCGTCTTCCGCCGCTACGCCGAGCGCTTCCTCCAGCCCGAACAGATCGACGACGTGGACATCGGGCCATTTCTCGGCCCGGTGCCCGCGCACGTCG
>CAVUOC010000032.1:0-187298 GCA_963742965.1 uncultured beta proteobacterium | reverse complement strand
TAAATCGGGCCAACGCCGCGTGCGACGACCGATCGATCAGTTCCGCAAACGCCGTCGCCGCGTAGGAATCGCGCAGATAAACCGACTCGGGCGGCGAAGCAGGCACTGCATCGGCCGCGCGGACGACCTTCGTCGACGCTCTCGCATTGACGCTGCGGCTCTTCGCTGATCCGGCGTGGGTCGATCCACCTACCAATGTGAGGGCATTGCGCTTAAGGCTCATGGCTACTCATCGGGAATAGCTGTTTTCAAGGCTCAATGATCGCAGGATTCGCGTGCCAACCCATTGATCCGCGTCATGACCCGGCGGCTGGGAGCTTCAGCTAGCGCCGGCGGTGCGCTTGCGCTTGCGCTGTGGCGAGCGCACGAGCAGCACCGGAACCGGTGCTTCGCGCACGACCATCTCGGCATCGCTGCCCATCAACACGCGCGACAGCCCTGGCGCTGCCCGTGCGTGCCGAGAACGATGACGTCGGCGCGCCATTGCTTCGCCTGCTTGACGATGAGATCGGCGACCCTTTGACCGAGGGTGCTCACGGAGCTTCGTCTCCACGCTGATGCCTCGTTGCTGCACCTTCTTCTCCGCCTTCGCCAGCAGCTTCCTGCCATCCTCGCGCAAAGCCTTCATGAAGCCTTCGACGTAGCCCGCGGGGACGTACGTTGTGCCGTCGATACCCTGTGCGACCATCAACTCGTCGACCACGTACAGCAGGCACAGCCGCTCGGCTGGCCCTTCGCGAGCGCGATCGCTTCCTCGAGCCCCTGATTCGACGTCGGGCTGCCGTCAATCGGCACCAAGATCCGGCGGAACATGCGGGCTCAATGCGACATGAGCACCGGGACGGTCATCGACGAGAGCACTGCCTGCGTCGCGCCACCCAGGATTCGCTCGCGCCAGCGGGGATGGCCGTACCCTCTCCTGATCACGATGAGATCGCAGCCGAGATCGGCGACACGCGACAGCAGCCAGTCGCCGAAGGCGATATCGCTTTCGCCGATGTTGTCCTTTTCGATGCGCGCAGCGACGCCGTGGCGATGCAAGTAACCCTGACCCGTTCGAGGGCCGCGCCATCCACTCCGCGCGCCGCCGCGCCGGGATCGACGCACCCGATTGTCACGCGCTTCGCGCGCGCGAGCACCGGCACGGCGTCCGCGAGCGCGCGCGAACCTTCACGCCCGCCGTCCCAGGCGACCAGAACGTTGCCTCCAATGCTTGCCGGGGCGCCGACGTACGGGACGACGAGGATCGGCCGGCCCGCTTCCATGAGCACGGCCGCAACCAGTCGCGTGTAGAAGGCCGAGCCCGTTTCGCCGGGACGAGGCTGACCGACAATGATCAGGTCGGCGCATCGGGCGTGCGCCACCGCGGCGTCGATCGGCGGTCCCGAGGGTGCACGCCATTCGATGTCCTGCAATCCGGCCGCGCCGCTCGCCTGGCGAAACGCCTCTTCCGCCGCGCGCTGAACCTCCCCCGCTTTGCGCAGGTGTTCTGCGACGATCCCATTGGGGAGAAGTGCGGCGATCGAGGGCGTGATCTCCGGGGCGTCGTCGAGGGAGACGCCGACGAGCTGTGCTCCGAAGGCGCGGGCGAGCTCGATAGAGATAACGCAACGGCTGGGTGATTCGGTCCGTTGGTCGATGTGAACGAGGATGGTTTGGTAGCCGTTCATATGATTCGCGCGTGCCGCTCTGACGCGGCAGCGCGTGGTTGTTTGAGCAATCCAAGCATAGGCATCGGCCGGCCCGCCGTCCTTGCGCGAAATCAATGCGCCCGCGATTGGGGACCAGTGCCGAGCACGTCGACAACCGCCGAGACGTCCTTGAGGGCGCCGGGCGGGGCCCGGGATCTATGCCGAGGAACGCGAAGCAGCCTTGTCTTGCTGCGCACTCCCGCTTCTCTCCTGACTCGGCGACGGTTTGTTCCAAGAACTCACCGAGATGATCGTGGAAGCCCTCGACACCCGGGACATTCTCCACGAGCACGCGCAGCGCCTGCCGTTGCGCGGGGATCGAAGATCGTTCCGCTGAGGTCGACGAATCCCTTCCGGACACGGATGCCCGATCGACTGGACGGAACACCACGGCTGCCTCTTCATCTCGGTCAGAATCATCTGTCGGATCGATTCGTCGCTGGTTGAAGATGCCTTCGTCGGCTTGATCAAGAGCTCGGCCAGCGCTGACATGAGGTCGGCGCGGCTCACGATGCCGACAACACGATCGTCTTCGATGACGGGAATGCGCCTGATCAGCATGCTCCTCCATCAGACGCACGACCTCGAGGAGCGGTGTCTCCTTGCCAACGGTGACGACATTCCGGCGACATTACGTCCCGGACGCTGTGACCGTGGCTGCGCGCGTACTCGGCTGCATCCGAACCCGGTCCGAGCAGAAGCTCGAGCCATCGCCGGCGAGGCGCCCTCGGTGTGCATCTCCGCCCGGCGCAGAAAATCTCCCTCCGTCACGATTCCAACGAGGGTTCCATTCGCGGCGACAACGGGCATACCGCTCACCTGATGACTGATCATGCGCGAGATCGCGTCGCTGATCGACGCCTCGGGCGCGATGCTGACCAGGCAGTGCGTCATGACATCTTTGGCTTTCATTTCTCGCCTCCACGATTCCCGGACGTGCCAGGCATTACCCGAAAGTGCCCGAGGCATGTGTCCACCCGTGGCGCTCAGCCCGCGGCCTCGTGCGTCTTTACCTTGCCGTGCTGGCGGCGAGCGAGTTCTTCCATCCGTCGGGTCAGGCTCGCGGACGCATCGCGAAGCGCGACATACACGTCCTCGTCGTGATCGCGATTGACGATGAGCTCGTGCCCCGGAATGCGGACGGCGACGCGGACATCCAGCAGCGGCCCTGCTGCTGGTGACGGCCCTGCTCCTCGACGACTACGTGGCATCTGACGATGCCCCGGTAGAACTCCTCAGCTTCGCCGCGTCTTCGCGAATCCGGTCTCGAGCGCCCGGATGCGCCATATGCCGAACGACGACTCCAACGGTACCTGCATGCTAGCGCGTCCAGGCAACGCGTACCGAGTACTCGTCCTCGCCGAAGCGCAGATCGAGCCCGCCGTCGTAGGCGCCTTGAGAGCCTCTCCGATGCGGCGCGCGGAGTGTATGTCGCAGGTCGAGATTTGAGCCCATTCCGCGTCTCGGCGACGTCCATGATCCGATGCAGCGGGTGCTCGGCGCGTTCGCTCTCGGCCGCATTGCGGGCGAGTTGCAGGAGCTCGGCGCGATGCGCGTTGAAGAATTGTCCGGACAGGGCCACGAGTCCGGCGGGCAATTTGTCGCGATTAGGGCGGACGCGGGGCACGTCGCCTCATGCGCCCCTGCAGGTGTTTCGCCCCACTTCCAGCGGCCGCGCTCGAAAATTGCGCCGCAGCTCGCGCACGCTGTCGGTTCCCGATACTTGGCTTTAGCCTGATAGGGATCGTGCCGCAAAGCGCGAAAAATTCGGTCGCGTGAACGCGTGACGCCGCCGGGCGGCGTACGGGGCGTCGAAGTTCGTCGTCTCATGATCGTCCGCGGCCGTTCCGGGAGGGGAACGCTTCTCCTGCACGCCTCCATCCGGTGCTGCACAAGGCTAGTCTGGCGCATTCGCCGAGCCGCCTTTGACCCCGGTCAACATCGGTCACGCGACGCAGCGCTACCTATCACTCTTCGGCTGCCTGTCGGTTTCGACGATCGATCACAGCATGCCGCAGGTGATGGAAGTCGCCGGGCTGTCGATCGCTGCACACCGCGCAGACCGCTCAGGCGTCGAGTCGAACCCGCGAGCGCACGATGTTGCGCGCCCCTGCCCTCACCGCGCTGTCAACGCGCGGAGTGGCCGGACAGCTTGACCTCGACCTCTCGGCTGCGTCGAGGCCCGCGTAGTACGCGCGCAGGATCTCGAGCACCTCGGGCCGCGGAACTCGGCCGGCACCGGCCCCCTCGGACAGCCATTTGCGCAGCTTCGTGCCTGACACGAGCAGCCGGTCCGCGGCGCGTGCGGGCACGTCCGGCCCGATGCCATGCCGCCGCACCGGTAGCACCAGAACGTCCAGTCGATCTTGAGCGGCGAGTCTCGAGCGAGCCCCGCGGGATCTCGTCGAAGATGTGATGCGCGTCGAACGGCCCGTAGTAGCTGCCGACCCCGGCATGGTCGCGGCCGACGATCTGGTGCGAGCAGCCGTAGTTCTGGCGGAACAGCGCGTGCAGCAGCGCCTCGCGCGGACCGGCATAGCGCATGTCGAGCGGGTAGCCCGCCTGCACGACCGTGCTTCTTCGACGAAATACTTCTCGATCAGCGACCGCGATCGCCCGCGTGCGCACTTCGGCCGGGATGTCGCCGGGCTTGAGGTTGCCGAGCAGCGAATGGACCAGCACGCCGTCGCAGGTCTCGATCGCTACCTTGGCCAGGTACTCGTGCGAGCGGTGCATCGGATTGCGCGTCTGGAATGCGGCGACCGCGACCAGCCGAGTCGCTCGAACTCGGCGCGCGTTTCGGCCGGGCGTCATGAAGAGCGCGCCGTATTTCGCCTTGAAGCCGCCGTCGGACAGCACCTTCACCGGTCCGGCGAGATTCACCTCGCCCTGCTCCATCACCATTTTCACGCCCGGATGCTCGAGGTCCGTCGTCCGGAATACCGTCACGCACTCGTGCGCCTTGTCGATCCTGTACTTTTCGCTCACCCTCATGGTCGCGAGGATCTCGCCGTTTCCCGGATCGACGAGCGCGATTTCGCTGCCGGTCCCGATCGCGCGCGGCGGTGCGGCGTCCGCCGACAGCGTGATCGGGATCGGCCAGAACGACGCCGCTCGCCGTGCGCATAGCCGTCGCAAACGCCCCGCCAGTCGGCGTGCGTCATGAAGCCCGTCGAGCGGCGTGAAGCCGCCGATCCCGAGCATGATGAGGTCGCCCTTCTCGCGCGAGCTCACCGTGACTTTCGGAAGCGACTGCGCGCGCCGCGCTCGTCGGCGAGCGCCGCGCCCTCGAGCATCAAGGGACGCAATTTCCCGCCGCCGTGGGGATTGACGAGACGCGACATCACGCGCGCTTCAAAGGGGAACCGGCCGGGTCTCGAATTCCAGGGTCTGCAGATCGCCGAGGACGTAGGTCGCGGGCGCGCTCACGCCCGCGACCGTCCCGGGATCGATTCGCAGCGTCACTCCCCCTTTGATGTTCGGGATGCGCTCGACGACGGCACGATGCTCGTGGCCGTTGCACACGAGGTCGTAGTCGCCCGTGAGCGCCATGCCTTGGCGTAGTGCGGGTAGTGCACCATGAAGATCCGCCTTTGCGCCATGACCAGCGATCCATCCTGGCCGTAGTACTGCACGCGATTTGCCGGCTCCTGCGCAAATCTCGCCAAATGGAATGTGTCGCCCGCGTTGTTGCCGTGAATCAGATGGATGGGCAGTTCCAATCCGATGATCGCGTGCAGCGTGGATGGCGCTATCAGATCGCCGCAGTGCAGCACCGCGCGGGCGCCAAGCGCCCTTGCCTCGGCGACGGCCGCGGCGAGCGGCTCGCGATGGTCGTGGCTGTCGGAAACGATGCAGATTTTCAGACCGTACCTCCGCGGGCATTGTACCCGATGCGGTGCTAAGTTTATTCCAGTGGTGTATAACGCTTTTCGCGTCCCCATGTTCCCCAACGCGTCCGGTTCAGCGCAGCAGCAAGAAGAGTCAATTCATGTTCACCCGCAATCCGTTTGCCGAGCTCTCGGCTTTCATCTCGCCCGCCGTCATGCAGGCCTATGTCGTCATGATGATCGTGCTGGTTGTGGCCGGGACGCTCTTCGACGTCGTGCACAAGGGGAGCGCCAAGTATTTCTTCGAGAATTGGCGGAAGTCGAAGAGCAAAGGGGCAAAGCAGATCGGTGGCGGCGAATGGCGTCGCTCGCCATCCAGACCGTCGCTCGTCGACGTCCTGGCGTCCGGGGAATTCTGCAACGCGCGCCGCCGCGTCGCCCACCTGCTGACCATGTACGGATTCCTGACGTACGTCATCACCACCGCCGATCATGGTGTTCGCCTACCCGACGCCCGCGACCCCGACGCCCGCCGTCCTGCCGCTGCTTTGGTGGATCGGCGGCCTGATGGTTTGCCTCGGCGGATACTGGTTCTGGTTCTTCATTCGGGCCGATGTCGCCGCCGAGGGCAATTCGCCGTTCCGCGTGATGCGCGCTGATCTCTTCATCCTCTCGCTCCTTGCCAGCGCGACGCTGGGCTTGATCTGGGCTTACCTGCAAGCGAGGGGCAGTCCGGCGCGCCAGCGTGTTCTTCGGCTTGTACGTCGTCGCCACGACGGTGCTGTTCGGATCGGTGCCGTGGTCCAAGTTCGCCCACATGTTTTTCAAGCCTGCGGCGGCCTTCGAAAAGAGGCTTTCCTGCGCGAACGGCTTCAGAAGCAACCTTCCAGCGCCCGCCGACAAGCCCGAGCTGTTCGGCAGCGCGCGCGAGCAACCCCGGCACTATTGAATAAGCCCGCATTCATTGCGAGACGGCGACGAGCAGCCATGCCCACATTCGTTTATATGACGCGGTGCGACGGCTGCGGACATTGCGTCGACATCTGCCCGTCCGACATCATGCACATCGACAAGACCTACCGGCGCGCCTACAACATCGAGCCGAACATGTGCTGGGAGTGCTACTCCTGCGTGAAGGCCTGTCCGCAGCACGCGATCGATGTCCGCGGCTACGCCGACTTCGCCCCTCTGGGCCACAGCGTTCGCGTGCTGCGGGAAGAGGCCAAGGCGACGATTTCGTGGCGGCTCAAGTTCCGGGACGGCCGCGAGAAGAACTTCGTGTCGCCGATCCGCACGACGCCCTGGGGATCGATCAAGGGGCCGGCCGAGTACGATGCGCCGCGCCCCGAGGATTTCGCGCAGGCAGGAGCTCGCGCACGAGCCGGAGGCGCTCAACATCGAGGGCGGATTGCCCGCGCTGCGCCCGGATCAACTCAAGCAGGGAGTCGTCTGATGGGACTGTTCGGCGGCAGAAAGACGGTATTCGTCGACGCGGACATCCTCGTCATCGGCGGCGGCATGGCCGGCTGCGGGGCGACCTACGAGTCCCGCTACTGGGGGCGCGACCTGAAGATCGTCTGCGTCGAGAAGGCGAACATCGAGCGCAGCGGCGCCGTCGCCCAGGGCCTCTACGCCATCAACTGCTACATGGGCATGCAGTGGGGCGAGAACCAGCCCGAGGACCACGTGCGCTACGCGCGCAACGACCTCATGGGCCTGGTGCGCGAGGATCTGGGCTACGACATCGCCCGGCACGTGGACGGCACGGTGCACAAGTTCGAGGAATGGGGCCTGCCGATGATGAAAGACCCCAAGACCGGACGCTACCAGCGCGAAGGCAAGTGGCAGATCATGATCCACGGCGAGAGCTACAAGCCGATCGTCGCCGAGGCGGCGCGCAAGGCCGCGACCGAGATCTACAACCGGATCATGGTCACGCACCTGCTGATGGACAAGAGCAAGCGCCAACCGCGTCGCCGGCGCCGTCGGGTTCAACGTCCGCACGGGCGACTTCTACGTGTTCCGCGCGAAGGCCGTCATCGTCGCCGCCGGCGGCGCGTCGCACATCTTCAAGCCGCGCGCCGTCGGCGAGGGCATGGGGCGCACCTGGTATGCGCCGTGGAGCAGCGCGTCCGCGTACGCGTCTGCCGATCCAGGTCGGCGCCAAGATGACGCAGATGGAGAACCGCATCGTCCTCACCCGCTTCAAGGACGGCTATGGCCCGGTCGGCGCCTACTTCCTGCACCTGAAGACGTACACGCAGAACGGCTAGGGCGAGGAGTACGAGTCGAAGTGGTACGACGAGACCAAGGCTCTGGTCGGTGACTACGTCGACCGGCATCCGGTGCCGACCTGCCTGCGCAACCACGCCCTCCTGGAGGAGGTCGAAGGCCGGCCGCGGTCCCATCCGCATGGTGACGAAGGAAGCCTTCCAGGATCCGCACAAGGAGACCGTCGGCTGGGAGAACTTCCTCGGCATGACGATCGGGCAGGCGGTCGTCTGGGCGTCGCAGAACATCGACCCGAAGGACATCAACCCCGAGCTGACCACGTCCGAGCCTTATGTCATGGGCTCGCACGCCACGTGCTCCGGCGCGTGGGCGAGCGGGCCGGAAGACTATCGCCCCCGCGGAATACCAGTGGGGCTACAACCGGATGATGACGGTCGACGGCCTCTTCGGCGCCGGCGACACCATCGGCGGCACCGCCCACAAGTTCTCGTCGGGCTCCTTCACGGAAGGCCGGATCGCCGGCAAGGCGGCCGTCAGGTACGTGATGCGACATGGGGAAGGCCCAGCCCCAGGTCAGCGAACAGGAATATCAGCGACCTCGAGCAGGCGATCTTCCAGCCGCTGGAGAATTACCGGGTCGGCCGCAACGAGATCGTCGCCGGAACCGTATCGCCGAGCTATCTCCTGCCGATCCATGGCCTTCAGCGGCTCGAGAAGATCATGGACGAGTACGTCGGCGGCATCAGCACCAACTACATGACGAACGGCATGCTGCTCAACCGCGGTCTCGAGTTGCTCGCCATGCTGAAGGAAGACATGGAGCACATCGGCGCCGAAGACCTGCACCAGCTTCAGCGCACGTGGGAGCTGCACCACCGGCTTCTCGCCTCGGAGTCCGTGACGCATCACACGCTGTTCCGGCAGGAGACGCGGTGGCCGGGGTACTACTACCGCGGCGATCACATGAAGCTCGACGACGAGAACTGGCACTGCTTCACCTTGTCCCGCTACGACCGCGATACCGGAAAGTGGGACATGGAGAAGGCGCCCGTCTACCACATCATCGACTAGATCAGTCCCCCGTAGGCGGCTGCTCCATCGCCGAGAACACGCGTTCGCAACGCTCCCGATCGCTCGCGTCAGTGACCCCTGGCTGCGCGCACCAGGCGAGCAGACGCTCGCCGGCGCTATTGGCGCCGCCCGTCGCCGCGCCTCTGAAAGCGTTCGCGAAGCCGCTTCAGCTGCAGCGCACGCCGCTGCGCCTGGAACTCCGGCGGACATTCGAGACCGCAACAGCAGCTCCAGCTCGAGCAGTATTTCGCGGCGCGATTCGGCACCGCGCTCGATCCGCATTACGTGCGCGGCCGCCGCGGCTTCATCGGCGAGCGCGCGCAGCGCCGCGTCGCGCCGGCCGATCATCGCTTTCTCCCATGCGGCAGGAAGTGCCGCGAACGCAGTCCACTGCGCATGCACCGCCGCAGCGTCGGCGGTGCCCTCGCCCGAGCACAGTCGGCGGTCGAGCTCCTCGCACAGGCGTTCCTTCGCCGCCAGGGTTCGCCATACCGCCGTTTCGCGGGCGCGGGCGCGCGCTGACAGCCCGCCTCCACCGCCTTCTTTGCGTTCGTGAAGCGGGATTCCAGGCCACGCAATGCGGAACCGGATGCGCGCGCCCCGTGCGTCCACTGCTCCTGCAGATCGCGCAGCCCCCGGCGCACTCCTGCTCTTGCTTGTCCGTCGCCAGCGCGAGTTGCTCGAGCTGCGCACAGATGTCCTCCAGCGCACCGCGTGCTTCGCGCCTGCGCACGTCCTCCTGCTTGCGCTTTGCCTGACGCGCCTGAAATACCGCGTCGCACGCGGCGCGAAATTGCTCCCACAGCGCGCGCTCGTCGCGCCGCGTAAGCGCCAACTCCTTCGCCTGCGCCTGCCATCTGGCCTGGATCGCCTTCACTTGCGCCGGCGCATCGCGCTCCAGCGCTTTCGCTGCCAGCGCGGTGGCCTCCTCGATCAACGCCTGGCGGCGCGCCTTCGCCTGGCCGCGCGCCGCCGCCAACGCGTCGCGCAACGGCGCGAGTGCCGCCTTGAACCGTGCATCGAGACTCTTCCATGCCTTTGGTTCGATACTGCCGAGATCGCCATCGCGCCAGAGACGATCGGTTTCGCGCAGCCAGCGCTCGATCGCGCGCCAGTCGCGCGGCTCGACCAGCAGCGTCGGCGCGTGCGCCGCAGCAGCCGCGATGAATGCCTCGCGCTGCTTGCGTGCCTCCTTTTGCAGTGCCGCCAGCTCCGCGAAATACCGGGCGGCGGGTGCATACGCCTTTTCGCAGGCGCGGTCGAAGCGTTCCCACAGCGCCTTGGGAACGCCCGCGTGCTGCTGGTCGAGAGCGCTCCATTCGTTGCGCAGTTTCCGCACTTCGACCGCAAGGTGCGGCGCATCCAGCGTCAGCGTCGCCGCAGCCTCGGCGCGCTCGCACAATTGAACGCGGGCGTGCTGCTGCCCGAACGATTCCCAACCCTCGAGTTCCTTCAGCTGCTGCGTCAGACGGCTCAACCGCTGCAGCGTCGGCTTTGGCAGCGGACCGGCGCCGGCTCTGCGCGCCCTGATCTCGTCGGCGGCCGCGCGCGCGGTCTGTAGTTGACCGGCGGCGAGCGCCTGCTCCGCGGCGTGCAGCAGCGTGTGCACCTGCTGCCGCGCGGCATGATTTCCTGTTCTGCCGCCCGGATCTGCGCGAGCCTGCGCTGCTCGATGACGATCAGCGCGGCTTCGAAGCGCCGCGTCAGCGCGGGCGTTCGAATGCTTCGATCCAGCGCCTGCCAGCGTTCCGGCAGCTTCGCGTCGTCGATGGATGTGCCTGCGGCGAGCTGCTCGGCTTCGATGACCAGCGCTTCGGCGCCGGCCCGCGCGCTGGAGCTCCTGCGTCCACCGCACGATGCGCCGCTCGGCCTCGTCGAGCCTCGACAGCGCCGAGGTATCCCCGTACTTCTGCCCCTCTGCGCGCAGCGCAGCAAGCTCGCTGCGCAGAACGTCCAAGCCACCCGACGTGGCCGGCGGTTCCGCCCTCCCGACCATTCGCTCAGCCGGCGCTCGAACTGCGTGCGCGCCCGATGCTCCGCGTGTTCGCGATCGAAGCGTGCCTGGAGCGTCTGACGCGCCGCTTCGCAGCGCGCAAGACGCGCTGGGTCGTCGCTAAGGTTCAGCGCTTGCCAGCGGCGATTGAGCTCGATCACGGCCGTGAGTATCGGACCGGGTCTGTTCGCCAGCGCCTCCAGTTGCGCCACGATTGCATCCGCTTCGGCAGCATCGCTTCGCGATCCGCCATCGCGTCGAGCCGTTTCCGGGCGAGTCGCGCGACGCCACGATCCTTGTCCTTGGCGGCGTCCGCGAGCTTGCGCAGCCCTCCGGCGTGCGCACGCGCTCGGCGGCAGCCATGCGCGTCTCCGCGTGCTCGGCGGTGAGTGCGAGCTCGACGAGCAGAGCCTTCCTCGCGGATCGCAGCGATCGCGCTGCGGCGACGCTCCGCATCGGGGGCGCGGCGTGCCACATCGGCACGCATCGCATCGGTGCACTGCTCCGCGCACCAGGAATGCCGTTGCCCGAGCACTGTCCAGGTTTCGGAGAGCAAGGTGACCAATGCCGCGGCCAGCGCAGCGCGCACGGTCGCATCGGATTCGTTTTCCCAGGCCGCGGCGAGTACGCTCGGGTTGCCGCAACAGTTCGCCGCGGCGATGCGGACCTCCGGCGCGGGATCGGTGGCGAGCAGGACGGCAAGCTCGTCCGATTCCGGCGGCAGTTTGGCCACGGCGAGTAGCCGCCGCGCCGGGTTGGCGTGATGCAAGCGGAACGAAAAAGGTGTTCGGTGAGCATGGTCAGGCGGGCCCCCAGCGGGACCTGTGGGGACATTGAGGTGCCAAACGCCATGGTAATCAAAAAGCGCTTCCCTGGCGGATGAATCGCGCGATTCGTCAGTACCAGCCCGGTGAGCGAACGGGAGTCAGCGTCGATCTCACAACAGCGTTCCTTCCGCGGGGTAGGTAATTCCGGTACCGGTCACGCGCGCGAATGGCGTAAGCGCATGAGGCGTGGCGCGCGTTGCGCTGACGATCTCGAAGGCCGGGACGCCGCGCACGAGCAGCGCATCGGCGATGAGCGAGCGGTGACACCGCCACGGCACAGCCTCCGCGCACATGATGGCGGTAGGCTGCGATCGGGCGGCGGCAATCAACTCGTCGATGGCCGCCGCGAACTCTGGTGTCTGCATGTAATCCGCGTAACCGCGAAACGAGACGTTGCGCCAGCCCGCGTTGAGCGAGTCGGGCTTCGCGCGACGCAGCCCTCCGAGGCTCCGCATCTGCACGTATCCGATACCCGCCGCGGCGAGCGTCGCCGCCAGCGCATCGCCATTGAACTGCGGGTTGTGACGCGAGCGCGGAATGGTACGCACGTCCACGAGGTTGCGTACCCCATGTCCGTCGAGCAGCGCAACGAACTCGACGGCCGGCCGCGTCGAGTGCCCGATCGTGTAGATCATCCGCCGATGATGACACGCTGCGTGAAGGCAACGCGGCACTCGATCAAGGCGTCCTTCGCTTCGGTCATCAGCTTACCAAATCTCCGGAGCCAATGAAGCACTGGAGACGAAGCGCGGCGGCAAGAAATCTCTCTTCTGCGATTTGGGAGCTGTAACCCCGCGGTTTCTCGACGACTTCCTTTCCCATGGGCAGTGCCGTCGTCCAGCGCTACAGCCCGCGCCGCCGGTTGATCCGGCGCTCCAGCAGCCGCAGCAGCGCGTCGATCGCGAAGCCGACGATGCCGATGGCGATCATCCCGCTCATCACGATCGCGTGCTGATGTTGGCCTGCCCCTTGACCAGCAGGTAGCCGATGCCGCTCGACGCGACGATCAGCTCGGCGCCGACGAGCGATTGCCAGCCGAGGCCCGCGCTGATGCGCAGCCCGGCGACGATCGACGGCACCGACGCCGGCAGCAGCACCTCGGTGATGATCCGCCAGTGTGCCCGCTCCGAGCGTCTGCGCCGCCTCGACGAAGCGCGGCTCGACGTACTTCGCGCCGCGGTAGGCGTTGATCACGCACGGCGGGAACGCGCCGCTGAAGATGATCAGCACCGGGCCGCCGATGCCGGTTCCGAACCAGAGCGCGGCGAACGGCACCCATGCGATCGGCGCGACGAAGCGCAGCGCGTCGAACAGCGGCGTCACCGATCGGCGTCGAGCACGCGAAACCAGCCCATCATGCAGGCCGAGCGGCACGCCGATCGCGACCGCGAGGCCGAAGCCGAGCGCGAAGCGCCCGAAGCTCGACGCCAGATGCTGCTGCAGCGTGTAGCCGACGAAGGGTGTGCGCGTCAGCGCGACGAACTTCTCGAGCACCTCGAGCGGCGTCGGCAGGAACTGCGGCGCGACGAGGCCGCTCGCGGCGAGCGGCCCACCAGACGCCGAAGAACGCGGCGAAGCCGGCGATCGACAGCGCGAGCCAGCGCGGCAACGACAGCGCGCGCGACGTCGTGCCGCCGTCACGCCTCGCCGCCACGGCATCGCGCGGCGCTCGAGCCAGCCCAGCGCCACCGTCATCACCGCGCCGGTGACCGCCACCGCCGCCATGCCGACGACGATCATCGCGGGGAAGATGTCGAGCGACGCCTGGTACAGCACGTGGCCGAGCCCGGCGATCGCGCCGATCAGCTCGCCCGCGACGAGCGTCGTCCAGCACGCCTGCAGCGACAGGCGCAGGCCGGTGAAGATCATCGGCAGCGCGCCGGGAATCAGCACCTCGCGCACGAACATCGCGCGCGGCACGCCGAGCATCCGCGCCGCCTCGATCAGGTACGGATCGATCGCGCGCACGCCGCTGTAGCTGTTGATCACGGCCGGCACGAACGCCGCGAACCAGATGATCAGCACCTTCGCCGCGTCGCCGAGGCCGAGCCAGACGATCGCGAGCGGAATCCACGCGAGCGGCGGGATCGGCCGGATCAGCAGGAACGCCGGGTTGACGAACGCTTCGAACGCGCGGCTCGCGCCCATCGCGAGCCCGAGCGGCACGCCGACGATCGCCGCGGCGGCGAAGCCCAGCAGCACCAGCTTGACGCTGTGCAGGACGTGCTCGGCGAGCCGCGCGTCGGCGTAGCCGGCGATCGTGATCTGGCGCAGCGCGTCCCACGCCTCGCCCGGCGACGGAAAGCGCCGCCGGGCCGATCGTGTGCGTGAGCGTGGTGAGCGCGTACCACGCCGCGGCGAGCACGACGAAGGTCGCGACGCCGACCCAGGCGGGCCGGCGCTCGCGCCGCGCGTCATCCGGCCTCAGTCGACGCTCAGTCCGCGCGATTCGCGAAGGCCTTGAGCTTCGGGTCGGCGTCGACCATCCGCAGGTATTCGTCGGTGATGAACTTCGACGCCGCCGGCGCTTCGGGGAACGTGCCGTTCGCCTGCATGAACGCGCCGATCTTGGTGAACCAGCCGTCGACTTCCGACGCGCCGCCCGGCGGGTCGCTTCATGATCTTCAGCTGGCCCGCGAGGTCGTACGTCGGTCGCGTCGTGAACTCCTTCTTCATCGACGCCTCGCTGATCGTCACGCCGCCCTGCTCGTAGAACTTCTTCATCATCGCGATCGCTTCGGGCTGGTGCGCGTTCAGCCATTTCCACGCGCGCAGGTACACGGCGAGGAACTTCGCGACGTTCTGCGGCTGCTCCTTCGCATAGTCGGCGCGCACGATCAGCGCGCCGGGCACCGCGGCGCCGGCATCCTGGCCCGAGCAGATCTGCTTCGCGCCGGCCTTCTCTTCCATCGTGTACGTGTTCGGCGCCCACAGCCCGCCCAGGTCGGCGTTGCCGCTCGACATCGCGGAGATGATCTCGGCCTGCCCCATGCTCTTCACCGTGACGTCCGACTTCTTGAGCCCCCATTTGGCGAGGCACGACTGCACGGCGTAGTCGCCGGTCGAGTTCGCCGTCAGCACGATCGTCTGGCCCTTGATCGACGCCGGGTTCTTCACGAAGCCGTCGGCGGTCTTCGCGGTGGCGAGGAGCGCGTTGCCGTACGACTCGTCGTTGGTGATGCCGATCGTCAGCAGGTTGTAGCGGACCGCGCCGAGCGTCGCCGGGACCGAGCCGGTTCCGCCGACGTCCCACGACTTCGACGCCGACGCCGCGATCTGCGGCACGCCGGCGGGGAACGTGCTGAACTCGGGCTTCAGGCCGAGCTCGGCGTACCAGCCCTTTTCGGCGGCGACGTAGAACGGCAGCGCCCAGTAGAGCGCGGGCTGGTAGCTGACCTTGATCTCGGTCAGCGGTTGCGCCTGCGCGCGAGCGCCCGTAGCCGCGAGGCCGAGCGTGACGGCGGACGCGATCGCGGCGATCGTTCTTTTCATGATGCGACTCCTCCTCCGTGGTGGGTTGTTGGCGCCTCGCTGTCCGCGGGCTGCTGCTCGCCTCGCAGCATCCGCCAGATGCGCGTGCGCAAATGCACGAACGACTCCTGGTCCATGACTTCCTCGGTGCGATCGAAGCGCTCCCAGTTCTCCGCCTTGCGCACCGGCGCGACGTCGACGATCTCGCGGATCCGGCCCGGCCGCCGCGTCATCACGACGACGCGGTCGGCGAGGTACACCGCTTCCTCGACCGCGTGCGTGATGAACAGCACGGTGCGCGGGTTGACGCGCGACAATTTGATCAGCTCCTCCTGCATCACGACGCGCGTCTGCGCGTCGAGCGCGCCGAACGGCTCGTCCATCAGCAGCACGTCGGGGTCGAGGACGTAGCTTCGCGCGATGGCGACGCGCTGCTGCATGCCGCCGGAAAGCTGATGCGGATACGCCGACTCGTAGCCCTGCAGGCCCATCAGCTCGACCTGGCGCGCGATGCGCTCGCGGCGCGCCGGCTCGGGCACGCCTTTGGCGCGCAAGCCGAAATCGATGTTGTCGTACACGGACTTCCACGGGAACAGCGCGAACTGCTGGAACACGACGGCGCGATCAGGGCCCGGGCGCGGTGACGGGACGCGCGCCGACGCTGACCGTTCCCGCCGTCGGGAACTCGAGCCCGGCGGCCATTCGCAGGCAGGTGGTCTTGCCGCAGCCCGACGGCCCGACGATCGCGACGAACTCGCGGTCGCGCACATCGAACGTGACGTCGTCGAGCGTGGGAAAGACGCGGCCGTCGCGCTCGAACACGCGGCTCACGCGGTCGAACACGATGTCGCTCACCGGCGGCTCATCCGGCGGAAAAGCCGCCGTCGACGAAAATGGTCTGGCCGGTCACGTAATCCGACGCGCGGCTCGCGAGGAAGATCGCGGTGCCGGCGAGGTCGGACAGCTCGCCGTTGCGCCCGATGAACGTGCGCGCCGCGTTGGCCTGCCACCGGACCGGATCCGCGGCGACCGGCGCCGTGAGCGGCGTCGCGAAAAAGCCCGGGGCGATCGCGTTGGCGTTGACGCCCTTGCCGGACCACGCCTCGGCCTGCGCGCGCGTGAGCTGCATGAATCCGCCCTTCGACGCGCCATAGGCGCCGCTGTCGGCGAAGGCGCGCACCGACTGCAGCGATGCGATGTTGATGATGCGCCCGAAGCCGCGCTCGATCATCGCCGGCACGAGGCGCTGCGACAGGAAGAACGGCGTCTCGAGGTTGAGCTTCAGCACGCGATCCCAGTCGTCGCGGGTGAGCTCGAGCATCGGCCTGCGCACGTTGACGCCCGCGGCATTGACGAGGATGTCCGGCGCGCCGAAGAACCGTGGCGCCGCTTTCGCGCAGTCGTCGATCGTGTCGCGGTCGGCGAGGTCGCAGGCGAGCGTCGCGGCCTCACCGCCCGCCGCGACGATCTCCTCGCGCGCCTCGTCGAGCTCGCTCGCGCGCCGCGCGACCAGCACGACGCGCGCACCCGCTGCGGCGAGCGCCTGCGCGATCGCGCGTCCGATGCCGGAGTTGCCGCCGGTCACCAGCGCGACACGATCGGCGAGCGAGAACAGCGACAGCACGCCGGCGGTCGTCTCACGACGCCCGGCGGAGTCGGAATGGCCGCGTGGGCCGGCTGCCCGGCGCGAGCCTGCGACTCCGCTCACGTTGCCACCGGCGTACCGCGGTCGAAGCGCTCGTCGGGGAAATACTTGTCGAGGCGGTCGTCCGCGGTGCGCGCGTGCGCCTCCATGCCTTCGAGTCGCGAGATTCGCGCGGTGACCTGCGCGATCGTCTTCGCCGCCGCGCGGTCCAGGCGCTGCCAGGTCAGCGTCTTCATGAACTTGTGCACCGACAGGCCGCCGGAATAGCGCGCCGCGCCCTTCGTCGGCAGGATGTGGTTCGGGCCGGACGCCTTGTCGCCGAACGCGACCGTCGCTTCCTCGCCGAGGAACAGCGAGCCGTAGCAGGTGAGGCGCGCGAGCCACCAGTCGAGATCGCGCGCCTGCACTTCGAGGTGCTCGGCAGCGTGGCGATCGGACACCGCGGCGACTTCCTCGCGCGTGTCGCAGACGATCACCTCGCCGTAGTCGCGCCACGCGGCGCCGGCGGCGTCGCGCGCCGTCGGCGGCAGCGCGGCGACCAGTGCGGGAACGCGGCGCATCACCTCGTCGGCGAGCGCGCGCGACGTCGTGAACAGCCATGCCGGCGATTCGTGCCCGTGCTCCGCCTGGCCGACGAGATCCGCGGCGACGATCGCCGGGTCAGCGCTGTCGTCGGCGATCACCGCGATCTCGGAGGGGCCGGCGAAGACGTCGATGCCGACCTTGCCGAACAGCAACCGTTTCGCCTCGGCGACGAACTTGTTGCCGGGCCCGACGACGATGTCGGCTGGCCGGCCGGTGAACAGACCGAACGCCAGCGTGGCGATCGCCTGCACGCCACCCAGAACCATCACGACGTCGGCGCCGGCGACTTTCATCGCATAGAGCACCTGCGGGTGGATCCCTTCGCCCTTGTACGGCGTCGAGCAGGCGATCACGGTCGGCACGCCGGCGGCTTTCGCCGTCGCGATGCTCATGTACGCCGAGGCGATGTGCGCATAGCGGCCGGTCGGCACGTAGCAGCCCGCGACGTTGACCGGCACCAGGCGCTGACCCGCCGTGAGTCCCGGCCGGAGCTCTTCGGCGAATTCGCGAATCGACGCGCGCTGCGCGTCCGCGAAGCGCCGCACTTGCGCGGTTGCGAAGTCGATGTCCTCCCGGACCGCGGCAGGCACGTCGCGCGTGCGCCGCTCGATCTCGTCGGGCGACAGCACGATGTCGCCGTGCCAGTCGTCAAGGCGCGCCGCGTACTCGCGGACGGCCGCTTCGCCGCGCGACTCGATGTCGGCCAGCATCGTGCTCGCGACCTCGCGCGCGTGCGCCGATTCGGTTTCGGGCGTCTTGCTCGCCCGCTTCAGGTACTCGATGGCCATGTTGGCGGCGCTGCCGGAGCAGCGCATGGATGAAGGCACTATCATAAACGGACGCTGCGTCCCGTGCGCGGTGGCGAGTTCGGCTCGAAGGCGACGGTCGAGCGATCTTCCAGTGGCGGTCCTTCGCTCGGCAGTCTGCGACTTGTGCTGTGAGGCAAGTGCTGCCGCAGACCGCGAGTTGTAAAAACCCCGGCAACGGCGTAGCCTCTTGCGTGGGGGTTAACAGGACCCCCGGGATTCATCCCTCCAAGACGGTGCCCCGTCCAATCCTGTGCGCGCCGCGCGACGGGTGTGGGCACCAAACACTGTCGGCAATCCGTCCGGGCGCAAGTCAACTTCGTGCTTGGAGGTGCAGTCATGCGTTATCAACTGAAGCAGATCTACTGTCGTCCCTGGACGCTCAGCGGCCTCTCGCTGAAGCTCATCGAAAGCCACTACGAGAACAATTACGGCGGGGCGCTGCGGCGCCTGAACGCGATCACCGAGCAGCTCGAATCCCTGGATTTTGCGAAGACGCCGGGCCATGTCATCAACGGCCTGAAACGCGAGGAGCTGGTCGCTCTCAACTCCACGCTGCTGCATGAGCTCTACTTCGCGAGCATGGGTGGCGACGGCAGGCCGACCGCCGCGATGTCGGAGGCGCTCGCGCGCGACTTCGGATCGGTGCAGCGCTGGCGCGCCGAGTTTTCGGCCATGGGCTACGCGCTCGGCGGCGGCTCGGGCTGGGTGCTGCTCACCTGGCTCCCGCGGGACGGCCGGCTCATCAACCAGTACGCCAGCGAGCACAGCCAGGCGATCGCGAGCGGCATCCCGGTGCTCGCGCTCGACATGTACGAGCACGCCTACCACATCGACTTCGGCGCGAACGCCACGGCCTACGTCGACACGTTCCTGCGCAACGTCGACTGGCAGGCGGTTGAAGGCCGCTACGAGGACGCGAGCAAGGTCGCGCCGCCGCGCCCGCTGGTGCAGGAGGAGTTTCGTGAAGTGCCGGGCGTCGGCGTCGAGGAAGTGAGAGCGATGCTCGCCGAAGGCAAACCGCTGCAACTCATCGACACGCGGCCGAAGCACTTTGTCTCGCGTCAGCAAGACATCGCCGAGGGCGTCACCTGGCGCGATCCCGAGCGCGTCGGCGAGTGGATGGGCGAGCTGTCCAAGGAGAAACCGGTAGTCGTCTACTGCGCCTACGGGTTTCACGTCGGCTGCCGCACGGCGATTGCGTTACGGGATGCAGGTTTTGACGCCCGCTACATGACGGTCGGTCACTCGGGCTGGAAGGCGGTCGGCGCGCCGATCAAGATGAACGCATGAAGGGCAATGCTCGACTTGATTTGATCGCCTCGTGAGCAGCGCACCGCCAGCCCATCAAATGCCACCGCCCGGGCCGGCCGTGCGCGGCGTCCTTCTGGCGTTGACCGCGGCCGTGCTGTTCGGCGTCAGCACGCCGCTCGTGCAGCGATTCGGCTCCGGGGTGGGGCGTTCGCGACGGCAGCTCTTCTTTACGCGGGGGCTGCCGCGGCGGGCGTGCTTTTGCGCCAACGCGTCCAGCACGAGGCGCGGATCCTATTCGGCGATTTCCCGCGCCTCCTCGCGATGGCCGCCGCGGGTGCCGTCATCGGGCCGGTCGCTCTCGCTTGGGGCTTGCAGCGCACGAGCGCCGCGAGCGCCTCATTGATGCTCACGCTGGAGGCGGTGTTTACGGCGATGCTGGCTTGGCAGATGTATCGGGAGACGATGGATCGCCGGGTGCGGACGGCGATGCTTTTGCTCGCGCTCGGCGGCGCACTGCTCATTGTCAACCAAGGGCTCGCCGGGCGCGCCGGCCGTGTGGGGTCTGGTTGCCGTCTTGGTTGCGACAGCGGCCTGGGGCCTGGACAACACCTTGTCGCGCGGGCTCGCGGAGCGCGACCCTGGCCAGGTTGTCCTCGCCAAGGCCGTCCTCGGTGTCACCGCCACCTCGATACTCGCGGCGGGTTTCGGTGAATCGTTGCCAACGCTGGGCGCGGCACTGGGTTTGTTTGCCGTCGGGGCGACCGGCTACGGCCTGAGCCTGCGTTTCTATCTGCTGGCGCAACGAGCCTTCGGTGCCGCACGGACGGGGTCGGTATTCGCGTTCGCCCCATTCATCGGAGCAGCGATGGCGGCGGCGATGGGCGACCGATCGCTCAACTGGCCAATGACGGCGGGCGGCCTGCTGATGCTCGCAGGCGTGGTGCTGCACCTGGCAGAGTCGCACGCTCACGAGCACGAGCACGAACCGACGGAGCACGAGCACGCGCACCGCCACGATGATGGACACCACGATCATGTGCACGATCCCATGCCGATCGGGGCGCACAGTCACCCGCACCGCCACGATCCGCGCCGACATGTGCATCCACACGTGCCGGACGCGCACCACGCGCACCGCCATTGAGGCAGTGCGTCACTCCTGGGCCGCCTCGGCACGTCCGTGCACGTAGAAGTTGTACATGCCAAGAAAAGTGCCCGGATTTTCCACTTCGAATTGCGTCCAGCAGTTCAAGTCGGCCCGCGCGAGCTCGCCCGGATATTGCAGCGAGTACCGCTGCTGCACGGCTGGATCCACGTTGAACTTCAGGAAGTCGAGCTCGAGCTCCGCAAGGATTTCCTTGATCCGACGCAGCGTGAAGCGGTGCTCCTTGGCGTGGAACAGAAGATCGCGGCAGCCGCTCGTGTCGTAGAAATCCTCCAGCGCCGTCAGGCTCCTGAACGGTCGCCATCGGTCGTCCAGTTGCAGATCGAGCCGGAACCGGCGAATCCCTTCCGTCGTCGCCTCGTAGCCTCGAGCGACGATCAGGTCCTGGGCGGCAGCGATGTCCCGGCGGGCAAGCTCGCTGTAGAGACCGATGTGCATGACGCCGCCGGGTCGCAACAGGGAT
This sequence comes from uncultured beta proteobacterium, assembly GCA_963742965.1. Classification (GTDB taxonomy): domain Bacteria; phylum Pseudomonadota; class Gammaproteobacteria; order Burkholderiales; family Casimicrobiaceae; genus CAIWHR01. Next base: position 166,265 of record CAVUOC010000032.1, on the reverse strand, counting down.
CGAAGAACGCGCCAACCTGCCATCGGATCCTCGAGATGGTGCAGCACGCCGACGCATTCGATGAAATCGAAGGTCTTGCCGATGGATCCGAGCCTCAGGATGTCGGCCTGTGCGTATTCGATGTTCGCGATGCCCAGCTCTCGCGTTTTTCGCTTCGCGTAGGCGAGGCTCGCTGCACTGAGATCGACCGCGAGAATCCTCGCCGCCGGAAATCTTTGCGCCGTCTGGATCGATTGCTGTCCGGTGCCGCAACCTGCTATGAGCACGTCGATCTTGTCATCCGGACGCGCGAAGCGAGGGGACTCGAGACCGAGCTCGCTCGCCAGGAATTCGCTGAAGGAAACGGCGCCGTCGGTCGAAGGCGATCTGACCCATCGTCGGATACGGATTTCCTCGTACTGGCTGCGCACCAATCTGGAGGTCTCGTCGTCGATCGGGGTCAATTTTGTCAGCGTGGCGCGATAATCGTTTTCCTGATCGGGTTCTCTCACTTGTTGCGAGTACAAGCCCGCGAGCGGGGGCTGCGTCATGACACCCGCCAGGCGCTGGCAGTCGGGAAGCGAAGACAACGGGGAATAGCAGGCGAATGCGGCGACCCATACGCCGGGAACGGGCTTCGCTTCGGCGATGCGCTCGGAGATTGCGTCGCGAAGCCAGGCGACACCGTCGTCCTCTTCGGTCGTGCAGTTGTAGACGTATTCGTTGATGTAGCACTGGCGCGCAATGGCGCAACAGAAACGCAACAGCGATGAATCGGCTTCGTCGGGCGATTGCGACGCCAGGACGTCGAGAAGGAGGGCTCGCCTGGCCATCGTCAGGAAGTGCTCGAAATCCAGCCCGGCCGCCGGCGTGTTCTCGAGTACGGCGCTGAGCAGATCGTCGGTGGCCAATGCAGCCAGGCCCTCCGTTCCGAACAAGTCCTCCTTCGATAGCGGCGTCGGCCACGATGCGACGGCTCGCTCGATGCATTGCCCGGCCTCGCGATTGGATTTGATCAGTGCCAGGCTTGCGGGAACGAGTTGACCCGTGCGACACCACGGATCGGAGAGCGCGCGAATCAGGTATTGCCGCACGAACCTGTTGTCGTAACTCGTTCCCGTCTTGACCAGATGAACGAACAGCGCTTTCGCGGCGGGTGTCTCTTTGGCTTGCAACGAACGGATGCAAGCCTTCATCGCGTCCTCGAACATCCCGTCGGCGATCAGTGCCGATGCGAGATCGTTGAGCGCGTCGATCTTGCGCCCGGCCCGCCCCTGAGCTGCCACGATGGAGATCCTTGCTTTCGCTGGGTCGTTGCGACGCGTGAATGATACAGAGGGCCCGAAACGCGAAACCGCTCATCTGCCATCGGCCGAGCGGCGACACGTCGCAACCGGTCGCTGGCGCCGGCGCGCCGTAGCAGGGAGAATGTAACCCGGTTCGCGAACAGCGGCTGGCGATGCCATACGAGCACCATCATTTCCCTGCGCTTCTGCGAGGCTGTGCCCCGGCCGGGGATGCGATGGCGCGGGCGATGCGCAAGCTGCTGCCCCGACGCGCTGGATCAAGAGCCCGGCCTGGGACCTCGTCTGGGTCCTGAATGCGCTGTGGCTGGCCCCCCTGGTCCTGCTGCTGGCGCGGGGTCATGACGACGTGCGCGCGAGCCCGGTGGACGGGCTGTTCTTCGCCCTCGCGGTGCCTCTGTGGTTCGGCCACCGCGTCTCGTCGGCCTGGCTGGCCTACGCGACCCCGGCCTACCGCCCCCTGCTCGCGACGCAGCGGCTGCGCTTCGTCGTGGCCCCGTTGGCGATCGCCGTCGGCCTGCTTCGCCCTGCTGCTGGCTCCCGAGAGCGTGCTGCCGATGCCGCTGACCGAGCGCGTGGTCTGGCTCGCCGTCCTGGACTACCTGCTGGTGAGCCACCATTTTGCCGCGCAGCACTTCGGGCTGCTCAGCCTCTACCGCGCGCGCGCGGGACGAGCGTCGGACGCGATCACGCGACGGCTCGATCGGTGGTTCGCGCTCGTCGTGGGCGGCGGCTTCGTCGTGCTGGCAGAGGCCCTGGCCGGATCGATCGCCTTCCAGGACCGCTGGATCGACCCGCTGCTGGGAGCGGGCGGGTCGGACGCGTTCGCGCGCACGCTGCGCGATGGCGGCATCGTCTTCGTCGTGATCCTGACCGCCGCTGATGCTGCGCGTCGAACTGCGCTCGCAGCGCCCATCGCTGCCGCGCGTGGCCTACGTCCTCGGCGTCTCGGCCATGGTGCTCGTTCGCGCTTCCTCGCGCGCGACCCGTTCCTGTTCATCGTGCTGTGGAGCGTGCAGCATTGGAGCGCCGCGATGGGACTCGCCTCGCTCGCGGCTTCCGGTGGGGCGCAGGCGCCTCGCGCGCGCTGGCAGCGGCTGCTGGCGCCCATCAATCGGCGCGGCTGGGCAGTGCTGCTCGTGCTCGCCGTCGTCTCCACTCTGCTGCTGCCGGTGCTGGAGGTGGAGGCCGTGAGCGACGAATACGCCTACGCCGACCGCATCTTCGGCGATGCGGCGCGGTGGCTGCGCTCCTCGCCCTTCGTGCCGGCGCTGCTGGCGCTGGGCTTCGCGACCGGCTTCATCCACTACCTGCTGGATCGCGCTGCCTTCCGCTTCTCCTCGCCCGACGTGCGGCAGGCCGCCCGCGGCCTGCTGAAGGTGAAGCTCTCGAATAGCGGTCAACGCAACGCGCCTGCTCCTCGCCATGTCGCACTCAGTTCGTGCGGCTTCCGCCACGCTGCAACTGGTCACGTTGCTCTTTGGTAAGTACGGCGTCGACCTGCTTCTGCGCGTCCGCTCCCGCGCCCCGCATTTGCTGCCGGAGCTCCTCCATGCGCTTGAACGCCCTGCCGATCGCAGCGTCATCGGCTTTGCCCGAGGCAAGCATGTCGCGGAACATGAATCGCTGCTCCTGCATCTTGCCCATCAGCTCCCAGTGCTTCATGGCCAGGGACTCGTGGATCTTCGTGATCCTTTCACGCTGATCGTCGGTGAGGTTGAGCGGTCCCTCAGCGTTTCCGTGGTAGCCCTGCATCATTCCGGGTCCCATGCCGCCGCCCATCATTCCAGGCCCCATGCCGTGGCCGCCCATCATTCCGGGCCCCATGCCACAGCCATCCATCATTCCGGCTCCCATGCCGTAGCCACCCATCATTCCCAGCCCCATGCCCATTCCGGGTCCCATGCCGCCGCCCATCATTCCCGGCCCGTAACCGGCCGTCTGGGCGAGTGCTGACGGCATTGTCACAGCGAGTGCGACTGCCGCGACTAATGCGGCGATCGTGAATCTCTTCATCGATCTCTCCTTGGCGTTGTTCCTGAAAGAGCGCTGTAAGGCGACGCGCTCATCTGTATCTCCGCGTTGAAAGCCTACTCCGGCAAAGGGTCGCAGGGGGCGCGAAGAGTTTGACGCCGCGCAAACAACCTCAAGAAACGCGGTCGCGATGCTCGTATTTTCGAGGATCACGGACCGCTGGGCCGATGTTGGGATTTTGTCCATGGCTCGGGTTAACGCTCTGCGACGCGGGTAGCAAAGATGCAAACTCCCCCCAGCCGAGATACCCATTGGTCTTTGGTCCGGACTGACGCCGAATCAACGCCGATTCCGCCCGTTTCCGCGCGCCAATCGGCGTTCGCATTTTTGCTAACCATGCTCGATCGAGTGCGACCCAGGGGCGCGGGCCGTCCGATGTGTGCACTTCACCTGCGTTGGTTCATGTTGTAGTGGATAGGCTCGAGCTCGAGCATTCGGGTTTCTCTCCGAAGAATTCAATTTTCGGGTCCCGCAAGTCCGCGCGCAGCCGCGATCCGCGGCGCCAGCTGAATCGCTCGAGACGAGGCGTTTCGAGCTTCGCGCGTCGCGCGCAGTTTGACGTCATCGTGACATTGGTCGTCACTGCGCGGCCAGCAACACCGACGACAAGACCGAAACATCCAGAGCAAACGTGAAGCGGAACCTGAGCTTTTCATGACAATGGCACGCTTCTCGCTCTCGCCGGCGCCTATCACCCGATCATGGTCGAGCTCGAGGTGTACTTCGCGCAGTAGTCGCGCAACGGGCCGCTTTCGAGCGGCCCGGTTCGCTCTGCAGTGGACGCGCTGTCCGGTTCGCTTTTATCGCTCCTGCTTCTCGGCGGTCAACGAATCGAGAAGCGCCATCAGCGCGGGAAATTCGACGGGCTTGACCAGGTGGCCGTCGAATCCCGCGTCGTGGGACTTGCGGCGGTCCTCCTCCTGTCCCCAGCCGGTCAGCGCGATCAGCGTCACGCCGTGTCCCCACGGCAGCTTGCGGACGAGGCGGCACACCTCGTAGCCGTTGAGGCGCGGCAGGCCGATGTCGAGAAGCACGACGTCGGGACGGCGCTGCTCGATCACTGCGAGCGCCGTTGGCCCGTCGTGGGCGGTGAAGGTCTCGTGTCCGGTGATCTGCAGCAGCGTTGCGAGCGAAGTCGCGGCATCGTGGTTGTCGTCGACGACCAGAATGCGGTGCGCGTCCATCGACGGGTGCGCTGCAGCCTTCTCGCCGGGCTGCGTCGCCGCGTCCGCTGTCGCGATCGGAAGGCGCACGACGAACTCGCTGCCCTGATTCTCGCCCGCGCTCCTTGCCTCGACCGAGCCGCCGTGCATGTTCACGAGTCGCTTCACGAGCGCGAGGCCGATTCCCAGTCCTCCCTTTGAGCGCTCGATCGTGCGCTCGACCTGGTTGAACATGTCGAAGATGCTCTTCGAGCTGATCCGGCTGGAATGCCGATCCCGTTGTCCTTGATCGCCACGACGGCTTCCCCCGCAACGCGCTCCACCGACACGCTGATCGTCCCGCCCCGGCCGGTGTACTTGAAGCTGTTGTTGAGCAGGTTGCCGAACACCTGCGCCAGGCGCACTTCGTCGGCCTGCACATAGAGCGGTTCCCGAGGCGCGGTCATCCGGAGATCGTGCCCGGCAGTCTCGGCCAGCGATCGCATGCCTTCGATGACTTCGCGCAGCAGCGCAACCAGCTCCACGGGCTCCTTGCGAAGCTCTATTCGATCGTGCGTGATGCGGTTGAGGTCCAGCAGGTCGTCGACCAGCCTCACGAGTTGCTTCAGCTGCCGCTCCATCGTTTCGAGCGCGCGAGGAGCTTTGTCGAGGTTGCCGCCCGTGCGCTTGAGAACTTCGAGCGTGTTGCGCAACGGAGCGAGCGGATTGCGGAGCTCGTGCGAGAGCGTCGCGAGAAACTCGTCCTTGCGGTGATCGGCTTCGGACAGATCCGACGCGAGCTTCCTCAGGCTGTCCTCGAGGCGCCTTCGCTCGGTGATGTCGCGGCTCACCGTCGCGAATGCCACGGCTTGGCCGCCGCCGTCCGCCAGCTTCAGGACTTTGTAGTCCATCCATCTCGCCTCTCCGGTGCGGAAATTCCGGAAGCGGACCTCGATCTCGCTGTGACCGCTCGCATTCACCGACGGGAGGAAATCGTCGATGATTCTCGGCTGATCCTCGGGGAAGAAGAAGTCGCGCAGCGGCGTGCGGCGCGCTTGCTCCATTCCGTCGAGTCCCACGAGCTTCAATCCGGCCGGATTCACGTACATCGGCATTCCGTGGAGATCGTAGATGCCGATGAAGTCGGTGCTGTTCTCGACGAGCGTGGCGAACTTCTCTCGCTCGGCCTCGGCGCGCTTGCGGCCCGTGATGTCGGTGCCGGTCAGCGCGAGGAAGAGGATCCGGCCCGCATCGTCCTTGATCGGCAGAATGACGAGATCGACTTCCCGCTGGCTGCCGTCGGCGACGAAATACGGGAGCTCCGCGCGAAATGTCCGGCCGGCCCTGGCTTCGTCGTACCCCGACCTGATCCGCTCGACCAGCGTCGCCGACGGCGTCCACCACGGGCCTTCCCACAGGCGCGTTCCCGACTGCCTGCGCCTTCGCGTAGCCGCAGCCCTCCCAGGAGAGCCGGTTCATCTCGACGGTCGTGCCGTCGAGATCCACGATTCCCGCGAACAGCGCACCCTGCTCGAAGAACGCGCGGAACTTGGCATTCGCAGCGGCCGCTTCCGCCAGCAGGCGCCGCTCGCGCTCCTCGCCCTGGCGCTGGCGCGTTACATCGCGCGCGATCTTGGATGCGCCGACGACATTGCCGGCTTCGTCCCTGATGGGCGAGATCGTGAGCGAAACGAGGATGCGGCGGCCGTCGCTGCGCATCCGCTCGGTCTCGTAGTGGTCGATGCGCTGGCCCGCCTTGAGGCTCGCGATGATCCTGTCTTCCTCCTGGAGTCGATCCTCGGGGATGACGAGCGAGATGTGGCGACCCACGGCCTCCTTCGCGGTGTAGCCGAACAGCCGCTCCGCCGCGGCGTTCCAGCTCTCGATCACGCCATCGAGCGTCTTGCTGACGATGGCGTCGTCGGAGGATTCGACGATCGACGCCAGCAGGCGGGCAGCGCGCAGGCGGCCCGCGGCGTCCGTCTCCCAGTTTCGCCGTTCGGAGATGTCCCGAAAGATGAGGACGCACCCCGAGACCGCGCCCCGTTCATCCTTTATCGGTGCCGCACTGTCGTCGATCGGACGCTCGACGCCATCCTTGCCGATGAGGATCGCATGATTGGAGATCCCTACGACGGCGTCGTCGCGCAATGCCCTTGTCGCTGGATTCTCGAGCGGCTGCCGGGTCCGCGAGTCGACGATCCGGAAGACCTTGTCGAGCGGTTCATGCAGCGCATCCGCCTGCGCCCACCCGGTCAGGGACTCGGCAACGGCATTCACATACGTGATGCGGCCTTCGTTGTCGGTGGCGATGACGGCGTCGCCGATGCTGCCCAGCGTCACCCGCATCAGCTCGCCGCGCTCGCTCGCGCGCAACCGGGCAGCGCGCATCGCTTCGCCGATCCCGATGATCAGTGCGCACGTGAATGCGTACGCGACAGCGCCGACGACCAACTGGGTGTCGACCGGGCCGAACGTGCCGCGGGGCTCGATGAAAAGGTAATCGCAGGCGAGGAAGCCAACGACGGCGAGCGAGGATCGCCGGACGATAGCCGCCCACCCAAACGGCGGCGGCGACGGCGCCGAAGAGCGTCACCAGCGGCAGCGAATCTGCCGATCAGCGGGTCGAGCAGCCAGCGCAGAAGCACTGCCGCGACCAGAGCGGCGATCGCCGTCGCAAAGGCTGTCAACGGTCGCACACGTCCTCGCTAACGGCTGAGCTGGCGGCTGATGCGGTGCTGAGGAAATCCGGGGCCAGCCTATACTGGCTGCGCGGCGTTGACAACCCGTGTACGGAATGGTCTGCTGCGCCTCGGGAGAACGAGTGAAATTCTTACACGAATCGTCGCGATGAACGTCGATTGGCAAGCGTTCACGCCGTGGTCGGCGTTGGCCGGCGGCGCGATCATCGGATTCGCCGCGGCGATGTTCGCGCTCGTCAATGGCCGCGTCGCAGGAATCAGCGGCATCGTCGGCGGGCTGCTGCGCCCGACGCTGCCCGACGCCGCGTGGCGCGCCGCGTTCCTGGCCGGATTGGTCGTCGCGCCGATCGTCTACCTCGTGGTTGCGCCTCTGCCACCGATCGTGATCGACGCCGGTTACCCGCTACTCGTCGTGGCCGGGGTGATCGTCGGTGTCGGGACGCGCTACGGGGCCGGGTGCACGAGCGGTCACGGCGTTTGCGGATTGTCGCGGGCTTCGCCGCGCTCGCTCGTTGCCACCCTTCTGTTCATGGCAGCAGGATTCGCGACCGTGTTCGTCACCCGGCACGTCATCGCGGGCTGAGGCGATCGTGTACGCGATCTTTGCCTTTTTCGCGGGCCTCGCGTTCGGAATCGGGCTCATCGTCTCGCAGATGGCGAATCCGGCGAAAGTGCTCGGATTTCTCGATCTTGCGGGACGCTGGGATCCGTCGCTCGCCTTCGTGATGGGCGGCGCGATCGCCGTCGCAGTCGTCGGTTTCGCGCTCGCCGGACGGCGCCCGACGACGCTGCTCGGAACGCCTTCGCTTCTGCCGACGACGCGCGTGATCGATGCGCGCCTCGTCGGCGGCGCGCTGCTGTTCGGCGTGGGATGGGGACTCGCAGGCTTCTGTCCGGGCCCGCGCTTTCGTCGCGCTGGGAGCGGGTCACGCGAAAGCGCTGGTGTTCGTCGCGGCGATGATCGCGGGAATGCTGGTTTTCGAAGGGATCGAAAGCGCGCGCCGCCGGCTCGCGAGCCGCGCCGTCGCGACCTCCGCGCTGGCCGAGCGAATGATGCTGATCTTCCGCCAACTGTTCGATCCGCAGTCGTCGACGTACTCGTACCTGCTCGCCGATCGCCGGAGCCGCGAGGCGGTGCTGATCGATCCGGTGTTCGAGCAGGCCCGGCGCGACGCGGCGCTCATCCAGGAGCTCGGTCTGAAGCTCGTCGCGACGCTCGACACGCACGTGCACGCCGATCACGTCACCGGAGCGTGGCTGCTCAAGGCGAGCCTGCGGCAGCGCGATCGCGATCAGCGCCGCGAGCGGCGCGACGGGGGCGGATCGCTACGCTCGCGCACGGCGATCGCGTCGCTTTCGGCACGCGCTATCTGGAGGTCCGCGCGACCCCCGGTCACACGCAAGGCTGCGTGACGTTCGTGCTCGACGACGAAAGCATGGCGTTCACCGGCGACTGCCTGCTGATCCGCGGCAGCGGCCGGACCGATTTCCAGCAGGGCGATGCGCGCGCGATGTACCGGTCGGTGCGAAGCCAGATCCTGACGCTGCCGCCTGCCTGCCTGCTCTACCCCGCGCACGATTATCGGGGCCTCACGGTGACCTGCGTCGAGGAAGAGCGCCGCTTCAATCCGCGGCTCGGCGGGGAGATCGGCGAGGGCGATTTCGTCGGCTACATGAACAACCTGGGCCTGCCGCATCCGAAGCTCATGGACATCGCCGTGCCGGCGAACCTGCACTGCGGTCAGCCGCAGGGGGCCGCGCCGCCTGCCGACGAGCCGTCGTGGGCGCCGCTGACCTTCACGTTCGCCGGCATCTTCGAGATCCAGCCGCATGCTCTGGAAGAACACGCGCCGTCGATCCAGATCGTCGACGTGCGCGAGCGCGAGGAGTTCACCGGCCCGCTGGGGCGCATCCACGGGGCGATCAACATTCCGCTGCGGCGAGCTGCCTCGCGCTCGACGAGCTCTCTCGCGATCGCCCGGTGGTCACCGTCTGCCGCTCGGGCGCGCGCTCGGCGCAGGCGTCGGTGCTGCTATCGAAGTCGGGCTTTCCCCGTGTCGCCAATCTCGCCGGCGGGATGTTGCGCTGGCGCGGCGAAGGGCCAGCCGGTCGACGGCGGGCACGACTAGCCCGCGCGCATCGCGAGGGCGCGCGTCCACCGGCAAGGCTAGCCGCGAAGGTCGGCGGTGATCCGCCGCGCGCGCAAGCTCATTGGCGAAGCTGTTGCGCGCGCGCAATCGAGGATCGTTGACGATGCCGCCGATCGTGCCGGCGACCACCATGATGACGCCGGCGAGCGGCAGGACGAGGATCAACCCCGTGATGCCGGCGACCGCCCCGCCGACGAAGATCAGAACCACGGTCGGCAGCGGATGCATGTGCAGGCTGCGGCCGACGGTGAGCGGCATGAACACGAAATCGTCGAGCAGGCGGACGAACAGGAACAGCGCGACGGCCGCGTAGACGACCCACGGATCCGACGGAAAATCCGTCGCGGCGACGAGCACGACGATCACGCAGCCGATGACGGAGCCGACGAACGGGACCCAGGCGAGCACCGCCGCCATCAACCCGAGCGCGAACGCGTTGGGGATGCCGATCACGAGCGAGCCCGAGGCCGAGGCAGATCGTGTCGAGCACGGTGAGCTTCAGCAGTCCCTGAAAGTAGGCGCGCGCCGTGGCGTCGACGCGATCGACCATGTAGAGCGTCCGCTCGTAGTAGGCGTTGGGCACCGCGTCGGTGCAGAACTTGAGGAAGCGCCGGCCGTCGCGCAGGAAGAAGAACGCGAGAAAGGGCGCGAGCAGCAGGCCGGGCAGCGAGACCGCCGCGCCGAGCAGCGTGTCGGTGAGCTGGTCCTGCGCATGCGAGCCGGTGAACTGGGCGATCTTGCTTCCCCAGCTGAGCGTGAAACTGGACGCGCTTGAGGAACGCGAACTGCGATTCGAGCATCGCGAGCGTGCGGTCGAGCAGAGCCTGCCCGCCGGCGAGATAGCGCTGAACGGCCTCCTCGCCGCTCACCGCCTGCGCGGCGAGCCACGGCAGCGTGGGCACCATCGCGAGCACCGCGACGACGAAGAAGACGCCGGCGACGATCGCCGCCGACTTCTCGCGCTCGATCCCGGCGAGCGTCAGGCGGCGCACCGCCGGGAACAGCGCGTAGTAGAGGATGATCGCGAGCAGGAACGGCACGACGAACCAGAGCGCCTGCTTCGAGCAGCACGAGCAGCAGCGTCGTGCAGGCGATCGTCGCCGCCCAGACGAGCGGACCCGTCGACAGGTACCGGCTCGCGCCGGCGTTCGCGGCTCTCGCGGATTTCACAGCGGCTTTCGCTCCCCGGATGCGGAGCGATCGCGAAGCTGCCTGCCGAGCTGGCGCGCGAGCTGCAGCGCGATCTTCGACGCGACGACCGCGTGCGTGTCGAGCAGGCTCTCGAAGTCGCCGCGGGCGAGCGAGGCGAGCACGCAATCCTCGGCGGCGCGCGCCTGCGCGGCGCGCGGCGCGTCGTCGAGCAGCGCGAGCTCGCCGAACACGACGCCCGATTCGATCTCGGTGATCTTCCCGGTCTCGGGCTCGCCCTGCCGGCAGATCAGCACGCGGCCGGTGATGACGACGTAGACCGTCTGCCCTTCCTCGCCCTCGTCGAAGATGATCTCGCCCTTCAGATATCGGCGCTCGTGCAGCATCCCGTCGACCACGCGCAGCTCGGAGCGAGACAGCGTGGCGAACAGGAAAAGCTGCCGGAGCGTGCCCAGGCGCGGCGTTTCCTTCCGGTCCCGGAAGAACGCTAGCATCGATGACCCTTCCCACGGCCCCCCACCGGGGCGACGGCGTCACTCTACAACAGGTGACCCCGGTCAAGGCGCAATGCGCCCTCCGGCTACTTGCACTTCGGCCGTTGCGGCTCCGTCGCAGGCGCGCGCTCGCGGCTCGCGCCGGCTTCGTCCATTCGCTCGAGGTAGCGCCGCCACATCTCGTCCTGGTTGACGCCCAGCGTGTAGAGATAGTCCCACGAGTAGATGCCCGTGTCGTGGCCGTCGGAGAACACCGGCCTCACTGCGTAGGCGCCGACCGGCTCGAGCTCGGTGATCTCGACGTCCTTCTTTCCGGCCTGCAGCACTTCCTGCCCCGGCCCGTGGCCGCGCACCTCCGCCGACGGCGAATAGACACGCAGGAACTCGCAGGGCAGACGAAAGCGCTTGCCGTCGGAGAAGGCGATCTCGAGCACGCGCGACTTCTGGTGCAGCAGGATCTCGGTGGGTGTGGGAGCGTCGCGGGTCAGGCCTGCCATCGGTTGCCTCGTGATTTGTGCGGTCAGTCCCAGCGGTCGTCGCGCACCTGGACGTCGCCGTCATGGACGCGCACCGGGAAGGTGTCGGTGGGCTCGTAGGCGGGCGCGCTCAGCGCCTCGCCGGTACGAATGCAGAAGCGCGCGCCGTGACGCGGGCAAACGATGACGTCGCCCTCGACGGTGCCGCCGGTCAGCTGGCCGGCATCGTGCGTGCACACGTCGGCGATCGCAAAATACTCGCCGTCGAGATTGAACACGGCGATCTGCGCGCCGTCGACGTCGGCGACGCGCCAGTCGCCCGGCGCGATCTCGTCGGCGCGCGCCACGCGTCACCCAGTCGCTCATCGCGGCGATGCGAGCGCGGCGCGACGGTCGGATCCACGGCGCCGCGACGCTAGACCGCAACGACTTCGATGTCGGGCTCGATCTGGCGAACCAGGCTCTCGATCCCCGCCAACGTGCCCGAGATCGAGCTCGGGCAACTGCCGCATGCGCCCTGGTAGTGGACGGTGAGCCGATCGCCCTCGAGGCCGATCACGTGGAGATCGCCGCCGTCGCCCTGCAGATAAGGGCGGATGCGATCATCGAGGAGCTCGTTGATCCGGTCGAGCCGTTCCTGATCCTCGGGAGCGAGCCCGGTCAATGCCGGCGCCGCCGCGGCGGTGATCTGCGCGGTGTGCGCGTCCGCCGCCGGCGCCGCGCGGATCGGCTCGGCGACGAGCCGGCTCAGCACGTGCCAGTCGGCGCCGCCATCCTGCGTGACCGTGATCCAGCGATCGACGTAGAAGACATTGGTGACGTGGTCGATCTCGAAGAGCGCGGAAGCGAGCGGGTCGTCCTTCGCCTGCTCGGCGTTCTCGTACGAGCGCGCGATTCCCCACGTCAACGGCTCCCGCAGGATGAACTTCTTCGCGTTCGGGTTCGGCGTGTCCTCGATGTCGTCGATTCTGGGCATCGCTTGCTCAAGCTCCGCCGATGGGGGCGTGCATCGGGTCGTCCTCGGCCTCGGTCGTCGTCTTCGCGACCGAGTTGAGCGCCGCGGACAGGGTGTGCCAGGGCAGAATCGCGCATTTGACGCGCGTCGGCAGGTCGCGCACGCCGGCGAAGACCGACAGCCGGCCGATGTGGACGAGCCCTCCCGGCCCGATCTTCCCGGTTGCCATCTCGCGGAATTCCCGGATCAGCGTTTCGGCCTCGCGCGCGCGGCTTCCCCTTGACGGCGACCGTCATCATCGACGCGGACGCCTTGCAGATCGCGCACGACTCGCCTTCGAAGGCGATCGCGTCGATGCGATCGCCGTCGAGGCGGAGCGCCACGTCGATGCGGTCGCCGCACAGCGGATTGTGGCCTTCCGCATGATGGCTCGCGCCGGCAAGCGCGCCGTAGTTTCGCGGCTTGCGGTTGTGATCGAGGATCACTTCCTGGTAGAGCGCCTTCGGGTCGGCCATTACGCGAACACCTTCTGGACGTTGCGGATGCCGGCGACGAGCGCGTCGACCTCGGCCATCGTGTTGTACAGGGCGAACGATGCGCGAGTCGTCGCGGGCACGTGGAAGCGCTGCATCACCGGCTGCGCGCAGTGATGCCCGGTGCGCACGGCGATCCCCTCCTGGTTGAGCAGCGTGCCGACGTCGTGCGGGTGCACGCCGTCGATCGTGAACGACAGCACCGAAGCCTTGCGCCCGGCGGTGCCGAGGATGCGCACGCCGTTCATCCGCTCGACCTGCGCGGTCGCATAGTCGAGCAGCGCGTGCTCGTGCGCGGCGATTGCCTCCATGCCGATCGCCGAAAGGTAGTCGACCGCGGCGCCGATGCCGACGGCGCCGGCGATCGGCGGCGTCCCGGCTTCGAAGACGTGCGGCAGCGTGTTGTACGTGGTCTTCTCGAAGGTCACGGAGAGGATCATGTCGCCGCCGCCCTTGAACGGCTGCATGCGCTCCAGCAGCGACGCCTTGCCGTGAAGAATGCCGATTCCGGTCGGCCCGCACATCTTGTGCCCCGAGAACGCGTAGAAATCGCGAGTCGAGGTCCTGAACGTCGACCGCAAGGTGCGGGACCGCCTGCGCGCCGTCGACCAGCACGGGGACGCCGCGCGCGTGCGCGAACGCGATCATCCGCTTGATCGGATTGATCGTGCCGAGCGCGTTCGACACGTGCATGACGCCGACGAACTTCGTGCGCGCGTTGAAGAGCTTCTCGTAGGCGTCGAGAAGGAGCTCGCCGGCGTCGTCGACCGGCACGACGCGGATCGTCGCGCCCTTCTCCTCGGCGAGCATCTGCCACGGCACGATGTTCGAGTGGTGCTCGAGTGTCGTCAGGATGATCTCGTCGCCGGCGCCGATGAACTTGCGCCCGTAGCCGTGGGTCACCAGGTTGATCGCGTCGGTCGTGCCGCTGGTGAAGATCACCTCGCGGTCCTCGCGCGCGTTGATGAAGCGCTGGACCTTGCGGCGCGCGTCCTCGTATTCGAAGGTCGCCGTCTCCGACAGGTAGTGCACGCCGCGATTCACGTTGGCGTGCTGCGTCGTCTGGTAGCGCACGAGGCGGTCGATCACCTGCCGCGGCATCTGGCTGGACGCCGCGTTGTCGAGATAGACGAGCGGCCTGCCGTTCACCTCGAGCTCGAGAATCGGGAAGTCGGCGCGGATGCGCTCGACATCGTATGCCGGCGCCGCGTGCGCCCTCGCGTGCGGTACGGAGCGCGGTCATGGCCGGGCGGTCGCCGTCTGCGCGAGCAGCGTCGCCTCGAGCTGCCGGCGAAGCGAGGCGACCGGAATGCGGTCGATGACCTCGGCGCCGAACGCGTAGGTGAGGAGGTTGCGCGCGGCGGCTTCCGACAAGCCGCGGCTGCGCAGGTAGAACACCGCGTCGTCGTCGAGGCGGCCCACCGTCGCGCCGTGCGCGCATTTCACGTCGTCGGCAAAGATCTCGAGCTGCGGCTTGGTGTCGATCTGCGCCTTGGCGCCGAGCAGCAGGTTGCGGCTCGATTGCGAGGAATCCGTCTGCTGCGCGTGCGGGTGCACGAAGATCTTGCCGTTGAACACCGCGTGCGCGGCGCCGCCGACGATGCACTTGTGAAGCTGGCGGCTCACCCCGCGCGCCTTCCAGTGATCGATCGACGTGTGCGTGTCGGCAAGCTGGCGCTCGCCGATCACGGCGAGCCCGTCTATCGTGCAGCTCGCGCCCTCGGCCGCCTGCGCGACGGCGAGGTTGTGGCGCGAAAGGCGGGCCCCAAGCGCGACGCTCACCGAGTGGAAGCGCGACCCGGAGGCGAGCGACACCGCGGCGTTGCCGATGTGGAAAGCCTGGCTGCTCTCGCGCTGCACGCGAACATGGTCGACGCGCGCGTCCTCGGCAAGCGCGATCTCGGTCACCGCGTTGGTCAGGTTCGCGCCGTCGTGCAGCGATACGAAGTCCTCGACGATCGTCGCGGCGCTGCCGCGGCCGGCGACGACGAGCGTGCGCGGATAGCTCGCCGCGTCCTTCGCGTCGGCGATGAACAGCAGATGCACCGGCGCGGCGACCGAGGTTCGATCGGGAACGATGACAAGGGCGCCGTCGTGGACGAATGCGGTGTTGAGCGCGGCGAAAACGTTGTCGCGAAATTCGACGTAGCGCCCGAGGTGGTGGGCGATCGTCTCGGCCTGCGCGGCGTCGGCGGTCGCGAGGTTCGCGACAACGGCGTCGCCGGCCGCGATACGCGAGAGCTCCGGCGCGTAGACCCCGTCGACGAAGACGAGCCGGGTCGACGCTTCCGCGAGATCCGAATCGGGCCGCGTCGACATCCGCGCGCGGCACGCGCCCGCGCACCGGCTGAAACGCCTGCCGGGTGAGCGGCGTGAGGTCGGTGAACCGCCAGTCCTCGTCGCGGATCGTCGGGACGGTCAGCACGCCGACGCGGTCGACCGCCTCGGCTCGCAGCGCATTGAGCGACGAGAGCGGGCTCGCCGGCAGCGCCGGCTGTCCGGCGAGGAGGCTTTCGAGGTAGCCCGCCGAAGGCGCGGTGCGCGTCGTCGTCATGCCGATGCCGCCGCCCGCGATTCCTCGCCGATCCAATCGTATCCGCGCGACTCGAGCACCAGCGCGAGGTCCTTGCCTCCCGACTTGACGATGCGGCCGCCGTCCATCACGTGGACATGGTCGGGAACGATGTAATTGAGCAGCCGCTGATAGTGCGTGACGAGCACCATCGCGTTGTCCGGCGCGGAGAGGCGGTTGACGCCCTCGGCGACCACGCGCAGCGCGTCGATGTCGAGCCCCGAATCCGTCTCGTCGAGGATCGCGAGCTTCGGCTCGAGCAGCGCCATCTGCAGCACTTCGTTGCGCTTCTTCTCGCCGCCCGAGAATCCTTCGTTCACGCTGCGGTCGAGGAACTCGGGGCTCATCTCGAGGAGCTTCATCTTCTCGCGGACGAAATCGTCGAACTCGAGCGGGTCGAGCTCGTCGTTGCCCCGCTGCTGCTGCACGGAGTTGTAGGCGAGGCGCAGGAACTGGCTGTTGGCCACGCCCGGGATCTCGATCGGGTACTGGAACGCGAGGAAGACGCCTGCGCGCGCCCGCTCCTCGGGCTTCTGCTCGAGGAGGTCCTTGCCCTCGTAGCGGACTTCGCCGGCGGTGACCACGTAAGCCGGGTGCCCCGCCAGCACTTTCGCGAACGTGCTCTTCCCCGACCCGTTCGGCCCCATGATCGCGTGCACCTCGCCCAGCCGCACGGTCAGGTCGATCCCCTTGAGGATCTCGATTCCGTTCACCGTCGCGCGCAACCCGCGCACCTCGAGCAGCGTTTTCGCGTCCTGCCTGATCATCCGACGCTTCCTTCGAGCTTCAGGCCGAGGAGCTTCGTCGCCTCGACGGCGAACTCCATCGGCAGCTGCTGGAACACCGTCTTGCAGAACCCGTTGATGATCATCGAGACCGCTTCCTCGGTGCCGATCCCGCGCTGCGCGAAATAGAACAGCTGGTCCTCTCCGATCTTCGACGTCGACGCCTCGTGCTCGACCGTGGCGCCGGCGTTCTGGACCTGGATGTACGGGAAGGTGTTCGCGCCGCACTCGTCGCCGATCAGCATCGAGTCGCATTGCGAGTAGTTGCGCGCGCCTTCGGCCTTGGGCCCGATCTTCACGAGGCCGCGGTAGCTGTTGTTGGAGTGACCGGCCGAGATGCCCTTGCTGACGATCGTGCTCCGCGTGTTGCGGCCGATGTGAACCATCTTGGTCCCCGTGTCGGCCTGCTGATGGTTGTTGGTGAGCGCGACCGAGTAGAACTCGCCGACGGAGTTGTCGCCGAGCAGCACGCAGCTCGGGTACTTCCACGTGATCGCCGATCCGGTCTCGACCTGCGTCCACGAGATGCGCGAGCCGGCGCCCTTGCACAGCCCGCGCTTGGTGACGAAGTTGTAGATGCCGCCCACGCCGTTCGCGTCGCCCGCGTACCAGTTCTGCACCGTCGAGTACTTGATGTCGGCGCGGTCGAGCGCGACGAGCTCGACGACCGCCGCGTGGAGCTGATTGGTGTCGAACTTCGGCGCCGTGCACCCTTCGAGGTACGACACCGACGCGCCTTCCTCGGCGATGATCAGCGTGCGCTCGAACTGCCCGGAGTCCTGCGTGTTGATGCGGAAATACGTCGACAGGTCCATCGGGCACTTGACGCCCTTCGGAATGAAGCAGAACGACCCGTCGGTGAACACCGCCGAGTTGAGCGCCGCGTAGTAGTTGTCGCTCGTCGGGACCACGGTCCCCAGGTACTTGCGGACGATCTCCGGATGCTTCTGCACCGCCTCGGAGATCGAGCAGAACAGGATGCCGACCTCGGCGAGCTTTTCCTTGTACGTGGTGGCGACCGACACGCTGTCGAAAACGACGTCGACGGCGACCCCGGCAAGCTTCGCCCGCTCGTTCATCGGCACGCCGAGCTTCTCGAACGTGCGCAGGAGCTCCGGGTCGACCTGATCGATGCTGTCGAGCTTCTTCGGCTTCGGCGCCGAGTAGTAGGTGATCTGCTGGAAATCGATCTTCGGATACTTGACGTTCGGCCACTTCGGCTCGTCCATCGTGAGCCAGTGACGGTACGCCTCGAGGCGGAAGTCGAGCAGCCACTGCGGCTCGCTCTTCTTCGCCGAGATCATCCGGATCGTGTCTTCGCTCAGTCCCTTCGGCGCGACGTCGGACTCGATGTCGGTGACGAAGCCGTGCCGGTACGGCTGATTGACCAGGGTCTGGAGAGTGGTGCTCATGGCTTGCTCCGGCGCGCGGCCGGCGAAATTCTCTGCGCGTATCCCGCGTCTACGCCTGGCTCGTTTCCTTCAGGCTGAAGCTCTCGCCGCAGCCGCACGTGTTGTCGACGTTCGGGTTTTCCAGCGTGAACATCTGCTTCAACCCGTCCTTGACGAAGTCGAGCCGCGCTCCGTCGAGGTACGGCAGGCTGTCCGCGGCGACGACGACGGTCGCGTCGTGCGCTTCGAACGCGGAATCGCCGGCGCGCAGCTCGTCGGCGAAATCGTACGTGTAGGCGAATCCCGAGCAGCCGACCTTCTTGACCCCGACCCGCAGGCCGAGACCCTTGCCGCGCTGCGCGAGCTGGGCCTGGATGTGCTTTGCCGCGCTTTCAGTGAACGTGATCGCCATGGGTGTGCTCGTTTTCGAGGATCAGGCCGAAACCGGTGTTCGGTCGCGTTTGTTGAGCGTGTCGCGCATGTCCTGCACCTGGGCGACGCCGGAGGCTTTCGCGTTCTGCGCCTCGACCATCTGCTTGAGCGTCACCGCGCGCAGGTACTCGAGAATGTGATCGTTGAGCTTCGCCCACAGATCGTGGGTGATGCACTTCTGGTCGTCGCGGCAATTCTCCTTGCCGCCGCACTGCGTCGCGTCGATCGGCTCGTCGACGGCGAGAATGATGTCGGCGACCGAAACCTCGGCCATGTCCTTGGCGAGGCAATAGCCGCCGCCCGGGCCGCGCACGCTCTCCACGAGCGCGCGGCGCCGCAGCTTCGCGAACAGCTGCTCGAGATAGGACAGCGAGATCTTCTGGCGCTGGCTGATTTCGGCCAGCGTCACCGGTCCCGTTCCATGTTGCATTGCGAGATCGATCATCGCCGTCACGGCGAACCGTCCCTTCGTGGTGAGCCTCATGGTCGAACCTTTCAATGAAATCAGATATCTAGGCCCAATATGGCGGCGTAGATCATCCCATTCAATCGACCGTATTATACCCGATTGTTTTAGTCAACCATAGTCGGCGGGAGTTCCCGAGTTGCCGCCGACCGAGGCCCACGCGCGCAGTAGAGCCGCCTCGACGTCCCGGGTGAAGCGCGCCGTGTCGAACAGCGGGAAAGTCGCGCGGTTCGCGGCGATCCGGGCCCGGAAGCGGGCAAGCTCGCCCGGATTCTGCGCGAGGCGGCGGGCGAGTGCCTCGTACGCCCCAGGGTCCGAGGTCACCAGCTCCGGCACGCCGATCGCGTGCAGCTGGCTGCCCGCGATCCGGCTCACCAGCGTATCCCCCGACCGGGTGACGAGGGGCACGCCCGCCAGCAGTGCATCGTTTGCCGTCGTGTGGGCGCCGTAGGGAAAGGAGTCGACGACGAGATCGGCCGCGGCGATGCGCGCGACATGACGCTCCACGGGCGAGACGCGCGGCGCGAAGACGAGCCGCGCCGGGTCGATCCCCGCCGCCGTGGCTTCGCGGCGGAGGTTCGCTTCCGCATCGGTGCCCGCTTCGAGCAGCCAAAGCACGCTTCCCTCGATGGCGCGCAGCAGGCGCATCCACGCCGCGAAGACGTCGGGCAGGATCTTGAATGCGTTGTTGAAGCACGCGAACACGAACGCCTCGTCCGGAAGCCCGCATTCCGCGCGCGTCGGCGGCGTCCCGGCCGGAAGCCGGCCCGGATTGCTCGGAAACGACACGTGCGGCAGCTGCAGCAGCCGCTCGGTGAAGAATGGCTGCAGCGCGTCGGGTGCGCTGAATCGGTCGACCAGCGCGAAGTCGTACCAGTCGGCGCCCAGCGTGCCGGGATAACCCAGGTAGTTGATCTGGACGGGTGCCGGCCGCAGCGCGAAGATCTGCTCGCGCGAGTGCTGCGTGTAGCCGTTGAGATCGACGAGCACCGCGATCCGGTCGGCGCGGATCCGCTCGACGATCGCGCCGATCGGCGCGTCGCTCACGTCGGCGAAGTGATCGAACGCGCGTGCGACTCGCTGCCCGATGGGGCCGGGGTCGGCGGCGCGAATCCCGTACGCGAAGGTCTCGAAACGATCGCGATCGATGCCCTCCCAGTAGGCGATCGACAGGTAGACCATCGGATGCGCGCGAAAGTCCGATGAGACGAAACCGACACGCAACCGCTCGCCGCGCGCGAACGCCAACGCCGGTCTCGCCGCGGGAGACGGCGGGGCGATCCCTCGCGCCCATCGCTCGGCCGCGCGCAGCTGGCCGGCCGCCGACGTCGGCATCGTGAGCAGGTTGAATGGATTGACTCGGCCGTCCGTCGTCGCGTCGTCGGTTTCCAGCAGCCGATTGATCTGCGCGTGCAGCTCGGAGAGCCCGCGCCAGTCGCATCGATGCTGGCGGCCGAAGGCGAGCATCGACAGCGCGTACGCGCTTTCCGGCCGCAGCTCGAGCACGCGCAGCCACGCCGGCTCTGCGTCGGCGTGGCGCTGGAGCTCGAAGCACACGGCGCCGAGGTTCTGCTGGATCCGCAGGTCGTCCGGCGCGAGCCGCGCAGCCTCCCGGAACGAAGCCTCCGCGGCGACGAGATCGCCGAGCCGCTGCTGCGCGAGGCCGCGGCGCACCCAGACGGGCGCGGGGACGTCGCTGCGTATCGCAAACAGCCGTTCGTAGGTGAGCGCCGATTGCCGGTACGCCTCGCGCTCGAACTGCGAGCTTGCGAGGTTGCCGAGCGCGTCCGGATGCCCGGGATTCGCCGCGAGCACCCGCTCGTAGCACGTTTCGGCGCGAGCGCGCTCGCCGGTGGCCTCGAGCGCGAGCCCCAGATTGTTGAGAAGCCCGGCGTGCTCCGGCGCCGCGGCGAGCGCACGCTCGTATTCGCGTCGAGCGGCTCGCGGATCGCCGCGCTCGCGATAGAGGTTGCCGAGATGGAACCGCGCTTCGGCGGCGTCGGGCGCGAGCTCGATCGCACGGCGCCACGCGCGCTCCGCGGCCGGCGCATCCGTCGATCGAAGAATCTCGCCGAGCAGCGTCCATGCGGCGGCGTCGTCCGGCGCGCGATCCAGCGCCGCGCGACAGTCGGTGACCGCGCGCCCGACATCGCCCATCAGCCAGGCGACCCGGGCGCACTCGCGGCGAAGCTCGGCGCTTTCGGGCTCGGCATCGAGCGCGCGTTGCAGCCACGCGAGCGCCTCCGCCGGGCGGCCCGCGCTCAACGCGGCCTGGGCGTTCGCCGCGATGTCCTCCTGCGGCGCGACCGACGGCGATGGCGGCACGAGCGCGCCGTGGCACTCCTTGTAGCGTTTGCCGCTGCCGCAGGGGCAGGGCGCATTGCGCGACGGCGGCGGCAACATGCGAGGGATCGAGAGATGAGGGCGACGTGCGGCTTACCCCGCGTGCGGGCGGGTTCCGTATAATCCGCACGGTTGGGCGCGCGCGTCAACGCCGCGAGGGGCGGAGTCATCGTGGAATTCTCGAGCCGACATTACGTCGATATCGTCGTTGCCGTCCCCGTCGGCCGCATCGACCATGCCGCCGCCGGAAAGCTCGAGCAGTCGCTCGCGCCGCTGCTGGCCGAAGCGCAGGCGGGCAACGTTGGCCTGGTTCTCGACTTCTCCGGCGTCGATTACATCAGCAGCGTCGGGCTCCGGGTGCTCATGATCGCCGCGAAGCAGATGCGGGGACGCGGGGCGCACATCGCGGTCGCGGCGCTGCAGCCGGTCGTCGCCGAGATTTTCGCGATCAGCCGCTTCGACAGCGTTCTGGAGGTTTTCCCGTCGGTCCGCGACGCGATCGCCAAGCTCTCGCCTGCTGCGCTCGCCGCGTTCGACGCGAAATGAAGCGCATTCGCTTCTGGGGAACGCGCGGCTCGCTTCCCGTGTCGCTGACGGCGGCGGGGGTCCGGAAGAAGCTCGTCGCGGCGTTGCGCGGCGCGTCGGGGCGCACGTTCTCGACCGATCGCGACATCGACGACTACCTCGACGGCCTCGACATCGCGGTCGCCGGAACCTACGGGGGCCACTCGCCCTGCGTCGAGATCGAGACCGGAGGCAACGAGTACGTCCTCTGCGACCTGGGCAGCGGTCTGCGCCCGTTCGGCCAGGCCGCGATCGCCCGCCACGGCCCCGGGTCGCCGCAGACCTATCACATCTTCGTGTCCCACGTGCACTGGGACCACATCATGGGGCTGCCGTTCTTCACGCCCGCCTACATCCCGGGCAATCGCGTCCGGTTCTACGGGTGCCACCCGTGGCTCGAGGCGGCGCTTCGGCGCCAGCAGGACAACCCGTCGTTTCCCGTGGATTTCTCGTATCTGCGCGCCAACATCGAATTCACCGTGCTGCAGCCGGGCAAGCGCTACGACGATCGCCGGGATGAGCGTCACCGCGAAGCTGCAGCGGCACGCCGGCGACTCCTATGGCTACCGGTTCGAGTCGAACGGGAAGTCGGTGGTCTACACGACCGATTCGGAGCACAAGCTCGCGGAGCCCGCCGAAACCGCGGGGATCGTCGAGTTCTTCGACAAGGCGGACGTCGTGATCTTCGACGCGATGTACTCGCTCGCCGAGGCGACGACCGTGAAGGCCGACTGGGGACATTCGAGCAACGTCGTGGGCGTCGAGCTGTGCCAGATGGCCGACGTGCGTCACCTCTGCCTGTTCCATCACGAGCCCGCGAACGACGACGAAGCGATCTCCCGCGTGCTCGCCGAAACGCGGCGCCTCGAAGAGATCACGCGCACCCGCGCGCCGATGCTCGTCACTGCCGCCTACGACGGGATGGAAATCGAGTTGTGAGGCTCGCCGCCGGATCGGCGGCCACCGTGAGGCGGTCCGGTCCGATCCGCCTGGTCGCGGTCCCGCTGCTCTTTGCCCTCGGTGCGCTGATCTGGATCGAGCCGCTCTGGGTGGAGCGGCTGCAATCGGCGTGGTTCGATGCCTATCAGGTCGTCTCGCCGCGACACGTCGCGTCGATGCCGGCGACGATCGTCGAGATCGATCAGAAGAGCCTCGCCGCGCTCGGCCAGTGGCCGTGGCCGCGGCCGGTGCTCGCGGAGCTGATCCGCGACATCAATCGCCATCGGCCCGCGGCGATCGGGATCGACATCCTGATGCCGGAAGCCGACGGCCAGTCGCTCGAGCGGCTCGTTGCGCGCACCGGCAACAGCGATCCGACGGTGGCGAGCCAGCTCGCCGCGCTGTCGGCGTCCGATGCGGAGCTCGCGAAGACGCTCGCTGCGGCACCCACGGTGCTCGCCGATTGCCGGCAGCGACAGCGCGACGGGGATGCTTCTGCGCGCGGCCCCCTTCATCGTCTCCAACGTGTCGGCGGGCGCCGCGCCGGCCGAGGACGCCGCGCGCTGGGTTCCCCGGTTCAAGGGCGCGCTGACGAGCCTCGACCAGCTCGATCGCGCCGCGGTCGGTCACGGCCTCATCTCCATCGAAGCGACCGGCGGCGTGATCCGCCGCATTCCGCTCGTAGCCAACATCGGTGGAACGCTCGTCCCCGCGCTCGCCATCGAAATGCTTCGCGTCGCCGTCGGCGCGCCGGTGTTGCGACTGCTGACGGACGGGCCGGCGGTGCTGGGCATCAGCGTCGGCGGCTTCGCTGCGCGGACTGAAGAGGACGGCGCAGCCCGCGTCTACTATTCGCCGTCGAGCTCCGGTCGCTACATCTCCGCGGTCGACGTGCTGGACGGCAAGTTCGATCCGGAGCGGATCGCGCAGAAGCTCGTGCTGATCGGCGTCACCGGCGTCGGCATGGTCGACGACAAGAACACGCCGCTCGGCAGCCTGATGCCCGGGGTCGAGATCCACGCGCAGCTCCTCGAGAACCTGTTCGACCAGACGCTGCTCCGCCGGCCGGCGTGGGCGCCCCGCGTCGAGGCGCTCGTCGTTCCTCCTCCTCGGCGCGCTGCTCGTCTACGCGACGCCGCGATGGAGCGCGCGCAACTCCGCGCTGCTCGCCCTCGGCTGCGTCGCGGCGCTCGTCCTCGCCGGATACGCGGCGTTTCGACTGCGGCGGCTGCGTGTTCGACGCCGCGCTGCCGGGATCGGCGCTCACGCTGCTGTTCGTGACGCTGCTCGTGCTGACGCTCGCCGAGGCGACGCGGCAGCGAAGGGCGCTCGAGCGCGTCGTGCAGCGCGAGCGCGAGCAGAGCGCCCGCATGGCGGGAGAGCTCGATGCGGCGAAGCGCGTGCAGATCGCCTCGCTGCCCCGCGCCGAGCTCCTGCGCGACGACCGCCGGGTCGACCTCGCGGCGACGATGGTCCCCGCGCGCGAAGTGGGCGGCGACCTCTACGACTTCTTTCGTCTCGACGACCGCCACCTGTTCTTCCTGGTCGGCGACGTCGCCGGCAAGGGCCTGTCCGCGAGCATCTTCATGGCGGTCAGCAAGGCGCTGTGCAAGAGCACGATCCTGCGAACGACGGGGGCGGACATCGGCGAGCTGATGGCGCTCACGAATTCCGAGGTCTCGCGCGACAACCCCGAGATGCTGTTCGTCACCGCGTTCGCCGCCGTCCTCGACCTCGAGTCCGGCGACCTCGTCTATTGCAACGCGGGTCACGAGAACCCGTATGTCGCAAATCCCGCCGATGGAACCGTCGTGCGCATCGAGGACGGCGGAGGACCGCCGCTTTGCGCGGTCGACGACTTCGCCTATCGCGGAGCCGAGCGCCGGATCCACGCCGGCGAGCTCCTGTGCCTCGTTTCCGACGGCGTCACCGAGGCGGCGAACCCGGCGGGCGAGCTCTACGGCGGCGAGCGCGTCCGGGAGCTCCTGCGGCGCGTCGCGACGACCGAGCTCGGCGCCGGGGCGCTCGTCGGCGCGCTGCGCGCCGATGTCGATGCCTTCACCGCCGGCGCCGAGGCCGCGGACGACCTCACGGTGATGGTGTTGCGCTGGAACGGGCCGCGTCCCGCTTAGCGGACGACGATCTCCACGCGGCGATTGCGCGGCTCGGCCACGCCGTCGGCGGTCGGCACCAGCGGATCCCGCTTGCCGCGCCCGACCGCGACGATGTCCGCGGGCGCAACGCCGCGCGCGATCAGCGCCGCGCGGATGGCTTCGGCGCGACGCAGCGCGAGCGCATCGTTGAACTGATCGCTGCCGACCTTGTCGGTGTGCCCGACGACGACGAGGTCCGGAACGGGATACTTCGAGACCTCGACGAACACTTTGTCGAAGATCTCCTTCGACTCGACGGTGAGCTCGTCCTGGCCCTCGAGGAAATACAGCGTGAACGACTTCGCGCGCATCGGCTGCGCGGCGATCGCTCGGCCGAACCGCGCCTCGACCTCCTTCGCGTCGGACGTGTACGCTTGCGCGCCCGCCGGCCACTGCCGGGTCGCAGCGTAGGGCTTGTCGAGCACGTAGGTCTGATCGCCCTGCTTCACCTCGACGGCGGTGTCGCGCCCGTCCTTTTCCGGCAGCAGCACCACGAGCCCGCTGTGGTAGCAGCCGCCGAGAAACGCCGACACGGCCAGAGCCGCAGACGCGACGGCGATGCGCGCCAGCCAGCTAGTCGTCATTGGCGCTGACGACGAACTCGGTGCCGCGGATCCCGAGGATCGACGATGGCGTGCGCACTTTCATCGCTTCGGGGGATTGCTTGGCGATCCGGCCGGAAATGACCGCGAGCGAGCCCTTCTGCAGCGTTGCGTCGAATTGGCCCTGGCTCGTCGTCGAGTCGAAATCGTAGCGGTCGAGCGACAGGATGCTGTTCGGACCCGCGGAGAGCAGCGAATTGTCGCTCATCGTGAGCCCCAGCGATCCGTCGACGCCGGTCTTCAGCACGTCTCCGGACTGGAGGCGCGCGCCCGGGGTCGCGGGCAAGCTCTGGCCGCCGCGCTCGATCGTCGCCTGTCCCTTCGCGACCTTGATCTGGCCGATGTCGGCCGCCTGCGCCGGCAGGGCGAGCGCCGCAAGCAACGCCACAATCGACACCCGGCACATTCGAGCGATCGGCGTCGGCATAGAGGCTCTCCCAGGTTTTGGCGTCCGGGCGGCGATCCGCGATCCCGCGTCCGAGCGCCTCGTGCGTGGACGTTTGCGGCGGCCATTCTATACCGGCTGCGGGGGGCCGGCGGCGCCGACCCGGGGCCGCGCGCTTGTGCCACACGACCCGGGTCGTTAGCATCCACCTTTCGACAAGGTGGCCCCGAATTCGAGAAGCGGGCCCAACCATCACGAGGAGGGCGCTGTGAAAGCACGCGCGCGCACCATCGCAACACTGGGCTTCACGATCGCGCTCGCCGCGGGAGCCGCGGCGGCGGACGTCAAGATCGCATTCATCGATCCGCTCTCGGGCGGCGCCGCGAGCACCGGCATCCTGGCGCAGAAGACGCATCAGTTCTACATCGACGCGATCAACGCCGCCGGCGGCATCAACGGCGAGAAGATCGAGCTGCTGTCGTACGACAACAAGGTCAATCCCCAGGAATCGCTGATCCAGCTGAAGAAAGCGATCGACGAGGGCGCGCGCTTCGTCGTCCAGGGCAACGGCAGCTCGGTCGCGCTCGCGATCACCGACGCCGTGCTCAAGCACAACGAGCGCAACCCGGGCAAGGAAATCATCTTCCTCAACTACGCGGCGGTCGACCCGGCATTGACGAACGAGAAATGCAACTTCTGGCATTTCCGCTTCGACGCCGACGCCGACATGAAGATGGCGGCGATGACGGACACGATCGCGAAGGACGCGAAGATCAAGCGCGTGTACCTGATCAACCAGGACTACTCGTTCGGCAAGGCTGTCGCCGCGGCGGCGAACAAGATGCTCGCCGAGAAGCGCGCCGACATCAAGGTCGTCGGCGACGAGCTGCACCCGCTGCAGAAGGTCAACGACTTCTCGCCTTACGTCGCGAAGATCAAGGCCTCCGGCGCCGATACGGTGATCACCGGCAACTGGAGCAACGACATGGTGCTGCTGATCAAGGCGGGCAAGGACGCGGGGCTCAAGGTCGCGTGGGAAACCTATTACGGCGGAAGCCCGGGCACGGTGACTGCGATCGGCGAAGCCGGCGTCGACACGCTGAAGCAAGTCACCGAATGGCATCGCAACGCGACACCCGAGCTCGACGCGTCGGTGGCGGCGTTCACCAAGCGCTATCCCGGCAAGGAGAACGAGTACGCGTATTGGCGGGCGAAGACGATGTGGGAGATGTTCGCCGCCGCAGCGAAGAAGGCGCAGTCGAACGACCCGGTGAAGATCGCGAAAGCGCTCGAAGGGATGAAGATGTCGACCTCGCTCGGCGAGGTCGAGATGCGCGCGGACAACCATCAGATCCTGCAGCCGCTCTACGTTTCGACGCTGTCGAAGGGCGTCAAGTACGACAGCGAGGAGTCCGGCCTCGGCTGGAAGACCGACGCCAAGGTCGAGGCCAAAGCGACGGCGCTGCCCACGACCTGCAAGATGGAGCGGCCGCGGTAAGGCGTGGCGAGGTGCCGAGCGTTCGCGGTGAGGGCGCGCCGCCATTGTCGAGCGCCCGCGGTCGTCGCGTGCCGTGTTGCCAAGTGCCCGCGGGCTTATGGTGAGGCATGCGCCCGCTGGCACTCGGCAACACGACACGCATAACTCGCGCCCACGGCCGCGGCCCTCGCGGCGGATGACTTAGCAGCGCGCATTGTCATGCTCGAGCTCGCGACGGTCTCGCTGCTGAACGGCGTCGTCTACGGGCTGCTGCTGTTCATGCTGACGAGCGGGCTCACGCTCATCTTCAGCATGATGGGCGTGCTCAACTTCGCCCACGCGAGCGTCTTCATGCTGGGTGCCTATCTGTCGTTCCAGCTCGGACGCTGGGTCGGCTTCTGGCCGGCGCTCGTGATCGCGCCGGTCCTGTGCGGCCTCGCCGGCGCGGCGATCGAGCGCTACGGTCTGCGCCGCGTTCACGCGCGGGGTCACGTCGCCGAGATCCTGTTCACGTTCGGCCTGGCCTACGTGATCGAGGAGCTCGTCACGATGATCTGGGGCCGCAATGCGGTCGCGAACTCCGTGCCGGCCGCAATCGACTTTCCGCTGCTGCAGGTCTTCGGCAGCACGTTCCCGGCGTACAAGGGTCTGATGATGGCGATCTCGGTGACGATGTTCGCCTTTCTCTACGCCGCGCTCAAGAAGACGAGGATCGGGCTCGTCATCCAGGCGGCGCTGACGCATCCGCAGATGGTCGGCGCGCTCGGTCACGACGTTCCCGGCGTGTTCGTGCTGGTCTTCGCGATCGGCAGCGCGCTCGCCGGGCTCGCCGGCGTGATCGGCGGCTTCACGCTGCTCACCCAGCCGACGCTTGCGCACGCAGTCGGCGCGATCGTGTTCGTCGTGGTCGTCGTCGGCGGCCTCGGCTCGCTTTCCGGCGCGTTGATCGCCTCGCTGCTGATCGGCGTCCTGCAGACGTTCGCGGTGGCGGTCGACTATTCGCTGCTCGACCTCATGCGAGCGCTGGGGGTGGGCCTCACGCGCGCATCGCCGTTCTACGAGCTCGCGTCGATCAAGCTCGCGACCGCCGCGCCGATCGTGCCGTACCTGCTGCTCGTGCTGATGCTCGCCGTGCGTCCTCGCGGGCTGCTCGGGACGCGCGACGTATGAGCGATTCGGCCGTCGCCGCGGAGCGCGCGTCGGTGTCGCCGGCCGTCGCGCGGCGCCCGTCCGGCGCATGGGCGTGGCTCGCCGTCTTCGCGGTGCTGCTGATTCTGCCGCACGTGCCCGGGCTCGATTCGGACTACGGGCGCTCGCTCCTCACGCAGATGGCGATCGCCGCGGTCTTTGCGTTGTCGTTCAACATTCTCTTCGGGCAGACGGGGCTGCTGTCGTTCGGCCACGCCGTCTATTTCGGTCTCGGCGCGTATGCGGCCATTCACTTGATGCGCGCGATCAACCACGGCCTGCCGGTGCCGATCGTCCTCGTGCCGCTCGCCGGCGCGGCGGGCGGCCTGCTGGCCGGCATCGCTGTTCGGATCGGTGACGACGAAGAAGGCGGGGACCATCTTCGCGCTGATCACGCTCGGCGTCGGCGAGCTCGTCTATGCGGCCACCTTCATGCTTCCGGGAATCTTCGGCGGCGAGGAAGGCGTCACCGCGAGCAGAACGCGCGCGCCCGCGCTCGCCGGACTGACGATGAGCTCGCAGCTCGAGGTCTACTACGCGACGGCGTTGTGGGCGCTCGCCGCGGCGATGCTGATCCACGCGTTCATGCGCACGCCGGTCGGGCGCATCTGCAACGCGGTGCGCGACAATCCCGAGCGCGCCGAATTCGTCGGCTACAACACGCGCCGCGTGCGCTTCATCGCGTTCGCGGCCGCGGGTCTCTTCGCGGGGCTGGCCGGCGGGCTCAACGCGATCAACTACGAGATCGTCGCCGCCGACGCGGTGAGCGCGCAGCGCTCCGGCACCGTGCTGATCATGACCTACATCGGCGGCGCGAGCCACTTCGTCGGTCCCGTGCTGGGCGCGGTGACGATCACGTGGCTGCAGACGAGCCTGAGCGGCTACACGTCGGCGTGGCTGCTCTATCTCGGGTTGTTCTTCATCGTCGTCATCCTCTACGCGCCGGCGGGGCTCGCCGGGCTGCTGCTGATGCATCGGCGGGTCATCGGCACGCGCGCGCTGCGCGCGGTGCTCGGCGCCTACGCGGTCGCGCTCGTGCCCGCGACCGTCATGGCCGCCGGCGCGATCGTGCTGATCGAGATGAGCTATCGACTCGCGACTCAGCCCGAGCTGGGGACGAAGATGCGGATCCTGTGGACCGCCGTCGACGCGGGCTCGCCGGTGGCCGTGGATCGTCGCCGCGCTGATGCTCGCCGCGGGATTTGCCGCGTTTCGCGCGACCTGGCCGCTCGTCGCTCGCGCATGGACGCGCGCGAGCGCGGAAGCGGGCGCGCGATGACGCCCGCGCTCCAGCTCGAGCACGTGGAAAAGCGCTTCGGCGCGACACCGATCATCCGCGGCGTCTCGCTCGACATCGCCGGCGG
This sequence comes from uncultured beta proteobacterium, assembly GCA_963742965.1. GTDB lineage: Bacteria > Pseudomonadota > Gammaproteobacteria > Burkholderiales > Casimicrobiaceae > CAIWHR01. The sequence continues at coordinate 136,686 of CAVUOC010000032.1, read as the reverse complement.
CGAGCGCCACGCGATCATCGGGCCGAACGGCGCCGGCAAGTCGACGCTGTTCAATCTGATCAGCGGCCGCTTCGCCCCGAGCCGCGGATCGATCCGGCTGAACGGCACGGAGATCGCCGGCGCGCCGCCGTACCGGGTCAACCGGCTCGGCCTGTCGCGCAGCTTCCAGGTGACCAACATCTTTCCGCGCCTGACGGTGTTCGAGAACATCCGCTGCAGCGTGCTGTGGTCGCTCGGATACGGGTACAGCTTCTGGCGCAACACCGAGCGGCTGCGCGATGCGCGCGAGCACGCCGAGCGCACGCTCGAGCGGATCGGCATGACGGCGACGGCGCGACACGCCCGCCGGCGTCCTCACCTACGCCGAGCAGCGGGCGCTCGAGATCGGCATCACCATCGCCGGCGACCCGCGCGTCATCCTCCTCGACGAGCCCACCGCGGGGATGAGCCGCGGCGAGGCCGAGCACGCGGTCGCGCTGATCCGGTCGGTGTCCGAGGGCCGCACGCTGGTCATGGTCGAGCACGACATGAGCGTCGTGTTCGGCCTCGCCGACCGCATCTCGGTGCTCGTCTACGGCGAGGTCATCGCGACCGACGTCCCCGCGCGCATCCACGACAACGTCGCCGTGCAGACCGCCTACCTCGGGACCGCCGATGCTTGAGGTCGACAACCTCCACGCCTACTACGCGAAGAGCCACATCCTGCAGGGCGTGAGCTTTCGCGTCGGCGCGGGCGAGATCGTGAGCCTCCTCGGGCGAAACGGCGCGGGCCGCTCGACCGCGGTGAAAACGCATCATCGGGCTCGTGCCGCCGGTAGGCGCCATTCGCTTTCGCGGCGAGCGCATCGACGGCATGAAGCCGCACGAGATCGCGCGCAAGGGCCTCGGCTACGTTCCGGAAGGTCGCGAGATCTTTCCGTCGCTCACCGTGCGCGAGAACCTGCTCGCTCGGGATGAAGTCCGCGCGCCAGCGAGGACGGTGGCCGCTCGACGACCTGCTCGCGCTCTTCCCGCTGCTGCGCGAGCGGATCGACGCGCCGGGCGGCGTGCTCTCCGGCGGCGAGCAGCAGATGCTCACCATCTGCCGGACGCTGATGGGCGATCCCGAGCTGATCATGGTCGACGAGCCGACCGAAGGGCTCTCGCCGCAGATGGTCGCGCTCGTTCGCGGGCTGCTCGAGAAGATCGCCGGGCGCGGAACCGCGATCCTGCTGATCGAGCAGAAATTGACGATCGCGCTCGCGATCTCGCGGCGCCTCTACGTGATGGGGCAGGGGCGCATCGTGTTCGAGGGAACCGCGGCGCAGTTGCGCGACAATCGGTCGGTGCGCAGCGAGTGGCTCGAGGTGTGAGCGCGAAAGAAGCTCCGGCGGGAGCGAGCCGAAGGGCGCCCGGTTCTCGTGAAGCCCGGCGGCTCGCTCCCGCCGGAGCCCTAGCGCTTCGCCTCGCGGATCATGTTGCGGGCGATGACCAGCCGCTGGATCTCGCTCGTGCCCTCGTAGATGCGGAACAGGCGCACGTCGCGGTAGAAGCGCTCGATCGCGTAGTCGCTGACGTACCCTGCGCCGCCGTGGATCTGCACGGCGCGATCGGCGACGCGCCCGCACATCTCGGAGGCGAAGAGCTTCGCGCACGCGGCTTCGGTGCCGACGTCGCCGCCTTCGTCGCGGCGCCGCGCCGCGTCGACGACCATCGAGCGCGCCGCATAGATCTCCGCCCTGCTGTCGGCGAGCATCGCCTGGATCAGCTGGAAACGCGCGATCGGCTCGCCGAACTGACGCCGCTCGAGCGCGTAGGCGAGGGCGTCGGCGAGCATCCGCTCGGCCGACCGCCACGCAGACGGCGGCGATCTGCAGCCGCCCCTTGTCGAGGACCTTCATCGCGGTTGCGAATCCGGTGCCCTCGCTGCCGCCGATCAGCGCGGAAGCGGGGACTCGGCAATCCTCGAAGATGACGTCGCAGGTGTGCGCGCCGCGCTGGCCCATCTTGTGGTCGAGCTTGCCGAGCGAGAGACCCGGCGTTCCGCGCTCGACGATGAACGCCGAGATGCCGTGCGCGCCCTTGTCCGCCGGGTTGGTGCGGGCCATCACCGTGAAGATGCCGGCCTCCGGCGCGTTGGTGATGTATCGCTTCGTGCCGTTCAGCACGTAGTGGTCGCCGTCGCGACGCGCCGAGGTCGCGAGCGACGCGGCGTCGGAGCCCGAGCCGGGCTCGGTCAACGCGAACGAGGCGATCAGCTCGCCCGAGGCGAGACGGGGAAGGTAGCGCGCCTTCTGCTCGGGCGTGCCGTCGAGGACGAGACCCTGCGATCCGATTCCGTTGTTGGTGCCGAGCAGCGAACGAAAGGCGGGCGAGGTGCGGCCGAGCTCGAACGCGATCGTGACCTCCTCCTCCATCGTCAATCCGAGCCCGCCGTACGCTTCGGGTATCGAGAGGCCGAACAGGCCGAGCGCCTTCATCTCGGCGACGATCGGCTCCGGGACCGCATCGGTATCGGCGACGAGCGCCTCGTTCGGGATCAGCCGGTCGCGGACGAATCGCGCGACGCCGTCGCGCAGCGCGGAAAGCGTGTCCGGGTCTCGTATCATCGCGACATCATAGCGCCCGACATGCGAAAATAGCGATGGACCGGCCTCGATCGCGGGCGCCGGCATCGAGCGGCCTCTCCCCGCGATTCGTTCTCGTGTCATGAACTACACCGCTCTCTCCGCGCAAGACGGCAAGACCGCGCCCGCGTCCTCCGGACAGGCGCGCTTGTGGTTTCTGAGCCAGCTCGAGCCCGGCCGATCCGACTACAACGTCGCGATCGGGTGGCGCATCGCGGGCGATCTCGACGTTGCCGCGTTGCGCGGCGCGCTGCAGCACGTCGTCGACCGCCACGAGATCCTGCGGACGACGTTCGATTCGCGTCGACGGCCAGCCGCGGCAGCGGATCGCGCCGCGCCGCGACGTCGCATTCGCGGTTACCGACCTCTCGGCGCGTCGCCGTCGCCGAGCGCGAGGCGGAGCTCGACGCGCTGCCTCGCCGGAGAAATCCGGCGCGCCGTTCGACCTCGCTGTCGGCCCGTTGAACCGCGCACGCCTCTTCCGGCTCGGCGAGCGCGACCACGCGCTCGCGATCGTCCGTCATCACGCGGTGTGCGGCGGCGATTCGGGCAGGATCACCGCACGCGAAATCGGCGCCGCGTACGACGCGCTCCACGCGGGCAGGGCGCCGAATTTGCCGCCGGTCGCGGTCCAGTATTCCGATTTCGTCGCGTGGCAGCGCGAGCACCTGACGCCCGAGCGCCTCGAGACGTTGACCGCGTATTGGCGGCAAAGGCTTTCCGGCGCGCCTGCGGCGCTGGCGCTTCCCGCAGACTGGGTGCGCCCGGCGCTCCCGGCGCTCCGACGGCGCCTGGACGCCGTTCCGCATCGACGCGACGCTGGTCGGCGCGCTCGAGCGCGCTCGCCGGCAGCGCCAACGCCACGTTGCACATGACGCTGCTCGCCGCGTTCCAGGTGTTGCTCGGCCGCCACGCCGATCAGGACGACGTCCTCGTCGGCTCGCCCGTTTCCGCGCAGGGCCGACCGCCGGAGTTCAAGGACGTGATGGGCTTCCTCGTCAACACCGTCGTGCATCGCGGCGACTTGCGCGGAGACCCGACGTTCCGCGAGCTCCTCGCGCGCACGGCTGCCAGCGCGCGCGAGGCGTACGCGCATCGCGAGCTGTCGATCGAGCGCGTCGTCGAGGCGGCCGCGCCCGAGCGCGAGCCCGGCCGCGACCCGTTGTTCCAGGCGATGTTCACGCTGCAGGAGCACGACTCCCCGCCGCTCGCGCTCGCCGGGCTCGAATGCCGGGCGATACGGATCCGCAACACGACCGCCAAGGCCGATCTGAGCCTGCTCCTCTATCGTCGACGACGAGGGCTTGTCCGGCGAGCTCGAATACAGGACGGATCTCTTCGACGCGGCGACGGTCGAGCGCATGGCCGCCCACTTCCGGACGTTGCTCGAGCGAGATCGCACGCGATCCCGACCGCCCGATCTCGCGCTTGCCGTTCATCTCCGACGCCGAGCGCCGCAAGATCGTCGTCGACTGGAATCGCACGGCGACGGACTTTCCCGGCGATCGATCGATCACCGTCGCTCTTCGATGCGCAGGTCGCGCGCGCACCGCACGCGCTCGCCGTCATCGACGGCGTCGCGGAGCCTCACTTACGAGGCGCTCGGTCGCCGCGCGAGGCGCCTCGCGCGGCGGCTGCGGCGAGCGTGGCGTCGCGCGCGGCGCAGTCGTCGGCGTGTGCATCGAGCGCTCGCAGGAGGAGATCGTCGCGTTCCTCGGCGTGCTCTTCGCGGGCTGCGCGTATGTGCCGCTCGACGCGGCGCATCCGCCGGAGCGCTTGTCGGCGATGCTGAAGGACGCGAGCGCCGCCGCCGTCGTGACGACGACCGAAGCCGCCAGCGTGCTCGCCACGGCGATGGCGGGCTCGTCGCGGCCGGTCGTGATGCTCGACGCCGACGAAGGCGGACCAGGCCGACGATCGATCGGCGCCGCTGCCCGAAGCGTCCGCCGACGACGTCGCCTACGTGATGTACACGTCGGGATCGACGGGCGACGCCCAAAGGGCGTGGTGATCCCGCATCGCGCCGTCGTGCGCCTCGTCTGCGCGACCGATTACGTCCAGCTGTCTCCGGCGGACACCGTCGCGCACCTCTCGAATCCCGCGTTCGACGCGGCGACCTTCGAAATCTGGGCGTCGCTTCTCAACGGGGCGCGGATCGCGGTGATCCCGCGCGACGCGGTGCTCTCGCTGCGCGGATTCACCGAGGCGCTCGACCGCCACGGCGTCACGACGATGTTCCTCACGACGGCGCTGTTCAACCAGATTGCGCGCGACGCCCCGGCGGCGCTCGCGCGTCGCCAGGTGCTGTTCGGCGGCGAGGCCGTCGAGCCGCGATGGGTCGCCGCCGCGTTGCGCGACGGCCGGCCGTCGCGGCTGCTGCACGTCTACGGCCCGACGGAGACGACGACGTTCGCGACGTGGCACGAGTACGCAGCGTCGATTCCCGAGCGGCGACGATCCCGATCGGGCGGCCGATCGCGAACACCGACGTGTATCTGCTCGACGCGCACGGCGAGCCGGTGCCCCCCGGGGTGCCCGGCGAGATCCACATCGGCGGGCCCGGACTCGCGACCGGTTACCTCGGACGTCCAGATCTCACCGCGGAGCGCTTCGTCGCGCATCCGTTCGATGCGGCGCCCGGCGCGCGCCTCTATCGGACCGGCGACCGCGCGCGCTATCGCGACGACGGCACGATCGAGTTCGCCGGCCGCGTCGACCGGCAGGTGAAGATCCGCGGCCATCGGATCGAGCCCGGCGAAGTCGAGGCGGCGCTCGCGCGTCTGCCCAACGTGCGCGAAGCGGTCGTCGTGATGCACGGCGAAACGTCGGAGACGCGCCGGCTGACGGCCTACGTGGTTCCGGCGAAGGACGCGCAGGCCGAGCCGGCCGACCTGTGGCGCGATCTACGCCGCTCGCTGCCCGAGTACATGATTCCGGCGGGGATCGTCATGCTCGCCGCGCTTCCGCTGACGCCCAACGGCAAGATCGACCGCCCGGCGCTGCCGGATCCGGTCGATCTGGTCGAGCAGCGCAAGGGCTTTCACGTCCCGCCGAGGGACCCGCTGGAATTCGCGATCGCGTCGATCTGGCGGCGATCTGCTCGGACGTCGCGAGCGTCGGCGTGCGCGACAACTTCTTCGAGCTCGGCGGCCATTCGCTGCTCGCCGTCGCGGATGATGGCCGCTCGTCGAGAAGGCCTGCGGCAGCGAGCGTTCCGCTCGCGTCGCTGTTCAGCGAGCCGACGATCGAGCGTCTCGCGGAGTCGCTGCGCAGCGCGGCGCGCTCATCGGGATCGATGGCGGTGCCGCTGACGCACGGCGGCACGCGGCCGCCGCTGTTCTTCCTGCACGGCGACTTCAGCGGCGGCGGCTTCTACAGCCACGGCCTCGCGCGCGCGCTCGGCGCCGACCAGCCGTTCTACGCGGTGCATCCGCACGGCCTCGACGACTCGCCGGTTCCCGACTCGATCGAGGCGATGGCGCGCGAGCGCCTCGTCGCGCTGCGCGAGGCGCGCCCGCACGGCCCCTATTTCCTCGCCGGCCACTGCAACGGCGCGCTCGTCGCGGTCGAGATGGCGCGGCAGCTGCTCGCGGAGAACGAAGAGGTTCCGCTGGTCGTCATCATGGACGCCGCGGTGCCGTGGCGGACGAAGCCGGTCGGCCTCAGCCTGTCGATGGGCAATGCGCCGCCGCCGCGCAAGCGCGAGCCGGTCGCGCCGCTCGCGCCGGCGCCCGCGGCCGACGACACGCTGTTCGCGCGCTACCGCCGGGTCGATCGCCGCGTACGATCCCGCGCCGTATCCCGGCCGGCTCGCGGTGTTGCGCTCGGAGACGATGAAGGACTTGCGACCCTCGCTCGGCTGGTCGGCGATCGGCAAGGAGGTCGAGCTCCACACGATTCCCGGCGACCACTTCACGTCGATCACCAGCAACATCGCGACGACCGCGGCGACGACTGCGCGCGTGCCTCGACGCGGCGTTGGGCGTCTCTCCCACCGACGCCGCAGAGCTTCGCACGAAGGCTTAGGCATCGGTCGCGCTCGCGCCGGTGCCATGCGGCGAGTTCCGCGGGCTTCGCGGGCCGAAATCGGCCCTCCTGCGGGTACCCGGTGCGACCGGCGGGCGGCCACCCACGGCCGCGACGCGGCCGCACCACCCGCTACGGACGGCCCGGCCCGAGGCGCCCGCTAACCTCGCCGCAGGCGCTCGGCGCTCGTATGGCCGCGCGACGCCGCGCAAAGAAAAAGCCGGGCGAAACGCGCCCGGCTTTATTCCGGCTGTCTGCCTCCCGCGAGCGGGAGGTCAGGCGGCCTGGATGTTGCTCGCCTGCTTGCCCTTCGGACCCGTCGTGACTTCGAACGAGACCTTCTGGCCTTCCTTGAGCGTCTTGAATCCCGGCATGTTGATTGCCGAGAAATGTGCGAACAGATCTTCGCCGCCGCCATCCGGCGTAATGAATCCGAAACCCTTGGCGTCGTTAAACCACTTCACAGTTCCAGTTGCCATTTCAGTAATTCCTCACGAACAAAATAGAAATCGGGATGCTTCCCGGCCATGTTTCGATCTCAAGGAAAGAACGACGGTGGAACGACTGCAAAGCGGTCGTACAGGGCGTACTTACTGCCTTGAAACTAAAACACGTCGGGCAGGATACACAACTAACCCCGCCGGCGCTAGTGGTATTTGAGGGGCGCGGAAACCGCCTTCTTGCCGGGTCGCCCGAGGCCGGGAGGGCGCGCCCCGAGGGCGACCGGCGCCTAATCGGACTGCGCGACCTCGGCCCGGACCAGCGCGGCGCCCGCGCCCAGCGCGCGAAGCTTGCCCCGGGCGACGTCCCGGCCGAGCGGCACCATCCCGCAGTTCGTGCACGGGTAGAGGCGGTCGGCCGGGAACGAATCGGAGCGCGGAGCGAATCGTCGCGGCGACGTCCTCCGGCGTCTCGATGCGCTCGGTCGCGACGTCGATCGCCCCGACCAGGACGTCCTTCCCGGCGAGGAGTCCGATGCAGATCGATCGGGACGTGCGAGTTCGCGCACTCGAGCGAGACCTGGCGGATCGCCGACTGCGCGAGCAGCGGAAACGTCTGCTCGTACTGCCGCCATTCGGCGCCCAGCGTCTTCTTCCACTCGATGTTGGCCTTGATCCCGTAGCCGTAGCAGATGTGGACGGCCGTCGTGCAGCGAAGCCCCTGCGCGGCGCGCTCGAGCGTCCTGACGCCCCAGTCGCGGACCTCGTCGAAGTAGACGTTGAACGCCGGCTCGTCGAACTGGATCACGTCGACGCCGGCGGCCTCGATCGCGCGCGCCTCGTCGTTCAGGATCTCGGCGAACGCCCAGGCGAGCTTCTCGCGGCTCCGGTAATGCGCATCGTAGAGCGTGTCGACCATCGTCATCGGTCCGGGCAGCGTGAACTTGACCTTGCGATCGGTCGCGCTTCGCAGAAACCGCGCGGCCTCGACGAACACCGGGCGCCGGCGCGCGACCGGGCCGACGACGACCGGGACGTCGGCGTCGTAGCGGTTGCGGATGCGCACCGTGCGCTTGTGCTGCGAAATCGACGCCGTCCAGCGCCTCGATGAACGTCGTGACGAAATGGCGGCGGGTCTGCTCGCCGTCGCTGACGATGTCGATCCCCGCCTGCTCCTGGTCGCGCAGCGACCAGACGGACCGCGTCGCGCATGCCCTCGGCGAGCGCGTCGCCTTCGAGCAGCCACGGCGCCCACAGCGCGTTGGGCGTCGGCGAGCCACGACGGCTTGGGCAGGCTGCCGGCGATCGTCGTCTGCAGATGCGTGGCTCGTCATCGGTGGCCGTCGGGTGACGGCGAGGCGGAGAGCGCGGGATTATAGTCGGCGGCGCCTGCGGCGGGCACGCGGAATCGGTCAGGCCACTTGACCATCGACCCGCGGCGCCCGTACCTTTGCGCGTCGCCGGCGGATCCTCCGCGCGGCCGACGCTTCGCCAGGATGATCCATGCCGAAGGTGCTGTTCGCCGACTGCGACTTTCCCGATCTCGATCTCGAGCGCAAGATCTTCGCGGACGCAGGCGTCGAGTTCGCGACCGCGCAATGCAAGTCGGAGGACGACGTCATCGCCGCCGCGCGCGATTGCGCCGGCGATCCTGCTGCAGTACGCGCCGATCACCGAGCGCGTCGTCGCGTCGCTGCCGAAGCTCGGCATCGTGAGCCGGCTCGGCGCGGGTTTCGACACGATCGACACCGACGCCTGCGCGCGCCACGGCGTGTGGGTCGCGAATTCGCCCGACTACGGCGTAGGCGAGGTCGCGACGCATGCGCTCGCCCTCGCGCTCGCCCTCGTGCGCAACATCGTCGCCTATCATCGCGACGTCCACGCCGGCCGATGGCACTTCCTGTCGTCGGGCAAGCTGCGGCGGGCGGGCGACATGACGCTCGGCATCGTCGGGCTCGGCCGGATCGGCAAGCGGATGGCGCACGTCAGCCGCAACGTGTTCGCGCGCGTTCTCGCGTGCGACCCGTACATCATCGACGGCGACTTCCCCGCCTATGTCGAGCGTCGCGAGCTCGCGGCGCTCTTCGCCGAGAGCGACGTCGTTTCGCTGCACGTTCCGCTCAACGGCGAGACGCGCGGAATGGTCGGCGGCGAGCGTCCTCGCCGCGATGAAGCCGGGCTCGTTTCTCGTGAACACCTCCCGCGGCGCCGTCGTCGACGTCGATGCGGCGCTCGCCGCGCTCGATGCGGGACGGCTTGCGGGGCTCGGCCTCGACGTGCTGCCGATCGAGCCGGTGCCGCCGATTCGACGGCTCCTCGGCCACCCGCGCGTGATCCTTACGCCGCATGCGGCGTTCTACTCGGTCGAGTCGGAGCAGGAGCTGCGGCGCAAGGCGGCGCAGAATGTCGTCACGTGGCTTGCGACCGGGCCGGCCGACCTATGTCGTGACGCCCGGCACGCGCAGGCCGTAACCGCCTCGCGCCGATCGGCAGGAAACGCATGGCAGCAGTCGTGATCCGGGCGGTCCACAAGCACTTCGGGTCGACGCACGTGATCCGCGGCGTCGACATCGAGATCGCCGACGGCGAGTTCTGCGTGCTGGTCGGGCCGTCGGGCTGCGGCAAGTCGACGCTGCTGCGAATGATCGCCGGGCTCGAGGAGATCGGCGGCGGCGAGATCGCGATCGGCGGCACCGTCGTCAATCGCGTCCCGCCGAAGGAGCGCGACATCGCGATGGTGTTCCAGAACTACGCGCTCTATCCGCACATGACGGTGCGCGACAACATGTCGTTCGCGCTGATGCTCGCGAAGCGGACGAAGGCCGACATCGCGCGAGCGCGTGCAGAAGGCGGCCGACATCCTCGGCCTCGCGCCGTATCTCGACCGCTATCCGCGGCAGCTCTCGGGCGGACAGCGGCAGCGCGTCGCGATGGGCCGGGCGATCGTCCGCGACCCGCAGGTCTTCCTGTTCGACGAGCCGCTGTCGAACCTCGATGCGAAGCTGCGCGTGCAGATGCGCACCGAGATCAAGGAGCTCCACCAGCGCCTGAAGACGACGTCGATCTACGTGACGCACGACCAGATCGAGGCGATGACGATGGCCGACAAGATCGTCGTGATGCGCGACGGCGTCGTCGAGCAGATCGGCGGCCCGCTCGATCTCTACGACCATCCGGCCAATACGTTCGTCGCCGGATTCATCGGCTCGCCGGCGATGAACATGATTCCCGGCGTCGCGCGCGCGGCCGACGGCGGCTGGCGCGATCGAATTCGCCGACGGCGTCGCGCTGCCCGCGCCGCTGGGCGCCGCGCGCGACCGACGGCCAGCCGGTGCTCTACGGCCTCCGCCCCGAGCACTGCGCGCTCGGCTCGGGCGGCCTGCCGGTCGATGTCATCGTCGTCGAGCCGACCGGCGCCGACACGCAGCTCTATTGCCGGTTCAACGGACAGGAGGTCACCGCGACGATCGACGACCGGACCAATTGTCGCGCCGGCGACAGGATCAACCTCGCGCCCGACCTGCGGCGGGCGCATCTATTCGACGCGGCGAGCGGTGCGAGGCTCGCAGCGTGAATTGTCGATCGGGCGGACGAACGAGCCCACACACCTAGGAGGAGAGCACCATGAGTGACGTCAAACGTCGTGATTTTCTGAAAGCCACCGCCGGCGTCGCCGCCGGAACCGCACTTGGCGGCGGATCGGCGCTGTTTGCGCCGCGGCCGAAGCGCAGCTCAAGCTCACGCCGGAAAAGGGAGCGAAGCTTCGCGTGCTGCGCTGGAAGCGGTTCGTGCAGGGCGACGAGGACGTCGTGGGCCGCGAACACGAAGAAGTTCACGCAGGCGACCGGCATCGAAGTGCGCGTCGACGCCGAGGGCTGGGAGGACGTGCGCCCGAAGGCGGCCGTCGCCGCGAACGTCGGCAGCGGCCCCGACATCATCATCAGCACGATGGAAGACGCGCACCAGTATCCCGACAAGCTCGTCGACGTGTCGGATCTCGCCAACTACCTCGGCAACAAGTACGGCGGCTGGTACCAGGCGGCCAAGGACTACGGCATGCACGACAAGAAGTGGGTCGCCATCATGATGGGCGCTGCCGGCGCCACGCTCGTCGGGCGCCAAAGCCAGATCAAGGCAGCGGGCTTCGACGCGTTCCCGCGCGACTTCCCCGGCTTCCTCAAGCTGTGCCAGGCGCTGAAGGCGAAGGGCACGCCGGCCGGCTTCGCGCTCGGCAACGCCACCGGCGACTCGAACTGGACGTTCTGGCTCGTGTGGGGACACGGCGGCAAGCTCGTCGACGCCAAGAACAACGTCGTCATCAACAGCCCGGAAACGATCGCCGCGCTCGAATACTCGAAGCAGCTCTACGAGACGTTCATCCCGGGGACGCTGTCGTGGCTCGACCCGAACAACAACAAGGCGTTCCTCGACAACCAGTGCTCGCTCACGAACAACGGCATCTCGATCTACTACGCGGCGAAGACGTCGCAGGACCCGAAGCTGCTGGAAATGGCCAACGACATCCAGCACTATCCGTTCCCGCTCGGGCGTCGACGGCAAGTCGAGGGAGCTGAACCTCGTCTTTCCGATGATGATCTTCAAGTACACGAAGTACCCGAACGCCGCCAAGGAATACCTGCGCTTCATGATGGAGAAGGAGCAATACGTGCCGTGGCAGGAAGCCTCGATCGGGTACGTGTGCCACCCGCTCGCCGCGTACGAGTCGAGCGCGTTCTGGACCGCCGACCCGAAGAAGACGCCGTACCGCGACTGCATGAAGAACATGACGCCCAACGGCTACGCCGGGACGCTCGGGTATGCGTCGGCGGCGGCGCAGGCGGACTTCATCATTCCGAACATGGTGGCGGAAGCGGCGTCGGGCTCGAAGACGCCGAAGGAAGCGGCGGAACGCGCGCAGAAGCGCGCCGAGCGCTACTACAAGGTGTAACAGTCGCTGTCCCGGGCCATTGCCGGGCGCAGCCGCCCGGCAGTGGCCCAACAAGCGTCCACCCGGATGGCGACTCGACCTGATTCTGCGCGGCAGGCATCGCGCGTGCGCGCGCTCGACAATCGCGGCGTGCTCGGGGCGCTGTTCATGCTCCCCGCGGCCGCGCTGTTGCTGATCTTCCTCACCTATCCGCTCGGACTGGGCACGTACCTCGGCTTCACCGACGCCAAGATCGGCCGGCCGGGACAATGGGTCGGACTCGAGAATTTCGAGTTCATCGCGGGCGATGCGGTAACCCAGCTCGCGCTCTTCAACACGCTGTTCTATACGGTCGTGGCGTGCGTGATCAAGTTCGGCCTGGGCCTGTGGCTCGCGCTGCTGCTCAACAAGCACATTCCGTTCAAGGCGGCGATGCGGGCGGTCGTGCTCCTCCCGTTCATCGTGCCGACGGCGCTGTCCGCGATCGCGTTCTGGTGGATCTACGACTCGCAGTTCTCGATCCTCAGCTGGGCACTGATGAAGCTCGGCGTCATCGACGAGTACATCGACTTCCTCGGGCAGCCCTGGCACGCTCGCTTCTCGGTGATCGCCGCCAACATCTGGCGTGGCGTGCCGTTCGTCGCCATCACGCTGCTCGCCGGACTCCAGACCATTTCGCCTTCGTATTACGAGGCGGCGAGCCTCGACGGCGCGTCGCCGTGGCAGCAGTTCCGATACGTGACCCTGCCGCTGCTGACGCCGATCATCGCCGTCGTGATGACCTTCTCGGTGCTGATGACGTTCACCGATTTTCAGCTGATCTACGTGATCACCCGCGGGGGGCCGCTCAATGCGACGCACCTGATGGCGACGCTCTCGTTCCAGCGCGCGATCTCGGGAGGGAGCCTCGGCGAGGGCGCGGCGATCGCGACGGCGATGGTCCCGTTCCTGCTGGCGGTGATCCTGTTGAGCTATTTCGGATTGCAGCGCCGCGCCTGGCAACAAGGCGGAGTGGACAAGTGAAGGCGGAGGCCGCCTCCGCGCCCGGCGCTTCGGTGGCGGCCGACTCGCAGGGAATGAACTACCTGACGTCGTTGCCGCGCCGGATCGTCACCGTGTACCTGCCGTTGTCGGCGTTTCTGATCGTTCTCCTGTTCCCGTTCTACTGGATGATCATCACGACGTTCAAGCCGAACGAGGAGCTCCTGTCGCGCGAGGGCAATCCGTTCTGGCTGAAGAACCCGACGCTTGCGCACGTCAAGAAACTGCTGTTCGACACCGCCTATCCGGATTGGCTGTGGAACACGGTCCTGGTCTCGGTCACGGCGACCTTCATCTCGCTGTTCGCGAGCGTGCTCGCGGCCTACGCCATCGAAAGACTGCGGTTCAGGAGCTCGCGTTACGTCGGGATGAGCATATTTCTCGCCTATCTCGTTCCCCCGTCGATCCTGTTCATTCCGCTCGCCGCGGTCATCTACAAGCTCCAGCTGTTCGACACGCGGCTCGCGCTGATCCTGACCTATCCGACGTTCCTCGTCCCCTTCGCCACATGGCTGCTGATGGGGTATTTCAAGTCGATTCCGATCGAGCTCGAGGAGTGCGCGCTGATCGACGGCGCGACGCGGCTGCAGATTCTCGTGAAGATCATCCTGCCGCTCGCGGTGCCGGGGCTCATTTCCGCCGGCATCTTCGCGTTCACGCTGTCGTGGAACGAGTTCATCTACGCGCTGACGTTCGTCTCCTCGTCGGAGGTTAAGACGGTCCCCGTCGGCGTGGTGACCGAGCTGGTCGAGGGCGACGTCTACCACTGGGGATCGCTGATGGCGGGCGCGTTGTTCGGATCCCTGCCGGTCGCGGTCCTCTATTCGTTCTTCGTCGAGTACTACGTGTCCGGGTTGACGGGCGCGGTCAAGGAGTGAGGCCGCCGCGCGATCGCGATGCGATAGAATGAGCGTCTTCGATTCCAGGACGCACGGAGCTACCCATGAGCACCCAGGACAAGATTCGCGAGCAGGTCACTTCCAACCGGATCGTCTTGTACATGAAGGGCACGCCCGATTTTCCGCAATGCGGCTTCTCGGCGACGACGGTGGAAATCCTTCGCCGCTGCGGGGTCACCGACTACGAGGCGGTCGACGTGCTGCAGGATCCGGAAATCCGGCAGGGCATCAAGGAGTATGCGAACTGGCCGACGATTCCGCAGCTCTACCTCAACGGCGAATTCGTCGGCGGCTGCGACATCCTGAAAGAGATGTACCAGACGGGCGAGCTGCAGCAGCTCCTCGCGAAACAGCCGGTCTGAACCCGCGGCCGCGCGCCAGGGTTTCGGGCCGCCGGACGCACGCGGTGAAACGATTCCTGCGGCGCGTCGGGCAGGCGCTCTGCGCGGCATTGGCCGCCTGCGCGATCTCGAGCATCAGCGCGGTCGCCGCCGACGATGCGGGCGCGCGTCGCGTTGCGCTCGACGCGGCCGCGCCGAAGGCGGAGCCCGCCAAGATCGGGCGGCACTCGGCGCCGCTCGCCGAGGACACGATCGTCGTCCTCAATCGACCGATCGTGACGTTCCGCGCGCCGTTTCTCGGCATCTCGCCGGCGGAGCGCGCGCGCACCGGCCCGCGAGCGCATCGTCAACATGCTGGAGCGCGGCGGCCCCGGCGCCGTCTCGGTCGAGAAGCTCGAGCCCGGCGATGCCGTCAAGATCGACGGCGCGCTGGTGTTCGTGCTCACGCGCGACGACGTCGATCGGCTAGGCGGCCAGACCTTCGACGCGCTCGAAGCCGATGCGCTGCGCAACCTCGAGCGGATGATCGCGGAGACGCAGGAGGCGCGGAGCGCGCGGCTGATGCTCGCCGCGGCACTCTGGGCCGTCGGGGCGACGGTCGTCTACCTCGTGTTGCTGTGGGTGCTGCGCCGCGCCGGACGCGCGGTGACGAGGCGCACGCTGGCGCTCACCCATTCGAAGGCCGGGCAGCTGCGGATCGGCGGGTCGGAAATCCTGCAACGCGAGCGCGCGCTGGCGTCTCATGCGCGCGGGTGCTGCAGTTCGGCTTCTGGGCGCTCGTGTTCCTGCTGACCTACGAATGGCTCGGCTTCGTGCTGAGCCGCTTCCCGTACACGCGACCCTGGGGCGAGCACCTCAACGGCTTCCTGCTGAGCGCGATCGTCGACATGTTGACCGCGGTGGCCGACGCGCTGCCGGATCTGGTGATCGCGATCGCGATCTTCTTCGTCGCGCACGGCGTCACGCGCGATGCTGAAGAGCTTCTTCGACGGCGTGCAGTCGGGACGCGTCCAGGTGGCGTGGCTCGACGCCGACAGCGCGCTGCCCACGCGCCGGCTCGCCGCGCTGGCCGTGTGGATCTTCGCGCTGGTCATGGCCTATCCGTATCTTCCGGGTTCGGGAACCGAAGCGTTCAAGGGCCTTTCGGTGCTCGTCGGCCTCATGGTCTCCATCGGCGCCTCGGGGGTCGTCGGGCAGGCGGCGAGCGGGCTCATCCTGATGTACACCCGGACGTACCGGCCCGGCGAGTACGTGCGCGTCGCCGAGCACGAAGGAACGATCGTCGAGCTGGGGATGTTCACGTCGCGGATGCGCACCGGGCTCGGCGAAGAGCTCACGCTGCCCAACGCGCTCGTGCTCGCATCGGTGACGCGCAACTATTCGCGCACCGTCAAGGGCCACGGGTTCATTCTCGACACGACGGTGACGATCGGCTACGACGCGCCGTGGCGGCAGGTGCACGCGATGCTGATCGAGGCGGCGCGACGGACTGCCGGCGTCCTGGCCGATCCGCCGCCGCGCGTGTTCCAGACCGCGCTCCAGGATTTCTACGTCGAGTACCGGCTCGTCTGCCAGGCGATCCCGAGCGGGCCGCTGCCTCGCGCCGAAGTGCTGTCGGTCCTCCACGGCAACGTGCAGGACGTCTTCAACGAGCACGGCGTGCAGATCATGTCGCCGCATTACCTCGGCGATCCGGCCAACGAGAAGATCGTGCCGAAGGCGAAGTGGTACGCGCCTCCCGCGGCGCCGCCCGAGGCGCGAAGGTAGGCCGCGACCTCCGGCTATTCTCTAAGTCCGCGCGCGCTGCACGCGGCGAACGTCGGCGACGCGCTTCAGTCCGCGCATCACCTGCGCGAGGTGGCGGCGTTCGCGGACCTGCACGCTGAAGAACATCGCGATGAGCCCGCCGCCGTCGGGCCGCTCCATCGACACGTTGTCGATGTTGGCGCCGTTGTCGGCGATCGACGTCGCGAGGTCGGCGAGCATGCCGCGGCGATCGGCGACGAGCAACCTGATGCCGGCGTCGAACACGCCCTGCACGTCGGGCGCCCATTCGACGTCGACGAGCTGCTCGGTGTCGGCGCGCTGCTTCTTGAGCGTGATGCAGTCGCGCGTGTGCACCGACAGGCCCTGGCCGCGGCGGAACTGGCCGACGACGCGGTCGCCCGGGATCGGCCGGCAGCACTTCGCATACTGAATCGCCACGCCCTCGACGCCGCGCAGCGTCAATGCGGACGGCTTGGAGGACATCGCAGACTGGACCGCCGCCTCGTCGCCGGATTTGCCGAGCGGTCGCGTCAGCGCCTGCGCAACGACGAACGACAGGCGCTTGCCGAGCCCGATATCGGCGAGGATGTCGAGCTGGCTCTTCGCGCCGAATTCCTTCTGCAGCGCCTCCCAGCGCTCCCAGGTGATCGCCTCGGGCGCGACCCGAAGCGTCGCGAGCGCCTGGTCGAGCAGCCGCTCGCCCAGCGCGGCCGACTCCTTCTGTTGCAGTCCCTTGAGAAAATGCCTGATGCGCGAGCGCGCCTTGCCCGTCGCGACGAACGACAGCCACGACGGATTGGGACGCGCGGTCGGCGAGGTGAGAATCTCGACGTGATCGCCGTTCTTGAGCTCGGTGCGCAGCGGCATCAGCTCGTAGTTGATCCGCGCCGCGACGCAGTGGTGGCCGACGTCGGTGTGCACGCCGTACGCGAAATCCACCGCGGTCGCGCCGCGCGGAAGCGCCATGATCTTGCCCTTCGGCGTGAAGACGTAGATCTCGTCGGGGAAGAGATCGCCCTTGATGTTCTCGAGGAACTCCTTCGAGTCGCGCGATTCCGACTGGATCTCGAGCAGGCTCTGCAGCCAGCGGTGCGTCTCGCGCTGCGCCTGCGCGAGGTCGAGCTCGCCGCCCTGCTTGTAGAGCCAGTGGGCGGCGACACCCGCCTCGGCGATCCGGTGCATGTCGTGCGTGCGGATCTGCGCCTCGAGCGGCGTGCCGAACGGGCCGAACAGCGTCGTGTGCAGCGACTGGTAGCCGTTCGCCTTCGGAATCGCGATGTAGTCCTTGAACTTGCCGGGGATCGGCTTGTACATCCCGTGCAGCGCCCCAAGCGCCGCATAACAGGCGGTCGTGTCGGGCACGAGCACGCGCACGCCGTAGATGTCGAAGACCTGCGAGAACGTGTAGTGCTTCTCGCCCATCTTCTTGTAGACCGAATAGATCGTCTTCTCGCGTCCCGACACGACCGCGGTGATGCCGGCCTTCGCGAAGCCGTCGCGGATCACGTCGAGCAACCGGTTCATCACCTCGCGCCGGTTGCCCCGCGCCGCCTTGATCGCGTTGGCGAGGATCCGGAAGCGCATCGGGTACAGGTGCTTGAACGCGAGGTCCTGCAGCTCGAGGTAGAGCGCGTTCAGGCCGAGCCGGTTGGCGATCGGCGCGTAGATGTCGAGCGTCTCGCGCGCGATCCGCCGCCGGTGCGGCGGCGCCATCGCGTCGAGCGTGCGCATGTTGTGCAGCCGGTCGGCGAGCTTGATCAGGATGACGCGGACGTCCTGCGCCATCGCGAGCAGCATCTTCCGGAAGCTCTCGGCCTGCGCGTCCTCGCGCGACGTGAACTCGATCTGGTCGAGCTTCGAGACGCCGTCGACCATGTCGGCGACCGGCTTGCCGAACGAGGTCTCGATCTCGGTCTTGGTGATGGCGGTGTCTTCCATCACGTCGTGCAACAGCGCGGCGGCGAGCCCCTGCGCGTCGAGCCGCCACTGCGACAGGATGCTGGCGACCGCCAGCGGGTGCGTGATGTAGGGCTCGCCGGACTTGCGGAACTGGCCGCGATGCGCCGAATCGGAGAACTGGAACGCGCGCTCGACGAGCGCGACGTCAGGCTGCGGCAGGTAGTTGCCGAGGTGTCGGGTGAACTCCGCTATCTCGGGCATTGCTTCATTGCCGGCGACTGCGCCGCGTCAGACGGGCGCCTTCAGCAGCATCTCGATGCCGACCTTGCCGGAGGCGATTTCGCGCAGCGCGACCACGGTCGGCTTGTCGCGGTCCATGTCGACGAGCGCGCTGCTGCCGGCGGAGATCTGCCGCGCGCGGTTGGTGGCCGCGAGCGTCAGCTCGAAGCGGTTGGGAATCTTCTCGAGACAGTCTTCGATCGTGATGCGGGCCATGGGTGCTCTTCCTATTCAGGGTTCAACAAGCGCTGCAGGAGCTGCGCGTGGCGCGCGGCCTGCCTTGGCGCAGTGAGGCGCGCCGCGCGGACGATTGCGGAGAGGTCGTCGACGGCTCTCGCAAAGTCCTGATTCATAATAACATAATCGAACTCGATACAGTGGCGCATCTCTTCGCGCGCCGCTTCGAGCCGCCGCGCGATGACCTCGGGGGCGTCCTGCCCGCGCTTTTCCAGGCGTTCCTTGAGCGAGGAGAGCGACGGCGGCAGGATGAAGATGTGCACGGCGTCGGGGATCAGCCGCCGGACTTGCCCCGCGCCCTGCCAGTCGATCTCGAGGAGCACGTCGCGGCCCTGCGTCACCTGATCGCGAAGCCACGTCGCGGAAGTCGCGTACCAATACCCGTGCACGAACGCGTGCTCGAGGAACTCGCCGTTCGCCTTGAGCTCGAGGAAGCGCGGCTCGTCGATGAAATGATAGTGGACGCCGTCGACCTCGCCGGGACGCGCCGCGCGCGTCGTGTACGAGACGGAGAGCCGGATTCCGGGCTCGCGCTCGAGCAGCGCGGCGACGAGGCTGGTCTTGCCCCCGCCCGACGGCGCGGCGAGGACGAACAGGCAGCCCGACGCCGGGGGAGCCTTGGTCGGGGCGACGTTCGCGCTCATCCCCGGCGATCCCTCACTCGAGGTTCTGCACCTGCTCGCGCATCTGCTCGATCAGCACCTTGATTTCGAGCGCAGCCTGCGAGAGCTCGGCATCCACGGACTTCGAGCCCAGCGTGTTCGCCTCGCGATGCAGCTCCTGCATCAGGAAATCGAGACGCTTGCCGGCGCTGCCGCCGATCGCGAGCACCCGTCGCACCTCGGCGACGTGCGTCGTCAATCGCGAAAGCTCCTCGGCGACGTCGACCTTCGTCGCGAAGAGCGCGAGCTCCTGCTTCAGCCGGTCCTGATCCGGATCGAGGCCGGCTTCCTTCAGTCGCGTCGCGAGCCTCTCGACGTAGGCGGCGTGGATCGCCGGAATACGCGGGACGATTCTCGCGATCTGCGCCTCGATCGCGTCGCAGCGCTCGACGAGCATCGCGGCGAGCTTCGCGCCTTCGCGGGATCGCGACGCGCCGAGCTCCGCGAGCGCCTGCGCAACGAGCCTTCGCGCGTGCGCCGCAAGCTCCTCGGGCGGGACGGTCGGCTCGGCGATGACGCCCGGCCAGCGGAGGATCTCGCCGATCGAAAGCGGCCGGGCCCCGGGCGCGCTCTTCAATGCGTCGGCGGCGGCCCGCGCGAGCTCGGCGACCCGCGCGGTGTCGACGGCGAGGCTCATCGCGCCGACGTTGGCTCGACTGAGCGAGACGCGGCACTCGACCTTGCCGCGCCGGAGCGCCGCGACGAGCTGCTCGCGCAGCGCTGCTTCGAGCGTGCGCAGCTCGTCGGGGAGCCGCACCTGAAGATCGAGATAACGGTGGTTGACGGAGCGCAGCTCGACGGCGAGCGCGACACCGGGCAGCTCCGCGGCAACTGCCGCGAATCCGGTCATGCTGAGGATCATCGACGAATCATCGGAGTTTTTGACAACTTTTCGGCTTTACATCGCGGTCGATCATCCGGAGAATGTATGCGCTAACAGCCGGAGGCGCAAGCGCGTTCGACGATCTTTGGCATGCGAATTGCAAGCACTCGCGCGGACCCTTCCCCTTAGCGCCCATGCCCGTCACCAATCAGGCCCTCTCCGGCGGGTATCAGCTCCTCAACTATCGGATCGATCGGCAGATCAGCCGCGGCGGATTCTCGATCGTCTATCGGGCATTCGACGAGACGGGCGTGCCCGTCGCGATCAAGGAATACCTGCCGTCGTCGCTGGTGCTTCGAACGGAAGGCGACATCGTCCGCGCAACGTCGGCCGAGAACATGGCGTCCTTTCGCTACGGAATGAAGTGCTTCTTCGAGGAAGGCCGCGCGCTCGCGAAGATCACGCACCCGAACGTCGTGCGCGTGCTCAACTTCTTCCGCGCCAACGAGACCGTCTACATGGTCATGCGCTACGAGCGCGGGCGCACGCTGCAGCAGCAGATCCAGATGCGACAGGACCAGATGTCCGAGCGGCTCGTGCGCCACGTGTTCATGCACCTGCTGAACGGGCTGCGCGAGGTGCACACGCACAAGCTCCTTCATCTCGACATCAAGCCGGCGAACATCTACCTGCGCACCGACGGCAGCCCCGTGCTTGCTCGACTTCGGCGCCGCGCGTCAGACGCTCACGACGAAACGCCCCAAGCTCGCGCCGATGTACACGCCGGGCTTCGCCGCGCCCGAGCAATATCGCGACCCCGACCGGCTCGGTCCGTGGACGGACGTCTACGGCGTGGGTGCGAGCATGTTCGCCTGCCTTGCGGCGTTCGCGCCCCAGGCGGCCGACGCGCGCCAGCAGGAGGACCACCTCGTCTCGGCGAAGAAGATCTGGGCCGGCCAGTATTCGGACAATGTCCTCGAGGTGATCGACTGGTGCCTGCGCCTCGACCCGCTGGAGCGCCCGCAGTCGGTGTTCGCGTTGCAGAAGGCGATTCGCGACATCCCACCGAAGAAGCGCAAGGTCGGCTTCCTCGGCAACCTGAAGAAGAAGCTCTTCACCGAAATCGCTGAGGGCAATGCGATTCACGATCTTCCAGGAGTCGCGCAAGGGCTCGCGGACCGTCAACCAGGACCGCATCGCGTACACGTACAGCCGGGACACGCTGCTGCTCGTCGTCGCGGACGGGATGGGAGGTCACGCCGGCGGCGAGATCGCTGCGCAGATCGCGGTGCGCCTGTTCATCGAGCGCTTTCAGCAGGAGGCGAAGCCGATCCTCAAGAGTCCGCTCACCTTCCTGCACGAGACGATGGTCAAGGCGCATGCCGCGCTCGGCTCGTACTCGACGCAGTTCTCGATGCTGGAAACGCCGCGCACGACGTGTGTCGCGTGCATCGTGCAGGCCGGCTTCGCTTATTGGGCGCACGTCGGGGACTCGCGGCTTTCGCTCTACCGGGAAGGGCAGCTCGTCGCCCAGACAAAGGATCATTCCAAGGTGCAATACCTGATCGACCAGGGGCTGATCGGCGCGACGGAAGCTGCCGACCATCCGGACCGCAACAAGATCTACAGTTGCCTCGGGGGCCTCGTCGATCCGGTGATCGACCTCGGCAACAGGACGCCGCTCAGGAACGGCGACATCATCGTGATGTGCACGGACGGGGTGTGGGGCTCGGTGGGGAGCGACGAGATGGCGACGCGTCTGACGTCGACGCCGATTCTCAAGGCGGCTCCGGAAATGATGCGCGAGGCCGAGCGGCGCGGGGGCGTCGACGGCGACAACCTTTCCGCCATCGTCGTGCGCTGGGGCCCCGAGACGCTGGTCGAGGAGCCGACGACGACGATCACCGAGACGCTCGGGCTCGGCGAGTTTGCCACGCAGCTCGACCGAACGCTGACGCTCGCCGACCGCAAGGGCGCCGAGCGCGACCTCTCCGACGACGAAATCGAGCGCGCGATCGACGAGATCCAATCGACGATCCAGCGTTACCGCCGCTAGAGCCGTACAATCGCGAATGCGCCAGATCGTCATCGACACGGAGACGACGGGACTCGATCCGCAGCAGGGCCATCGGATCATCGAGTTTGCGGCGCTCGAGCTGGTCGACCGCCGCGCGACGGGGCGCGCCGTGCATTTCCGCGTCGATCCCGAGCGCGACATCGACGCGGCTGCCACCGAGGTCCACGGGATGACGTGGGAGGATCTGAAGAGCAAGCCGAAGTTCCGGGAGGTCGCCGCGGAGTTCGTCGATTTCGCGCGCGGCGCCGAATGGATCATCCACAACGCGCCGTTCGACGTGGGGTTCCTCGACGCCGAGCTGAAGCTCGCGGGAATCGGGTGCTGCTCCGAGCACTACGGCAGGCTGATCGACACGCTGGCGCTCGCGCGCGACCTGTATCCGGGCAAGCGCAACGGGCTCGACGCGCTTTGCGAGCGCTTCGGGATCGACAACGCGCATCGCTCGATTCACGGCGCGCTTCTCGACGCGCAGCTGCTCGCCGAGGCGTATCTCGCAATGACGCGCGGCCAGGAATCGCTGACGATCGACATGACGACGCCGACGCTCGCTGCGATTCTGCACGACGCGCATGGCGCCGACGGAGCGTCGCGCGTGCCCGTCGCCGTGATCGATCCGACGGCGGAGGAGCTCGCGGCGCACCGCGACTACCTCGCGGCGCTCTACACCGAAACCAGCGGGCGCTGCCTCTGGCTCCTGCTCGAGCCGATCGCGGACGCGAAGGCGGCCTGAGGGCTTTCGTTGGCCGTCGATTACCTGCAGAGGATCCTGACCGCGAAGGTCTACGACGTGGCGATCGAATCGCCGCTCGATCTCGCCGCGTCGTTGTCGCGACGGCTCGGAAACCGGATCCTTCTGAAGCGCGAGGACCAGCAGCCGGTGTTCTCGTTCAAGCTGCGCGGCGCGTACAACAGGATGGCGCATCTCTCGGCGGCCGAGCGCGCCCGCGGCGTCATCGCGGCTTCGGCGGGCAACCACGCGCAGGGCGTCGCGCTCGCGGCGCAGCGGCTCGGATGCGCGGCGACGATCGTGATGCCGGTGACCACGCCGCACATCAAGATCGCCGCGGTCGAGGCGCGCGGCGCGACGGTCGTGCTGCACGGGGACTCCTACAGCGACGCGCACGCGCGCGCGCTGCTGCTGCAGAAGCGCTCGCGGGCGACGTTCGTGCATCCCTACGACGACCCGGACGTGATCGCGGGACAGGGAACGATCGGAATGGAGATCCTGCGCCAGCGGCAGGGGCCGATCGACGCGATCTTCGTCGCGATCGGAGGCGGCGGGCTGATCAGCGGGATCGCCGCGTACGTGAAGCGCGTGCGCCCGGAGATCAAGGTGATCGGCGTGCAGCCGGAGGACTCCGACGCCATGGCGCGCTCGCTCGCCGCGGGCCGTCGCGTCAAGCTCGCCCACGTCGGGCTTTTCGCCGACGGCGTCGCGGTGAAGCAGGTGGGCAAGGAGACGTTTCGGCTCGTCAGGCAGTACGTCGACGACATCGTGCTCGTCGACACCGACGCGACGTGCGCGGCGCTCAAGGACGTGTTCGAGGACACGCGCTCCGTGCTCGAGCCGGCGGGCGCGCTGGCGATAGCCGGGGCGAAAGCCTGGATCGACAGGCACCGGACGAAGGAGCGCACGTACGTCGCGATCGCGTGCGGCGCCAACATGAACTTCGACCGCCTGCGCTTCGTCGCCGAGCGCGCCGAGCTCGGCGAAGAGCGCGAGGCCGTGCTCGCGGTCACGATTCCCGAGCATCCCGGGAGCTTCCGCGAGTTCTGCCGGCTGCTGGGCAAGCGCTCGGTGACCGAGTTCAACTATCGCTACGCGGATCCGCGCGTCGCGCACATTTTCGTCGGAATCGAAGTTGCGAACCGCCGCGAGACCGACGCGCTGCTCGCGGAATTGCGGCGGCGGCGGATCGAGGCATTCGACCTTTCCGACAACGAGATGGCGAAGCTGCACGTTCGCCATCTGGTCGGCGGGCACGCGCCGTCGGCGCGCAACGAGATCCTCTATCGCTTCGAATTTCCCGAGCGGCCCGGCGCGCTGATGAAATTCCTGAACAGCATGAGCCGCGGGTGGAACATCAGCCTGTTCCACTATCGCAATCACGGCGCCGACTACGGCCGCGTGCTGGTCGGCATGCAGGTGCCGCCGTCGGACAAGGGCAAATTTCGCGAGTTTCTCGATCGGCTGGGCTACGACTGCGTCGAGGAAACCGGAAATCCCGCTTACAGGATGTTCCTGGGCCGCTAGCCGCCGCGCCGGTTGCGAGGCGGAGCTCGGCGCCGCTCGACGCCGGCGCCGAAGGGAGCGCTGCAGCGACGCCCGAGGGCACGGAATGCCCCTGCGCGTCAGGCCGGCGTCAGGAAAACTTGCTCGTCCGCCGCGATTCTCGCCCAATCGGCCGCGGATGCCGATTCAGGCAAAGTTTATGCTCTAGGCAACAAGCTGCGCCCATGGCAAACTTGCCCGCGACCCGTTGTGGCCCACAATTTGCTCATATACAAGACGGACTGGCGAAGAGGAAAAGCATGGTGCCGGAGCAAAACGCGTTGTCGGGCGTCAAGGTCATGGTGATCGATGATTCGAACACCATTCGGCGCAGCGCCGAGATCTTCCTGCTGCAGGCGGGATGCGCGGTGATCCTGGCCGAAGACGGCTTCGACGCGCTCGCCAAGATCGCCGATCACCACCCGGATCTCGTCTTCGTCGACATCATGATGCCGCGGCTCGACGGCTATCAGACTTGCGCACTCATCAAGAAGAACGCGAAGTTCCATTCGACGCCGGTGATCATGCTGTCGTCGAAGGACGGCCTGTTCGATCGCGCGCGTGGCCGGATGGTCGGCTCGGACCAGTACCTGACGAAGCCGTTCACGAAAGAGAGCCTGCTGAAGGCCGTCGCGACTCACGTCGCGCGTCCTGCGTCCGGTGCCGCGGTCCCTGCGGCGAAACTGAGCCGCCGACGGCGCCCGACCGAGAACGCGACGCGATCATGACCATCAAGAAGATTCTCGTCGTCGACGATTCTCCGACCGAGCGGCACGTGTTGAACGACATGCTGACGAAGGCGGGTTACGAGGTCGTCGCCTGCGACAACGGCGACGATGCGATCGCCAAGGCGAAGCAGATCCGGCCCGACCTGATCCTCATGGACGTCGTGATGCCCGGCCTCAACGGCTTCCAGGCGACGCGCGCGATCAGCCGCGACGCGGACACGAAGAACATCCCGATCGTGCTGTGCACGTCGAAGAGCGGCGAGACCGACAAGATCTGGGGCATGCGCCAGGGCGCGCGCGACTATCTCGTGAAGCCGGTCGACCAGGCCGAGCTCCTTGCCAAGATCGCCGCGCTGGCCTGATCGACGCTTCCCTCGACCGACGACGCCATGGCCCGCCCCGCACGCATCGACCTGCAATCGTTCCAGCAGGAGCTCGCGAACCGGCTCGCGAGCAAGACGGCGGCGCAGGTCGAGTCGTCGCGGCTCGGGCTCGCCTGCGGCGGCGAG
This sequence comes from uncultured beta proteobacterium, assembly GCA_963742965.1. Classification (GTDB taxonomy): domain Bacteria; phylum Pseudomonadota; class Gammaproteobacteria; order Burkholderiales; family Casimicrobiaceae; genus CAIWHR01. Next base: position 111,153 of record CAVUOC010000032.1, on the reverse strand, counting down.
CGGTTCCTGATCCGTCTCGGCGACGCGGCGGAAGTCGTCGCGGTGCCGCCGATCGCCGGCGTGCCGCTGACGCAACCGTGGTTTCTGGGTCTCGCCAATATCCGCGGCAACCTGTACAGCGTCGTCGACTTCGCGGCCTTCGTCGGACGCGAGGCGATCGCCGCGCACGGGACCGGCGGGCAGAGCCGCCTGATCCTTTTCGGGCCGCGCGCGGGCGATCTCAAGGCCGGGATCGTCGTCCAGGGCGTTCTCGGCCTGCGCAACCTCGCGGAGCTCACCGCCACGCCGCCGGAGGCCGACGCGCCGGCATGGTACGGCCAGCGCTGGGTCGACGCGGACGGCGGCACGTGGCAGGAGATCGAGCTCGCGCGGCTCGTCGTCGATCCCGCTTTCCTGCGCGTCGGGCTGTGAGGGAGGCGATGCAATGAACATTCCGATCGTTCGACCGCCGCGCGACCAACGTGTCCTCCGGAGGAAACATGGCGTTTGAGCTGAAATTGCCGAAGCTCGTCGGCGGCGAGCGCGGACCGGCGCGCCGGCGGAAGATTTCGAGCACGCCGACGACGCAGGTGCGCGCGTCGCGCGGACGTCGCAGGCCTACGATCCGCTCGCCGCGCCCGTCGCTGATGGATCAGATGCGCGCCGCGATCGCGGAGACGAAGATGCCGAAGAAGGTGCCGCTCGTCGGCCACCTTCCGATCGTGCGCCAGTTCCAGGTGCTGGGCGTCCTGCTGGTCGCGTTCGTCGTGCTGGCCGTGCTCGTCATGTTTCTCGACGTGAAGACCGCGTCGCAGGCGACCGCGTCGACGGCGACGGCGACCGAAATGCAGATGCTTTCGCAGCGACTCGCGCGCGGAACCGCGCTCGCGTCGCAGGGCCAGGCCGCCGCGTTCAGCGCGATCAAGGACAGCCGCGACCGCTTCAAGGTCGATCTCGACGCGTTGCAGCGCGGCGGCACGATCAAGGGCGTGAGCGTCGATGTGGCCGACGACGAGACGCTCGAACGCGATCCTGAAGGACATCAAGGCGCGCTGGGACCGCGTCGACGCGAATACCGAGCGCCTGCTCGACAACCGGCAAAACCTGACCGACCTCGCCAGGGGCAACGCGGCGATCGCGCAGGGAGTCAATCGCCTCGTCGAGCTCGCGCAGTCGGTCGGGCAGTCGGGCAGGCGCGCGAGTCCGATCTCGCGAACCAGCTCGGCGCGCTGGCGCAGCGCATCGCCAAGAATGCCGCGGCGATCGTCGCCTCCGCCGAGGTCGACCCGGAGCTCGCGACGATGCTCGGCAAGGATGCCGGCGCGTTCCGCGACGTCAACAGCGCGTTCTCGCGGGCCGCCGACCCGACGCGCATGCCGGCCGGGCGCGGCGACGACAGCCGGGCGTCGCTCGCCGAGCTCGCGAAGCGCGCGAGCGCCTTCGACGCCGGCGTCGCCGCAGTCACGCAGAACATGGGCCGGCTCGTGTCGGCGAAGCAGGCGGCGAGCAGCGTCAACAACGACGCCGAGGCGCTGCTCGCGGACACGACGAAGCTCGCCGATCTCTACGAGGGCAGCGGCAAGTCGCGCGTGCCGCTGTGGTTCGCCATCATCTTCGCGCTGCTCGCGCTCGGCACGCTGCTGCTGCTCGGCAAGGTCTTCCTCGACGATGCGCGCGTGCGCGCTTTCGAGAGCGAGGACGAGAACAAGCGCAACCAGGAGGCGATCCTGCGGCTGCTGAACGAGATGGGCAACCTCGCCGACGGCGATCTCACCGTGCAGGCGTCGGTGACCGAGGACGTGACCGGCGCGATCGCCGACTCGATCAATTTCACGATCGAGGAGCTGCGCACGCTGGTCAAGGGAATCAATTCGGCGACCGACCAGGTGACCAAGGCGACGCAGGACGCGCAGGCGATATCGAACCGGCTCTTCGAGGCGTCGCAGCGGCAGAACCGCGAGATCCACGCACGCCTCCGCGTCGGTGCTGCAGATGGCGCAGTCGATCAACGAGGTGTCGCAGTCCGCCGCGCAGTCGGCGAAGGTCGCGCAGCAGTCGCTCGCCGCGGCGGAAAGGGCGCGCAGTCGGTGCAGAACCAGATCGCCGGGATGAACGAGATCCGCGCGCAGATCCAGGACACGTCGAAGCGGATCAAGCGTCTCGGCGAATCCTCGCTCGAGATCGGCGAGATCGTCGAGCTCATTTCCGACCTCACCGAGCAGACGAACATCCTCGCGCTCAACGCCGCGATCCAGGCGGCCTCCGCGGGCGAGGCGGGCCGCGGCTTCACCGTCGTCGCCGAGGAAGTGCAGCGGCTCGCGGAGCGCTCGGGCGAGGCGACGAAGCAGATCGACGCGATCGTCAAGACGATCCAGGCCGACACGCAGGACGCGGTCGCGGCGATGGAGAAGTCGACCGTCGGCGTCGTCGAGGGCACGAAGCTCTCCGACACCGCGGGCGGCGCGCTCGAGGAAATCCGCCGCGTGTCGCGCGAGCTCGCCGAGCTGATCGGCGGCATCTCCGCGCAGACGCAGAAGCAGTCGACGTCGGTCACCGACGTGACGCGCGGCATGCAGGGGATTCTGCAGATCACCGAGGAGACGACCGAGGGAACGAAGCAGACGAACGTTTCGATCGGTCAGTTGACGAAACTCGCCGCCGAGCTGCGCAGCTCGGTGGCGGGCTTCAAGGTCTGACGCGCGGACATCCGCCGGATCGCCACGGCGCAACGCGAACCCGACCAGATGACGAGAGCCATGCTCGCCGAAACCTCGACTGCCAGCGACGCCGCCGCCGGCCTACGACGCGGGCCCGCTGTCCTGGGTGCATGCGCGAGATCGGCCAGTCGCTCGCGCGCGGGCTCGAGTCGCTCGCCGCGTTCAGCGCGTCGCCGGCCGACACCGCGCCGCTCAAGCACGCGCGCGCGCACGTCCACCAGGCGGCGGGCGCGATCCAGATGGTGGGGATGGACGCGGTCGTCGTGTACACCGACGAGATCGAGCGGCAGCTTGCGCGGCTCGAGGAAGCGGCGGACCGATGTCGACGCCGTCCATGCGGTCGTCGATCGCGCGTGCAAGAAGCTCGTGATCTTCCTCGACGAGCTCGCCGGCGGCGATGCCGCCCGTGCCGCTGAAGCTCTTCCCCGAATACGAAGCCATGCAGCGCGCGCGCGGCGTGAAGGCGGTCGCGCCCGACGGATCTCTTCTTCCCGGACCTCGACTCGCGCGCGCGCGCCGCCGAGGCGCCGACGCCGATCGCGGCGGGCAAGCTCGCCTCGCACCTCGTCAAGCAGCGGCGGCTCTACCAGCGCGGCCTCCTCGCGTTCCTGCGCGGCGATGCGGACGGCGCGCGCAAGATGCGCGATGCGGTCGCCGGGATCGAGCGCGCGAGCTCGCGGCAGAGCGCGCGGACCTTCTGGTGGACCGTGGAGGCGTTCTTCGACGCGATCGTCGAAGGCGGGCTCGATCCGGGCTTCGGACCGAAGCAGCTCGCCGCGCGTATCGACCTGCAGATCCGCCGCGTCGTCGAAGGCTCGTCGAAGGTCGCCGATCGGCTGCGCCGCGAAGTGCTCTACTACGTCGCCGTCAGCGCTCCGGTCGGCGCAGACGGTGCAGGCCGTGCAGAAGGGCATTCGGACTCGCCGCGCTGATCCCGTCGGCCGAGACGCTCAATGCCGACGTCGTCCGCCTGCATCCGATCCTGCGCGACGCGCGCGAGCAGCTCGGCGCGGCGAAGGACATGTGGCTCAAGGTCACGACCGGGCGCGCGGAGAGCCTGCCGAACCTCGAGCGCACGCTCGACGCCGTGCATGCCGACGCCGTCGAGATCGGCAACCCGGCGCTGACGAAGCTCACCGGATCGCTCGTCGCGCGGCTGAAAAGATGCCGCCGTCGGGCAACGTGTCCGAGCCGCTCGCGATGGAGTATGCGACGGCGATGCTCCTCGCCGAGAACGCCGTCGAGAAGTTCGGCAATCTGTCGAGCGAGTTTCCGAGGCAGGTCGAAGCGATGCTCGCACGGCTCGACGCGGCGCAGGCGTCGCGTCCCATTCCGGCGGCGACCGCGCCGATCCTCGACGAAATGTTCCGCCGCGCGCACGAGCGCGTGCTGTTGACGCAGGTCGCGCGCGAGATCCAGGTGAACCTGCGGCGCATGGAGCAGGTGCTCGACGCATTCTTCCGCGATCACACGAAGCGCGCCGAGCTCGCGACGCTCTCGAAGGACAGCCAGCAGATTCGCGGCGCGCTGAAGATGCTCGGGCAGGAGGACGCCGAGCTTCTGCTCGGCCTGTGCCAGGAGCAGATCGACAGCTACGGCAACCCCGACGCCGCGATCGACGGCGAGGACCTCGAGCTCCTCGCCGAATCGCTGTCCGGCCTCGGCTTCTACGTCGAGGCGATGGAGCAGCAGCGGCCCGATCGGCAACGGCTCATCGCGCCGCTGCTCGCGAAGCGCCTGGGCGAGGCGCCCGTCGAGCCCGTCGACCGCCACGCCGAGACCGTCGAGCACGCGGTCGAGGAAATGCGCAATGCGCTGCCGGCGCTCGTCGCCGAAGTCCACCGCGCGCCGGCCGACGCGGCCGCGCGCGAGGCGCTGAAGTCGCGGCTCGACGATCTGCTGAACGACGCGAAGCTGATCGACGACGGCGAGCTCGTCGCGCAGGCGGAGGCAGCGCTCGCGCAGCTCGAGGCGGGCGGCACCGCGGCGCTCGAAGCCGCGGTCACGGCGATCGCCGAGAGCGGCGCGGCGGTCCCGGCGCCGGCGCCGGCGCTCTCGGAGGAGACGCAGCGCCTGCTCGCCACCGATTCGACGGGCCTCGACGCGGAGCTTCTCGACATCTACCTGACCGAGGCCGCCGACGTCCTCGACGCGATCGCGACGCAACCGCCGCGAGCTCGAGGCGAATCCCGGCGATCGCGAAGCGCTGCGCACCGTGCGCCGGCAGTTCCACACGCTGAAGGGCAGCGGCCGGATGGTCGGGTCTGACCGAGCTCGGCGAGCATGCCTACGAGGTCGAGGCGATTCACAACCGCCTGCTCGAGGAAGAGCACGCGGTGACTCCGACGGTGATCGCGATGATCGGCGTTGCGGAGGCCGAGTTCCGCGGCTGGATCGCGACGCTCAAGGAGGCGGGTCACGTCGAGGCCGACCCGGCGAAGCTCGTCGCGGCGATCGCCGCCGTCGAGGCGGAGCTTCCGTCGGAAGGCGAACCGGTTCCTTACGAGCCGGTCGGCGCCGGCGGCCGCGCCGACGGCAGGCAGACGACGCACCCGCGGTCGAAGAAGCGCCGGCGGAGGCGGTCGAGCTGCCGGAGCTCGGCGGACGCGCCGGCCGCCACGATCGGCGAAATGCCCGAGCTCGAGCCTGCCGGCGGCTTCGCTGGTCGAGCTGCCCGGAGCTCGGCGGCGCGCCGGCCGAATCGCCGCGCCGCGTGGATGGACAACGCCGGTAGCGAGGACGAAGGCGCCGAGATCATCGAAGTCGCGCCGGCGCGAAGCGCGCAGCGAGACAGCGGAAGCCGAAGCACTCGCCGCGCCGCAGCCCGTCACCGTCGGCGACGTGACGCTCGCGCCGGATCTCTTCGCGGTGCTGGTCGACGAAGCGGAAGGGCATCTCGCGACGCTCGCGCACGAGTTGTCGTTGTTGCAGTTCGACTCGTCGCAGCTGCCCTCGGCGACGATGGTGCGGGCGAGCCACACGCTTTGCGGCATCCATCGGACGAGCGGCTTCCCGCTCATCGCGTTGACGGCGGGCTCGCTCGAGCAATGCCTGCTCGCGCTGCAACGAAGCTTTCCGCCGCTGCCCGAATCGTCGCTGCCGCGTGCTCGGCAATGCGATATGGGGGCTCGGCGAGCTCGTCACCCGCGTGAAGTCGCGCGCCGGGTTCAACGCGACGGATTCGGCGAAAGCCGACGAGATCCAGGCTGCGCTGGACGCGTTGAAGCGCGAGGCGACGACCGAGCCTGTGCCGGTCGATGCCGAGGCGCAGGCCGCCCACGAGTTTGTCGCGTCCGAGGAAGCCGTCGACGCGATCGGTCGTGCGGCGGGCAGCGAAGCGGCAGCCGAGGAAAGCGCGGCCACGGTGCCCGCCGTCGCGGCTGCGCCGGCCGAACCTTCGGCGGATGCGGCTCCGGACCGCTCCAGCGCCGGCCGCGGCGCCGTCACCGGTTGGCGGCAATCGATTCGCAGACGGAATCGCTGCACGACGCGCTCGCCGCCATCCGCGACGACGTCGACGAGCAGGTGTTGCCGATCTTCCTCGAGGAGGCGGCCGAGCTCTACCCGCAGGCCGGCGCAGCAGGTACGCGGGTGGCGTCGCTCCGGCGATGCCGGCACCGCGCGGCAACTGCGCCGCACGCTGCACACGTTCAAGGGCAGCGCGCGGATGGCCGGCGCGATGCGCCTCGGCGAGCTCGCGCATCGGATGGAATCGCGGCTCGTCGCCGGGCGAATCGCCGGCCCCGCCGTCGCCCGAGCTGTTCGAGGCGCTCGACACCGACCTCGATCGGATCGGCTACGTGCTCGATGCGCTGCGCGAAGGCAGGACGAACGTCGCGTTGCCGGATGCAGTCGACGCGCTGCCCGGAGCGGCCGCAGCCCGCGCCGCACGTGGAGGCGCGCTGCCGGCACGGTTGCCGCAACGACGCCGGGCGCCGAGAAGCACGTCGTCGTGCCGCTCGCGCGCGGCGCAGGCGCCGCGCGCCGACGCCGCCGAGGTCGAGACCGGCGCCCACGCGATGCTGCGCGTGCGCGCCGACATCATCGATCGGCTCGTCAACGAGGCCGGCGAAGTCGCGATCACGCGCGCGCGCATCGAAGGCGAGCTGCGCGCGCTGAAAGCGAACCTGCTCGAGCTCACCGGCAGCGTCGTGCGGCTTGCGCACGCAGGTGCGCGAATTCGAGATCCAGGCCGAGTCGCAGATCCAGTCGCGGCTCATGCAGGTGGGCGAAGGCGACGAGGGCTTCGATCCGCTGGAGTTCGATCGCTACACGCGGTTCCAGGAGCTCGCCCGCTCGCTCGCCGAAGGCGTCAACGACGTGTCGACGATCCAGCAGTCGCTGCTGCGCAACCTCGACGTCACCGACGCGGCGCTCATCTCGCAGGCGCGCCTCTCGCGCGACGTCGCGCAGCAGCTCTTCTCGATCCGCACGGTTCCGTTCGGCAGCCTGAGCGAGCGGCTCTACCGGATACTGCGCGGCACGGCGAAGGAGCTCGACAAGCGCGCGAACCTCGAGATCGGCGGCGCGCAGACCGAGCTCGACCGCTCGGTGCTGGAAAAGCTCGTCGGCCCGCTCGAGCATCTGCTGCGCAACGCGCTCGACCACGGCATCGAGCCGCGCAACGTGCGCGCGCAGGCCGGCAAGTCGGAGACCGGCGAAATCGCGCTGACCGTCCGCCAGGTCGGCAACGAGATCGCGATCGAGCTCACCGACGACGGCGCCGGCCTCGATCTCGAGCGCATTCGCGCGAAGGCGGTCGCGCAGGGCCGCTTCAACGCCGACGACAAGCCGCGCGACGAGCAGCTGATCGCCTGCATCTTCGAGCCGGGCTTCACGACGGCGTCGAAGGTCACGCAGGTCTCCGGCCGCGGCATCGGGATGGACGTCGTCCGCGCGGAGATCGAAGAGCTCGGCGGCCGCGTCGAGGTGTCGACGCGCAGCGGCAAGGGGACGACGTTCAGGCTGTACCTGCCGCTCACGCTCGCCGTCGCGCAAACCGTGCTCGTGCGCGCCGGCGGCCGCTTGTGGGCGCTGCCGGCGCCGATGGTCGAGAAGGTCGAGCAGATGAAGCCCGAGGCGCTCGTCGAGCTCTACGTGCAGCGGCGCGTCGAATGGCAGGGAATGACGCTACCCGTTCCACTACCTGCCGCGGCTCCTCGGCGATCGCGAGCAGATTCCGGAGTCGACGCGCACGAACGCCGTGCTGCTGCTGCGCAGCGGCCAGAGCCTCGCCGCCATTCACGTCGACGAAATGATCGGCAACCAGGAAGTCGTCGTGAAGAACATCGGGCCGCAGCTCGCGCGCGTGTCGGGCATCGCCGGCGCGACGGTGCTCGGCACCGGCGAGATCGTGCTGATCATCAATCCGGTGCAGCTCGCGCAGCGCACCGACGTGCCGGTGTTCGAGCCCGAGCGCCGAGCGGATCGCGCCCGAAGTGCCGAGGATGGCCGTCGTGCAGCCCGGCAAGCCGCTGGTGATGATCGTCGACGATTCGCTGACCGTGCGCCGGATCACGAGCCGGCTGCTCACGCGCGAAGGCTTCGACGTGGTCTCGGCGAAGGACGGCGTCGACGCGCTGGAGCTCCTGCAGACCGAAGCGCCCGACGTGATCCTGCTCGACATCGAGATGCCGCGCATGGACGGCTTCGAGTTCACGAAGAAGATCAAGGCCGACGCCAAGCACGCGCAGATCCCCATCGTGATGATCACGTCGCGGACCGCCGAGAAGCACCGCAATCTCGCGAAGGAGCTCGGCGTCGAGCTCTATCTCGGCAAGCCGTTCCAGGAAGACGAGCTGCTCGACGCATCTGCGCGAGATGCTGGCGCTCACGCCTTAGCCGCGCACGCTGCGCCCGCCGAGCGTCCGCGCCGCCGCCCGGCTCAGCCCCGAAACTGCCGGCCTCGCCGAAGCCAGGCCGGTATAATTTGTCCGAAATATCCATACGGAGGAGCGAACGCATGGCGAATTACGCCACCAGCAACATCCGCACGGTCGCGCTGGTCGGGCAGGGCGGCTCGGGCAAGACCACGCTCGCCGAGGCGCTGCTGCTCGCGTCCGGCGCGATCAAGGAGGCGGGGACGGTCGAGCGCGGGACGACGGTCGAGCGACTTCGATCCGCTCGAGAAGACCTGGCAGCACTCGTTGCGCGCGTCGGTCGCTGCATCTCGACACGCGCGACACCCGGATCCACGTCATCGACACGCCGGGCTTCCCCGACTTCATCGGACAGGCGATCGGCGCGCTCGACGCGGTGGAGACGGCCGCGGTCGTGGTGAGCGCGCAGTCGGGCATCGAGATGATCGCGTCGCGGATGATGGACTGGGCGGCGAAGCGCAAGCTCTGCCGCCTCGTCATCGTCAACAAGATCGACGCGGAGAACGTCGATCTGCCGAATCTTCTCGCGCAGATCCAGGCGACGTTCGGCGCGCGAATGCCTGCCGATCAACCTGCCCGCGGGCGGCGGCAAGCGCGTCGTCGACTGCTTCTTCAACCCCGAGGGCGACGCCGATTTCTCGTCGGTCGAAGCAGGCGCACGGCGCGCTCGTCGACCAGGTCGTCGAGGTCGACGAGGAGCTGATGTCGCGCTACCTCGAGCAGGGCGAGATCGCGCCGGAAGAGCTCCACGCGCCGTTCGAGAAGGCGTTGCGCGAAGGACACCTCGTGCCGGTGTGCTTCGTCTCCGCGAGGACGGGCGCGGGCGTTGCCGGAGCTCCTCGACGTGCTGGTGAAGCTCGCGCCGAATCCGGCCGAAGGCAATCCGCCGCTGTTCTACAAAGGCGAGGGCGACGCGGCGGAGGAGTACCGCTCGGAGCCGGATCCGAAGAAGCACGTGCTCGCGCACGTGTTCAAGGTCGTCATGGATCCGTTCGTCGGCAAGCTCGGCGTCTTTCGCGTCCACCAGGGAACGGTGACCAAGGACACGCAGCTCTTCGTCGGCGACGGACGCAAGCCGTTCAAGGTCGGGCACCTGTTCATGCTGCAGGGCGGCAAGAACGTCGAAGTCGAGAGCGCGGTGCCCGGGCGACATCGCGGCGGTCGCGAAGGTCGACGAGATCGAGTTCGACTGCGTGCTGCACGACTCGCACGACGAGGATCACATCCACATGCGCCCGCTCGAGTTCCCGACGCCGATGCAGGGCGTGGCGATCACGCCGCGCAAGCGCGGCGACGAGCAGCGGATCTCCGAAGTGCTGCACCGGATGATCGCCGAGGACCCGACGCTCGTCGTCGAGCACGATTCGTCGACCAACGAGACCGTGCTGCGCGCGCTCGGGCGACCTGCACCTGCGCTCGGTGCTCGAGCGGATGGCGAGCCAGTTCAAGCTCGAGATCGACACGCGGCCGCCGCGGATTCCGTACCGCGAGACGATCACCGGACGCGCCGAGGGCTTCCACCGGCACAAGAAGCAGACGGGCGGCGCCGGGCAGTTCGGCGAAGTCTCGCTGCGCGTCGAGCCGCGCGAGCGCGGCGCGGGGTTCGAGTTCCTCGATCAGACGAAGGGCGGCGTCATTCCGCATCAGTTCATGCCGGCGGTGCAGAAGGGCGTCGAGCAGGTGCTCGTCACCGGCGCGATCGCCGGCTTCCCGATGCAGGACGTGCGCGTGATCGTCCACGACGGCAAGCACCATCCGGTCGACTCGAAGGAAGTCGCGTTCGTCTCCGCGGGCAAGAAGGCGTTCCTCGACGCGATCGAGAAGGCGCGGCCGATCGTGCTCGAGCCGATCGTCAGCGTCGAGATCATCTGCCCGGAGACGAACACCGGCGACATCGCCGGCGACCTGTCGTCGCGGCGCGGCCAGGTCACGGCACGCGCGGGCTGCAGCCGGGCATCCTGGCGATCACCGGGCTCGCGCCGCTCGCCGAGCTCGAGGGCTATTCGGCGCGACTGAAATCCGTGACCGGCGGCCACGGCTCGTGGTCGATGCAGCTGTCGCACTACGAGCAGGCGCCGCCGAACCTGCAGCAGCAGCTCGTCGCCGAGTACAAGAAGTCGCGCAAGCACGAAGAAGAATAGGACCGACGTACCGCGCGCGACGAGCTCGACCGCCGACCGCGCGCTCATTCGGCGCGACGGCTTCTGTCGTGCCGAAGATCGCGCGCGCGGATCTCGTGCCGCCAGAGCAGCGCGCCGTCGCTGTCGTAGCTCTCGAGCGCGATGCGCCGATCCTCGCCCGGGCCGCTCACGCCGGATCATCCCGAACTGCCGTTTCAGCACGAGCGTTCCCGGCACGATGTCCGGATTGTCGCGTTCGACGGCGTCGATGCGCGGCGGCGGTCGCGAAGTGAGCGGGCTCGACGTGAATTCGTACAGCGGATACGCGCCGGGGCGCTCGATCTTGAGGAGCTCGGAGAAGTGGCGGTCGCCCGAGACGAACAGGACGCCGTCGATCTTTTGCGCGCCGAGCCACTCGGCGAACGCGCGCTGCTCGGTCGCGAACTGGTGCCATCCCTCGAAGCGATTCGGCCGGCTCCAGAACTGGCTTCCGCCGGCGACGATCTTGATCGCGCCGCGCGGCGCGGAGACGAGCGCCTGCTTCAGCCATTCGAGCTGGCGCGCGCCGAACATCGTCTTGTCCGGGCCGTCGGGCCAGCGGTCGGGATAGCGGTAGTAGCGGTCGTCGAGCAGGAAGAAAAGGACGTCGCCGTAGCGCGCCGCGCCGAACGCGCCGGGAACATCGGGAAGCCCGAACGTCGGGTTCGGCCAGTAGCGCGTGAAGAGCTTGAGCGTCTCGCCCTTGAACACGTACGACGTGTCGCTGTCGTTCGGGCCGAAATCGTGGTCGTCCCAGATCGCGAGGTGCGTGGTCGCGGTGAGCAGCGATTGCAGCGGCTCGAACTCGCGCTGGCGGCGATACCGTGCCGCCATCGCCTGCGGATCGAAGACGTCGGGCTGCTGCAGGTACAGATTGTCGCCGAGCCACAGCATCACGTCGGGCTTCGCGCCGGCGATCGCGTGAAAGATCCCGAAGCCGCCGCCGTAATCCTGGCCCGGATACGCCGGATCCGCGTCGGCGAGAAAGAAGCACGAGCCGATCGCAATCGAAAGATCGAGCGCGTCCGTTCGCCTTCTGCCAATAGGGCTGCGCCCGCACGACCCCTTCGCGAGATCGTCGCCTGCGCGTCACGCGATACGCGGCGGAGCGTCCCGGCTTGAGGCCGGAAAGCCGCGCCACGACGACGTAATCGTTCGCGTCGGTCGCCGCGAGCGTCGATGGCCCGCTCGTTTGCGTCGCCGTCGACGCGCCAGCGCACGCTCACCGGGCCCGGCGCGGTCGGTCTGAATCCACACGATCGCGCTGGTGAGCTCGGCATAGCCGTGCATGACCACGAGCTTCGCCGCGGCCGGAGCCGGCAGCCGACCAGGCCAGTCGCAGCGAGCGCAGCGCACGCGAGCGGCACGCGCGGCGGCACGCGAGTGCATGTCGAACGCTGGCGAGCGCATGGAGTCGGGCTGCGACGGCGCGCAGAAGGCCGCCAATTGTGCCGACGGGGGCCGGCGTTTACAATCATGCTCATGGGTGGCTCGGCCGCCAACTTCACGCACCACTTCCTGATCGCCATGCCGACCATGGCCGATCCGCGTTTTTCGCAGACGCTCACCTACGTGTGCGAGCACAACGCCGACGGCGCGCTTGGCATCGTCGTCAACAAGCCGACCGAGATGACGCTTTCCGTCGCTGTTCGAGCAGATCGAGGTTCCGCTCGCCGACGAGGAGCTGCGCCGCACGCCGGTCCACTTCGGCGGGCCCGTCCAGGTCGACCGCGGCTTCGTTCTGCACCGCCCGCTCGGCAACTGGCAGTCCACGCTCGCGATCGACGACGACGTCGGCCTCACGACGTCGAAGGACGTGCTCGAGGCGGTCGCGCGCGGCGAAGGGCCGAAGGACGTGATCATCTCGCTGGGCTACGCCGGCTGGTCGGCGGGACAGCTCGAGGAGGAGATCGCGCAGAACGCCTGGCTCACCGTCGCCGCCGATCCGCGACGTGCTGTTCGACACGCCGGCCGAGGCGACGCCTGCCCGCGGCGATGCGGCTCCTCGGCATCGACTACTCGCGGCTGTCCGGCGATGTCGGGCACGCATGACGCGTGGCGTCGCGACCGCGCGGACAGGCGAGGCGACGGTCCTCGCGTTCGATTTCGGAACGCGCCGGATCGGCGTCGCGGTGGGCAACGCGCTGACGCGCGATCGCCCGCCCGCTGACGACGATCGACCGCGAGGCGAGCGCCGCGCGCTTTGCAGCGATCGCCTCGCTGATCGACGAGTGGCAGCCCGACATGCTGATCGTCGGCCGGCCGCTGCATGCTGACGGCAGCGAGCACGAGATGACGGCGCGCGCCGAACGCTTCGCCCGCCAGCTCGCGGGCCGCTTCGGATTGGAGGTGACGCGCGTCGATGAACGGTTCACGACGCTCGCCGCCGATGCCGAGCTCGCGGGTGCCGGCGTTCGCGGGCGCGCGGCGCAAGGCCGCTCGCGACGCGGTCGCCGCGCAGCTGATCCTGCAATGCTGGTTCGACGAGACCGGGCGAGAACGACATCCGTGGCCCTGCCTGACGCCGAACAGACGCTCGAAGCGCTCGCCGACCGCATGCGCGGCGCCGTCGCATTCGACGCGAAGTTCGTCGGCATCTACTCCGGCGGCGCCTGGATCGCCGAGCGCCTCGCGGCGATGATCGACGGCGACCATCCGGTCGGCTACATCGACGTCTCGTTCTACCGCGACGACTTCAGCCGCACGGGACTCAAGCCCGAGGTCAAGCGCACCGAGCTGCCGTTCGATGTCGAAGGCGCGACGATCGTCCTCGTCGACGACGTGCTCTACACGGGCCGCAGCGTTCGCGCGGCGATCAACGAGCTCTTCGACTTCGGCCGCCCGGCGCGCGTCGAGCTCGCCGTGCTCGTCGACCGCGGCGGTCGCGAGCTGCCGATCGAGCCGACGTACGCCGGCGCGCGGCTCGCCGTCGCGCGCGACCTGTCGATCGTGCTGTCGCGCGCAGACGGACGGCAGGCTGCACGCTCACGACCGAGGCGGGCGGTGCGTAACCCGCAGCTTAACGCCGAAGGCGAGCTCACGCACCTGCTGACGCTCGAGGACCTCCCGGCCGAAGTCATCGTCCGCATCCTCGACACCGCGGTGCCGTTCGCGTCGATCGCCGAGCGCGACGTGAAGAAGGTCCCGCTGCTGCGCGGCAGATCGGTGTTCAACCTGTTCTTCGAGAATTCGACGCGCACGCGGACGACGTTCGAGATCGCCGCCAAGCGGCTCTCCGCCGACGTGATCAACCTCAACATCGGCTTCTCGTCGACGAGCAAGGGCGAGACGCTGCTCGACACCGTCGACAACCTGGTCGCGATGAACGCCGACATGTTCGTCGTCCGCCATTCGCAGTCGGGGGCGCCGCACCTCATCGCCGCGCACCTCAATCGCACCGGGCGCTCGCACGTCCACGTCGTCAACGCCGGCGACGGACGCCACGCGCACCCGACGCAGGGGCTGCTCGACCTCTTCACGATTCGCCACTACAAGAAGGACTTCCGCAATCTGACCGTCGGCGATCGTCGGCGACGTGCTGCATTCGCGCGTCGCGCGCTCGCTGATCCACGGCCTCACGACGCTCGGGACGCCGGAAGTGCGCGCGATCGGCCCGAAGACGCTGCTGCCCACCGCGCTGCAGGCGCTCGGCGTGCAGGTCCATCACGACATGCGCGACGGGGCTCGCGGGCTGCGACGTCGTCGTGATGCTGCGGCTGCAGAACGAGCGGATGAAGGGCGCGCTGCTCCCGTCGGCCGGCGAATACTTCAAGCACTACGGCCTCACGTCCGAGAAGCTCGCGCTCGCGAAGCCCGACGCGATCGTCATGCATCCCGGGCCGATGAATCGCGGAGTCGAGATCGATTCCGCGGTCGCCGACGGCGAGCGCAGCGTGATCCTGCCGCAGGTGACGTTCGGCATCGCCGTGCGCATGGCGGTGATGAGCATCCTGGCGGGCTGATGAACGTCGAACGACGCTCCGGCATGAAGATCGAGATCCGGAACGGCCGCGTGATCGACCCGCGGCACGGCGTCGATCGGGTGACCACGCTCTACATCGCCGCGGGACGCGTCGCGGCGCTCGGCGCCGCGCCGTCCGGGTGGAGCGCCAACCGGAGCATCGATGCGTCGGGTCTCGTCGTCTGCCCCGGCCTCATCGACTTGTCGGCGCGGCTGCGCGAGCCGGGGTTCGAGTACAAGGCGACGCTCGAATCCGAGATGCGCGCGGCGGTCGCGGGCGGCGTCACGAGCCTCGCGTGTCCTCCGGATACCGATCCGCCGCTCGACGAGCCGGGCCTGGTCGAGATGCTCAAGTACCGCGCGCGCTCGCTCGATCGCGCGCACGTCTATCCGATCGGAGCGCTGACGGTGGGCCTGCAGGGCCTCGAGCTCACCGAGATGGGCGAGCTCGCCGAAGCCGGCTGCGTCGCGTTCTCGCAGGCCGAGGCGCCGCTCACCGATACCGGCGTGCTGCTGCGCGCGATGCAATACGCGGCGACCTTCGGCCATCGCGTGTGGCTGCGACCGCAGGACCCGCTATCTCGCCAAGGGCGGCGTCGCGCACGACGGCGAAGTCGCCACGCGCCTCGGTCTCGCGGCGATCCCGCCGGCCGCGGAGACGATCGCGCTCGCGACGATCTTCGCGCTCGTTCGCGTCACGGGCGTGCGGGTTCACCTCGGCCGGCTGTCGACGGCAGACGGTGTCGCGATGGTGCGCGCCGCCAAGGCGGAAGGCCTGCCCGTCACGTGCGACGTCGGCGCCCACCATCTGCACCTCTGCGACGTGGACATCGGCTGGTTCGATGCGCAGTGCCGGCTGATCCCGCCGCTGCGGAGCACCCGCGATCGCGCTGCGCTGCGCGCCGGGCTTGCCGACGGCACCATCGACCTCGTGTGCTCGGACCATGCGCCCGTCGACGACGACGGCAAGCAACTGCCGTTCGGCGAGGCGGAGCCGGGCGCGACGGGACTCGAGCTGCTGTTGCCGCTCGTCGCTGAAGTGGGCCGACCGAGGACAAGGTTCCGCTCGCCGACGGGCTTGCGCGAATCACGTCGCGGCCCGCGGAGATACTGGGCTCGCCCGCGGGCCACCTCGGCGTCGGCGCGCCGGCCGACATTTGCGTATTCGATGCCGCGGCGCACTGGCGCGTTGAGCCTGCGGCGCTCGTCAGCCAGGGCAAGAACACGCCGTTCCTCGGCCTCGAAGTCCCCGGCAAGGTGCGCGACGACGATCGTCGGCGGCCACGTCGTCTACGAAGGGTGATCGGCAAGAATGACCGATCGGGAATGGCGATGGCCCGCGGCGTGTTTGCCGTCGATTGACAATGCGCCCTGCCGCTCCAGGCGCCCAACCGAGGAGGTAGCATGAAACTCGAGCTCGAACAGGACGTGAAAGGATTGCTCCCGGAGAAGGACTACGATCGCCGCGACTTCATCTGGACCGCGCTCGGCGCGAGCGCCGCGCTGGCGGTGGCGTCGTCGGCCTCGGGACAAACCGTCAACACCGACGCCAACGGTCTCGACGTCGCCGACGTGATGATCCCGGCGAAGGACGCGCAGCTTCGCGGCTATCGGGCGATGCCGGCGAGCGGCGGACCCTTTCCGGTGGTCCTCGTCTGCGCGGAGGTCTTCGGACTCAATCCGTACATGAAGGACGTTTGCCGGCGCCTGGCCAAGGTCGGCTATTACGCAGTCGTCCCCGACCTCTACACGCGCAAGGCCGACCTGACGAAAGTGACGGACATGAAAGACATCATGCCCGTGGTCAACACCAAGTACGACACCGAGCTCGTCAGCGACTACGACGCGACCGTCGCCTATGCCGCGGCGAGCGGCAAGGCCGACACCAACCGGATGGCGATCACCGGCTTCTGCCGCGGCGGCCGCACGACGCTCGTTTACTCCGAGTCCAATCCCAGGCTCAAGGCGGCATGCGCGTGGTACGGCCCCGTGGGAGGACAGGCGAACGAATACACGCCGAAGACGGCGATGGATCGCGTCGCCGAGCTCAAGGTCCCGCTGCTTGGCTTGTACGGCGCGAAGGACGCGGGCATCCCCGTCGACCAGGTCGCAGAAATTCTTCGCGGCGCTCAAGGCGCAGGGAACGCCCGCCGAGCTCGTCGTCTACCCCGACGCCGGGCACGGCTTCCACGCCGATTTCCGGGCCGACAACTACCGGAAGGCCGACGCCGAGGACGGCTGGAGCAAGATGCTCGCGTGGTTCAGGAAGTATCGCGGGCGCTGCCTCGCGAGCCTCACTTCTGCTTCGGCACGCGGCCCAACAGGTAGAACTCGTCGTTGGGCCGCAGGCCGATGAGGTTGGCCATCCGGTTCGACAGGCAGAAGAACGCCGAGATGTTGCCGATGTCCCAGATGTCCTCGTCGTCGAAGCCGTGCTCGCGTAGCGCTGCGTAATCGGCCTCGTCGATCTCGCCGCTTCGTTCGGCGACCTTGAGCGCGAACGCGAGCATCGCGCGCTGCCGCGGCGTGACGTCCGCCTTGCGATAGTTGACGCCGACCTGGTCGGCGACGAGCGGATTCTTCGCGTAGATCCGCAGGATCGCGCCGTGGGCGACGAAACAGTACAGGCAGTCGTTCGCGCCGGCGACGGCGACGACGATCATCTCGCGCTCGGCCTTGGTGAGCCCCGAATCGCGCAGCATCAGCGCGTCGTGGTACGCGAAGAACGCGCGGAACTCGTCGGGCCGGCGCGCGAGCGCGACGAACACGTTCGGAATGAATCCCGCCTTCTCCTGCACTTCGAGCATCCGCGCGCGGATGTCGTCGGGCAGCTCGTCGAGCTTCGGGACGGGATAGCGGCTGATCCCTGGTTTATTCATCATCGCCTATTGTGTCTCATCTTGCCTGGATGGATGAACCTTGTTCGATCAGTCGCCCGCAGCGTGCGCTTTCATTTCGACGCCACGATGGCCGGCGGCTTCCAGGCCCCTTCACCGAGCGGCAGGATCGACGGCGGCTCCGTCCTGGGCCAATAGAGGCGCATCACGAGGTAGATCGGACCGTTCGGGGCCGGAAGCCAATTCGACTCCTTGTCCTTTCCCGGCGAATCTTTCTGGATGTAGAGCGTGAGCGAGCCGTCCTTGTTCTTCTTCATTCCCGGCAGCATCGGCGAGTTGATCAGATAGCGGTTGATCGGGTTCTCGATCAGGAGCTGCGTCTTGCCGTCGTACATCGTCACCGACCAGAACGCGTTCACCGGCGGAAACTGGTCCTTGGCGAAGGTCAGGTCGTACTTTTGTTTCGAGCCGTCGAGCTCCGCACCGTCCGCGAGTGTCCTGGTCAGCGGGTACACCGCTTCCACAGCGTCGTTGCCGTAGATGCCGCCCTTGGCGCCGGCCGCGCGCAGCAGCCAGTTGCCGTTGTAGAACTCGCGACTCCCGAACCACGACCCGACGCTCCAGCCGTTGATCTTCTTCACCCCGGCGGCGAGATCCTTCTCGACCTTGCTCTCGCCCTCCTTCATCGCCAGCAGGATCGCCGCCTTGTGCTCGACCGACAGGTCCTTGAAGTTGAACTTCTTGCCAGGACCCACGCCGATCGTGGCGAGCTTCGCGCGGATTGCCTCTTCTTCCGGGCCCGGCGGCGCGAACTGCAGCATGAAATCGAGATACTCGAAGAAGTTGGTCTTGACCATCTCCTTGTCGATCTTCGGCCATTCGATAGCCGGCGCCGCTGGCGGTGCCGGCTGCTTGAGGAACGTCGACAACGGCTGAATCTTGTAGTCGTCCTGAACCTTGATCACATTGGCCATGTCGTCCGGGTTGAAGAGCTGCGTGCGGTAGGCGGCAAGCGAGAAGTCGGTCGTCGACCGGAACACCTTCTTGATGCCAGGGGGTGTGTCGCCCTTCCAGCGGGGTCCCGCGACGAGATAGTCGCCAGCTTCGCTACCGGTCGCCCGGCTGCCGATGTACCCGTAGTTGAAGGTGTTGCCGTCGTTGAGCATCACCGAGTAGTAACGCTTCTTGTCGACCGCTGGCACCGTGAGCACGATCGGTTCGGCCCGGAGGTCGAGCCACGCCAACGAGTACGGCGTGTCGCTGTTGGGCGTGACGATCGCGGTGTCCTTGTACGTGTAGACGCGAGGCTCGTTGAGGATCTGGTTGAACGGCGCCTTGAACTGCCCCGACTCCTTGTTGATCGCGTACTCGTTCATCACCGCATAGTTCATGACAATCGGAAGGCCGTAGATGAATCCTTCCTCCGCGATCGCCTTCACCTCCGCAATGCTCGGCGCAGGCAAGCCGGCGGTCGCGTCTTTCTTCGCGGCCTGGGCAACCGGGTCGTCTTTCTTGCCGCACCCGGTCAAGACACCGGCCGTGAGCGCCGCACACAACGCAAATCCAACAGCGACTGGGGGACTTCTGAACATGCCGCGTTCCTCGTTGAAGTTCAAACGGGATGTAGACTCGTGGCGGGGACCCGGTTGCGAGACCGCACGGCGGAGCCGCCACCAATCGAAAACATGATCGCGGACGATCGGCTCTCGCGACGATCGGATGCCCGCGCGCTGAATCCTACCGGCACGGCGGCATCTTTTCCAGCGGACCGATCTCGTGACTGCGCCTGCCCGCACCATCAAGCGTAGTATGCTTGCCGGACACCAGTTGGCATTGGGGCCGTCGCCGTTTGGATCCTGAAGGGAGAGTCATGGTCCGAGTTGCACATGACAGAAAGGTCCCGCTTCGCACCGCTTCCCGCGCTCGCTGCGAGCGGCCTGTTGGCGCTGTCCATCCTTGCCGGCGGTGCGGTGGCCGGCGATGCCGCGGCAGCAGAGCCGCACTGGTCCGGCTTGCCGATATGGGGCGTCGAAGCGGAGGAGAGGGGCTATTCGCTTCCGCTTCCGTTCGGCATCGGCATCACCGCCTACTCCGCCCGGCAGCCGGTGAACATCCAGGACCTGCAGCTGGGACGCAACGGGCTCCCTCCGGTATCGGTCAAGAACTTCCTGGTGATCGACAAGGTGGATACGTCGCAGAAGAACGTGTCCGCGAAGTTCGACGTCCTGGTCCTTCCGTTTCTCGACGTGTACGTCCTCCTCGGATACACCACGGGCAGCACCGCGGGACTCATCCAGGTTCCCGGCGAGACGATCGGCGGGATCCTCGAACCCAGGGTGCTTCAGCTCAACGCCTCGTTCAACGGCCCGACGTACGGGGGCGGATTCACGCTGCAGGGAGGGACGAAGGTCAGCGAGTGGCGGGACCTGACTGCCTTCGCGGTGGCTTGACCTGAACGTCACGCAGACCAGGCTATCGTTCGAGAATGAAACGTTGATCGCCCACACGAAGCCCGTCGCGAAGGTCTTCTCGGGCAGAGTCGGCCTTCATGGCGTAGTCGGCCCGTCCACGGGCGCGGCGGTCTGGGTCGGCGCGATGTATCAGCGCATCCAGCAGGAGGTCGCCGGGGACGTTGCCGGCACCGACCTCCAGTTCGTCGTGCTCCAGTCGCCGGTGCAGCCCTGGAACACGCTCCTCGGCGGGCTCGTCGAGTTCGGCAAGGATTTCGTCTTTCTTCTCGAGGGCGGGGTCGGCGAGCGCAAGTCGATCCTCGGGGCAGTCGTGTACCGTTTCTGATAAACGGCGTCATCGCAGCGCGAGGTCGACCCGCGCACGCGACGCGGGAGCGCTGGCCGGCTCGCGCGACGGAGACTGCGGCTGCCGAAGCGCTGCCGGCCTCGCCGGACAGCCGCGGAACGGTCAGGAACAGGCGCTCGGTCGCGATGCTCTTCGCCGCGAGCTCGTCCTTGACCGCCTGCGCGCGCCGATTCGCGAGCAGGCGCAGCGCGTCGTCGTCGACCTTCGCGTCGGCCAGCAGCATCGCCTCCATTTCGGCGGGAGGAAGCTCCTTGAGCATGCCGATGACGTTGCGCGGACGGTCCTTGATCGACGACTCGCGATAGGCCGCGGTGAGCCAGCGCACGCGCTCTTCCGCGCCGATCGTCACGAGGTCGACCGACGCCGGCGCATTGCCTGCCGATGCCAGCGACTTCATCTTTTCGTGCTTCATCGCCGACTCCACGGCGGCTCGCCGCAGCGCCTCGCGATCGCTTTCCGGGTCGGCGCGCCCGCCGATGTCGAGCTTGAGCGCCGGGCGATCGGCGAGCGCCTTGCCCAGCGTCTCGAGCCGCTTCTGCGCCTCCTCGTCCAGCGCGGCGCTCCCCGGCGCGAACGGCACGGTCGAGAGCTCCTCGCCGCCTCCGAACGCCGACGCCAGCAGCGCGAACGGCGCCGTGACCGCCTTCGCGATGAGGTTGACGATGACCTGGATGATGAGGCCGCCGACCGAGAATTTCGGATCGTCGAGGGATCCCGCGATCGGCAGCTGGATGTCGATCACGCCGCGCATGTCCTTGAGCAGCGACACCGCAAGCAGCACCGGCAGCTTCGTCGCGGTCGGGCTGTCGATGCGCTGCGTATTGAACGTGAGCTGATCGAGCACGAGCCGGTTCTCCGCGACGAGCTTGCGGTTCTCCACGCGGTAGTGCACGTCGAACGTGAGCTTGCCCTTCTCGATGCCGTACCCCGCGTACTTGACCGAATACGGCGTGAGCGGCGGCAGGTCGACGTCGCGCGCTTTCGCCCTGATGTCGAGCGACAGCTGCTGGGCGAACGGATGGATGCGGCCGGACACCTCGACCGGCGCGGTGTGATCGACGCGCGCGCTGATCGCGATGTCGCCCGCCTGCTCGGCGGACATCGTCGTCACGCTGCCTGTGACATCGGTGAGGTTCGCCGAATAGTTCGGGCGCACGAAGAAATCCGAGAAGTTCACGTTGCCGCGCGCGAGCTCGACCCGGCCGATCGTCACGGGCAGCGGGTCGCGTGCGGGCGCAGAATCTGCAGCCTGGCGGCAGGCTTCGGGCGGCAGGCTTCGCATCGGCGGCAGGCTCCGGATCGCTGCCCGGCGTCAGCAGACGCGTCAGATTCAGCGTGCCGTCCTGGTAGACGATCGCGCGAGCGTAATAGTCGTCGGCGCCGATCCGCCCGATCGCCAGGCGAAACGGCTCCGTCGCGACGTCCACGTCGTCGAGCGCAAGACGCTTCCATCGCAGCAGATCGGAGGCCGTCGGCTTGTCGAGAGCGGCGAAGTCGGTCACCGTGATGTTCCCCTTCCAGCTCGCCTTGGCCGGCTCGCGCGGCGGGACGTCGACTGCGACGCTCCCCTTGGCGGCGAGCACACCGGCGGTCAACGACACGTTGGTGCCCGACTCGACGTAGGGACGCACGGTGACGAGGTCGAGCCCCGACACGTCGACTTGCCCCGAAAACGACACGGGATTGGTGGCGAGCATGCCGTTCCACGCGACGCGTCCGTGCTGACCCACGCGCGCGCGAATGGACGTCGTCGACTTCGCTCCGCGTGCATTCGAATAGTTCGCCGCAGTGAGCGCGAAGTCGCGTATCGCGAGCTTCACGGCGTGGCTCCGGCACGCGATCCTCGACGTCGATCGACGATCGCTCGATCAGCAACTTTTCGAACGCCAGCGTCCACGTTCGCTCGTCCCTGGCGGTGCCGGTCGCTTCGGTCGTCTTCATGAGGCGCGAGACGTCGATCGACCCGTTGCGCTCGCGGGCGAGCTTCATGCTGCCGTCGCGGCTCTGCAGTTGCTTCACGTTCACGCTGCGCATGGCGAGGTCGAGATCGACGCCGTCCGCCGCGACGCTGGGCATGATCCAGAACGGCTGCCGATTGCCGGGGTAGGCGAGCGTGAGGTTGGTGATCGCGGCCGCGCTCTCGGAAAGCTTCACGTTGCCGTCGGGGAGCAGCGCGAAACGCCCGCGCAAGTCGATCGAGCCTTTCTGCACGTCGACGGCGAGCACGTCCTTGTAGTACGGAAACAGCAGGCCGAGCGAGAACTTCGAAAGATCGAACGTGCCGGTCGCCGCGGGGACGAGCGGCTCCACGTCGGCCTCTCCCTTGAACGACGCGATGCGGTCCGCGGAGATGAAGGAGAGCGCGACGTGCGCTTTCTCGCCCGCCTTCGTCGACAGGTTCCTGGCGTCGACGGCGACATCGGCGAGCGTCGATTGGAACGTGGAGGTCTCGTCGGTGAGCGCGAGCGTGCCGCGCGAGACCGTCGTCTTCGCGACCGTCACCGACCACGGCTTGTCGGGCGCCGCGGCGCTGGATGGCGTCGCATCGTTCGTGACGCGGCACCGTGCGGGCAGCGCTCTCGAACAGGGGTTGCGAAAGCTCCAGCGCGCCGTCGCGCAGGCGCCTGACGTCGATTGCGGGCCCATCGATGGCAACCGATGCGATGCGCACGTCGCGATCGAAGACGCCGATCCGATCCAGCGTGACCGCGATCCGGTCGGCCGCGGCAAGCGACGAGCCGTCCCGGCGCGCGAGCTTGAGCCCATCGACGCGGGCGTCGCCGCGCACTTCGAGCTTGCGCTCCTCGGGCTTGCCGTCGACGAACACGAGCTTGAGCCGCGTCGTGAGCTTCCCGTCCGCAAGATCGATGCGCGGCCTGGTCGGCAGATACGCGACGTACGACTTGAGCGGCAGCGCGTCGAGGTCGATGTCGATCGTCGCTTCGCGCCGCTCCGCGAAGGGCGCGGTCGTCCCGCCCAGCAGGAAGTGCGAGCCGTTGAAAGCGCCCTCGACTCGCGGGGTCACGCGAATGTCGACCTGGTACGGCAGCGACGACAGGAACGGCACGCCGACGGCGAGGTTCTCGATCCGGTGCTTGCTGCCCGTCGTCCCGTCGTCGAATGCGAGCGAGCCTCCGTCGATCTCGATGTTGTTGAGCGAAAACCCGGGCGGCGGGCCTTCGGGCGCGGCGAGCGCCTTGGCGATCAGGTCATGAATGCTGTAGCGTCCGTCGCGGTCGCGGGCGAGCGACACCGCCGGATGCACGAGCTTCAGCGCGTCGAGCACCGGCGCGCGATGCCATAGCGACGCCGTGGAGACGTCCGCAACCAGCGCGTCGACCGCGAGCAGCGGGACGGCGCCGCCGGGGTCCGCGATCGCGAGCTTGCGAAGGGTGACGCGGAGCTTGAACGGCTCGAACTCGACGGTCTCGACCGTCGTCTTGCGACTCAACGCCTCGCTGAGCCGCGATTCGATCTGGCCGCGAACGATGGGCGGCACGGCGAGCCATGCGATGGCGATGAGTGCGACGACCACGCCAACAGCCATCGCGAGCCGCAGGACGAAGCGACGCGACGGAAGGAACCGCGACAGTGCGGATGGATCGGCGGACATCGCAAGCGCGAGCGGTGCGCTTCCGCATTTCGCGCAACGCCCGGACCGTCGATTCTAGTCGCCCCGCGCTCGACCAACAATGCTCGCGGGTCTGGCGCAACGACGGTTTCCGCGTGATCGAGTCCGGTTGCGCAGGTCGTCCGAGGTCCGGCACAGCCGCCACGCCAGCTCACGCGACAGGTTCGCGAGCAGCTTGGTCGCGATCACCGGATGTTAGCCCGACGCGCACGCAGAACGAGCGAAGTACTTGATGCCGGTCAATGCGGCCTACCGGCGCGGTCGTGGAGACTCTGCGCATCCGATATCGCCGGAATCCACCCTGTCCGTAACATAAACGTAACATCGCGTCCGCAACATCGGGACTTGGGACAAATCCCTCCCGATCCGCCGCCACGAGAGAGAAACTCGGCTTCCAGGATGACCGCGCCGCGCCGCACCGAACGGGAGCTTTCGAGAGCGCTGCGCCTCGACCGCGCCGCACGCGGCGTCGACGAGCTGCGCCGCGCCGCGCTGGCGGCCGAACAGGAATTCGCAATCGAGCTCGACGCGACCGCCCCGTCGATGCGCGAAAGCGCGTACAACCTCGTCCACTACCTGGCCGTGCGCCGGCACGACGCGCGCGAGCTGCAGGACGAGCTCACCCGGCTGGGCTTGAGCTCGCTGGGGCGCATGGAAGCGCACGTGATGGCCTCGCTCGACGCGGTACTGGAGGTGCTCTATGCGCTGCGCGGGAAAGCGGTCCCGTCCGAGATAGCCGGCGCGCCGCCCGTCACCTTCAATACCGGTGACGCGCTGCTTGCCGAGCATGCCAACGCGATTCTCGGCGCCGCGCGCCGCGGCCGGGCAACGCGGATCATGGTGACGATGCCGGGCGAGGCCGCCGATGATCCGAAGCTCATTCGGGATCTGGTCGAAGCGGGGATGGAGATCATGCGCATCAATTGTGCCCATGACACCCCGGAGGTCTGGGTGCGGATGGTCAAGCACCTGCGCCACGCCGAGCGCGACACCGGCATGCGCTGCGCAGTATCGTTCGACCTTGCCGGGCCGAAGCTTCGCACCGGCCCGATCGAACCCGGGCCCGCGGTCGCGAAGTGGCGGCCGGGGCGCGATGCCATCGGACGCGTGACGGAGCCGGCCCGGGTGCGCTTCGTCGCGCGCGCGCACGACGCCGATGCAGACGATGCGACGATTTCCATCGACGGCGACCTTCTCGCGAAGGCAAGGCACGGGGACACCATCGAGCTCGCCGATGCACGCGAGCGCAGGCGCCTGCTGCACGTCGTCGAGGTCCGCGCCGGAGAGTGCCTCTGCGAGACCGATACGACGGCATACGTCGTGCCCGGCACGCGCCTGTCGCTGCGGCGCAAGGGGCGCGTCGTCGCGAAAGGCACGGTCGGAGCGCTGCCCGCGGTCGAGCAGTGGATCGCGCTGCGCCCCGGAGACAATCTCGACCTCTTGCGCGGCGAGATGCCGGGGCGTGACGCCGTTCACGACGACGAGGGACGCGTGCTGGAGCCCGCCTTCGTCTCCTGCGCGCTGCCGGAGGTGTTCACGAGCGTCCGCGTTGGCGAGCCGATCTTGTTCGACGACGGCAAGATCCGCGGCACGATCCGAGCCGTCGCTCAGGATCGCTTGCGAGTCGAGGTCACCGCGGTGGCAGGCGGCGCCGCGAAGCTCAGGGCGGAGAAGGGGATCAATCTGCCGCACTCCGATCTCGACCTGCCGGCGCTCGCGGCAAAGGACAAGGAGGACCTGAAGTTCGTGGCAAAGCACGCCGAGATGGTTGCGCTTTCGTTCGTGCGGCGCCCCGAGGACATCGAAGCGCTGCTCGCCGAAATCTCCAGGCTCGGCGTTTCCCAGCTCGGGATCGTGCTCAAAATCGAGACGCAAGCGTCGTTCACGCATCTTCCGATGCTGCTGCTCGCGGCGATGCGCAACCCGCCTGTCGCCGTGATGGTGGCGCGCGGCGACCTCGGTGTCGAAGTCGGCTTCGAACGGCTGTCCGAGGTGCAGGAGGAGATCCTGTGGCTTTGCGAGGCGGCCCATGTGCCTGTGATCTGGGCGACCCAGGTGCTGGAATCGCTCGCCAAGGGAGGCATGCCGTCGCGCGCCGAGGTCACCGACGCGGCGATGGGCAGCCGCGCCGAGTGCGTGATGCTGAACAAAGGGCCCTACATCCGCGAGACGCTGCGGTTCCTGGTCGACGTGCTCAAGCGCATGGAAGAGCATCAGCACAAGAAGTCATCGCGGCTGCGCAAGCTTCGCGTGTCCGAGAACAGCAGATCGCAATCGCCGCGCGCCGTGGCACTCGCCGCGAGCTGCACGCTGAACGCTTGGGCGGCGAATCGCGCCGCCGACGCACCTGACCTGGCTTGCGCCCCGCCGGGCACGAGGTTCAAAGCGCGCGCCGGAACGCCCCGATTGTTTCGTTTGTATTCCGGAAGGAGCAAATCCGTCCGCGCGCGTTCCAATGATCACCGCCGCAATTTGACGGCACGCGGCCGCAGAGTCAGACCACGAGAAGTCTGCGTTCGAGCGAAACAACCTGGACAGGCTTGAAGATGAAGAAGACAGCGCTCGTATTTGTCACGGCATTGGCGCTCCTGTGCGTAACACGAGTCGGCAGCGCGCAGGATCGCGACCCGCGGTATCCGGCCGCCGCTCAGAAGGAAGGCATGCGCCGGGGAGACGGCCCCCGCAAGGGTGACGGCGATCGCGATCATCGGCACCAGCGCGCCGTCGTCGTCGTCGGGGTCCCGATCTTCGTCGGTCCCTTTGGCCAGTACGGCCCCTACTATGCGGTCCCGCCGGCGGAAGCCTATCGAACGCTCGAAGGGTTCTACTATTACTGCTATGAGCCGGCGGGCTATTATCCCGCGGTGCCGGAGTGTCCGAGCGGTTGGAGGCTGGTGCCTTGATCGCTCACTCGATCTCTCACGTCTTTGGCGGCACGTAGCCGGACGGCGTTTCCGCGCCGGCGCCGAAGAAGTGCCGCTCCATCTGCTCGGCCAGCCATTTGCGCGCGCCGGCGTCGGCAAGCGAAAGGCGATTCTCGTTGACGAGCATCGTCTGGTGCTTGAGCCACGCCTGCCATGCTTCCTTCGAGACGTTCTCGTAGATTCGCTTGCCGAGCTCGCCCGGATACGGCGGGAAATCGAGCCCTTCGGCCTCGCGGCCGAGCTTGATGCAGTGGACCATCCGTGCCATGTCGGGCTCCTAGAGATCCTTGCGATAGACCTGCGACTTGCGCTGGTAATTGTAGAGCGCCTGCTTCTCGCGCGGGAGCTCCGCGATCGTCGCCGGCCGGTAGCCGCGCTCGATAAACCACTGCGAAGCGCGCGTCGTCAGCACGAAGAGCGCGGTGAGCTTCAGCTTGCGCGCGCGCGCCTCGATCTCCGTCATCAGCGCTTCGCCGTAGCCTTCGCGGCGAAAATCCGGGTGGACGGCGAGCGCGGCGAGCTCGCCCACCTTCTCGTCGAGAAAGGCGTAGAGGCCTGCGCAGCCGATGATCGTGTTGTCGTGCTCGGCGACGACGAAGCGCTCGATCTCCATCTCGAGCCGCTCGCGCGAGCGGCGGACGAGGATCCCTTGCTCCTCGAGCGGCTTGATGATCTGCAGAATGCCGCCGACGTCGTCGATCGTCGCGTTGCGGATGTGCGCGAGCGCCGCGGCGGCAACCATCGTCCCGATGCCGTCGCGCGTGAAGAGCTCGAGCAGCAGCGC
Source organism: uncultured beta proteobacterium (assembly GCA_963742965.1). Classification (GTDB taxonomy): domain Bacteria; phylum Pseudomonadota; class Gammaproteobacteria; order Burkholderiales; family Casimicrobiaceae; genus CAIWHR01. The sequence continues at coordinate 83,465 of CAVUOC010000032.1, read as the reverse complement.
GCCGTCGATGTGGCGGCTGATCAGGTGCGCGCGCTTGACGCCGTTGTTGCAGGCGCGAATCGCGCAGGGAAGGTAGTGCTGGACATCCGGCGGCAGCTCGGCTGCGACGCGACGCCGAGCAGCGCTTCGGCGTCGCGCGTCGAGAGCTCGGTCAAGAGGTGCCGCCGGCTGTCGCGGACGCCCTCGGTGTCCATCAGGAAGACGAGCTTGTCGGCGTCGACGCGCACGGCGACCTGTGTCGCGACTTCCTCCAGCGCGAGATTGTAGATTTCCCCGGTGGGCGAGTAGCCGAGAGGCGAGATCAGGACGATGTCGCCGTCGTCGAGGCGCTGGTCGATCGCGTCGGTGTCGACGCGTCGCACTTCGCCGGTGAGCTCCATGTCGACGCCGTCGATCACGCCCTGCGGCTTCGCGGTGATGAAGTTGCCGGACGACACGCGGATGCGCGCGCCCGCCATCGGCGAGTTCGCGATGCCGAGCGAGAGCAGCGCCTCGATCCGCGAGCGCACCTGGCCGGACGCCTCGAGCACGCAGTCCATGGTCTCCGCGTCGGTGACGCGCAGCCCGAATGCGTAGCGGCTTTCGATTCCCTGCTGCTCGAGGATCGCCTCGATCTGCGGACGCGAGCCGTGCACGACGACCAGGTGGATGCCGAGGCTGTGCAGCAGATTGAGATCGTGGATGATGTGCAGGAACGTGTCGTCGGCGACGACCTCGCCGCCGAACGCGATGACGAAGGTCCGGCCGCGGAACGCGTGGATGTAGGGCGCCGCCGAGCGAATCCACTGGACGAACGCGCGCGTGGTCGCCGAATTCGCGGGCGGCACGGCCTTCGGATTGGGCGGCATCGGTTCTGTGGAAGGCCGGGTCGTCGCGGAGTGCGCGGATTATAGCCGCCCGCGACCTCGTATAATTGCGGGTTGCCGCAAATGACTTCGACGCTCCTCGCCAATCTCAATCCCGAGCAGCTCGCCGCAGTGACGCTGCCGCACCAATCGGCGCTGATCCTCGCGGGCGCCGGCAGCGGCAAGACGCGTGTCCTGACGACGCGGATCGCGTGGCTGCTGGCGACGGGCCAGGCGTCGCCGCTCGGGATCCTCGCCGTCACGTTCACGAACAAGGCGGCGAAGGAGATGCTCGTCCGGCTGTCCGCGATGACGCCGGTGCACACGCGCGGCATGTGGATCGGCACGTTTCACGGTTTGTGCAACCGGATGCTGCGCGCGCACTATCGCGACGCGAACCTGCCGCAGCTCTTCCAGATCATGGACACGCAGGACCAGCTCGCGCTGATCAAGAGGGTGTACAAGGCGCACGGCATCGACGACGAGCGCTTTCCGCAGCGCCAGCTCCAGTACTTCATCGCCGGCGCGAAGGAGGAGGGCCTGCGTCCGAACCAGGTCGAGGCGGGCGACGACGTCGCGCGCCGCCAGGTCGAGCACTACGCGCTGTACGAGGCGATGTGCCAGCGCGAAGGCGTCGTGGATTTCGCCGAGCTCCTGCTGCGAAGCTACGAGCTCCTCTCGCAGCACCAGGGCCTGCGGCAACACTACCAGCGCCGCTTCTCGCACCTGCTCGTCGACGAGTTCCAGGACACCAACGTGCTGCAGTACAAGTGGCTGCGGCTTCTCGCCGGGGAGGACGCCGCGGTGTTCGCCGTCGGCGACGACGACCAGTCGATCTACGCGTTTCGCGGCGCGAACGTCGCCAACATGCAGCACTTCGAGCGCGACTTCGGGCGTCCCGATCGTCCCGTGCAGCTGATCAAGCTCGAGCAGAATTACCGCTCGCACGGCAACATCCTCGACGCCGCCAACGCGCTGATCAAGAACAACCGGACGCGGCTCGGGAAGAACCTGTGGACGAGCGGCGACAAGGGCGACCCCGTTCGCGCGCTCGCGGCGGGCTCCGACGTCGACGAGGCGGCGTTCATCGTCGACGTCGCGAAGAGCCTCGCTGCCGACGGCCTGGCGCTTTCGGAAGTCGCCGTGCTCTATCGCTCGAACGCCCAGTCGCGCCTCATCGAGCACGCGCTGTTCAACGCGGCGATTCCTTATCGCGTTTACGGAGGCATGCGGTTCTTCGAGCGGGCGGAAGTGAAGAGCGCGCTCGCCTACCTTCGCTTGCTGGCTTCTCCGGACGACGACGGCGCGTTCCTGCGCGTCGTCAACTTCCCGCCGAGGGGCATCGGTGCGCGCACGCTCGAGCACCTGACCGATGCCGCGCGCGTACGGGGAACGAGCCTGTGGCAGGCGGCTCGGCTGGGCGCCGGCGCGGGCGGCAAGTCCGCCGCGAGCCTCGGCGCTTTCGTCGAGCTCATCGAGTCGATGCGTGCCGCAACGGCCGGTTTGCCGCTGCCGGAAGTCGTCGATCACGTGAACGGCGCATCCGGCCTCATCGCGCATTACAAGGCCGAGAAGGACGGCCAGGACCGGCTCGACAACCTCGCGGAATTGGTGACCGCCGCGCAGAGCTTCCTGCGCGAGGCCGACCTCGCCGTCGACGCGCCCATCGCGTTGCCGGATTCGACCGATGCGGCGCCGGCCGCGGACGAAGGGGCCACCGATCCGCTCACCGCGTTCCTCGCGCACGCGGCGCTCGAAGCCGGCGAAACGCAGGCAGCGGAGGGCAGGTCGGCGCTGCAGCTCATGACCGTGCACTCGGCGAAGGGGCTCGAGTTCCACACGGTATTCGTCACGGGGCTCGAAGAAGGGCTCTTCCCGCACGAGCAGAGTCTCAACGAATTCGACGGCGTGGAGGAAGAGCGGCGCCTGATGTACGTCGCCGTGACGCGCGCGAAACGCCGCCTCTACGTGACGCACGCGCAGAGCCGGATGCTGCACGGGCAGGTCCGCTACAACATCGCCTCGCGATTCCTCGACGAATTGCCCGGCGAAATTGTCTCGTGGCTCTCGCCGCGCCGGCAGCGCCGCGGTGCGCGTCGACATCGATCCATCCGAGTGGCGAGACCGATCAGCGCAGTTCGCGCCGTCGAGCGCGACGGCGCCGGCGCGCGTGTCCGACGCGCGCGACCGCGGCCCCGCGTGGCGAATCGGCCAGAGCGTGCGGCACGCGAAGTTCGGCGTGGGCATCATCGTCGATGCCGAAGGGCGCGGCGACGATGCGCGCGTTCAGGTCAACTTCCGCAACAGCGGCGTCAAGTGGCTCGCGCTCGAGTACGCGAAGCTCGAGGCAGCTATAGCAACCTCTACTGCGCGCTGACGTCGGAGCCTGCGGCACCGCGACTTCGGCAGGATGGAAGACGTCGCGATACGCGACGTAGTCGGAGATCGCCTGCACGGCGGAGAACATGAGGTAGTAAGGAACGCCGATCAGCAGCGCGATCACGTAAAGTGCCCCCTCGCTCGGCGCGACGACGGCGATGATCGCGATCGCCATTCCCGGCAGCACGGCGCCATAGAAGAAGAGCAGCAATCCGTAGACGGCGAGCGGACGCCAGTTCGCCAGCGCGGCGCGAAGGCTCGTCGCGAGCGCCCGCCTGGCGCTGCAATCCTGAAAGACGACCAGCGCGGGCGCGAACCACACGGCGAGCAGCGTCGGCAGCGCGCAGACGATGCCGAAGAGCATCGCAATCTCGACGCGCGGGCTTGCAACGATCGCTTCGTCCGGCCTTCCTCCGCGCGCTGATCATGTCGAGCAGCGCGCCGCCGTCGACGAGCGCCGTCGCCAGCACGGCGAATATCGTTCCCGCGACCAGCACGACGCCGATGGGCAGCAGCGCGCGGAGATCCGTCCGGAAGCCATGGAAGAGATGCCCGATTCGCGGAACGCCGCCGCGTTGCTGCGTCCATGCGGCGGCGAGGAACCCCACGGTGAACACCGGCCGTCCGATCATCATCGCGAGGGGCCCGACCGCCGGGACGAACGCCGCGAGCCACTGGATCGAATAGTAGGCGAAGAGCAGCATCAGCCAGCGCATGCGCGCAGCCGCGAGCATGACCGCGGCCTCGCGCAGCCACGCGATGCCGCGACGCGCAGGATGGCGCGCGAACGCGATCGGCGGCAGCGGGCGTCGTCACGGGGCGGACGATGGTGCGGCTCGAGCCCGGATCGGCTCCGGCAGCGCGGTCGCGTGGAGGATCCGGTCGCGAAGGATGCGCTCGAAGTGCGCGGGGTCGTGCGCATGGACGAGCTCGCCCGGACGCGGCAGATGGAGATCGTAGAGCCGCGACAGCCAGAAGCGCAGCGCCGCGGCGCGAAGCAGCGCCGGCCATTGCGCGCGCTCGTCGGCGGTGAGCTCGCGCACGCTCGAGTAGGCGCCCACGAGCGCGTCGACGAAATCGGGGACGAGCGCGCCGGCGTCGGCGCCGTCGTTGACGATGCACCAGTCGTTGACGGTGATCGCGAGGTCGTACGCGAGGAAATCCGTCGCCGCGAAGCCGAAGTCGATGATGCCCGAGACGCGGTCGCCTTCGAACAGCACGTTGTCGCAGAACAGATCGCCGTGGATCGCCCCGCGCGGCATGCGGACCTTGGCGAAACCCGTGAGGAACTTGATCTCGCCGGCGAGCAGCTGGTTCTGCTCCGGCGTCAGAAACGGACGGACCGCGCGCGCGGCCTGCCGCCACCACGACGGGCCGCGGCGATTCGTGAGTCGCGGCCGATAGGTCGCCGATGCGCGATGAAGGCGGCCGAGCGCCGCGCCCACCGCCGCGCAGTGCACCGGATCGGGCTCGAGCATCGGCTGCGCCGTCCACGCGCGTCACGAGGCTTGCCGGCTTGCCGTTGAGCATGCTGAAGAAAGCGCCGGTCCGGTCCGCTTCGGGAGCGGGGCATTCGACGCCGGCGCGCGCGAGATGCGCCATCAGGTTGAGATAGAAGGGCAGCTCTTCGGCCGGGAGCCGCTCGTAGAGCGTGAGGACATAGCGGCCCTTCGTCGTCGTGACGAAGTAATTGGTGTTCTCGATTCCCGCGGCAATCGGCGCCTGCAGCACGAGCGTCCCGACCGCATAGCGCGCGAGCCAGGCATCGAGCTCCTCGGTGGTGACGGGTGTGTAGACCGACATCGGACAGCGCGGCGCGCGCGGGCGCGCCGCTTCGATGAGCATCCCGGAAAGGAGAACTACCTCAGAACGAGAAAAGCACCCACAGCGGCACCCGCAGCCCCGGATCGAAACCTTCGCGGCGGATCAACGTGCCCTCGATGGGATCCGGAAGCAGATAGTATGGCCGGCCGTGCCTCGGGGTGACCTTGACCCACATCAGCTTGCCGTTGACGCGCGCTTCCTCGACGGTCTCGCCATCCTTCTTCGTGATCGTCACCTGCGGCTCGAGCTCGAGGTCGTCGGCGACCGGCGGCGGCGCGACTTCGGGCGCCTCGGACGGGGGCGGCATCGGCGGGGGTGGAGGCGCCGGGGGGAGCGGCTGAGCGAAGGCGATCGCCGCAACCGCAAGAGCCGCCGCGGCGGCGATGAGACGCAGCGAGGTGCGGGGCTCTCTCATGTGCCGGCGATTCTAGCAGACGGCCCCTTCGCGGCGCTGCCGGACAAAGTCCTATTCCGCGACCCGCTTTGCGCTACAGGTTCAGCATCTTCTCGCGTTCTTCGCGCGTCGGCTGGAAGCCGCGCGATTCGTAGAAGTCGAAGATCGCCTCGACGATCGCCTCGGGCTCCTCGATCACCTTCATCAGATCGAGATCCTGCGGGTCCGCCATGCGCTCGCCGACGAGCTTGTCGCGCATCCAGTCGAGGAGACCGCGCCAGAATTCGCCGCCCGCGAGAATGATGGGAATGCGCCTGCTCTTGCCGGTCTGCACGAGCGTCAGGCACTCGGAGAGCTCGTCGAGCGTTCCGAATCCGCCGGGCAGCACGACGTACGCCGACGCGAAGCGGACGAACATCATCTTGCGCGCGAAGAAGTAGCGAAAGTCGAACGAGACATCCTGGAACTCGTTGCGGCCCTCTTCGTTCGGCAGCAGGATGTTGAGCCCGATCGCAGGCGATCTGCCCGCAAAGGCGCCGCGGTTCGCCGCTTCCATCAGGCCGGGTCCGCCGCCGGAGATGACGGCGAAGCCCGCGTCCGACAGAAGCCGCGCGATGCGTTCGGTCTTGTCGTAATACGGATGACCGGGCTTGATCCGCGCGCTGCCGAACATCGACACGGCGGGCCGCACGTCGCGCAAGCGCTCGGTCGCCGCGGCGAACTCTGCCATAATTCCGAGCACCCGCCAGGCTTCCTGCCCGTTCGTCGTGTTCGTCGCCTGCGGATCGATGAGCTCGGGGATCTTGGTGGTCTGATACATGGCTACGCTCGTACTGGTGGATGGTTCGTCGTACCTGTATCGCGCCTTTCACGCGCTCCCCGACCTGCGTGCTGCAGATGGCGAACCGACGGGCGCGCTGCGCGGTGTGCTGTCGATGCTGCGCAGGATAGCCGAAGACGAGAAGCCCGACTACTTCGCGGTTGTCTTCGACGCGCCGGGAAAGACGTTTCGCGACGACTGGTACCCCGAGTACAAGGCGAACCGCACGCCGATGCCCGACGATCTCGGACGGCAGATCGCGCCCGCTGCACGAGCTCATCCGCGCCAACGGCTGGCCGCTGCTGATGATCGACGGCGTCGAGGCCGACGACGTCATCGGAACGCTCGTGCGCGAGGCGTCCGCAAAAGGGATCGCGACGGTGATCTCGACGGGCGACAAGGATCTCGCGCAGCTCGTGCGCCCGGGCGTGAAGCTCGTCAACACGATGAGCAATGAAACGCTCGACGAGGCGGGCGTGATCGCCAAGTTCGGCGTGCGCGCGGACCAGCTGCTCGATCTCCTCACGCTGACCGGGGACGCGATCGACAACGTGCCCGGCGTCCCGAAGGTCGGCCCGAAGACCGCGGCGAAGTGGCTCGTCCAGTACGGAACGCTCGACGAGGTCATCGCGCACGCGAGCGAGATTCCGGGCGTGGTCGGCGAGAACCTGCGCGCCACGCTCGACTGGCTGCCCCAGGGCCGGCGCCTGCTCACCGTGAAGTGCGACTGCAGGTTGCCGGTCGAGGCGACCGATCTCGTGATCGGCGAGCGCGACACGGACAAGCTGCGGAAGATGTACGAGCGATACGGTTTCAAGGCCTGGCTCAAGGACGATCCGGACCGTGACTCCGGCAACGACGCCGCGGGCAGGATCGCCGATCGCGCCGCGCGGGAGAATACGCGAACGTTCGCGGACGCGGGCGCGCGCGATGATTCGGTCGTCGGCGAAGCGCCGCCGCCGGTGCCGCGGCATTACGAAACCGTCCTCGACGAAGCGGCGCTCGAGCGCTGGATCGAGGCGATCGAGCGCGCGGAGCTCGTCGTCTTCGATACGGAGACGACGAGCGTCGATCCGATGCAGGCGCGGATCGTCGGGCTCTCTTTCGCGATCGAGCCCGGGCGCGCGTGCTACATCCCGCTCGCGCACCGCTATCCCGGCGCGCCCGACCAGCTGCCGCTCGACGCGACGCTCGCGCGCCTCGCGCCCTGGTTCGCGAACCCGGCGAAACGCAAGGTCGGGCAGAACGTCAAGTACGACCAGCACGCGCTCGCCAACCACGGCATCGCGCTCGAGGGCGTCGTCCACGACACGCTGCTGCAATCCTACGTGCTCGAAGCGCACCGGCCGCACGACTTCGACAATCTCGCGTGGCGGCATCTGAACGTCAAGACGATCACCTATGCGGAGATCGCCGGAAAGGGCGCGAAGCAGATCGACTTCGACCAGGTCGACATCGAAGGCGCCACGCGCTATTCCGCCGAGGATGCCGACGTCACGTTGCAGCTCCATCGCTACCTGTATCCGCGCGTGGCCGCCGATCCCAAGCTCGACCGCGTCTATTCGGCGATCGAGATGCCGGTGCGCGAAGTCCTTTTCGAGATGGAGCGCGCCGGCGTGATGCTCGACGCGGCGCTGCTCTCCGCCCAGAGCCGGGAGCTGGGCGAGAAGGTGCTGGCGCTCGAGCGCGAAGCGTTCGAGCTCGCCGGCCACCCTTTCAACCTCGGATCGCCGAAGCAGCTCGGCGAGATCCTCTTCGAGCGCATGAAGCTGCCGTCGTCGCGCAAGACCGCGACCGGGCAGCCGTCGACCGACGAAGACGTGCTGACCGAGCTCGCCGCCAACTATCCGCTGCCCAAGCGCATCCTCGAGCATCGCGCGCTGTCGAAGCTCAAGTCGACGTACACCGACAAGTTGCCGCTGATGGTCAACCCGCGAACCGGGCGCGTGCACACGACGTACAGCCAGGCGACCGCCGTGACGGGACGGCTCGCGTCGACCGATCCGAACCTGCAGAACATCCCGGTGCGCACGCCGGAGGGACGCCGCATCCGCGAGGCGTTCATCGCGCCGCCGGGTCACGTGATCGTCTCGGCCGACTATTCGCAGATCGAGCTGCGGATCATGGCGCACCTGTCCGGCGGATCCCGCGCTCGTCAAGGCTTTCCGCGACGGCGCCGACATCCACCGGGCGACCGCCGCCGAGATTTTCGGCGTTGCGCTCGGCGACGTGACGACCGATCAGCGGCGCTACATCAAGGCGGTCAACTTCGGCCTGATCTACGGAATGAGCGCGTTCGGGCTTGCGCAGCAGCTCGGCATCGAGCGCGCCGCGGCAGCGCAGTTCATCGAGCGGTATTTCCAGCGCTATCCCGGGCGTTGCCGCTTACATGCAGACGACGCGCGAATTCGCGCGCGAGCACGGCTATGTCGAAACGGTGCTCGGGCGGCGGCTGTGGCTCTCCGACATCAAGGCCGGAGGAGGACCGCGCCGCGCCGCAGCCGAGCGCGCCGCGATCAACGCGCCGATGCAGGGCACGGCGGCGGACCTGGTCAAGCTGGCGATGATCGCCGTGCACAACCGGCTTCGCCGGGACGGCCTCGCGGCGAAGCTCCTGCTACAGGTGCACGACGAGCTCGTGCTCGAGGTGCCGGAGCGCGAGCTCGACCGCGTCAAGGCCGTGCTCGCCGAGGAGATGACGTCGGTCGCCGAGCTCTCGGTTCCGCTGGTCGTCGACGTCGGCGTCGGCCCCAACTGGGAAAAGGCGCACTAGGCGGAACAATAGCTGCGCGCCCCGATTGCTTTGTCGTGTCCGCGCTCGCCCCTCGCTGTACGTCGACGTACTTTCTCAGGGCTCGCTGCGGGCCTTCGCGCACTCGGGGCTGCTCGCGACATTTTTCCACGATGTGCTATTGCGCCGGGAAAATATCCTTGTAGCTCGCGTACACGCTTGCTGCAAATACCGGGGCGAGCACGAGCCAGCCGAGGAACAGCGGAATCGTCGCGGCGATCGCGAACACGAGTCCCAGCAGGCTGTAGACGAGCATCGGCATCATGTTGACGAGGCACGCGTTGAAGCTCGTCTTCATCGCCGTCAGCGGCTCCTCGTTTCGAAAGACGACGAGCGCGGGCGCGAACCAGTAGGCCATCAGCAGCGGAATTGCGAGCAGCGTCGCGACGAGCGCGGCGAACACGGCGCCGATCCCGACGCTCGTGAGCATCGCAAATCCCGCCTCGTACGGATCGCCGCTCAGCAGCGCGCCGAGCTCCTCCGACGCCGGCGGTGGCGACCAGGCAGGCGACGACCACGAGCACGATCACCATCGATCCGACGAGGTAGACGACGCCCACGATGATGAGCGGACCGAGGCGATCGGAGAAGCTCGCGAACAGGTGTCCGACCGTGAGCTGGCCGCCGCGATCCAGCGTGCGGCAGCCGACCAGCACGCCTCCCGCGAAAACGGGCGTGAGCAGCGTGGTCGCGATGGTTCCGAGCAGCGGAATGAACGCCATCATCACCATCAGGATCACGAAGATCAGCGTGATGGCGATCCAGACGCCCGGTGCGGCGGCGAAAAGCCGCCATCCGTCGGTCCACCAGGCGCTGCCGCGGCCCGAGGGCACCGCGGCCGGCGTCCGATTCGGCAGCGATGGACCGGGGTGACGTCAGATCATCCATGAGGATCCCGCGGGATGATTGTTGGCGATGACGCAACGGTACCACGGCGGGCTCGAGCCGCCATCGGGAACGCGCGCGCTGCACGGACGAGCCGGGCCGCTGCGACGGCCGTCAACCCGTCGGTCTGCGACGAGGCGGGGGCCGGCGCGTGCGACGCGCGAAGCGACTCGGGAGCGTCGCTGCGCAAGTACAACGTGAGCCGCGGCGTTTCGCGGATGCAGCTGTAACCGAACGCACCGAGCAAGTGCGCCATCGCCGGGCTCTCCTTGCCGTAGGTCTGCACGCGGACGAGATACGCCTCGCGACCCGGCGGCGTGGCGAGGAGCTCGCCGAGCATCCGGCGGCCGTGGCCGCGCCCGCGCCAAGCCGCGTCGATGCCCGTGAGCCACAGCTCGTATCCGATCGGCGGCCGCCTTGAACAGGCCGAACCCGATCGGCCGATGCACGGTCGGGTCCTCGTCCGACAGATAGACGAACGCAAGCACGGCCGACGGTGGCGAGATCGCCTGTGCGCGGGTCGGGCTCGACGAAATATCCGGAGGCGAGCGCCTGCCGGAGATTGTTGAAGAACAGCGTGGATTCGCGCGACTCGGTCGCGAGAGAGCGGTCGAAGCTGCCCGTCAGCGCGCCTTCGCGGATGAGAGCGCGCAGTATCGGCAGATCGACGACATTGGCCGGACGAAGCATCGAGGAAGCCCGTGCGTATTGAAAAAGATAACGCCGGGCGGTGCGCCGAGGGGGCGCGGCTTACAAGCGGTAGCCCGAAAGCCTTGGACGGTCCCGGAGTACGGGTCCTGCCGGCGCCGCCTCCATCGGGGCGGGCGCCTCTTATTTCGCGCCCGCGGGGTTGCTTTCGCAGTGCTCTAACCTTATTATTAGCACTCGCTATCGCCGAGTGCTAACAGGCACGGCGTAGCGCTGGACATGTCTCTCGGCAGCCGCTGACCGCAAGGGTCGCGGCTACATAAGTGACTGATTGTGAAGAAACTCTATTATAGGAGTGAGTGCTAACCATGAAGATTCGTCCCCTGCACGATCGCGTGATCGTTAAACGGCTCGAAGAGGAAAGGAAGACGGCTGGCGGTATCGTCATCCCCGACACGGCCGCGGAGAAGCCCTCGCAAGGCGAAGTGGTCTATTGCGGTCCCGGCAAGACCGACGACAGCGGCAAGCTGATCCCGATGGGCGTCAAGCCGGGCAACAAGGTGCTCTTCGGCAAGTACTCCGGTCAGGAATTCAAGCTGGACGGGCAGGATCTGCTGCACATGCGCGAAGACGACATCATCGGCATCGTCGACTGATCGTCCCGTCCCCCAGCACAAGCATTCAGGAGAACTTATATGGCAGCCAAAGACGTCCGCTTCGGCGAAGGCGTACGCAACAAAATGATGGTCGGCGTGAACATCCTGGCCAACGCGGTCAAGGTCACGCTGGGCCCCAAAGGACGCAACGTCGTCCTCGAGCGCAGCTTCGGCGCACCGACGATCACCAAGGACGGTGTGTCGGTCGCGAAGGAGATCGAGCTCAAGGACAAGTTCGAGAACATGGGCGCGCAGATGGTGAAGGAAGTCGCGTCGAAGACCTCGGACGTGGCCGGTGACGGCACGACGACGGCAACCGTGCTCGCGCAGTCGATCTGCAGCGAGGGCTTCAAGTACGTCGCCGCCGGCATGAACCCGATGGACCTGAAGCGCGGCATCGACAAGGCCGTCATCAGCGTCGTCGCGGAGCTCAAGAAGATCAGCAAGCCGTGCACGACCAGCAAGGAAATCGCGCAGGTCGGCGCGATCTCGGCCAACGCCGACGAGGCGATCGGCAAGACGATCGCCGAGGCGATGGACAAGGTCGGCAAGGAAGGCGTGATCACCGTCGAAGACGGCAAGGGCCTCGAGAACGAGCTCGATCTCGTCGAAGGCATGCAGTTCGACCGCGGCTACATCTCGCCGTATTTCATCAACAATCCCGACAAGCAGGTCGCGCTGCTCGAAGATCCGTACATCCTGCTGCACGACAAGAAGGTCAGCAACATCCGCGACCTGCTGCCGCTGCTCGAGCAGGTGGCGAAGTCCGGCAAGCCGCTGCTCATCATCGCCGAGGACGTCGATGGCGAAGCGCTGGCGACGCTCGTCGTCAACAACATCCGCGGCATCCTGAAGACCACCGCCGTGAAGGCGCCGGGCTTCGGCGACCGCCGCAAGGCGATGCTCGAGGACATCGCGATCCTCACCGGCGGCACCGTGATCGCCGAAGAGCTGGGCCTCAAGCTCGAGAACGCGACGCTCAAGGACCTCGGCCGCGCGAAGAAGATCGAAGTGGGCAAGGAAGACACGACGATCATCGACGGCGCCGGCGAGAAGGCGGCGATCGAAGCGCGCGTCAAGAACGTGCGCAAGCAGATCGACGACGCGACGTCCGACTACGACAAGGAGAAGCTGCAGGAGCGCGTCGCGAAGCTCGCCGGCGGCGTGGCGGTGATCAAGGTCGGCGCCGCGACCGAAGTCGAGATGAAGGAGAAGAAGGCGCGCGTGGAAGACGCGCTGCACGCGACCCGCGCGGCAGTCGAGGAAGGCATCGTCGCCGGTGGCGGCGTAGCCTATCTTCGTGCTCGCGCGAACCTCAAGAACCTGAAGGGCGACAACGCCGACCAGGACGCGGGCATCAAGATCGTGATGCGCGCGCTCGAAGAGCCGCTGCGGCAGATCGTCGCCAACGCCGGCGACGAGCCGAGCGTCGTCGTCAACAAGGTCGCCGAGGGCAAGGGCAACTTCGGCTTCAACGCGCAGACCGGCGGAGTACGGAGACCTGGTCGAGATGGGTGTCGTCGATCCGACGAAGGTCGCGCGCTTTGCGCTGCAAAACGCCGCGTCGGTCGCGTCGCTGCTGCTCACGACCGAAGCGATGGTCGCCGAGCTGCCGAAGGACGAAAAGCCGATGGGCGGTGGCGGCGGCGGCATGGGCGGCATGGGCGGCATGGGCGACATGGACATGTGATGTCCGACGCCTGAGTCTTCACCGCATCGAGGCAAGCCCCGCTCCGGCGGGGCTTTGCTTTTGTCGGGGCCGATTCGCGCCGGGTCGCGGGGCGTGCCGTCGCGTTGACGCGTCCTGCATCATGCTTTAGACTACGCGCGCCAGACAACGACTCGAGAGATCAACCCGCGCATGCAAAGATCGTCGAGTTACATAACGTCGGTGCGCGCACGCGCCGGCACATCGAGCGACCCGGGCACATGAGCTCCGGCATCCTGTTCGCGATCGCGATCGGCGCACTTGCCCTCGCCATCGCGATCGGGTTGATGCGCCGCGGCCGCGCGAGCCCGGGATCGACGTCGGCCGAGGGCCCGAATACCGCCGCGCAATGGACGGAAGGCGAGACGACGCGCCTGCTCTCGTCCGCCGAGCTGCCGGGTCTGTACCTGTTGCGCCCGCGCTTCCTGAGCAAGGTCGAGGGCGTCGTCTTCATGCTGCTGAAGGCGGCGTTTCCGCGGCACGAGATCTTCGCGCGCGTTCGTCTCGCCGACGTGCTGCAGGTGAAGATCGGGCCGCAGGGAATGGAGCGGCTGCGCGCCTTCCGCAAGATCGCGAATCAGCACGTGGGCTTCGTGCTGTGCGATCGCGACATGACGATTCTCGCGATCATCGACACGCGCGAGCCCGACGCGGTCGTCAATCCGCGCGACCAGAAGCTCGAGACCATCAAGCAGCGGTGCCTGCTGGCCGCGCAGGTCAAGTACATCTGCATCTACCCGCCGCAGCTGCCGCGCTACCGTGACCTGCGCGAGCAGATCCTCGGACCCGCCGAGGAAATGCGCGAGGGTTGACGCGACGCTCGCACGCTGCGGAACCCTCGCCTGGTCGCCGCGGCGCGGGGGTTCGCTGCGGGCTTATGGTGAGGCGTGCGCCCTCCGCGAACCCCCACTCCGCGGCTCGTGCGCGCTGCGCTACTTCGCCGGGTCCTTCTGGTCGGGCAGCCGGTCGAACTCGACGTTGTAGAGGCCCCCGGCGTCTTCTCGACCTTGCGGATGTAGACGGTCTGCACGGGTCGCGCGTGTCCGGGTCGATCGTGATCGGGCCGCGCGGCGAGGCGAGCTTCAGCCCCTTGAGCGCCGCCATCACCTTCTCGGCGTCGGTGGAGCCGCCGGTCTTCTTCAGCGCTTCGTAGATCGCCGCCATGCCGTCGTAGCCGCCCACCGCCATGAAGTTCGGGCGCAGCTTCGTGCCGTTCACCTCGGCGTAGGCCTTGACGAACGCCTTGTTCTCCGGCGAATCGTGCGCCGCCGAATAGTGGAAGCTGGTGATGAGCCCGAGCGTCGGATCGCCCATCGCCTCGAGCACGCCGTCGTCGGTGATGTCGCCGGTGGCGATCAGCTTGATGCCGGCCTCCGCGAGCCCGCGCTCCTTGTAGCCCTTCATGAACGCGATCCCCTGCTCGCCGGCGGGCAGGAACAGGAAGATCGGCATCGGGCTTCGCATCCTTCACCCGCTGGATGAACGGCGCGTACTCCGGGTTCTGCAGCGGCGTGCGCACGCTGCCGACGATCTCGCCGCCGCCGTCCTTGAACGCCTTGATGAACGCCCCCTCGGCGTCGATGCCCGGGCCCGTAGTCGGCCACCACCGTGTAGACCTTCTTGATGCCGTTCTTCGCCGCCCACACCGCGATCGGCTGCGTGATCTGCGGCAGCGTCATCGACACGCGCGCGATGTACGGCGACTTCGTCGTGATGATCGACGTCGCCGCGTTCATGATGATCATCGGCACCTTCGCCTCGGTCGCCACCGGCGCGACCGCGAGCGCGTTCGGCGTGAGCCCGAAGCCGACGAGGAAATCCACCTTGTCGCGCGTGACGAGCTCCTGCGCGAGCCGCTTCGCGACGTCCGGCGCGGGCCCGCCGACGTCCTTCTGGATCACCTCGATCTTCTTGCCGGCGACCGTGTCGCCGTGCAGCTTCATGTACGTCTTCATGCCGCCGTAGATCTGCTGGCCGTACTGCGCGAACGGACCGGAGAACTCGGCGATCAGGCCGAGCTTGACGACGCCCTGCGCGTGCGCGAGGCCGACGCCGGCGCACACGGCGGCGGCGGCGACGAAGACACGGGCTGCGTGGATGAATTTCATGGATTGCTCTCCTCTCGGTTGTGGTGCGCGGCGTCCTCGCGCCGCAATCTCATTCGAACGGCAGGCCTACGTAATTCTCGGCGAGGCTCGTCGCTGCCGCGCGCGAGCTCACGACGTAGTCGAGCTGCGAGCGCTGCAGGTGCTGCTGAAACGTGTCTTCGCCGGCGGCGTGATGGAGCATCGTCGTCATCCACCATGAAAAATGCTCGGCCCGCCAGACCCGCCGCAGGCACTTCGCGGAATAGCCTTCGAGCAGACCGGTCCGCCCCGAACCATAGAACTCTACCAGTGCGCGGGTGAGCGCGCGCACGTCGGCAACCGCGAGATTCAATCCCTTGGCGCCGGTCGGCGGAACGATGTGGGCGGCATCTCCGGCGAGGAACAGCCGGCCGTGCTGCATCGGCTCGACGACGAAGCTGCGCATCGCGATGATGCCCTTCTGCAGCACCGGGCCCTCGGCGAGGCTCCAGCCGTCGTCGGTCGCGAGCCGCGCGTGCAACTCGGTCCAGATGCGCTCGTCGGGCCAGTTCGCGATGTCGTCCTTCGGATTGCACTGGATGTAGAGGCGCTGGATCTCGGGCGAGCGCATCGACAGCAGCGCGAAGCCGCGGTCGTGGTACGCGTAGATCAGCTCCTTTGCCGACGGCGGCGCCTTCGCGAGGATGCCGAGCCAGCCGAACGGATAGACGCGCATGTGCTCGCTGCGCGCTCGCGCGGGAATCGCCGGCCGGCAGACGCCGTGGAATCCGTCGCACCCGGCGATGAAATCGCAGGCGAGCTCGTGCGCCGCGCCATCCTGCCGGAACGCGATGCGCGGCTTGTCGGTATCGAAGTCGCGCGCGGCGACGCCTTCGACGCCGAAGCGGATGTCGCCGCCGGCGCCGAGCCGCGCGGCAACCAGGTCCTTGATCACCTCGTGCTGCGCGTAGACGGTGATCGCCCGGCCGCCGGTGAGCTCCGAAAGATCGATCCGGTGTCCCCGCCCGCCGAAACGCAGCTCGATGCCGTGGTGGAGCATGCCCTCGCGCTTCATCCGCTCGCCCAACGCCCGACTCGGTCAGCAGGTCCACCGTGCCCTGCTCGAGCACGCCCGCGCGGATCGTGCCTTCGATCTCCTCGCGCGTGCGGTTCTCGAGCACCACGGACTCGATGCCCTGCAGGTGCAGCAGATGCGAGAGGAGCAGGCCGGCGGGACCGGCGCCGACGATCCCGACGCGCGTCTTCATGGGTTGCGGGCTCCCCGGTGCCGTGGCGGAAAGGCGTGTGCATCGCTGTCGGTTGCGCGCGCGTCAGGATACCGCGACAAGGCGATCGAGCGTCGCGGGCTCGCGCGAGCAGGCTTTCGCTGTCGGAGGCGTGGACGACGCGCCCGCGGTCGAGCACGATCGCGTGCCGCGTGAGCGACAGCGCGAGCCGCGCGTGCTGCTCGACGACGATCACCGCCATTCCGCTGCTGCGGATCAGGTCGCGGATCATGCCCATCAGCTCCTGCACGATGATCGGCGCGAGACCCTCCATCGGCTCGTCGAGCAGCAGCAGGCTCGGATTGACCATCAGCGCGCGCGCGATCGCGACCATCTGCTGCTCGCCGCCGGAGAGCTGGTTGCCGAGATTCGCTCTGCCGCTCCTCGAGGCGCGGAAAGATCCCGTAGACGCGCGCGAGGTCCCACGGGCCGGGGCGCGCGACCGCCGTCAGGTGCTCCTCGACGGTGAGCGACGGAAACATGAAGCGCTCCTGCGGCACCCAGCCGAGGCCGGCGTGCGCGCGCCGGAACGTCGGCAGCGACGCGAGGTCGCGGCCGCGCCAGCGCAGCGCGCCGCGAGCGAAGCGTCGTGAGGCCCATCAGCGTGACGAGCAGCGTCGTCTTGCCGACGCCGTTGCGGCCGAGCAGCGCGAGGCTGTCGCCTTCCTCGCATCGACGAGCGACACGTCGTCGAGCACGACCGAGTCGCCGTAGCCGGCGGTCACGCGCTCGACGGCGAGCAAGCTCAGCCATGCTGCGCCTCGCCCAGATAGACTTCCTTCACGCTGCGGGTCGGCGGCGATCTCCGCCGGCGTGCCTTCGACGAGGAACCGTCCGCCGACCAGCACGGTGATGCGCTCGGCGAAGCGGAACACGAGACCCATGTCGTGCTCGATGAAGAGGATCGTCACGTCGCGCGGCAGCTCGGCAGATGACGCCGAAGAGCTCGGCGCTCTCGGCCGCCGGAATGCCTGCGGCGGGCTCGTCGAGCAGCAGGATCGCGGGCCGTGTCGCGAGCGCCAGCGCGATCTCGACGCAGCCGCTGCTTGCCGTAGGGCAGGTTGCGCGTGACGCGTGTCGGCGTCGCGCGTCGAGATGCAGCGACGCGAGGAGTCGCCAGCGCCTCGTCGATTTCCGCGCGCTGCTGCGCGACCGTGCGGTGCCAGCGCGTCGCCGATGCCCTTGCGCTCGCAGATCGCGAGCACGACCGATTCCAGCACCGTGAGGCCCGGGAAACAGCGTGTTGATCTGGAACGTGCGCGTCATGCCGCGCTTGACGCGCTGGTGCTGCGGCAGGTGCGGTGATGCGCTCGTCGCCCAGGAACACGTCGCCCGCGGTCGGCGCGTAGCACGCCGGTCAGCAGGTTGATGAACGTCGTCTTGCCGGCGCCGTTGGGGCCGATCAGCGCGTGCCGCGCGCCCGGGGCGAGCGCGAGGCTGACGTCGCTGTTGGCGCTTGAACCCGCCCCAGTGCTTCGACAGCCCTTCGGTGCGCAGCGCGGTGTCATGCGCGTCTACCGCAGGCGCGCGCACAGCGCTTCGCCAGCCCGCCGAGGATGCCGCCGCGCGCGAACAGCACGACGACGACCAGCAGCAGGCCGATCCAGAACTGCCAGTACACGGGATTGATGCCCGGACAGCTAGTCCTGCGCGATCATGAAGACGGCGGCGCCGACGAGCGCGCCGTAGAGCCGCCCGGTGCCGCCCAGCACCAGCATGATCATCAGCTCGGCCGAGCGCGGGAAACCCGAGCGGTCGATGCCGACGAACTGCGTGCGTCTGCGCGAGCAGCGCGCCGGCCACGCCGGCGATCGCGGCGCTCAGCGTGAAGATCGCCGACCAGCCGCCGCGCGCACCGGCGATCCGATCGCCGGCATCCGCTTGCCGCCCTCGCGGATGCCGCGCAGGCTCAAGCCGAACGGCGAGTTGACGATGCGCCGCAGCGAGCGCGAACAGCAGCGAACAGCACGACGAGGCTGTACCAGATACGCGGTGCGCCCGTCCGATGTCGAAGCGAGAAGAGCCCGAGGACCTTCCACATCGTCGACGCCGGACAGCCCGTCGACGCCGCCGGTGATGAACGCGGCCTTGTTGGCGGCCTCGAAGAGCATGAGCCCGATGCCGAGCGTCACCATCAGCCGCGTCAGGTCGCGCGCCGCGCACGACGAGGAAGCTCACCGCGAAGCCGGCGAGCGCCGCGACCGCCGCGGCGGCGAGCAAGTCCGCTGAACGGCTCGCCCCAGCCGTGCACGGCGAGCAGGCCGGCCGTATACGCGCCGATGCCGAAGAACGCGGCGTGACCGAGCGACACGATGCCGGCGTAGCCGAGGATCAGGTCGAGCGAGACGGCGAAGAGCCCGATGATCAGGATCTGGCTGCCGAGCACGAGATAGTCGGGAAACGCGAAGTACGCGGCGACCGGCAGCAGCCAGAACGCGATCTCGAGCGGCCGCCAGCGATCGCTCGGCAGGCGGTGCGGCGTGTGCGCTCGCGGCAGTCGCGTTCAATGCCGTCGCCGCTCGACGTCATCCGCGACGGCCGTACAGGCCGGCCGGGAAGATGATCAGCAGCACGACCATCAGCGCATAGATGACGAACGCGCCGATCTGCGGCACGTAGTACTTGCCGGCGACGTCGAACACGCCGAGGATGAGCGCCGCGACGAGCGGTCCCTTGATCGTTCCGGCGCCGCCGACGGCGACGACCAGCAGGAAATACACCATGTACTTGAGCGGGAACGTCGGGTCGAGCCCGAGCACGTCGATGCCGAGCGCGCCGCCCAGCCCGGCGAGCCCGGAGCCCAGCGCGAACGTCAGGCCGAACACGCGGTCGACGTTGATGCCGAGGCCGGCGGCGGCCTGCTGCGTTGTCGACCGACGCGCGCACCTGCGCGCCGAAGCGCGTGCGCTCGATCAGCAGGGTGAGCGCCACGGTGATCGCGACGACGAGCGCGATCAGGAAGAGCCGGTAGGCGCCGAGATCGAGGCCGAGCACGTGCACCTGGCCCTTGCAGGAACTCCGGCAGCTGCACCGGCTGCTGCGACGGCCCGAAGAAGTACGTCGCGCCGGCGATCGCCATGAACACGAGGCCGATCGAGAACAGCACCTGGTCGAGGTGCGTCGCCTTGTAGAGCCGCTGGTAGAGCGTGCGCTCGAGCACGATGCCGACGACCGCGGCCACGATGAAGGCGATCGGCAGCGTCGCGAGGAACGGCACGCCCGAGCCGCGTCATCACCGTCGACGCACACGTAGCCGCCGACCATCGCGAACGCGCCGTGCGCGAGGTTGACGAAGTTCATCAGGCCCATCGTCACCGACAGGCCGATGCTGATGAGGAACAGCAGGCTGCCGTAGGCGATGCCGTCGAACAGCACGCCGATGAAGTTGACGATCATCGCCATCCTCGAAAATCGGGGTCAGCGACCCATTTCCCGGCCCAGGTCTCGTCGCGCCGAACGCTGTTGCAAAACGGGTGTCCGACCTGGCTATCGTGCGCGACGCGGACGCGATGCACGGGATTCAACAATCGAAGAACACGGTCTCGCCTGCGCCTTGCAGCACGACGTCGAAGCGAAGCGCGCCGGCGCGATCGCCAGCCGGTCTCGCGATCAGCGTCTCCCGCCGCGCTGCCGGCACGCTCGACAGAACCGGGTCTTCGGCGTTCGCCGGGTCGCCGGGAAAATAGATGCGCGTCAGAAGCTGCTTGAGCATTCCGCGCATGAAGATCGTCACGTTGAGATGCGGCGCCTGCAGTCCGCCGCCGGGCGCGGGGACGCGGCCGGGCTTGATCGTCGTGAAGCGAAACCTGCCGTCGTCGTCGGTCGCGCACGCGCCCGAATCCCTTGAAGCCGGGCTCGAGCGGCTTGTCCTGCTTGTCATCGGGATGCGCGTAGCGGCCATGCGCGTTCGCCTGCCAGATCTCGACGAGCGCGTCGTCGACGGGCTTGCCGTCGCCATCGACGATGCGCCCGTCGACGACGATCTTCTCGCCGCTGACGCCGGGGCCGGCGAGGTTGTCGGTGACGAGCCGATCGAGACCGATGTGCAGGAACGGGCCGATGGTCTGCGAGGGTGTCGTGGGCAGGCTCATGAGCGTCCGCGGCCGGCGTTTCCTCCATCGGCGTCTCGTCGCGTCCGCGGAGCACGATGTCGAAGCGGAAGCCGAGCGCCTGCTCCGGAACCGTCGTTTCCCAGTCGAACGCCGATATCAGCCGGCGGCGCGCCCGCTCGTCGGGAATGCTCGCGTACATCGGATCGTCGTCGAGCAGCGGATCGCCGGGGAAATACATCTGCGTGACGAGCCGCGTCGCGAACGCCGGTCCGAACAGCGAGAAGTGGATGTGCGCGGGCCGCCATGCGTTGTAGTGGTTCTTCCACGGATACGCGCCGGGCTTGATCGTGACGAAACGGTAGCGGCCCTCGGCGTCGGTCAGCGTGCGGCCGCCGCCGTGGAAGTTCGGATCGAGCGGCGCGTCGTGCTGGTCGTTCCGGTGCCGATAGCGGCCGGCGGCGTTCGCCTGCCAGATCTCGATCAGCGTGTGCGGGACCGGCACGGGCGTTCGCGTCGAGCACGCGCCCGGTGACGATGATCCGCTCGCCCGATCGGCTCGCTGTCCGCCTGCCGGGTGAGATCGTTGTCATCCGGCCTGACGACCTCCGGCCCGAACACCGGCCCCGTCACCTCCGACAGCGACGCCGGCAGCAGCACGCAGCGGCTCGTGCGGCGAGCGCTTGACGGTCGATGCGTACGGCGGATACAGATACTCGGGCTGCGTGCCGGGATCGGCCTTCCGATAGGCGGCGAGCCCGCGCGTCGCAGGATTCTGCGGTCGTGACGTCATGCGCTCCCCGATTTGCGGCCGGCTTCTAAACGCGCTCGATGATCATCGCGATTCCCTGGCCGACGCCGATGCACATCGTGCAGAGCGCATAGCGGCCGCCGGTGCGGCGCAGCTGGTAGACCGCGGTCGTCACGAGCCGGGCGCCGCTTGCGCCCAGCGGATGGCCGAGCGCGATCGCGCCGCCGTTCGGATTGACGTGCGCCGCGTCGTCGGGCGAGGCCGTGATCGCGCGTCACGGCGAGCGCCTGCGCGGCGAACGCCTCGTTCAGCTCGATCACGTCGATCGCATCGAGCGCGAGCTTCGCCTGCGCCAGGACCTTGCGCATCGCAGGCGCGGGACCGAAGCCCATGATGCGCGGCGCTACACCCGCGACCGCCGACGCGACGATCCGCGCCCTCGGCGTCAGGCCGTGACGGCGCACTGCCGACTCGGAGGCGATGAGCGTCGCGCACGAGCCGTCGTTGACGCCCGACGCGTTGCCCGCGGTGACCGTTCCGTCGGGGCGCACGACGCCCTTCAGGCTGCGCGAGCGACTCGAGCGTCGTTGCGCGCGGATGCTCGTCGCGATCGACGACGGCGGGCTCGCCCTTCGCCGCGGGAATCGTCACCGGGCACGATCTCCTCGGCGAGGCGCCCGGCGGCGATCGCAGCCGCCGCGCGCTGCTGGCTGCGCAGCGCGAAAGCGTCCTGGTCGGCGCGCGCGACGCCGAATTCCGCCGCCACGTTCTCGGCCGTCTCGGGCATGCTGTCGACGCCGTATTGCGCCTTCATCTTCGGATTGACGAAGCGCCAGCCGATCGTCGTGTCCTCGATCTTCGCCGCGCGCGAGAACGCCGAGTCGGCCTTGCCCATGACGAACGGCGCGCGCGTCATGCTCTCGACGCCGCCGGCGATCATCAGCGAGGTCTCGCCGCTCTTGATCGCGCGCGCGGCGATCGCGATCGCCTCCATGCTCGAGCCGCAGAGGCGATTGACCGTGCAGCCCGGTACGTCGACCGGCAGGCCCGCCAGCAGCAGCGCCATCCGCCCGACGTTGCGGTTGTCCTCGCCCGCGCTGTTCGCGCAGCCGTAGACGACGTCGTCGACGGCGGCCCAGTCGACGTTCGCGGTTGCGCTCGACGAGCGCCTTGATCGGAATGGCGCCGAGGTCGTCGGTGCGCACGGCTGCGAGCGCGCCGCCGTAGCGTCCGAAGGGCGTGCGCACGGCATCACAGATGAAGGCGTCGATCACGATGGCTCCAGAAGGCGATTTCGCGGGGAGGGTTACGCAGTGCGCGACGATGGCGGCGGGGCGAGCGCGACGCCGGTCATCCGCTGCAGCTCGTCGAAGCGCAATCCGTCGACGATCTCGACCACGCGCAACCCGTCGCGGCGCGACGTCGATGACGGCGAGGTCCGTGTAGATCCGGTTCACGCAGGCGAGTCCCGTGATCGGGATAGCTGCAGCGCTCGACGATCTTGCTCTCGCCGGATTTCGTCACGTGCTCCATCATAACGTAGACGTTCTTCGCGCCGATCGCGAGATCCATCGCGCCGCCGACGGCGGGAATCGCGTCGGGCGCGCCGGTGTGCCAGTTCGCGAGGTCGCCCCGAGCCGACACCTGGAAGGCGCCCAGCACGCAGATGTCGAGATGGCCGCCGCGCATCATCGCAAACGAGTCGGCGTGATGAAAGTACGCGCCGCCGGTCAGCAGGGTGACCGGCTGCTTGCCGGCGTTGATGAGGTCGGGATCCTCCTGCCCGGCCGGCGGCGCCGGACCCATGCCGAGCAGGCCGTTCTCGCTGTGCAGGACGATTTCACGATCCGGCGGAAGGAAGTTGGCGACCAGCGTCGGCAGCCCGATTCCGAGGTTGACGTACGCGCCCTCCGGAATGTCGCGCGCGACGCGCGTCGGCCATCTGT
This sequence comes from uncultured beta proteobacterium, assembly GCA_963742965.1. GTDB lineage: Bacteria > Pseudomonadota > Gammaproteobacteria > Burkholderiales > Casimicrobiaceae > CAIWHR01. The sequence continues at coordinate 60,417 of CAVUOC010000032.1, read as the reverse complement.
TGTCGCGAATAGCGGTTCATCGAGAGAGCCGTTCACGCGTCGGCCTGCGCGCGCGGGCCTCGTCCGAGGCGTCGATCGCGACGACGCGCTGCACGAAGATTCCCGGCGTCACGATCACCTCGGGATCGAGCGCGCCCAGCGGGACGATCTCCCGCACCTGCGCGACCGCGCACTTCGCCGCCGACGCCATGATCGGTCCGAAGTTGCGCGCGGTCTTGCGGTAGACGAGGTTGCCCCAGCGATCGGCGCGCTCCGCCTTGATCAGCGCGAAGTCCGCGTGTATCGGATATTCGAGCACGTAGTTGCGGCCGTCGATCGTCCGCGTCTCCTTGCCCTCGGCGAGCAATGTCCCGTAGCCGTCGGCGTGAAGAACGCGCCGATGCCGGCGCCCGCCGCCCGGATGCGCTCGGCGAGATTGCCCTGCGGGACGAGCTCGAGCTCGATTTCTCCGGAGCGATACAGCGCGTCGAACACGTACGAATCGACCTGCCGCGGAAACGAGCAGATGATCTTGCGCACGCGCTTCGCCTTGAGGAGCGCCGCGACGCCGGTCTCGCCGTTGCCGGCGTTGTTGTTGACGATGGTGAGCTCGCGCGCGCCCTGGTCGATCAGCGCATCGATCAGCTCCGACGGCATGCCCGCGGTGCCGAATCCGCCGATCATCACGGTGGCCCCGTCGCCGATGTCGGCGACGGCGGTCGCGACGCTGGCGACGGTCTTGTCGATCATCCTGTTCCTGGAGCCACCTACTGCGTCGCGGCCCTCTTCGAGCGGACCGGAAGGCTCCGGCGCGACACCTTGCCGACGAGGAAGCGCACCGATTGCGAGGTCGCGAATTCGATGAACTCGACGCCGTCCATGCCCAGCGGATTGCTGGGCTCGGGGTTGTGCTCTCGCACGTGCATCGCGGTCCTCGCTCAGCTCGCGGATGCCGGAGCCCGCGCCGTCATTTCACGAGGTGCAGATAGGCCCAGATCAGGATCATCGCGCCCAGGATCGACATGATCGAGGCCGGCAGGATGAAACCTGCCGTCGGGCGACTTCCAGATCAGGCTGCTGATCAGGCCACCGACGATCGACCCGCCGATGCCGATGAGCGCCGTGAGCCACCAGGCCATCGGAACGGCGCCGGGATAGAACCATCGTGCCAGAATACCCACGATCAGCCCGATGATGATGGTCCAGATGATGCCCATGATCCCCATGTGGCTCCTCGCGATTGTTGTGGCGCCCCACGCGTGCCGGCGCGGTCGGGGGGCTGGGCGGATGTTCGTTCCCGTGCGCGGTGATGCTAGCACAGCCCTCTTGCGAGAAACCGGGCGTAAGGCCGCGGCCGCCGCGCCGACTGATGCTGACGATGACTGCCGGAGGTGCGCGATGATCCCGTTCCGTTTTGCTCTCGACACCCGTCGCCTCGGCATGGCGCTCGTGGCCGCCGCGTCGCTGGCCGTGCTCGCTGCGCCCGCGTCAGGGGAGACGTGCGCTGCGAAGAGTGGCCCGCGCATGGCTGCGCTCGTGGAGCTCTACACGTCCGAGGGCTGCAACAGCTGCCCGCCCGCCGACCGCTGGCTGTCGTCGACGATTCCCGCCGACGCGAGCGGCGCGAGCGCGATCGCGCTCGCGTTTCACGTCGATTACTGGGACCGCCTCGGATGGAAGGACCGCTTTGCGGCGCCCGCGTGGACCGAGCGACAGTACGCGATGGCGCAGGCGAATCGCTCGCGGCTCGTCTACACGCCGCAGGTCCTGGTGCAGGGCCACGATTTTCCCGATTGGCACGGCAGAGGAAGTGCCGCCGCGCTGGCGGCGGTCGCCGCCAAGCCGGCGCGCGCCCGAATCGCGATCGAGGCGCAACCGCAGCGCGGAACGATCGCCGTCAAGGCAAGCGCCAACGTTCCCGCGGCAAGCGACCGCAAGAACACGGCGCTCTTCGTCGCGCTCGCCGACAGCCGGCTCGTCTCCGACGTGAAGGCGGGCGAGAATGCCGGGGTGCGCCTCACGCACGACCACGTCGTTCGCGCGCTGCGCGGCGGAATGGCGGTGAATGCGAGCGGCGACGCGGGCGGCGACGTCGCCTTCAGCGTTCCCGCCGAATCCGGCGTCGGGACGACAGTCGTTGCCTTCGTGCAGAACACCGAGAACGGAGACGTTCTGCAGGCGCTGGCGTTGCCGCTCGCGCCCGACGCCTGCGCGATCCAGCGCTGAAGCTCGCCTGCGCGCGCGCCCGCCGCAACCGGCGGGATTTGCCGCGCTTGCGCCATTCGATTGAGCGTACACTCGCGCGTTCCGCGCGGGCGCACATCGACGCTCGCCGCGCGCCGCGAAGGAAGAGCGCATGATCAACGCGCACGCCGCTGGTTCCGCCAGCTGGGGCCCGGCCTCATCACCGGCGCCGCCGACGACGATCCGAGCGGGATCGCCACGTACTCGCAGGCGGGCGCGCAATTCGGCTATCAGCTCGGATGGACCGTCGTGCTGACCTATCCGCTGATGGTCGGCATCCAGATGGTCAGCGCGCGGATGGGCCGCGTGACGGGCCACGGGCTCGCGTCGAACATCCGTCGCCACTTTCCGCGGCCCGTTCTCTATGCGATCGTCGCGATGCTCGTCATCGCCAACACGATCAACGTCGCCGCGGACATCGCGGCGATGGGCGAGGCGCTGCAGCTCGTCGTCGGCGGCGGCCAGCACGGCCATGCGGTCGTGTTCGGGCTCTTCTCGCTGACGCTGCAGGTCTTCCTGCCCTATCAGCGCTACGTCCGCTACCTCAAGTGGCTGACGCTCGCATTGCTCGCCTACGTCGCCGTCGTGTTCACGATCGCGGTGCCGTGGCGCGAGGTCGTCGTCGGGATCGTGTGGCCGCACGTCGCGCTGAGCGCGCAGACGCTGACCGTGATCGTCGCCGTGTTCGGAACGACGATCAGCCCGTATCTCTTCTTCTGGCAGGCGGCGCAGGAAGTGGAGGAGATCAAGGCGGACCCGAAGGCGTTCGCGCTCACCGAGGTGCCGGAGGACGCGCGGCGCCATCTGCGCCGGATCAAGATCGACACCTACATCGGAATGGGGTTCTCGAACCTGATCGCGCTCTTCATCATCATCAGCACGGCGGCGACGCTGCACGCGGCGGGCATCACCGACATCCAGACCTCGGCGCAGGCGGCGGAAGCGCTGCGGCCGCTCGCGGGCGATTGGGCATTCCTGCTGTTCAGCCTCGGCATCATCGGCACCGGACTCCTCGCCGTGCCGGTGCTCGCGGGCTCGGCGGGCTATGCCGTCGCCGAGGCGTTCAAGTGGAAGAGCGGGCTCGATCTCAAGCTGCTCCAGGCGCGCGAATTCTACGGAATAATCGCGTTCGCGACGCTTGGCGGCGTCGCGATCGATTTCACGCCGATCGACCCGATCAAGGCGTTGTTCTGGAGCGCGGTGATCAACGGCGTGATCGCCGTCCCGATCATGGTGGTGATGATGCTGCTCGCCGACGATCGAAGGGTGATGGGACCGTTCGTCGTCACCCGGCGCCTGAAGACGCTGGGCTGGCTCGCGACGTGGACGATGGCCGCGGCGGTCATCGCGATGTTCGTGGTCAGCGTAGCAGGTGGGGCGGTGCGCAGCGGGCTTATCGATGAGGCGTGCGCCCGCTTGCGCACCATCCCCGCCTGCTTGCGATGCGCCGCGTCAACCCGCCGCGCGCGATTCCAGGATCGCCACCGCCGGCAGCGATCTTGCCTTCGAGGAATTCCAGGAACGCGCCGCCGGCGGTCGAGATGTACGAGATGCGCTCGGCGACGCCGAACTTGTGGATCGCCGCGACCGTGTCGCCGCCGCCCGCGATCGAGAACGCGGACGAGGCGGCGATCGCTTCGGCCAGCGCCTTCGTGCCGCCGGCGAACGCATCGAACTCGAAGACGCCGATCGGGCCGTTCCACACGATCGTCCCCGCCCTGGCGATGATCATCTTCAGCGCGGCGACCGACGTCGGGCCGATGTCGAGGATCATGTCGTCGGGCTCCAGGTTCTCGATTGCCTTCAGCGTCGCCTTCGCGTCGGCCGAGAATTCCTTCGCGCAGACCGCATCGACGGGAATCGGCACCTTGCCGGGAAACGCGTCGAGAATCGCCTGCGCTTCGGGGACGAGATCGGCCTCGACGAGCGACTTGCCGACATGGCCGTGCGCGGCGAGGATGAACGTGTTCGCGATCCCGCCGCCGACGATCAGCGCGTCGACCTTCGCGGCGAGCGCCTTCAGCACGGTGAGCTTGGTCGAGACCTTCGAGCCGCCGACGATCGCCACCAGCGGGCGCGCCGGATCGCGCGAGCGCCTTGCCGAGCGCCTCGAGCTCCGCGGCCATCAGCGGCCCCGCGCAGGCGATCGGCGCGTGTTTCGCGATGCCGTGCGTCGTCGCCTCGGCGCGATGCGCGGTGCCGAACGCGTCGTTGACGTAGACATCGCAGAGCTTCGCCATCTTGCGCGCGAGCGCGTCGTCGTCCGCCTTCTCGCCCTTGTTGAAGCGGCAGTTCTCGAGCAGCACGACATCACCGGGCGCGAGCGCAGCGTGCCACGCGCCGCCGTCCACCCAGTCCTTGACCAGGGGCACGGGCACGCCGAGAAGCTCGCGACAAGCCGCTGCGCGACCGGCGCGAGCGAATCGGCCTCCGACCAGACGCCTTCCTTCGGGCGGCCGAGGTGCGAAGTCACCATCACCGCGGCGCCGCGGGCGAGCGCGTCGCGGATGCCCGGGACCGACGCGCGAATGCGCGAATCGTCGGTGATCGCGCCGGCGTCGTCCTGCGGGACGTTCAGGTCGGCGCGGATGAGCACCCGCTTTCCGCGGACGTCGATGTCGGCGAGGCGGCGAAAGGTCATCGTCGTCAGATGTGGTAGTCGAGCGGTTGCATCGTCTCGACGTCGACGAGGCGCACCTTGCGCCCGTGCGACGACGCGCGCAGCTCGACGAGCTCGTCGTTGATGCGGCTCGCCGTCGTCACGCACAGGAACGGGAAAACCGAGTGGATGACCGCCGCGACGCCTCCGGTCAGCATCCGCGACCCGAATCGGAACGCGAAGCGCATGTGCTGCAGATAGGTCTCGCCGACGGAGGCGGGGTGCGCGGTGAAGGGATTGGCCATCGTGACTTCCCGAAGGGGCGGTAGGGTTGAAAGCGTCGAATCAGGACGCGAGGATCGTGCGCCACGGCCCGGCGCGAGCCGCGTGGAAATCGTCGGGCGTCAGGCCGAACTCGAACGTGTCGCGCAGCCTTCCGTCGCTCGCACGCGCTTCGTTGCGCAATGTCGCCTCGTGGACGAAGCCCAGCCGCCGCGGAACGGCCGCGCTGCGCGCGTTCAGGGCGTCGCAGCGAATGCGCACGCGCTGTGCCTGCAGCGTGTCGAACGCGAACGCGGCGAGGAGCGCCGTGGCCTCGGTGACGTAGCCGCGGCCTTCGAATCGCGTCCGGATCCAGTAGCCGATCTCGACGTTCGGGACGCTCCAGTCGATCCGGTGCAGTCCGGAGCTGCCGACATAGGCGCCGCTGGCGCGCTCCCACAGACCGAGCGTGAGATCCTCGCGCGCCGCCCATTTCGCCTGGCAGCGGCGGACGAAGATCGCGCCCTGATTCGGCTCGTCCCATTCCTTGACCCACGGCATGTGGCGGCGATCAGTCGCTCGCGCGATTCGGCGACCGCCGCCGCGACCGTCGCGCCATCGCCGTCGCGATAGCGGCGGGCGAGCACGCGCGGGCCGACGAGCTCGTCGGGCAGATCGATGAGCAGCGGATTCGGAGCGGGAGGCGCGGAGGTCACGGGCTCGCGGCTCGCTATTTCGCGTTCCATCAGCGCGATCGTGGTGTCGAGCATTCGGTTGGTGAATCCCCATTCATTGTCGTACCAGCTCGACACCTTGACGAGCCGGCCGGACACCTTGGTGAGCGTCGCGTCGAACGTCGACGACGCGGGGTCGTGGTTGAAATCGACCGAGACCAGCGGCCCGGTGCTGTAGTTGAGGATGCCGGTGAGCGGGCCCGACTCCGAGGCGGCCTTCATGATCGCGTTCACCTCGTCGACCGTCGTGTCGCGCGCCGCGATGAACGAAAGATCGACGAGCGACACGTTGATCGTCGGCACGCGGATCGAGATAGCCGTCGAGCTTGCCGTTCAGCTCCGGCAGCACGAGGCCGACCGCGGCGGCGGCGCCGGTCTTGGTCGGGATCATGCTCATCGTCGCCGAGCGCGCGCGGCGCAGGTCCTCGTGATAGACGTCGGTCAGCACCTGGTCGTTGGTGTACGCGTGGACGGTCGTCATCAGCCCGTTGACGACGCCGATCTTGTCGTGCAGCGGCTTCACCAGCGGCGCGAGGCAGTTGGTCGTGCACGAAGCGTTCGAGATCACCGTGTGCGCCGCCTTGAGCGTCGAGTGATTGACGCCGTAGACGATCGTCGCGTCGACGTCCTTGCCGCCGGGCGCGGAGATGATCACCTTCTTCGCGCCGCCCTTGAGGTGCGCGGAGGCCTTTTCCTTGGTCGTGAAGAGCCCCGTGCATTCGAGAACGACGTCCACGCCGAGCGCTGCCCCACGGCAGCTCGGCGGGATTGCGCTGCGCGAGCACCTTGATCCGATCGCCGTCGACGACCATCGCGTCGCCGTCGACCGCGACCTTGCCCGGGAACTTGCCGTGCGCGGTGTCGTAGCGCGTCAGGTGCGCGTTGGTCTCGGGGCTGCCGAGGTCGTTGACGGCGACGATCGCGAGATCGTGCTTCTTGCCGCCCTCGTAGTGCGCGCGAAGGATGTTGCGGCCGATGCGGCCGTAGCCGTTGATGGCGACTTTGATGGTCATTGCCGTCTCTCCGAGAAATTGGGGCACTAGGGTTTCGCTGCGAATGCTTCGTCGCGGCACGCCTCGGCGAGCGCGGGCAGATCGCGCCAGCCGTAGCCTGCCTCGACCAGATCCATGCCGTCCCACTGGAACGGCTGCTCGACGAGGAGCTCGCCGCCCAGCCGCTCGTAGAATGCGCGCGCCGGCTTGTTGCCCGCGATGACCCAGGTCAGGAGTCCCGTCGCGCCGTAGGCGCTCTGCGCATCGACGACTGCACCGACGAGCCGCCGCCCGAGCCCGACGTGCTGGAATTCGCGCCGCAGATAGATCGCGACGAGCTCGGCATCGATTCCGTATTTCGGCTCGGCGAGCATCGCGCCGCTCGCGAAGCCGACGACCTCGCCGGCGTGCTCGGCGACGAAGACGCTGGTGGTGCTGGGGCCCGCGGTGAGCACGCGGTCCCAGATCGCGGTGCTCGCGTCGACCTGCATGCCATCGAGGTAGGCGTCCGGAATCATCCCGCGGTACGTCGTGCGCCAGCTCTCGATGCGCACGCGCGCGATGGCCGGCGCGTCGCCGGCCACGGCGCGGCGCAGCGCGATCGCCGTCATCGCTGCGGCCGCTGCGCTCATTCGAGTACGCGCTTCACCGCCGCGGCGACGTTCTCCGCGGTGAAGCCGAAATACTTGAACAACGCGGCAGCCGGCGCCGACTCGCCGTAGCGTGTCGATGCCGACCACCGCGCCGCGCGGGATCGTCGACGGCGCCGACGTACTTGCGCCAGCAGTCGGTCGACGCCCGCTTCGACCGCGACGCGCGGCACGCCGGGCGGCAGCACGCTCGCGCGGTACGCGGCGTCCTCGCCGTCGAAGACGCGCGTGCACGGCATCGAAACGACACGCGCGGCGATGCCCTCGGCGGCGAGCGCGTCGCGCGCGCCCATCGCCGGCGCGACTTCGGAGCCGGTGGCGATGATGACCGCGCGCTTGCCGGTCCCGTTCCAGTCGGCGAGCACGTAGCCGCCGCGGCGGATCGCCGCGATCTGCGCGGCGTCGCGCTTCTGGAACGGCACGTTCTGCCGCGTGAAGAGCAGGCGACGTCGGGCCGGTTGCGTGCTCGAGCGCCGCCGCCCACGCGACCGCCGTCTCGACGGTGTCGCACGGCCGCCAGACCGTCATGTTCGGGATGAGGCGCAGGCTCGCCGCGTGCTCGATCGACTGGTGCGTCGGACCGTCCTCGCCGAGCCCGATCGAATCGTGCGTGAACACGAAGATCGACGCGCAGCTTCATCAGCGCCGCCATCCGCAGCGCGTTGCGCGCATAGTCGGAGAACGTGAGGAACGTGCCGACGTACGGGATGTGCCCGCCGTGCAGCGCGACGCCGTTCGCGATCGCGCACATCCCGAACTCGCGAACGCCGAAGTAGATGTAGTTGCCCGCGGTCGTCGCCGGTCACCGTCTTGCTGCCGGACCAGTTCGTGAACACCGAGCCGGTGAGATCGGCCGAGCCGCCGAGCATCTCCGGCAGCGCTTTCGCGAACGCCTCGATCGCCTGTTGCGACGCCTTGCGCGTGGCGACCGTTTCGCCCTTCGCCGCCTGCGCCGTGGGCAGTGCGCCGGCGATCTCCGGCCACGACGCCGGCAACTCGCCGTGCGTGCGCCGCGTGAACTCGGCGGCGAGCTCGGGGATACGCGCTTCGGTACTGCGCGAAGCGCTTCGCCCAGTCGTCCTCGGCGGTCGCGCCGCGTTCACGGGCATCCCACCCGGCGTAGATCGACTGCGGGAATCTCGAACGGCGGATACGGCCAGCCGATCGCCTCGCGCGTCGCGGCGACCTCCTTTTCGCCGAGCGCCGCGCCGTGCGCCTCGGCGGTGCCGGCCTTGTGCGGCGCGCCCTTGCCGATCACCGTCTTGCAGTCGATGAACGAGGGGCGGTCGGTGACGGCCTGCGCTTTGCGGATCGCTGCGTCGACCGCTTCGACGTCGTTGCCGTCGACGTTGCAGATCACGTTCCAGCCGTACGCCTCGAAGCGCTTGCACGTGTCGTCGGTGAACCAGCCGCGCGTCTCGCCGTCGATCGAGATGCCGTTGTCGTCGTAGATCACCATCAGCTTGCCGAGCTCGCAGCGTGCCGGCGAGCGAGCAGGCTTCGTGCGAGATCCCCTCCATCAGGCAGCCGTCGCCGACGAAGACGTACGTGCGGTGATCGACGATCGCGTGCCCGGGGCGGTTGAATTCGGCCGCGAGGAGCTTCTCCGCGAGCGCCATGCCGACGGCGTTGGCGAGCCCTTGGCCCAGCGGGCCGGTCGTCGTCTCGACGCCGGGCGTCAAGCCGTGCTCGGGGTGGCCGGGCGTCTTCGAATGGAGCTGACGGAAGCGCTTGATCTCCTCGATCGGAAGGTCGTAGCCGGTGAGGTGCAGCAGCGCGTACAGCAGCATCGAGCCGTGGCCGTTCGAGACCACGAAGCGGTCGCGGTTCGCCCATCCGGGGTTCGCCGGATTGTGCGAAAGGTGGCGGTTCCACAGCGCGACGGCGATTTCGGCCATGCCCATCGGCATGCCGGGATGGCCGCTCTTCGCGGCTTCGACGGCGTCCATCGCCAGAGCGCGAATCGCGTTCGCGAGCAAAGAATCGGAGGCGCGGGCTTCGGCGGTCGGCGCGGTCATCGGCACTTTCACGGATCGGTGAGCGGAGAGTCGGACGCCGAGCGCGGCGTTTTAGCAAGATACCGTCGGAATCCGCGGCGCCGCGCCGGCAAACTTCGTGCGCGCGGAGCTTGAAATTATCGCGCCCGACGACATATTGTGCAATAATCGAACGTTTAAAGCCGTACACGGCAGCTGATGCCAAGCAAGGAAGGCGCCCCTCTCTCCGCCGCGAACACGACGCGTCGGGCGCGGGGCATTATTTGTGGAGCGCCATCCACCGCATCGGCCTCCCGATCATGGGAGGCGCCAGGGGGACGACTAATGGACGGAATCCATCTGTTAGGCGAATGGTACGGATGCCCTGCCGACACGCCGGAGTTCACGCGTAGCGAAGCGCTGCGCGCCGTATGCCTTGCAGCAACGCGCGACGCCGGTCTCACGATCGTCGGCGACGCGTTCCACCAGTTCGAGCCGCAGGGCGTCACGGGCACCGTGCTGCTCGCCGAATCGCATCTCGCGATCCACACGTGGCCGGAGCGCAGCTTCGTCACCGTCGACGTCTACGTCTGCAATCTCGCCACCGACAACAGCGAGAAGGCGAAGCGGCTGTTCAGCGCGCTCGAGGCGCTGCTGAAGCCCGCGCGCACGAAGTACCAGGTGATCCACCGCGGGAGCGTGGATGGCTGACGGGCAGGTTCCGGCCGACGCGGGCGCGCCGCACGACCTCGCACCCGGCGTGATGACGGAACAGCTGACCGACGACTGGGGCTTCTACATCCGATCGGCGCGCAGGTTCGAGCAGTTCCGTTCGGCGTATCCAGGCGATCGAGGTGCACGACAGCGTGCCGTTCGGCAAGCTGTTCCGCCTCGACGGCCATTTCATGACCTCCGAGCGCGACGAGTTCTTCTATCACGAGAACCTCGTCCATCGTCGCCGCGCTTTCGCATCCGAAGCCCGAGCGCGCGCTGATCGTCGGCGGCGGCGACGGCGGATCGGCGGAGGAGCTGCTGAAGCATCCGTCGATCGCGATCGGTGACGCTCGCCGAGATCGACGCTCGCGGTCGTCGACATCGCGCGCAAGTATCTCGGCGCGGTCCATCGCGGCGCGCTCGACGACCCGCGCTTGACGCTCGTGATCGGCGACGGCTTCGGCTTCGTGCGCACGGCGACGGAGCGCTACGACCTGATCGTGCTCGATCTCACCGATCCCGGCGGCCCGTCGGAGCTTCTGTACACGCCCGATTTCTATCGCGCGTGCGCTGCGCGCCTCGACGCCCGGGGGCGCGCTGACGCTGCACATCGCGAGCCCGATCGCGCATCCGGACCGGATCCGCGACGACGCTCGCGAACCTGCGCGCGGCGTTTCCGCTCGTCACGCCCTATCTCACGTCGGTTCCGCTGTACGGCGGGATGTGGATGATGGCGTGCGCGTCGGCGACACTGGACCCGAAGAGCGTGTCCGCCGAGGAGATCGACCGCCGGATCGCGGCGCGCGGCATCGCGAACCTGCAGTACTACAACGGCGAGATGCACCGCGCGGCGCTGCGCTGCCCAACTTCGTCCGCGAGCTCGTGCGCTAGAGGTTTCCGGCGGTCCTACGCCGGTTTGGGCGTTTCAGCTACACCGGCGGTCAACCTTCGCTGGCTTCCCCGCGTTTTGGACCTTGAGACCCTATGGGCGCATCAACCGCCTTGATGTTCAGGGGGTTGGCCACATATGGAGGACGTGCACGGGCGAGAGCGTCAAATCGCCCTCGGACGCGGAGGTAGCATGGCGACTGGCATCAACCTGCTGAGCCTTGCAAGCGCGATGGACAACGCGGACTACGTGCTGGTCGACGGCGTCGTGTTCGCGACCGAGTACATGCGCGTTCCCGACGAAGCGACCACCGCCGACGATATCGTGATCGAAGCGAAGCACGGCGACGACGAAATCATGTTCACCCGCGGCGAGATCGACGACGCCGAGCATCATCGGCGAGGGCGTCTATCGGCTCAAGTCGGGCGAGGAACTGCGGTTCCTGTCGAGCGCGACGATCCACTGAGGCCACGGCCGCCCGCGATGTAGATCTGCGTGGTCAACGGCGGTCCGCCGGGAGGCCGCACCCGCACGTGCAGGTGCGGCGTCCGGGCGGCGTAACGAACCGGCCGTATCGTCTTGAACGCGTAACGGCCGCCCGCATCCGTCGTGACGACGCCGTAGCCCTGGAAATTGTCGTCGCGCGGCGCGCCGTCGTCGCCGGCGTGGTGGTAGCGGCCGTGCACGTCGCACTGCCACAGCTCCACGCGCGCGTCGACGACCGGCCGAGCGTCGCTCGAAAGCCGCGGCCCGAGAAATAGAGCGGCGTTCCGGAGGCCTCGGCTGCGCGGCCGAATCCTTCGGATCGATTCGATCCTATATGGGGTTGCAATAGTGAGCACATGCGCATATGCTCATACAACAATGAAACGACGCCCGAGCGCCCGGACCCGCGCGATCGACGAGCTCGACGAAGTGTTCGCTGCCGTCGCGAAATATTTCGGGCTGCTCTCCGAGCCCACGCGGCTCAAGATTCTGCACACGATCTGCAACGACGAGCGCTCGGTGTCGGAGATCGTCGCCGCCACCGGGGCCACGCAGACCAACGTTTCGCGGCATCTCGCGCTGCTGCGCGACGCAGGCGTCGTCAGCCGGCGCAAGGAGCGCAACGCCGTTTTCTACAAGGTCACCGATCGGGTGTTCGCCGACGTGTGCCGAACCGTCTGCGTCCACATCGCCGGCGGGATCGACGCGCGCGCGCCGCTGCGCGAGAACCTGCTCGCGTTCGTCGAGCAGCACTGATGCGGACGTCGACGCGGCCGTCGCGGCGATCGATGTCCGAACGACGGCGCGCCGCCGCGCTCGGCGGCGGTGTCCGATGCGCACGGCGCGGATTCCTGCGCCGCGCGGCGCTGGCGGGGAGCGCTCGCGGAGCGACGCTCGGACGGTCGCCGCCGCGAGGATCTCGGCCGCAACCTGCCGCCCAACGTTCCGCGATGGAGCAAGACGCTCGGCGCGCCGATTCTCGCGAGCCCGTACGGCGTGCCGTCGAAGTTCGAGGCGAAGATCGTGCGGCGCGAAAGCCCCGGGCTCACGCGCACGCCGCACTCGTCGGTGTCGTTCACGCCGCTGCAGAATCTCTTCGGCATCGTCACGCCGTCGGGACTGCATTTCGAGCGTCACCACGCCGGGATGCCCGAGATCGATCCGCACGAGCACCGGCTGATGGTCCACGGGATGGTGCTCGAATCCGCGGATCTTCACGATGGACGACATCCTGCGCTTTCCCTCGGTCAGCGCGCATCCACTTCATCGAGTGCGGCGCGAACACCGGAATGGAATGGGCGAACGTCGCCGTGCCCACGGTCCAGTACTCGCACGGCATGCTCGGCTGCAGCGAGTGGACCGGCGTGCTGCTCTCGACGCTGCTCGACGAATGCGGCGTCGACCGGCGGCGCGCGAAGTTCGTGCTCGCCGAAGGCGCCGACGGGGCGGCGCTGACGCGCTCGATACCGATCGCGATGGCGCTGGACGACGTCATCGTCGCCTACGGGCAGAACGGCGAGATGGTGCGTCCCGGAGCAGGGCTATCCGCTGCGGCTGCTCGTTCCCGGCGTCCAGGGCGTCTCGAGCGTCAAGTGGCTGCGCCGTCTGAAGGTCGGCGACGCGCCGTGGAACACGCGCGAGGAATCGCTGCACTACGTCGATCTGCTGCCGGGCGGAATCCATCGCCAGTACACGTGGATCCAGGAAGCGAAATCGGTGATCACGTCGCCGTCCGGCGGCCAGGTGATCCTCGATCGCGGCCAGCACGAGATCACGGGCCTTGCCTGGTCGGGGCGCGGCCGCGTGCGGCGCGTCGACGTCTCGACCGACGGCGGCCGCAACTGGCGCACCGCGCGGCTGCAGGAGCCGGTGCTCACGAAGGCGTTGACGCGGTTCCGGATCGACTGGACGTGGGACGGCGGCGGCGCGCTGCTGCAATCGCGCGTCATCGACGAGACGGGCTACGTGCAGCCGGCGTACCGGCAGTTGCGCGAGGTGCGCGGGACGCGGTCGATCTACCACAACAACGCCATCCAGACCTGGCGTGTCGACGCGAGCGGCGAGGTGAGCAATGTCCAGGTCACGTCGTAGCTCGCCTGCTGCGGGCTCGTATGCGCGGCGCTCGCGTGGGCGGCGGCCGGCGCTCGCCGCAGTCGCCGGCCGCGGGGAAATTCGGCCTGGGCAAAGCCGCCACGCCCGAGGAGATCGCGGGCTGGGACATCGACGTGAAGCCCGACGGCAGCGGGCTTCCGCGCGGGCGCGGCAGCGTCGCCGACGGCCAGACGATCTACGACGCGAAATGCGCGAGCTGTCACGGCACGTTCGGCGAGAGCAACAGCTATCTGCAGATCGCCGGCGGCGTGGGATCGCTCGCGTCCGACGCGCCGATTCGCACGACCGGCAGCAAGCTCAATTACGCGACGACGCTCTTCGACTACATACGGCGCGCGATGCCGTTCAATGCGCCGCAATCGCTCACCGCGGACGAGGTTTATGCGCTGACCGCGTACGTGCTCAACCTCAACGACATCGTCGGCGCCGACGCCGTGCTCGACCAGGACTCGCTGCCGAAGCTCAGGATGCCGAATCGCGACGGCTTCACGACCGCGCACGGCTTCATGACGCCGCGACGGCAAGCCGGACACCGCCAACGTCGCCTGCATGAAGAACTGCGTCCAGGAAGTGCGGCTCTCGTCCGAGATGCCGGCCTACGCGCTCGACCAGCACGGCAACCTCGCCGATCAGCGGCGCGCAATGGGCGCGATCGAGGGCTTGACCACCGTCGCCGCCGATGCCAAGGGCGCGAAGGCGACGGCGAAAACCGCCGGCGGGCTCGATCTCGCCAAGCGTTCCGGCTGCACCGCGTGCCACGCGGTCGACGCGCGGCTCGTCGGGCCGTCGTTTCGGGAAATCGCTGCTCGTTACGGCCGTGACGGCGGCAGCGCCGCGCAGGCGGGCGTGGAGGCGCGACTCGCCGCCAAGGTGAAAAGCGGCGGCGCCGGTGTCTGGGGAGAGGTTGCGATGCCGGGACAGCCCCAGGTTACGCGCGACGGACGCGCGGACGATCGTCCAGTGGGTGCTGACGGGAGCGCGATAGCCGAACGGAATCGCCTCGCGGGCCCAGGGTGATGCAGGCGCCGGCCACGCGCGTCCCTTCGTCTTCGGCGCGTTTCCGGCTCGCCCGGGAGCGCGCGCCGTACTACAATGGCGTGTTGACTTCTGGAGAACGGACGATGGACGGGAAGCGCAGGAAGATCTTGAAGACGGGCGGCGGGCTGACGCTGCTCTCGCTCGTCGCCGCGGCGGGGTGGCTGCGTCCGGGCGATGCGCTCGCCGCCGATTGGAACAAGGCGGCCTTCGACGCGAAGACGCTCGACGACACGATGAAGGCGCTCGGCGGGTCGGCGCCGGCGCAGAGCAAGGACATCGCGTTCGTGTCCACGCCCGACATCGCCGAGAACGGTGCCGTCGTTCCGATCGGCATCGCGAGCGCGATCCCGAAGACCGAGTCGATCGCGATCCTGATCGAGAAGAACCCCAACATGCTGGCGGCGGTGTTCGACATTCCGCCGGGAACGGATCCGGCGATCAACACGCGGGTCAAGATGGGGCAGAGCTCGAACGTCTACGCGCTCGTGAAGGCCGACGGCAAGTACTACGTCGCCTCGAAGGAGATCAAGGTGACGCTGGGCGGTTGCGGCGGCTGAAGAGGCGGCAGCGGCTCGAACACAGGAGCACCAGATGGCAGATCCGATGAAAATCCGGGCCAGCGTCGTCGGCGATTCGACCGAAGTCAAGGTGCTGATGAGCCACGAGATGGAGACCGGCCAGCGCAAGGACGCGCAGGGAAAGACGATCCCGGCGTGGCACATCCAGTCCGTCGCCGCGACGTGGAACGGCAAGACCGTGCTGACGGCCGAGTGGGGACCGGCCGTCTCGAAGAATCCGTTCCTGTCGTTCAAGTTCAAGGGTGGCGCGAAGGGCGACAAGGTCCAGATCACCTGGACCGACAACAGGGGCGAAAAGCGCACCGACGAAGCGGTCATTGCGTGACCGCGCGTTCCCGCGCTTCGCCTGCCGTCGCAGCGATGATCGGATAGCGGCGCGAGTCCGTCGCAAGCGCTACGCGAGGAGGATTCATGCGATTCGAATACCGGCGCATCGCGCAGGCAGCGGCATGCGCGTTGACGCTCGGCGCCGCGGTCGCGCTCGGCCAGGGCAGCACCGTCGACGAGATCGCGAAATATCGCGCGGCGCTGCAGGACGGCAACCCCGCCGAGCTCTGGGAGGCGCGCGGCGAGGATCTCTGGAAGCAGAAGCGCGGGCCGAAGAACGCGTCGCTCGAGGCGTGCGATCTGGGCCTCGGCCCCGGCGTGGTCAAGGGCGCGTACGCGCAGCTGCCGCGCTACTTCGCCGACGCCGACCGCGTGATGGACCTCGAATCGCGGATCGTCTGGTGCATGGTGACGCTGCAGGGTTACACCGACGCGGACGCGAAGAAGGGCGTGTTCGGCAGCCCCGATCGCAAGTCCGACATGGAAGCCTACGTCGCCTACGTGACGTCGCAGTCGCGCGGCGTCAAGATGAACGTCGCGCTCGTCGCACCCGAAGGAGCAGGAGGCGTACCGGCTCGGGCGAGAAGATGTTCTATTTCCGCGGCGGCACGCACGACTTCGCGTGCGCGACGTGCCACGGCGAGGACGCCAAGCGCATCCGGCTGCAGGACCTGCCCAACCTCACCAGGCGCCGAAGGCGCGCAGAAGGCGTACACGACCTGGCCCGCGTATCGCGTGTCGCAGGGCGAGCTGCGCACGTTCCAGTGGCGGCTCAACGACTGCTTCCGCCAGCAGCGATTCCCCGAGCTCGTGTTCGGCTCGGATGCGTCGATCGCGCTGACGATGTTCCTCGCCCGCAACGCGAACGGCGCCGCGTTCGACGCGCCGGCGATCAAGCGCTGACGGAAATCCTGCGATGCGACTGACGACCCTGACTTCGATGCTCGCCGCGGCGCTCGTTGCCCCGCTGATGCTGTTCGGCTGCGCCACCGGTCCGGGCGACGCCGAGGTGAGCGCGAAGGCCGCGGCGGTGATGAAGGCGCTCGTTCCGCGAGCAGGGACAGGCGAAGCTCGACCGGCTCGACCAGGACGACATGCAGAAGGCGTGCAGCGAATACTCGGGCAAGGCGCTGCCGAAGGACGTCGCCGCGCGCATCGAGAAGGCGAATCTCGCGACGATCAAGTGGCCCGCCGACGGCAAGCTCCTCGGCGACTGGAAGAACGGCGAGAAGATCGCGCAGGAGGGCCGCGGCATGCAGTATTCGGACGACCCGAAGGGCGCCGCCGGCGCCAATTGCTACGCGTGCCATCAGCTCGCGCCGCAGGAGCTCTCGTTCGGCACGATCGGCCCGAGCCTGTACCAGTTCGGCAAGAATCGCGGCTACACCGACGAGATGCGCAAGTACGCGTACGGCAAGATCTACAACGCCGATGCCTACAACGCCTGCACGAACATGCCGCGCTTCGGCCACAAGGGCATCCTCACCGAGCAGCAGATCAAGGACGTCGTCGCGCTGCTGATGGACCCGGCCTCGCCGGTCAACAAGTAGCCGATGAGCTGCGCGGCCCGATAGCATTGTCGCGCACGCTCGCCGCTCGCTGTACGTCTATTCCGGCTCGCTGCGGGCCCGATGTGGCAATTCGGCTCGGGCCGCTCGCCGGATTGCGATCGGTCCGACGTGACCGTCTCGCGCTCCGTGAATCGCCGCGAATTTCTCCAGGCCCTCGCTGCCGCGGCCGCCGCCGGCCTGCCGGTCGCCTCGAGAGCTGCGCTCGATCTCTCCGCCGGCGCGGCGTTCTACGACGGCATCGAGCGGTTCGGCAACGTCAGCCTGCTGCACATCACCGACTGCCACGCGCAGCTCAACCCGATTCGTTTCCGCGAGCCGAGCGTCAATCTCGGCGTCGGCTCCGCGACGGGCCGCCCGCCGCATCTCGTCGGCGAGGCGCTGCTCAAGCATTTCGGCATCAGGCCGGGGACGCGCGAAGCGCACGCGTTCACGTACCTCGACTACGTGGCGGCAGCGCAGGCGTACGGCGAGCTCGGCGGCTTCGCGCATCTCGCGACGCTGGTGAGGAAGCTGCGGGCCTCGCGGCCGGGCGCGCTGCTGCTCGACGGCGGCGACACGTGGCAGGGCTCGGCGACGGCGCTGTGGACGAAGGGCCAGGACATGATCGACGCGCAGAAAGCGCTCGGCGTCGACGTCATGACCGGCCATTGGGAGTTCACGCTCGGCGCGGAGCGCGTGAAGGAAGTCGTCGACAAGGATTTCGCCGGCCGGATCGACTTCGTCGCGCAGAACGTGCAAGACCGCCGATTTCGGCGATCCCGTGTTCCCGCCTTACGTGATGCGCACGGTGAACGGCGTGCCGGTCGCGATCGTCGGCCAGGCGTTCCCGTACACGCCGATCGCGAATCCGCGCTACTTCGTCCCCGAGTGGACGTTCGGCATCCAGGACGAAGCGTTGCAGAAAGTCGTCGACGAGGCGCGCGGCAAAGGCGCGCAGGCGGTCGTGCTGCTGTCGCACAACGGGATGGACGTCGACCTGAAGCTCGCGACGCGCGTGCGCGGCATCGATGCGATCCTCGGCGGGCACACGCACGATGGCGTGCCGCAGCCGACGATCGTCGACAACGCGGGCGGCAAGACGCTCGTCACCAACGCCGGCAGCAACGGCAAGTTTCTCGCGGTGCTCGATCTCGACGTCAAGGGTGGCCGCGTCGCCGATTTCCGCTATCGGCTGCTGCCCGTCTACAGCGCGCTGCTGCCGGCCGATCGCCGACGATGGCGGCGCTCATCGCCCGGCACCGCGCGCCGTACGCGGACAAGCTCGCGGCGAAGCTCGCAGTGACCGAAGGGCTGCTCTACCGTCGCGGCAATTTCAACGGCACCGCCGATCAGCTGATTCTCGACGGCCTGATGGCGGAGAAGAACGCCGAGATCGCGTTCTCGCCGGGGTTCCGCTGGGGGACGACGCTGCTGCCCGGCCAGGCGATCACGTTCGAGCACCTGATGGACCAGACGGCGATCACCTATCCGTACGTCACCGTCAACGAGCTCACCGGCGACGACGATCAAGACGATCCTCGAGGACGTCGCCGACAATCTGTTCAACCCGGATCCCTATTACCAGCAGGGCGGCGACATGGTGCGCGTCGGCGGACTCTCGTACGCGATCGCGCCGAAGTGCGGCGATGGGAAGCCGCATCACCGCGATGACGCTGCGCGGCAAGCCGGTCGAGCCCTCGAAGACCTACAAGGTCGCCGGCTGGGCGCCGGTGTCCGAAGAAGCGAAGGCGGCCGGCGGCGAGCCGATCTGGGACGTGATGGCGCGTTATCTCAAAGCGCAGAAGACGATCAAGCCGCTCGACGTTGAACCTGCCCAAGGTCGAGGGCATGGCGGGAAATCCGGGGATGGCCTGACCGGCGGCATCCGGTTCAATTCTGCACCGGAGTCTCTGTCGATTCGGCGGCCTTTCGTTCGACTAGACAGAGTGGACGTCCGCGTCACCGCGCCGATGTCCGCGCCCATCCCAATGACAGGAGACGATCCATGCGATTCCTTTCGATGATCCGCATCGACGAGAACAGCGGCCGGGTGCCGAGCGGGCAGCTCATGAACGACATGGGAAAGCTCATCGAGGAGATGACGCGCGAAGAGCGGTATTGATTCGCACCGCCGGGCTTCGGCCGACGGCGGAAGGCGCACGCGTGCGCCTGCGCGGCGGCAAGCTCTCGACGCATCGACGGGCCGTTCGCGGAGACCAAGGAGGTCGGTCGGCGGCTTTGCGATCCTGCGAGGCGGCGTCGCTGAAGGAAGCGGTCGAGCTGACGAAACGCTTTCTCAGGATCCACGGCGACGAATGGGACATCGAGTGCGAAGTCCGGCAGCTCGACGGACCGGAATTGACGGCGTCGAATGGACTGCGTCGCGACCGCCGTGCGCGCTCACCGGCGCGCCGTGGCGCGGCGCGGTCTCATTTGACGGTTACTCGCGCGAATTTCCGCTTGCCTGCCTGCACGACGACGGTCTTGCCCGCCGGCACGACGAGCGCCTTGTCGGCGACGACGTCGCCGTCGACCTTGAGCCCGCGCTGCGCGATGAGCCGCAGCGCCTCGGAGGTGGACTCGACGATCCCGCCTGCTTCGCGAGCTGCGCGATCGGCAGCCCGCCGCCGCTCGCCGCGAGCGTCACTTCCGGCATGTCCTCGGGCAGCGCGCCCTGCCGGAACCGCGCTTCGAATTCCGCCAGCGCGTGCTCCGCCGCGGCCCGCGAATGGAAGCGCTCGACGATCTCCTGCGCGAGCGCGACCTTCGCGTCGCGCGGGTTGCGGCCCTCCGCGCACTCGCGCTTGAGCTTCGCGATCTCCGCTTCCGGCCGGAACGACAGGAGCTCGTAGTAGCGCCACATCAGCTCGTCGGAGATCGACATGAGCTTGCCGAACATCTCGTTCGGCGGCTCGGTGATGCCGACGTAGTTGTCGAGCGACTTCGACATCTTGTTGACGCCGTCGAGCCCTTCGAGCAGCGGCAGCGTCAGGATGCACTGCGGCTCCTGCCCGTAGTGGCGCTGCAGCTCGCGGCCGACGAGCAGGTTGAACTTCTGGTCGGTGCCGCCGAGCTCGACGTCGGCCTTCAGCGCGACCGAGTCGTAGCCCTGCGCGAGCGGGTACAGGAACTCGTGGATGGCGATCGGCTGGCCGCTCTTGATAACGCTTGGCGAAATCGTCGCGCTCGAGCATCCGCGCGACCGTGTACTTCGCCGCGAGCTTGATCATGCCGTCGGCGCCGAGCGGCGAGAGCCACGTCGAGTTGAACGCGACCTCGGTCCGGTCCTTGTCGAGGATCAGGAAGACCTGGTCGGTATAGGTCCTGGCGTTGGCCTCGATCTCCTCGCGCGAGAGCGCCGGCCGGGTCACGTTGCGGCCCGTCGGGTCGCCGATCATTCCCGGTGAAGTCGCCGATCACGAAAAGGATGTGATGGCCGAGATCCTGGAGCTGCCGCAGCTTGTTGAATTGAACCGTGTGCCCGAGGTGGAGATCGGGCCGGGTCGGGTCGAACCCTTCCTTGATCCGCAGCGGCTTGCCGCGCGCGAGCTTCCGGGCGAGCTCGGAGGCGACCAGGAGCTCGTCGGCGCCGCGCTGGAAGACGGCCATCTGATGTTCGATATCGGTGGCCATGGGGGGGTGCGGCCTTTTCTCGGGAACGTGCGGAGGCGGAGGGCGCCGGCGCGCCGGTTGTTGCGCGAAAGGCACAAAACGGCATCCCCCGACAGCGGCTGTCGGGCGGGCTCCTACTCCCTGTAGGACCTTTGGTAGAATGGCAGCCCGCCCGGCAAACGACCGACGATTGAGCGTGCCCGACCCGCAGATTCTAGCGCAGAGCGATGAGAGCGCCGCCCGGCCCGCGGGGCCGCTCCTCGGCTCGGCTATTGGCTCGCGATCGCGCTGCTGTTCGGGCTCTCGGGCGTCGCCGCCTTCGGGCTCGTCCCTGGCACGACGCTGGAGACCGGTGCCCACGCAGGCCGTTCGGCTGGACCTGCCTCTGCCCGCGATGGCGATCGTCGAGGGCAACGCGGCCGGCTATTGGCATCACGATCGGATCCGGCGCGGCGACACGATCGGCAGCGTTCTTTCGCGGCTCGGCGTCGACGATTCCGCGGCGCTCGACTTCCTGCGGACGAATCCGGCCGCCCGGGCGCTCTACCGGCTGCGTCCCGGCAAGGCGCTCAACGTCGAGACCGACGCCGACGGGCGGCTTCTCACGCTGCACGTCGGTCACGGCCGACGGCGATCGGCTCGCGGTCGCGCGCAACGGCGACGAGCTCGTCGCGTCCACTGCGCCGGCGCCGACCGAGATCCGCTGGAAGATGGCGACCGGCGAGATCGGCTCCTCGCTTTTCGCGGCGGCCGACGCCGCCGGGCTGCCTGATCTCGTCACGCTGCAGCTCGCCGACGTCTTCGGCGGCGACATCGATTTCTACCAGGACCTTCGCCGCGGCGACCGCTTCACGGTGGTCTACGAGATGCGCTACGTCGACGGCGAGGCGATCGGCGCCGGCCGCATCGTCGCCGCCGAGTTCGAGAACCGCGGGCGGGCGCTCCGCGCGTTCCTCTGGCGCTCCGACGACGGCACCGAGAACTATTACGCGGAGGACGGGTCTCCGCTGCGGAAGGCCTTCCTGCGCTCGCCGGTCGAGCTCTCGCGCGTGACGTCGGGATTCACGATAGCGCGCGTTCAACCCGGTCCTGCTGACGTGGCGCGCGCACAAGGGCGTCGACTACGCGGCGCCGACGGGCACGCCGGTCCGCGCGACCGCCGATGCGCGAGTTGCCTTCGCTGGAACGCAGAACGGCTACGGCAACGTGATCGAGCTGCAGCACCGCGGCGCGTTCTCGACGCTCTACGCGCACCTGTCGCGATTCGCGCCGCAGGTGAAGCAGGGCGCGCGGGTGATGCAGGGCGACGTCATCGGCTATGTCGGGCAGACGGGATGGGCGACGGGGCCGCACCTGCACTACGAGTTTCGCGTGAACGGCGAACAGCGCAACCCGCTCACCGTCGCCTTGCCGAACGGCGACCCGTTGCCGGCGACGCAGAGAACGGCGTTTGCGCAGACCATCGTGCCCGCAACGGCACAGCTCACCCTCGCGCGGGAGATCGCGGGAACGCTCGTCGCCGGCGGCGAGTAGAAGTTCGGCGCGGCGACGCGCCCGTGCGCGAGATCTACGCCGGCGTGATGTCGGGCACGAGCCTCGACGGCGTCGACGCGGTGATCGCCGACTTTGCCCAGCACGACGGCAGCGCCTGCCGGCTCCTCGGCGCCGCTCACCTTCCTTTCGCACGCGGGCTTCGCGACGAGCTCCTCGCGCTGCAACGCGCGGGCGATGACGAGCTCGCCCGTGCCGCGCGCGCCGGCCAATGCGCTCGCCGATGCGTACGCGGAAGGCATTGCAGCGGCCGCGGCGGACGCGCCGGCATTGCGGCGGACGAGGTGGCGGCGGCCGGCGTTCACGGGCAGACCCTCCGGCATCAGCCGCACGAAGGCTGGACGCTGCAGCTCAACAATCCCGCGCGCGTTGCGGAGCGATCGGGGATGACGCGTCGTCGCCGATTTCCGCAGCCGCGACGTCGCGGCGGGCGGGCAGGGCGCGCCGCTCGTCCCGGCCTTCCACGCGGCGCTCTTTCGCGGCGACGCGCATCGCGTCGTCGTCAACCTCGGCGGCATCGCCAACGTGACCGATCTTCCGCCGCACGGAGCCCGTGCGCGGCTTCGACACGGGTCCCGGCAACGTGCTCCTCGATCTGTGGCACGCGCGGCATCGCAACGCGACGTTCGACCGCGACGGCGCCTGGTCGCGAGCGGGGCGCGCCGACGCGGCGCTGCTGGCGGCGCTTCTGTCCGAGCCCTATTTCGCGCGCGTGCCGCCGAAGAGCACCGGACGCGATCTCTTCAACGCCGAATGGCTCGACGCGAAGCTCGCGGGACGGAGCGTCGCCGCCGCCGACGTGCAGGCGACGCTCGTGGCGCTGACCGCGCGGACGATCGCCGATGCGGTGCGCACGTACTGCACGGCGGCGACCGAAGTGCTCGCCTGCGGTGGTGGCGCGAACAACGCGGCGCTGATGGATTCGCTGGCGCGCGAGCTCGCGCCGCGTGCCGTCGGCACGACAGCGACGCTGGGCGTCGCCGTCGATCATGTCGAAGCGCTCGCGTTCGCATGGCTCGCGCGCGAGGCGCTTGCCGATCGTCCAGGCAATCTGCCGGAAGTCACCGGCGCACGCGGCTTGCGGGTGCTCGGCGCGATCTATCCGCGGTGAGCCTGAACACGATGCGGCGCGATGCTCGTCACCGATCCGCTCTTCTACGCGATCGCCATCCCCGTCGTCGTGCTGACCGGGGTGTCGAAGACGGGCATCCCCGGCCTCTTCGGCGGGATGGCGGTCCCGCTTCTCTCGCTGGTCATCCCGCCGCTGCAGGCCGCCGCGGTGATGCTGCCTGTGCTCTGCTGCATCGACCTCTTCGGCCTGCGCGCGTTCCGCGGCGTCTACGACCGGCGGAACATGCCGATTCTGCTCACGGGACTCGCCATCGGGATCGTCGTGGGGATGCTCGTGTTCAAGCTGGTGCCGGGAGACATCCTCCGCGTCCTGATCGGCGTGATTGCGGTGGCCTTTGCCCTGAACAACCTCGCTGGATGGGCGCGCCATCGTCCGCCCGCGACGGCGTCGTGGCCGCGCGGCGTTTTCTGGTCGAGCCTCTCCGGGCTCACGAGCTTCGTCGCGCACGCAGGCTCGGCGCCGATCATGGCGTACCTGCTGCCGCAGAGACTCGATCGAAGGATCTACGTCGGCACGACGGTGTGGTTCTTCTTCGCCTCGAACTACGCGAAGATCATCCCTTACGCGTACCTCGGGCAACTCGACCTGAGCAACCTCGCGACCGCGTTCGTGCTGCTTCCCCTGGTCCCCGTCGGCGTCAAGCTCGGCGTCGTCATCCAGGGAAAGCTCGACGAGAAAGTCTTCTATCAGGTGAGCTACTGGGCGCTGCTCGGCATCGGGGTGAAGCTGCTCTACGACGGCACGACGGGGTTCCTGCGATAGCTCCGGGCGCGGTTGCCCATCTCCTCGCGGGCTACGGCGAATTGCCGAACGCGAGCTTGAACACCTCCTCGTCGCGCAGCGCAGCGCCTTCGGCGGCGAGGCGCGCCCGCTCGTCGGCCGGCAAGCCCGCCGCAAGAAGCGGATCGAGATGCGTCGTGAAAGAGCGACGCCAGCACATTCACGCTCTCGCCGATGCGCGTCGCGATCGCGCCGTCGAAGCCCGCGATGCGCATCGCGACGTCAGTCGTCCTTCGCGGGCATTGAGTAGCGCGAGCGACAGCAGCATCCGGTATTCGTCGCCTTCGCGCAGCAGCCGCGGGTATGCGTTTCGCGCCGCGACCCATGCTTCGTCGAGTCGGCCGAGCATCAGCAGCGCGATCATCTCGTTCTGATAGAGGTGGCCGGCGCCGGCGTCGGCGTCGAGTGCGTGGAGACGGCCGATCGCGGCGCGCGCGTGCTCGAGCGCGTCCTCCCAGCGGCCCAGCAGCAATTCCATGATCGTGACGTTCGAGACGGCGTACAGCGACGCGACCTCGACGCCACCGTCGCGGCAGATCGCCACCTGGCGCTGCGCGCACTCGCCAGCGCCTCCTCGATCCGGCCTTGGCGCGCGAACCACCAGCAGCGCGCGAATTGGAGGCTCGCGCGCTGGCGCGCCGGCCACTCCGGACGCTCGCAGCGGCGCGGCCTCGGCGATCGCGGCCTCCATCTCCGCGACCGTCGCGAAGCGGGCGCCCTGCACGGCGGCGAAGATCAGCGCATCGAAGCAACGCTGGTCGTCGCCCAGCTCGCGGTAGAGCGCGCGCCGCCCGCGCCGCGGCGTCGTAGCCTTCGCGCCGGAACGAATAGAGACCGAGCTTTCCGATCGCGTCCCAGAAGCGCGCTTCCATTCGCACGGGAATCGAGCTCGTGACGAGACGGCGCAAGTCGAGGCAGCGCGCGAGACCCTCGGCCATGTTGGACGACGACCACCACACGCAGTACGAGACGCCGGCGAGCGCGATGGCCAGCTCGCGCCCTTCGGCGGCCGCCGCCGACCATTCGAGCGCGGCCCGCAGGTTGTCGAGCTCGACTCTTGCGGCCGGCACGAGCTCGCCCGTTGCCCGCCACTGCCACTCGTCGCTGCGTCGAACGGCTCGAGAACGGCGAGCACCGCCTCCGCGTGGCGGCGCAGCGTCCGCTCGCGTTTCGCCCGCCTCGGCGAGCCGCTCGAGCGCGTACGCGCGCGTGGTCTCGAGCAGTCGGTAGCGCGGAATCGGATCGCCCTCGGCGAGCACCAGCGACTTGTCGACGAGCGCTCCGAGGTGGTCCAGCGCGATCCACGGGTCGATGCGCTCGTCGCTCGCGACGTGCTGCGCGGCCTCGAGCGTGAAGCCGCCGGCGAACACGGCCAGGCGCCGGAGCACGGTCTGCTCGTCGGGCGTGAGCAGCGAGTGGCTCCATTCGAGCGTTGCGCGCAACGTCTGGTGGCGGCGCAGCACGACGCGCGCGCCGGCGGTCAGCAGGTTGAATCGCTCGTCGAGGCGCGCGCGCAATCCCTCCACGCCGAGCAGCGGCAGCCGCGCGGCGGCGAGCTCGATCGCAAGCGGAATCCCGTCGAGGCGCCGGCAGATCTCGATCACGGCCGGCAGATTGGCGGCCGTCAGCGCGAAGCGCGGATCGACGGCCTGCGCGCGCGCTTCGAAGAGCTCGAGCGCGCCGTACTGCGGGATCGATCTCGTGTCCGCGGCCGCCGGGACGGCGAGCGGCCCGAGGCGGTACACGTGCTCGTCGGCGGCCCGAAGCGTTTCCTGGCTCGTCACGAGCATGGCAACGCGCGATGCGCCGGCGGTCACGGTGTCGACGAGCGCCGCGACGGCGTCGGCGAGATGCTCGCAATTGTCGAGAACGAGCAGCGCGCGTTGCGACGCGAGCTGCGATCGCAGGACGACGCGCGGTAGGACGGTCGCCGGCGAGCCGCATCCCCATCGCCTGCGCGACCGCCGCCGGCACGAGCGCGCCATCGGCAAGCGCCGCAAGCTCCACCCACCAGACGCCGTCGGGATAGTCGGCCGCGCGCTCCGTCGCGATGCGCCTCGCCACCGCTTGCGCGACCTGCGTCTTGCCGATGCCGCCGGGACCCGTGATCGTGACCACCGGATGCTCGCGCAGCAGCTGCGCGATCGCGTCGAGATCCGCCGCGCGACCGTAGAGCCGCGGAAGCCGCGACGGCAGGTTGCCGGGCGCGCTGCGATGCCGGCGGCTTCGTGCGGCCGCATCGGCCGCACGCGCGCGCGGCTCGTCGACGCGGCGCGGCGACGACGCGGCGTCGGCCGGCGCGACGGCGAAGATTGAATCGGTAACCGCGGCCGGGAATGGTCGCGAGCGCGCTCTGCGCCGAGAACCTTGCGCAGCGTCGACACCTGCACCTGCAGGTTGTTCTCCTCGACCACGAGGCCGCGCCAAACCGTGGCGAGCAGCTCGTCCTTGGTGACCAGCGTGCCGGGCCGCTCCGCGAGCGCCACCAGCACGTCGAACGCGCGCGCGCCCAGCGCGACCGGCGCGCCGTCGGCGAGCAGCACCCGCTCGCCCGGGCGCAGCTCGAACCGGCCGAAGCGCGCGGCGTCATGTCGGCTGTCGGGCTCGATGTCGTTTGCATGTCATGCGGAGGATTCGGGCACAGGGCAAAGTCTAGCGCTCGCGCCGCGGCGGAGGGGCCGGCGCGGCGCGGATTTAAGAACGTTTCAGGCCGTCCCCAAGGACTGAAGCCGTGGCGAAGGCGCACCTTGTCTCCCAGCGAATCGTTCGCTGCGAACCAACCGAGGAGACTGCCATGATCGCAAAGTCATCTACCCCTGTCCTGGGCCCGATCGCCCATTTCGTCGCCGCCGCGTTGGCCGGCATCATCACGATCGGAATTCTCGCATCGGTGACCGGGCTCTTTCTGCGCGACGGGCGGCCCATGGAGCGGCTGGTGGCCGCCGAGCGTGCCTGCGTGGACCACGCCTATGTTTCGGAGCGCGAAGCCTGCATGCGCGAATGGGCGGCGGCGTCGCGGCCCGTGAGCATGGCCGGGAAGTGAAGCGCGCGAGTCGGCGTACGGCGAATTTCCCCTTCGAAAGACATGGATACTTCGCGAGGATTGGCACACAATCCGCAATTCGGCAACACGCAGGAAAAGAGGGCCCGTTGACACGAACCAACGCGCTATCCGTCCGACTGACTGTGAGCGGTGCCTGAACAACGGGGTCTGTCCCGGCGCCGTCGCGCCGCGACCAAGGCAGAAGTAGAATTGCCGTTCTTCTCCTTCAACGGTCTCGCCATGACCATCGCCAGGCTCTTCTTCACCTGCACCGGCGCGCTCCTTGCCGCCGCGCTGTTGCCGCTCGCGGATCTCGCCCGGGCGGCCGATCAGGACCGAATCATTCCGCGCAAGGACATCTTCGGTAATCCTACGCGTACCTCGCCGGCGATCAGTCCCGACGGCAAGAACATTGCCTACATCGCGCCGCGCGACGGCGTGCTCAATGTTTTCGTCGCGCCCGAGCGACGACATCGCCGCCGCCAAGCCGATCACTGCCGACAAGAAGAGGGGAATCCGCCAATTTTTCTGGGCCCAGAACAGCAGGCAACTCCTCTACATACAGGACGAAGGCGGCGACGAAAACTGGCGCATCCACGTCGTCGATATCGCGACGGCGAAGGACACGGTGATCTCGCCCGCGGGCAAGGTCCAGGGGCAGGTGATCGCGACGAGCGTGACCAACCCCGACGCAATTCTGATCGGAATCAACGACCGCGATCCGCAGAACCACGACGTCTACCGGCACAATCTTCAAGACCGGCGAGCAGGCGCTTCTCTTCCGGAACGAGACGGATACAGCGTCTTCGTCGCGGACGACACCCTCGCCATACGCCTCGTCGCGAAGCAGACGCCGGGCGGCGGCCTCGAGGTGTTCAGGCGCGATTCCGCCGGCAAGCTGACGCCGTTCACCAGGATTTCGCCGAGGACGCGCTGACGACCCAGTTGATCGGCTTCGATGTCGCGGGCACGACGCTCTACGCTGCTCGACAGCCGCGGCCGCGACAAGGCGGCGCTCGTGACGCTCGACGTCGAGACGGCGCGCCGAAGGTGCTCGTCCGAATCGGACAAGGCGGACGTCAACGACACGCTCGCGCATCCGGCAACCGGCAAGGTCCAGGCGGCCCAGGTCGAATATCTGCGCGACGAGTGGCAGGTCGTCGATCCGGCGATCAAGGGCGACATCGAGTTCCTCAACGCCAAGCGCGCGGCGAGTGGAAGGTCACGAGCCGGTCGCACGACGACAAGTGCTGGACGGTGCAGGTCGATCGCGTGACGGAGCCCGTCGCTTTCTGGCTCTACGATCGCGGCGCGAAGCAAGTTCACGAAGCTCTTCACGGCGCGGCCGAATCTCGAAGGCGCGCCGCTTCGCCGATGTATCCGGTCGAGATCAAGGCGCGCGACGGGCTGACGCTCGTCTCCTATCTGACGCTGCCGCGCGGCATCGACCCGACGGCGAGCGGCAAGCCTCGAAGCCGCTGCCGATGGTGCTCTACGTCCACGGCGGCCCGTGGGCGCGCGACACGTTGCGGCTACAACCCGCACGCATCAGTGGCTGGCCAATCGCGGCTACGCGGTGCTCTCGGTCAACTACCGCGGCTCGACCGGCTTCGGCAAGAAATTCATCAACGCCGGCGACAAGCGAATTGGCCGGCAAGATGCACGACGATCTGATCGACGCGGTGAAGTGGGCCGTGACGAGCGGCATCGCGCACAAGGACAAGGTCGCGATCATGGGCGGCTCGCTACGGCGGCTATGCGACGCTCGTCGGGCATGACCTTCACGCCCGACGACGTTCGCCTGCGGCGTCGACATCGTCGGGCCGTCGAACCTCGTGACGCTGATCGAGAGCTTCCCGCCGTACTGGCAGCCGTTCATGGAGGTGACCTGGTACAAGCGCGTCGGCGATCCGCGCACCGAAGAGGGCAAGAAGTTCCTGCTGACGCGCTCGCCGATCACCAAGGTCGACCAGATCAAGCGCCCGCTGCTGATCGGGCAGGGCGCGAACGATCCGCGCGTCGACGCGCAAGGAATCCGACCAGATCGTCGCGGCGATGAACGCGCGCAAGACATCCCGGTCACCTATGCGATCTACGCCGACGAGGGCACGGCTTCGCCCGTCCCGAGAACCGGATCTCGTTCTACGCGATCGCGGAAAACTTCCTGAGCGGGTGTCTCGGCGGGCGCGCGGAACCGATCGGCGCCGATGCGAAAGGCGCATCGCTCGAGGTGCCCGACGGCGCAGCCAACGTGCCCGGCCTCAAGGAAGCGCTTACGGCAGCGCCTAAATAGCCACCGCGACGCTCGTCGCCGGATCGTCCCTCAGCCGGCGCTCGAGGAGCTCGAACGGCGACCAGATGAAGTCGGCCTGCTCTTCGAGCGGCTCCTTGAGCTGAATCGTGTGGATCGCCGTGCGCGAGCGCACGGAAAGGCGAGCACCCGGCAAGATCCCGCGCGCAGGCAGGATCAACGTCTTCATCGGAAGCACCGGATACTCCGTGCTCTCGGACAGGTACAGGGCCCCGAATCGGGGAAGGCTTCCGCCCGGACGCTCGCTGGTCGCCGGGTCGGCTTCCTGGACGACCACCACCAGGCGCGGACCCTTGCCGAGATATTCCGCGCCGATCTCGATGCGTTTGCCCGCAAGTCTCTTCCTGACCCGACGCGCGATCGCCAGCGTCCACGGCGACGCGGGGTCTTCGCGAAAGGCGATGAGCGCTCCGGGTTGCGTCCGGGTCGCGGCGAGCGCCGGTCCGTGCAACCGGCAACCCGAATCGCTGCGGTCGGCCATCGTCAACAAGCCGGGCGCCGTGTCGGCACCGCTCGCCGACGATTGCGTCGCCGTGCTCGCTTTGTGCCCGTTCGTCGAGCCTTCGATTGTCCCGCCGAACCCCGCGATCGTCACGTCGTCGCCGCTGGGCGCGCTGCAGGGGACACCGGCGCCGGCTTCGTCGGGCGCTCTGCGCAGCATCCGCATGATTCGCGAGATGCCTACGACGACCTCGACCGACACCGCTGTGGGCTCGCGCGCTCCGCGGCGCGCGATCACCGGGCGCTCCGGCGCGCAGAGGGTTTCCAGCTTGGAGAGGAGCGCGAGCTTCCGCGCGCGTCCCGGCGACGCGCTCTCGCTCGGGCGGTCGGGCGCGTCGCGCGGCGTGGCGACGTCTTCGCGCATCGAACGGAGCAGCGGCTCGACATCGAAGTGCAGAGACGTCGATGCCGGCTCGCGTTCCGGCCGCGCGAGTCCCGCGTCACCGTGCGGATCGACGACGAACCGATGCCGCGCGCTCTGCGATTCGACGGGCTCCAGCGCGGCGTCCCGGCACCAGTGCTGAACGCGCTCGGCTATCCAGAGCGCGTCACGGGGCGGAAAGTGGCCGCCGTTCACGAGATCCTGCATCAGCACCAGAATGTACTCGCGCTCGAGCGTCGTCTCCCCCGCGAGCGGAGAGCCGCTGCGCTGGATCGGAAGCTCGTCGTGCAGCAGCCCGCGCGATTGCGCGAAACGGTACGCGGCGTGCAGCTCCTTCCATCCGAACAGCGTGGATCGCTCGTCGATGAACGGCCGCAGCAGCATCTCGAGCCGCCGGTGACGAAACAGTCTGAGCAGCAACTGAGGCTCGTATTTGCGCCAGCCCTGGGACGCGCGGCCGTCGCAAGCTGAGCGCAGGAACGGGGCATAGGCCCGGCCGAACGACCAGCACAGGTCGAAAGCCGATTGCCATGGCAGCGCCTCGCTCGACGGATCGGCATCGGAGCCTGTGTCCGGCGGCGAGAAGCGCTTCGACGAGCGCGTGCGCGCGCTGGTCGAGCGCGAGCAACGCGCACAGCCGGTCAGCGTCGAGGTCGCTGCGCGCAACGGGCTCGGCAAGCGCCTCGCACACCGCCTTCTGCCCCGCGACGGGATCGTTTTTCGGCAACTTGCGCCAAAAGGACTCCACCGACGCCACGTCGGTCAACGGGTCGGTCGCTTCGCTGCGTACAGGAGTCAGAAAGCCAAACATTCGAGCGCCTGCCTTTGTGGGGGCGACCGAAACCGGAGCACACATCGTGCCACCCCCGGGTCCGAGCGGCGCCGGGCTTTCTGAACGGCGAGGCACATGCGTCGCGCGATCGACGTTGTACACGACATCGCGGACGGCAATCGCGCGATCGGGTGCTGCGCGAACGTCGGCTTCCGTCAGCGCAAAAAACAAACGGGGCCGCGCGGGCCCCGTTGTCGTCGAGAGTAAAGGCGGATCAGGCGGAGAACGACGATCCGCAGCCGCAGGTCGATTGCGCGTTCGGGTTCTTGATCACGAACTGCGCGCCTTCGATGCCTTCCTGGTAGTCGATCTCGGCGCCGACGAGGTACTGGTAGCTCATCGGGTCGATCAGCAGCGTCACGCCGTTCTTCACCATCGTGGTGTCGTCTTCGTTGACCGCCTCGTCGAACGTGAAGCCGTACTGGAACCCCGAGCAGCCGCCGCCGGTGACGAACACGCGCAGCTTGAGCTCCGGGTTGCCCTCCTCGTCGATCAGGGCTTTGACCTTGTTCGCGGCGCTGTCGGAAAAGACCAGCGGCGCGGGCATTTCTGTCATGGCGTTCATTGAGGCTCCTGTCCTGGCGCTTGCTACCGATTATCGACCCCGGTCCCGACTACCGCAACCCTGCCGCCGATAGGGGCTGGTCAGGGTTGCGGCCGAGGCTCATCACCCCTCGGTCCGGCTGATTGTCTCGCTAGATGGGTCCGGTTCGCGCGCGCTTCAATTCGACCGTGGATGCGTTTCCGGGTTCGGTGCAGTCGAGGTCGCCTAGGGCAACACCGGCGGCGCGGTCAGACCCGTCGTCTCCGGAAGGTCGAACATGAGATTCATGTTCTGGATCGCCTGGCCGGCGGCGCCCTTGACGAGGTTGTCCTCGACGACGAGCACCACCGCCATGTCGCCGCCCTGCGGCCGATGGACGGCGATCCGGCAGACGTTGCCGGCACGCACCGACCGCGTGTCCGGCATCGATCCCGGCGGCATCACGTCGACGAACGGCTCGCTCGCGTAGCGCTTTTCGTACAGCGCCTGCAGATCGGCGCGCGGGTCGGTGAGGCGCGCATAGAGCGTCGCGTGTATCCCCCGGATCATCGGCACCAGATGCGGCGTGAAGACGAGGCTCACCGGCGACTTGCTGGCCGCGGCGAGCCCCTGGACGATCTCGGGATGATGCCGGTGTCCTTTGACGCCGTAGGCCTTGAAATTGTCGGACGCCTCGGCGAAAAGAAGCCCCATCTCCTCCTTGCGCCCGGCGCCGGAGACGCCGGACTTGCAGTCGGCGACGAGATGCGCGGCGTCGACGACGCCCGCTTCGAGCAGCGGCAGGAAGCCCAGCTGCACGGCGGTCGGGTAGCAGCCGGGGTTGCCGACGATTCGCGCCTTCCTGATCGCGGCGCGGTTGACCTCGGGGAGCCCGTAGACCGATTCCTCGAGAAGGTCGGGGCAGGTGTGCGCCATCCCGTACCACTTCTCGAACACGGTGTGATCCCTGAGCCGGAAATCGGCGGCGAGATCGATGATCTTCACCTTCGCGCCGACGAGCTCGCGCGCCTGCGCCATCGCGACGCCGTGCGGCGTCGCGAAGAACACGACATTGCACGACGCGAGACCCGCTTCGGCGGGACCGACGAACGCGAGGTCGTAGACGCCGCGAAGGCTCGGGAACATGTCCGCGACCTTCGTGCCGGCCTCCTTGCGCGAGGTGATCGCGCGGACCTCGACTTCCGGGTGCGAAGCGAGCAGGCGCAGGAGCTCGACGCCCGTGTAGCCGGTGCCGCCGACGATGCCGACCTTGATCATCGTTCACCTCGCTCGCGATTCGCAGTGAATGCGGTGATTCTAGCAGCCGCCATGGCACGAAGGCCGCCTCGCGGGCGGCCTTCGCAGCGGCAAGGAGCTGTTCCGATCAGCGCTTCGAGAACTGCTTGCGCTTGCGCGCCTTGTGGAGGCCGACCTTCTTGCGCTCGACCTCGCGCGCGTCGCGCGTGACGAGCCCCGCCTTCGACAGCGTGGGCTTGAGCGCCGCGTCGTAGTCGATCAGCGCGCGCGTGATGCCGTGGCGCACGGCGCCCGCCTGGCCGGATTCGCCGCCGCCTTCGACGTTGATCATGATGTCGAAGGTCGCTTCGTGGTTGGTGAGCTTCAGGGGCTGGCGGATCACCATGCGCCCCGTGTCGCGCGAGAAGAACTCGTCGGCCGGCTTCTCGTTGACGACGATGTTGCCCGTCCCTTCTTGAGGAAGACGCGGGCGACGGCGCTCTTGCGGCGGCCTGTTCCGTAATAGTAGTTGCCGATCATGGGGTCAGATGTCCAGGGTCTTGGGCTGCTGCGCGGCGTGCGGGTGCGCGGCGCCTGCGTAGCACTTGAGTTTCTTCAGCATCTTGTAGCCCAGCGGGCCCTTCGGAAGCATCCCCTTGACCGCCTTCTCGAGCGCGCGGCCCGGGAAGCGGGTTTGCATCTTCGAGAAGTTGGTCGTCGAAATGCCGCCGGGATAGCCGCTGTGGCGGTGGTAGAGCTTGTCGTCTCGCCTTGTTGCCGGTGACGCGGAGCTTCTCGACGTTGGTGACGACGATGAAATCGCCGGTGTCGACGTGCGGGGTGAAGATCGGCTTGTGCTTGCCGCGCAGGCGCAGGGCGATCTGGCTGGCGAGCCGGCCGAGCACCTTGTCGGTGGCGTCGACCACGAACCAATCCCGCGCGACGTCGTGCGGCTTGGCGGAGAAGGTTTTCATCGAAAAATCCGAGGGTTGGGCGAATGCAGCAAAGTCGTCAATGATAATCCAGTCTGCCGCCCTCGGTCAACCGAGAGCGAAGGTCGAGCCGCACGTCGGGACCTCGCGCGGGATCGCTCTCGCGACGCGGGGCGAACGGCCAAAAAAGAGCGCGGTCATCTTGGGGGGACCGCGCTCCAAGGATTCCACCCTAGGAGGAGGAAGGGAGGAACATCCCGCTGCGGAGAGAGGGGGAACTCTCCCTAGGCGGGCGTTATGATGATGGCATTAAGGCGTGGCGGAGCGCAAGCCATCGCTGCGCCGCAGGTCCTACAAAGATTCCTACTGTATCAATATGTTCACAGTGAGTAAGCGCACACTACACAACGATCCTACCCGTTCGGGTGAGAACCGGATCGGGGACAATGGGCGCTTCGCACGATGGAGGTCCGGCATGAAGGCCAGAGTCAAATGGGTCGAGGGCGTCAGCTTCGTGGGCGAATCCGCAGACCGGTCACGCCATCGTGATCGACGGCGCGCCCGAATACGGCGGACGCAATCGCGGGATGCGGCCGATGGAGGTCGTTCTTCTCGGGGCGGCCGCATGCACGGCGTTCGATGTCGTCCTGATCCTCAAGAAGGCGCGGCAGCCGATCGCCGATTGCAGCGTCGACGCCGAGGCCGAGCGCGCCGCGACCGAGCCCAAGGTCTTCACGAAGATCCACCTGCGCTACGCGGTCGCCGGGCGCGGGCTCGATCCGAAGCAGGTCGAGCGCGCGGTCAAGCTGTCGAAGGACAAGTATTGCTCCGCGACCGCGATGCTCGCGAAAACCGCCGAGATCACGTTCGAGATCGCGATCGTCGACGGCGATCGCGTCCCGTTGCCGGCGGCCGTGAGGGCTTGGACTAGCGCGACGCCCCTGTGAGCGAGCGAGCTACCGCGGGTTACGCAACACGCGAATCAGGCTCGACGAATCCCAGCGGCCGCCGCCTTGCGCCTGCACGCGCGCGTAGAACTGGTCGACGAGCGCGGTCACCGGCAGCGCGGCGCCGTTCGCGCGCGCCTCGGCGAGGCACAGCGACAGGTCCTTGCGCATCCAGTCGACGGCGAAGCCGAAGTCGAACTTGTCGGCGACCATCGTGCGCCCGCGGTTGTCCATCTGCCACGATTGCGCGGCGCCCTTGCCGATCACGTCGAGCGCCCGCTCGACATCGAGCCCGGCCTTCTCCGCGAAGTTGATCCCTTCGGCGAGCGCCTGGACGAGACCCGCGATGCAGATCTGGTTGAACATTTTCGTCAGCTGACCGCTGCCCGGTCCGCCCATCAACGTGACCGCGCGGCCGTAGTTGCGCAACGCCGGCTCGGCGCGCGCAAACGCGTCGGCGTCGCCTCCGACCATGATCGTGAGCTTGCCGCTCTCCGCGCCTGCCTGGCCGCCGGAAACGGGCGCATCGAGGAACCCGACGCCTCTGGCTTTGGCCTTGGCGTGGATCTCGCGCGCGATTTCCGCCGACGCCGTCGTGTGATCGACGAGTATCGACCCGGCGCGCATCGTCGAGAGCGCCCCGTCGTCGCCGAGCGCGACCGAGCGCACGTCGTGATCGTTGCCGACGCACATCATCACGATCTCCGCGCCTTCGGCGGCGGCAGCCGGCGTCGGGGCGCTCGCGCCGCCGTGCTGCTCGACCCATCGGCGCGCCTTGTCCGGCGTGCGGTTGTAGACGGTGACGTGAAGGCCGGCGCGGGCGAGGTGCCCCGCCATCGGGTGGCCCATGACGCCGAGACCGAGAAACGCGACGTTGGCTTTGCTCATCGTGATCTAACTCTTCGTCGAGATGGAAGGAGCGGGCGGATCGCGCCCCGATCGCCGCTGCAAGCTCGCGCGTTTCCGCGTCGAGCCGCGCACGCGCGGCGATGACGGCGTCGCGCACCCGCGCAGGCGCGGTTGCGCCCGGATGACTGCGATTCGCCACGGAGCCTTCGAGCGTCAGCGCGGCGAACACGTCGTCGCCGATTTCGCCGGCGAACGCCTGCAGCTCCGCGAGCGGCAGATCGGCGAGATCGCTGCCGCGCTCGTCGGCCAGGCGCACCGCGCGCGCGACGGCCTCGTGCGCATCGCGGAACGGCACGCCCTTGCGCACCAGGTAATCGGCGAGATCGGTGGCCGTCGCGTGGCCCTCGGCGGCCGCCGCGCGCATCCGCGCCGCGTCGACCGTGATGCCGGTGGCGACGAGATCCGCCATGATCGCGAGCGTGTCGGCGAGCGTGTCGACGATGTCGAACAGCGGCTCCTTGTCCTCCTGATTGTCGCGGTTGTAGGCGAGCGGCTGCGCCTTCATCAGCATCAGCAGCGCGACCACGTGGCCGGCGACGCGCCCGGTCTTGCCGCGCGCGAGCTCGACGACATCGGGATTCTTCTTCTGCGGCATGATCGACGATCCGGTGCAGAAGCGATCGGCGAGCGACACGAACGCGAAGCGCGGATTCATCCACCACGCGAGCTCTTCGGCGAAGCGCGAGACGTGCGTCATCGTCAGCGCCGCGGCGGCGGCGAACTCGACGGCGAAATCCCGATCGGACACCGCGTCGAGGGAATTCTCGCAGAGCGCCTTCGAATCCGAGCTCGCGCGCGACCCGCGCCCGATCGATCGGGAACGTCGTGCCCGCGAGCGCCGCGCTGCCGAGCGGAAGGCGGTTGACGCGCCGCCGGCAATCGCGCAGACGCTCGGCGTCGCGCGCGAACATCGCCTCGTAGGCGAGCAGATGATGGCCGAAGGTGACCGGCTGCGCGACCTGCAGATGCGTGTAGCCGGGCATGATCGTCTCGGCGTGCCGCTTCGGCGAGCGCGATGAATCCTTGCCGCAGCGACGCGAGCGCGCCGGTGAGCGCGTCGATCTCGCCGCGAAGCCAGAGGCGCAGGTCGGTCGCGACCTGATCGTTGCGCGAGCGTCCCGTGTGCAGGCGCTTGCCGGCGTCGCCGACGAGCGCGGTGAGCCGTTTCTCGATGTTGAAATGGACGTCCTCGAGGTCGCGCGACCACGGGAATTCGCCACGCTCGATCTCGGCGCGGATCGCCTGCATCCCGCGCTCGATCGCGTCCAGATCTTCGCTGCCGAGAACGCCGATCGCGCGAAGCATTCGAGCGTGAGCGAGCGAGCCGGCGATGTCGGCTTCGGCGAGGCGGCGATCGAATTCGACGGATGACGTGTAGCGTTTCACCCGGTCGGACACCGGCTCGCTGAAACGCCCGGACCAGGCGGCGGCGGGAGCCTCACGCGGTCGTTTGGATTCGGCCATGTCGGAGCGGGAGAATGTCCTGCTGCGTGGAGCGGGTAGTGCGAAATCGCGACATTTATCGAGCGAAGCGCGGGAATTCGACCGTCGCGGCGCTCTCCGGCTTGCCTCGCCCTCGGCGCTTGCCGACAATACCCGGTGACGCCCCCGCGCGGGAATCGACCCGGCGCATTCGCCCGGCACGATGCTTGCGTGCCGGGACCCACATGCAGTCGATTATAGGGTAAATCGCCATCGCTCCCGCGCTGCCGGACTTCCGCAACCTCGGCACGATCCTGCGTATCGTGCTGGCCGTGAACGCGCTCGCCGCGGTCGCGGCGCTCGTGCGCGAGCCCGTCCCCGGGTTCTGGGCGGCGCAATGGCTCGAGATGATGGCCGTCGTCGAGCCTCACCTGATCGTCGAGCTCGCCGTGCTGTACGCGATTGCGCCGTGGCTCGCGCGCCAAAGCTACGCGACCGGCGCGTTGCTGGTCGGCGGCGTCACGATCGGCGTCGGCGTCGGCGTTCAGGCGTTGCTCGCGCGCGATCTGCCGCAGCCGCCCTACGCGCTCTGGCGCCACGTCGCGTTCGCGCTGCTCGTCTTCGGCGCGCTGCTCGGGTATTTCGGACTGCGCGCGAAGGCGTTGTCGCCGGCGATCGCCGAATCGCGGCTGCAGGCGCTGCAGGCGCGCATCCGGCCGCATTTCCTTTTCAACAGCATCAACGCGGTGCTCTCGCTCGTGCGCAACGACCCGAAGCAGGCGGAGCTGGCGCTTCTCGACATGGCCGATCTGTTTCGCGTGCTGATGCGCGACAATCGGGAGCTCGTGCCGCTCACCGACGAAATCGATCTCTGCCGGCAATATCTCGCGCTCGAGAAGCTGCGGCTCACCGATCGGCTGCAGGTCGACTGGCACTTGAACAGCATGCCGGGCGACGCGCTGGTCCCTCCGCTGCTGCTGCAGCCGCTGCTCGAGAACGCCGTCTACCACGGCATCGAGCCTTCGAGCACGCCCGGCGTGATCTCGATCAACATCTTCTACCGCGGCGGCGAGGTTCATGCGATCCTGCGCAATCCGTATCGGTCCGACGGCGGCCGCCACCACGCGGGAAACAAGATGGCGATCGGCAACATCCGCGAGCGGCTGAAGCTCCATTTCGACGCGGAAGGCGCTCTCGAGTCGCGGGTTCGCGAGTCGATCTACGAGGTGCACATCCGGATGCCCTACCGTTCGGCACGCACGGCGCAGAAGCCGGAGGGCGACGCGGCAGCGCCGGCCGAGCGCGCGAACGGGGAGCGCCGCCCGCCGGAAGCGCGAGCGAGCGCCGACGGCCGGACGATCGCCGGCGGCAGCGCAGGGGGCTCGCGTGGCTGACGCGCCGCTTCGCGTGCTGATCGTCGACGACGAAGCTCCGGCGCGGCGCCGGCTGCGCGAGCTTCTCGACGATTGCGCGGCCGCGTTGCCGCTCGACGATCGTCGGCGAAGCGGCCAACGGGCGCGAAGCGCTCGACCTTCTGCACACGGTGAGCGCGGACCTTCTGCTCGTCGACATCAACATGCCGGAGATGGGCGGCATCGAGCTCGCGCGGCACGTGCTGAAGCTGCCGCAGCCGCCGCTCGTGATCTTCACGACCGCGCACGACGAGCACGCGCTGCAGGCGTTCGAGGTGAACGCCGTCGATTACCTGATGAAGCCGGTGCGCGTGCAGCGGCTCGTCGCCGCGCTGCAAAAAGTGCCTCGGCTGAAGCCGCTGTCGGCCACGCGGCTCGATCAGCTGCAGGCGACCGCGCGCCGCTTCCTGTCGGTCACCGAGCGCTCGCGCGTCGTGCTGGTGCCCGTCGAGGACATCGTCTACCTCAAGGCCGAGCTCAAGTACATCACCATCCGCACCGCGCAGCGCGAGTATCTGCTCGAGGAATCGCTGACCAAGCTCGAGGAGGAGTTCGGGCCGCGGCTGGTGCGCGTGCACCGCAACTGCCTGGTCGCCCGCGATTACATCCGCGGCTTCGAGCGCCGCGTCGGCGACGAGGGCGACGCGCACTGGGAGGTGTTGCTGAAGGACGTCCCGGAAACGCTCCCGGTCTCGCGCCGCCAGCAGTCGATCGTTCGCGAGATCGGCCGCGAGAATCAGCGCGCCGGCGAAGCCGACGAGTGACGGCGGTCGGCGGCAGCACACGGTAGACTTCGGCTCCGCTCAAACCCCCGAGTCCTCGCCATGTCCCGACGCACGCTCATATGCGGCTCGCTCGCCTACGACACCATCATGGTGTTTCCCGATCGCTTCGCGCGCCACATCCTGCCGGGCGAGACGCACGTGCTGTCGGTGTCCTTCCAGATCGCCGAGATGCGCCGCGAGTGGGGCGGTTGCGCCGGCAACATCGGCTACAACCTGCGGGCGCTGGGCGGCGAGCCGGTCGTCATGGCCACGCTCGGCGATGACGGAGCCGCCTATCGCGAGCGCCTCGACGGGCTGGGAATCGCATGCGACGGCGTGCGCTCGGTGCCCGGCACGTTCACCGCGCAGGCATTCATCATCACCGACCTCGACGACAACCAGATCACCGCGTTCCACCCGGGGGCGATGAACGCGTCGCACGAGAACCGCGTCGGCGACGTCGCGGAGATCGCGCTCGGCATCGTGGCGCCCGACGGCCGCGAAGGGATGCGCGCGCACGTCGAGCAGTTCGCGGCCGCGCGGATCCCGTTCGTGTTCGATCCGGGCCAGGGGCTGCCGCTTTTCTCCGGCGCCGAGTTGACGGAGATGATCGACGCGGCGAGCTTCGTCGCCGTCAACGACTACGAGGGGCGGCTCCTCGCCGAGCGGACGGGGCTCAGCCTCGACGCGATCGCGTCGCGCGTCGACGCATTGATCGTCACGCTGGGTGGCGACGGATCGCGCATCCACGTCGACGGGCGCACGATCGAGTTGCCCGCGGTGAAGCCCGACGGCGCTCGTCGATCCCACGGGTTGCGGCGATGCCTATCGCGCGGGACTCCTCTACGGAATCGCGCACGGCTGGGAGTGGGAGCGCACCGGGCGACTCGCCGCGACGCTCGGCGCCGTCAAGATCGCAAGCCGCGGCGGCCAGAACCATCGGGTCGACCGCGACACGATCGCGCAGCGATACCACGCGGCGTTCGGCGCCTATCCATGGTGAGCGAGTCGGCCGCCGCGCTCCTGCCGTACCACCGTCCAACGCCGATTACGGCGCGCATCACGCGCTTCGCGCGCGTCGTCACCCATCTCGCCGGCGGTCTCGCGACGACGGTGTTCGTGTTCCCGTGGATCGGGCCGCGCGAGGAAACGGGCGCTGATCACGACAGCTGGTCGCGGCAGCTGCTGCAGATGCTGGGCGTCAAGTCGCGCGTCGATCTGGCAGCACGACGGCGGG
Organism: uncultured beta proteobacterium; assembly: GCA_963742965.1. GTDB lineage: Bacteria > Pseudomonadota > Gammaproteobacteria > Burkholderiales > Casimicrobiaceae > CAIWHR01. The sequence goes on along the minus strand of CAVUOC010000032.1, from coordinate 19,762 downwards.
CTGCACGGCAACGTGCTGATCGTCGCCAACCACATCTCGTGGCTCGACATCTTCGTGCTGAACGCGCATGCAGCCCGGCGAGATTCATCGCGAAGGCCGAGCTGCAACGCTGGCCGATCATCGGCCGGCTGTGCCGCAACGTCGGGCACGCTGTTCATCGAGCGCGAGCGGCGGCGCGACACGCACACCGTCAACCGCCATACGGTGGAGGCGCTGGCGCGCGGCGACCTCGTGGCGGTGTTCCCCGAAGGCACGACGAGCGACGGAACGACGCTGCTCAAGTTCCACAGCTCGCTCCTGCAGCCGATCGTGGACGCGCGCGGCGTCGTCCAGCCGATCGCGATCCGCTACCGGACACCCGCCGGCGAGCACAGCGACGCGCCGGCCTTCGTCGGCGACCTGACGATGGTCGGATCGCTTCTGGCGCCTGACCGGCGAGCGCTCGCTCGTCGCGGAGCTCAACGTGCTGCCGCCGATCCCCGCGGCCGATCGCAATCGTCGCGAGCTGTCGAACGCCGCCGCGGCGGCTATCCGAACGGTTTTGGCGTGACCGGGGCGCGCGACGGGACCTGATACACGCGGCGGTCGTCGAGCCTGATCGCGGTCAGCGTGCCGCCCCAGAGGCAACCCGAATCGAGCATCAGCACGTTGGGCGTCAGCGTCAGCTCGAGCGTCGACCAATGGCCGCAGAAGATCGTCTTGCGCGCAGACCTCCGATTGTCGTGCTCGAACCAGGGACGATAGCCCGTCGGGAGCGGTGCCGGGCCCGCGCTTTTCCTCGAACTCCATCACGCCGTCGGCGGTGCAGAAGCGCAGCCGCGTGCACGCGTTGACGACGACGCGCAGCCGGTCGAAGCCGGCGAGGTCTTCGCGCCACGCGCGCGGCTCGTCGCCGTAGAGCGCGCGCAGGAACGCGTCGGCATTCTCGCTCGCGAGCATCGCCTCGACTTCGCGCGAGAGCGAGAGCGCGAGCTCGGGCGTCCACGCCGGAAGGAGTCCCGCATGGACGAGCAGCGAATCGCCCTCGACGACGACGAGCGGCCGGCGCTGCAGCCAATGCAGGAGCTCGTCGCGGTCGGGGGCCGCGAGAATCGGCGCGATCGTGTCGCGGCGATGCGCTTTCGCATGCCCGGAAGCGACGGTGAGAAGATGGAAATCGTGGTTTCCGAGGACGGTGACTGCCGCATCGCCGAGCGCCTTCACCTCGCGCAGCACGGCGAGCGATTCGGGTCCGCGGTTGACGAGGTCGCCGACGAGCCAGAGCCGGTCGCCGCCGCGCGGCGAGAAGCCGATCAGCTCGAGCAGCTGGCAGAGCTCCGCGTGGCAGCCCTGGATGTCGCCGATCGCGTAGTGGCTCATTGGTGCACGATGACGCGTCTCGCATCAGGCTGCTAGAATCCGCGCCGATTCTAGCATCCGCGCAGCCTCCGCCGATCGATCCCGCCGATGTCGTTCCCGCTCAATGCTGCGCAGCGCGAGGCGGTGCGATATCTCGACGGACCGCTGCTCGTGCTGGCGGGCGCCGGCAGCGGCAAGACGCGCGTGATCGCCGCGAAGATCGGCTTTCTGATCGAGCGCGGCATCGATCCTGCGGGAATCGTCGCGATCACGTTCACGAATCGCGCGGCGCGCGAGATGCGCGAGCGTGCCGGCGAGCTTCTCGCGAAGGAAGGCAAGCGCGGCCTCGCCGAAAGCGTCGCGATCTCGACGTTTCACGCGCTCGGCCTGCGCATCATCCGCGGCGACGCGCGCGCGCTCGGCCTGAGGCCCGGGTTCTCGATCCTCGATCCCGGCGACATCGAGCCGATCGTCGCGGAGCTGATCGGCACCGCCGATGGCGCCCGCGTGCGCGGCACGCAGCAGCGGATCAGCGCGTGGAAGAACGCGCTGACCCCGCCGGCCGCTGCGTCGAAGGCGGCGAAGACGGACGACGAAGCGCTCGCCGCGCAGGCGTACGCGCGCTACGACGACGCGCTGCGCGCGTACCACGCGGTCGACTTCGACGACCTGATTGCGCTGCCGATCCGGCTCCTCGCGGAAAGCGAGGCGTCGAGAGCGAAGTGGCGCGAGCGCTGCGCGCACGTTCTCGTCGACGAATACCAGGACACGAACCCCGCGCAATACCGGCTCTTCAAGCAGCTGGTCGGCGAGCGCGCCGCCTTCACGGTGGTCGGCGACGACGACCAGGCGATCTACGGCTGGCGCGGCGCGTCGCTCGCGAACCTGGGCGAGCTGCCCAACGACTATCCGTCGCTCAAGGTCGTGAAGCTCGAGCAGAACTATCGGTCCACGGTGCGCATCCTGCGCTCGGCAAACTCGCTGATCGCGAACAACCCGAAGCTTTTCGAGAAGAGCCTGTGGAGCGAGCGCGGCCACGGCGACGCGATCGACGTGACGCCCGCTGCCGACGACGAGGCCGAGGCCGAGGGCGTCGTGCGGCGGCTGCTTGCGCACCGGTTCGAGCGCCGCGGCCGCTACAGCGACTACGCGATCCTCTACCGCGGCAACCACCAGGCGAAGCCGTTCGAGCAGCAGCTGCGAGCGCAAGGCGTTCCGTACGAGGTCTCCGGCGGCCAATCGTACTTCGAGCGCGCCGAGATCAAGGACCTCGTCGCGTATCTGCGGCTCATCGCGAACGACGACGACGACCCGGCGTTCATCCGCGCGGTCACGACGCCGAAGCGCGGGATCGGCGCGACGACGCTCGAGCGGCTCTCCGCGATCGGCGCCGCGCGGCACGAGAGCCTGTTTGCCGCGGTCTTCGCCGGCGATGCGAACGGGGGAATCCCGGAACGCCAGCGGCACGCGCTCGACGCGTTCTGCGCGATGATCAACGGGTTGCGCTACCGGGCGCCGCGCGAGCCCGCGGCGCGGCTTCTCGACGAGCTCGTCAAGCAGATCGGCTACGAGGATTTCCTGTTCACGAGCTGCGAGCGCAAACAGGCGGAGGCGCGCTGGAAGAGCGTTCGCGATTTCATCGGCTGGCTGGCGAAGAAGGGCGACGCCGATCGCAAGAACCTGCTCGAGCTCACGCAGATGATCGCGCTGATCGCGATGCTCGAGGGGCAGGACGGACAGGACGCGGACACCGTCCGCCTGTCGACGCTGCACGCCGCGAAGGGGCTCGAGTTTCCGCACGTCTACCTCGTCGGGCTCGAGGAGGGGCTCCTGCCGCATCGCGAGTCGATCGCGAACGGCAACGTCGACGAGGAGCGGCGTTTGCTCTATGTCGGGCTCACCCGCGCGCAGGTGAGCGTTCACCTCTCCTACTGCCGCAAGCGCAAGCGGGCCGGCCAGGCCGTCGAGTGTCAGCCGTCGCGCTTTCTCGCGGAGCTCGCGCACGAGGACCTGCGCTGGGCGGGCACGCCTCTCGTTGCGGAAGAAGCTGCGCGCGAGAAGGTCGCGGGCAACGCGCGCCTCGCGCACCTCAAGGCGATGCTCGCCGCGAAGTGACGGCGGTTACCTGCGCACCCGGTTGGCGACGCCCGCCAACGCGATGGCCAAGGCTGCGCTGCCCAGGGTTTTCACGAGCTGCGGGTGCTCGGCGTAGTAGCCCGCTATCCTGTCGAGGACCGAAGGGTCGTGCTGCTCGGCGCGCGTCGCGATCTCCTGCACTTGTTCCGGCGACAACTGCGAAGCCTGCTCGGGTGTCAGCGACGGCGGGCCGGCGTTGGACGGCGTCGACATCCGTCCCAGGATGCCGCCGCCGAGCGCGGACAAGATGCCCGGCCCCAGGGAGCGCAACAGCTGATTGAGCGCCCCGGCGCGCTGCTCCGGATTCGACTGGCCGAACATCGTGCCCACCATCTCGCCGAACGAAGGCGTGCTGTCCGCGCGAAAAGCGTCCGCGAGCCCTTGGCGCACGGCGTCCGGCGGCGCTTCCCGCGCCACGGTGTCGAAATGGTCTCGAGCGACGCTCGAATTGGCCGTCGGATTGTTCGCATACTGATTCAGGATATCCATCAGACTCATGCTGATCTCCTGCTGGAGCGGGCCAGCGGTTCGATGAACTGCTTCGATTCGATGAAATGCTTGTGAGCTGCTCGCTTGTCACAACGCCGGCTTGCGCCGTACGACGTGGTAGATCACCAGAAGGATGATCGCGCCGAACAGCGAGCCGATGAATCCCGCCGGCTCGCCGGCCTGATAGAGGCCCAATGCCTGCCCACCGAACGTCGCCAGCAACGACCCGGCGATACCGATCGCAGCCGTGATGAAAAATCCGGCTGGATCGCGTCCCGGCGTCAGCATTTTCGCCAGCAGGCCGACCACGAAACCGATGAGGATCGTCCAGATGATGCTCATTTGAGTCCCTCCTGTGTGAAAACGCCACCGTGAACCGATTTCCGGCGGGTGGAAGCGACCGTTGTCCGAACTTCCTGTAAGACAGTCTCGCGGAGCGACGCCGACATCTGCTGCTCGCACTTCCACCCAGAGCGGAACGAACGGCGCCGGCGCGATGAACCGCAACGCTTCGGCGAGCGCCGTCAAACGGGAAAGCCTCGCCATAAGACGCTATGGCACCGGTTCGCGAATCGCGGCCCCCGCGCGTCCCGGCGGCCGCTAGCTGGACGACTTCTTCTTCCTCGGCACCTTGGCTCCAGCCTTCCGCGCCTCGGACAGCCCGATCGCGATCGCTTGTTTCCTGCTCGTCACTTTCTTGCCCGACCCGCTGCGCAAGGTTCCGTGCTTGCGCTCGTGCATGGTCTTTTCGACTTTCGATTGGGCGGTCGATTTGCGTGGCATGACAGTTCTCCTGTTTGTCGACAAAAAGACGCCTCAGCCTAAGACAGCGACGACGGACGAAGACATAAGACGAGTCCGGAAAAGGCCGTCGGCAAGGACTGACAAGCCGCTCATTGACAATACTTGCCGGAGACCGCTAAGCTCTTCTTCGCGCCGATTTGAGCCACAGCTTGCGGGCGCGTAACAAATTCCGCTAAAGCGAGGTTGGGCCGCGACCCGAGCAATAGAGGGGCAGCCACCAAACCCGTTCGGCGGACGTCGAACGGGTTTTCGTTTTTCAGAGGCTGCCATGACTGCTGAGAGACCGCGCGGTTTCACCACCGCGATTCTTCACTCCGACGCGGACGCGGGCGTCGAGCACGGCGCGCTGCACAAGCCGCTGCACCTGTCGGTCGCGTACGGTTATCGCGATGCGCGCGACCTCGCCGCCGTGTTCCAGGGCCGCGCGCAGGGTTACGCGTACGGACGCCAGGGAAACCCGACGACGCGCCGCGCTCGAGGCGAAGGTGACGAAGATGGAGAACGGCGTCGCGACCGTCTGCTTCGCGACCGGGATGGCGGCGATCGGCGCGGCGATGCTCGCGCTGCTGCGCGAAGGCGATCACGTCGTCTCGAGTCAGTTCCTCTTCGGCAACACGGTGAGCCTCTTCGGGACGCTGGCAGCGCACGGGGCCAGGATCTCGTTCGTCGACGCGACGGACGCCGCGAACGTCGAGCGCGCGCTCGAGCCGTCGACGCGGCTCGTCTTCGTCGAGACGATCGCCAACCCGCGGACGCAGGTCGCCGATCTTGCGCGGATCGGGAAGCTTTGCGCCGAGCGCGGCATCCTCTACATCGTCGACAACACGATGACGTCGCCGGCGCTGTTTCGTCCAAAGACCGTCGGCGCGGGGCTCGTCGTCAACGCGCTCACCAAGTACATCGGCGGCCACGGCAACGCGCTCGCCGGAAGCATCACCGACACGGGTCTCTTCGACTGGACGCGGTTCCCCAACATCGCCGACAACTACAAGACGCTGCCGCCGGCGCTGTGGGGCATCCAGCAGATCCGCAAGAAGGGGCTGCGCGACTGGGGCGGCACGCTCGCGGCGACGGACGCCCATCACATCGGCATCGGCGCCGAGACGCTCGCGCTGCGGATCGAGCGCGTCTGCGCGAACACGCAGGCGCTCGCGTCGTATCTCGCCGGCCACGCGAAAGTGCGCGCGGTCTACTATCCGGGACTGCCATCGCACCCGCAGCACGCGCTCGCCAAATCGCTGTTCGGCGCGTTCGGCGGACTCTTCTCGTTCGAGCTCGCCGACGGGATCGATTGCTTCGATTTCCTCAATCGGCTCGATATCGTCGTCTCGTCGTCGAATCTGGGCGACAATCGCACGCTCGCGATTCCTGTCGCGCACACGATCTTCTGGGAGATGGGTCCCGGCCCGCGCAAGGAGATGGGCATCGCCGACTCGCTGATCCGCGTGTCGGTCGGGATCGAGGACCGCGACGACCTGATCGGCGACTTCGCGCAGGCGCTGGCGTTAGCCTCGCATTCGACGGAGGACCGCGGCACAGGCGCTCGCCACTCCCGCCACCCGCCGCTCGCTACACGTCGCGCGTGCGCCCGCCCTTGTCGTCGAACTCGAGGTAGCTGCCGCGGCCGTACCAGTCGGCGAGGACCCAGCGCTCGCAGTCGCGCCCGTCGACGACCAGGCGATGGTGCGCGGGGCGGTGCGTGTGCCCGTGGATGATTCGCGTGACCTTGGCCGCGCGGAACGCCGACTCGACGGCTTGCTGCTCGACATCCATGATCGATTCGGGCTTGGCGGCGGCGCTCGTCCGGCTCTTGCGTCGCACCACCGACGCGACGCCTCGGCGCAGCGCGTAGGGGAACGCGAGAAAGGTTCGCTGATACCGCGGATTGCGCACGAAGCGGCGGTAGCGCTGGTAGTCGAGATCGGCGGTGCAAAGCTCGTCGCCGTGCAGCAGCAGCGTCGGCGTTCCGGCGAGTTCGATGACGATCTGCTCGGGCAGGAGCGTCGCGCCGGCGGCCTTGGTGAAGCGCTCGCCCAGCAGGAAGTCGCGATTGCCGGTCATCACGCCGACCGGCACGCCGGCGTTCGGCGATGCCGCGCATTCCCATCGCGACGCGGTCGGCCAGCGGCTCGCGCAACTGGTCGTCGCCGATCCAGGCGTCGAACAGGTCGCCGAGGAAATAGACGCCTGCCGCATCGCGGGCCGGGCCCGCGCAGAACGCATCGAACGACTCGATCAGCGCCGGCCGCGCCTGCGACAGGTGCAGATCGGAGAGGAACAGCGTCGGCTTTATCGGACTTCCTCGGCCCGCTCGATCACGACGTCGCTGGTCGGAACGTTCTGGTGGCACGCCGCTGTTGGCCGTCGCAACGCCCTTGATCTTGTCGACGACGTCCTGCCCGGCGGTCACGCGCCCGAACACGCAATAGCCCCAGCCTTGCGGGCTCGGCCCCTTGTGGTCGAGGAAATCGTTGTCGGCGACGTTGATGAAGAACTGCGCGGTGGCCGAGTGCGGGTCGGACGTGCGCGCCATCGCGACGGTGTAGCGCTTGTTCTTCAGTCCGTTGCCCGCCTCGTTGGCGACGGGCGCGCGCACGGGCTTCTGCTTCATCCCCGGCTCCATGCCGCCGCCCTGGACCATGAAGCCGTCGATCACGCGGTGGAAGATCGTGTTGTCGTAATGACCGTCGCGGACGTACTGGAGGAAGTTCGCGACGGTCGCCGGCGCGTTCTCGGCGTCGAGCTCGAGCGTGATGTCGCCCTGGTTCGTGTGCAGAATCACCATGATCGAGCCTCCTACTTCGCGTCGACGACGACGGCTTTGTTGATGACGACCTTCTCGGCCGGCACGTCCTTCGGGAACGGCCCGCCGGCGCCGGTCGGCGCTCTCGCGATCTTGTCGACGACGTCCATCCCCGAGATGACCTTGCCGAAGACCGTGTAGCCGTAGCCCTGCTGCGTCGCCTCGCGGAAGTTGAGGAACTTGTTGTCGGCGACGTTGATGAAGAACTGCGCGGTCGCCGAGTTCGGATCGCGACGTTCGCGCCATCGCCAGCGTATACGGCACGGTTCAGATGGCCCGCCTTGCTCGACTGCTCGGATTCGATCGGGATCGGCGGGCGCGTCGGCTTCTCCTTGAAGTCCGGCGTGAAGCCGCCGCCCTGGATCATGAACCCGCCGATCACGCGGTGGAACTGCGTGCCGTCGTAGTGCTTGGCTTTCACGTAGTCGAGAAAATTCGCGACCGTCTTCGGCGCGGCGTCGGGATAGAGCTCGACGAGGATCTTGCCTGCGGTCGTGTCGAACTCGACCTTGCGGGTTGGCGGCGAGCGCGGGCAGGGCGAAGCCCAGGGCGGCGGCGGTGACGGCGATCAGGAACGGACGGCGCAACATCGGGTTTACTCCTCGAGGAATTGAACGGACGGAGGGAAGAGACTAGGACTTCGGCTTGGCCGGCGTGCTCGCGGCGAACAAGCTGCGCACCGCCGTGAGCTTCGCCGGCGCGGTCTTGTTGTCGCGATCGAGCTTCGCGGCGCGATCGTATTCGGCCGCGGCGAGGCGCGCGTAGATGTCGCCGAGATTTTCGCGCGCGACCGCCCAGTTGGGGGCCGTCCGCACGGCGGTCTCGAGCGCGATCCTCGCGCTGTCGTACTCGCCTTTCTGCGCATAGATGACGGCGAGATTGTTGTAGGGCTCGGGCAGCTCGGGGTAGTCGGCAATCAGGCCGCGGAACACCTCGATCGCCGCGTCGGTGTGGCCCAGCTCGGTCTCCACGACGCCCTTGAGGAAGCGCGCCTGCGGCTCGCGCGGGCGCTGGGAAATCAGCGCGTCGAGCTTCGACTCGGCGGTCGCGAACTGCCGCTCCTTGATCAGCGTCCCCGCCTCCTTCAGCCCCGCGTTGTATTGCTTGCGCACCTCTTCCGGGAGGTCGCGCGCGTCCTGCGCGAATGCCGGCAGCGCGGACGCGAGCAGGAGGAAGACGAAGGGCGCGAACGTAGCGAAGCATCGTGGAGGGGCATTGCGGCGGCGCGGGCGCGCGCGCAACGGGGGATTCTAGCAAAATCAGCGCGCCTCGCTCGCCAGCCGCTCGATCGTCGCCGCGATCAACCGGCGCGAGATCGAGATCGACGGCGGCAGGTTCGGCACCGCGTCCCACGCAAACCATCGGGCTTCGGCGATCTCGGACTCGTCGGGCCGCAGCTCGCCGCCCGCGTATTCGGCGGTGTAGGCGATCATCAGCGAGTGCGGAAACGCCCACGACTGGCTCGAGAAGTAGCGGATGTCCGCGATCTCGATGCCGACTTCCTCGCGCACCTCGCGCCGGATGCAATCCTCGATCGTCTCGCCCGGCTCGACGAAGCCCGCGAGCGCGCTGTACATGCCCGGAGGAAAGCGCGGCGAGCGCGCCAGCAGCAATTCGCGGCCGCGCGTGACCAGCACCATCATCGCCGGCGTCACCCGCGGATACGCGGTGTAGCCGCAGCGCGGACACTCCTTCGCGCGCTCGCCGTCCTTGTCGCGCGTCGGCGTGCCGCAGCGGCCGCAGTAGCGGTGCGTGCGGTCCCATTCGACGACCTGGAAGGCGCGCGCGGCGATCGCGAGGAGCGGGTCGGCGAGCTTGAAGAAAAGCGAGCGCAGGCCCGCGTAGCGCCAGCCGTCGGATTCCGGCGCGTCGTCGGCGAGCGCCACCGCGACGCACGCCGTTCCCTCGAGCTCGCCGAGGTAGTGGATCGCCTCGCCCACGGCGAGTTGCCGCAACGCAGCGAGATCGGGAACGGCGGCGTCTCGGCGCTGCCGCCGACGAGGAGCCGGTCGCCGCGGAACGCGAAGGCGAGCGTGCCCGCGGCCAGCGACTGCGGCCGCGACATGTCCAGGCGTGAAGCCGGCCGGCGTATGCACGCGTTCAATGATAAGCGAATCGGCGAGGAGGCGGCCCGGACGAGAAGCCGCGCGAAAGCCCTGCGAGGCGTAAGGGGATGACGCGCCGTTACGCTATAATTTCGGTTTGTCCCGAAGGAACGCCGTCGCGATGGAAGCCGAACGCATCAACCAGATCGCAGCGAAGCTCGAGGATCTCCGCTCGCGCAGCGCCGATCTGCGGAGGTATCTTTGACTTCGACGTGAAGGCGGTGCGCCTGGCCGAGGTCGAGCGCGAGCTCGAGGACCCGAAGATCTGGGACGATCCGAAGCGCGCGCAGGATCTCGGCAAGGAAAAGAAGGCGCTCGAACGCGTCGTCCACCAGTTGACCGGCGTCGACGCCGCGCTCAGGGACAGCGGCGAGCTGTTCAGCCTCGCGCGCACCGAGAGCGACGACGCGACGCTCGACGCCGTTTCCGTCGACGTCGACGCGGTCGAGGGACGCGTCGCCGGGATGGAATTCCAGCGGATGTTCAGCAATCCGATGGATCCGGCGTCGTGCTTCATCGACATCCAGGCGGGCTCCGGCGGCACCGAAGCGCAGGATTGGGCAGCGATGCTCGAGCGCATGTACCTGCGCTATTGCGAGCGCAAGGGTTATCGCACCGAAGTGCTCGAGGAGTCGCCGGGCGAAGTCGCCGGCATCAAGAGCGCGTCGATCAAGGTGGACGGCGACTACGCGTACGGCTATCTGCGCACCGAGGTCGGCGTGCATCGGCTCGTGCGCAAGAGCCCTTTCGACTCCAACGCGCGCCGCCACACGTCGTTCGCGAGCGTCTTCGTTTATCCGGAAGTCGACGATTCGATCGAGATCGAGATCAATCCGGCGGACCTGCGCATCGACACGTTTCGCGCGTCGGGCGCGGGCGGCCAGCACATCAACAAGACCGACTCGGCGGTGCGGATCACGCACTTGCCGACCAACATCGTCGTCCAGTGCCAGAACGACCGCTCGCAGCACAGGAACCGCGCGGAAGCGATGGCGATGCTCAAGTCGAAGCTCTACGAGCTCGAGGTCCGCAAGCGCCAGGCCGAGCAGCAGAAGCTCGAGGACGCGAAGACCGACATCGGCTGGGGGCACCAGATCCGCTCGTACGTGCTCGACCAGTCGCGGATCAAGGACCTGCGGACCAACTACGAAGTCGGCAACACGCAGGCGATCCTCGACGGCGATCTCGACGACTTCATCGCGGCGAGCCTGAAGCAGGGGGTTTGACGATGTCCGACAAGAACAAGTCCGGCGGCCCCCCAACGCTCCCCCGGCCGCACCATGCAGGACGAGAACCAGATCATCGCCGAGCGCCGCGCGAAGCTCGCGGCTGCGCGCGAGCAGGGGCAGCCATTCCCGAACGACTTCCGCCGCAACGCGCTCGCGGGAGACCTGCACGCGCGCTACGGCGCCAAATCGAACGAGGAGCTCGAAGCGCTCGGCGTCGAAGTCGCCGTCGCCGGCCGGATGATGCTGAAGCGCGTGATGGGCAAGGCGAGCTTCGCGACGCTGCAGGACATGACCGGGCGCATCCAGCTCTACGTGACCGCCGACGCGCTCGGCGCAGAGGCGCACGACGCGTTCAAGCGCTGGGACCTCGGCGATCTCGTCGGCGCGACCGGACGCGTGTTCAAGACGCGCACCGGTGAGCTCTCGATCAAGGTTGCGGCGATCCGGCTGCTCGCGAAGGCGATCCGGCCGCTCCCCGAGAAGTTTCACGGGCTCTCGGACCAGGAGCAGCGGTATCGCCAGCGCTATGTCGACCTGATCACCAACCCGGAATCGCTCGAAGTGTTCAAGCGGCGCTCGCAGATCGTGCAGGCGATACGCGAGTTCTTCGTCGCGCGCGGCTACCTCGAGGTCGAGACGCCGATGATGCACCCGATCCCGGGCGGCGCCGCGGCGCGGCCGTTCGCGACGCATCACAACGCGCTCGACATGGAGCTCTTCCTGCGCATCGCGCCCGAGCTCTATCTGAAGAAGCTCGTCGTCGGCGGGATGGAGAAGGTGTTCGAGATCAACCGCAATTTCCGCAACGAGGGGATCTCGACCCGGCACAACCCCGAGTTCACGATGCTCGAGTTCTACGAGGCCTACCAGGATTATCGCTACCTGATGGACCTCACCGAGGCGCTGCTGCGCGAGGTCGCGACGAAGGTCGGCGGGACGACGACGGTCACCTACCAGGGCGAGACGATCGATCTCGGCAAGCCGTTCGACCGGTTGACGATGGCCGAGGCGATCAGCAAGTACAACCCGATGTATCACCTGGCGGAGCTCGGTGAAGCCGGAATACCTGAAGGTCGCGCTCGCGCCGCTCGACGTCGAGGTGTTCGCGAGCGACGGCGTGGGCATGCTGCAGCTGAAGCTCTTCGAGGCGACGACCGAGGCGAAGCTCGTGCAGCCGACGTTCATCATCGCGCATCCGACCGACGTTTCGCCGCTCGCGCGCGCGAGCGACGCGAACCCCGCCGTCACCGATCGCTTCGAGCTCTTCATCACCGGCCGCGAGATCGCCAACGGCTTCTCGGAGCTGAACGATCCCGAAGACCAGGCCGCGCGCTTCCGCGGCCAGGCCGAGGCGCGCGAGGCCGGAGACGAGGAGGCGATGTTCTACGACGCCGACTACATCCGCGCGATGGAATACGGGCTGCCGCCCACCGCGGGCGAGGGCATCGGGATCGACCGGCTCGTGATGCTGCTCACCGATTCGCCTTCGATCCGCGACGTCATCCTGTTCCCGCAATTGAAGCGCGAGGCGTGAGCCGCGACCTCTATCGATACATCAAGCGAGGGTAGAAAATGGCGACTGATTTCCGCAGCGATACGGTGACGCGGCCGACCGAAGCGATGCGCGCGGCGATGGCCGCTGCGCCGGTCGGCGACGACGTGTTCGGCGACGATCCCAGCGTCAACGCGCTCGAGGCCGAGGTGGCCGAGCTGCTCGGTTTCGAAGCCGCGATGTACGTGCCCTCGGGCACGCAGTCGAACCTGGTCGGCGTGATGACGCATTGCGGCCGCGGCGACGAGTACATCGTCGGCCAGGACGCGCACACGTACCGCTACGAAGCGGGGGGCGCCGCGGTGCTCGGGAGCATCCAGCCGCAGCCGCTCGACAATGCCGCCGACGGCACGATTCCGCTGCCGTCGATCGAGGCGGCGATCAAGCCCGACGATTCGCACTTCGCGAAGACGCGGCTGATCGCGCTCGAGAACACGATCGGCGGCAAGGTGCTGCCCGCGGGCTACGCCGATGCGGTTCGCGAGCTTGCCGATGCGTCGCGGACTCGCGATGCACCTCGACGGCGCGCGACTGTGGAACGCGGCGGTCAAGCGGGGGGTCGAGCCGCGGACGATCGCGAAGCCCTTCGATTCGGTGTCGGTGTGCCTGTCGAAGGGCCTCGGCGCGCCGGTGGGATCGGTGCTGTGCGGCGGCCGCGATTTCATCAAGGGCGCGCGCCGCTGGCGCAAGATGCTGGGCGGCGGCATGCGGCAGGCGGGAATCCTCGCGGCAGCGGGCCGCCATGCGCTCGCGCATCACATTCCGCGGCTCGCCGAAGATCACGAGAACGCGGCGCGGCTCGCCGCGGGCCTTGCCAAGCATCGGGCGCTCTCCGTCGCCCCGACGCAGACCAACATGGTCTTCGTCACCGTCCGCGCGGACATCGCCGAGGCGTTTGCCAAGCACCTCGAAGCGGCGGCGTCCGCCCGCACGGGACGGCGCGGCAGCGCTGGTGCACGCACCTCGACGTGTCGCGCGCCGACGTCGATGCGCGCGATCGCCTGCGTCGACCGCTTCTTCGCGCGCGCGACCGAGGACGCGATCGGAGACGCGGCGATGGCCGATCGCTACGCATCGTTCCGCGAGTTCTATCCGTTCTATCTTTCGGAGCACGCGAATCCGGTGTGCCGCCGGCTGCATTTCGCGGGACTCGCTGCTGCTCGGATGCATCGTCGCGGCGATCGTCACCGCGCAAAGCGTGGTGGCTCGTCGCCGCGCCGGTCGCCGGCTACGGCTTCGCGTGGATCGGTCACTTCTTCTTCGAGCACAATCGGCCGGCGACCTTCACGCACCCGCTCTACAGCCTGATCGGCGACTGGGTGATGTACCGCGACATGCTGACGGGCCGGATCCGGTTGGTAAGCGGAACGGGATGGCTCGCGGCGGGCGCACGCCTCACCATAAGATTCTATAGTTTGCTGTCAAGCGCTCGAGTGCAGGCGGCTGGGATCGAACGCCGTCTTGTTCCTGTCACACGCTGTAGGCGGTGCGCGCCATCTTTCGCGCCAGGATCACCAGCGCCGCGGTGCCGCTCAAGCCCCTTCGCGCGTTGTGCTCGGTAGTAGGGTTCCCACGTCGCTGTTCGCGCTCGCCGACATCGCGCAGATATGCAGCATCGCGCCGCAGCTCCGCTGGCCCGCGCTTGGACAGGCGGCGCCGCCCGTGCTTGTCGCCCGAGTCCCGCGGTCGGGGTCCAGTCCGGTGTGCGCGATAAAGCGTCCACATTGGTAAACGGCAAGCGCGTTGCAGCGCATGCGCTATCGCGACACTGCCCAGACACCATAGCCAGGATGGTGCGCACGCGTCGCTGCTCGGCTCGCGTCTCCGGCAACTCGCCTAGCAGCGTCATTGGCACCAGCGTCCACGCGGCCAGCAAGCGTCGCATACGCCGCGCGACAACCGCCAGTTCTCGCTTGCACTCCCGCCACCCCTCGCCAGCTCTGTGTCAAGCTCGTCTGCCGCGCCACCAGCTTGCCCGCCGCTTGAGCAGTTGTCCAAGCGGCGCTGCGCCGCGCTCGCGCGGTACATAAGCGTGTAGCTGTCGCCTGCTCACGCGCCATGTAGCGCGCAATCAGCTGCGCATCCAGCCGATCGGTCTTCCCGCGCCGCTCACCCCTTCGGCGTACTTCTGCACATCGCGCGCATTGAGCCGTACACCGTCAACCCGCCGCTGCGCCATATCGGCGAGCAACTGGTGGTAGTGCTCCCGTCACTCCAGCCCAATGCGACTGCCCGCCGGCAGGCTCTTCAACCACGCGCCCAAGTCGCGTCGCTCATTGGCCACCGTGCGCGGCGCAAAGCTGCCGGCGGCACACGCAACCATCACACGTCTTGCTCGCTATCTCGACTCCCAACATTCAATCCCGTTTGCATGGCCACCTCCTTCGGGTGTACGGTAAAAACCGTCGGGTGGCACAACCACCAGCGTGAGCTTGCGTACTAAATCGGCGGTCACCGCAGGCGCCGCTAGATTCCTCATCGACGCTGTTGGTGGGTGGGGGATCTCTTATGAAGTCTGTGCGCCTACCGCGCCAGATGCCCGCGGAGGTCGCCCTCCACCCCGGCGCTTTCTTCTTACTCAAAGCGCCAAAGCTAACCAACAAAGCGAACTGTCCCGTTCCGCCTCGACGGCGGCCGCCCTTGCAATCGCGCGCGAACGGGACCATCTTTACCCTATGGAAGCCCGGTCCCTCGATCTGCAACTCACCGGAATGACCTGCGCCGCGTGCGCGGCGCGGATCGAGAAGGTGCTGAATCGCACCGACGGCGTGCGTGCGGCCGTCAATTTCGCCACCGAGACGGCGCATGTCGAATTCGATGCCGGGAAAGCGACGCGCGCAGTCGCTGATCGACGCCGTGCGCGGCGCAGGTTACGACGCCACGCCGGCGGTCGACCCGTTCGCGCAGCCCGAGAACGAGGCGCGGGACGAGGCGCGGCGCTATCGGCGCGAGCTCTCGCGCTTCGCGCTCGCCGCGCTCCTCACGCTCCCGCTCGTCGCGCAGATGGCGGCAATGGCGCTCGGACGGCACGATGCGACGCTGCCCGTCTGGCTGCAATTCGCGCTCGCTGCGCCGGTGCAGTTCTGGGCCGGCGCGCGCTTCTATTCCGGCGCGTGGAAAGCCCTTCGCGGCGGCGCGGCGAACATGGACGTGCTGGTCGCGCTCGGCACGAGCGCCGCGTTCTCGTTCAGCGTCGCCGTGTGGCTCGTGCCGCTGCCGACGCAGCACGTCTACTTCGAGGCGCGCGCCGTCGTGATCACGCTGGTGCTGCTCGGCAAGCTGCTCGAAGGCCGGGCGAAAGCGAAGACGGCGGCTGCGATTCGCGACCTGCTCGGCGCTGCAGCCGCACGCGTGCTGCGCGAGCGCGATGGCGCGCGACGAGTTCCGCTCGCGGCGTGCACGTCGGCGACGTCTTCGTCGTGCGCGCGGGCGACAGCGTGGCGGTCGACGGCCGCGTGCTCGCCGGCGAATCCGTGGTGAACGAGGTCGATGCTGACCGGCGAGAGCGTCCCGGTCGCGAAAGCGCCGGGCGATCGCGTCTCGCGGGAACGGTCAACGAGCAGGTCCGCTGCGCTGCGAGGCGACCGCCGTCGGTCAGACGACGCTTCTCGCGGCATCGTCCGGCAGGTCGCGGCCGCGCAGGGATCGAAGGCGCCGGTTCAGCGTCTTGCCGACCGCGTCGCCGCGTAGTTCGTGCCGGCAGTGCTCGCATCGCGGCGATCACGTTCGTCGCCAACGGCCTCGCGCTCGGCGACTGGGGCGCGGCGCTGATGCGCGCGACCGCGGTGCTCGTGATCGCATGCCCGTGCGCGCTCGGACTCGCGACACCGACCGCGCTGATCGTCGGCGTCGGGCGGGCGCGCAGCGGCATCCTCGTGCGCAACGCGGCGGCGCTCGAGCGGGCCGAGAAAATCGACACGCTCGTCGTCGACAAGACGGGCACGCTGACCGCGGGGAGCCCGCCGTCGTGGCCGTCCACCCGCGGCCGGATTCACGGCAGCGGAGTTCTGCGTTCGCGCTGAGCCTCGAGCAGGGCGCCACGCATCCGCTCGCCCGCGCGATCGTCGCGCACGCCGCTCCGTCCGGCAAGCGCCGCTGCGGGTCGACCGGATTCGCGTCGAGGCGGGTCGCGGCGTCAGCGGTGCCAGCGGCGCGCACATGGTTCGCCTCGGGCTCTCCCGCATTCCTTGCCGCGTCCGGGTGTCGCGCTCGACGAGGATCCTCGTGCGCGCGCAACCGCGCGAGGACGACACCCTTGTCGGCGTTGCGTGCAGACGCCTCGCTCGTCGGTTGGATCGCGCTTACCGACGCCTTGCGCCCCGATGCGGCGAGCGCGGTCGCGGCGCTCGACGAAGCACGGCATCCCGTGTCCATGCTGACCGGCGATCATCCGGCGCCGGCACGCGCGGTGGCGAACGCGCTGGCATCGGGCAGTGGCGGGCCGAGCAGCTGCCGCAGGACAAGCGTTCGGTCATTGCGAGCTGCAGACGCGCAGGCCACGCTGTCGGGATGGTCGGCGACGGCGTCAACGATGCGCCCGCGCTTGCACAAGCCGACGTCTCGTTCGCGATGGGCGCGGGTGCCGGCACCGCGCTCTCCGCCGCCGACTCACGCTGCTGCGCAACGATCTTTCCGGCGTCGCGCAGCAATCGATCTGTCGCGGGCCACGCTCCGCAAGATCCGCCAGAATCTGTTCTTTGCATTCGTTTACAACGTGCTCGGCATTCCGCTCGCGGCGTTCGGCCTGCTGTCGCCGGCCGCTCGCCGGCGCCGCGATGGCGGCGAGCTCGGTATCGGTGGTTACGAATGCGCTGCTGCTGAGGCGCTGGCGGCCGCCGCGCGAAGTCGTCGCGCCGCCGCAAGCCGCCTCGCCGGTCACCGCGCCTGCTGAACGCCGAGCTCCGATCAACGAGGACATTCGATGACCGATACATGACCCAGCGAATTCGCCGTCGAGGGCATGCGCTGCGCAGGCTGCGTCAAGAGCGTGACGAAGCGCGTCGCGCGGCGTCCCCGGCGTCCGCCGCGTCGACGTTTCGCTCGAAAAAAGTTGGCGAAGGTCGAGTTCGACGACGCGACCGTCGACGCCCGCCGCGATCATCGTCGCGATCGAGGCGGCGGGTTTCGACGCCGCCACGCGCTAGCGGCCGCCACCCCTCGCGCTACCTGCCGAGACTTCACCAGTGCGCAATGCGCGAGCCGATGGGATAATCGCGGATCGGCGGGGTGTAGCGCAGCCCGGTAGCGCGCTTGCTTTGGGAGCAAGATGTCGGAGGTTCGATCCTCTCGCCCCCGACCACCGGATTTAGAATGACTTGCGTCGGCCCCCGTTGGTAGCGCCAACGGGCTCGTCGATCGCGGGTCCGACGGATTCGGGCGCGGACACGAGGACAAGGCCGCTCTACGTACGGAATCGAACCCTGACGGAGGCACCGACTCATGCCAGACGACCATCCTAAAGACGCTATTCGCCACACCCGATTGCAGAATGAATCCGACGCTTATCTTGCGAAGCGAGAGGAGCTTAGGCTCGCGGAGATCGAATCGATGAAGCTGCGCGAACGCGTTGCCGAGCTTCGCCGGCAGCTTCCGCAAGGCGCGGTCGTGGAGGACTACGCCTTCGTCGAAGGTCCGGCCGATCTGGACGCCGGCGACACGCCCGTTCGGACCGTGCGGCTGAGCGAGCTTTTCTCTGCGCCAGATCGAGCGCTCGTGATCTACCACTTGATGTACGGCAAGCGGCAGACCAAGGCGTGTCCGATGTGCACGCTCTGGATCGACGGCTTCAACGGGGTCGCGCACCACCTTGCGCAGAACGTCGACTTCGCCATCGTGGCGGCGGCCGATCCGCCCGACACTGCGTGCGCACGCGCGGAAACGAGGCTGGAACAAGCTGCGCCTGCTGAGCGCCGCCGAAGGGAGCACGTTCAAATACGACCTCGGCAGCGAGGATCGCGAGGGCAATCAGGACTCGACGGTGTCGGTGTTCACCCGGGATTCCGACGGCACGCTTCGTCACTTCTACAGCGCGCATCCCCATATGGCCAACGACATCAGCGAACGCGGCATCGACCTGTTGACGCCTGTCTACAACGTTCTCGACCTCACGCCCCGAGGGCGGGGCGACTGGTACGCGTCTCTCGATTACGGGTACGGAGGTGATGCGGGAGCGGGTAGCTGCCGGGCGCACTTTTTTTTTTTTTTTTTTTTTTTTTTTTTTTTTTTTTTTTTTTTTTTTTTTTTTTTTTTTTTTTTTTTTTTTTTTTTTTTTTTTTTTTTTTTTTTTTTTTTTAAAAAAATTTAATTTTCGGCATCTCGGTCCGCAGCTGGACGTTGAAGAAGCGCTCGGCCCACGAGCGCGGCGGTGTTGGAGATGTCGCGCGGGAAAGGGGCGAACCCCGCGGGCGTCGCCGACGAGCCTAGCCACTTACTCGCCGCTTCCGTCATCCATCGGATGTGGGGCGTAGACTGACCTATGGCCCACGCGACGAACCTGCGGTCAACCTCCCGTCGTGGAATGGCGGATCGGCGCACTTTAAGGGAATCCCATGGGTCAAGGGCCAATGGGGGGATTGGCCAGCGATCTGGTGCGCAGCGATGGCGCTGGCGTTCGCCGCCGATGCGGCAGCCGCGGACTTCGGTACCAGGGGCGGGCTGGGACCTGCCAACATCGACGAAATCGCGGCCGTCCTGCGCCAAGACCCATCAACTGGAATTCCTGATCAGCTACGGCACCTCCAAGGGCGGCTCGGCGGGACACCTCGCCTTCGCGATCCGCGACCGGGCGCGCGATGACGACACTGGTCTACTCGGCCAACTTCTATGCCGACCGCGCACGCGAGCATGACAAGGGCTTCTACACCGACGACTCATGGTCGGGTTTCCGAAGAAGGAGTACCTGTTCGAGGACGACCTCGTCGCTCGGTGACACGGCCTCGTTCGGCCTCGACTTCGGCGAGATCTACAAGCGTCGGTCGTCGGCGTGCGCGTCTATGGCGTGCCGCCCCGAGAGGGAGGCGCTCGCAACATTCTTCGCGCGCATCAACGAGGACTATCGCAGGCGAGCCAGGAACACGGAGTACCACGACGGCGAGGTCGGTACGACTACCTGCGTCTTCAACTGCGCCAAGACGATCGGCGCGGCATTCAGGCACGGCGCGGGCTACCCGCGACCTCCGTTTAGACGAGTGCCCGTGCTTCTCACCGGGGCGAAGAAGGTGGTGGCGGCGGCCAATGCCAACATTCCCACGGAGATGGCGATGGAGCTCCTAGAGGGTCGTGGACGCCGGCTACGGGCTGGACGTGG
>CAVUOC010000031.1:0-241615 GCA_963742965.1 uncultured beta proteobacterium | reverse complement strand
GTCGAGAGTCCCGAGCTCACGCTGATCGAAGTCGACGCGACTCTCGCCGGCATCGCCGCAACCGGCGGCCCCGGGTCGATCGACGGAGCGCACGCGCCTCCTGTCGCGGCTCTTCGCGCGGGCAACGCAGCGCGAACAGCAGTTTCTCGCGCGGCTGCTGATCGGCGAGCTGCGCCAGGGCGCGCTCGAAGGCCTGATGATCGAGGCGGTCGCCGCAGCCGCCGGCCTGCCTGCGGAAACAGTGCGCCGCGCGGCGATGATCGGCGGCGGCATCGCGGCGGTCGCTGCAGACGCGCTCACGCGAAGGCGCGGCGGGCTCGGCCGCTACGCGATCGCGCTCTTCCAGCCGCTCGCGCCGATGCTCGCGCAGCCGGCGGACGACATCGACGATGCGATGGCGCGGATCCCGATGGCCGCGCTCGAATGGAAGCTCGACGGCGCGCGCGTGCAGGTGCACAAGAGCGGCGACGACGTGCGCATCTACTCGCGCACCGGCAACGACGTCACGGCCGCCGCGCCCGAGATCGTGTCCGCGGTCCGGCAGGCGCGCGCGCGGACGCTGATCCTCGACGGCGAAGCGATCGCGCTCAAGCCGAACGGCGCGCCCTACCCGTTCCAGGACACGATGCGCCGTTTCGGACGCGAGCTCGACATCGACGCGATGCGCGCGACGATGCCGCTGTCGGTGTTCTTCTTCGACTGCCTGCGTCGCGACGACGAGAATCTGGTGCCGCTGCCGGGCGACGCGCGCTTCGACGCGATGGCGGCCGCGTTGCCCTCGGAGCTGCTGATCCCGCGGCTGGTGACCAGCGATCTCGCGGCCGCGCAGGCGTTCTACGACGACGCGCTCGAGCGCGGACACGAAGGCGTGATGGTCAAGGCGCTCGACGCGCCGTACGACCCGGGCGCGCGCAGCGCGCAGTGGCTCAAGGTCAAGCGCAGCGCACACGCTCGACCTCGTCGTCCTCGCCGCGGAATGGGGACACGGCCGGCGCAGCGGGCTGGCTGTCGAACCTGCACCTCGGCGCGATCGATCCGGCGACCGGCGAGTTCGTCATGCTCGGCAAGACGTTCAAGGGCATGACCGATGCGATGCTCGCGTGGCAGACCGAGGAGCTGCTGAAGCGCGAAGTCGCGCGCGACGACTGGACCGTCCACGTGCGCCCGGAGCTCGTCGTCGAGATCACGTTCAACGACCTGCAGGCGAGCCCGCGCTATCCCGGCGGGCTCGCGCTGCGCTTCGCGCGCGTCAAAGGCTACCGCCCCGACAAGAAGGCAGCCGATGCCGACACGATCGAGACGGTGCGCGCGATCTACGCGAAGCAGGAGAAGTAAGCGTCAGAAGGCCCAAGCCAGGCCCAACTGCAGGCTCCAGTTGTAGCGGCTGTCGGTGTCGAGGTGCGGTGGAAGGTCGGTAGGGGTCACCTTCTGTATCAGGAAGGAATTCTTTGCCTCGTAGCGATAACGCGCGAGCAGGTCGACGCTGAAATCCTTGGTGACCGCATAGCCACCTCCAGCATTGACCCATGTGGCCCAGGTCCAGCCGTTCTTACTGTCGCTGTCGAAACGCTGAAGTCCTGCACAGGCATTTCGCAGACATTGCAGAGGTTGTGCTGCGTACCGTTGTAGCGGTCCGAGTAGTACATCAAATCGAGCCCGGCACCAAGGCCCAGCGTGAAACCATTCCCGAGCATACGCTGAGCGCGGAGGCCCCAGCCGAGAGCCACGTCGTTCTCTTTGTCCTTCTGGTTCGTCGTGCTCGACACACCAGGAACCGCGAAAGCGATCGAGCCGTTGTACTTTGTTTCCTGGTACTGGTAGCGAACTTCGGGCTCGCCGTACACGGTCCAGTCCTGGTCGCGCTGCAACGGATAGGGTAACGCGACGTTGAAGTATGACCTGTTGTACTTGGTCTCGAGATTGGCGTTCGCGCCGACGCTACTGACGACGCCTGTGCTCGTGCTATCGGGCGCAGGCATGGAATACGAATAGCCAAACCTCGTCCCCGCAGGTACGTCGAGGCTCGTCGACCCGTTACCGAACATCGTACCGAAATCCCACCGGCAGCCTGGCAGTCCATCCTTCCGCAATGGCATGCTGAGGTCAAAGCGGGCCACCGGAATCAGCGACTTGCCGCCAAGGCCCGGAGTGTCCGTCGTCGGATACACTCCGATGGAGGGTGGCCTGTCTTGGACTTGGCCGCCACCACCAAAAATTCCAATGCCACCGAGCGCGATCCACGGCTTGTCGGCAGGTCCGGTCGCGTCGGGCGAGGGGACGGCCGTCGCCACGCCGCTATCGCTGTCGACGCGTAACTGATTGTTGCCGTTTGCAAGATTGATCTTCTGCCTCGGCATGCCGTCGATCAATTTCAAGTTGCCTTGCACATAGACTTCGACGGTGTAGGCACCCGGCTCGACGCTGAAGCGGTCACGCGTGTTGACGACCGGTGGAACCGGATTTCCGGTGCTGTCGAAAAGTTTAATCGTAGTTTCGTTTGCTTTGCCCTGCGGGCCAGTGGGTATCACGTCGACGGTAGCCACCGCGAGCACGACCAACGTGGTGGCCATCCCGATTAGCAGCGTTGCGATTCGAAGAACTTGCTTCAGCGTCTTTGCCATGATGACCCCTCCCTCTCGGACGTGATTGGCGCAAGGGAATGCCGGATCTTTGCTCAGGCAGTCGGATCCGGAAATCCCGGTCGCGCGACACCATTCATTCCTGCTCACCCCAGCCGAAGTACATGCCGGGTCTCCCGCGTCTTTCCGTTCGCATGCTGCACGATCAGGCGCAACGTCCACACCGGCGCTCCGGCGAACTGCTGTGCCGGCAAGTCGTCGAGCACCCCGGCGCGAACCGCTTTGTCCAGAGTGCGTGATATGCGGCGCCATTCGGTCGGCGACTCGCCACGACCGATCTCGATCCAGGCTGACGCGAAGCGGTCGGCATCCGCGATGCCGTTGACGCGGACGAAAACGCCTCCAGCGGTCTTCTGCGCGGAAACGTCTGCGATGTCGACGTCGATGAAAAAGCGTGGGTCGGCGGCGAGCGCGGCTTTCACGTCGAGGATGCCGTAGCCGGTCTCGGGATTGACCCCCGCCGATCCGGCGTCGTGGGCCGATTGCAAAATCATCCGCTTGACCGATGTGGCATCGAGATCGGGACGCGCCGACAGGATGAGCGCCGCGGCACCGGAGACGAACGGTGCGGCGAACGACGTTCCGTTCGCGCGATAGTAGCGGGCCTTTTCGCCGACGAAGTTCTTGCCGGCGACATAGTTCTTGACGCCCGCGACGAGCTCCACGTCGGTGCGCCGCGCGCGCAGCGACAGGATATCGACGCCTGGCGCGGCCAGATCAATAGCGGAGCCGTAGTTGGAGAACGACGCACGCTTGTCGTCGACGCCGGTCGCGCCCACAGTGATTACGTTCGACAGCGCCAACTGCCCTTCCTTCGGAATGCGCCGGCCGCCGTTGCCCGCCGCGATGACGACGACGACGTTCTTGCTGCCGGCGTAGGCGATTGCGCGCTCCACCGCCTTCGAAGGTTGGTCGCCTCCGAGCGAGAGGTTGATCACGCGAGCGCCCTTGCCCACGGCATAATAGATTGCCTCGGCAACCCGTGTCGCTCGCCCCCAGCCGATGAAATTGAGCACCTTGAGCGGCAGGATGCGAGCGAGCGGGTCGACATTGGCAATGATGCCGGCGACGAGCGTGCCATGCCCCGCGTGGTCCCATGGGTTGTTGTTGTCGTCCACGAAGTTCCATCCCAATACGTCATCGACATAGCCGTTTCCGTCGTCGTCCCTGCCGTTCAGCGTTTCTTTATCGTTGCGAAACACGTTCGCTGGCGGCAGATTCGGATGGTAGTAGTCGAGCCCGGTGTCGATCACCGCGACGATGATCGGCGTCTTCGCGCGTTGCGCGATGTCGGGCGACCACCCGATGCGCTCCAAACCCCATTTGTCGCGGTAGCTCTTGTCCCCACGTGCCCGACGACGTCCAATAGGGATCGCTCGTCGGCGAACCTTGGGCTTGCGCAATCGAGGGCGCGAACGCGAGCCAGAAAGCGAGGGGCAGAGCAGGTCGGAGAATTCGCATCTACGCCTCACGGCTTCCTGAGCCCACTGACGACCGGCGGCGTCCCCTCGGCAACCGGCACGCGGTTGTGCCCTTCGGCGATTGTCGTGGTTGTATGCTCATTGATCCCTTGGCCTACCCGGATCTCGACGGGGCCGCTAAGCCATGTCCGCGGGGCATTAAGCGTGCGATCACTGCCTGCGCGCAGGATTTTCGGCGGCTCATTGTCACTGGGCCCTTCGCCAGGATCAAAGGACGGGGTCGGTGAAGGCGGTCCGAAAAGCATCCACGCGCTGGAGTCCGGCACAAATGCCCCCCCGCCGCCGTGGAATCGGTATCCTCAAAACGCCAGCAAGCGACCGATTCGAGGCTATTGATCGCCCCACGGTTCTGGAGACCCAAAAGGAACAACCAGGTCGCGTTGGGAATCGCACCCGCGACGACACTCACTTGGGAGCCCCCTTCGAGACCAGCACGAATTACGTGAGGGTCCTTGTCTTTGAAGAATGGGTTGGCAAGCAGGTTATTCAGGTCTGCGTCGTCACCGCGCACCACGAACGTGAAATATTCTTCCTCTATCTCTACGTCGTCGTGACGTATCAAGAACCCCAAATCGACCGTACTCGGCGTCGGCGCGAAAACGCCGCCCATTGGGGGGAGCGGGCCGATCGGAGGCGCGTTTCCCGAAGGCGTTGTCTCCGGAGCGCGGGGCGGCGGCCCTGGCTTCTGCGTTCCTGTTCCTGGCTTGAAGCCGGCTTCAAATGAACCCTTTGTTCCTTCCGGCACGTTCACGCCGCCGGGAATCACTATCCCGCCCTTGTCGCCGGTTTCAGGTGCACCGCTCGTCCCCCCCAGCACGTTCATACCGCCGGGAACAGCCAGGCCGGTCGCTGGCTGACACGACGTGCTGGGGTGCTCTTTGTTGCATGCGTCGAGCGCGGCGCGGTCCTTGGCGACCCCCTTTTCAGCCCTTGCCAATGAGTCCCGGTGGAGTTGCAGCATGAAGTCGAGGAACGCAATGGTGGCGAGTTCGTCATCCGTCCCGAGTTGGGCACGCGCATCCTTATTTATCCTGTCCAATATGCGCTGGTATATCGCCTGCTTTTCGGCAGTGTCCCGATCGATTTCTGCCTTGACGAATCGCCGAAGCGCAAGGCTTGCCTTGAGCGCAAGCGCGGCCCGCTCGCATTCGGGACATTCGGCTTTGGGTTCTTCGTCGACGATACCGGGAACCGGTTGCACTCCGGGCGCCACGCGCAGTCGAGTCCTTGCATTGCGGCGTGGCATTGCACTTCGCAAGGCGGTCCATCGCAGCGTCGAATTCAGCAGAGTCTTTCGCGATATCATTCTTGCGTTTGGCCATGAGCTCGACGCTCGACAAATATTCAAAAAATTGCTTGAGAGATTCGTCGGAAAAGTTGGCGTTGCCAATAAGTGAGCCACGGTTCCTCAATGCCCACGCTCGGAATCGCAAGTAGTCGAATTCGTCCTGCGTCAGCTTGACCAGCGCTTCCCTTGCGTCTTGAGCTTCTTTTGCACACGCCGGGCACGCGACGATCGGGGGATGACGAACCAACTGAATTTCGGGCGGAATGGGCGCTCGCAACGCGCATCCGATTCTGCATGCGTCAAACCTCCTCCGGTTTGGCCCGCGCTCGAAGGCCTGTTCCAACAGTTCGAACGGCGCATTAAAGATGCCGCCGGCTTCCTGCAGCCTTTTCTCGAGCTCCGCGCTCTCGGCCGCAGCCGCGGCGGCCAACGCAGCGCACTCAGGACAGTCTGACGCCGCGGGCCACTGGGGGCCGCTCGGCACCGTGGAGGCGTTTGGCGGCGCCGGCGAAGGGGTAAGTGTGGAGTCCTGCGGTTTTGTAGTCTGTGGAGTGACCACCGGCGCCTCTGACGGACCGGGACCGCCGGGTTTCCCCGCGCCCGAGGGAGGTGTCGTTGCCGGTACCTGCTGTGGAGTTATGACTGGCGTCGCTCCACTCGCGGGCGGCTTGGTTCCGGCTGGCGGGCAAACTGCCCCGCATTTGGCCAATTCGGCCTTGAGCGTCTGGATAATGGCGCTCGTGTCGTCGATGGCCTTGTTGATTTCCTTGATCGTGCGATTCCAACTGGCCAACGTTGCCGCATCGTCGTCCGTCGCTTTCGGCGGCTTGCGATTCTGAATCGCGTCGTTGACCGCTTTGACCCGGCCTTGCAGGTTATCGAGTTGACCATGCAGAAACTTCAGAAAGTCTTCTTCGAACGCCAACGCTTTCTTTTTGGCGGCGCAGTCGTCGCAGACAGCAGGCGCCTGTGCCTCGGCCTGGGGTATCAAATGCGGGATGGCTAGCGCCGTGCAGAGTAGCGCGGCGGCAGCAATGCCAAGACGCCAACGAATCGCCACGACTCCTCCCTCGAGTCATGCATCGTTGCGCTGGGAGCGGGACTCCAAACCCGTCTGCAGCACGGCCGGTGGACTGTTAGTGCTTGGAGCGCAGGGCCGCGCTGCGCCCAGTTGTGGCAGGCTACTATGCCGCTCGTGAATGACGCCCGTCAACCGACGCCACGCTGGCAGTAGCGCAAATTTAGATACGAGAATCGGCGCGCGGGTGCGTCATCCCCCAATTGAGTGAAACAAGCCATGCTGATGTCCGGTCGTCGTCAGCATTTTGTAAGGTTGCTCAAGTCCGAGTTCTGGAACGATTTCACGCGGCCGATCGACTTTTTTCGTGCCGCGTGCGTGACGATCGAGAATTCGAGGCTGCCACTGGAGAAAAGAACCGACCTCGCCGTCTCTCGCCCGCGCCGATCGGAGTTCTTCGACAAGCGCACGCTTTCGTTCCTGCGCGCGATCCAGCCCCATGTGCGACGCAGTCTCAAGCTCGGACGCCTGCTCTCGTGGGCAGCGTCGAAGCGTGTCGTCTTGCAAGCTATGCTCGGAGCCGTTGCGACTCCGATGTTCGCTTGTACTGCAGATGCGCACATTCGAATCCTGCGGCCGAGGCGCTGTTGCATGAGAACGACGGCCTGAGCAGCATTGGACTGAGGCTCGTCGCGACCACCCGGACGTATACCGATCGACTCGCAAAGGCGATCAGCCAGGCAGCGGGCACGGTAACCTTAAATGATGCGCGAACGGGTCGAACCCTTCGCGCTCCACGGCGGTCCACAGACAGTTCGATGACGATCACCGTCATGCCGCTTCCGGCGGACGATGGTCGGGTACCCGGCGTCCAGTTGGCCAGAGCGTTAGTCATCGTTCACCGTCATGAACGGTCCATCGAAGTCGCGGCCGAAAGATTGCGCGAGGCTTACTGGAGCTGAAGTAAGGCTGGTCGGTTCGATGCTCGAGGGAGGAGCGTTGCCACAAGCGGCAAGACGGCTCGGTATAGGTCATTCGACCGCAAGAACACACTTGAAGAATATCTTCGCGAAGACGCAAACCCGCCGCAGTCGGAACTATTGCAACTCCAACTGGGCTTGGGACGTTAAACTGTTGCTTGCCGTTGGCGGCGTGTCGACGGGTCGGATTGCGGGAACATGATCACCGTCTACCATCTGACGTCGTCGCGCTCCGAGCGCATCGTCTGGCTGATGGAAGAGCTCGGCCTCGATTACGAGCTCCAGCGCTTCCAGCGCGAGCAAGGCGGCGCTGCGCCGGAGGCGATGAAGGGAATCCACGCGCTCGGCCGCGCGCCGGTGATCCGCGACGGCGACACGGTGCTCGCGGAGTCCGGCGCGATCGTCGAGTACATCGTCCAGCGGTACGGCGGCGGGCGCCTGTCCGTCCGCCCGGACGCGGCGGTCTATGCACGCTACCTGTACTGGCTGCACTTCGCCGAGGGAAGCCTGATGTCGCTGCTGCTGATCGCGCTCGTTCTCTCGCGCGTGCCCGACGCCAATGCGAGCGCCCCCGGCAAGCGCGTCCAGGCCCGGATGCAGCAGATGCTCGGGTTCGTCGACGCGGAGCTCGCCGCCGTGCCCTACTTCGCCGGCGCCGATTTCACCGCAGCCGACATCATGATGACCTTCCCCTTCACGACGATGCGGCGCTACCTCGACTACGACATCGCGCCGTACGCGAACATCGTCGCGTACGTGAAGCGCATCGAGGCGCGCCCCGCGTACGGGAAGGCGATGACGCTCGCCGGTCCCGACGCCAAGCGCTAGCCCCGCGGCTCGCCGCGACCGTTGACCCAGATCGTCGCTCCCGGCTGCGTCGCCATCTGCACGTGGTGCTCGGTCCCGCCGAAGTAATACGTGACGTCCCAGTACTCGGGCTTGGCCGATCCGGGAACCGCCGCGCAGCGCTGCACGTCCTGATCGTAGACGGCGCCGCCCTGGCTCCGTCCGACGTTGGAGCCGATCGCGACCCCGCCGACGGCGCCGGCGACGGTGGCGACGTCCTTGCCGCGTCCGCCGCCGATCTGATGGCCGAGCACGCCGCCCAGGATCCCGCCGATGATCGCGCCCGGGACGTTGGGCTGGCGACGGCTCGACGACCTGCTGGCGCTCGACCCAGCAGCGCTGCTCGGGAGGTCCGACGACCGCGCGCACATACGAGACCGGGACCTCGAACAGCTTCTCCTCGGGGCGCCACCGATATTCGTAAGCCGGTGCGGGCGCGGGCGCCGGCACCGCCAGGTACGAATACTCGTTGCCGCCGACCTGCCGCACCGACGAGACGCGGTTGTTCATGTCGTACTGCCCGAGCGACGGGTAGTTGCCCGGCTGCAGCACGATGCAGCGGCCGCGAAAGCCCGCATCCTCGCAGACCTGCCAGCGACCGCGCTCGACGACGGCCGACGACGCGCGATCGTTGAAACCGAGCGGCGAAAGATTCGGCGTCGTCTGGCGGACCATGAACGCGCTTCCGCGAAAGCCCTCGGCGTCGTAAAAGGTGACTTGCGCGGCAGCCTGAGTTGCGATCACCGCCGCCGCCGCGCCCAGAAGTGCCCTGAGTGCCGTTCCCATGTTCGCTCCCGTCGTTGTACGGCGGGTTGGCCCCCGCCGCGATATGCGGAAATCATAACGCACGAGCCACCCACCCGGTTGTCACCCGATCGGGGCGAAATCCGGATAATGAGTCGTCCACGTTCGCTCCCGCCGATCGAGAGTCGCTGATGGTTCGCCTTGCTCTTCCGTTCTTCGTCGCCGCGTCGCTGTTCGCCGTCGCGACGGTAGCCGCGAACCCGCCGCCCACGCCGCAGGCCGCAGCCGAGCTCGCTGCGGCCGGCAAGCTTCGCGCCGCGATCAACTTCGGCAACCCGATTCTTGCCACGCGCGATCCCGCCACCGGCGAGGCGCGCGGCACGTCCGTCGATCTCGCGCGCGAGCTCGGCAGGCGCCTCGGGGTTCCCGTCGAGCTCGTGCTCTACCCCTCCGCCGGAAAAGTCGTCGAGGGACTGCAATCGTCGGCGTGGGATGTCGCCTTCGTCGCGATCGATCCGGCGCGCGCCGTCGACATGGACTTCACCGCGCCGTACGTGGTGATCGAGGGCGCGTACCTCGTGCCGCAGGGCTCGTCGATCCGCAGCAACGCCGAGGTCGATCGCGACGGCGTGAAGGTCGTCGTCGGAGCGGGCAGCGCGTACGACCTCTACCTGTCGCGCGAGTTGAAGCGCGCGCAGCTCGTGCGGGCGCCGACGTCCCCTCTGGTGGTCGACACGATGGTCGCGCAGAAGATGGACGTGGCGGCCGGCGTCAGGCAACAGCTCGAATCCGACGCGAAGCGCGTAGCCGGCGTGC
The DNA here is from genome assembly GCA_963742965.1 of uncultured beta proteobacterium. Classification (GTDB taxonomy): domain Bacteria; phylum Pseudomonadota; class Gammaproteobacteria; order Burkholderiales; family Casimicrobiaceae; genus CAIWHR01. Next base: position 231,803 of record CAVUOC010000031.1, on the reverse strand, counting down.
GCCTGCTCGACGGTCGTTTCATGGTGATCAACCAGGCGATGGCCACGCCGAAGGGCCGGGCCGCGGGAGCGCGCTATCTCGCGGAGTTCGTCGAGGAGATGAAGGCGTCCGGATTCGTCGCGACGGCGCTTGCGCGCCACGGCGTCGAGGGCGCCGCGATCGCGCCGCCCGTAAAATGACCCGACGCGCCGATTCCACGCAACGCACGGAGCACTGCCGGTGAACCTCTCAAATTCGAAACCGTACGCCGGAGTCTTTCCGATCGCGCCCACGCCGTTCAGCGAAGCAGGCGACGTCGACATCGAAGGCCAGCGCCGCGTGCTCGACTGCATGATCGACCAGGGTGTCGACGGCATCTGCATTCTCGCCAACTATTCCGAGCAATTCCTGCTGACCGACGCCGAGCGCGGCACGCTGCTCGACGTGTGCACCGCGCACGTCGCCGGTCGGGTTCCCATCATTGCGACCACCAGTCACTTCAGCACGCGGATCGCGGCCGAGCGCGCGCGTGCCGCCGCGAAGTCCGGCGCCGCGATGGTGATGGTGATGCCGCCGTATCACGGCGCGACGCTGCGTGCCGACGACAAGGGGATCGTCGAGCACTTCGCGGCGATCGCGGAGGCGGGACGCATTCCGATCATGGTTCAGGACGCGCCGCTGAGCGGAGTCAATCTCTCGGTGGCGTTTCTCGCGCGGCTCGCGCGCGACGTGCCGCTGGTTCGCTACTTCAAGATCGAAGTGCCGGGCGCGGCCGGCAAATTGCGCAGCCTGATCGAGGCCGGCGGACAGGCGATCGCGGGCCCGTTCGACGGCGAGGAGTCGATCACGCTGATGGCGGACCTCGACGCCGGCGCGACCGGCACGATGCCCTCCGCGCTGCTGCCCGATCTCATCAAGCCGGTGGTCGCGCACCACCGCGCGGGGCGACGCGCCGAAGCGGCGGCCGCGTACGCGCGGATCCTGCCGCTGATCAATTTCGAGAACCGGCAATGCGGACTGCGAGCGACCAAGACGGTGATGGCCGAAGGCGGCGTCATCGCGAGCGACGCGGTCCGCCACCCGCTCGAGCGGCTGCATCCCGCGACGAAAGCCGGATTGCTCGAGCTTGCGCGCGAGCTCGCTCCGCTCGCGCTGCGCTGGGGAAAGTAACGTCGTGACAGTGCTCTACTTCGCTACGCGCCTCATCGTCAGCTTGAACATCGGCACCCAGCCGTCCTTGGCCTGCGCCTCGCTGAACACTTCGTACGCGGCGTCGCCGGTCCGGCTCCAGCGCGACCGATAAGTCAGCGCCTCGCCCGGCGCGACGTACTGCGTCGGCGGAAACACGAGCGCGTCGCCGGCGGGCTCCATCGTGCCGCGGCTCACGCCGCCGAGATTCTCGATGTACAGGTACTCGACGCGCTTCGCCGACGCATCCCAGTAATAGGTCGTCTCGCCGACGTAATCGGGACGGCCCGGCGCGCGGACCGTGTGCGTGTCGCGCAGCGCGCGCCCGCCGTAGACCCATTCGAAGCAGTGCTCGTCGGTCCGCTTGCCGTCGGGAAAGTCACCCTTCCAGCAATGGCCGGCGAGGAACGCCATCGGCTTGAGCGCCTCGATGGGCTCCGCCATTGCCGCGATCGGCAGGAGCAGCGCCGGTGCGAGCGCGACGCAGACCGCATCCCGCAGCCTCGCCGTCGCGGCCCGACGCGGCGCCTTTTCGTTCGCGGACCCCACTCGATTGCTCGCTCTCATCACGCAGCTCCTTTTTTCGTGGCGGAATGCCTCGTCGTCCGCTCGCGCGGCGCGACCCTCGGCGGCTGTGGCTCAAGGCTCGCTTCGCGCTCGAGGTGATCGAAATACGCGCGCAGCTGCCGCACCGAGCGGTCGAAATACGCGACGTCGCGATGGGTGCGCGCCTGCATCACGCCGCCTTCCATCGTCGTCAGCACGAATTCCGCGAGCTCGCGGCGATCGAGCAGCCGCGGCAGCCGCGCCGCTGCCGCGTCGAGACACGAGGCGATCGCCTCGGTCCACGCATCGAAATTCCCGGCGATCGCCTCGCGCACCGGCGGATCGGGCTCGTGCAGCTCGAGGGCGAGGCTGCCGATCGGGCAGCCGTACGTGCAATCGGTCTCGACGATGCCCTGACGGTAGCGGGCAAGGAGCGCGAAGATCCTGTCGATCGGGTCGTCGACGCCCCCCCAGGCAGGAGCGAGAAGCATCGCGCCGATGCCTTCGCGATAGGCGTCGAGAACGGCGAGCAGCAAGTCCTGCTTTCCCGGGAAGAAGTGGTAAAGGCTGCCGCTGTTCACGCCGGCCTCCTGCAGCACGTCGGCCACGCTCGTCGACCCGTAGCCTTTCTCCCAGAAGAGCTTCATCGCCGTGTGCACCAGCCGGTCTCGCGTCGCCGAGGTCATTCGCTTGTTGATTGATCGTTCAACCAAGACGTTACCGAAGGACGGGACGCCTGTCAATGCCCTTGCGCTGGCCCGGAATCGAGCGCCCCGCCCCCGAAGCACAGCCGCGCGTAGGAATTATTCCGACATCGCATTGCATTGAATTCCCTTGACGCGCCGGACGGGAGACGGCAGGGTTTGCGGCAGGCGCATGCCTCACGCGGCGCCGAAGTTCCCACCTCCAGGAGGATCGACATGAGCACGATGCTGTTGCAAAAGAAAAAGTGGATCGCCGCGATCACGCTGGCAAGCGCCGCCGGATTGCTCGCGAGCTGCCAGACGATGGGCGATGATGGGCGGCGAGCAGGTTTCGCTGACCGGCGCGAACGAAGTGCCGGCCGTTGCGACGTCGGCGTCGGGCTCCGGCACCGTCACCGTCAAGGACTGCGGGGTCAGCGCGAAGATCACCGCCAGCGGAATGACGGCGACCGCCGCGCACATCCACGAAGCTGCGGCCGGCTCCAACGGTCCGGTCATCGTCCCTTTCACCAAGACCGGCGACAACACGTTCGAAGCCCCTGCGGGCGCGAAGTTCACCGACGCGCAGTGCGCGAGCTACAAGGCAGGCAGGACCTACGTCAACGTGCACAGCGCGGCGCATCCCGGCGGCGAGATTCGCGCGCAGTTGAAGGGCAGCTGATCGGCTGGCCGTCTGTTCACCCGCGGGACGGAGCAGCCGACCGTCTCGCGGTATAGGTTCTTTCGGTGGCGCGAATACCACGCGCCATCGGCTGTCCGGCTTTGCAATGGCCGCCGGAGCATGAGGCTCCGCGCACGATCTGGCATACTCGGTGCCGGGGGCACCGCGCCGCGCATTGCGGCGCACAAACAAGACAGCCCCGGGGCGGGAGTTCATGCAAGAGGTCGGGCGATACCAGATCGACGAGATGTCGGGCGAAGGCGCGATGGCGCGCGTCTACAAGGCCTACGACCCGAAGATCGACCGCACGCTCGCCATCAAGGCGCTCAAGTCGCACCTCCTCGCCGACGATGAGTACCGCGCGCGCTTCCTGCGGGAGGCGAAAGGCGCGGGAATCCTGTCGCACCCGAACATCGTCACGGTGTTCGACGTCGGCGAAGAGGATCGCCAGCCCTACATCGCGATGGAGTGGGTCGACGGGCCGACGCTCGCCGACCTGATGAAGGGAGGCAAGACCTTCACGCCGCGGCAGATCGTCGAGATCGGCATCCAGCTCGCGCGCGCGCTCGACTACGCGCACAAGAAAGGCATCGTCCACCGCGACGTGAAGCCCGGCAACATCATGCTGGTCCACGACACGCTCACGGTGAAAGTCGCCGACTTCGGCATCTGCCGGATCAACGAGACCGAGCAGACGCAGAAGGCCGACCAGACGCAGATGGGCGCGGTGCTGGGAACGCCCAACTACATGTCGCCCGAGCAGGTCCAGGGCCTCCCCGTCGACGCGCGCTCGGACCTGTTCTCCGCGGGCGTCGTGCTCTACCAGATGCTGACCGGTCACCTGCCGTTCGAGGGCGACTCGATGATCAGCGTCGTCTACAAGATCGCCAACACCGACGCGCCGACGCTCGACGCGCTGCGGCCCGACCTGCCGCTGTCGCTGCGCCGCGTGATCGCGCGGGCGCTGAAGAAAGCGCCCGAAAAGCGCTATCAATCGGGCGAAGCGTTCGCGCAGGCGCTGATCGGCATCGCCCGCGAGATCGACGAGGACGCGCGGCGCAAGGGCAAGGCGCGCGTGATCCCGCTCGGCATCCGCTGGGCGCTCGCGATGGCCGCGCTCGTGGCGGTGACGATGTCGCTCACCGCGATGGTCCTCTATCAGCGGCAATACGCGGCGATGCTCGACCAGGCGACCGGATACGGCGGCTCGCTCACGAAGCTCGTCGCCGTGCAGACCGCCGTGCCGCTGCTCGGCGAGGACTGGGCGGCGATCGACGTGTTCATCCAGGAGACGCAGAGCCGGCAGGAATTCCCGTACCTGCTGGTCGTCGATCATCGCGGCATCATCCGCGGCAGCAGCGACGCCGCGCAGGTGGGCACGCAATACAAGGCGCCGCAGGCGACGCCGATGCCCGCGCACGATCCGGCCGTGACGGTGCAGAGCTACCGGCTGCGCCGACAAGCGCGCGGTGCTCGACTTCGACACGCCCGTCCTCTTTCAATCGAAGGAGATCGGCAGAATCCACCTCGGGCTCTTCGAGGCGCCGCTCACCAAGGTCGCGAACCTGATGCTCGTGCTGCTGACGATCCTGACGATCGTCACCAGCGCGGCGGTCGCGGGCGGCACGTATCTCCTTGCGCAACGTCTCGCCGGGCCGATCCGGGTGTTGCGCAATTCGCTGAAGGAGCTCGCGCACGGCCACTACGACTACCGGATCGCCGACAAGCGCAACGACGAGTTCGGCGAGCTCTATTCCGACTTCGACCAGACCGCCGCCGCGCTCGAAAAGCGCCATGAAACCAAGGTTGCTCCCGTTGCACCGAAAAACGACTAGGACGCTCGGCGCGCTCTGCTGGATCGCCGTCGCGCTCGCGCTCCACGGCTGCGCGACGCCGCCGCCGGCGCCCGCTGCCGGAGCCCGCGGCACAGGCGGCCGATGGGCGGATGCTCGCGCGCGACGACGAATTCGCGATCGTCGTCGCCCGCGCCGGCGACACCGCGGAGAGCCTCGCGCAACTCTACCTTGGCGACGCGCGCAAAGCCTGGTGGATAACGGAAGGCAACGGCGGCGCCGAGATCCGGCCCGGCCAGGTCGTCGTGATTCCGCTGGTGCCGCGCAACCGGGTCGGCGTGCACGCCGACGGATTCCAGACGGTTCCGGTGCTCTGCTATCACCGCTTCGGCAGCCGCGCGTCGAAGCTCACCGTGACGCCGGCGGCGTTCTCGGCGCAGATGGACTACCTCGCGCGCAACGGCTACCACGTGCTGACTCTCGCGCAGCTCGCGGCTTTCGTCGCGGGCCGCGAGCCCGCTCCCGAAGAAGAGCGTCGTGATCACGATCGACGACGGATACCGGGCAACCTACGACATCGCGTTTCCGATCCTCAGGAAATACGGGTTTCCCGCCACCGTGTTCCTGTACACCGACTTCGTCGGCGCCGGCGACGCGCTCACCTACCCGCAGATGAAGGAGCTGATCGCCTCGGGGCTCGTCGAGATCCAGCCGCACTCGAAGACGCACTCGAATCTCACGCTGCGGCTCGCCGACGAGAACGACGCGAAATATCGCGACCGGCTTCGCCGCGAGGTCGATGCGCCGGTCGACATCATCCGCGATCGCCTCGCGCTGCCGAGCCGCGCGTATGCGTATCCGTACGGCGACGTCAACGAGACCGTCGTCGACATGCTGTCGCGCAAGGGCGTCACGCTCGGCTTCACCGTGACGCCCGGCGGGAACGCCTTCTTCGCGTATCCGTACATGCTGCGGCGAAGCATGATCTTCGGCAACGAGGACCTCGAGACGTTCAAGGCCAAGTTGCAGACGTTCGTGCGTACCGCGGGCCGGTAGCGACAGCCGCATGCGCGTTCCCGCCTGGTTGCCGCTCTGCGGCGTCCTCGTGCTCGCGGCGTGCGCCGAGGCGCCCGTGCAGCCGCGGCGCACCGGCTGTCCCGCGCTCCGCGGCGAGCGACGCCGCCGCGACCGCGATTGCCGAGCATCGCGAGCTCGCGCGCCGCCACGCGCAGGCGGGCGATCACGCGTCAGCGGCGCGCGAATGGCACATCGTGCTGCTGCTCGCCCCCGGCGACGGTGCGGCGCGCAAGGAATACGAGGCCGAGCGCGCGGCGATCCGCCAGGGTGTCCGCGACAACCTGCTGGCGGGCCAGACGGCGTGGCGCAACGGCGACGCCGAGCGCGCGACGCAGGCGATGCTCAAGGTGCTCGCTCTCGATCCCGAAAACGGCGAAGCCGCGAAGGTGCTTCGCGATATCGATCGACAGAAGCTCGCGCGGATCCAGGCGACGCAGGCGCAGCGCGCGGCGCGCGACAGCCAGGCGAACGCCGCGGCCGCGGCGCGCGACGTCCTGGCGAACGCGGCCGCCGGCACCCGGGCCGCGCCGGCGGCTTCCGAGGCGAGCGAGCCCTACGATCTCGAGCAGGCGATCGAGATGTTCAAGGCGGGCGACGTCAACGGCGGGCTGCGCGATTTCCGGGCATTCGTCGATGCGAATCCGCGCAACGACGCGGCGCGCCAGCGCATCGCGTCGATCGTCTACGATCGCGCGATCGAGACCGAGCAGAAGGGCGCGCACGAGCAGGCGTTGATGCTGGTCGAGCAGGCGGGAGCGCTCCGCGGCAAGCCCGTGGCCGAGTGGAGCGCCCGGGCGCAGGCGCTGCGCAAGACGCTCTCCGCCGATTATTACGACCGCGGCGTCCAGACCTCCCGGACCGACATCGGCGGCGCGATCAAGCTGTGGGAGGCGAGCCTCAGGTACGATCCGCAGAACAGGCTCGCGCAGGCGAAGCTCGCCGAGGCGCGCGGCGCGCAAGACAAGCTGAAGCGCGTCGAGCGCGAAACCAAGGCGAAATGACGGCGGTGGAACCTAAGTCAAAATCCCGGCGAGCGGGAGCAGGCTAGTCGTCGATGGCGAGCAGGAGCGCCAACCCCGCGCCGATCGCCGCGGGAATCCCGTAACGCTCGAGCTTCGAGATCGCGTCTCCGGCGATGACCTCGACCGGGACCGTCGTGAGCTCGAGCACCCGATTGGTCACCGAGGCTTCGAACATGCGGGTGAGCGAGTTCTTGCGCGCCGTCCCCATGACGATGTGGTGGCAACCCAATCGCTTCGCCATCCCGGCAATGAGCTCCGCCTTGTGGCCGACTTCGGCGTGCGCGATGTACGGTATCTGCCGGCGGTCGAAGAGCTGACGGACGACAGTCAATTTCCGCTCGGCCTCCTCGCGATAGAACAGCTCGAGGTCCTTGCGGTTGAGGAACTGCGCGACGTGCCGCGAGAACCGGCTCTGAACGCTCAGCAGGTGGATCTCCATCGCGGGGTTGCGCAGCATCTCCGCCGCGACGTGGCGCGCTGCGTAAAGCGAGCTGCTCGAGCCGTCGACCGGTACCAGGATCTTCATCATGTCGTGCTCTCCGAATGAAACGCCCGCGCCCGCCGCCGTCTCTTCCCGGCAACGCGGGAACCGCGTGACCCGCGCGCTGATCCGCGATTCGAGCCGATGGTGATTGCCGGCGAAGCCCGCCCACAGTACACCGAAGATGATCAGCGCGTACAGCAGCGGCACGGCGGGCTTGTGGGCCGCCAGCGCATCGGCGAGCAGCGGCTCGCTCGTCATCATCGTGACCGCGGTCCACGCGAGCACGGCAGCGCCCAGATAGACGATCGAGGGATGGCGCTCGACGAGGCGCAACACGAGCGTGCTGCCCCAGATGACGATCGGAACGCTGATCAGCAGTCCCAGCACGACCAGCAGGAAGCTGCCGTGCGCCGCGCCCGCGACGCCGAGAACGTTGTCGAGTCCCATGATCGCGTCGGCGACGACGATCGTGCGCATCGCGCCCCAGAAGCCGTGCGCCACGGCGGGCTCGGTCGCGGCGCCTTCCCCTTCCGGCCGCAGCAGCCGGCAGGCGATGAAGACCAGCAACGCCCCGCCGATCAGCAGCAGCCCCGGTATCTTCAGCAGCCACACGACGACGAGCGTCATCGCCGAGCGAACGATCACCGCGCCCGCGGTGCCGGCGACGATCGCCCTGCGTTGCAGATGTCGCGGGAGCGTGCGCGCGGCGAGCGCGATGACGATCGCGTTGTCGCCGGCGAGCACGAGATCGATGACGACGATCGACGCGAGCGCCGACAGGAATTCGAGGGAGAGGATTTCCAGGCGGCTGCTCCGTCGCGCTCCGGACCCGTGTCGCGTGCCGCCTTCGTCAACCCGACTTGCCGAACTTCTCGCTCATCCGCTTCTTGCAGCTCCAGCGCGCGCTCGCGCTCGAGCTTCGCCTTCTGGTTCGATGGATCGAGCGCGAGCAGCTGGTCCCACTTGGCGATCGCGAGATCGAGGTTCTGCCGCTGGAAAGCCTGCGTCGCCTCGCGATCGTAGCTGCGGATCAACGCGGCTTTCGCTGCATCGCGCTGGAGGATCGCGTCGCGGTTTCCCGGCGAGAGCGCCACCGCCTCGCTGAACGCGCCGTATGCGCCGGGCAGGTCGCCGCCCGCTTCGAGCCGCCGGCCCTTCTGCAGCAGCGCAGCGACCGGCGTCGTCGCGGGCGCTTCGGCGGCAGCCGGCGCAGGGGCGGCGGGCGGAGGCGGCGGCGCGGCTTCCGCAGCTTCAGCCGGCGCAGCAGGACGTGCAGGCGCTGCCGAGGCCGGCGGCGCGGGCTGCGCCTTGCCCGGGATCTTGATCACCTGACCGGCGGCGAGCCGGCTCGGGTTGGCCATGTCGTTGTACTTGGCGAGGATGTAGAAGCGGAAGCGATCGCCGAGATACGACTGCGCGAGCTTCGACAGCGAATCGTCGCGCTGCACGGTGTAGCGGAAGAACACCGGACCCAGCTCCTTCTGCGCATCGGCGCTGATCTGCTCGGACATCTTGCGCGCGATGTCGTTGGTGGCGTCGAGGGCCTGAGCCTGGCTCAGCAACTGTCGCGCGGCCGCTTCGTCGCCGTTCTGCAGACGATCGACGGCTTCGAGCGCGAGCTTTTGCGCCTGAGCCTTCGCCTGTGCGGGAGAGAGCTCGGGCGCCGCGGGGACCGGCTGCGCCGCTTCTGCGGGCGCCGGCGCCGGCGCTGCCGGAGACGCCGGAGGCGGGGCCGCGCATCCGGCAAGAAGCGCGGCGATCGCGACGATCGCCGCTGCGCATGATTCGATTGCCCTGGCGCGCACCGTGTGCATACGTGTTCTTCCCGTTTATCGGTCCGTGAGCTTCGACGCGAAGCCCCTGCGCCCGATTATCGCCGATCACGTGCCGAATTCTGCGCCCGGTGCCTGCGGCTGCCAATCTCGGCATTGACCCCCGCGGGGCTTCCTGATCCAATTTCCCGACGCTCGCGGCATGCGCGCGCGGAGGGGATGAAGACTTCACCGACACCAATGCGGTGGTGCTCAGTCCGCGTCACGGCGGTGTCGTGTTCACCGCGAACGGCGGCACCGACGACGTGTCGGTTCTCGATGTGAAGCGCGCGGTCGACGGCAGCACGGGCGCGGAGATGTCGCGGATACCGGTCGCGGTGGGACCGTGGGGGCTTGCCGTGAGCCCCGACGGCGGGCTCGTCGCGGTCGCGAATCGCGAGGACGCGCGCACGGGCGTGGAAGGCAACACGGTCTCGCTGATCGACGTCGACAAGGCGGTGGCTCGAGCCAAGGACGCCGAGGTCGCGCGGCTCCTCGTCGGCACCAACAACCCGGCGGTCCAATCGCGACCCTTCGGCGTCGCCTTCTCGCCCGACGGGAAGCTGCTGCTCGCGAGCAATTTCCGCACGAACAACGTCTCGTTCATCGACGTCGCGAAGGCGCTCGCCGGCGAGCAACGGCGCCGAGTTCGCGCGTCTCGCACTGACCACGCCGAGCGGCGCTCCGGCGCGCCCGCGCGGCATCGTGTTCACCCCCGACGGCAAATACGCGGCGATCACCGGCGCGCCGCGCGGCGCAGCGGGAAGCGGCGTGCTCTGGATCATCGACGTCACGGCGCGCAAGGCCGTGAGCCGCGTCACCGGCGTCGGAAACGAAACCTATCTGCTCGCGCTGATACCGCCGAGCTGACGCGCGGCCGCCCGCGCAGGCGCGCCCGCGCGCGAAACGCGCTCAATCGCCGTTCGACCCCCGCGGATGCGGCGGCGCGTAGCGCGCGTCGGTGGCCGAAGCGCGCCCCTGCGGCGGATGTTTTTCCGTCGCTTCCATCGGCTTCACGTCGCCGCTCACTTCGCCGCCTTCGGCGACGATCAATTGACCGTAACGGATCGTTCCGGTGACGCGCCCCGTCCCGTGAACGACGAGACGCGAGCGCGCCGTGAGCTCGCCGGTGAACTCGCCGTTGATCTCGGCGACGTCGATCATCGCCGTTCCCTTGAGCGTTCCGGGCTTCGCGATCTGCATGACCTTGCTGTGGACGGTCGCTTCGACTTGGCCTTCGATCACGAGCACGTCGCAATCGGAGATCTCGACGCCCTTGAGCTTGATGTTCATCCCGACGAAGAGCTTGCTCCCGGGCGCATCCACGGCAGCGCTTGCCGGCGCAGCGGCGGCGGGTTGCGCCGGGGGCGCAGCATGCGGGACGTCGTCGCGCAGGGGAAAGGCGGGTGCCGGCGGCAGGCCTTCGCGCGGCGGCGCCGGCGCGTGGCCCGGCGCCGGGGAGCGCGACGGGGTGCCGTGCGCCGCTCTCGGAACACTTCCCGGCGGATCGTAGAGCGCCGGCTTGAGAGCGGGCTTGGAGGCATCCTTGGGGTCGGCAAGACTGCCGCGGGCTTTCAGATTGAACAAGGGCGCCTCCTCGGGTCGATGGACTATGACGACGTCATTATTCCCTCGTGATCCACGATGCGCAATACTCCGACAGAGACTTGCGGACCTCGGCGGCTTACGCGGAGGCCTTCGGGGCTCATGCTGGAGGGTACAAATGAACCGCTCACTGCGAATTCTCGTGCTCCTCGCGGCAATCGCCGGCTGCACGCAGCCGCGCGAGCCGGTTCCGATCACGCCGCCGGCGGATACGAGCGGCGCTGCCGTCGTGCGCCGTCCGGTGCCGGAGTCGGCGCCGTCCACGCCTCCCGTGGCGGCACTCGCTCCCGCGCGCGAGCCGGCGGTGGTCGTCCCGCCCGGAGCGATCTACGTCTGCGTATCGGAATCAGGCGGCGCGCGTACGCAGACCGCGATCGAGTTCTCGCCGAAGGTCGGCACGATGTGCGCGAAGCACCCCGAGATGGGGCCGTGCCAGTACGAGCGCGACGTCTGCCGGCGCAGCGGCGGCCGCGTCTATGCGGCGGGCGGCGTCGAGATCACGGCGCAAACCGAAGCCGAATACGACAAGAAGGTGATGCGCGTCCGCTTCAAGGCGAATTGAAGCGGGCCGGCGCCGCCGTCAGCCCGCCGGATTCGGATAGCGAAGCTGGATGGCTTCGATGTCGGCGAGCGTCGCCGCGTCGAGCTCGAGCTTGCGCGGCGGCAATGTCCTCCTCGAGCTGCGCCATCGTCGTCGCGCCGACGATCGATGTGCCGAGGTACCAACGGGTCTTCACGTACCCGAGCGCGAGCTGAGGAAGCGTGAGCCCGCGCCGCTTCGCGAGCTGCGCGTAGGCGGCGATCGCCTCGGCGACCATCGGCCTCTTGAAGCGCACGCCGAGCCCGTCGAACAGCGTGAAGCGGGACTTCGGCGGCTGCGCGCCGCCGAGGTATTTTCCGGACAGCATCCCGCCGGCGAGAGGACTGTAGGCAAGCAGCGACATCGATTCGCGATAGAGCGTCTCGGCCAGATCGTTGTCGACGCCGCGCGAAACGAGGCTGTAGCTGTTCTGCAGCGTCACGGGGCCCGGCACGCCGAGCTCGCGCGCGGCCCGCCGGAATTCGCACACGCCCCACGCCGTCTCGTTCGAGAGCCCGTAATGGCGGATCTTGCCCGCCTCGATCAGCGCCGCCATCCCTTCGACCTGCTCGGCGATCGACGGGCCGCCCTTTTCCTTTGCCGGATCGAATGCGGTCGCGCCGAACATCGGGACGTTGCGCTGCGGCCAGTGGATCTGATAGATGTCGATGCGATCGATCTGCAGTCGCGCGAGACTGGTCTCGACAGCTTCGGCGATGACGTCGCGGGTCAGATCGGTGCGCCCGCCGCGGATCCAGTCGCGGCGCCCGGGTCCCGCGACCTTCGTCATGATCACCGGGCGCTCGCGCCCCCGTCGCGCGAGCCAGCTCCCGACGAACGTTTCGGTACGCCCTTGCGTCGTCGCGTTCACCGGCACCGGATACATTTCGGCGGTGTCGATCGCGTTGACGCCATGCGCGATCGCGTAGTTCAACTGCGCGTGCGCTTCGGCCTCGGTGTTCTGCTCGCCGAAGGTCATCGTGCCGAGGCACACCTCGGACACTTCGAGGTCGGTGCCCGGCAGCTTCCGGTATTTCATCGCTGTGCCTCCCGTGTGCGCGAACGATAACCCAGGAGCGGGCCTCGACGCGAGTTCGACCCCTGGAGCGCCGCCGGATTGCCGGTGCGCCGGCAGGCTAAACTGAGCGCGTGTCGACCCGCGCCGCCTCGCTTCTCGCCGGAATGTTCAGCGCATCGCCGCTGCGCCTGCAACAGTATCGGCGGTTTTATTTCGGCTCGATCGGGGCTGCGCTCGGCTACCAGATGCAGGCAACGGTCGCGGCCTGGCTGATGGCGACGCTGACCCCGTCGCCCCTGATGGTCGCGCTCGTGCAGACGGCCAGCACCGCACCCGCGCTGCTGTTCGGGCTCGTCGCCGGCGCGCTCGCCGACATCGTCGATCGGCGACACGTGATCCTGGTGACGCAGATCGTGCTGCTGATAGCGACGACGCTCCTCGGCGTGCTCGAGCTCTTCGGCCTCATCGGTCCCGCTTCGCTCCTGGCATTCACGTTCCTGATCGGCGCGGGCTTCACGATCTACCTGCCCGCACAGCAGGCCAGCACCAACGATCTCGTCTCGCGCGCGGAGCTCCCGCGCGCCGTCGCGCTGGGCGCCGTCGCCTTCAACGTCGCGCGCGCCGTGGGTCCGGCGCTTGCAGGCGCGATCGCGGCGGGTCTCGGCTCCGGGAGCGCGATGCTCGCGAGCGCCGCGTTCTTCAGCGTGATGATCTTTTCGGTGCGCGGCTGGAAGAGCCCGAAGCGCGCGATCCCCGGCGTTCCGGAAACCATCATCTCCGGAATCGAGAGCGGCCTCCGCTACATGCGGCACTCGCCGGTGATGCGTGCGCTGCTCCTCCACAACCTCGGCTTCAGCATCTGTGCGAGTGCGCTGTGGGCGCTGTTGCCCGTGATCGCGCGCGACCAGCTCGGCCTCGGCGCCGGCGGCTACGGGATGCTGTCGGGTTGCTTCGGCATCGGCGCGATAACCGGCGCGCTGCTGATCCCGCGAGCGTTGCACCGGACCTCGCTCAACACGATGGTCGTGGCGAGCGTGATCGTTTGGGTGGTGGCAGCCCTGCTCATTGCCTGGACGAGCTATACGGCGCTCGCGCTCGTCGGAGCGTGCGGCTGCGGCGGCGCGTGGGTCGGCTGCTTCGCCAGCCTGTCGGCGGGAACGCAGAGCGCGGCGCCGGCGTGGGTGCGCGCGCGCGCCGTCGGAATGAACATCCTCTCGAGCCAGGCCGGGATGGCGGCCGGGGCCGCGCTCTGGGGATCGCTCGCGTCGGCGTCCGGAACGCGAATCGCGCTCGCGGTCTCGGCAGGCGCGATGCTCGTGCTGGTGGCGATCAATCGCCGGGTCCGCGTCGAGATGGGCGACGAAGCGATGGTGACGCCCGGCATGCCCATGCCGGAGCTCACGATCGCCGTCGAGCCCGATCCCGACGACGGCCCGGTGCTGATCCAGCTCGAATACCGGATCGACCCACCGGATCAGGACGAGTTTCTGCGGATCATCGGTCGATCGAGCCGGCGCGACGACGCAACGGCGCAGTCGACTGGCGCGTCTTTCGCGATCTCGGCGAGGACGCGCGCTTCGTCGAGCGATTCGTCATCCGGTCGTGGGCCGAGTACGTGCGGCTGCGCACGCGAATGACGATGGCCGACCGGGAGGTGCAGAGCCGCATCGAAAGCCTGCAGCGGACCGGCGTCCCGGTCCGCGTGTCGCGGCTGATCGGCGTCGACCTCGCCGACTGACCGGCGCGGACGCGATCAGTCGCGCTCGTCCCCGCGCTGCGCAAGGTCGACGCGCAGCTCGTAGAGATCGTCGTCGAGCGCGTCGCGCGCCGACACGATGCCGATCGGACGCCCGTGCTCGACGACCGGCACGTGGCGGAAACCGCGGCTGTGCATCAGTCGCAGCGCCTTGATGAACGGCTCGTCGGGAAGCATCGTCTGCGGGTGCGGCGTCATCACGTCGGCGAGCCGGGTCGTCGCCGGATCGCACCGCGCGGCGATCACGCGCAGCAGCGCGTCGCGCTCGGTGAAGATGCCTATGAGCCGCGTGCCGTCGACGACGAGCAGCGCCCCCTTGCCCTTCTCCTTCATCAGCAGCGCGGCCTCGAGGACCGTCGCCGATTTTTCCGCGGTCGCCGGCGGCTGTCCGGCGACGACGTTGCGTAGCGATCGCGGCATGCCCGTCTCCCCTGCATGGACCCACGCCCGCATTGAGCGCTACCGCGCGCGCGAAAGTCAAGATGCCCGACGCCGCCTCGACGCGCGCCGGGTGCTCGACCTCCGCGGGAGCGTCGCAATCGCGCACGCGCCCCGCAAATTCGGGGAAAGATCGTTTGTGATACCGTTTGCGGGAACGGAAGGCAGGAGTCGGAGCCTAACGGGTGGTCCCGCAAATGAAGAAGGTAGCGCTCTATAGCAGGTCCGACCGAGGCCGTACCCCGGCCCGGGGGATCGGCGTGCCGCGCGTGCCCGTCGACTCCGGCGTCGCAACAGAATCGGACGACGCGGCGGCGCTCGCCGCGGCTCCGGCGCCGACCGGTCGCGCGCGCTTCCGGGCTCTTCTCCGGCGGCAGCAACCCGCGCTCTACGTCGTCGCGGGCGGCCTCTTCGCGCTGGCGCTCGTCCTCCTCCACGCGTCGCTTTCTCCTCCGCCGCCCGCGCTGACGCAAAAGGACATCGATGCGGCGGTGCTGCACACGCTCGAGAACGTCCAGATGCCCTCGCACGCGGCAAAGGCGTACGAAGCGGTGCGGCGCTCGGTCGTCCGCGTGCGCGGCCGCGCGAGCTCCGAGCGCGAGGACGGCTACGCGACCGAGGGCGTGGGCACCGGCGTCGTCATCGTCGACACCGGCATCATCCTCACCAACATGCACGTGGTGGCGGGCGCCGATCAGGTGCAGGTCGAATTCTTCGACGGCATGGAAGCCGAGGCGTCGGTGATCGGCGTGCGGCCCGAGCACGATCTCGCGGTGCTGCAGGCGAAGCAGCTGCCGGACGACCTTCCCGCAGCGACGCTGCGCTCGACCGCCGACCTCGCCGTGGGCGACGAAGTCGTCGCCGTGGGCTTTCCGTTCGGCATCGGACCGTCGGCGTCCGCGGGTGTCGTGTCCGGGATGCAGCGCGAATATCGCTCGCCGCAGGGCAAGCACGTGCTGACCAACCTGATTCAGTTCGACGCGGCGGCCAACCCCGGCAACTCGGGCGGGCCGCTCGTGACGGCCGACGGCGAAGTCGTGGGGATCGTCACGGCGATCCTCAACCCGACGGAGCAAAGCGTATTCATCGGCATCGGGTTCGCGGTGCCGATCGAGAACGCGGCGGCCGCGGTCGGCATCTCGCCATTCTGATCGCATCACCTGGGACGGGAACATGAACGACACGGCAGCCGGTCGGACCGACGTGACTCCGCTGATGGAGCGCATCCTCTATGAAGTGAAGCGGATCGTCGTCGGCCAGGACCACTTCCTCGAGCGCGTGCTGGTCGCGATCCTCGCGCAAGGTCACTTGCTGGTCGAAGGGGTGCCGGGGCTCGCGAAGACGCTCACCGTGAAGACGCTTGCGCGCACGATAACGGGCACGTTCAAGCGCATCCAGTTCACGCCGGACCTCGTCCCGGCCGACCTGATCGGCACGCGGATCTACAACCAGAAGACCGGCGAGTTCAACACCTCGCTCGGCCCCGTCTTCTGCAATCTGCTGCTCGCCGACGAGATCAACCGCGCGCCGGCGAAGGTGCAGAGCGCGCTGCTCGAGGTGATGCAGGAGAGGCAAGTCACGATCGCCGGGCAGACGCACGAGGTCGCCGAGCCGTTCCTCGTGATGGCGACGCAAAACCCGATCGAGACCGAGGGCACGTATCCGTTGCCGGAGGCGCAGGTCGACCGCTTCATGATGAAGGTGCTCGTCGGCTATCCGAGCGAAGAGGAGGAGTTCGTCATCGTCGAGCGGGTGACGGGCGTCGAGCTGGACGTTGCCTCCGTCGCGACGACCGACGAGCTCGCCGCGCTGCAGCGCGAATGCCGGTCGGGCTACGTCGATCCGTCGCTGATGCAGTACGCGGTGCGGCTCGTGGCCGCGACGCGCAGCCCGGAGCGCTTCGGGATCAAGGACATGTCGCGCTACCTCACCTACGGCGCGAGCCCGCGCGCGACGATCCACCTGATCGAGGGGGCGCGCGCGCTCGCGTTCCTGCGCGGACGCTCGTACGCGCTGCCCGAGGACGTTTCCGATCTCGCGCCCGACGTGCTCCGGCACCGGCTTTCGCTCTCGTACGAGGCGCTCTCCGACGCGCTCACCGCCGATGCGCTGATCGCACGGATCATGCAGCACGTGCGCAGGCCGGAGAAGCCGCTCGACACCCATGTCCGAATCGACGCCAAGCCGAAGTCCGACGCCTGACGCCATCCTGCGGCGCCTCGAGTGGACGGTGATTCGCCGCCTCGACGGCGTGCTGCACGGCGACTACAGGACGCTCTTTCGCGGCTACGGGCTCGATTTCGCCGACCTGCGCGAATACGCGTACGGCGACGATGTCCGGCACATCGACTGGAACGTCACCGCGCGCCTGCAGACGCCGTACGTGCGCGAGTACTACGAGGAGCGCGAGGTCGCCGCGTGGTTCCTGCTCGACCTGAGCGCATCGGTCGACTTCGGCTCGCGACAGCTCAAGAAGCAGGCGGTGTCCGCCGAGTTCGTCTCGGTGCTCGCGCGGATCCTCACGCGTCACGGCAATCGCGTGGGAGCGCTCCTCTACGGCGACTCCGTCGACACGGTGATTCCCGCGCGCAGCGGCCGCCGCCAGGTGCTGCATCTGCTGCACCGGATGATCGCGCGTCCGCCGCGCCCGCAGACGGCGGCGACGAACCTGCGCGAGCTGCTGCAGACCGCCTATCGCGTCGCGCCGCGCCGCTCGCTGGTGTTCGTCGTCTCCGATTTCATCAGCACGCCGGGCTGGGCGGAGCCGCTCGCGCATCTCGCGCAGCGCCACGACGTCGTCGCCGTTCGCCTCTTCGATCCGCTGGAGATGGACCTGCCCGATCTCGGCATGCTCGTCGTTCAGGACGCCGAGACCGGCGAGCAGCTCTTCGTCGACACGCACGACCGCGGCTTCCGCAAGCGCTTCGAGGACGCGGCGAAGCGGCGCGAGGAGGCGATGCGCTCCGCGTTCCGGATCGCCGGCGTCGATGCGCTCGAGCTCTCGACCGACGACGACCTGGTCGATGCGATCCTGCGCTTCGCCGACCTGCGCAAGCGGCGCAGCCAGCTCGCGTCGGGCGGCGGCCTGCCGCAGCATCTGGGCGTTCACGCGTGAGCGCGGCGGGCGAGCGCGCCAGGCCCGAAGGGCGCGTCGCCGCGCGATCGCGCACGCGGCCGACAACGCACTGATTGCGGTCTCGGCAGACGATCGAGGAGGCCGCGTGAACTTCCAGTGGCCGGAGATGCTCGGGCTGCTCGTCCTCGTGCCCGCCGTCGTGGTCGCGTATTTCCTGCTCTTGCGGCGCAAGAAGAAGGCGGCGCTGCGCTACGCGAGCCTCTCGCTCGTGCGCGACGCGATGGGCGCGGGGCAGCGGCTGCGGCGCCACGTGCCGCCGATCCTGTACCTCATCGCGTTGACGCTGATGCTCATCGCGGTGGCGCGCCCGGCGGCCGTCGTCACGCTTCCCACGCAGCACGAGACGGTGATCCTGTCGATGGACGTCTCGGGCAGCATGCGCGCGACCGACGTGAAGCCGAGCCGGATCGCCGCGGCGCAGGAGGCCGCGCGCGCGTTCGTCGCCGAGCAGCCGAAGACGACGCGCATCGGCGTCGTGTCGTTCGCGGCGACCGCGTCGGTCGTCCAGTCGCCCACGCACAGCCGCGAGGACATCGTCGCGGCGATCGACCGCTTCCAGCTGCAGCGCGGCACCGCGGTCGGCAGCGGGATCCTCGTCGCGCTGAAGATGATCTTTCCCGATGCCGAGTTCGATCTGCGCTCGTTCAATCCGCGGCGCGAGGCGACGAAGTCGGCGCCGCTCGACCCGGGTCGCGCCGCGGACAAGGCGGCGCCGAAAGTGCCGCCGGGCTCGTACGAGTCGGCCGCGATCATTCTTCTGACCGACGGGCAGACGACGGTGGGGCCCGACCCGATCGAATCGGCGCGCATCGCCGCCGATCGCGGCGTTCGCGTCTACACGGTCGGAATCGGCACGGCGAACGGCGAGACGATCGGCGCCGAGGGATGGTCGATGCGCGTTCGTCTCGACGAGGAAACGCTGAAGACGATCGCCAATCTCACTCGCGGCGAATACTTCTACGCGGGCACCGCCACCGATCTTCAGAAAATCTACAAGAGCCTCAACACGAAGCTCTTTTTCGAGCAAAGAGAGACCGAGGTCACCGCGTTGTTCGCGGCAGCCGCGGCCGCGCTCGCGCTCGTGTCCGGAATGCTGTCGATGCTCTGGTTCAATCGGATCCTGTAGCAAATTCCGGACCGGCCGCTCGTCGCGGTCACTCGATTTTCCGAACGCGGAACTTTCGCGAGCGTCGCCGGGTCGCATGACGACGTCATGGCGATTGGTGTATCATTCACGTGACGTGAACGTGAATCCGGCCCTCCGAACATGATGAATCTGCAAGGAGATCGCAAGGTGACAAAGCACGCGAAATCGTCAGCGCAACCTCCGTCAACCGACAGCGTCGCACGCAAGCCCGCGCGCGCGCGCCAACGAGACCCCGTCGCTCGCGACCATCGTCGCGGTCACGTTCAATCGGCTCAACCTGCGCATGCGCGCGCGGATGCTCGGCCGGCTGCTCGCGTCGGTGGGCCCGCTCGCATTGACCGTCATCGGCGGCGGCGCCTTCGCGAAATACGTCACGCACGCGCGGCTGCAGGAGATCCCCGTGTCGATCGAAGACGCGGCGCGCGCGACCTCGAGCCAGATTTACGAGATCGTCCGCTACGTCGAGCAGAGCGATCCGCAACTGTACAGCCAGCTGCTGAACGTGCTCGCCCGCGATTCGACGACGATTGCGGCACTCGGCGCTTCGATCGCCGCGCTCACGCTGAATCGCCTCGCCACGCGCACGCGCCCCGGCTACTCGACCACGGCGCCGAGGCATTGGCGGCCGGTGCGCCGCAAGACCTTCGGGTCGTCGTAGACCGCCGGTGAGGTCGCTGTGCCGACGATGATCGCAGCGCGGCAATCGACCTCGCCACCCGACCTTCCGCGCGCGGGCAATTCGTTTCGCGCGCTCGCGATGCTCGCCGTCGCGCTCGGCATCGTCGCCTGCTCGAAGGCCCCGGATCCGAGTGCTGCGCGCGCGCCGGCTGCCGCGTCGCCCAGCCAGCCGGCTGCGGTCCCGCACGCCGTCCCGCCCGACGCACAGGACTCGGCCTCGGCCGAAACGGGCGTCGCATGGCGGAAGGACGACGTCGACGGCGCGTTCGCGACGGCGCGGGCGGAGAACAAGCCGCTGTTCCTGTACTGGGGCGCGGTCTGGTGCCCGCCGTGCAATCAGGTGAAGGCGACGCTTTTCAACCGCCAGGACTTCATCGATCGGTCGCGCTTCTTCATTCCGGTCTACATCGACGGCGACAGCAGGAGCGCACAGCGTCTCGGCGCGCGCTTCAAGGTGAGCGGCTATCCGACGATGATCCTGTTCAATCCCGACGGCACGGAGATCACGCGACTGCCCGGCGAGGTCGACGCGGACCAGTACATGCGCGTGCTCGCGATGGGGATGAACGGCGCCCGGCCCGTGAAGAGCACGCTGGCCGCGGCGCTGGCCCCGCGCAAGGGCGCAACGAGCGCGAAGTTGACGCCCGAGGACTGGCGGATGCTCGCCTACTACTCCTGGGACAGCAACGAAGAGCAACTCGTCGCGGCGAAGGACCTGCCCGCGACCCTCTCCCGGTTGGCGCAGGCGTGCCCGGCCGATCAGGAAGCCACCGCAACGCGGCTGCAGCTCAAGGCGATCGCCGCTGCGGCGGCCGCCAAGGACGCAAAGCCCACCGACGACAAGGCGGCGCGCGAACGGCTGCTGAAAGTGCTCGCCGACCCGGCCATCGCGCGCGAGCACTTCGACGTCGTCACCGACGAGCCCGCCAAGGTGATCGGCCACGTGACCGCTGCCGGCTCAACGGAGCGCGTTGCGCTCGCCGCCGCGTGGGACGCGGCGCTCGTCCGCATGATCGGCGACGCGCGCCTCTCCGCTGCCGATCGCCTCGGCGCGGTCGCTGCGCGTGTCGACATCGCGAAGCTCGACGCGCCAAAAGGCGCGCTTCCCGACGCGCTGCTCGCGAGCGTTCGCGAGCAGGTCGCTCGCGGCGACAAGGAGACGGCCGACCCGTACGCGCGCGAGGTCGTCATCAACGGAGCAGCCTACGTGCTCGCCGAAGCAGGACTGTTCGAGGATTCGGACGCGCTGCTCACCGCCGAGCTCGCGCGCTCGCGCACGCCGTATTACCACATGCTGGGCCTCGCCGCGAACGCCAGGAAGCGCGGCGACAAGGCGGCGGCGGTCGCGTGGACGGAGAAAGCGTATGCCGCGGCGAGCGGCCCCGCGACCCGGCTGCAGTGGGGCGTCGGCTACGTCAACACGCTGATCGACCTCGCGCCCGACGACCCGGCGCGCATCGAGCGCGCGGCGATCCAGGTGATCGACGAGCTCGAGCCCGTTCCCGACACGTTCTACGACCGCAATCGCAGGTCGCTCGAGAAGATGGCGAAGAAGCTCCTCGCCTGGAACAAGGGGAACGCGCACGCCGAAGCGCTGCGCCACATTCGCGCGCAGCTCGCGGGCGTCTGCGCGAAGCTCCCCGCCGGCGACCCGGCTCGGTCTGCGTGCGACGGCGTGTGGAATCCGCCCAAGGGCGGGCGCGCCTAGCGGCGCGAGCCTGGGAGCAGGGGCCCCGCGAGCGAAGCGAGTGGGGATGCGACCGACGGCGAGTCGACGGCCGAGGCCGACAACGCAACCGTCGGTAATCCTGAAACCGATGCGGAGGCCATCGCGGCGCGAGCCTGGAGCCGGTCGATTCACGCCGCCGCCTCGGCCGGCGCCGCGAGCGTGGCCGCCGTGCGCACCGTGCGCACGATCAACGGCTCGACGCGACCGCGGATCGGTACCTCGACGCGCGGCATTGCGTCGGCCGGCATCCCCGCCGTCATCCTCACCTCGTCGGAGAACACGACCTCGCAATCGAGGGCTTTCGTCATTTCCTGCAGGCGCGCGCTGACGTTGACGGCGTCGCCCAGCGCGGTGAACACGACGTGCTCGTGATAGCCGATGTCGCCGACGATCACCTCGCCGCCGTGGATGCCGATGCCGAACTGGATGGGCTCGGAAAGATCCTCGGCAAACTGCCGGTTGAGGCGGTCGACGTTGACGGCGATGAGCGCCGCGGCGCGCAGCGCCTGCCGGCATGCGGTCGCGGGCTTCGCTGCCAGGCCGAAGAGCGCGAGCATGCCGTCGCCGAGGAACTGGTTCGGCTCGCCGCCCGCCTCGATCACCGCCTGCGACACCGCGCCGATGAATCGATTGATGATGAACACCGTGTCGAACGGCATTCGCCCTTCCGCCAGTTTCGTCGACCCGCGCATGTCGACGAACATGCTGACGACGTAGCGCTCCTCGCCCCTGTTCGGGCGCCGGTTCCCGACCGCGTGCGATGCGTCCGCGTTGGGCGGTAGAAGCGGCACGACGACGATGTCGGCCCTCGGTCGCAACTGGCACGCAAGGCGCACCGCGTCGTCGTCGGCGTAGCCGGCCCGCTCCAGCACGGCGGTCTCGCGCGGCGAGGGCTCGGGCAACGCGCTCGCGTCGCCGACGATGCGGACCCGGCACGTCGAGCACCGTCCTCGTCCGCCGCACACGCACGCGTGCGGAACGTTGAAGCGCCAGCTCGCCTCGAGGACGCTCAGACCGAGCGGAACGCGCACCGTGCGGCCGTCGGGATAGGAGATGCGCACGAGGCCGCGCCGACGCTCGGCAAGCGCGCGCACGCCGCGGGCGACGAGCACGAGGATGATTGCGCCGGCCCACCCGTACAGGATCCATTCGCGTATGTCGACGAGCCCGGCGTTCTGCTCGGGCGTGCCGACCTGGCCGGGGCTGAGATTCTCGGCCTGCCATTCGGGCAGCGTGCTCAGACTGCACGACCGCGCGCCCGCCCTGGTAGTAGCCGAGCAGCGCAAGCGTCGGGAAGCAGAACCGCCGCGGCGAGCAGCGCGGGCGCCGCGCGCGGGAACCAGCGTTTGAGGCGAAGCCAGAAGATAGAGGCCGATGCAGCGCGTGCGATCCATGCGACGAGCAGCGCGATCGTCTGCACGACGCCGCGCTCCGGCGCCGCAACCCAGAATGCGTGCAGCGCCTGCGCGTAGCCGCGCTCGATGCCGTAGACGGTCGAGCCCGAGGCGCTCGGCGACGACGTGCTGCGCGAGCAGCAGCGGGATCGAGAGACCGAAGACGAGCTGGATCGCCTCGCTCGTCTTGAAGCGGAAATGCCGCCGCTCGTAGAGCGCCCACAGCCCGAGCGACGCGTGGATGGCGAGCGCCGAGTAGAGGAGCAGCGTCCCGGGCGTGCTGTGCCACAGCCACACGTGGTACTCGAGCCCCACCGACATCGCCGCCAGCGACACGTTGCCGAGCGCGTGGTTCGTGTAGTGCGTCAGCAGATACGCGAACATGACGAGGCCGGTGGCGAGCCGCGATCCGCCGCACGCCGATCGCGCGGAGCAGCCGCCGCGGACCGCGCGCCGCGCGCGCAGTCATGGCTCCGCGGAGCGAGCGGGACCGCGGTCAATAGCCGGCCTTGTTGTACACGTGGACGCCCGCGTGCAGCACCCACCACACCCACTTCGGCACGGCCCTGAACGGCAGATCGCGGTCGGTGCCGTCGCGCTTGGGCCGGCCGTTCACCATCTCGTGCGCGATCGTCGGCGGCTGACCGGCATTCTCGGGACACGCCCAGTTGCCGCGATCCTTGACCTTGCATTGCGCGAATTTGCCCGACGGCGCGGGCGAGCCGACGACCCAGTACAGCACTTCCTGCTTGACGACGCTCGCGCGAAACCGGTAGCGGTCGCCGGCGACCATCGTGCCGCGGCACTGGAGGCCGTCCCACTCGCCGCTGTCGCAGCGGACGGTGTAGACGGTGCGCTCGCCCTCGTAGGTGATCTTGTCGCTCGCCCACAGCACGACCGCGAGGCCGGCCACGACCAGCACGATCGCAAACCATTTGGGGCCCATTGCCGCTCCTCCCATCGCCACCGCGCGAACGCGCAGCGCGTACGCTTAGACTGGCCGCATGCGCAAAGTTGCGCTGTCGTGCCGCGATAGTGCCAAAACATCGCGGGAAAGGCGATAATCTGCCCTCCGCCGCCCGCCGGCCGCGGCAGATCGCCGCCGCGCAGTCCCGGCGCCGCCGACCCCTGTGCAGCATCGACACGAATCCGATGACCGACACACGAGACAATCCGCTGCTGCGACCGTGGCAGGCGCCGCACGGCCTGCCGCCCTTCGGCGAGATCGCGCCCGAGCATTTCATCCCCGCGTTCGAGCACGCGCTGCGCGCGCACCGCGACGAGGTCGACGCGATCGCCGCAAACGCCGAAGCGCCGAGCTTCGCCAACACGATGGCCGCATTCGACATCGCGCGGCAGCGAGCTGCGCCGCATCTCGAAGCTGTTCTTCAATCTCGCCGCGTCGGAGACGTCGCCGGAGCTGCAGGCCGTCGAGCGCGAGATGTCGCCGCGCCTCGCCGCGCACTACAGCGCGATCTATCTCGATCGCAGGCTCTTCGACCGGATCGATCGGCTGCACGGCGAGCGCGCCGCCCTCGGGCTCGCTCCCGAGCAGCATGCGCCTGCTCGAGCGCGTGCACCTCGATTTCGTTCGCGAAGGCGCGCGGCTGTCGGAGACGGCGAAGGCGCGCTACGCGGCGATCGTCGAGCGCCTCGCGACGCTTTCGACGCAATTCAGCCAGAACGTTCTCGCCGACGAAGCGAGCTACCGATTGGTGCTGTCGACCGAGCGCGATCTCGCCGGCCTGCCCGAAGGGCTGCGCGCGGCGGCGCGCAGCGCGGCGCAGGAGCGCGGCCTGCCGGACGCGTGGGTGATCACGCTGTCGCGCTCGCTGATCGTGCCGTTCCTCACGTACTCCGACCGGCGCGATCTGCGCGAGCAGGCGTTCAATGCGTGGATCCGTCGCGGCGAGAATGCCGGCGACCACGACAATCGTCCGATCGCCCGCGAAATCCTCGCGCTGCGCAACGAGCAGGCGCGGCTGCACGGCTACGCGAGCTACGCCGAATACGCGCTGGTCGACCGGATGGCCGGCAAGCCCGGCGGCGGTCGCGAAGCTCCTCGGCGAAGTGTGGGAGCCGGCCAAGGCGCGCGCGGAGGCAGAGCGCGACGCGCTGGCGGCGATGGCGCTCGCGCACGGCGAAACGCACGCGATCGAGCCCTGGGACTGGCGCTACTACGCGGAGAAGGTGCGCAAGGCGCGCTACGGATTCGACGAAGCGACGGTGAAGCCGTATTTTTCGCTGGACCGGATGCTGGGCGCGGCCTTCGACACCGCGCAGCGGCTGTTCGGCCTGACCTTCGTCGAGCGCCCGACATCCGCACCTATCATCCGCGACGTGCGCACGTTCGAGGTGCGCGGTCGCGACGATCGGCTGATCGGGATCTTCCTGAGCGACAACTTCGCGCGCCCGACGAAGCGCGGCGGCGCCTGGATGAACGACTACCGCGCGCAGTCGCGCGTTGCCGGCGAGACGCTTCCGATCGTCGTCAACAACAACAACTTCGCCAAGGCGCCGCCGGGCGAGGCGACGCTGCTCTCCGCCGACGACGCGCGAACGCTGTTCCACGAATTCGGTCACGGGCTGCACGGGCTGCTGTCGCAGGTCACGTACGAGCGGCTGTCCGGCACGCGCGTGCTGCAAGGATTTCCTCGAGCTCCCCTCGCAGATCTTCGAGCATTGGGCGTTCGAGCCCGCGGTTCTCAAGCGCCACGCCGTCCATCACGTGACGGGGAAGCCGATACCCGAAGAGCTCGATCGAGCAGCTCAAGCGGGCGCGGCGCTTCAACCAGGGCTTCGAGACCGTCGAGTACACGGCGAGCGCGCTCGTCGACATGGCGCTTCACGCCGAAACCGACACCGAGCACCTCGACATCGGCGCGTTCGAGCGCGCCGAGCTCGAGCGCATCGGCATGCCGCGCGAGATCGTGATGCGCCATCGGCTGCCGCACTTCGGTCACCTGTTCGCGAGCTCGGGCTACGCGGCCGGCTACTACGTCTACATGTGGGCCGAAGTGCTCGACGCCGACGGTTTCGACGCGTTCGTCGAGGCGGGCGACCCGTTCGATCCGACGGTCGCCGAGCGCCTGCGCCGCTACGTCTATTCGACGGGAGGCACGCTCGATCCGGCGCACGCCTATCGACTCGTTCCGCGGCCGCGATCCCGTCGTCGGGCCGATGCTCGCGCAGCGCGGTCTCGTCGACGAGCGGCAGCCGGCCTGACCCGCGGTCGTCACAGCTGCGAACGCGTCGCTGCCCGCGATCTGCGTTCGCGCTACCCGCGACAGCGCCGGCAGCAGATCGAGCCCGGTCTCGCGCTTGAGACGGCGCGCTGCGCTCGTCATCTCGTCGAGCGACAGCGCGATCGGCGCGCCGCTCGCGGCTAGCGCGATGACATTTCCGCTCGCGCAGTGCGGCAGCGCGAACGCGCGGCCCGAGAACGCCTCGCTCATCCGCTCGAGGCTCTGCTGCGAGGCCGCGGCGCGCGTTGAGGAAATTGGCGACGAGCACGCCGCGCCCGCCGAGCCGCGCGCGGCAATTGCGATAGAACGGCAGCGAGTCGAGCTTCCCGATGCGGCTCTTCGCGTCGAAGCCGTCGACGAGGATCAGGTCGAACTCGCGATCGGTCGCCGCGACGAAATCGTGGCCGTCGCCGATCTCGATCGCGATCCGGCGCGGGTCGACGGGCAGCTTGAAGAATTGCGCCGCGGCCGCGGACGACCGCCGCGTCGATCTCGACGACGGTCAGCGCCGCGCGCGGCCGGTGCCGATAGAGGAACTTGGTGAGCGACGCGGCGCCCAGGCCGATCAGCAGCACGCTTCTCGGCCACCGCGGGACGGCCGCAGCAGCAGCGCCATCATCATGTCGCGCGTGTACTCGAGCTCGAGCGACCACGGCCGCGCGATGCGCATCGCGCCCTGGACCCACGGCGAGCCGAAATGCAGATAGCGTACGCCCGCCTCCTCGCTCACCTCGATCGAGCCGACCGCGCGCCGATGCGGAAGGAGGTTCACCGCACCGAAACCCGGCCCGCGCGCATCAGGTATCGACGGACGCGGCGAAATAGCTGCGGGCGTCGGCGAGGAAGTGCGGGCCCGAGTCCGAGCGCAGCGCCGTGCCCACGCCGGAATTCGTCAACACCTCGAGCAGCAGCGCGCTCGGCGCGCCGCCGTCGATGATGTGGACCGACCGCACGCCCTCGCGCACCGCAGCGAGCGCCGCGATGAGCCTGCGGCTGCTCGTCGGCCGGGACGACGCCTTTGCGCAGCAGCTCCTCGGCGTCGCTCGCCGTCAGCACGAACGCCAGCCGGCCGTCGCCATCGCGAATGCCGGCAACATTGGTCATGATGATCAGCTTTTCGGCGTGAAGCGCGCGAGCGAGCTGCCCGGCGACGATGTCCGAGTTGATCTGGTAGGCGGTGCCGTCGCTGCCGACGCCGATCGGCATGATCACCGGGACGAAATCGCGGGAGAGCAGCAGGTGGATGACGTCGAGGTCGATCGATTCGACGTCTCCGACAAGCCCGAGGTCGGGCGCCGCGGCGCCGCTCTCTTCGGGCGGCAGGATCATCGGCCGCGCATGGATGAACCGGCCATCCTGTCCGTTCAGGCCCACCGCCTTGGCGCCGAACCGGTTGATGAGCCCCACGAGGTCCTGGTTGATCTCGTCCAGCACCATTTCGATCACGTTCATCGTCGGCTCGTCGACGATCCGCATGCCTCGATGCTCGCGAATCGGAATGCCCATCGTGCGCAGGAGCTCGTCGATCCGCCATCCGCCGCCGTGCACGACGATCGGATTCATGCCGACGAGCCGCAGCAGCGCGACGTCGCGCGCGAAGCCTTCCTTCAGCGCGCGATCGACCATCGCGCCGCCGCCGAAGCGGATGATCAGCGTCGAGGCGTGAAAGGCGCGGATGAACGGCAGCGCCTCGGCAAGAATCCTGGCCTTCTGCGCGGCGGAGATGGCGGTGGGCGGCATCGGGTAAGTTGTTCTGCAGGATTGGATGGTGGGCGGACGGAGCGCGCTGCGCGGGCGCCCCACGAGCGCGGCCGAGGCGCGCGGAATCGAGCATAATGCAATGCACGAAGAAAAGCATCGCATCGAAGGAGGACACATGACACGCAGACACGGGATCGGCGCCGTCGCGCTCGTCGCGCTCATCGGATTCGGCGCGCCGTCGGCCGCGCAGGACTATCCGACGAAGCCGATCACGCTGATGGTCCCGTACGCCGCGGGCGGCCCCACCGACATCGTCGCGCGCTCGCTCGGGCAGACGATGGGAAAGGCGCTGGGGCAAACGATCGTCATCGAGAACGCGGTCGGAGCCGGCGGGACGATCGCCCCGACCAAGCTGAAGAGCGCGGCGCCCGACGGCTACACGCTGCTGCTCGCGCACATCGGGATGTCGACGGCGCCCGCCCTCTACCGGACGCTTGCGTTCCGGCCGATCGAGGATTTCGAGCACGTCGGACAGGTCGTCGACGTGCCGATGACGCTGATCGCCCGGCAGTCGATGGAGGCCGCGCGACTTGCAGCGAGCTCGTCCCCTACATCAAGGCGAACAAGGACAAGGTGACGCTCGCCAACGCGGGCATCGGATCCGCGTCGCACCTCTGCGGCCTCCTGTTCATGAGCGCGATCGACACCGAGCTCACGACGGTTCCGTACAAGGGCACGGCGCCGGCGATGAACGATCTCCTCGGTGCGCAGGTCGATCTCCTCTGCGATCAGACGACGCAGACGACGCAGTACATCAAGTCCGGCCGCGTGAAGGCATACGGTACGACATCGGCAACGCGTCTCGACACGCTGAAGGACCTGCCGACGCTCGCCGAGGCCGGCCTCCCCGGCTTCGAGGTCGTCGTCTGGCACGGCGTCTATGCGCCGAAGGGGACGCCGAAGGCGGTGCAGGAGAAGCTCGTCGCGGCGCTGCAGGCGGGAATCCAGGATCCGGCGTTCGTGCAGCGGATGGGCGACCTCGGCGGGCAGGTCGTGTCGAAGGACAATGCGACGCCCGAGAGTCTGCGCGCACGGCTCAAATCCGAGATCGACCGCTGGACGCCGATCATTCGCAAGGCCGGCGTCTACGCCGACTAGCGGCGCGCGGACGCGGCGCGAACGCCGCGGGAAGCCGGAGGCCGCGACGTCGGGCGCAGGCTACGGCGATCCGTGTTCCTGGATCGCGCGCACCGACAGCACGCCGTCGATCGCCGAGAGCGCTTCGATCACGGAATCGTCGACGGGGCTGTCGACGTCGACCAGCGTATAGGCCATCTCGCCGCGCGACTTGTTGACCATGTTGTGGATGTTGAGCCCGGCGCGCGCCATCGTCGTCGAGATCTGGCCCAGCATGTTCGGGACGTTCGCGTTGGCGATCGCCACGCGGTACGGCGACTCGCGCGCCATCTCGACGTTCGGGAAGTTGACGGCGTTGACGATCGCTCCCGTTCTCCAGGAACTCGCGCACCTGGTCGACGACCATCACCGCGCAATTCTCCTCGGCTTCGTCGGTCGACGCGCCGAGGTGCGGCAGCGCGGTGACGCCGGGCTCGCCGATGAGCCGCGCGCTCGGAAAGTCGCACAGGTAGTACTTGAGGTGCCCGCCGCGCAGCGCGTTCGACCACGCCTCCTCGTCGACCAGCGCGTCGCGCGCGAAGTTGAGCAGCACCGCGCCCGGCTTCATCGCGGCGAGCCGCGCGCCGTCGATCAGGTGGCGCGTCGCGGCGACGAGCGGCACGTGCAGCGTGACGAAGTCGGACTGCTTGAGCAGCTCGTCGATGTCGTGCGCGCGGCGCACGCTCGACGGCAGGCGCCACGCGGCATCGACGGTGATCTCCGGATCGAACCCGATCACCTTCATTCCCATCTTGATCGCGGTGTCGGCGACGAGGCTTCCGATCGCGCCCAGTCCGACGATCCCCAGCGTCCGGTGCGGGCAGCTCGACGCCGGCGAACTGCTTCTTGCCGTCCTCGACGCGCTTTTCGAGATCCGGGGCGCCGGTGTCGAGCGCGGCGACGTACGAAAGCGCCGGCAGCACGTTGCGCGCGGCGAGCAGCAGCGCGGCGAGCACCAGCTCCTTCACCGCGTTCGCGTTGGCGCCCGGCGCGTTGAACACCGGCACGCCGCGCTTCGACATCTCGGCGACGGGAATGTTGTTGGTTCCCGCGCCGGCGCGGCCGATCGCGCGCACGCTCGGCGGAATCGCCATCGCGTGCATGTCGTGCGAGCGCACGAGAATCGCGTCGGGGTCGCTCGACCGCCTTTGCCGACCGCGTAGCGCGCGGCCGGGAAGCCGGTGCAGCCCCTGGCTCGAGATCTGGTTGAGCGTGAGGATCTGGTATTTCGTCGTCGACGGCTCAGCCATGCCGCTGCTCGAACGCCTTCATGTAGTCGACCAGCGCGCGCACGCCCTCGATCGGCATCGCGTTGTAGATCGACGCGCGCATCCCGCCGACGACGCGATGCCCCTTGAGCTGGTCCATGCCCGCCGCCTTCGCGCCCTTCAGGAACGCCTCGTCGAGCGATTCGTCGCGCAGGTGAAAACGCACGTTCATCCGCGAGCGGTCCGCCTTGCGCGCGGGGCTCGTGTAGAAGCGCGTCGTGTCGAGGTAGTCGTACAGGAGCTTCGCCT
Source organism: uncultured beta proteobacterium (assembly GCA_963742965.1). Taxonomy (GTDB): domain Bacteria; phylum Pseudomonadota; class Gammaproteobacteria; order Burkholderiales; family Casimicrobiaceae; genus CAIWHR01. The sequence continues at coordinate 201,418 of CAVUOC010000031.1, read as the reverse complement.
TGGCGATGTTCTTCCGCTCGATCGCCGCGACGCCGCCCTGCGCGAGCAGCCACTCGAAGACGAGCCCCGCGATGTAGATCGCGTACGTCGGCGGCGTGTTGACCATCGAGTCCGCGGCCGCCTGCTCCTTCCAGTGAAACGCCGACGGCGTGATCGGCAGCGCGCGATCGAGGAGATCGCCGCGGACGATCACGAGCGTGAGACCCGCCGGGCCGACGTTCTTCTGCGCGCCGCCGTAGATGACGCCGTACTTCGCGACGTCGACGACGCGCGACAGGATGTGCGACGACATGTCGGCGACCAGCGGAATCGCCGGCCGTATCCGGCGTCCACTGGTACTCGACGCCGCCGATCGTCTCGTTCGTGCAGACGTGCACGTAGGCGGGGTCGTCCGAGAGCTTCCACGACGACTGCGGCGGAACGTAGGTGAAGTTCTCGTCCTCGGCCGACGCCGCGACGTTGACGGTGCAGTACTTCTTCGCTTCCTTGATCGACTTCTTCGACCATTCGCCGGTGTTGACGTAGTCGGCGATCTTTCGCTCGCCGAGCAGATTCATCGGGATGATCGCGTTCTCGGCGATCGCGCCGCCCTGCAGGAACAGCACCTTGTAGTCGGCCGGGATCGCGAGCAGCGTGCGCAGGTCGGCTTCCGCTTTGGCGGCGATGCCGATGAACTCCTTGCCGCGATGGCTCATCTCCATCACCGACATGCCGCGTGCCGTGCCAGTCGAGCATTTCGGCGGCCGCCTGCTCGAGAACGGGCTTCGGGAAGCACCGCGGGGCCGGCGCTGAAATTGAACACTCGCATGGGACGGGTCCGGAATCGGTTGGGAATCGTGGCGGCGCCCCGCGGGGGCGACCGGTGCGGGCGGTCGACGTTGGATCAAGAAAACGAGGTAACCGGCAGATTTTACCGAATATTGGGCCGCTTCCGCGCGACGCGCGATTCGCGTCGACGGACCTGCGATCGGCGCCCGGTTCCGCTCGATCGGCACGCCTATGCATAGGTCGAAATAATGATGGCGTTTGGCGAGCGTCCGTGATCCAATTTCCCGTTGGTGACCGTTCAGGCACGCCGTTCCCTCACGATGGATCGGCGCGCGGGGGATTGCAAGTGCCCAGCTTTTTCCGCCCTCGCATTTCGCAGGCGAAGGATCTCTTTCCGATCATTCGCACGCACCTTGCTGCCGCCGCCGCGCTGCATTCGCTCCCTGCCGGCGTTTCGCTCGATCTCCTGCCGATCGTCGAGGAGGGGATCGCCGGATACGAGGTCGTGCCGAACCGCGCGAGCTACACGTACCTGACGATCGGCTGGGATGAGCGCGGAAAGCCCGTTCTGCGCGAGAGCACGTATCTCGACGGGCCGCCGAGCGGCCTTCGCGTCGTTTCGGTCGACGGTCAAGCGCCGCCCACCGACCTCGGCACGCCGAATCGGCTGCGGCAGCGCGACTCCGTCCTTCCCGATTGGCCGACGGCGGCCGAAGCCGTCTGGAGCGAGCTCGCGCGGCTCGTTCCGCAGGAGCCGCGCTACGCGATCGAGTCCACGATGTGCGGCTCGAGGAGCTCGACGAGGCGCTCGCCACCGCCTATCGCCATCTCGCCGATTGCGATCCGCACATCGACTTCTGCGGCGTGCCCGACGAAGCCCAATACGGGTTCGCGCTTGCGGACGCGAAGGGCGGGCGCGGCCAGCTCGTCGCGCGCCATCCCGAAACGTGGACGCTGTGGTTCCAGTCGCCGACACGGCACGATCCATGAAGAATGGGCGATGCTGCCGGGCAGCAGCAGTGCGGTCGAAGGCTGGGTCCGCGCGAGCGGCACGCCGGTGAGCGCACCGTCCGGTCGCCGTCGTCTCGGCGATTGCGGCCGCGTCGCAACGGAGCTGGCGCAAGGATCGCGGCGGCGATCGCCGCCACGGCGAGCGGCGTCGCGCCGATCGCGCGCACGAGGAACGGCCGCACCAGGACCGGCGCGAGGGGGAGCGCCGGCAAAGCGACACGACGGCAAGGCGCGGCCCGGCACCACGCCCGTCCAGAACTGACCCGCCTCAGGAGGCGAACTCCTTCATTCCGTGCAGCAGGCGGAAGAACTCGGCTCGGGTGTCGGGCTGGTCGCGAAGGATCCCGCGCAGCACGGACGTCGTCATGTCCGACGCGTGCTCGCGGACGCCGCGGTGCGTCACGCACATGTGCTCGGCCTTGACGACGACGGCGATGCCGTCCGCCGAAGTCTCGGCCTCGAGCAGATCGGCGATCTGGATCGTCATCTCCTCCTGGATCTGCGGCCGCGCGGCGATCCATTCGGCAAGCCGGTAGAACTTCGACAGCCCCAGCACGTTCTTGCCCGGGTAGATGCCGATCCAGCAGTTGCCGCGGATGTTCTGCAGGTGGTGCGCGCACGTCGAGCGGATCGTGATCGGGCCCGACGAGATAGAGCTCGTCGTAGGAGTTGACGTTCGGGAATGCGGTGAGATCGGGCGACGCCGCGTAGCGGCCCGCGAAGAGCTCGTTCAGGTACATCCGGGCCACGCGCGCGCCGGTCTCGCGCGTGTTGTGATCGTTCACCGTATCGATGACGAGACTCTGCAGGACCGCCGTCACCTGCTCGGCGACTTCGTCGGTCAGCGCGTCGAGCTCGCCCGGCTCGATGAACGCCGCGATGTTGTCGTTCGCGCGATACTGCGCTCCGGCCGCCTTCAGGCGCGCGCGGATTCGTTCGGAAGTCTTGGCCATGAAGGAGTCCGGGATCTCGGAAAGCGCTCGATTCTAACCGCTTTCGCGCCCCCGGCGACGAGAGCGAGGCTCCGTGCGCCACGCGTCCCGGCCGCCGCAATTGCGCGATACTCTGCCGTCGACATCTTCGGGAACTCGTCATGACCGTGCTGGTTGCGGGTCTTGTCCTCTTTCTCGGCATCCATCTGGTTCCCGCGCTTCCGCCGGCCCGCGCCGGGCTCGCCGCGAGATGGGGCGAGAACCGCTACAAGGGCGCCTTCGCCCTGATATCGGCGCTCGGGCTCGTGCTGATCATCGCGGGCTACGCGCTCTCGGGCGATCGCGCGCGCGTGTTCGCGCCGATCCCTGCCGCGCGCGCGATCGCGCCGTACGCGATGGTGGTGTCGTTCATCCTGTTCGCCGCGGCGAACATGCAAGGCCACTTGCGCCGGGTCATCCGCCATCCGATGCTGGCGGGACTGCTGATCTGGTCGCTCGTCCATCTGCTCGCGAACGGCGACCGCACGGGCACCGTGCTGTTCGGTGCGTTCGCCGCCTACGCGATCGTCGATCTCGGCTCGGTGATCGCGCGAGGCGCGGTCAAGTCGTTCGAGCCGAAGATCAGGCACGATGTGATCGCGGTGGTCGGCGGAACGCTGGTCGCGCTCGCCGTCATGACGTTCCACCGCGTGCTCTTCGGCGTGCCCGTCGTGCCGTTCGGCGTCTAGCGCGGCATGCGCGCCGGCCTCCGCGCGCCGCGCGCGCTGCTCGCGTTGTTGCTGCTCGCGCTGTCATTGACGGATCTCGCGCTCGCGCAGGAATTCCCGCAATTCGGCGACGAGCTGTACCGGCCGCGGCTGCGCCAGCCCGGCAAGGACGTGATGTGGCTGCCCACGCCCGACGCGATGGTCACCCGGATGCTGCAGGCGGCGAAGACCACGCGCGACGACGTCGTCTACGACCTCGGCGCCGGAGACGGCAGGATACCGATCGCGGCGGCGAAGGAATTCGGCGCGAAGGCGGTCGGAATCGAGTACGACGCGAATCTCGCCGCGCTCGCGCGACGCAGTGCCGAGCGCGCCGGCGTAGCGGACAGAGTCACGATCATCCAGGGCGACATCTTCAACGAGGACTTTTCCGGCGCGAGCGTCGTCACGCTGTATCTGCTGCCCGACCTGAACCAGCAGCTTCGCCCGCGTCTTTTGCGGATGAAGCCCGGTACGCGCATCGTCTCCCACCTCTGGGACATGGGCGAATGGGAGCCCGACGACACGCTTCATGCGGGCGAGAGCGAAGCCTTCCTCTGGATCGTGCCCGCGGAGGTCGCCGGTCGCTGGACGCTCTCCGAGGAGCGCAGCCGATGGGAGGCGGTCGTCGAGATCACGCAGCGGTTCCAGCGCATCGGCGGAACGCTGACGATTCGCGGCGCGACGCAGCCGCTGCTGGGCGCCTACGTCCAGGGCGCGACGCTCGGCTTCACGTTCGTCGGGTCCGACGGCGGCGTGCGCAGCGTGCGCGCGCGCGTCGAGGGCGACGCGTTCTCCGGATCGTTGCAGTTCTCGGGCCATCTGACGCCGATCACGGGCCGGCGCGCGCGCGTCCCCGTACCGGGCGGGTCAGCGGGTGGCGCGGGTCGGAGGGCGCCCGGTTCTCGTGAAGCCCCGAGGCCCGCGCCACCTGCAACCCGCCCGGGTTGATCGGGTTAAGATCGCGCTCATGAGACCGCTCGCCCGATGGCGACTCGTCGCCTCGTCGATCGCGCTGGCCTTGCTGCTCGCGGCCGCGCCGCCCGCCTTTGCGCAGGACTACCCGAGCCGGCCGGTGAAGGTCGTCGTGCCGTTCTCGCCGGGCGGCGCCGTCGACGGCCCGATGCGCGTGATCGCGCAGGAGCTCTCCAGGCGCCTCGGCGAGCAGGTGATCGTCGAGAACAAGCCCGGCGCCGGTGCGACGATCGGCGCCGATCTCGTGGCGAAGTCGCCGCCCGACGGCTACACGCTGCTGCTCGCGTCGCAGACGATCGCGATCAGCGCGACGCTCTACCCGAAGCTCCCGTTCGACCCGATCGAGGACTTCGCGCCGATCACGCTGATCGGCCGCGAGCCCGGCGTGCTCGTGGTGAACCCCGCGCTCCCGGTGAAGACGCTGCAGGAATTGATCGCGTACGCGAAGGAGCGGCCGGGGCAGCTCGACTACGCGTCGTCGGGCAACGGCAGCGGCCAGCACCTCTTCTCCGCGCTGCTCGCATCGTCGACGGGCATCAAGGTCAATCACATTCCCTACAAAGGCAGCGCGCAGGCGACCACCGACCTCCTCGGCGGGCAGGTGATGATGTCGATTCCGGGAACGGCCGGCATGGTGGGCCACATCAAGGCGGGCAAGCTTCGCGCGCTCGCGGTGACCGGCGCGACGCGCTCGCCGCAGCTTCCCGACGTGCCGACGGTGATGGAATCCGGCGTCCCGGGCTACGAGGCCTACGTGTGGATGGGCCTGCTCGCGCCCAAGGGAACGCCGGCGCCCGATCGTCGACAAGATCCAGCGCGAAATCGTCGCGGTGCTCGCGTTGCCCGACGTCAAGAGCTACATGGCCACCGCCGGCATCGAGGTCGTCGGCTCGACGCCCGCCGAGTTCGGCCGATTCTTCCGCTCGGAGAAGGATCTGTGGGCGAAAGTGATCCGCGAGACCGGCGCGAAAGTCGATTGACCGCGACGCCATTCAATCTCGGCAATGCGACAGGATTCCCAATGACCGACCGCGACGCGATCACCGAGGCGCCCGTTACCGGCGTCGAGCACTGGACGACGAAGAGGACGCCCGACGGCGACGTCCGCCTCTTCATGTGGGAGAAGTTCGTCGGGTCGCCGGACGGCAAGCCGGCGGTGCTCTTCGTCCACGGCTCGTCGATGGCGTCGCAGCCGACCTTCGACCTGACGGTCCCCGGCCGGCCCGACTCCTCGGTGATGGACTGGTTCGCGCGGCGCGGCTTCGCCTGCTGGTGCGTCGACATGGAGGGTTACGGCCGCTCCGACAAGAAGCGCGACATCTACTGCGACATCGCCAACGGCGCCGACGATCTCGCCGCGGCGACCGGCTACATGATGAAGCAGCGCGGCGTCCGCGCGCTTCATGGTGTACGGGATCTCGTCCGGCGCGCTGCGTGCCGCTCTGTTCGCCGAGCGCCATCCCGAGCGCGTCGCGCGGCTCGCGCTCGATGCGTATGTCTGGACCGGCGAGGGCGCGCCGACGCTCGTCGAGCGGCGCAAGAAGCTCCCCGAGTTCGTCGCGAAAAAACGGCGGCCCATCGACCGCGCGTTCGTCCATTCGATCTTCGAGCGCGACCATCCCGATTGCGCCGAGAAGCGCGTGGTCGACGCGTTCGCCGACGCGATCCTCGCGCTCGACGACTCGGTGCCCAGCGGCACGTACATCGACATGTGCTCGAAGCTGCCGATCAACGATCCTGCGAAGCTCACGATGCCCACGCTCATCCTGCGCGGCCAGTACGACGGCATCGCGGGGTTCGACGATCTGGTCGAGTTCTTCAAGCGGCTGCCGCACCCCGACAAGCAGTTCACGGTGCTCGCCGGCATCTCGCACGCGAGCTTCCAGCAGAAGAACTACCTGATGGTCTACGACATCCTGCACGCGTTCTTCGCGCGGCCGGCGCCGGCGTATACCGGGGCTCGCGACAAGGCGCACGCGTGACCTGGTCGATCGTCGCCCGCGACGACTCCGGCGCGTTCGGCGTCGCGGTCGCGAGCAGGTTCTTCGCCGTTGGCGCGCTGTGCCCGCACGCGGCAGGCGGCGTCGGCGCGCTCTCCACGCAGGCGCTCGTCAATCCGCTCTACGGGCCTGCGGCGCTCGAGGCGATGGCACGCGACGCCGATCCTGCCGAGATCGTTCGCACGCTGACCGCCGCCGACGGCGGGCGCGAGCACCGGCAACTCCATATGATCGACCGCGCGGGCCGTACAGCCGCGCACACCGGCGCTTCCTGCATCGAGTGGTGCGGACACCGCGCCGGCGCCGGCTTCTCGGTCGCCGGCAACATGCTTGCGGGGCCGCGCGTGCTCGCCGATACCGCCGCGGCATTCGAGTCGAATCGCGACGCTGCCCTTCGCCGAGAGGCTGATCGTCGCGATGGAAGCAGGCGAGGCCGCGGGCGGCGACAAGCGCGGAAAGCAGGCGGCGGCGCTCGTCGTGCACACGACGGAGCGCTATCCGGCGGTCGACCTGCGCGTCGACGACCACCCGGAGCCGATCGCCGAGCTGCGGCGGTTGTACGAAGTGAGCCTCGATCGGTTCCAGCCGTTCGTCGCGTGCCTGCCCGGCGCGCGCGATTCCCGGGGAATCACCGACCGCGCCGTCATCGAAGCGCGGATCGCGCACTTCCAGACGACGCGCAGGCACCCGCCGGGCACCGGGTGAAACCGCGCTGCGTGCTATGCTGATTCCGCCCGCCGGCCCCTGCGCGGGTAACCGTTCGACCGGGAATCGGGAGTAAGAAGATGCGGATCCTCCATTCGATCGCTCACGCGGGACTCGCGCTGGCGCTCGCTGCCGGCGTCTCGCTGCCGGCGCATGCGCAAACGCTGCGTATCGGTCTCGCCGAGGACCCCGACGTCCTCGATCCCACGCTCGCGCGCACGTTCGTCGGGCGCATCGTGTTCGCGTCGCTCTGCGACAAGCTGTTCGACATCGACGAGAAGTTGAACATCGTGCCGCAGCTCGCGACGTCCTACGAATGGTCGGCCGACAGCAAGGCGCTCACGCTCAAGATACGCTCCGGCGTCACGTTCCACGACGGCGAGAAGCTCGACGCGGCCGCCGTCAAGTACAACATCGAGCGCCACAAGACGATGGCGGGCTCCAACCGCCGCGGCGAGCTCGCGCCGGTTGCGAGCGTCGACGTCGTCGATCCGACGACGGTGCGGCTCAATCTCTCGGCGCCGTTCGCGCCGCTGCTTGCCCAGCTCGCCGACCGCGCCGGAATGATGGTGTCGCCCAAGGCCGCGCAGGCCGAAGGCGACAAATTCGGCGCGAAGCCCGTGTGCTCGGGACCGTTTCGCTTCGTCGAGCGCGTCGCGCAGGATCGCATCGTCGTCGAGCGCTACGCGAACTACTGGAACAAGGGCGAGATCCACGTCGAGAAGATCGTCTACCTGCCGATCGTCGATTCGACGGTGCGGCTCGCGAACCTGAAATCGGGCCAGCTCGACTTCATCGAGCGGATGGCGACCTCCGACGTTCCGGCGCTGAAGAGCGACGCGCGCTTCAAGATCTCGACGATCACCGAGATCGGCTACCAGGGCATCACGATCAACGTCGGCAAGAGCGAAGCGGCGCAGAAGAACCCGCTCGGCAAGGACCCGCGCGTGCGCGAGGCGTTCGAGCTCGCGCTCGACCGCGCCGGCATCGTGCAGGTCGTGATGGACGGCGAAGCGACCGTCGGCAACCAGTGGGTCGCGCCGACGAACCCGTATCTACGCGAAGAACATGCCGGTGCCCAAGCGCGACGTCGCGAAGGCGAAGGCGCTGCTCAAGGAAGCCGGCGTGCCCAACCCGAGCTTCACGCTGATGACGCCGACCAACATCCGACCGCAGAAGATCGCGCAGGTCGTGCAGGCGATGGTCAAGGAAGCGGGCTTCGACGTGAAGATTCAGTCGACCGAGTTCGCGACCTCGCTCGACATGGCCGACAAGGGCCAGTACGAGGCGTACGTCCTCGCGTGGAGCGGGCGCGCCGATCCCGACGGCAACATCTTCAGCTTCGACGCGTGCAAGCAGCCGCTCAACTACGCGGGCTACTGCAAGCCCGAAGTCGACGACATCCTCAACAAGTCGCGGACCACGCGCGATCCCGCGGAACGGCGGAAGCTCTTCGAGCAGCTCGCGGCGATCGCGCTCGTCGATCGGCCGATCGTCTACCTCTATCACCGCAACTGGATCTGGGCGTACACGAGCAAGCTCTCCGGGTTGCGCACCGTTCCCGACGGGCTGATCCGCGTGCAGGGGCTCAAGTTCAACTGACGGCGGCTCGCGTCGGTGCGGTGTGCGCGCGCATGCCTCATCGTAAACGCGCAAGCGGTGCAGGAGGCGGTGCGCCAAGGGCCTGCGGACGCATGCCTCACCATAAGTCCGCGGGCCCTTGGCGCACCGCCTCCGTGTAACCCGCCCACCATGTTCGCGTTCCTCGTCCGCCGCGTCGCGCAGATCATCCCGACGCTCGTCTTCGTCTCGATGCTGATCTTCGGGCTGCAGCAGCTGCTGCCCGGCGACCCCGCCGTCGTGCTCGCCGGCGAGGAACGCGACCCGAACGTCGTCGCCTATCTGCACAAGAAGCTGCACCTCGACGAGCCGCTGCCGATGCGCTACCTGTACTGGATCGACGGCGTTCTGCACGGCGACCTCGGCGAGTCGCTGCGGATGCAAAAGCCGGTGCTCGCGCTGATCCTCGAAAAGCTCCCGGTGACGCTCGAGCTCGCATGCGTCGCCATCGTCATCGCGCTCGCGATCGGAATTCCGGCGGGGATCGTTTCCGCCGTTCGCCGCGACGGCGTGTGGGACTACGCGGCGAACGTCGTCGCGCTCTGGGGACTCTCCACGCCCAATTTCTGGCTCGGCATCATGCTGATCCTGCTGTTCTCGGTGACGCTCGGCTGGCTTCCGGCATCGGGGTTCGTCAGCCCGTTCGAGGATCTCAAGGCGAACCTCGCCGCGCTCATCATGCCGGCGTTCGTGCTGGGCAACGCGATCGCCGCGGTGCTGATGCGCCACACGCGCAGCGCGATGCTGCAGGTGCTCTCGTCCGACTACGTGCGCACGGCGCGCGCAAAGGGTCTGCCGGAGCGCGGCGTCATCCTGAAGCACGCGCTGCGCAATGCGCTGATCCCTGTCATCACGCTCGGCGCGCTCGAGCTCGGGACGCTGCTCTCCGGCGCGGTGCTCACCGAGCAGGTCTTCACGATCCCGGGCTTCGGCAAGCTGATCGTCGACGCCGTGTTCAATCGCGACTACGCGGTCGTCCAGGGCGTCGTGCTGTTCACGGCGACCGCGTACATCGTGCTGAACCTCCTCGCCGACATCGCGTACGTGATCGTCAACCCGCAGATACGCGTGCACTGATGGCCACGCTCGCGGACGCCCTGCCCGCTCCTTCCGCACCGTCGCGCACCGGCCCGCGCGCGCATCCGTTTCGGCGGCTCCTTCGGCGCGGAGGCGCCGCGGTCGGTCTTGCGATCATCGCGTTCTTCGTCGTGCTCGCCGTGCTGGCGCCCGTCATCTCGCCGTACGATCCGCTCGCCACGAGCTGGACGGCGATCCGCAAGGCGCCGAGCGCCGCGCACTGGTTCGGCACCGACGAGATCGGTCGCGACGTGCTCGCGCGCGTGATCTGGGGCGCGCGCGCATCGCTGCTCGCGGGCGTGGTCTCGGTGCTGATCTCGCTCTCGATCGGCGTGCCCGTCGGGCTGCTCGCCGGCTACGCGGGCGGCAAGGTCGACATGCTGATCTCGCGGCTCACCGACGCCGTGCTCGCCTGCCCGTTCCTGATCCTCGCGATCGCGCTCGCCGCGTTCCTCGGACCGAGCCTCACCAACGCGATGATCGCGATCGGCGTGTCGGCGACGCCGGTGTTCGTGCGCCTCACTCGCGGCCAGACGCTCGCGATCAAGGCCGAGGAGTTCGTGCTCGCCGCGCGCGCGATCGGCAACCCGCCTTGGCGCGTCGCGCTCGCTCATGTGCTGCCGAACGTCGTTCCGGCGCTGATCGTCCAGGGGACGCTCGCAATCGCCGCCGCGGTGATCGCCGAGGCGAGCCTGTCGTTTCTCGGTCTCGGCCAGCAGCCGCCGGCGCCGAGCTGGGGCAGCATGCTCAACACGGCGAAGAACTACGTCGACAACGCGCCGTGGATGGCGATCTGGCCGGGACTGTCGATTTTCGTGCTCGTGCTGTCGTTCAACCTGGTCGGCGACGGCCTGCGCGACGCGCTCGATCCGCGGCACGTTTAAGCCGCGTCGAGGCCGGATCCGCCGAGTCGTCGCAGCGTGCGGGCCGGTCGCGCGACGCGACGCCCGATGCGACGCAAACGGTCACTCCGGTGCCGCAGCCCGTTCGCCCGATGTCGCGCAGCGGTTCCCCGCCATGCCGCCTTGCCCGAGGTTTCGAAGCTTTCGTGCGCAACACGACCCGTTGTCGTGAACAGGTCGGCGCAGTCCGGGCGCTTGCCGAGGGAAATCCGCGCGTTGCGCACGGAATTGGGACTCTCCTGCGCGAGAGTCGAAGCGGCGTCGTCGGGAGCAGGTTTGTGGCGTGCCGTTTGCTTCGGGAAGGTTCATTCCCATACGACGAACCGCCGCGGAGCGTTTCCCCTCACCGCTCCCGGACGAGAGACCGCCAATGCGCTTGCATGGATCAGCTGCCGGAACGTCCCCTGGTCCGCGGCGGTGGCTCCTCATCATCTGGCCCTTCCTCGCGACCGTCGCGCTGCTGCTGCTGCTGAGCAATGCCAGCCTGCACGTGATGGCAGGGATGCGTGCGTTCGTGAGCGCGGAGAGCCTGTGGTCGAAGGCGCAGAAGACCGCCGTCGGCCACCTCGAGCAATACGCGGAGACACGCAACGACGACGCGTACCAGCGCTACCTCGCCGAGGTCGCCGTCGCGACCGGCATGCGCGACGCGCGGATCGAGCTCGACAAAGCCGAGCCCGACCTCGAGATCGTCCGCGCCGGCTTCAGGAGCGCGCGCAACCATCCCGCCGACATCGAGAGCATGATCGATCTGTTCCGGCGGTTCCGGAACGTCGGCTTCATGGCGACGGCGATAACGATCTGGACGCGCGCCGACGCGCAGATCGCCGAATTGGAGGCAACCGCACAGGCGTTGCACGCAGCGATCGAGACCGGGAAGGCGCGGACTGCCGACCTGCAGGCGCTCGCTTACCGCGTCCGGGCGATCGACCGCCAGCTCACCCCGTGGGAGGAGGCGTTCTCGGCGACGCTCGAGGAGGCGTCGCGGCAGACGACGACGCTCCTCGCGTTCGCCAACGTCGCCGTCGCCGTCGCGCTCGTCCTGATCGCGGTGTTGCGAACGCGCGGCCTCATACGCCAGGGCGAAAACCTCGAGGGCCAGCTTCGCTCGAGCGAGGAGCGCCTCGAATACGCGCTCGTCGCGAGCAACGACGGCTTCTGGGACTGGACTCTCGGGCGGGCGGAGCTCTACTTCTCGCCGCGCTTCGAGCAGCTGATGGGCCGCGAGCGCGGGACGATGCGCGAAACCGCGGCGTCGTTCCTGTTGCGGGTTCACTCGCACGATCGCCGCTTGACGTCGGAGCGATTGCGCCAGCACCTGCGGCGCGGCGAGCCGTTCGATCTCGAGTTTCGCGTGCGCGTCGAGAGCGGCGCGTTCCGGTGGTTTCGGACGCGCGGACGCGCGATGCTCGGGCCGGAGGGAAAGCCGGAGCGGATGGCGGGCTCGCTGACGGACGTCACCGAGCGCAAGCAGGCGGAAGCGCAGATCTTCGAGGAGAAGGAACGCGCTCAGGTGACGCTGGCGTCGATTGCGGACGCCGTCATCACCGTCGACATGTCCGGCAGGATCGAGTTCATGAATCCCGTGGCCGAACGCCTGACCGGCTGGGACGACGCGCGCGCGCGCGGCAACGCGCTGTCGCTCGTCTTCGCCGTGCGGGACGAGAACACCGGAATGGAGATCTCCGATCCGGTCGAGCGCGCGCTGCGCGAGCGGTGCGTCGTCAAGTCCGAAGGCAATGTCGTCCTGTGCCGCCGCGACGAAGCCTCCGTGGCGATCGACTACAGCGTCGCGCCCATCCGCAACCGGACGGCGAGCACCGTCGGCGCAGTGCTCGTGTTTCACGACATGAGCCGCGAGCGTCAGTACGCGGCGCGGTTGTCGCACCTCGCAAGCCACGATCCGCTCACCGGCCTGCTCAATCGCCGCGAATTCGAGCGCCGCCTCAACCTGACGCTCGCGACCGACCAGCACGAGCCGTTCAATCACGCGGTGCTCTACCTCGATCTCGATCAATTCAAGCTCGTCAACGACACCTGCGGGCACGCGGCCGGCGACGAGCTGCTGCGTCAGGTCACCGCGCTGCTCCGGCCGCTGCTGCGCGAAGGCGACACGCTGGCGCGGCTCGGCGGCGACGAGTTCGGCGTGCTTCTCGAGCATTGCCCGGTCGAGCCCGCGGTCCGGATCGCGGAGACGATGCGCAGCGCGCTTGCCGGCTTCCGTTTCGTCTGGAAAACGCGCTCGTTCATCGGCAGCGTCAGCGTCGGCCTCGTCAACGTCGCCGACGGCGGGCAGACGCTCGCCGGCGTGCTCTCCGCCGCCGACGCCGCCTGCTACATGGCGAAGGAGAAGGGGCGCAATCGCGTCCAGGTCTACAGCCCCGACAGCAGCGAAATGGCCGTCCGGCACGGCGAGATGGAATGGGTCAACCGGATCCAGCGGGCGCTCGGCGGAAAACCGCTTCTGCCTGTACGCGCAGCCCGTGTGCGAAACGCGCGGCGACCGTACGGCGCGCGCCCTACACCGAGCTGCTGCTGCGGCTGCGCGACGAGACGAACGAGCTGATCCAGCCCGGGCGAATTCATCCCGGCGGCCGAGCGCTACAACCTGATGCCGGCCATCGACCGGTGGGTGATCACGACCGCCTTCGCGATCCTCGCGCAGCACGCCGAGGCGCACGGGGAAGACTTCGGAACCGTCGCGGTCAACCTTTCCGGCGCGTCGATCTGCGAGGACAACTTCCTCGACTTCGTGCGCGATCAGTTCGCGCGCTTCTCGATACCGCACGCATCGATCTGCTTCGAGATCACGGAGACGAACGCGGTGACGAGCCTTTCGAAGGCCACCGATTTCATTCTCGCGCTGCAGGCGCATGGGGTGCCGCTTCGCGCTCGACGACTTCGGCGTCGGATTGTCGTCATTCGCCTACCTCAAGCACTTGCCGGTGGATTTCGTCAAGATCGACGGAAGCTTCGTCGTGGACATGCTGCAGAATCCCGGTCAATCACGCGATGGTGGAGGCGATCCACAACATCGGCCACATTCTGGGAAAGAAGACCATCGCCGAATCCGTCGAGAGCGTCGCGATCCTCGACGCGCTGGACGCGATCGGCGTCGATTACGCCCAGGGATTCGCCGTGGCGCCGCCGAGGATATTCGGGCAGCTGCGCCGCCCCGCCGGCAAGCAGCGCGCTGTCGCCGCCTAGCCGCGCCACGGTACAATGCGGCGCTCGTCCCGAGCGAAGCCACGCGGTGTGGCGACGCTCCCCACGGACGTTCGCGCATCCCGTCCCGAAGACGCATCGATGGCCGCAAAATCAGCGAAAGCTGCGACGCAGCCGCCGCGCCGCACCAAACACGACCACACGGTGCTCGTGCTGCAGGGAGGCGGCTCGCTCGGCGCGTACCAGGCCGGCGCGTACGAAGGTCTCGCCGAAGCGGGTCTCGCGCCCGATTGGGTCACCGGCGTGTCGATCGGCGCGATCAACGCGGCGCTCATCGCCGGCAACCCGCCCGCGCGGCGCGTCGAACGGCTGCGCACGTTCTGGGATCGCGTCTCGGCCGCGGCGCCGCTCATCCTGCCGCCCGCCCTCGACCCGCTGCGGCTCGCGTTCAACCGCATCAGCGCGTTCGGCGCGGTCGCCTTCGGCATCAACGGCTTCTTCTCGCCGCGCGTGCCGCCGCCGTATTTCGCCGAGCAGGGCACGCCCGGCGCGCTCAGTTTCTACGACACCGAGCCGCTGAAGCGCACGCTCGACGAGCTCGTCGATTTCGATCTCATCAACAACCATTCGATGCGGATGTCGGTGGGCGCGCGTCAAGGTGCGGACCGGCGACTCGGTGTACTTCGACAATCGCCATCGGCATATCACGGCGGATCACATCCGCGCGAGCGGCGCGCTGCCGCCCGGATTTCCGCCGATCACGATCGACGGCGACGAGTACTGGGACGGGGGCATCGTGTCGAATTCTCCGCTGTGGTACGTGCTCGACGATTCGCCGCGATTGAATGCGCTGATCGTCCAGGTCGACCTCTTCAGCGCCAAGGGCGAGCTTCCCGCCAACCTGAACGAGGTGCTCGAGCGGGCGAAGGACATCCAGTACTCGAGCAAGACGCGCTTCAACACCAAGCGCGTCAAGGAGCTGAACGAGCTGCACAATGTGCTCGGCCGTTTGCTCGAGCAGCTGCCTCCCGAGCCTCAGGAACAGCCCGGACGGGCGCGAGCTCGCCCGGCTCTGCGACCAGGGCGACATCACGATCGCGCACCTCATCAATCGGCGGCTCTCGCACTCGGCGCAGTCGAAGGACTACGATTTCTCGCGCACCACGATCAACGAGCTCTGGCAGGCGGGCCTCGAGGACGTGCGCCGCTCCGTCGCCAACGTCGACTTGCTGCGCGCGCGCGACGCCGGTCTCGGCATGCGCGTCGTACGACCTCACCCGCTGACGCCCCGGCGCGCACGATCGAACGGGAGACCTCACGTGACCGAAGACGAAGTCAAGGCGCGCGCGTTCGCGATGCCGCTCACCAGCCCGGCGTTTCCTCCGGGGCCCTACCGGTTCGTCAATCGCGAGTTCTTCATCGTGACCTACCGCACCGATCCGGACGCGCTTCGCGCGGTCATTCCGGCGCCGCTCGAGTTCACCGATCCGATCGTCAAGTACGAGTTCATCCGGATGCCCGACTCGACCGGCTTCGGCGACTACACCGAGACCGGCCAGGTGATCCCCGTCGCATACCGGGGCGAGCGCGGCGGCTACGTCCACGCGATGTACCTCGACGACGAGGCGCCGATCGCCGGCGGGCGCGAGCTCTGGGGCTTTCCGAAGAAGCTCGCGTCGCCGAAGCTCTCCGTGGAAAAGGACACGCTGCTCGGCGTGCTGCGCTACGGCACCGTGCCGGTCGCCGTGGCGACGATGGGCTTCAAGCATCGCGCGCTCGCGCACGACAAGGTCGTCGCGTCGCTCACCGCGCCGAATTACCTGCTCAAGATCATTCCGCACGTCGACGGGAGCGCGCGCATCTGCGAGCTCGTCCGCTACTTCTGCGAGGATGTCACGGTGAAGGGCGCGTGGGAGGGACCCGCGGCGATCGAGCTCTTTCACCACGCACTCGCGCCGGTCGCAGCGTTGCCGGTGCTCGAGTGCCTCTCGGGCACGCACATCCAGACCGACCTGACGCTCGGACTGGGCACCGTCATCCACGACTATCTGGCCAAATGATTGGAGCGACCATGCGACTCAAGGACAAATCCGCGATCATCACCGGCGCCGCCAGCGGCATCGGCAAGGACATTGCGCTCGTCTTCGCGCGCGAAGGGGCGAAGATCGCGATCGCCGATCTCAACAAGGAAGCCGCCGACGCGACCGCGAGCGAGATTCGCGGCGGCGGCGGCACCGCGATCGGCGTCGCGATGGACGTGACCGACGAGAAGGCGGTCAACGACGGCGTCGCGGCCACGGTGGCCGCGTTCGGCGGCGTCGATGTCCTGGTGAGCAATGCAGGCATCCAGATCGTGCATCCGCTCGAGGAATTCACCTACGCCGACTGGAAGAAGCTGATGGCGATCCACGTCGACGGCGCTTTCCTCACCACGCGGGCGTGCCTGCCCATCATGTACAAGTCCGGCCGCGGCGGGTCCGTCATCTACATGGGCTCCGTGCACTCGAAGGAGGCTTCGGTGCTGAAGGCGCCCTACGTGACGGCGAAGCACGGGTTGATCGGGCTCGCCAAGGTCGTCGCGAAAGAGGGCGCGAAGCACGGCGTGCGCGCCAACGTCATCTGCCCGGGCTTCGTGCGCACGCCGCTCGTCGACAAGCAGATTCCGGAGCAGGCGAAGGCGCTCGGGATCACCGAGGCGGAGGTGATCAGGAACGTGATGCTCAAGGAGACGGTCGACGGCGAATTCACCACCGTCGACGACGTCGCGCAGGTCGCGTTGTTCTTCGCGTCGTTTCCCACGAATGCGCTCACGGGGCAGTCGATGGTCGTGAGCCACGGCTGGTTCATGCAGTAGCGGTCGTTCGCGCCTCGTCACGGGCCGCAGGCACGCGCGGCGCGCTCACAGGCGAGCGAGATGCCCAAGCACTATTCGATGGGCGGCAGGGTGCCCGCTGCCCCGCCGCCGGGCGGCCCCGCAGGCCCGATGCCGCAGTCGCTGCGCGAGCGCTTCGGGGCGCTGCGCAACCTGCCGCCGTTCGTGCGGCTCGTCTGGCAGACCAATCCCACGCTGACGCTCGCGCAATGCACGCTGCGGCTCGTACGCGCGCTGCTGCCCGTCGTCACGCTGTACGTGGGGAAGCTCATCATCGACGAGGTCGTCGCGCTCACGCAGACCGCCGGCGCGCCGCAAAGCGTCGGCGAGTGGCTGCAGCAAGGGCTGCTCGACCGGATCCTGTGGTTGCTCGCGCTGGAGTTCGGGCTCGCCGTGCTCTCCGACGTCCTCGGGCGAACGGTGTCGTATTTCGACTCGCTGCTCGGCGAGCAGATCTCGAACGCGACGAGCCTGCGGGTGATGGAGCACGCGGCAACGCTCGATCTGGAGGACTTCGAGGACAGCGAGTTGCAGGACCGGCTGGAGCGCGCGCGCCGGCAGGCTGCAGGACGGATGACGCTGATCGGGCAGCTGCTCGCGCAGGCGCAGGACGTCGTGACGATCGTCACCTTCGCCGCGGGCCTCATCGTCTACGCGCCGTGGCTCATCGTGCTGCTCGCCATCGCGCTCGTCCCGGCGTTCGTCGGCGAGGCGCATTTCAACGCGCTCTCCTACGCGCTCAATTACACGCGCACGCCCGAGCGGCGCGAGATCGACTACGTGCGGCAGACCGGAGCGAGCGCCGAAACCGCGAAGGAGGTGAAGATATTCGGCTTGAACGCGTTCCTGATCGAGCGCTACCGCGCGCTCGCAGGGAGCTTCTACGAGGCGAACCGCAGGCTCTCGCGGCAGCGGGCGACCGTGGGCAGCGTGCTCACGGCGATCGGCACGGTCGCCTACTACGTCGCGTACGCCTACATCGTGTGGCGAACGCTGCATCGCGATTTCACGATCGGCGATCTGACCTTCCTCGCCGGTTCGTTCCGCCGGCTGCGCACCTTGCTCGAGAGCCTGCTGATGGGCTTTTCGCAGATCGCCGGGCAGGCGCTCTATCTCGACGACCTGTTCTCGTTCTTCGAGATCCAGCCGGAGATCGTCTCTCCGCCCGACGCGCGGCCGTTTCCGGCGCCGATCCGCAAGGGCTTCGAGTTCGAGGATGTCGGATTCCGCTATCCCGGCGCCGAGCGCTGGGCGGTGCGCCACCTGAGCTTCACGCTGCCGGCGGGCGAGGTGCTGGCGCTGGTCGGCGAAAACGGCGCCGGCAAGACGACGCTCGTGAAGCTGATCGCGCGCCTCTACGATCCGGACGAGGGGCGCATCCTGCTCGACGGCCTCGACCTGCGCGAGTACGACCTCTTCGCCTTGCGCGCGAACATCGGCGTCATCTTCCAGGACTTCGTGCGCTACCACCTCACCGCCGCGGAGAACATCGCCGTCGGCAGGATCGAGGCGCGCGACGATCGCGCGCGGATCGTCGCCGCCGCCAGGCGAAGCCTCGCCGACGAGGTCATCGCGAAGCTGCCGAACGGATACGACCAGGTGATCGGCAAGCGCTTCCGCACCGGCATCGACCTCTCGGGCGGCGAGTGGCAGAAGATCGCGATCGCGCGCGCCTACATGCGCGATGCGCAGGTGCTGATCCTCGACGAGCCGACCGCCGCGCTCGACGCGCGCGCCGAGTTCGAGGTGTTCCAGCGCTTCAAGGAGCTCTCGCGCGGCAAGACGGCGGTGCTGATCTCGCACCGGTTCTCGAGCGTCCGCATGGCCGACCGCATCGTCGTGCTCGCCGACGGCAGC
Organism: uncultured beta proteobacterium; assembly: GCA_963742965.1. Taxonomy (GTDB): domain Bacteria; phylum Pseudomonadota; class Gammaproteobacteria; order Burkholderiales; family Casimicrobiaceae; genus CAIWHR01. Next base: position 182,788 of record CAVUOC010000031.1, on the reverse strand, counting down.
GTCGAGGCGATCGGCACGCACGAGGCGCTGCTCGCGCAGGGCGGGCGCTACGCCGAGCTCTTCGAGTTGCAGGCGGCGGGCTACCGCTAGAAGCTACTTGTCCGCCTGCATGTTCGCCTTCTTCGCGAGCTTGCCGAGGCGCTCGCGCTCCGCGGCGATGAACGCGACGAAGTTCGCTGTCGTTCCCGGCTCGGGCTCGATGCCCGACGGCACCATCTTGTCGCGGAAGTCCGCCGATCTCACCGCGGCTTCGAGCTCCTTGCTCATGCGCTCGACGATCGCCGGCGGCGTGCCCTTCGGTGCGAAGAGCCCGGCCCAGTGGCCGATCTCGACGCCGGGGAAGCCCTGCTCCTTCGCCGTCGGCAGCGTGTTGTACGCGGTGATCCGCTTCGTGTACGTCGTCGCGATCGCCTTGAGCTTGCCTCCCTTGACCTGCGGAAGGACGATGATGCTCGCCTCCGAGGTTGCGGGGACGTTGTTCGAGACCACCGCGGTCACGCCCTCGGCGCCGCTCTTGTAGGGGACGATGGTGACGACGACGCCCGCCTCGCGCAGCATTTCCGCGACGAAGTGCGGGGTGCTTCCGCCGCCCGCCGTCGCCCAGTTGACGCCGCCGGGCTGAGCCTTCGACCAGGCGATCAGCTCCTTCAGGTTCGAAACCGGAACGCCGGGTTCACGGCGATCACCGACGGCGCCACGGCAATCATGCCGACCGGCACGAGATCGCTGTCCGAGTACGGCATGTCCGAGCGGATCATGCTGTTCGTCACCACGCCGGCGGCGCCGATCAGCCACGTATAGCCGTCGGGCTTCGCCTTGGCCACGTAGTCGGCGCCGATCACGGCGCCCGCGCCGGGCTTGTTCTCGATGATGATCGGCTGGCCGATGCGCTTGCTGACCGCCTCGGCCGCCGCGCGCGCGATCAAGTCGTTCGCGCCGCCGGGCCCGAACGGAACCACCCACTTGACCGGGTGGTCGGGCCAGTCGGCGCGCGCCGCGCCCGGGGAAAGCGCCGCGAAGCGAAACGAGGGCCGCGGCGGTCGCCAACAACCTACGATGGGCATTCATCCGATTCCTCCGCTAAGCTCGAGAGCGAGTAGGGCTGCGATGGGCACAACCCTCCGGGCTGCCCGGTACCGGGCGCCCTCCGGGTTGTGCCCAGCGCAGCCCCGACCCTCGCCATCAATCGTCGCGCGTCAGCACGCCGGTGAGCGCGCCCGGCGTGCCCATCAGGTAGAGCGTGTAGGTGCGGCCGGCCGTCACGGCGACACCCGTCATGTTGAGCACGCTCGTCGTCGTGCCGGCGAGATCGAAGTCGATCGTGTAGGTGTCCTCGACCAGCTCGACGTAGCGTCGACGCCGTGTTGGTGGCGAGCCCCGACACGCGCTTCGAAAAGTTGATGAGCACGTCGACCGCGCCCAGCCCGGGCGCGACGTTGGCGACGCGCATCCGCGCGCTGCCGATGGTCCCCGGAAGGTTGTTGTCGGCGAACACCAGCGCGGTCTGCGCGCCCGGCAGGCCGGTCACGACGATCGACGTGTCGGTCGCCGGGCTGAACGGCGGTTGGGCGCTCGCGATCACGGCGCCCGGGGTCGCCGCGGCCTCGATCGTGACGGTCTGCGTGCCCACGCCCTGCGTTCCATAGCTCGTGATTCCCTGGTACGGGACGTTGGCGAACGCGACGTTCCCGTTGACGCGCGCGTTGATCGCCGCCGTCAGGGGCGCCGCGTGAACGAGCTTGAACTCCGAGATCGTGCTGTTGGCAAGCGCGCCGTTGCCGTTCGTGTCCATCACCAGCAGCGCTGCGTTGACGAGCGTGCCGCTCGCCTTCGAGTAGGCAACGAACGCGTACGACGCGTTGCCGGCGAAGGTCAGCGTTCCGGCGTCGTAGATCAGCTGCTTGCTGTTGTGCAGCGTGAAGCGGACCTGGTACTGGCCCGCCGAGAGAATGACGAACGTCGACGTGGTGCCGGCAGCGACGTTGCTGAGATTGGGCGAGATCCCGTCGAGCGAAACGCCCGGCGCCGTGACGTACGCGTCGAACGGCGTGCTGCCGATCGCCGCGTTGGTGATGCGCACGCCGAACTGGCCGGTCGCCGTCGGGGCAAGACCATCCTGAACGAGCAGCGCGACCGGCGTCGACGCGGTGCCGAACAGGATGTACGAGAGGCTCTGTCCGCCGGTGAGCACGGTGGTGGTGTCGATGATCGGCGAGCCCCCGCCCGCGGGCACGACCTTGATCTCCTGCGAGCCTGCGTTGACCGTCCGGTAGGGCGTCAAGCCCTCGAACGGCAAGCGCCGCAGCCGCGGTCTGCGTGCCCACGGTCACGGTGACCGGGCCGCCGTCGACGACGGCGTTGAACACGCGGAAGAGCGTCGATCCGCCGCCGCCGCCCCCGCCGCTGCCGCAGCTCGCGACGCAGAGCGCGACCACCGCGAGGAACGCGAGCCGCGCGACGCGGCCAGCGAGACGCCCGACGACTCGAGTATCAAGAAATGTATTCATCGTTTTCCCAGGAAGTCGGTAGTGAGAGGGATCGTGAAGCCCGGCGCTAATCGTCGCGCGCGAGAATGGTGCCGTATTGCCCTGCCGTTCCGATGAGATACATCGTGTAGGTCCGCCCCGCCGTCAGCGCGACCCCCGGCACGGTCATGATCTCGCTCGTCGTGCCTGCGTAGTCGAACGTGATCGTGTAGCTGTCCTCGAGCTCCTCGATGTACGTCGAGGCGGCGCCGTTGCCGACGTTCGAGAACACCTTCGCGAAGTTCACGAGGACGTCGACCGGCCCCACGTCGGAGCCGGCGTTGACGAAGCGCACCCGCGCGCGCCCGATGGCGCCGGGAAGATTCGTGTCGGTCAGCGCCGCTATCGTCTGCGCGCCCGGCACGCCCAGGAGGACGAGCGAGGTGTCGGTCGCCGGATGAGAACGGCGGTTGCGCGGTCGCGATGACGGCGCCGGGCACGCTTGCCGCTTCCACCGTCACCGTGTGCGCTCCGGACGCGATGCCGGCGTAGCTCGACGCGCTCTGATACGGGACATTCGCGAACGTGACGGCGCCGTCGACCAGCGCGTTGACGGGGCCGGTGTTCGGCGCCGCGTGGACGAGCTTCACCTGGGCGAGCAGGCTCTCGACGAGCGAGCTCGTCCCGGCGGTGTCGATGACGAGCAGCGCACCGTTGACGAGCGTGCTGCTGCCGCGCGTGTACCCGACGAGCTGGTAGACGGTTCGCTCGCTGAACTTGATCGGGCCGGCATCGTAGATGACCTGCTTGCTGCCGGGCAGCGTGATGCGAACCTGCAGCGTGGCGGCGTTGAACGTCGTGAACGTCGACGTCGTGCCGTATGCGATGCCGCTGAAGCTCGGCGACATGTTGGCGAGCAGCTCTCCGGGCTGCGTGACGTAGACGTCGAACGTGGGACTCGTGATCGCGGCATTGCCGATGCGAAGCCTGAACGTCCCCGCGGCCGGCGGCTGGTCCTGGACGATCTGATCGACGAGGACCTGCACCAGCGGCGCCGCGGTCGTCCCCGAGACGATGTACGTGTACGCCGCGTCGTCGATGATCAGCGTCGTCTGGTCATAGATCGTCGACGTGCCGCCGGCGATGCTGACCTTGACTTCCCGCTGGCCGGCGTCGACGCTCTGGTACGTCGTGATGCCCTCGAACGGCAGGCCGGTGACGATCGCCTCGGTGAAGACCGTGAGGTTGACCGGGCCGCCGTCGACGAGCGCGTTGAAGACGCGGATGCGCGCAGGCAGCGTGCCGAAGAAGCTCCCGCTGTTGCCGCAGCCGGTCATCAAGACCGCGACGAGCGCGAGCGCCACGACGGCCCGTCCGGCGGCAAGAGCATGCGCGAGGCGCGTGAGACTCATGAATGGATAGCGCCGGAACGGTCAGATTGCCGCCGGCCCATTGTACTTGCACTCGCGCGAATCCACGCGGGATCGGCACGGCACGGAGAGTCCGCGACGCTCGCGGGGAACGTTTGCAACAATCGGTTACGAATGGCGGAAGGTGTGCTCGGGGAAGCGCGGAACCACGGACGTCAAGAGGCGCGGTGCGCGAGCGCTCTCGCCGGTATTTTACAGCTTCCGCCCCGACGCGACGCATCGGGGTCTGTTCGCAGGCCCTAATCGACGTGCGGCTTCGCCGTGCACTGGGGAACCTGCCCCCACTTTCCTTCGCAGTAGCGCAAGCGCACCTTCTGTTCGCAGATGACGCCTGCGAGAAATTTCTCCGCGCTGCACTTTTCCAGCGCGCTCGCAAGCGACTGCTCGTCGCCGCTCGACGTGCTCGGAGCAACGTTGATGCGCGCCTGTTGTACGGGAGGCTCGACCTCCGGCATCGGTGCAGCAATCGCACGTTGCGCGCGATGCGTCGCCGCCGGACCTGGCGTCCGACTGCGAGCGCGACCCCGCCGAGGCGTTCGCCGCGTTTCGCGCGGGACGCGTTACCGGCGCCTTCGGGGGTTCCTTCGGCGACAACGGATCGAAGACCGCCGGGGCGCCCGGCTGCGGCTCCGGAAGAGACTCCAGGCCCGCGAGTGCCAGGTCTGTCTGCGAATTTTCGCTCGTGGGCTCGAGCAGCGGCGGGACGACACGGGCCGTCGCGCGCTCCGATGCCTTGGGCTCGACGACGCGCTGCGGCGAGCGGCCGGCCGTCGCGGCCAGGATCAGGACGACCGCCACCGTGCGCGGTCACCGCCCAGAGCACCGCGCGCCCGCGTGCCGGAGCGCGCGAGTTTTCGCCGTCGACGGGCGACGTGAGAACGATCCGCTCGACGACCCGCTGCTTTCGCGCCGAGGCCGCAGCCGCGCCTTTGAGGTGCCGCCGAACCCTGGCGCGCGCGCGTGAGCGCCCGCGCGCAATCGCGGCACAGCCCCTCGGGGCCCGCCTGCGGCTGGCTGCAGAGTCGGCACTTCAGCATACGGAGCGCGGCAAGCGACATGGCATCCCCGTCCTCCCCGGTGCGACGCTCCAGCCTTGTCCGCGTGTCCGTCGAAGCGGCTGGCCTCGTCCGACCGGGCACTCGTGGGGAAGCAATTTCCGGGCCCGTCGCGGGCGGGGGCGCGCCGCCCGGCTGCGCCCGCGGCGGTCAGCGCCGGGCGAGCTTCTCAGTCGACGCAGGAAAACGTCAGGACTTCGTCCGCTTCGTTGTTGTGCGCGTGGCCGAAGCTGACGCGTCCGCGGCCGCGCAGGATCATCTCTTCGCGCCGAAGCTGGATCTCGGGCTCGCCGTCGATACGGACGTAGGTGCCGTTGCTGCTCTGGTCGATCAGCACGAATTTGTCGCGCCGGCGCTCGATCCGCGCGTGCATCCGCGAAGCCATCTTGTCGGCGATCACGACGTCGTTCTGCTGATCGCGACCCGAGCGTCACCGACGAGCGAACCTCGCCGAGATCGATCTCGCGCGCGCCGTGGCACAACCGGATCCGCGCCTCGCGGCGGCGCATCGGCCGCGTCGAGAGCGACGTGAGCTCGGCCTCCGACGACTGCCAGATCAGCTCGTAGATCCCGATGTCCTGCTGCTTGCCCTTGACCGTCAGAGAATCGATTTCGCGCACGCGTGCCTGCAGCAGCGGCGAGAGCGCCGCGGCGGTCTCCGCGGACAGAATGACCTGCTGTCCCTTCGCGAGCGCGGTCATTCGCGCGGCGACGTTCACGGAATCGCCGAACACGTCGCCGCTCACCTCGATCGCCGGTCCGACGTGGAACCCCACGCGGATCGCAAGCCGCGCGCCGCCGACCGGAGCGAGCTCGGAGATGCGCGCCTGCATTTCGGCGGCGGCGGTCGCCGCCTGATCCGCGGTCGGAAAGGCCGCCATCACCTCGTCGCCGATGGTCTTCACGACGCGCCCGCCGTGACCCGCGCACGCGGCGCCGACGAGTTGCAGGCACTGACCGATGGTCGCGAGCGCCAGCGCGTCGCCTACCGTCTCGTAGAGGCGGGTGCTACCGCTGACGTCGGCAAAGAGGACGGCGAGGTTCGGAGCGTTGTTGGAAGCGTCGGTAGCCATGCATGAAACAGGAAGATCGGACTCCGGCGGATGAAGAGCCGCTAACCCCGTGTCCGATCGCTCGCATTCTACAGTGCGCGACAATGGCCGGCCGCCCCAGGCCGACGCACGGGAGCCATGGCCCGCCGTCCGCTGGCTCGCGAGTGTCGACGGGGCGGCGCAGACCTTGTCGGAACGCGACCGGAACGCCGCGGTCAAATCGCGCGCCTGCCTTGTCCGTCCGTCTCCAGCCGGCGGACGACCCGGATCAGCTACCTATAGAATCAAGCTTTTGGCGGATTGTCTGCGCCCGCTCGCCCTGTGGACGAGCCGAGGCACCGACGGAGAATACCCAATGCACATCGCAGGAATCCCTCGCGCGGCCGCCGGCACGGCGCTCGCCGTCCTCGGCGCGGCGCTCGCTCTCGTCGCCGCGCCCATCCTGACCGGCTGCAGCGAGGTCTCCAACAATCCGCATCCGCTCGGCTCGGAGAAGACCAACACGATGTTCTTCCCTTTCCGCGAGCGCTCGCCGAAGTACCTCGATCCGACGAGCTCCTATTCGAACGACGAGACACCCTTCACCTACCAGGTCTACGAGCCGCTCTACGGCTATCACTATCTGAAGCGTCCGTACGAGCTCAACGGACGCACCGCCGAGGAGGTCGCCCGTCCGCGCTACCTCGACAAGGACGGCAACGCGCTGGCCGACGACGCGCCGGGCGACCAGGTCGCCGAAACCGTGTTCGAGGTCCGGATCAAGCCGGGGATCAAGTACGCGCCGCATCCGGCATTCGCGAAGAATGCGAGCGGCGAGTACGTCTATCACAACATGAAGCGGGAGGACGTCGCCGACAAGTACAAGGTCACCGACTTCAAGGAGACCGGGACGCGCGAGCTCGTCGCCGACGACTACGTCTACGCGATCCGCCGGCTCGCCACGCCGCGCATCAAGTCGCCGTCGTTCTCGCCGATGTCCGACTACATCGTCGGCCTGAAGGAGTACGGCGAGAAGATCGTCGAGATCGACAAGGCGTTGCGCAAGGACCTCGCGCCGACCGATCGCGATCTGCCGATGCTCGATTTCCGCCAGTACGCGTTCGCGGGCGCCGAGGCGATCGATCCCCATACGCTGCGCATCCGCGTGATCGGCAAGTACCCGCAGTTCAAGTACTGGCTCGCGATGACGTTCTTCGCGCCCATCCCCTGGGAGGCCGAGAAGTTCTACGCGCAGCCGGGAATGGCGGAAAAGAACCTGACGCTCAACTACTGGCCGGTCGGCACCGGCCCCTACATGCTGACCGAGTACCTGGAGAACCGGCGGCACGTGCTCGAGCGCAATCCCAATTTCCACGGCGAGGTCTACCCGTGCGAGGGCGAGCCCGGCGACAAGGAAAAGGGCTATCTCGCCGACTGCGGCAAGGCCCTCCCGTTCGTCGACAAGATGGTGTTCGACATCGAGAAGGAAGGCGTGCCGCTGCAGGCGAAATTCCTGCAGGGGTACTACGACTCGCCGGCGATCGAGCGCCTCGACTACGGCACCGGGTTGATCGTCGCGATGGGCGACTCGAAGGAGAAGGAGAAGGAGTACCGCGAGAAGGGGATCAAGCTGCCGACGACGATCGAGGCGAACAACTGGTACATCGGCTTCAACTGGCTCGATCCGGTGGTCGGCAAGGGCGACACGCCCGAGCAGATGGAGCGCAACCGCAAGTTGCGTCAGGCGCTTTCCATCGCGATCGACTGGGAGGAGCACATCGCGATCTTCGAGCGCGGCCAGGGCGTGGCCGCGCAGGGTCCGCTGCCGCCGTCGCTTTTCGGCTATCGCGAGGACGGCCCTTCGGCGTTCAATCCGTACGTGTACGACAAGGGGCCCGACGGCAAGCCCGTGCGCAAGGGCATCGACGAGGCGAAGAAGCTGCTCGCCGAGGCCGGTTACCCCGACGGGCGCGACGCGAAGACCGGCAAGCCGCTGGTCGTCAATTTCGACTATCAGCAGTCGGCCACGCCGGGCGTCAAGGCGCTGCTCGACTGGTACACGAAGCAGTTCGCGAAGCTCGGCGTTCAGCTCGAGATCCGCGCAACCGACTACAACCGCTTCCAGGACAAGGTCAACAAGGGATCGATCCAGATCATCTTCTGGGGCTGGCTCGCCGACTACCCGGACGCCGAGAACTTCCTGTTCCTGCTGTTCGGCCCCAACTCGAAGTCGCTCACCAACGGCAACGGCGAGAACAACGTGAACTACCAGAACCCGGAGTTCGACAAGCTGTTCACGCAGATGAAATTCCTCGACGACGGCCCCGAGAAGCAGAAGCTGATCGACCGGATGATCGAGATCCTGCAGAAGGACGCCGTCTGGAGCTTCGGCTATTTCCCGACCTCCGCCGCCGCGTATCACCAGTGGGTGAGCAACGGCAAGCCCACGCAGATCATCCGCAACCACATCGGCTACCTGCGGCTCGATCCCGAGCTGCGCGCGCGCAAGCTCGCCGAATGGAACAAGCCGGTCTGGTGGCCGATGCCGCTGATCGCGATCGTGCTCCTCGCCGCCGTCGTGCCGGCGTGGTTCGCGTGGCGGCGGCGCGAGCGCGAGACCGCCGCACGCACGCTCGCGCACGAAGGCGCCTGAAGCGCCCCTGTCCCGCCGATCATGGTCAACTACATCATCCGGCGCATCGGCTACGGTGTGCTGATCCTGATCGGCGTGAACGTCTTCACGTTCATGCTGTTCTTCACGGTGAACACGCCGGACGACATGGCGCGGATGAACATCGGCGGCAAGCGCGTGTCGCAGGACGCGATCGAGAAATGGAAGGTCGAGCGCGGCTACGACAAGCCGCTGTTCTGGAACGGCGCCGCACCCGGCGCGCAGAAGCTCACGAGGACGATCTTCTACGACCGCTCGGTCCAGCTCTTCGCGTTCGATTTCGGCGCCTCCGACAGCGGCCGCGACATCGGCTACGAGATCCGCAAGCGCGTCGGGCCTTCGCTCGCGCTCGCGATACCGACGTTCATCCTCGGCATCGTCGTCGTGATCGCCTTCTCGCTGCTCATGGTGTTCTTCCGGAACACCTATCTCGAGTTCTGGGGGTTCACCGTCGGCCGTTTTCCTGATGGCGATCTCGGCGCTGTTCTACATCCTGCTCGGGCAGTTCCTGTTCAGCCGGGTGCTGAAGCTCGTGCCGATCTCCGGATTCGCCGGCGGCTGGGACCTCTTCGTCTTTCTCGCGCTGCCGGTGCTGATCGGCATCGTGTCGCGGCTCGGCAGCGAGTCGCTCTTCTACCGGACGATGTTCCTCGAGGAGATCGGCAAGGACTACGTGCGCACCGCGCGCTCGAAGGGCCTCTCCGAGACCGTCGTGCTGTTCCGCCACGTGCTGCGCAACGCGATGCTGCCGATCCTGACGAGCACCGTCGCCGTGCTGCCGCTGCTCTTCCTCGGCGCGCTGATCATGGAGTCGTTCTTCGGGATCCCGGGCCTCGGCAGCTACACGATCGACGCGATCAACGCGCAGGATTTCGCGATCGTCCGCTCGATGGTGTTCGTCGGCTCGGCGCTCTACATCGTCGGCCTCATCCTGACCGACATCTCGTACACCGTCGCCGATCCGCGGATCCGGCTGAGCTAGATGACGACCCCCACGCTCACGTCGCTGCCCCCGAGGGGGCGCACAGCGCCCTTCGGGCGGCCGGGCGGGCGCTGACCGATGCCGAAGCCCGTCTTCCTCGCGACCGACGTCGTGCTCTACCTGCTGCTGGTCGCGATCGCCTTCTACGTGTGGCACGCGCTGCGCACGCCGACGCTGCGGCAGACGTGGCGCGTGGTCGTCCGCGACCCGGCGGCGATGTCCGCCGCCGTGCTGCTCGCGCGTCTTCCTGCTGATCGTCCATCCTCGACTCGATCCACTTCCGCCCGCTGCTGCCGCCGGCGCCCGGCGCGGCGGCGGATGCCGCGCCCGCGCTATTCGACGCGCACGCTGTCGCTGCTCGACGCGCTCCTCGCCGGGCCGCGCGAATCGCGCGAGAAGACGTACTCGATTCCGCTCGGCACGCACCAGTACTCGAAGGAATCGATGCTGGTCGACGGCAAGACGGTCCGCGACTATCCCGCGTCTGCAATTCGGCGGCGCGCACTTGAAGGACACCGATCGCGAATGGGCGCGCGACGTCGCTCGCGCGCTCGGCCGCCGGCCTCGCCGCGGGGCGGTCGGCCGCCGCGCTTCTCTGGCTCGTCGTCGCCGCGCTGCGCGCCCGCTCCGCGCGCACGTCGGTCCGCGAATCGCTGCACGCGATCCGGACGCGAGCGACCGACGTTCCCTGGCGCCCGATGCTGCTCACCGCGGCGCGTGCTGGCGCTCTTCGTCGGCTGGGTCGCCGCGCTGTGGCCGTGGTACCACGTGTTCGGCACCGACCAGACCGGCAACGACGTCCTGTACCAGGCGATCAAATCGGTGCGCACGGCGGTCGTGATCGGCTCGCTCGCCACGCTCGCGACGCTGCCGTTCGCGATCGTGTTCGGCATCCTCGCCGGCTACTACAAGGGCGCGGTCGACGACGCGATCCAGTACCTCTACACGGTGCTCTCGTCGATCCCTTCGGTGCTGCTGATCGCCGCGTTCGTGCTGATGATCCAGGTCTACATCGACAAGAACCCGCAGATGTTCGAGACCGGCCTCGAGCGCGCGGACATCCGGCTGTTCCTGCTCGCGGCGATCCTGGGGATCACCGGCTGGGCGGGGCTCGCGCGGCTCCTGCGCGCCGAGACGCTGAAGCTCTCCGAGCTCGACTACGTGCAGGCGGCGCGCGCCTTCGGCGTTCCGGATCGCGGCATCATGCGCCGGCACATCCTGCCGAACGTCATGCACGTCGTGCTGATCGTCGCGGTGCTCGACTTCTCGAGCCTCGTGCTCTACGAGGCCGTGCTCTCCTACGTCGGCGTCGGCGTCGACCCGACGACCAACAGCTTCGGCACGATGATCAACAGCGCGCGCACCGAGCTCTCGCGCGATCCGGCGGTCTGGTGGAACCTCCTCGCCGCGTTCGCGTTCATGGTCGCGTTCGTGCTGTCGATGCAGCTCTTCGCGAGCGCGGTGCGCGAGGCGTTCGATCCCGCGCGCGCGCGCGTTTCGCCCGCGCCGCGCGAAGCCGGTTCCGCACGCAGCGACGCCGCCGGCGAGCGCGGCGCCGGGCGTCATGCCTGCCGAGTAGCAGCCCGCTGCCGTGCTGACGATCGCCAACCTCACGACCGACCTCGATTCCGACGGCGGACTGGTGCGCGCCGTCGACGCGCTGTCGCTCACGATCGAGCGCGGCGAGACCTTCGCGCTCGTCGGCGAATCGGGCTGCGGCAAATCGATGACGGCGCTCTCGATCCTGCGGCTGCTGCCCGACAGCGGACGGGTGAGCGCCGGGACCGTCGACATCCAGGGCACCGACGTGGTCCAGCTGCCCGAGGCGCAGATGCGCGACATCCGCGGACGCCGGATCAGCATCATCTTCCAGGAGCCGTCGACGAGCCTGAATCCGGTGATGACCGTCGGACGCCAGATCACCGAGGTCATCGAGCGGCACACGCCGCTGCGCGGCGACGCCGCGCAGCGCGAAAGCGATCGACTGGCTGAAGCGCGTGGGCATTCCCGGAGCCCGAGCGGCGCGTCGACGACTACCCGTTCCAGATGTCGGGCGGGCAGAAGCAGCGCGTGATGATCGCGATCGCGCTCGCCGCCGACCCGGACATCGTGATCGCCGACGAGCCCACCACCGCGCTCGACGTGACGATCCAGGCGCAGATCCTCGACCTGCTGAAGGAGCTGCAGGCGTCGCAGAAGATGGCGATGCTGCTCATCACGCACGATCTCGCGATCGTCGCGCAGATGGCGCATCGCGTCGCGCTGATGTACGCGGGCCAGATCGTCGAGGTGGCCGAAGCGAAGGAGTTCTTCGCGCGGCCGCTGCATCCGTACGCGGTCAACCTGTTCGAGGCGCTGCCCGACACCAGCAAGCGCGGCCGCCGGCTCGCGTCGATACCGGGCACGGTCCCGCCGCTCAACCAGACGTTCGCCGGCTGCCGCTTCGCCGACCGCTGCGGCAACGTGATGGACCGTTGCCGCACCGCGCCGCCGCCGCTGATCGTCGCCCGGCCGGATCACGCCGTGCGCTGCGTGCTGTACGACGGCAAGAGCCCCGACGTGGCCGTCTGGCGCGTCGCCGCCGAGGACCCGGAGCTTCCCGCGGACGCCGCGCTGGGCGACACGATCCTCGAGGTCCGCGACTATCGCGTCTGGTTCCCGATTCGCAAGGGCCTCTTCAAGCGGACGGTCGGCCACGTGAAAGCGGTCGACGGCGTCTCGTTCACGATTCCTGCCGGGCGCACGCTCGCGCTCGTCGGCGAATCGGGCAGCGGCAAGACCACCGTCGGCAAGGCGCGTGCTGCAGTTGCTGCGCGACACCGCCGACGATCACCGGCGCGGCGATGTTGCAGGGAGCGGCGCTCGAGCCGTTGACCGGCGAAGCGTTGCGCACCGCGCGCCGCGCCGCCCAGATCGTCTTCCAGGATCCGTTCGCCTCGCTCAATCCGCGGATGCGCGTCAACGAGATCCTCGAGGAGGGCGTAGCTTCGCTGCGGCCCGACATCGCGCCGGCGGAGCGCACCGAGCGCATCGCCACGCTGCTCGAGCGCGTAGGTCTGCGGCGAGACGTGCTGACGCGCTATCCGCACGAGTTCTCGGGCGGCCAGCGCCAGCGGCTGGCGATCGCGCGCGCGCTCGCCGTCGAGCCCCGGCTGATCGTCGCCGACGAGCCGACCTCGGCGCTCGACGTGTCGGTGCAGGCGCAGATCCTCAACCTGCTGAAGGAGCTGCAGCGCGAGCTCGGCGTCGCCTATCTCTTCATCACGCACAACTTCGGCGTCGTCGAATACCTCGCGCACGAGATCGCCGTGATGAAGAACGGCAAGCTCGTCGAAGTCGGCAGCGCCGACGATGTCCTCTCCCGCCCGCAGCACGAATACACGCGAACGCTCCTCGCCGCCGTGCCGCGGTTGAAGCGCGCGGCAGCGTAGCCGTCAGGGCACGAGCGCGGCGCCGCCGCCCATCTCCGCCGCCATGCTCGTATCGCTGCGCGAGATCACCGCGTCGACCGTACGCGCGATCACCGACCTGTCCGTGACGCCCGCCCAACGCGGATTCGTCGCGAGCAACGCCGTGTCGCTCGCCGAGGCGCTCTTCAACACCGAGGCCTGGTACAGGGCGATCTACCTCGCGGACGAACCGGTGGGCTTCGTCATGCTGTACGACGAGACGTTGCGCGAACCACGGCCCGAGATTCCGCAAATCGCTCTTTGGCGCTTGATGATCGACGCCCGGCATCAGGGCCGAGGCATCGGCAAGGCCGCGCTCGAACAGGTGGTCGCCCACGTGCGGGCAAAGCGTGCCGTCACCCTGCTCACCGTCTCGTACGTTCCGGGTCCCGGATGTCCCGAACCGTTCTACCTGCGGTGCGGTTTCCGTCACACGGGTCAAGTCGACGGCGGCGAGATCGTCCTCGAGCTTCCGCTCGCCGCGCCCCGGTAGAATCCTTTCCGGTCACGCGCGCTCGCCCGCCGGCGGCGCCCCCGTACCCATGGTCCCGTCGACCGTCTCGACGAACGTGCGCTCCTCGCGCACGATCAATCGGCGCTCCTGCGCAAACGCGAAGTTCGCGCGACCTTCGCGGTCCGCCTTGAGTCGCGCCCGGTAGGCCTCGTAGTCGGCGAGGGACTCGAACGCGATCAGCCCCCACGCCACGTAGCTCGTCCCTTCGTGCGGCAGGAAATAGCCGACGAGGCGACCGCCGCAGCGCGGAATGATGCGCCCCCAGTTCTGCGCGTATTCCCTGAACGCGTCGCGCTGGAACGGATCGATCTCGTAGCGGATGAAGCAGGTGATCGCCATGGCCTTCGACCCGGGGTCGGTGAGCGCCCAGATTACGCGGTTGCGCGTTCGGTATGGTTCGACTAAGATCGAACCATGAAGGACGGCCCGAACATCGTGCGCATCGCCGCGCTCGTCGGCGACCATGCCCGCGCCGAGATCCTGACTGCGCTGATGGGCGGCGAGGCGCTGACGGCGACGGAGCTGGCCGGCGTCGCGGGCGTCACCAAGCAAACGGTGAGCACCCATCTCGCGAAGCTCGTCGATGCACGCCTGCTTTCGATGGAGAGCCAGGGACGCCATCGCTACTTCCGCCTCGCCGATCGCGATGTGGCGGACCTGCTCGAAAGCCTGATGGGCGTTGCGTATCGAGCCGGCGCCGTTCGCATCCGCTCGAGCCCGCGCGAACCGGCGCTGCGCAAGGCGCGGGTCTGTTACGACCACCTCGCCGGCGACCTCGGCGTGCTCGTCTTCGACAGTCTCGACGGTCGACGCTGGCTGCGTTCCGGCGGCGCCATGCTCGAATTGACACCGGACGGCCGGCGGTTCTGTCGGGACTTCGGCATCGATGTGGACGCGCTCGCGCAGGAGCGCCGGCCCCTTTGCCGCGCGTGCCTCGACTGGAGCGTGCGTCGCCACCATCTCGCCGGCGCGCTGGGGGCGGCGGTGCTGAAGCGCTGTTTGTCGCTGGGTTGGGCACGTCGCGCCAAGGGCTCGCGCGTCGTCATGTTTTCGGGCGCCGGCGAGCGTGCGCTTCGTGAGCGCTTCAGCCTTCCCGGCCGATGAGCATTGCGCTTGCCCGTCGATCGGCCGGCGAAGCGACGTCGAGCTGTTCGGCGCCGTGAACCCTTTCTCGGTCAGGCGCGCTCCGGACGCGCTATGGGTGGCCAAGGAGGGCTCGGCGAGCGCGCTGATTCGTTACCGCAACGGCAAGTACGCGTGGCAGCAGCAAGGCGACTGAGGGCGCCTGACGCACGCCGACGTAGTCATCCCGAGGAATCCGTGGAGCTGCGGCATGCACGATCCGCTGGTAACGCGCGCCGCCGTTTCTCGGCGGGATAAAATACGCTGCGTCGCTCGTCGTTAACGGTTGCCTTTCCATGCCCATCGAGCTCTGGCTCGCCTTCGTCGCCGCTTCAGCGATCCTGCTCGTCATTCCCGGGCCGACGATCCTGACGGTGATCAGCTATTCGCTGGCGCACGGCCGCCGCGCCAATGTCCCGCTCGTCGCCGCCGTTGCGCTCGGCGATTCGACGGCGCTGGTGACGTCGCTGCTGGGCCTCGGCGCGCTGCTTGCGACCTCCGCGTTCTGGTTCACGATCGTCAAATGGACCGGCGGGCTGTACCTCCTCTTCCTCGGTATCAGGCTGCTCCGCGCCGGCGTCGCGTCGAGGGAGGTCGTGGCGCCGCTCGCGCGCGTCGGGATCGCGCCGGCGGCTCTTTCGGAACACCTATGTCGTCACGGCGCTCAACCCGAAAGGCATCGTGTTCTTCGTCGCGTTCCTGCCTCAGTTCATCAGCCCCGCCGCGCCCGTGAGCACGCAGCTGTGGATCCTGGCGGTCACCTTCGTGGTGATGGCGACGGTCAACGCGACGCTCTACGCGCTGTTTGCCGTGTCGGCGGCGAAGCTCCTGTCCTCGGCCCGCGCGCAACGCCGATTCCAGTTCGCCGGCGGCTCGCTCTTGTCGGCAGCCGGCATCTGGGCGCTGCTCGCGCGCCGCGCCGTGTGAGCGGCGGCGCTTCAGCTCGCTGCGAATAGCTTGCGGGCGACATCCGGGCTCTTCCGGAGGTCGACGACATTGCCGTGCGTCGCGATCAGCCAGCCCGGCGGCTTCTTGCGGAACTCTTCGCGGAGCCAGCGCCGGAGCGCCGCCTTGTCCTTCACCATGAAGAGCGGCGCGATGTTGTTGAAGCAAGGGCCCGGACCGCTGCCGCTCAACCTGAACATCAGCCTGAAGACCGGATTTTGCGGCAGCACCGGCAGATTCATGATGACGTCGGTCACGTACCAGACGACGCCGCGCTCCGTCGTGATGCGCACGAGCACCTCGCCGGTCTTGTAGTGCGGCATGTCGATCAGCTCCACCGCCGCGCCCGTTATCGACGCAGCTTCGGCAAGCGGGAGGATGCCGCTCAACTTCGACTGCCTTTCCACGCGCGCGATCGACTGCGCGGGCGCGAAGATCGCGGCTTCGGGAAAGCGGGCCTTCCACTCGCGTATGCCGAGATAGTGGAACGCGTTGGACGCGACCAGCGCGCGGACAGGACCGTATTGCGCGAGATCGTCGAACACGCCGGCCGCGACGCGCCACGGCGGGCTCACGACGACGAGGCCCGTCTTGCCGCCGACGGCAAGCGCATTGGCCACGCCCGGCCCGAACGAATACTCGCAGGTGAGGATCGGCGTGCGAGCGTCGAATATCTTCCAGCCGTGCGCGGTCGCTTCCACGGTGCTAACGTAGTCCATTCCGGCGGCGCGAACAAGAACCCCGCCGCCGCAAACTTCATGGGAACGAACGATGAGCGACCAGTCGATCCGGGCCGAGACGTTTCGCCAGCTGCACGCGCGCTCCGGGATCTTCGCGATCCCCAACCCGTGGGACGCCGGCTCGGCGCGAATTCTCGCGATGCTTGGTTTCGAGGCGCTCGCCACGACGAGCGCCGGATTCGCGTTTTCGCTGGGGAAGCCCGACGCCGAAGGCGGCGATCGGCCGCGACGAGACGCTCGCCAACGCCCGCGCCATCGTCGACGCGACGGACCTTCCCGTGTCGGCCGACCTGGAGAACGGTTTCGGCGACGATCCCGCCGCCTGCGCGGAGACGATCGCTCGTGCCGCCGGGACGGGCCTCGTCGGCGGGTCGATCGAGGACGCGACGGGCCGCGCCGACGAGCCGATCTACCCGTTCGCGCTCGCCGTCGAGCGCGTCGCGGCGGCCGTGCAGGCCGCCCGCGCCCTGCCCTTTCCGTTCACGCTGACGGCGCGCGCCGAGAACTTCATCAACGGCCGCCCCGACCTCGGGGACACGCTGCGGCGCCTCGAAGCCTTCGCGGCGGCCGGCGCCGACGTCCTCTACGCGCCGGGACTCAAGTCGCGCGCCGACATCGAAGCCGTCGTCAAGGCGGTCGCGCCCAAGCCGGTCAACGTCGTGATGGGGCTCTCCGGCGCGGCATTTTCGCTCGACGAGCTCGCCGCGCTCGGCGTCAAGCGGGTGAGCGTCGGGTCGTCGCTCGCGCGGGCCGCCTACGGCGCGTTCGTGAGCGCCGCGCGCGAGGTTCGCACGCGCGGGACGTTCACGTTCGCCGGTACGGCAATCCCCTATGCCGAGATCAACGGGATGTTCAAGTGAGCCCTGCCTGCGCTCGAGCCGCCACTCGTTGTCCTTGACGCACCCGACGATCGACGCCAACAATCGCCGCTGGAGCGCTCGCTCGCGAGCGCCACGCAGTCATCCTCCGAGGAAATCCCCATGTCGCTCACGACCCCGGCCGCCCGCCGCGACCTCGCGTACCACCTGCACCCTTCGACCAATCTGCGGTCGGTGCAAACCGAAGGGCCGCTCGTCATCACGCGCGGCGAAGGCGTCTACGTCTACGACGACGAGGGCCGGCGCTATCTCGACGGATTGGCCGGGCTGTGGTGCGCTTCCCTCGGATTCTCGGAACGCCGCCTGGCCGATGCCGCGCATCGGCAGATGATCGAGCTGCCGTTCTATCACAGCTTCGCCGGCAAGGTGCCGGCGGTGAGCACGCTGCTCGCGGAAGCGCTGATTCGCATCGCGCCCGACGGGATGAGCCGCGCGCTCTTCGCGAACTCCGGATCGGAGGCGAACGACACCGCAGTCAAGCTCGCCTGGTACGTGAACAACGCGCTCGGACGGCCGCAGAAGAAGAAGATCGTCTCGCGCCAGCGCGCGTACCACGGCATGACGGTCGCGGCGGCGAGCCTCACCGGCCTCGCGTTCGCGCAGACGGACTTCGACCTGCCGATCGCGCGCTTCCTGCACACCGATTGCCCGCACTACTACCGCGGCGCGCAGCCCGGAGAGAGCGAGGAGGCGTACGCCGCGCGGCTCGCCGGGAACCTCGAGCAGCTGATCCTGCGCGAAGGCCCCGACACGATCGCCGCGTTCTTCGCCGAGCCGGTGATGGGCGCCGGCGGCGTGATCGTGCCGCCTGCGACGTACTTCGATCGCGTGCAGCCGATCCTCAGGAAGTACGAGATCCTGTTCGTCGCCGACGAGGTGATCTGCGGCTTCGGCCGGACCGGGAACATGTTCGGGTCGCAGACGTTCGACCTGAAGCCCGACATCATGACGCTCGCGAAAGCGCTCTCCGCCGGCTACCTGCCGATCTCGGCGAACCTCGTGAAGGGCAGCGTCTACGACATCCTCGTCGCGCAGAGCGACAAGCTCGGCATCTTCGGCCACGGGTACACGTACTCGTCGCATCCGGTGCCCGCGGCGGTCGCGCTGGAGACGCTCAGGATCTACGAGGAGCGCGACATCGTCGGCATGGTCAGGCGCGTCGGCCCGCGTCTGCAGGCGGCGATCCGCAGCCACGCCGATCACCCGCTGGTCGGCGATGCGCGCGGGATCGGCCTCATCGGCGCCGTCGAGCTCGTTCGCGACAAGGCGACGAAGCAGAGCTTCGACCCGAAGGCCGGCGTCGCCGCATTCCTGGTAAAGCGCGCCCAGCACTACGGCACGATCCTGCGCAACATGCCCGGGGACATCGTCGCGTTCAGCCCGCCGCTCGTCATCACAGAAGCCGAGATCGACGAGATGATGGGCAGCTTCGCGAGAGCGCTCGACGACACCTGGGCGATGGTGAAGGAACGAGGGCTCGCGTGATCGACCGACCCGGAATGCGCGGGTCGAAGGAAGCCGGCTGAACGACCGCCATGCAGAAGACGATCATCGTCACCGGCGCGAGCCGCGGAATCGGGCATGCGACGGCGCTGCGCTTCCACGAGAACGGCTGGCGCGTCATCACCGTCTCCCGCGAGCCTCCTCCCGGCGAGTGCCCGTGGAGCGTGGCGCGCTCGCACATCCTTCTCGACCTCTCCGACCTCGACAACATCGAGCGTTGCGTCGAGACGATGCGCGGCATGCTCGACGGCGGAGAGTTGCACGCGCTCGTCAACAACGCCGGGACGTCGCCGAAGGGCCCGGGCGGCTCGCGGCTCAACTCGCTGGAGACCGGCATCGCGACGTGGCAGGCGATGTACAACACGAATTTCTACGCGCCGCTGCTGCTGACGCGCGGATTCGCGCCGGAGCTCTCCAGGGCGCGAGGCGCCGTCGTCAATCTGACGTCGATCGCGGGCTCGCGCGTGCATCCGTTCGCCGGCTCGGCTTACGCGACGTCGAAAGCGGCGCTCGCGGCGCTGACGCGGGAGCTCGCGTTCGATCTGGCGCCCGCGGGCGTGCGGGTCAACGCAATCGCGCCGGGAGAGATCGACACGGCGATCCTGTCGCCGGGAACGCCGCAGATCGTCGAGCACGACATCCCGATGCATCGCCTTGGCACCACGGCCGAGGTCGCCGATCTGATCTGGTTCCTGTGCTCGCCGCAGGCCGCCTACATCACCGGCGCCGAAATCCCGATCAACGGCGGGCAGCACGTATGATCGCGCCGGGCCGCGCGGCCGCGTCTGAGCCGATCGTCCGCTTCGTCGGCATCGGCAAGACCTACGACGGCGTGAATCGCGTCGTCGACGACCTCCATCTCGACATCGAGCGCGGAGAGTTCCTGACGCTCCTCGGGCCATCCGGATCGGGCAAGACCACGACGCTGATGATGCTCGCGGGCTTCGAGGCGCCCACGCTCGGCGAGATCATGCTCGACGGCAAGCCGTTGTCGCGCCTGCCTCCGTACCAGCGACATATCGGCATGGTGTTCCAGAATTACGCGCTGTTCCCGCACATGAGCGTCGCCGAGAACATCGCGTTCCCGCTGTCGGTGCGCGGGATCGCGCGCGACGAGATCGCCCGCAGAGTCGATCGCGCGCTGGAAATGGTCCAGCTCGCCGGATTCGGCGCACGCCGGCCTTCGCAGCTCTCGGGCGGCCAGCAGCAGCGGGTCGCCGTCGCCCGCGCGCTCGTGTTCGAGCCGAAGCTCGTGCTGATGGACGAGCCGCTCGGCGCGCTCGACAAGCAGCTGCGCGAGCAGATGCAGCTCGAGATCCGCCGCCTGCACGCGGCGCTCGGCGTCACGATGGTCTACGTCACCCACGACCAGGCCGAGGCGCTCACGATGTCGGACCGCATCGCCGTCTTCCATCGCGGCAGGATCCAGCAGCTCGACCGGCCGGAGCGCCTTTACGAGGCCCCGGTCAACGCGTTCGTCGCCCGCTTCATCGGCGAGAACAACCGCTTCGAGGGTACGCTGCAGGCGGTGGCCGGCGACCGCTGCTCGATCCGGATCGCCGGCGACGTGTCGATCGAAGGCTCGCTCGCCTCGCCGCTGCCCGCCGGCACGCCGGTCACGGTTTCGCTGCGTCCCGAGCGAGTGCAAATCGCCGCGCCCGGGCATACAATCGCCGCGACCGCCGGGTGCTGCCTCGCGGGAACGTTGCGCGAGGTGATCTATCTGGGCGACCACATCCGGGCGCGCGTGGTGCTGCCCGGCAACGACGATTTCACGGTGAAGCGACCGATCGACGAGGCGAGCCGGTTGCCGGCGATCGGCGGTGCGGTCGAGCTCGCCTGGGTGCCCGAGCATTGCCGGGCATTCGCAAGGGAAGACACGGCGGTTTAACTCTCGAGGAGGAGATGATGCGTACCCTGATGCTGAAGCTGGGAGTATTGGCGGCCCTGAGCGCCGTGATGGCGGCGGGTGCCGCAGCGCGCGACCTCACTGTGGTGTCGTGGGGCGGCGCGTACCAGGACGCGCAGCGCGAAGTCTACTTCAAGCCGTTCATGGCGACCGGCGTCAAGATGGCCGAGGAAAGCTGGGATGGCGGCGTTGGCACGCTCCGCGCGAAGATCCAGGGCGGCAACAACAACTGGGACGTCGTGCAGGTGGAATCCGACGAGCTCCTGATCGGCTGCGAGGAAGGCCTCTACGAGAAGCTCGACTGGGCGAAGCTCGGCGGCAAGGACAAGTACCTGCCCGACGCGGTCAACGACTGCGGTGTGGGCGCCATCGTCTACAGCTTCATCCTCGCCTACGACGGCGACAAGATCAAGACCGACCCGCCGAGGAACTGGGCGGACTTCTTCAACCTGCAGAAGTGGCCGGGCAAGCGCGCGCTGCGCAAAGGCCCGAAGACGACGCTGGAGATCGCGCTGATGGCCGATGGCGTGGCGCCGCAGGATGTCTACAAGACGCTCGGCACGCCGACGCCGGCGTCGAACGCGCATTCAAGAAGCTCGACCAGATCAAGGCGCAGCTGGTCTGGTGGGAAAAGGGCTCGCAGCCGCCGCAGCTCCTCGCTTCGGGTGAAGTCGCGATGACCGACGCGTACAACGGCCGCATTGCCACCGCCAACGACAAGGACAAGAAGAACTTCAAGATCGTGTGGACGAACAACCTGTACACGATCGACTCGTGGGTGATCATGAAGGGCAGCCCGATGAAGGCCGACGCCGAGAAGTACCTGGTGTTCGTCAACGACCCGCAGAATCAGAAGAACCTGCCGTCGAAGATCCCCTACGGCGTGACCGTCAAGGCCGCGACCGCGATGATCGACGCCAAGGTGCTGCCAAACCTCGCCACCGCGCCGCAGAACATCTCGACCGCGCTCTACATCAACGACAAGTTCTGGCTCGAAAATCTCGACAAGCTCAATCAGCGCTTCAACGCCTGGGTTGCCAAGTAGCGATCCGGCGGCGCTGCGCCGGGCGCTCCGGAGGAGCGAGCGGCGGGAGCAGCTTCGAGCGGCAGCCCTCGTGCTGCCGCTTTTCCTGTTCCTCCTCGCGAGCTTCATCGTACCGATCGGCAGCATGCTCGCGCGCGGAGTCGCCGACAGCGACGTCGCGAGCACGCTGCCGCGCGTGACTGCGGCGCTCGCGCGCTGGGACGGCGCGGCGCTTCCGGACGAGAGCGCGTTCGCCGCGCTCGCTGCCGATGTTCGCGACGCGCGCGAGGCGGGCACGCTCGCGAGCGCCGCCACCCGGCTCAACTACGACGTCGCCGGGTTCCGCTCGCTGCTCTTCGCGACCGGGCGGCAGTTGCCGGCGACGCTCACCGGTTCCGCGCGCGATGCGCTGATCGCGATCGATCCGAAGTGGGGCGAGCGCGAGACCTGGGCAGCGATCCGGCGCGCCGACGGGCCGATCACCGATTTCTACCTGCTCGCCGCGCTCGACCTGCGCCGCGACGCCGACCGCGCGATCGTCGGCGCGCCGCCCGAGCAGGCGGTGTTCCGCAACGTGCTCGGCCGCACGCTGTGGATCTCCGGCGTCGTCACGCTGGTGTGCCTGCTGATCGGCTATCCGGTCGCGTACTACATCTCGCAGCAGAAGCCGGCGAAGGCGGGGCTGCTGCTCTTCCTCGTGCTGCTGCCGTTCTGGACGTCGCTTCTCGTGCGCACGGTCGCGTGGGTCGTCCTGCTGCAGCGCGAGGGCATCCTGAACAACCTCTTCCTCTCGCTCGGCCTGATCGACGCGCCGATACGGATGATCTTCAACCGCTTCGCCGTCTACGTGGCGATGGTGCACGTGCTGCTGCCGTTCATGGTGCTGCCGCTCTTTGCGGTGATGAAGGGGATCTCGCCGACGTACGCGCGCGCCGCGTCCTCGCTCGGCGCGCCGCCGCTCACCGCGTTCGTCCGCGTGTACCTGCCGCAGACGCTCCCCGGCGTGGGCGCGGGTTGCCTGATGGTCTTCATCCAGGCGCTCGGCTACTACATCACGCCGGCGCTGGTCGGCGGCGCCGACGACCAGATGATCAGCTATTTCATCGCGTTCTACGCGAGCAAGACGGTGAACTGGGGAATGGCGGCGGCGCTGTCGCTGATGCTGCTCGCCGCCACCCTCGCGCTCTATGCCGTCTACGACCGCATGATCGGCATCGACAAGATGCGGCTCGGCTGACCGCACGTTTGATGAACGCCGCCACCCAGACGCTCCCGCAACGGCTGACGAGCTTCGGTCTCGCGGCGCTCACCGCGCTCGTTCTCACGTTCCTCGTCGCGCCGATTCTCATCATCGTCCCGCTGTCGTTCTCGTCGGGCTCGTTCTTCTACTACCCGCTGCCCGGATTCAGCCTGCGCTGGTACGAGGACTTCTTCGCGTCGCCGTTCTGGCTGCGCTCGGTCTGGAACAGCCTGATCGTCGGCGCTTCGGCGACCCTCCTCGCGACGCTCCTCGGCACGCTTGCCGCGCTGGGGATCTGGCGCGCGCGGTTTCCGGGCCAGGGGCGTGCTGCTCGCGTTGCTGATATCGCCGATGGTGGTGCCGGTGATCATCGTCGCCGTCGGCGTGTATTTCGCGTTTGCGCCGCTCGGGTTGAACGACGGCTACGCCGGATTGATCCTCGCGCACACGACGCTCGCGGCGCCCTTCGTCGTCGTCACCGTGCTCGCGACGCTCGCGGGCTTCGACCGCACGCTGCTGCGCGCGGCGGCGAGCCTCGGCGCGCCGCCGCTCACCACGTTTCGCCGCGTGACGCTGCCCCTGATCCTCCCCGGCGTCCTCTCGGGCGCGGTGTTCGCGTTCGCCGCGTCGTTCGACGAGGTCGTCGTCGCGCTGCTGATCGCCGGCCCCGGGCAGCGCACGCTGCCGCGGCAGATGTTCGCCGGCATCAACGACAACATCAGCCTCACGATCGCTGCCGCGGCGACGATGCTGATCGCCATCTCGTTCGTGCTGATGGCGCTCGTCGGCTGGCTGCAGCGGCGGAACAATCGAAGCGCTTGACTGGCGCTCGCCACCCCGTTGGGCTAATCTGCGGGATCCCTTGAATCCGGGCTGCAGAACCCCAAACCCTGTCCTACAAGATTCGCCGATGCGACAGATGATCGTGCTCGCGCTGCATTGCGCTGCTCGCGGCACCGGCTGCAGGCCCGTTGCGCGCACAGGGGTTCAGTTCTCGCAGCGACGCCGCGCAGCAGGAAGCCCAGCAGCAAGCCGACGGAAGCTGCGAAACAGCAGCGGATCGCGCGAGCTCCTGTCCACCCCCTGCCGCAACGATCTCAAGGGCAAGAAGATCGCGGTGGTGATCGGCGAGGTGCAGTCGAACGGCTGGATCGTCGCGCACTGGGAGAACTACGGCCGGCACTTCCAGGCGATCAACGCGCGGCTGCGCGCGCTGGGGCTCACGACCTTCACGCCCGAGGAGATCCGCCGGCAGATCGCGCAGGCCGAGATCGACGCCTATTTCCGCAACGACCCCGACGCGGCGCTCTCCGCGGCGAGGCGCCTCGGCGCGAGCTTCATGCTGCGCGGGCGTGATCACCGCGCAGTCGACGTTCAACCCGCTGGTGCGCGTCAACCAGGTGTCGGTCAACATGGGCTTCACGCTCACCGGCGCCAATGGCAGAATCATCTCCAATACCGAGGCGAGCTCCGCGTCGTACGCGGGCGCCGACGTCGCGAACATGGCGCTGACGCTCGTCAACGAACAGGCCGACGAGGTCGTCGCCAGGCTCTATTCCGACTACTGCCGGAACGCCGGGCTGGGAGCGAAACCGGCCCCGAAGTGAGTGGATCTCGTTGCACAACCGATTGGCACTTGAAGGAGACAGGTCATGAGCATGCGCAGGCTGGTGAACTCGTTCCAAATCGCGCTCGGTGTGTCGCTGCTCGCAGGCGCCGCGCGTCGCGATCGCGCAGCCCACGTTCGGCAACCCGTCGCCGACCGCCGGCAGCTCGACGTCGCAGAAGGCCAACGCGTCGGCCGACCAGGCGATCTACCAGCCGGTCACCTACACGAACGCCAGCAAGAAGGGCCCGCACATCATCGTCCTGCCCGGCGAGATCAAGAGCAACAACGCGACGTTCCTGCAGAAGTTCACGCCGAACAACATCGCCGACTTCGGCGAGGTCGAGATGTCCGCCGCCAACTTCCAGGTGCTCGAGCGCTCGAATCTCGGGCCGCTGCTCAACGAGTTCACGCTCGCCTACAACCTCGGCGACCCGCAGGCCGCGCGCAAGTTCCTCGGCATGGGCAAGCTCAAGACGACCAAGTACGTCGTGAAGTTCGACATCCTGAAGACCGAGCAGGTCGCCGCCGCGCAATCGGGATTCGACGGCCGCGCGATCGGCCAGATGGCGGGATTGCTGGGCGCGTGGGGCTCGCGCGGCGGCGCAGGCCGCGGCCGTCGGCGTCGGCTCGGTGCACACCAGCGAGTCGAGCGGCGTGTGGATCATCGGCATGCGCTACAAGATCATCAACGCGGAGACGACCGAGCAGCTCGCGAACGGCTACACCGAGGAGAAGATGGAGGTCGGCGCGAAGTCGACGTCGGTGATGGGCGTATCGGAATCGCAGCAGGGCGGCGTGTCGCTCGACACGATGGTGCAGCGGCTGATCCAGAAGTCGGTGTGGGAAATCGACAACAAGTACAAGTGATGCGTTGACGCGACGGGACCGCGACGCCGGCCGCGAGCCGGCGTCGCCGTTTTCGGGCGCGACGCCCGATCCGTAGCGCACCGAACCGGGAGCGAGCGCATGGCAGAGCTGGAGAGCCTCGGCAAGTACGAGATCCGCCGCGAGCTGGGACGCGGCGCGATGGGCGTCGTGTACGAAGGCTACGATCCGATGATCAAGCGCGTCGGTCGCGCTGAAGACCATTCGCGCCGACCAGCTCGCCGGCGAGAACGCCGAGACCGCCATCGCGCGCTTTCGCCGCGAGGCGCAGGCGGCCGGGCGGCTCAATCACCCGAACATCGTCGCGATCTACGATTTCGGCGAGGACCAGGGCATCTGGTACATCGCGATGGAGCACGTCAAGGGCCGCGAGCTCAAGGACTACTTCCAGGCGAACGAGCGCTTCGCGCACCGCCGACATCGTGCGCATCATGACGCAGATCCTCGCGGCGCTCGGCTATTCGCATCGTCTCGGCGTCGTCCATCGCGACATCAAGCCGGCGAACATCTTCCTGCTCGACGACGGCTCGGTGAAGGTCGCCGACTTCGGCATCGCGCACATCGAATCGTCGACGATGACGCAGGTCGGCAGCCGTGCTCGGCACGCCGAGCTACATGTCGCCCGAGCAGATCCTCGGGCTTCCGATCGACGGGCGCTCGGATCTCTTCTCGGCCGGCGTGATCCTCTACCAGTTCCTGACCGGCGAGCGGCCCTTCACCGGCTCGTCGACGGTGACGATGCACAAGGTGCTCGAAGAGGAGCCGCTGCCGCCGTCGCGGTTCAACGTCCAGGTGCCCGGCGCGATGGACGCCGTCGTGCGCAAGGCGCTCGCCAAGCGCCCCGACGAGCGCTTCCAGACCGCCGAGGAATTCGCCGACGCGTTGCGCGCCGCCGCGCAGCGCGAGTCGGCGCGCCGCGGCCGACGCCACGGTCATCGCGTCGAGCGACCCGACGGTGATTCGCGCGCCGGAACCGAAGCGCGCCGACGAGCGCCTGCCGCGGCGATGACGCCCGGCGGCACGCCCGACGCTCACGCGCCCGCTGCGCCGCTGCCGCGGACGCCGCGGCGGCGAGCGCATCCGCATCGGGCGCGCCCGCGAAGAAGTCGCAGGCAACCGCCATTGCGATCGTCGGCGGTCTCGCCGTCGTGGCGATCGCCGCGGGTCTCTGGACGATGCTCAAGCCCTCGTCGCCCGCGGATGTCGTCGCAAAGCGGCCGACGCCGGCACAGTCGCGCAGGCGCCGATGCCGCAACCAGCCGCGCCAGCGGCGTCCAGCCGCGGCGCCGCCGGCGCCGTTGCCGAAGACCGAAGCCGGGACGATGGTGATCTCCGCCACCGGATTCGTCGATCCCACCGATCCGCGCTACGCGAGCGGACAAGGCGCAGATGGCCGCCGACCTGCGCGCGGATTCGAAGGAGCAGCTCGTCGAGAAGGCGCTCGGCCTGATGCTCGACACGGGCTCGCTCGCGCAGAACTACGACGTGCTGCGCGACCGGCTGATGTCGAAGAGCGGCACGTACGTCACCACGCGTCGTCGAGGAAAGCGCGCCGCGCACGGGCAAGGACGGGCTCGTGTCGATGACCACGCAGGCGGTCGTCAACGTCAAGGCGCTGCAGAAGTCGCTCAACCAGATGTCGCGCGACGAGCGCATCCAGTTCATTCGCGCCGGCGGCGATCCGAAGGTGTCGGTGCGAATCGCCGTCACGCGACGCCGACCAGCCCGGTGCGCCGCCGCAGCCCTCGCCAGCTCGCCGAGAACCTGCTCAAGGAGCGCATCAAGTCGTTCGGCTTCCGCACGTGGTCGGAAGGCAGCGCGCCGACGGCGCGCAGCAGGGCGCCGACTTCCTCGTGCAGGGCGAGGCGCAGATCAAGCGGCTGTCGATGCGGCTCGCCGCTTCCGGCGTCGTCGTCACCAAGTACGCGCTCAATTCGTGGACGGTCAAGTGCATCGACCGCGATGACCGGCGAGGAGATCTACTTCAACACCGCGCTGCCGAAGGGCGTCGGGAGCTGGGCGAGCGAAGGCGAGGCGCTCAACGCGATCGGCGCGAAGATCGCCGACGAGTTCTCGCGCGACTTCTTCCTGCAGCACGTCTACGTGACCGGGCAGACGGATCTCGCTCACCATCGACGGCATGCCGGCGCCGGCGCGCCGAAGACCTTCTGTGGCGCGAGCTGATCAGCCTGCCCGCGGTGATCACTGCGACGCCGCGGTCGGCGTCCGGCGCCCGCGTCTACGACGTCGCGCTCGCCGGCGGCGGCGCCGCGGGCGATCTCGTCGCGGCCGGCGTGCTGAAGCCGCTCAACGCGAAGCTCGGCCAGGCGTGCTTCGCGCTCGGACCGATCGCCGGCGACGCCGTCACGCTCACCTTCGACAAGCGGTGCGGCGAGGCGCCGATCTTCTCGCGCATGGAGACCAATCCGCCTGCCGGGCTCTATGTCGAGCCGCCGGGCAGGCAGAAAGCGCTGATCCGCGACCCCGATGTGTTGCGGAGGCTCTCGATCTGATCGGGGTCGCCCGCGAGCGCGCGCCGCGCGCGCATCTGCCGCGAGCGCGGCAGGACGCTCGTTCATGCCGGCTCGCCCCGCGCCACGTCGACCCAGCGGCCGCTGCGTTGCGACGCGACGCACGCCTCGATGAAGGCCATCGTGTGCGCGCCGTCCTCGATGCGCGGATACGGCGCCGCGGGAGATTGCGACGCCCAGCGACCGCGCAATGCGCTCCTGCGCGAGCTCTCGCGTAGATGTTCGCGAACGCTTCGCGCAGCCCTTCCGGATGTCCGCGCGGCGTGCGCCCGAGCGCGACGATCTCCGGCGCGAGAAACGGATCGCCGCGACCGATGGTCCGCGACAGGCTCGCCGATCAGCGCGAGCTTGCAGATAGCTCGCTTCGCGATGCGACCAATCGAGCATTCCCTTCTCGCCGTAGACGCGCAGGCGAATGTCGTTCTCTGCCGCCGGCGGCCGCCTGCGTCGCCGTGAACGTTCCGCGCGCGCCGCCTTCGAGCTCGATCAGCGCCGACGCGTAGTCGACGACCTTGCGACCCGGCATCAGCGCGCCCATGTCGGATGAGACGCGCGCGATCGCGCGCCCGGCGACGAAACACGCGAGATGCTGCGCGTGGCAGCCGATCGCGCTCATCACCAGCGCCTGCCCGCTTCGCTGCGGGTCGAGGACCCAGCGCAGCCGGTTGTTCTGCGGGCCGTCCTCGACGCGCGTCGCGAGCCCGCCCTGGATGTACTCGACCTGCACGAGCCGGATCGCGCCCAGCACGCCGTCGCGCGACGAGCATTCGCGCGTGGCGCGTCATCGGATACGCCGAATACGCGTGCGCGATCGCGAACAGGCGGTTGCCGCGACGCGTTCGCGCGACGAGGTCGCGGGCCTCGGCGAAGGTCTCGGTGACCGGCTTGTCGCAGACGACGTCGAGACCGGCGTCGAGCGCCGCGACCGAGAACGGATAGTGCGTGTCGTTCGGCGTCACGATCGCGACCGCCTCGATGCCGTCCGCGCGCTGACGCTCCCGTTCGAGCATCTCCTCGACGCTGCCGTAGCTGCGGGCCGGATCGAATCCCATCGCCGGCGCCGCGGCGCGAGAGCGCGCCGGGTCGCTGGAGAACACGCCGGCGACCGCCTGCCACCAGCCGTCCATCTCGGCGGCGCCCCGATGCATGCGGCCGATCCACGCTTCCGGCCCCCCGCCGACGATTGCGAGGCGAAGCGGCCGCCCGAACTGTTCGCGTAACGTTGTCATCGCCCTCCTTTGCTCGACGCGCCCCGTGGCGCCGCGACGTGCATCCGCTCGCCGGAATCGCTCGTATGATGCACCGTCGGGCCGCGGTGCCGGCCCCATGGAGGAGAATGCCATGAAGCTCGTTGCAGGCGTTGCTGCCGTCGTCCTCGCCCTCACCCTTGCTGCACCCGTGCCGGCCCAGCAGCCGGCGCCGACGCTCTACAAGCGGCTCGGCGGCTACGACGCGATGGCCGCCGTCACCGACGATTTCCTGCGCCGGCTGACGTCCGATCCCGGCTTTGCCCGGTTTTTCAGCGGCCACAGCACCGACTCGCTGAAGAAGATCCGGCAGCTCGTCGTCGACCAGCTGTGCGCGGCCACGGGCGGCCCCTGCGTCTACATCGGCCGCGACATGAAGACCACGCATGCCGGGCTCGGCATCACCGAAAAGGATTGGGACACTTCGGTCAAGCATCTGACCGCGACGCTCGACGAGCTCAACGTGCCGGCCAAGGAAAAGAGCGAGGTCCTGACGGCGATCTCCGGGCTCAAGAAGGACATCGTCGAGAAGCCGTAGCGCGCTCCTGGGACGTGCGAAGGGAACGCGCGGCGGGCGCACGCCTCACCTAAGCCCGCGCGCGTTCCTTTCCGCTCGGTAGAACCTCCGCCGATTCGACGAGGTCATAATGCGTCGATGCGCCGCATTGCCCTCCTCGCCGGCGCGACCGGGCTCGTCGGTCGCGAGCTCCTGCCGCTGCTGCTCGACGACGGCGATATCGAGGAGGTCGTCGTGCTGTCGCGGCGGCCGCTCGCGACGCCGCATCCGAAGCTGCAGCAGGGCATCGTCGCGTTCGATCAGCTCAGGAATTTCGTGCTGCCGCCCGTCGACGACTTCTACTGCTGCCTCGGCACGACGATGCGCGACGCCGGATCGCGTGAAGCGTTCCGCGAGGTCGATCTCGTCTATCCGGTCACGATCGCGCGAATGGCGCTTGCCGCGGGCGCGACACGCTGCCTCGTCGTTTCCGCGATGGGCGCCGATCGCGACGTCGCGCGTCTTCTACAACCGGATCAAGGGCGAGCTCGAGGAAGAGCTGATGCGGCTCGAGCTGCGCACGGTCTACGCGTTTCGGCCCTCGCTGCTCGCCGGCCAGCGGACGGAGGTCCGCGTCGGCGAGCGCGCTGGCGCTCGCGTTCGCGCTGCCGCTCTCGTTCCTGCTGCCCGCGCGCATCCGCCCGATCGCCGCCGCCGACGTCGCGCGCGCGATGCACGCGTGCGGCAGGCGCAACGCCGCGGGGCGGTTCGTGATTCCTTCCGACGAGATCCGCCAGATCGCGGCGAAGGCCGCAGTTCTCGAAGCTGAGCGCGTCGACGGCGCCGCACGGCGTGAGCACCGCGCGATCCGGTCGGTCGCACGATCAACGCGCCGGGATCATCACCAGGCGCTCGGTTCCCGACTCCGCGCCCCACGCCTCGCCGGCGCGCCCCAGCATCTGCCGCACCTCTGCGCCGGCGCGGTTCGACGGATAGCTTTCGAACTTTTCGGTGACCGGATCGAAGCGGACGATCGCGTTCGACGTCCATTCGGTGAGCCAGACCTTGTCCTTGTCGTCGACCCAGACCGAATACGCCCGCGGGCGATCGCCCGGAAGCGTCCACTCGCGCCAAGCCGCGCGTCGCCGGGTCGTACATGCCGACCTGGCCCGTGTTCCAGTAGCTCACCCATATCCGTCCGCGCGAATCCGACCAGACGCGCCGCGCGCCCTGCGACGGGCGTCGGCGGCTCGATGACGGTCGCCTCACCGGTCTCGGTGTCGATGCGCGCGATGTGGTTGCCCGCGAGCGACGCGTAGTACACGTCGCCTGCGGGCGTGGTCGTGATGCCGTACGGTCCGCGTCCGCGCGGCGCCTTCCACACCTTCATGTCGCCGGTCTCCGGAACGAGGCGCCCGTAATAGCCGCTCTGCCGGTAAACCAGACGCGGCCCTTCCGATCGAACGTCAGCGTGTTGAGGTTCGCGTACTCCGGCGTCCTTCGGCAGCGGCCACACCCGCACGGCGCGGGTCTTCGAATCGACGCGCACGATCGCGTTCTGCCCGCCGTCGGTGACCCACGCCGCGCCGTCGGGCCCGACGATGACGCCGTGCGGCGCGGAATTCGGACCGAGCGAAATCTCCTCGTGCTTGCCGGACTTCGGATCGAGGATGCCGAGCTTTCCGGTGGTCTGCGCCGTGTAGTAGACCGGCCCGCCCGCTGCGGGCGCCGCCGCGACGTCGTGCGGATGCGAACCCTTGGCGACGTCGTAATACGCCGGCTCGGCGCCGGCCGCCGAAGCCGGCCCCGCCAACGATGCAACGAATGCAGCCGTCCCGACGAGCATCGAAAGCGTCGCGACGCGTGAGTTCGCCATGTGTGCCCTCCTCGGGTGTCGGCGTCGATCGCCCGTCGACCTTCATTTTAGCGCCGGCGCTGTCCCGTCGCGCGACGCGCCCGCCCCGTTGCAGCATTTTTCCGCTGGCGCGTGCCGCAACGGGATCGCCGCGCCTCGCCACGTCGTTCCAAAGCGCGGGTATCATTGAATCGAGCCGTGGCCGCATCGACGCCGCGGACACAAAGGAGAAGACAACATGGCGAAGAAAGCGACCGCGGACGGCGTTTATCGCGTCACGGAAGTCATCGGCACGAGCAGGGTATCGTGGGAAGATGCGGCGAAGAATGCAGTGACGACGGCGAGCAAGACGTTGCGCGACCTGCGCATCGCCGAAGTCTCGAAGCTCGACATGAAGGTCGAAGGCGGCAAGGTCGTCGCGTATCGCGCGCGCGTCCAGCTGTCCTTCAAGTACGACGGTTGATGCCCGCGCCCGGCGACTCCGATCGATGCATCGGATCGCCGGGTGACCGCGCGAGCTGCGGAGGCGATCGGGCGGCCCCGCTCGTTGCCTCCGATCAGCGGGACGCGCCCGGACGCGTCGCCGCCCGGCATTGGGGAACCTGACCCCAGAATCCCTCGCAGTATTGATGCCTCACGCGCTCGGCGCAAACGACGCCGGCAAGAAAGCTCTCGCGCGCGCACGACGCCAGCGCGGCGCTCATCGTTTCCCAGCGATCGGGCGACTTGCGGCTCCGGCGCGATCGCGGCACTTGCGATCGTCGGGGCCGGCGGCTGCGCGCTTGCGTCCGGCGCGGCGATCGCCTCTGCGTCAGCCGCTCGCGCCGAAGCCTCCCGGGGATTCCTCGCGTCGGTGCGCTCTTCCCGAGGCGATGCTCGGTTGCCGATCCTCGCGGCGCGCGCTTCTCGCGAACGGGCGGCGGAGGCTCGGGCTCTGCGATGACGGCGCCGACGTCCGTCTCGGGCGCGCCGACGGCGTCTCCCGCGCTCGGAGCCGCGTCGGCCGATGCCCTCGCCGAGGCAGGCGCGACGCTCGCAAGCGAGTGCCGCGGGATCGGTCGAGATCGGCAACCCCGCGCGCGAAGGCGCAGGCTCGGTCGCGCCTCGCATTCCCACGGCGAGCGCTGCCTCGGCGATTTCCTCGATCGCAAGATAGCCGGTTGCCCCGACGGCGGCGCCGAACAGGCCGAAGGCGATCAGCACGATCCATCCTTCCGGTTTCGCAGGCAGCCAAGGCAACCGTGCGGCGCGCCGGCGCCGCGACGATCGCTGCGCGGCGACCTTGGGCGATGCGGCGCCGCCGGGCCCCGATTGCGGCAGGAACTCCGATGTAATCGTTCGGACGTGCCGCGCGCGCTTCACTGCGGCGACGCATTGATCGCAGAGCTTCGCTCCGTGGCTCGCGCGCCCGCAGATCCGGCATCGAACCAAGAGGGATCCCACTCCAATCCGAGCGACCGCAGTGCCCATGACGGCCTCGCCGCAACCCTATGACATTGTCATAGTAGCAAACGGGCGCACATGGGCGCAACCCCCGCGCCCGGTCGGGCGCGCCTCGACTAACCGTTGCGGGCCTGGGCCGCGGCGACCGCCTTCTTCGGGTTGATCAGCACGCGGCGCCCGTCGGCGCTCCGGTCGGCGGTCTCCCGTATCAGCGCGATCACCTCGACCGGCTTGAGCTTCGGGTTCACCGCGAGGATCTTCGCCGCCAGGTTCGCCACGTTCGGCGACGCCATCGAGGTCCCGGATTCGGCGAGCTTCTCGCCGCCGGGGATCACGCTTTCGACCTGATAGCCGTTCGCGTGCGCGACGACTGTCGGACCGTAGCTGGTGAACGACGCCTCGTCGCCGGCGCGGTCGACGGCGCCGACCGTCATCAGGTTCGGCAGCACGATGTCGGCCGGTATGTCCTCGTCGAACGACGCGTCGCGGTTGCTGTTGCCGGCCGCGGTGATGAACAGGATGTCCGGCGCGCTCGCGAACGCCTTGGTGAGCGCGCCCTTCGCGATGTCGAAGTACTCGCGCGCGAGCGCCTTGCGCTCCTCCGCGGTCTTGCCGATCCCGCAGACCTCGAGCTCGCTCTCGATGCTCTTCACGCTGCCGCCCCAGCTCATGTTGACGACGCGCGTGCCGTTCTTCTTCATGAAATCGATGACGGCCTGCGCGTTGCGCGCGTCCTTGTCGGCGAGCTCCCTCGACGGACACGGGTCGGGCAGCAACGTGTGGCTGAACTCGATCCGCGACGTCAGTATCCGCGCATACGGGTTCCCGTCGACGGCGATGCCCGCGACGTGCGTTCCGTGAATGTACTGGCCCGCAAGCGAGAGCTCCTCGATCGTGCTCTTGTACTCGTCGGGCTTGAGCGCCGAGAGCGCGCGCTTCACCTCGGAGGCCTCGGGGCTGTCGATGTTCGACTGGAGGTCCGAGAAACCCTTGAGCCGCGCCTTCATCTGCGGCAGCTTGCTTCGGAGGTCCGCGGGAATCGGAGCGAGCTCGCCGCTCGCCGGGTTCGAGTACTTGTCGAACGCGAGCAACGCGGGCTTGCCGGAGGCGTCCGTGACGACGCGTCCCTTGAAGAGCGTCGAGTCGACGCCGCTGTCCCAGACGGCAACGGTCACGGGGGCATGGCCCTTTCCGGGCGCGAGCTCGACGTTGCGCGCCGCCCAGATGTCCGGCTTCTCGACCTTGTGCGCGGCGAGATACGGCGTGTACGTCGCGATCAGCGTTTCCTTGAGCGGCAGCACGAACATCAGCCGGTACTTCGCCCCGACGATGATCGGCGCGAGGTCCGACGACAGCGCGCCGGCCTTGTCGACGGTCGGCTGCAGCACGTTGTTGACGTAGCCCAGCGCGAGCGCCTCGGACACGACCTCCGCGCCCGCCTTGGCTTCCTTGATCTCGTTCTGGATCACCTCGTACGGCATGCCGGCGAGATCGGCGGCGATCAACCGCGACACCTCGCGCCGGTACGCGTCCGACGTCGTGTTGCCGGTGACGCGCCGCGCTTCGACGATCGCCCGCACGAGGAGCCCGGACAGCAGCTTGTCGGCGGGCTTTTCCTCGAGCTCGCGAATCCGGAGCGCGCCGCGCGAGCGCGTCGTCGTACCGGCCCTCGATCAGGTCGAGCCGCACGAGCACGCCCTGGAGCTCGCGCAACTTGGCCTTGTCGGATATGTCGTACTGCGCGAGCACCGAATCGGTGTCGCGGCGCAGCTCGCGCGCGAACGCGCGGAATTTGGCGTCGTCGCGAACGAGCGCTTCGAGCTTGCCGTCGACCTTGTAGGAGAAGACGGGGAGGTCGGCGGCCTTGTCGACGCGCTTCTTGCCTTGGGCGGAAGCGCCAAGCGCGAGCGGCAGCGCGACGAGCGCGATCAACAGCCGGAGATATGCGGATCGGAAATGCACGGAAAGCCTCTCTCTGTGATTGACGGCGAGCACGGGCGAGCCCGGGCGAAGGGTCCGATTCTAAGGGTCCGGCGCCCGCCGCGGAAATCCGTGCGACCGGCGGCCGATGGCGCCGACGGGACGTCCCACGTCCAGACAGCCCGATCGACCCCTTTGCCTCGTCGCCCGGCGCCGGTCGTCGCCGGATTTGCCTCGGGCGGCCCTTCCCGACGACAATACGGCCCCCGCACGCCCATCCCGAAGGATCCGCTCATGAGCTCCGCCCCGAAAGTTGCCGTCGTCACCGGCGCCGGCACCGGCATCGGCAAAGCCGCCGCCGTCGCGCTGCTGAAGGAGGGCTATCGCGTCGCCTTCGCCGGTCGCCGCCGCGAGCCGCTGGAACAGGCGATCGCCGAAGCGGCGGCCCCGCAGGGCGCCGCGCTGGCCGTTCCCACCGACGTCTGCGGATCCCGCGTCGGTCCGCGCGCTGTTCGCGCGCCGTGCGCGAATCCTTCGGCCGCCTCGACGTTCTCTTCAACAACGCGGGCGTCGGCGCGCCCGGCGTGAACCTCGAGGAGCTCACGTTCGAGCAGTGGAAGAACGTCGTCGACATCAACCTGACCGGCGCGTTCCTGTGCACGCAGCAGGCGATCCGGATGATGAAGGAGCAGACGCCGCGCGGCGGCCGGATCATCAACAACGGATCGATCTCCGCGCACGCGCCGCGCCCGAATTCGGCGCCCTATACCGCGACGAAGCACGCGATCACCGGACTCACGAAATCGACGTCGCTCGACGGCCGCAAGTACGACATCGCGTGCGGGCAGATCGACATCGGCAACGCGCACACGGACCTCGCGGCGCGGATGGCGAAAGGCGTTCCGCAGGCCAACGGGCAAGTCGCCGTCGAGCCGCTGATGGACGTGAGGCACGTCGCGAGCGCGGTCGTGTACATGGCAAGCCTTCCGCTCGAGGCCAACGTCCAGTTCCTGACCGTGATGGCGACGAAGATGCCCTTCGTCGGGAGAGGCTAGCGTGCGCAACCTGTCTCGCCCGGTCGCATGGTGCTGGGTCGCGCTGGCCTTCCTCTGCAGCAGCGCGGTCGCTCAAACGCCCGGCAAGCCCCCACCGGATCCTGCGGCGGTCCTCGCCGCGGCGAAGGCGGCGAGCGGCGGCGCCGCCTGGGACGCGCACACGTCGCTACATACGCTCGTCGCGCTGCGCGCGGGCGGGCACACCGGCGCAGCCGAGCGCTGGAGCGAAATTCCGACGGGACGCTCGTATCTGCGCTTCGAGCTCGGGCCGATGGCGGGCGTGATGGGCTTCGACGGCACCGTCGCGTGGACGCAGGAGCCCTCGGGCCGGACGCAGGTGCTCGACGTCGATTCGGAGACGCAGCTCGCGGTGAACGCCGCTTACCGCGATCAGCTCGCGTTCTGGTATCCCGCGCGGCACGCCGCGACGATCGCGTACAAGGCCCGCTCGCCCGCCGACGGCGCCGACTTCGACGTCATCTCGGTCACGCCGAAGGGCGGCCGCGAGTTCGAGCTGTGGGTCAACGTCGAGACGAAGATGATCGAGCGGCTGGTCGAGCACGAGGCGATCGCGACGCGCACCGAGATCTACATGGACTGGCGCGACGTGCAGGGCGTGAAGATCCCGTTTCGCGTCCGCGCGACGCGCGGCGACCCGAAAGCCGACGAGATCGTCGTCATCGAGCAGATCGAGTTCGACGGACCGCTCGCCGGCGTGACGTTTTCGCGGCCCGCATCGCCCTGACGCTCGCGTTGCGCGCGTCTCGCAGGCAGGGCGGTTCCCTTGCGGGCGCATGCCTCACCATAAGCCTGCGAGGGAATCGCCCTGCCTGCGGGACCAGACCCGATGACCGACGATTTCGCGGCGCTCCAGGCGCGGCACCTGATGCAGTGCTGGTCGGCGCAGCGCGACTACGCGCCGATCGCGGTCGACTTTGCCGACGGCTGCTGGATCCACACGACGGACGGCCGCCGGATCTTCGACCTGCGCAGCGCGCACGAGTGCATCAACCTCGGGCTTCCGCCATCCGAAGGTGCTCGCGGCGATGCGCGCGCAGATGGACAAGGTCGTCTACGTCACCGACGACTTCGCGACGGAGCCGACGGCGAGACTCGCGCGCCGGCTCGCCGAGCTCGCTCCCGGCAGCCCCGACAAGCGCGTGTACTTCTCGCAGTCCGGGGCGGCGGCGATCGAGGCGGCGATCAAGGGCGCGCGCCAGCATCGCTACGTCGCCTCGCTCGGCACGACCACGGCTCGCATCGATGCGCCGCAACAGTATCCGTATCCGTACAAGATCATCTCGCGCTACCGCTCGTGGCACGGCGCGACCGCGGGCGCGGCCTCGGCGAGCGGCGATCCGCGCCGCTGGTTCCAGGAGCCGCTTCGCGATGCCCGGCGTCGTCTTTGCGCCGGATGCCTACGCATACCGATCGCCCTTTGGCGATGGCGCCGCCGCAACGCAGGCGAATCTCGCGTATCTCGACTACCTGATCGAGCAGGAAGGCGGCAACAACAAGGTCGCCGCGATGCTCGTCGAGACGGTCGTCGGATCGAACGGCATCATCCCGCCGCCGGAAGGCTATCTGCCCGGCCTGCGCGCGCTGTGCGATCGCTGGGGCATCCTGCTCATCGTCGACGAGACGATGACCGGCATGGGCCGGACGGGACGGATGTTCGCGTTCGAGCACTACGGGATCGAGCCCGACATCATCGTGCTCGGCAAGGCGCTCGGCGTCTATTGCCCGATGGCGGCGACGATCTTCTCGGCGAAGGTCGCGCGCACGTTCGACGACCACATCTTCGGCCATGGCCAGAGCTTCTCCGGCCACGCGCTCGGCGCCGCGGCCGCGCTCGCCAGCATCGACGTGCTGCACGACGAAGGGCTGCTCGAGCGCACGCGCGAGCTCGGCGCGTACCTCGGCGCGAGGCTCGGCGCGCTCGCCGCGAGTCACCGCTGCGTCGGCGACGTCCGCGGCATCGGCCTCTTCTGGACGCTCGAGCTCGTGCGCGACCGCGCGACGCGCGAGCCGCTGCGACGCGCGACCGAGAAATACGAGCGCACGATCGTCAAGGAGGTCTCCGAATACCTGTTCCGCGAGCGCGACATCTACGTGCCTTCCGACAAGTTCGGCATCTGGGTCGTGCCTCCGCTCGTCGTCACCCGCGACGAGCTCGACTGGGTGTGCGCGGCGATCGACGACGCGCTCGCGCTCGCCGACCGGCTGCTCGGCGAGGCCGGACCCGCATCCGGCTAGGGCCGTTCACGCGCCCTCGCGTCGCGCCAGGCGCCCGCGCGCGATCAGCCGACGTGCTGCTGCAGGAACGAAAGCGTCCGCTCGCGCGCGAGCTTCGCCGCGGGAGCGTTGTACGAGCCGCGCTGATCGCAGTTGAAGCCGTGGTCCGCGTCGTAGATGTACACCTGCATCTCCGGGTGCGCGGCGGCGAGCTTGCGCACGCCGTCGACGGGGATTCCGCTGTCGCGCTCGCCGAAATGCGCGATCACCGGACACTTCGGATGCTCGCCGGCCGCCTCGAGCATTCCGCCGCCATAGTAGGGAACGGCGCAGGCGAAGCCAGCCACGCGCG
This sequence comes from uncultured beta proteobacterium, assembly GCA_963742965.1. Classification (GTDB taxonomy): domain Bacteria; phylum Pseudomonadota; class Gammaproteobacteria; order Burkholderiales; family Casimicrobiaceae; genus CAIWHR01. The sequence goes on along the minus strand of CAVUOC010000031.1, from coordinate 144,202 downwards.
ACGCCGCCATCCACGCGACGTAGCCGCCCCAGCAATAGCCGACGACGCCGACCTTGCCGGCGGCAGCCGCGACGTCGCGCGCCGCGGCGACGTCCTTGAGCGCCGCGTCGATGCCGGCCTTCCCCTTGAGGTCACGGCCCTTGGCGATGTCCTCGGGCGAGTAGCCGACCTCGAAGCCGCGCTGGTAGCGGTCGAACAGCGCCGGCGCGATCGCGAGGTAGCCGTCGGCGGCGAAACGGTCGCACACGCTGCGGATGTGGCTGTTGATGCCGAAGATTTCCTGCGCGACGACGAGCGCGCCGCGAGGGCTTCCGGCGGGGTCTGCGCGATACGCCGAGACCACGACACCGTCGGCAGCGGTCAATTCGAACATTTTTCCCATATCGGCCTCCTAGAGGTACCTGAAGTAAAGGTAGACGTGCGAAATCGCGATGGAGATCAGCATCAGCGGAAACGCCACCTTGAGGAACTCGATGAACCGGAACGCGATGCCGGCGCGGTCGGCGAGCCCGGCGACGACCAGGTTCGCCGAGGCGCCGATCAGCGTGCCGTTGCCGCCGAGGCAGGCGCCGAGCGACAGCGCCCACCACAGCGGCAGCAGCGCCGCGTCGCCGCCGAAGCTCGGGCCCCATCGACTTGATCAGCGGAATCATCGTCGCGACGAACGGGATGTTGTCGATGAACGCCGACAGGATCGCCGACGCCCACAGGATCGCGAGCGCCGTCACGTTGAAATCGCCGCCCGTCGCCTTGAGCAGCGCCTGCGCCATCATGTCGATGAGGCCGGTCTTCTGGATGCCGTGAACGAGGACGAACAGCCCGAGGAAGAACATCAGCGTGATCCACTCGGCCTCGGAGAGCGCCGCGTGGACGTTCTTCGACTGCGTCTCCGAATCCTTGCCCAGGTTGTCGAGCAGCATCAGCACCGCGGCGCCGAAGATCGCGATCGTCGCGGGCTCGATCCCGATCTGCCGCTGCAGCATGAATCCGGCGATGACGAGCGCGATCACGGACAGCGATTGCTTGAGCAGCCGCCGGTCGGTGATCGACTGGCTCTCGTTGAAGCTCATCACGTGCCGCCGGTTCTCTTCGGTCGCGACGAGGTGGCGTCCCCAGACGTAATAGAGCGGAACCATCGTCGCCACCATGACGACGATGATGACCGGCGTCAGCGCCAGCGCGAAATCGTTGAACGTGAGCCCGGTCGCCGAGCCGATCATGATGTTGGGCGGGTCGCCGATCAGCGTCGCCGTGCCGCCGATGTTCGACGCGAAGATCTGCGCGAACAGATACGGGTACGGCTTGACCTTGAGCTCCTCGGTGATGAGGAGCGTCACCGGCACCGTGAGCAGCACCGTCGTCACGTTGTCGAGGAAAGCGGAGAACACCGCGGTGACGATCGACATCATCAGCATGACGCCCCAGGGGCTCGCCTTCACCTTCTTCGCCGACCAGATCGCGACGTACTGGAACAGCCCCGAGCGGCGCGTGATGTTGACGATCAGCATCATCCCGAGCAGCAGCCCCAGGGTGTTGAAGTCGACGGCGGCCATCGCCTCGTGCTGCGTCAGGACGCCGACCAGGATCAGCAGGCCGGCGCCGAGCAGCGCGACGATCGCGCGGTTCAGCCTGTCGCTCATGATGACGACATAGGTGCCGACGAAGAGCGTCGTCGCCACGCCGAGCGGAGACAGGCCGAAGAGGACGGACGCCGCGTGCGTTTCGCCGTGCATCAGGCGCTTCCCTCCGCGCGCTCAGCGCGGCGAGCACGTCGCGCGCCGAGACCATCCCGACGAGCTTGCCGGTATCCGGCGACACGACCGGGATGCTGTTGGCGCCTTGATGCAGCAGCAGGATGATCTGCAGCGGCGTCGTGTCGGGGTGCACGACTTGCTCGGGCATCACCGTGAACTCGCGCACGGGATGGCGCTCGACTTCGCGCATCTTCTCGCGCAGCTGGCCGAGCGTGTCGGACACGAATCGCGAGGTCGGACAGCCCGTCGCCGAGGAGCGCCGCCTTCGGCAGCAGCGCCGCATAGAGCCGCTTCGAGCCGGAACAACCCGACGAGCGCACCCGACGCATCGACGACGGGCACGTCGGAAACGCGATCGCCGAGCATTCGACGCGTCGCGTCGGCGACCGTGTCGGTATCGAGAAGCGGCGTGAACGTCGTGCTGTAGATCACCGGGGAATTCATGGCGCGCTCCTGTTGCGTTGCGGAGCCTTCGAGTGCGGCACGGCGAGCGCAGCGTCGGCGATTGCGGCCGGGGTTTGCTGCGCCGGAGGATTCTAGCGGAATCGGCGCTCGGTCGCGCTGTCGCCGGGACCCGCCACGGCGCTCGTGCTGCGTTTTCAACGACGGGCCGGAACCGGATCTCGCCGTGCCTGCGAACACGGCGCGAAACGGGTAGCATGACGCAGCGGCGGATTGCTCCGCCGATGATCTGGAGGCGAGAATGACCAAGGGCAAGGGCAGCGGCGGATACCCGAATCCGAAGGGGCACACCGGCCCGAAGACGCAATTTCCGCAGGCGAAGAGACCGCCGTCGGCGGCTGTGCCGCGCGCGATGCCGCGCACGAAGGCGAGCCCCAAGGGGCGCTAGCCTGCACGGCGTCCTCGGCCTCGTAGCCCCGGCACGGCGCGATGCCGCCGCGACCGCTCGACATCGTCGCCGTCGACGATTTGCGCCGCGTCGCGCTCGCGTTCGACGAGACGTCCGCGGCGCGCAAATCGGCCGCCCTTGCGCGATGCGCGTCGCGCGCAATCGAGGATCCGGTCGCGCTCGTCGCGTACCACGATTGCCTGCTCTGCCTGCTCGCCTATCCGCAGACGCGCGCGCTCCGCGATGCCGCTGCCGCCGAGCTCGCGCGCGTCGCCGCCGCGGCGCGCACGATCGCGACCGCGGGTCCGCAGCGCACTCGGGCGAAGCTCGCGAACAGCGGCATCGCGTGGACGCCGGTGACGATCAACTTCGGCTGGGACATTGCGCGTTGGCTCGCGCGCCGCTTCGCGAAGCACGCCGAGATCGACTCCTTCGGCGAGGGCGGCGTCGCGCTGGCGACGGTCCTTGCCGCTGCGCTTCCCGCAATCGAATTCGAGCTCGCCGCGGCCGACGAGAGCTCCGACGATTTCCTCGAGCACGCAAGCGCCGGCCGTCGTGGAACGCGGCTCGCATGGCTCGTCGACGCGTTCGAGCGGCTGCGATGCGACGACGCGCTGCGCGCGCACCTTTTCGATTCGCTGCGAGCGTTCATCGCAATCGAGCCGGCGGGTTCGATGCTCTGTCGAACTTTCGTCCGCGGCCTGCCCGCGCCGACGTTCTTTCATCGCGACGGCCTCGTTCGCAGCGTGGAGCTCGCCTCGCTGCTCGAGCAGCCGCTGCCGGCGCCGCGCCGCCTCACCGCCGCTGCGCGCCGGCACGTCGTCGACGCCGGTCGGGCGATGCTCGCGGCGCTCGGGCGCGAGACCGATGCGATCGCCCTCGCCTATCCCGACGGAGTCGCCTGGCACGATCTCGGCCGCGGCATCGCGGTGGCGCTCTATACGATGGAGCCCGCGCGCCGGAGTCCGCTCGACTCGCACGTGGGCATGATGCTGTTCAAGAACGGCATCCCCGTCGGCTACGGCGGCGGCTGGCCGTTCGCGGGCACGTGCCGGATCGGCGTCAACGTCTTCGCGCCGTTCCGTGGCGGCGAATCGGCGCTTCTGTTCGGTCAGGTGCTGCGCGTCTATCGGCAACGCTTCGCCGTCGGCCGCTTCGTCGTGGAGCCGACGCAATTCGGAGGCGCCAACAAGGAAGGCTTGCAGTCGGGCGCGTTCTGGTTCTACTACCGGCTCGGATTTCGGCCGGTCGACGCGCGTTCGGCGCGTCTTGCGAGCGACGAGTGGGCGCGAATGCAGGCGGACAAGACCTACCGGACCGCGATCCCCGCGCTGCGACGCTTCAGCCGTTCCGACATCGAATTGCGGATGCGCGACGTTCCGGCGTGCGAGCCTGCCGACCTGAGCAGCGCCGTCACCGCGTGGATCGGCGCGCGTTACGACGGCGACCGCAGCCGCGCGCTGTCCGCGGCGCGCCGGATCGTGTCGCGCGCGCTCGGCGGGACCGGCGAGCGCCAATGGCCGCTCGAACAGCAGCACGCGTTCGGCGAGCTCGCTCTCGTCGTCGCCCGGATCCGCGGGCTCGGGCGCTGGCCTGCCGCGGACAAGCGCGCAGCCCTCGCCTGGATGCGTGCGAAAGGCGGCGACGAATTCCGCTTCCATCAGCGCTTGTCGCGACATCGCCGGTTGCGCGACGCGCTTTGCAGGGTCGCCGCGTCCGCCGAGCCGTGATGCCCGTCGGCATCGCCCATCTCGCGTAGAATTGCGCGCTCTTCGCCCCGCGCCTCGCGCCAGAACCGATGCCAACGCCATCGCGATCGAAAAAGCCCTATTCGGTGCGCTACTCCGCGATCCACGGACGCGGCGTGTTTGCGACGCGCACGATCCGCAAGGGAACCGTGATCGTCGAATACCGCGGCCGGCGCACCACGTGGGAAGCCGCAATCGAGCAACCCGACAGCGACCCTTCCAATCCGACGCACACGTTCTTCTTTTCGCTGAGCGACGGCCGGGTCATCGACGCCGGCCGCCGGGGCAATGCCGCCCGCTGGATCAACCACTCGTGCGCGCCGAATTGCCGGACCTTCGAGGACGACGACGGCCGAGTGTACATCGAGTCGCGCCGCACGATCCACGCCGGCGACGAGCTGACGTACGACTACAGGCCTGCAGGTCGACGAGCGCATCACGCGGAAGCTGCGCGCCGAGTACGCCTGTCGCTGCGGCGCGAAGCGCTGCCGCGGCACGCTGCTCGACGCGAAGTGAGCGCCCGCGGGATGCCTCGATGAGAAAACGCAACCTTCCTGCGTCCGGCACGCTCGTCGTGCTGGAGCATCATTCGAAAGTCCTCGCCGGCAACGCGCTGGGCGACCCGCATGTCCGTCGTCTCGCCGTCTGGCTGCCGCCGCAATACGACGCCGGGGCGGGGACGCGCCGCGGCCCGCGGCTGCCCGTCCTCTACGATCTCGTCGGATTCACCGGATCCGGGCTGTCGCACACGAACTGGAAGCCGTTCGGCGACAACGTGCCCGAGCGCGCCGCGCGGTTGATCCACGAGAAGAAGATGGGTCCGGCGATCTTCGTGTTTCCGGACTGCTTCACCTCGCTCGGCGGCAACCAGTACGTGAACTCGTCGGCGATCGGCAACTATGCCGATTACCTGACCCGGGAGATCATTCCGTTCGTCGATCGCGAGTTCCGCACGCTCGGCTCGCGCGAGCACCGCGGCTGCTTCGGCAAGTCGTCGGGCGGCTACGGGGCGATCATTCACGCGATGAAGTATGCGAAGCACTGGGGAGCGATCGCCGACCATTCGGGCGATGCGAACTTCGAGATGGTCTACGGTCACGATTGGCCGAACACGCTGAACGAGCTCGCGAAGTACCGCGAGCCGAAGCGCGCCGCGGGTCCGTACGACGTTCTCGCCGAGACGCGCGCGCGCAAGGGCCTCGCCGCCGGCGCAGACGATGGCCGCGTCAAGCGCTTCCTGGACGCCCTGTGGCAGAAGGAGAAGCTCTCGAACGACGAAGGGCACGCGATCATGAACGTCTGCATGGCCGCGACCTACGACCCGGACCCGAAGGCGCCGCTCGGATTCCGGCTGCCGTTCAACCTCGAGACCGGCGAGCGGCTGGATGCGCGCTGGCGGAACTGGCTGAAGCACGACCCGATCCACCTCGTCGGGAGGTACGCGGCGTCGCTCGCGACGCTCAAGGGAATCTACATCGATTGCGGCTGGCGCGACCAGTACCACATCCACTACGGAAGCCGCATACTTTCGCGGCGGCTCGCCGAGTCCGGCATTGCCCACACGTACGAGGAATTCGACGACAATCACTCCGACGTCGACTACCGGATGGACGTGAGCCTGCCGTTTCTCTACCAGGCGTTGAAGCCGTAATCCGGCGGGTCGCGGCGAACCGCGCGCGGCCTCCCCTCGGCGCCGCGAACCAGGAGAGCCAGATCATGCGATGGGGGGATTTCCGCCGCAGCGACAACATCGAGGACCGCACCGACGGCGACGCCGGTGGCGGCGGTTTTTCGGGCGGGTTCCCGGGCGGCGGCGGCATTCGCCTGGGCGGCGGCGCGCTCGTGGTCATCGTCATCGCGAGCCTGATATTCGGCGTGAATCCGCTCGAGATGCTCGGAATGATGGAAGGCGGCGCGCCGGTCGCGCCGCCGCCGCAGTCGCAACCCGGCTACGGCCCGCAACACGCGCCCCCGCAGGCGCCGCCCGGTTATGGTCCGCAGCGCGCGCCCGCGCCGGGTCAGCCTGCGCCGAACCAGTCCGCGCCGACGTCGACAGGACCCCTCGAAGGACTTCGTCGCGGCGATCCTGGGCGACACCGAGGACGTCTGGGGCAGCGTGTTCAAGTCGATGGGCGCGCGCTACGAGCCGCCGCGCCTCGTGCTCTTCCGCAGCGCGACGCGTTCCGGGTGCGGGCTCGCCTCGGCGGCGACGGGACCGTTCTACTGCTCGGCCGATCGCGAGCTCTATCTCGACACCGCGTTCTTCAGCGAGCTCGCGCGGCGCTTCGGCGCGCCGGGCGAGTTCGCGCAGGCCTACGTGATCGCGCACGAGGTCGGCCACCACGTGCAGAACCTCACGGGGACGATGCGCAAGGTCGACCAGCAGATGCAGCGCCAGGATTCGCGCGGGCGCAACGCGCTGTCGATCCGCCTCGAGCTGCAGGCCGACTGCTACGCCGGCGTCTGGGGCTACTTCGCGCAGAAGCGCGGCAAGCTCGAGCCCGGCGACCTCGAGTCGGGCTTTCGCGCCGCGTCGGCGGTCGGCGACGATCAGATCCAGAAGCGCACGCAGGGCTACGTCGTGCCCGAATCGTTCACGCACGGCACCGCCGAGCAGCGGCTTCGCTGGTTCAAGACCGGGCTCGAGTCGGGCGACATGCGAAAATGCGACACGTTCGCGGCGTCGGGATGAGAGCCCCGCGAGCCGATCGCCTGGATTCCATGGCTTCCCCGCTCCCCTCGCCCGTTTCCACCATCGTTCGCGACAAGCCCGGCGCGCAGCAGGCGCGCGCGATCGCGCAGATGCTGCTCGAGGGCTTCAACAAGCACTACGCGCTGTTCCGCGAGTGCGCGCGCGCGGCGAAACGCCACTTCGAGGCCGGCAACTGGCTCGCCATCCAGCACGTCGGCCGCGACCGGATCGATTTCTACGATCGGCGCGTGCACGAGACGGCCGAGCGGATCCTTCGCGAGTTCGGCTTCGCCGGCCTCGACGGCGCGGAGGCCGACGCGCTGTGGGAGCAGGTGAAGCTCGCACTTCATCGGCCTGCTGCTCGAGCACAAGCAGCCCGAGTGCGCCGAGACGTTCTTCAACTCGGTGTCCGTCAAGACGCTCGCCCGCGGCTACTTCCACAACCGGCTGATCTTCATCCGCCCGGCGCTCTCGACCGAGCACATCGACGCCGACCCGCCGTCGTATCGCAGCTACTACCCGCTGCAGCAGCGGCCTGCGCCACGCGCTGATCGACATCGTCCTCGATTTCGGCTTCGAGCGCCCGTTCGCCGACTTCGGCCGCGACCTGCGCAACCTGCTGCGAGCGTTCCGCGCCCGATGTCCGCGGCCGTTCCGGCTCGAAGCGAACCACCAGATCCAGGTGCTCTCCTCGCCGTTCTTCCGCAACCAGACCGCGTACCTCGTCGGGCGCGTCGTCAACGGCAATCCACACGTTTCCGTTCGTCGTCCCCATCAAGCACGATGCGCAGGACAAGCTCTACGTCGACGCGCTGCTGATGGACGAGGTCGACCTGGCGCTGCTCTTCTCGGCGAATCGCGCGTACTTCCTCGTCGACATGGAAGTCCCGTCGGCGTACGTCGCGTTCCTGTGCGCGATCGTCGCCGACAAGACCGCCGCCGAGTTCTACACGATGGTCGGATTGCAGAAAGGCGGCAAGAACCTCTTCTTCCGCGACTTCCTCCACCATCTCAAGCACTCGCGCGACAAGTTCGTCATCGCGCCGGGCATCAAGGGCCTGGTGATGTCGGTGTTCACGCTGCCCTCGTACCCGTACGTCTTCAAGGTGATCCGCGACGAGATCGTCGCGTCGAAGGACACCGACCGGGCCAAGGTCAAGGCGAAGTACTGGCTCGTCAAGCATCACGACCGCGTCGGACGGATGACCGACAGCCTCGAGTATTCGAACGTCGCCTTCCCGCGCGACCGCTTCTCGGACGAGCTGATCGCGGAGCTCACGCGGTCGCTCCGTCGGAGATCGAGTTCGACGGCGACCACGTCGTCGTCAAGCACCTGTACATCGAGCGGCGGGTGATCCCGCTCAACATGTACCTCGAGAACGCCGACGACGACGAGCGCGCGCACGCGATGCGCGAGTACGGCGACGCGCTGCGCGAGCTCGCCGCCGTCAACATCTTCGCCGGCGACCTGCTGTTCAAGAACTTCGGCGTCACGCGCTTCGGGCGCGTCGTGTTCTACGACTACGACGAGATCGACTACCTCGTCGACTGCAATTTCCGGACGATCCCGCCGCCGCCTCCCGATTGGGACGAGATGTCGGACGACATCTGGTATCCGGTCGCGGACAACGACGTGTTCCCCGAGGAGTTCGAGACGTTCCTGCTGACCGATCGCAAGACCCGCGAGTGCTTCCGCGCGTTCCATGCCGATCTGCTCGATCCCCGGTGGTGGCAGGCGATGCAGAACGAGATCCGTTCCGGACGCCTCGTCGAAGTGCTTTCGTATTCGGATGCCGTGCGCTTCCCGCACCCCGCGGCGCAGCGCTCGACGCGGACGCGAGCCGACCGCCGCGTGATCCGGCCTGCGCGGCGCTCGCTGCGTGCTATTCTTGGCGAGAGTCGCAGGAGCTCCTGGATGTGTCCGTCCGCGCCAATCGTTTCGTCCTTCCGTTGCTGCGATCCTCTGCGCTGCGGCTCGCGGTCGCGCTCGGCGGCTGCGCCGATCAGCAGAGGAGAGAAGCGGAGGAAGCGCGCGAAGAACACGTTCGCGTGCCAGCTCGACGGCCAGCGCCTCGTGATGAAATTCGACGCCGGCGAGGCGCGGCTGCTGATGCCCGATGGCGACCGCGTCGTGCTCTACCAGGTCCCGATGGGATCCGGGATCCGCTACACGAACGGCAACCTCGACCTGCGCGGCAAGGGCATGGATCTGCAGCTCATCCGCAACGGCACGCCGACGCAGCTCCTCGACTGCCAGCCGTATCTGCCGCCGAAGTAGAGTTGTGGCGTTGCGGTGAGCGGCCGCGGCTTATGTGAGCGTGCGCCCGCAGCCGCCCATCGCAACGCCTGCATCCGCGGCAGCGCTCACTTCGGGCGCTGCGCCGGATCGATGTCGATGTAGCGCCAGACTTCCGAGCGGATCGGGTGCGGCCTGTAGTTGCGTATCCATTTCTGCGCGAGCTGGTCCTCGATCCGGTGCTCCTGCAGCCGCCACGGCGCGTAGGCGAGAACGAGCTCGCGTCATCCGATCGAAGAGCCGGGTGCGCTCCGCTGAATCGGGCAATCGGCGCGCGGCCTCGTAGAGCTTGTCGAATTCCGGCAGCCGGAACCGCGCCTGGTTCTCCATGCCCGCTCCGGCGTTCGGGCCGTAGAGCAGCTGCATGTAGTTCTCGGCGTCGGGATAGTCGGCGTTCCAGCCGTCGGTGCGCATCGGGATCTTGCCCTGGCGCGCCATCTTGCGAAGCTCGGGCAGCCGATCCTTCTTGAACACGATCCTGCAGACCGATCGCATCCATGTTCTTCTTCCATTGCTCGTCGGCCTGGCGCTGCAGCGTCGTCGGCGCCGACCAGCGCTCGAGGACGAGCGGCTTGCCGTCCGGCGCTTCGCGATAGCCGTCGCCGTCCCGATCCTTGTAGCCGAACTTGTCGAGCAGCGCGCGCGCGGCCGCGGGATCGTAGAGCTGCGCCTGCGTCTTCAACTCCGGGTCGTATCCGGCGATGTCGGGAGGGATCGGGCTCGACGCGGGGATCGCGCGGCCCTTGAGGATGACGCGAATGTATTCGTCGACGTCGTAACCCATGCCGATCGCGCGGCGCAGCGCGATTCTTCTCCGGCGTGTAGCCGCCGACCACCGGATCCTCCATGTTGAAATACGTCCACCAGGTGTTCGGCCGCAGCAGCGTGCGATGCTGGATGCCTTTCGCCGCGAGCTCGGGCTTCAGCTTGCCGCCCGCGAGCGCCTGATCGACGAATTCGGGCGGCATGCCGCTCGAGGAGGTCGAGCTCGCGGTTGGCGAACGCGAGCCACGTCGCCTGCCCCTCCTCGATCACCGACACCTCGATGCGTTCCGGAATCGGCAGCTTTCTGCCCTTGAGCGCCGCCGCGACTTCCTGCGGCGTCGGCGGGAATCGGGCCGGCCGGAGCGTACGTGGTCTCGCGGTAGCCGGGGTTCGCGACCAGCACGATCTTCGAGCTCCGCTTGTACTCGCCGAGCATGTACGGTCCCGTGCCGACCGGATGCGCGCCGATGTCCACGCCGTATGCGGCGACGACTTCGCGCGCGACGGGCGCCGTGTTCGGCACCGCGAACACGTACAGGAAACGCAGGTCCGGCTGCGTCAGGCGGATGCGCAGCGTATAGCGATCGACGACTTCGAGGCCGGCAATCGGCGCGTCGTAGTCGAACTTGCCGGACTTCGACGCGCGCTCGCGCACGGCGTCGGCGCCGACGATCTTGCCCTCGACGAGCCACAGCCAGGGACTCTTCACCGCGGGGTCGAGGAGGCGCCGGATCGCATACGCCTGATCGGCGGCGACCAGCTCGCGCGGCTTGCCGCCGAACGCGGGATCGGGCGTGAAGAAGATTCCCTTCCTGAACCTGAACGTGTACGTCGAGCCGCCGTCGCTCACCTCGGGCATCGTCTCGAGCGCTCGCGGGACGAGCTTCACCGGCCGCGCGAGATAGTCGTAGGTCAGCATCGTGTCGAAGATGTTGTCGATGATGCTGTCGGACGGGGCATCGGATGCGAATTGCGGGTCGAAGCTCGACTCGGCGATCGAGAACGCGACGCGCAGCGTTTTCGCCGGGATCGGCGGCCGTCGCGGCGCCGTTGAGCGCGACGAGCGCAGCCGAGCGCAAGCTCGAGCGCGCGTGCGAGCCCAGCGGCCGCGGTGACTTGTTCCGGCTGACTCGCGCATCGACTCGCCTCGGCAATGCCTGCTCGCGACGGGGACTATAATCGATGCGGCGCGGCGGCGTCTTCGCACGATCGTCGTAAGTTCGCGGCGTCCGCCGCCGACCAAGCGCAGCCGGCGAGCTGCGCCGGATCGACCTCGCGAGGCTTTCATGATCCGCTCCCTCCGTCACGCTTCTCACCAGTCTGGCGCTCGTCCTCGTCGCGCTCGGCGGCCCGGCAGCCTTCGCGCAGATGGCGAAGCTTCCGGCGACGCCGCCGGGGGCCGCCGTCGCGACCTTCGCCGGCGGCTGCTTCTGGTGCATGGAGCCGCCCTTCGACAAGCTCGACGGCGTGCTCGCCACGACCTCGGGCTACATCGGCGGCACGAAGCAGAATCCGACGTACGAGGAGGTGTCGTCGGGATCGACCGGGCCACGCCGAAGCGGTTCAGGTGCTCTACGACCCGAAGAAGGTGACGTACGAGAAGCTGCTCGACGTGTTCTGGCACAACGTCGATCCGACGGTGAACGACCGCCAGTTCTGCGACGTCGGCACGCAGTACCGAACGGCGATCTTCGTCCACAACGACGCGCAGCGCGCGCGCCGCGGAAGCCTCGAAGGCCGCGCTCGAGAAGTCGAAGCCGTTCAAGGAGCCGATCGTCACGCCGATCGTGACGGCGACCGAGTTCTGGCCGGCCGAGGAATACCACCAGAACTACTACGTGAAGAATCCGGTCCGCTACTCGTACTACCGGACGGGCTGCGGACGCGACGCGCGGCTGAAGCAGCTGTGGGGAGCGGCGCACGCACTGATCGGGAGGACCGGGCGCATGGAGATGAAGCGCGTCTCGGGAGGCAACCTGCGGGCGGTGGGCTACGACGCAGCGCGGCGCACGCTCGTCGTCGAGCTGACGTCGGGCACGTTCGAGTACGGCGGCGTCTCCGCGGACACGCATCGCCGGCTGGTGTCGGCATCGTCGCCGTGGAGCTTCTTCCGCGACAACATCGACGAAGAATATCCGGCGAAGCGCATTCGCTGACGCGACAGCGAAACGCTGCGCGCGCCCGCGGGCCGACCCGCGACGCGCGTGCCGACGAGCACGCTGCGCCGCCGCGAAGCCGAGCGCAGGCTCGCGCGCGACCGGGATGCGCGGGCTTACTGGACCGTCAGCTTGCGGCCCGTGTTCGCGGGCTTCTTCACGAGCTTCAGCTGGAGCACGCCGTTCTCGTACTTGGCCTCGCTCGCCGCTTCGTCGACTTCGACCGGCAGCGTGAAGCCGCGGTACACGCTCCCGTAATAGCGCTCGCTGCGCAGCACGCGCTCGCCGTCCTTGACGTCCTTCTCGCGCTTGACCTCGGCGCCGATCGTCACCTGGTTGCCCTCGATCGAGACCTGGATGTCGTCCTTGCCGACGCCGGGGATCTCGGCCTTCACGAGGTAGGCGCCATTCTGCTCGGTGACGTCCATCTTGATCGCCGCAGGCCGCCTTTTCGACGCGGACCGGACGGAAGAAGCCGCGGAAGAGGTCGTCGATTCCGGATTCGGCGAACGGGTCATAAGTGGTCAAATGGTTCATGCGATCTCCTTTGTGCGTAGTTAGGGGTGGGCGGTGACGCGCCGGTACGCCTTGGGCCGGCCGCCGCCCTCGACTCCGTATCTGCGGTCGGGCGCCGGGGATTCAAGTGCCGCGCGGGACCGCGCAGCTGCGACGACAGCAACGGATTGATCCCGCCGCCGTCGAAGATGGGATAATGGAGCCGGTTTCCCCACGCCGAACGAGTTGCCATGTCCGCTACCGAACTGTCCGCCGCCGATCGCGCCCGACTCAAGGCCGAGCTCGAGGCCCGCCGCGCGAAGCTTCGCGTCGAATTGAAGGCGCAGCTCGCGGGAAGCGACGACGACCGCGTCGTGGGCCTGCGCAACCGGATCAAGGAGAGCGGCGACGAATGGGGCGTCGCCGACGGATTGGCCGAGCTCGACCTTGCCGAGGTGCGGCACACGCTGGCCGAGCTCACCGAGGTCGACGCGGCGCTCGCCCGAATGCGCGACGGCAGCTACGGCGAATGCGCCGATTGCGGCATCGATATCGCGCCGGCGCGCCTCGCCGTCTATCCGACTGCGAAGCGCTGCGTGAACTGCCAGGGCGCCTACGAGAAGAAGGTCAACGGGCCGCCGCTGACGGCGGTCTGAGCCGTCTTGCTGCACGCGCAGTCTAGCCGTTCATGCTCAGCGCGCTTCGCGCGCGCGCAGGGCCGCCGGGCGCGTAACGCGTCACCCAGTCGAAGAATTCGCGATACCAGAGCCGCGAATTCTGCGGCTTCAGGATCCAGTGGTTCTCGTCGGGAAAGTAGACGAGCCGCGCCGGCACTTTCTTCGCCTTCAGCGTGTCGTAATACTGGAGCGCCTGCGTCGCCGGCACGCGGAAGTCCTGCTCGCCGTGCATCACGAGCGTCGGCGTCTTCGCGCGCTTCACGTAGTGATGCGGCGACTGCTTCATCACGCGCGCCGGGTTGTTCCAATGGAACGCGCCCAGCTCGTCGGCGAAGAAGTGATAGCCGTCGGTCGCCATCATGCTGACCCAGTCGTAGCAGCCCGCGTGGCAGACGAACGCCTTGTAGCGGTCGGTGTGGCCGTTCATGAACGCGACCATGAAGCCGCCGTAGCTGCCTCCGGTCGCGACGAGCCGCGTCCGATCGACGTAGCCCTGGCGCAGCATCCAGTCGGTCCCGGCTTCGACGTCGGCGAACTCCTTTTCGCCGTAGCGCCCCGTGATCGTCTCCAGCCACTTCTGGCCGAACCCCGACGATCCGTGGTAATTCACCGCGGCGACGACAAAGCCCTTTCCGGCGAAGACCTGGTTGTTCCAGCGAAAGTGCCACGAGTCGAGATGCGCGGCGTGCGGGCCGCCGTGGATCGTCTGCAGCAGCGGCCACTTCTTCTTCGGATCGAAGTTCGGCGGGTACGTGATCCACATCTGCACCGGCGCGCCGCCCCAGCCCTTGATCGTCACGTCGCGCACTTCGCCCACGGCGTGACGGCCGAGCAGCGCGCGGTTGAGCGTCTCGATCGGACGCTCGCCGCTGCCGTCGGCGCGGCAGGCGAACAGCGCCGGCGGGTGCTGCGCGGCTGCGCGATCGAACGCGAGCACCGAACCGTCGCGCGACTGCGAGAAGTTGCCGATCGCGCCGCCGGGCACGACGAGCGCCGGCGCTTCGGCGGCGCCGGACGCGGCAACCGGCAGCCGCCACAGACCGACGCGCCCGCGATCCTCGGCGGTGAAGAGCAGCGACTGCGCGTCCGTCGACCACGCGACGTGCGTCGGCTGCCGGTCGTACCTCGGCGCGAGGCGCTTCTTCCGGCCGCCGCGGCGCGTCGTGCAGCGTCAGCCAGCCCTGGTCGTTGAACGAGCGCGCGGTGTCGTACGAATGAAAGACGAGAAAGCGCCCGTCGGGCGAGTACGCGGGACTCGCGTCGTCGGTCCCCGTGCCGGCGGTGAGAATGCGCTTGCGGCGGCTCGCGAGGTCGACGGTCGCGATGTCGCGCCGGTTCATCATCCCGGGCTCGGGCGCGAGGTCGACCGTGACGGCGAGCTCGCGACCGTCCGGCGCGATGTCGAAGTCGAAGCTCGTCGGATCCCACGGCGGCAGCGCGAGACCGGTGCCCGCGAGCGCGTCCCGGCAGCGGCCCGTCGCGATGTCGCACGACGAACACGTGCGGCTCCCGTCCGTCGGTCAGCCAATGGTCCCAGTAGCGAAATTCGGCGCGCTCGGTGACGTGCGCCTTGACCTTCGCCTCCTTGCGCTCCTTTCGGCGTTTCGCCTGTTCCGCGTCGGTCGCGAGGTCCGGCCAGACCGACGACACGAACGCGATGCGCCTGCCGTCGGCGAACCACTTGAGCGCGGCAGCAGCCGTTCGCGACCTTCGTGAGCCGTCTCGCCTCGCCGCCGTCGGGCGCGATCAGATAGATCTGCGCCTCGTCGTCGTCCTTGCGCTTCGCGGTGAACGCGATCCAGCGGCCATCGGGCGACCACTTCGGGTCGCTGTCCTTGTCGCCCGCGGTGAGCCGGCGCGGCTTCAGTGCGGACTTGCCCGCGAGTCCCGTCGGAAAAAGCCAGAGCTCGGTCGACTCTTCGTTCGTCTCCATGTCGAAGCTCGTCACCGCGGCGCACGCGAGCGCGCCGTCGGGCGAGAGCGTCGGCGACGCGATGCGCTTGATCGCCCACAGCGCTTCGACCGAAAGCGGCGGCTTGGCGGCGGCGCGCCGGCCGTGGCGGCGGACTCTTGCGGCGCGGGGAGACGGCATCGGACGATCCTTGTGGGTACAATGGGCGGACGAGATTCTACCGCCCGCGCTCCTTCGGCGCGTTTCCGCCCCAAAACCGCACGATGACTGCGATGAACTACCGCCGGCTCGGCGCTTCCGGCCTGAAGGTCAGCGAGCTCTCGTTCGGGTCGTGGGTCACCTACGGCAACCAGCTGGGCGCGGATCTCGCGCGCGAATGCATGGCCGCGGCGTTCGACGCCGGCGTCAATTTCTTCGACAACGCCGAGGTGTACGCGAAGGGCCGGTCCGAAACGATCATGGGCGAGGTGCTGAAGAAGGCCGGATGGCGGCGTTCGTCGTACATCGTATCGACGAAATTCTTCTGGGGAATGCACGACGGCCCGAACGAAAAGAACACGCTGAACCGCAAGTACCTGACGCGCGCGATCGACGGCTCGCTCGAGCGGCTCGGCCTCGATTACGTCGACCTCGTGTTCTGCCACCGGCCCGATCCGGAGACGCCGATCGAGGAAACAGTGCGCGCGATGCACGACATCATCGCCGCCGGCAAGGCCGTGTACTGGGGAACCTCGGAATGGAGCGCTGCCGAGATCATGGCGGCGTGGCACATCGCCGATCGGCATCACCTGCACAAGCCGGTCATGGAGCAGCCGCAGTACAACCTGCTGCATCGCGAGCGCGTCGAGCAGGAATACGCGCGGCTCTACGCCGACATCGGCCTCGGCACGACGATCTGGAGTCCGCTCGCGTCGGGACTGCTGACGGGCAAGTACAACGACGGCATTCCGCCCGGCACGCGCGGCACGCTCAAGGGCTACGAATGGCTCGCCGAGCGGCTTTCCGACAAGGACAAGATCGCGGTGGTCCGCCGGCTCGCTCCGATCGCCGCCGATCTCGGCTGCACGCTCGCGCAAATGTCGCTTGCGTGGTGTCTGAAGAACCCGCACGTGTCGACGGTGATCACCGGCGCAAGCCGTCCCGCGCAGGTCGTCGAGAACATGAAGGCGCTGGACGTCGTGCCGAAGCTCACGCCCGAGGTGATGGCGCGCATCGACGCGGCGCTCGAAGGCGGCGGAGCGGCTCGCTAGCGGGCGCATGCCTCATCATAAGCCCGCATAGCGAGTCGCTCCGCCGCCACTGACCGCCATGTCGAATCCGCTCGAAAGCTGGACCGAAGAACAGCGCTCGGCGTTGCTCTATCGCGTCTGTGCAGAGGCCGAGTCCGGAACGCCGCGCGCCGAGCTCTTTCGCCGGATGGCGGGCGAGGCTGAAGCGCAAGCGGCGATCTGGCGCGCGCAGCTCACCGCGCGCGGGCATTCGCCGCCGGCCCCGTATGTGCCGGACACGCGCACGCGAATCGTCGCCGCGCTCGTGCGCCGTTTCGGGCCGCGGCGGCTGAAGAGCGTGCTCGCCGCGATGAAGGTGCGCGGCATGGGCGTCTACGGACCTGCGCTGGGACGAGACGCCGGCCACGCGACGCCGATCGCCGGATCGGGCACCGAGCTTCGGCACCGCGGTCTCGGCCGCGGCGGAAATCTGCGCGCCGCGGTGTTCGGAGTCAACGACGGCCTCGTGTCGAACGCGAGCCTCATTCTCGGGATTGCCGGCGCGAGCACCGACGCGCGCGTCGTGCTGCTGACCGGTGTTGCCGGAATGTGCGCCGGCGCGTTCGCGATGGCGACGGGCGAATACGTTTCGGTGCGCTCGCAACGCGAGCTCTTCGAGTACCAGATAGGGCTCGAGCGCGACGAGCTCGCCCAGTACCCGGAAGCCGAAGCGCAGGAGCTCGCGCTGATCTACGCGGCAAAGGGCCTGCCCGCGAAAGAAGCTTCGCGCCTCGCCACGAAGCTCGTCGCCGATCCGGAGCACGCTCTCGACACGCTCGCGCGCGAGGAGCTCGGCCTCAACCCCGAGGAGCTCGGCTCGCCCTGGGGCGCGGCGGTCTCGTCGTTCCTCTCGTTCGCGGCGGGCGCGCTTGTTGCCGCTGCTGCCGTTCATGGCGTCTCGCCGGACCGCGCGCGTTGCCGATCGCGATCGGCGTCACGGCGCTCGCCCTGTTTGCGGTCGGCGCGCTCCTTTCGCTCTTCACCGGGCGCAACGCGTTCCAGTCGGGCGCACGGATGCTCGTGCTGGGCGGAATCGCAGGCGCCATCACCTTCGGGATAGGCAGGCTGGCGGGTGTGACGCTTGGCTGACGCGAACCCGGTGCTGCGGTTGAAGCCGGGACGCGACAAATCGCTTCGCCAGCGCCATCCGTGGATCTTCTCCGGCGCGATCGGCTCCGTCGACGGACCGCTCGAGCGCGGGGAAACGGTCGACGTTCACACGGCCGACGGCGCGTTCATTGCGCGCGCCGCGTTCTCGCCCGAATCGCAGATCCGCGCGCGCGTCTGGACGTTCGATGCGCGACGAGACGGTGGACTCCGCGTTCATCGCGCGGCGCGTCGCGCGAGCCGTCGCCGCGCGCGCGCCGATGCTCGATCGGCGACACACCGGGTGCCGGCTGATTCACGGCGAATCCGACGGTCTGCCGGGCGTGATCGCCGATCGATACGCGGACACGGTCGTGCTGCAGCTCTCGTCGGCCGGCGCCGAGCGATGGCGCGACGCGATCGTCGATGCGCTCGTCGCTGCGACCGGCGCCGCATGCGTCTACGAGCGCTCGGATGCCGACGTGCGCAAGCTCGAAGGCATGCCGCCGCGAACCGGCGTCGCGCACGGAAAGCTGCCGGAGATCGTCACCTTCGTCGAGGACGGCATCGTCTACCGCGTCGACGTGGTCGGCGGCCAGAAGACCGGGTTCTATCTCGATCAACGCGACAACCGCGCCGCCGTGCGCGCGATCGCCGCATCGCGCGACGTGTTGAACGTCTTCTCCTACTCCGGCGCGTTCGCGCTCGCGGCGCTCGCCGGCGGCGCGGCGAGCGTCGTGTCGATCGACAGCTCGGACGCAGCGCTGGCGCTCGGGCGCGAGAACCTCGCGCGCAATCCCGAATTGCCTGCCGATCGCGCGCGAATGGCGCGAGGCGGACGCGTTCGCCGAGCTGCGCAGGATGCGCGACCGGGGCGCCGGATTCGACCTGATCGTGCTCGATCCGCCGAAATTCGCGCCGACGCTCGCGCACGCCGAGCGCGCTTCGCGCGCGTACAAGGACGTGAACCTCTGGGCGCTCAAGCTGCTGCGTCCCGGCGGAATGCTCGCGACGCTTTTCCTGTTCAGGCGGGATCGATGCAGCGCTTTTCCGCAAGATCGTCGCCGGCGCCGCGCTCGACGCGGGCGCCGACGCGGCCGTCATCGGCCACTTCGGCAGCCGCGGCCGATCATCCGGTTTCGTTGGCGTTCCCGGAGGGCGACTATCTGAAGGGGCTGCTGATTCGCAAGGCGCGCTGAGAGTCGAGCCCGAGC
This sequence comes from uncultured beta proteobacterium, assembly GCA_963742965.1. Classification (GTDB taxonomy): domain Bacteria; phylum Pseudomonadota; class Gammaproteobacteria; order Burkholderiales; family Casimicrobiaceae; genus CAIWHR01. The sequence goes on along the minus strand of CAVUOC010000031.1, from coordinate 125,289 downwards.
GCCCTGAGGCTCCGTCGCGGCGGCGCTCGGCATCGAGCGCGTCCCACGATGCGCGAGTCGCGTCCTTCACGCACTTGTTGACGAAGCTCGCCTTCGCCGCACCGGCAGCTTCTTGGCCCCGCCGGTGCCCGGTGTCGCCGTGTCCTTCACGACTTGTTGACAGAGCTCGTCTTCGCCGCGCCGGCCAGCTTCTTGTCCGCCGCCTGCGTCGTGCAATTTGCCGCCGAGTCCTTCGTGCACTTGTTCACGAAGCTCGTCTTGGCGGCCCCGACAGCTTCTTCTCGGCAGCCTGGGCTTCGCAGCTGGGGTCCGCGGCGAAGGCGATCGTGCTTACGCACAACATGAATAGCGCAGCGAAGAGAATCTTTTCATGGCAATCCTTTTTTGGGCGGTCGGGATCTCGTCGCCAGCTTCGCAGAACGGGCATCGCAGACGGGCGCCGATATCCTACACCCATCGCCCGCCTGGCGCAGCCGCCGGCAGCTTGGGGGCATCCGACACCGTGGCTCGCGACGAACAGCTTTCGGAAGCGGCACGCACCGAAACGGCCTGGAATGCCGACGAATTGAGCCGCCAAAAAGCAATCGACCGCCGCCCGTGAGACACGGTGGGGTCCTTGTCAGGCGGGTCTGTCGTATGGACAGGGGTCATCCAGCCGTGATTCGGCTTGAGCGGGCGTAACCGGGTCGCACAAATATCCGCGCGGTCGTTGCGGCTCCGGTGTGGAAGCGAGGTCAAGGGCAGTCTACGGCATCCTAAACGCGCCAGGCAACGATTTCGGGTACAGCCGAAGGGCCGATGTCTCCATTTTGGCCCGATGCAATGCAACAACGGGCGTGGCACAATGCGTGTTCGCCCAGTCGGAAGGCGATAAAATCCTGTTTTTGCTGCGAAAACCCTGACGGATCCCATCGTGCCCACCTCCACCGCCCACCGCAACCGCGTCGCCGCGGCGGCTCAACCTGCGGCCAAGCTGCCGATCGACGACACCCGAATCCGGGAGATCATGGAGCTCGCGCCGCCGGCGCATCTGCTGCGGGAATTTCCGGCCTCCGAAGCCGCCGCGGCGACGACCTACGAGGCGCGGCTCGCCATTCATCGCGTGCTGCACGGCGCCGACGATCGCCTGCTCGTCGTCGTCGGCCCGTGCTCGATCCACGACTACGACGCGGCGATCGACTACGCGACGCGCCTCTCGGCGGCGCGGCGCGAGCTCGCCGCCGATCTCGTCGTCGTGATGCGCGTCTACTTCGAGAAGCCGCGCACGACGGTCGGCTGGAAGGGGCTGATCAACGACCCGCATCTCGACGACAGCTACCGGATCAACGACGGCCTGCGCCTCGCGCGCGCGCATCCTGCTCGAGATCAACGAGCTCGACCTCCCTGCCGGCACCGAGTATCTCGACATGATCACGCCGCAGTACCTCGCGGATCTGATCGCGTGGGGCGCGATCGGCGCGCGCACGACCGAGAGCCAGACGCATCGCGAGCTCGCGTCGGGATTCTCGTGCCCGGTCGGCTTCAAGAACGGCACGAACGGCGACGTCAGGATCGCCGTCGACGCGATCAAGGCCGCGTCCGCGCCGCATCATTTCCTGTCGGTGACCAAGGGCGGCCATTCGGCGATCGTGCACACCGCCGGCAACGAGGATTGCCACATCATCCTGCGCGGCGGCAAGACGCCGAACTACGACGCGGCGAGCGTCGCCGCGACGTGCAAGGAGCTCGCGGCCGCCGGTCTCGCGGCGAAGCTCATGATCGACTGCTCGCACGCGAACAGCCAGCGCAGGCACGAGCGCCAGGTCGACGTCGCGCGCGACGTCGGCGCGCAGATCGCCGCCGGCGACGATCGCATCTTCGGCGTCATGATCGAAAGTCACCTGAATCCGGGACGCCAGGATCTCGTTCCGGGTCACGCGCTTCAGTACGGCGTGTCGATCACCGATGCGTGCATCGGGTGGGATGCGACGCTCGACGTGCTGCACTCGCTGGCCGAGGCGGTCCGCGCGCGTCGCGTCAAGCACAGCGACGAAGTGTAGGGAAGCAAGCGTTCCGCGCCGCGCCGCCGCGCCGCGATCGAGGCCCTCGTGCCCACGGAAATCGAGCTCAAGCTGTCGCTGGACCCGAAGTCGGCGAGCGCGCTCGCTGCGCCATCCCGCGGTCAGGGCATTGCGCGCCGGACGAACGCGCACGGCGCGGGTCGACAGCAGCTACTACGACACCGACGATTCGCTGCTCGCCGGCGCCGACGTCGCGCTGCGCGTTCGGCGCATCGGCAAGAGCTGGGTGCAAACGATCAAAGGCCCGGCGGAATCCGCCGCCGGAGGCGGACTGTTTGCGCGCTCCGAGTATCGAATGGCCGCTGCGACGCCCGATGCTCGATTACGCGCAGCTCGCTGCGACGCCCTGGAGCAAGCTGATCGCGAAGGCGAGGAAGCGCGGCGGCCTCGCGCGGCGCTTCACGACCGATTTCCAGCGGCGGACGATTCCGCTCGGCTTTCCCGACGGATCGAGCGCGGAGCTCTGCATCGATCTCGGCGAGATTCGGACTGCGCGGGACGGCGAGACCCGGCGCGCTCCCATCGCGGAGATCGAGCTCGAGCTCGAGGAGGGCAACGCGTCGAACCTCTTCGGCCTCGCGCGGCAGCTCGCCGAGGACCTGCCGGTCGCGGTGCTGACGAAGAGCAAGGCCGAGCGCGGCCATGCGCTTCTGCACGGCGAGCGCGACGTGATCGGCGCGCCGGTCCGCGCGGATGGCGTTCCGATCGCCGAGAACGCAACCACCGAGGAGGCGCTCGCGGCGCTCGTGCGCGGTTGCCTGCAACAGATCGCCGCCAACGCGCCGGGCCTGCTCGCCGACAACGACGTCGAATGGGTCCACCAGATGCGCATCGGCACGCGGCGGCTTCGCTCGTGCCTGCGGCTCGTCGCGAAGTGCGCGCCTTCGGGCGAGCTGAGAGGCCTCGTTGCCGACGTGAAGTGGCTCGCGGGCATTCTCGGGGCGGCGCGCGATTGGGACGTCTTCGTCCGCGACACGCTGCCGCCGCTCGCCGCGGTGGTTCAAGCGCGACCGCGCGCACGGCGCCGGGACTGAAGAGGCTGCGCGCACGCGCGGAGGCGCGGCGCCGGGTTGCGCGCGCCGCAGCGCGCGAGGCGGTCGGGTCGGCGCGCTTTCAGAAGATCGCTGCTCGCGGGCGGATATCTGTGCGCGGCGCCGCGCTTCGCAACCGCGCGCGCAGCGGACGACGCGCAGCGCGCCGACGCGCTCGGTGGCCGCGCGACCGGGTTCGCCGCGTCGCTCCTCGCGCGCCGGCATCGAAAGCTCGAGCAATCGGCGAGCGCGCTCGAGTCCGGATCCCCCGAGGAGCGGCACGCGCGTTCGCATCGCGGCAAAGCGCTTGCGCTACATCGCCGAATTCTTCGCGCCGCTCTTTCCGCGCAAGCGCGCCAAAGCCTATCTCAAGGCGCTGACCGGCGTGCAGGACGTGCTCGGCCGGCTGAACGACGCGACGACCGCGCTGCGCGTCGCGAACGAGACGGGCGGGCAGGCGGACGCGGCCACGGGCGCCGTTCGCGGGTGGGTCGCCGCACAGGCTGCGGCGCTCGAGCCGGAGATCGCTTCGGCGTGGCGCCGCTTCGCGCGCGCGAAGCGCTTCTGGGTCTGACGCTCTCGCAGGGGCCCGCATGCTCGAGTCCGCCGAAGTCGGTCATCGGATATCGAAGGAGGAGTACGCGCGCGAGGAGCCCAAGCTGCGCGAGGCGCTCCTCATGGCCCAGTGGAAGCTCAGCCGCTCGGGCCGCGGGCCGGTGCTGCTGATCATCTCCGGCGTCGAGGCCGGCGGGCGCGGCGAGACCGCGAACAAGCTCACCGAATGGATGGACCCGCGGCACATCCGCGTGGTCGCGTTCGGCCCGCGCAGCGGCGACGAGCTCGAGCGCCCGCTGCCGTGGCGATATTGGCGCGCGCTGCCGCCGAAGGGCCGGATCGGCATCTTCATGAACGCCTGGTACAACGAGGTGCTCGCGAGCCGGCTTTCGGGGCGGATCAGCGCGGAGCGTCTCGAGCTGCTGCTCGAGTCGATCCGCCACCACGAGCGGATGCTCGCCGAAGAAGGGCTCGTGCTGCTCAAGTTCTGGATCCACCTGTCGAAAAAGGACCAGAAGCAGCGGCTCGAGCGGCTCGAGAAGGATCCGCGCACGCGCTGGCGCGTCACACGGCGCGATTGGGATGCGTGGCGGCTCTACACCAAGTCGCACGACACGTGGGAGCTCGTGCTGCGCGAGTCCTCGAGCGGCGAGGCGCCGTGGTACGTCGTCGAAGGCACCGACGACCACTACCGCAGTCTCACCGTCGGCACGCATCCTGCTCGACGCGATGCGACGGACGATCGCCGCCAAGGAACCGCCCGCGACGCGCGCGATCACGCCGCCCGCGCCGTCGGTCATCGACAACGTCCGGCTGATCCGCGAGACTCGACCTGTCGAAGAAGCTGCCTGCGCCGCAATACCAGCGCGATCTCGAGAAGTACCAGGGGCAGCTCGCGCAGCTCACGCGGCGCAAGCGCTTCGGCGAGCGATCGCTGGTCCTCGTTTTCGAAGGCGTCGACGCGGCAGGAAAGGGCGGCGCCATACGTCGCGTCACCGCGGCGCTCGACGCGCGTCAATACGTGACCGTCCCGGTCGCCGCCCCTACCGACGAAGAGCGCGCGCACCCGTACCTGTGGCGATTCTGGCGGCACGTGCCGCCGTTCGGCGGAATCACGATCTTCGACCGGTCCTGGTACGGGCGCGTGCTGGTCGAGCGCGTCGAAGGCTACTGCACCGTCGCCGACTGGATGCGCGCCTACGACGAGATCAATCAGTTCGAGGAGCAGCTGACCGAAGGCAGCGCCGTGATCGTCAAGTTCTGGCTGCAGATCAGCAAGGCGGAGCAGCTGCGACGGTTCCGCGCGCGCGAGAAGGTCGCGTTCAAGCAATTCAAGATCACGCCCGACGACTGGCGCAACCGCAAGAAATGGGGCGCTTACGAACAGGCCGTCTGCGACATGGTCGATCGCACGAGCACGGAGATCGCACCGTGGACGCTGGTCGAGGCGGACGACAAGAAATACGCGCGGGTCAAGATACTGAAGACGATCGCAAAGCGCCTGGAGGCGCGCCCTTGGTTGACGGTGGCGCGCACGCGTTGCCGCAGCTCGACGCGCGATCGCGCGCCGCTGCCGCCGTATCGCAGCCCGGCGTGGCTTCGAGGAGGACACGCGCAGACCATCTGGCCCTACCTGCTGCCCCGGCCCGCGGTGCGCTTTCGGCGCGAGCGCGTCGAGACGCCCGACGGCGATTTCTGGGACTTCGACTGGCTCGACGCGCGCGACGCGTCGCGAGCGCCGCTCGTCGCGCTGTTCCACGGCCTCGAAGGAAGCTCCGATTCGCACTACGCTCGCGCGCTGATGGCGATGCTCGCCGCGCGCGGCTGGCGCGGCGTCGATCCCGCACTTCCGCGGCTGCAGCGGCGAGCCGAACCGGCTGCCGCGCGCCTACCACTCGGGCGACCATGCGGAGCTCGAGCTGCTGATCGCGGCGATCCGCGAGCGCGTTGCCTCCGGCGACGCCGCTCTACGTCGTCGGCGTGTCGGTCGGCGGAAGCGTCCTCATCAACTGGCTCGGCAGGAAGAAGAACGACGCGTCGCGCATCGTCACGGCGGCCGCGGCGGTGTCGACGCCGCTCGACCTCGAGAGCGCCGGCATCGCGATCGGCAAGGGCGCGAACCGCATCTACACGCGCAATTTCCTGAGCACGCTCAAGCCGAAGAGCCTCGCGATGGCGCGGCGGTTCCCGGGGCTTCTCGACGAGTCGCGAATCCGGCGCACGCGCACGATGTACGAGTTCGACGAGGCCGTCACGGCGATGCTGCACGGCTTCGGCGGCGCGACCGACTATTGGCGGCGCGCGTCCAGCAAGCCGTGGCTCGCGAGCGTCGCCGTGCCGACGCTCGTGCTCAACGCGAAGAACGATCCGTTCGTGCCGAGGGAATCGCTGCCGCGGCCCGACGAGGTGAGCGCGCGAGGTCCTGCTGGTCCAGCCCGAGCAAGGCGGACACGGCGGATTTCCCGACCGGGTCGTTTCCCGGCCGGATCGATTGGCTGCCGCGGCGCCTGCTAGACTTCTTCGTGCATCGTCGCTAACCGCCCGCCGATTTCCGCAGGCGGCAATCCGGATCCCGCTCCGAACATGACCCTCGCCGCCGAAATCTTCAAGGCCTACGACATTCGCGGCGTCGTCGGCAAGACGCTCACTGCCGCCGGTCGTCAGGTTGATCGGGCAAGCGCTGGGCTCGCTCGCGCGCGAGAAAGGCCGCGACACGCTCGTCGTCGGTCGCGATGGTCGCCTCTCCGGTCCGGAGCTCGCCGCGGCGGTCGCCGACGGCATTCGTGCAGCGGGTGCGAACGTGATCGACGTCGGCATGGTGACCACGCCGATGTCCTATTTCGCGGCGAAGCCACCTCGACACGCAATCGAGCGTGATGGTGACCGGCAGCCACAATCCGCCCGACTACAACGGGCTCAAGATGGTGATCGACGGCGTGACGCTCTCCGGCGACGACATCCAGGGGATTCGCGCGCGCATCGAAGCCGGCCGCTATGCGACGGGCGCCGGCTCGTATCGGACCGCCGACATCGCGGCAGCCTACTACGACCGCGTCGCGGGCAATGTCCGGCGTCGGGCGGCCGCTCAAGGTAGCCGTCGACTGCGGGAACGGCGTTGCCGGCGCGTTCGCGCCGACGCTCTACCGGCGGCTCGGTTGCGAGGTCACCGAGATGTACTGCGACGTCGACGGCCGCTTCCCCAATCACCATCCCGATCCGTCGAAGCCCGAGAACCTGCGCGACCTGATCGCCGTTCTCGCCGAAGGAAAGCACGATCTCGGCTTCGCGTTCGACGGCGACGGCGATCGGCTCGGCGTGGCGACGCGCGACGGCCACGTCATCTATCCCGACCGGCAGCTGATGCTGTTCGCCGCCGACGTGCTCGCGCGCGAGCCCGGCGCGACGATCATCTACGACGTCAAGTCGACGCGAAACCTGAAGCCCTGGATCCTGCGCCACGGCGGCGTGCCGCTGCTCTGGAAGACCGGGCATTCGCTGATCAAGACCAAGATGAAGGAGGTCGGCGCCGCGCTTGCCGGCGAGATGAGCGGACACACCTTCTTCAAGGAGCGCTGGTACGGCTTCGACGACGGGCTCTACGCGGGCGCGCGGCTGCTCGAGATCCTCGCGCGGCACGCGAACCCGTCGGCCGTGCTCGACGCGCTGCCGGACGCCGTGTCGACTCCCGAATTGAACATCGCGTGCGCGGAAGGCGAGCACCATGCGCTCATCGCGAAGCTCGCCGCGTCGGCGAAGTTCGACGGCGCGGACGACGTCATACGGATCGACGGGTTGCGCGTCGAGTATCCGGATGGATTCGGGCTCGCCCGCGCGTCGAATACGACGCCGACGATCGTGCTGCGCTTCGAGGCCGACGACGATGCGGCGCTCGAGCGGATCAAGGCCGAGTTCCGGCGCGTGTTGACCGCGGCCAAGCCGGGCGTCGCCCTGCCGTTCTGAAGCGATACGCGCGCCGCGCGCCGATGATCACCCTCGCCGACATCGAAGCTGCGCGCCTGCGGATCGCCGGCGGCGTCTACTACTCGCCGTGCGTCGAATCGATTCCGCTGTCGCAGCTCACCGGCGCGCACATCTATTGCAAGCTCGACTATCTGCAGCGCACCGGAAGCTTCAAGGAGCGCGGCGCGCGCAACGCGCTGCTGCAGCTCTCGCCGGAGCAGCGCCGGCGCGGCGTGATCGCGGCGTCGGCCGGCAATCACGCGCAGGGGATCGCCTACCACGCGAGCCTGCTCGGCATTCCGACGACGGTGGTGATGCCGGTGTTCGCCGCGCTGATCAAAGTCACCAACTGCCGGCACTTCGGCGCCAACGTGATCCTTCACGGCGCCGATCTCACCGAGGCGCGCGCCTACGCCGGCGAGATCGCCGCGCGCGACGGGCTCACGTTCATCCATCCATTCGACAACCCTCACGTGGTCGCGGGCCAGGGGACGATGGGGCTCGAGATCCTCGAGCAGACGCCGGACGTCGAGGCGATCGTCGTGCCGGTGGGCGGCGGAGGCCTGATCGCGGGCATCGGCACCGCGGTCAAGGCGAAGCGCCCCGACGTGCGGATCGTCGGCGTCGAGCCGGAGCGCGCGGCGTGCTTCACGGCGGCACGCGCGAACAAGGCGCCCGACGCTCGTGCCGCTGTCCCCGACGCTCGCCGACGGGCTCGCCGTCGCGCAGCTCGGCGACGTTCCGTTCGCGCTCGTCGAGCGCGTCGTCGACGACATCGTGACCGTCGACGAAGCGTCGATCGCGCTCGCGATCCTGCGCCTGATCGAGCTCGAGAAGAGCGTCGTCGAAGGCGCCGGTGCGGCGCCGCTCGCCGCTTTCCTTGCCGGGCGGCTCGATGCGCTCAAGGAAAAGCAGGTCGTGCTGGTGCTCGCCGGCGGCAACATCGATTCCTCCGCGCTTGGCCGCGTGATCGAGGTCGGCCTCGTCGCCGACGGCAGGCTGTGCCGCTTCACCGTGACGATCAGCGATCGCCCGGGCGGCCTCGCGCGACTCGCCGAGGTCATCGCGGGAACCGGCGCGTCGATCAAGGAGATCGATCACGACCGCGCCTTCTCGGGACCCGATTTTTCAGCGGTACGCGTGGTGTGCGTCGCCGAGACGACCGGCAACGCGCACGTGATGCAGCTGCACAACGCGCTCGAGGCGGCCGGGTTCCCGGTGGTTCGCTAAAGCTGCGGCCGTGCAGCGACAGTTCGCAAGCGAGGAGCGGTCGCGCTTGCAATCGACGATGGAGGACGACAATGAAGCTCTACGACTTCGAATTATCGGGCAACGCCTACCGCATCCGATTGATGCTGGCCCTCCTGGGGCTCGACTACGAACCGGTGCCGCTCAAGCTGATGCAGGGCGAGCAACGCGAACCGGCGTTTCTCAAGTTGAATCCCCGCGGCCAGGTTCCGACGCTCGATGACGATGGCACCGTCGTGTGGGATTCGCTGGCGATTCTCGTCTATCTCGCGCGCAAGTACGGCGGAGAGAAGTGGCTGCCGTTGGATGCGGAGGGGATGGCCGAGGTCATGCAGTGGCTGGCGGTCATGGAGAATGAAGTTCTCTATGGTCTGGCCCGGGCACGCGTGATCTGCAAATTCAAGCGTCCCGGCAACCTGGAAGAGGCGCAGCTCCTCGGGCGCAAGGGACTCGACGTGCTCGAGCAGCGGCTGGCTGCGCACCCGTGGCTCGCGCTCGACCGGGTGACGCTCGCCGACATCGGATGCTTTCCCTACGTCGCGCTCGCGCCCGAGGGCGAGATACCGCTCGAGACGTATCCCCGCGTACGCAATTGGATCGAGCGGATCAAGGCGCTGCCGGGATTCGTCGGCATGCCTGGAATCTGATTTACCGGCATTCGCGAGCGCCGCAGCACGCGGCGCGGTGCAGACGTTCAGGCGCGGGCCCGACGCCGCGCGAATGCCTGCAGCGCCAGGACGACGCCGAAACCGACGAGGCCGATCGTGTCCGCGGCCGGCGCCGGGTAGACGAGCAGCAACCCGCAGACGATCAGCACCCAGCGCTCCCACTGCGTGCACGCCGAGAGCAGCCACTTCTGCGTGCCGGCGGCGAGCGCGGCAATCCCGATGCAGGCGGTCAGCGCGATCCACGCGACGTGCAGCCCACGAGCCGTCCGGCGGCATCTTGAGCAGCAGAGCCGACGCCGGCGGGATCGAGGACGAACACGAACGGCACGACGAACGCCGGCAGCGTGTACTTCCACGACTGCAGCGTCGTCTTGTACGGATCGCCGCCGGTGATCGCGGCGGCCGCGAACGGCGACAGCGCCGTCGGCGGCGACACTTCGGAGAGCACCGCGTAATAGAAGATGAACATGTGCGCGGCGAAATCGGGCACGCCGAGCTTGGTGAGCGCCGGCGCGGCGATCACCGCGCAGATGATGTAGCTCGCCGTCACCGGCACGGCGAGGCCGATCACCCAGACGATCAGCGCCGTGTAGAGCGCGGTCAGGAACAGGCTGCCGCCGGCATAGGCGATGACGATCGCGCTGAACTTGAGGCCGAGGCCGGTCTTGGCGACGACGCCGACGATGATCCCGGCGGCCGCGCAGGTGGCGGCGACGTTCAGCATCTGGCCGGAGCCGTCGCGCAGCGCGGCGACGACCTTGCGCCAGCCCATCGCCGTGTCGCGGCGCAGGAACGACACCGCGAACGTGACGACCGTCGCCCAGAAGACCGCGAGCATCGGCGAGAAGCCCCAGACCATGAAGGCGACGATCGCGACCAGCGACACGAAGTGGTACCAGTAGCGCTTGGTCAGCAAGCGCGAGCTGCCCTTCGACGGCGACCGCGACGTTCGGCAGCCCGAACTTGCGCGTGTCGAGCTCGACCATCAGGAAGAGCGACAGGTAATAGAGCAGCGTCGGGACCGTCGCCATCAGCAGCACGTCGAGATAGCTGATCTTCAGGAACTCGGCGATGAGGAAGGCCGCGGCGCCGAGCACCGGCGGCGAGATGATCGCGCCCAGGCCTCCGGCGGCGAGCAGCCCGCCCGCCGCGTCCTTGCCGTAGCCCGCGCGCTCCAGCATCGGATACGCGACCGAGCCGATCGTGACCGTCGTCGCGACGCCCGACCCCGAAGGCCCGCCCAGCAGGAACGACGCCAGCACGACCGTGCGCCCCGCGCCGCTGTGCTTGCTGCCCATCGCGGCGAAGCTCCAGTCGAGATAGAACTTGCCGGCGCCCGGAATGCTGCAGGAACGCGCCGTAGATCGTGAACAGGATGATGAGCGACGACGACACGTCGACCGCGGTGCCGAAGATGCCTTCGAGCGTCTGGTACATGAATCCCGACAGGCTCGACGACGTCGTAGCCGCGATGCGCCCACTGCCCGGGCAGCCACGGCCCGAGGAAGCCGTACGCGAGGAAGAGGCCGATCACGAACAGCATGATCCAGCCCGACGTGCGGCGCACCGCCTCCAGCACGAGCAGCACGAACGCCGACGCCGAAGAAGACGTCGGCGCGGTTCGGCAGCGTGTTGCGGTCCCAGAAGTCGTCGCCGCCGGCGAGCAGATAGACGATCGTCGCGACGCCGAGCGCGGCGCAGACGACGTCCCACCACATCAGCCGGTTGCGAAAGCGCGCGGCGATCGGAAACAGCAGGAAGACGAGCAGCAGCGTCCAGCCGACGTGGACCGGGCGCAGCACCTGCGCGGGAACGATCGTCGACGGCCGCGTACAGATGGAACAGCGACATGCCGACGAGCAGCACGGTCGCGAGCCGCGCGAGCCAGCCCGCGATACCGGCTGGTCGCGCCTTCCTCTTCCTCGATGTACGTCGCCGCCTGCTGCAGCCGCTCCTCGGCGACGGCTCCGGCGCGCTCGTCGGGCGCTGCCGTCGGCCGTCCGCCATCGTCGCTCCGGAATGCCGCGCGCGGAAGCGGCGCGCGCGCCGTGCGTCATTTGACCTTGATGCCCTGCTCCTCGAGATACTTCTTCGCGCCCGGATGGAACGGGATCGGCGAGCCGACCGCCTGGCTCTTGAGCTCGATGTTCTTCGCTTCGCTGTGCACGGCGACGAGCTCGGGCTTCTTCTCGAACAGCGTCTTGACGATGGTGTACGCCATCTGGTCGCTCATCTTGTCGTTCGTCACGAGGATGTTCCAGACGTCGACTTCGGTGTTGGGCTTGTCCTGGCCCGGGTAGGAGCCCGGCGGGAATGACGCTCTTCACGTAGAGCGGCCCGTACTTCTTGTTCATCGCGTCGACCACTTCGTCGTGATCGATCAGCTTGATCTTGATGCCGGGCGTCGCGGCGAGATCGGTGACGGCCGCGGTGGGCACGCCGCCGACCCAGAAGAACGCGTCGATCTTGCGGTCCTTGATCGCGTTGACCGACTCGGCGGCGCCGAGGCGCTCCTGCTTGATGTCCTTCTTGCCGTCGATGCCGGCGGCCTCGAGCACGCGCAACGCCATGATCTCGGTGCCGCTGCCGGGCGAGCCGGTCGACACGCGCTTGCCCTTGAGTCGGACGAGCTTGTTGATGCCCGTGCCCTCGATGGTCACGACGTGCATCTTGTTCGGGATAGAGCACCATCAGCGTGCGCGCGTTGACCTTGCCGTCCTTGAACTTGTCGAGGCCCTCGTACGCGTCCCATCCGGCGTCGGCCATCGAGAAGCGCGACTTCGGACTTGCCGGCGTTGATGAGCTTCAGGTTGTCGACGGAGCCGCCGGTCACCTCGGCGGTCGCCTGCAGGCCGGGAACGTATTTCGACAGGATGTTGGCCATGCCGCCGCCCATCGGGTAGTAGACGCCGCCGGTGCCGCCGGTCGTGATCGAGATCCGGTTCGTCTGCTGCGCGGAGGCCATGCGGTGCAGCGGCAAGCGCGAGCGCGAAGACCGCCGCCGATCGCGCGATCGTCGATTTCAAGCAGTGCATCGATTCCTCCTGGAAATCAAACGTCTGGGCCGGGATTGCGGCGACGTCGCCGCCCGGCGGTGCCGGAAGTTTACCGGAAAGCCGCGCCGGCGCCGCGTCCGCTAACCCGGCGCCCGACAGATCCGGGCGCGGCCGCCTTGCGCTCGAGCGCGCTGACGCGCGTCGGGAAGCGTTCCGAGCTTGCGATCGAGAAAGTAGTTGCGCAGCGTGCGGCCGATCGTGCGGAACGCGAGCTCCTCCCACGGAATCTCGTCCTCGTGGAACAGCCGCACGTCGAGGCTCTCGGCGCCCGGGCCGAAATCGAGATCGACGAGCCGCGCGCGGAACATCATGTAGACCTGGCTGATGTGCGGCAGGCTGATCATCGTGTAGAGATCGCCGATCGCGACGCGCGCGTTCGCCTCCTCGAGCGTCTCGCGCACGGCGCCCGCCGCCAGCGTCTCGCCGTTCTCGAGAAAGCCCGCGGGCAGCGTCCAGAGTCCGCGCCGGGGCTCGATCGCGCGCAGGCACAGCAGCACCTGGTCGCTCGAATTCCGGCAGGCAGCCGACGACGATCTTCGGATTCTGGTAGTGGATCGTGCCGCACGCCGCGCAGACGTAGCGCGGCAGGGTGTCGCCTTCGGGTACGCGGAGCTCGATGCGGTCGGAGCCGCAGGCGCTGCAGAACTTGACGGCCGGCCGCGGCGGCACCGTCGACGGGGCCGCGGTCGACGTCGGCGCGCTCGCCATCAGCGCGCCGCGCGCAGCGCCGCGAACGCGTCGTCGACGATCGCCGAGCGTGCGGTCGACGTCGGCATCGGTGTGCGCGATCGAGATGTAGAACTTCTCGTTCGGGTTGACGAGGAGGCCGCGCTTCAGGAGCTCGATCGCCCAGCGCTAGCCGAGGTCCTTGTCGGCGGTGGTGAGGTCCATCCACGTGCGCAGCGGCCGGCGGTCGGTGAAGCGGACGCCGAACACCGCGTCCTCGCCCGGCGCCTGCACCGCGAAGCCGTGCCGCGTGCCCGCCTCGACGATGCCGGCGCGCAAGCCGCGCGCCGATCGCGCGACAGGCGGTCGTAGACGCCCGGCTGCGCCAGCACGTCGAGCGCCGCGCAGCCGGCCGCGGCGCACACCGGGTTGCCGTTGAGCGTGTTGGTCGCCCAGACGACGTTCGGCGCGCGGTCGCGAGCGCGCGTCGAGCACGCGCCATCACGTCGGCGCGGCCGGCGATCGCCGCGAGCGGAAAGCCGCCGCTCACCGCCTTGCCGTAGCAGGCGAGGTCGGGCACGACGCCGTAGTGCTCCTGCGCGCCGCCCCACGCGATGCGAAAGCCGGTGACGATCTCGTCGAAGATGAGGACGATGCCGTGGCGGTGCGTCACCTCGCGCAGCGCTTCGAGGAAGCCGGGCTCGGGCAGCAGCACGCGCTGCAGCGGCTCGACGATCACCGCCGCGAGCTCGTGCGCGTGCCGCTCGATCATCGCGACGGCTTGCGCGGTCTCGTTGAACGGCGCGACCAGCACGGTTTCGCCGGCCTGCGGCGGAACGCCGACCGAATCGGGCAGCGCGTGCGGGTAGTCGGACGGCGCGCTCGGCACCGTGCCCCACAGCCCGTAGTCGTGCATGCCGTGCCACGCGCCCTCGAACTTCAGGACCTTGTTGCGGCGCGTGAAGGCGCGCGCGATGCGCAGCGCATAGAACGTCGCCTCGGTGCCCGAGCCGGTGTAGTGGACGACGTCGGCGCAGGGAATCGCGTCGACCAGCCGCTGCGCGAGCGCGATCTCCGGCTCGTTCAGGAAGTAGTACGTCGTGCCCTTGCGGCAGCTGCGCCGCGACCGCCGCGGTGATCGCCGGATGCGCGTGGCCGAGGAGCGCCGGCCCCGAGCTCAGGTGGTAGTCGATGTACTCGCGTCCCGCGACGTCCCAGACGCGGCTGCCTTCGCCGCGCGCGATCACGAGATTCAGCTCGGGGGGAATGACGAAGAGCCCGAGCCCGCCGCCTGCCAGATATCGGCCCGCATCGGCGAGGAGCTGCTGCTGGCGCTCGGCCGGCGAGGTTGCGGGAATCGGGGTCAATGCCGGCTGCGCCATCGCGTCTCCTCGTCAAGTTCAATCGACTGCGTCACTGTTGCGCACCGACGCGCACGACGAGCGTGCAGTTGCGCGAGCCCATGTATCCGCTCAGCGAATACTGGCCCGCGCTGAGCGTCCCTTCGAAGCGCATCGGGAACTCCCTCCCGGAGAGACGCGGCAGCGTCGAGATGAACGAGCCCATCAGCTGGAGCCGGCCATCGGCCGTCGGGCGTCCGCTCATTTTCGTGTATCCGACCTGTCCCGGCGCGCCGCGCTCGACGACGATCTCGCCGTCGGCAACGCGCGCCGGCAGCACATCGCTGAAAGCCTTCGACTCCTGCCAGGCGTCGCAGGATCGCATTGCTGTCCCGCTGCCCGCGGCGATGCGCGCCGGCGATGCGGCGGGTGTGCTCGGAGGACCGGCGGCGCTCGCCTGCGGCGCACTGGGTTGTGCGGATGACGCTGCAGAGGCGGGACGGCGGCGCGCCCGGCTGCGGTGGCGCGCTCGGTGTTGCGACGGCGGACGAGGGCGCCGTCGGTGTCGACGCAGCGGTCGCCGCGGAGGATGGGGTGGCCTCGCTCGGCGCGCGCGCGCTGCTTCGCCGCCTCGGCATCCGCTCGCGAGCGGGCGAGATCGGCCTCCGCTTTGGCGCGCTCCGCTTCGGCGATCCGCAGCTTGAGCTTGGTCTCCTCGGACGCAGCTTCGGGCGGCGGTGCCGTTGCGACCGGCGCGGTCGCCGGTGCAACAGGCGGCGACGGCGCAACCGCGCTCGACGGTGCCGGCGCCGGCGCGGGTGCAACCGCCGCAGGGGGCGTCGGCGCGGGCGCCGTAGCGGTCCGCTGCTCGAGCGACCCGCTTCGCCAGACGCCAACGGCCGCGATCGCCAGCGCAGCCACTGCGCCCATGCCGATCCAGAGCGTTCGCGATGGCGAAGCGGATCGGCGGGGTATGGCCGCGAGCTCGCCGCTCCGGTCGAAACGGTAGACGCGGATGGGCCGCGAAATGTTCTTCAGCGACTTCTCGCCGATGTCGATGAAGCCGAGGTTCAGCTTCCCCGCGATCTGGTCGTAGACCGACGACGAGATGCAGATGCCGCCGGGCTCGGCGATTCCTTCGAGCCGCGCGGCGACGTTGACGCCGTCGCCGAGAATGTCGGCGCCGTCGACCATAACATCACCCAGATTGACGCCGATGCGAAACAACAGCCTGTCGGGTTCAGGCAGGCTCGCATTGCGCGTATCGAGCCCCTCCTGGATCTCGACCGCGCACCGGACCGCTTCGACGGAGCTCGAGAATTCGGCGAGAACGCTGTCGCCGGCGGTGCTCACGATGCGGCCGCCGTGTGCGGCGATGATCCGATCGATGATCGCGCGTTGCGCCGCCAGCGCCTTGAGCGTGCGCTCCTCGTTCTCGCTCATCTGGCGGCTGTAGCCGACGGCGTCCGCGGCGAGAATCGCGGTCAGCCGGCGCTTGATCGGCGATGAGGACGTGCCCGTTTCCATGGTCCGAGAATACGCCAAGCGCGACCCAGGCGGCGAAGGCCGCCCGGCGCGGTTCTTGTAGACTTGCGTTGAACCGGCGCCGCGCCGCCGGCAGCATTGCGCGAGCGCGATCGGTACTCTATCACCACGGAGCGTCCCTCATGGCCCATCGCTCGCTGTTGACCGAAGCCGTCGACCGCTATCTGGGCACGGTCGTCGTTCACGAGACGCCGGTGCAGCAGCGGCTGCGCGAAGAGACGTCGAAGCTGCCCGAGGCCGGCATGCAGATCGGCGCCGACCAGGGCGTGTTCCTCGCGTTTCTGGCGCGCCTCATCGGCGCGCGCCGGGCGATCGAGGTCGGCACGTTCACCGGCTACAGCGCGCTGTCGGTCGCGAGCGCGCTTCCGCCCGACGGCCGTCTCGTGTGCTGCGACGTGAACGAGGAATGGACGGCGATCGCGCGTCGCTACTGGGCCGAGGCCGGGCTCGCCGACAGGATCGAGTTGCGCCTCGGTCCGGCGCAGGAGACGCTCGCGCAGCTTGCGCAAGCGCGACGGCCCCGGATCGTACGATTTCGCGTTCATCGACGCCGACAAGACCGGCTACGACGCGTACTACGAAGCGTGCCTCGAGCTCCTTCGCGCCGGCGGACTGATCGCGATCGACAACGTGCTGTGGAGCGGCACCGTCGCCGACCCGACCGACGAGCGCCCGGACACGGTCGCGCTGCGCACGCTCAACGCGAAGATTCGCGACGATCCGCGCGTCGACGCGAGCCTCGTGAGCCTCGGCGACGGCGTGATGCTCGCGCGCAAGAAGTAGGTTCGGAGACGACCTTTTCGACAGAACGCCCCGAACAAGGCCAACTCGTCTCTGAGCCTGTTTCCTATGGCCGGATGAACTGGTCGCGGTAGTACTTGAGCTCGACGATCGATTCGTAGACGTCGGCGAGCGCCTCGTGCTTGCCCTCCTTCGGCACGCCCTTTCATCAGGTCGGGCTTCCAGCGGCGGACGAGCTCCTTCAGCGTGGAGACGTCGAGATTGCGGTAGTGGAAATAATCCTCGAGCGCCGGCATCCAGCGCGCGAGGAAGCGCCGGTCCTGGCAGATCGAATTGCCGCACATCGGCGAGGCTTTCGCCGGCACGTGCTCGCGCAGGAACGCGAGCGCCTCCGCCTCGACGCTCGCCTCGGTGTGCGCCGACGCCTTGACCTTGGCGATGAGCCCCGAGCGGCCGTGCGTCCCCTGGTTCCAGGAATCCATGCCGGCGAGCACCTCGTCGTCCTGGCGGACGACCCACACCGGCGCTTCGGCGACCGTATTGAGATCGCCGTCGGTCACGACGAGCGCAACTTCGATGATCCGGTCGGACTCGGGCTTCAGCCCGGTCATCTCCATGTCGATCCAGACCAGACGGCTTGCGTCCTGGGGCATCGCGAGATTCGCGTAAAATGGTTCGTGCATTCTCGCACACTCGTCTCGCGCGCCCGGGCGCCCGCCGCATCGTCGTGACCTCATCCGCCTTCACCGTCGTCTTTCTCGCTGCTGCTGGCGGCCTCGCTCGCGCTGCAGCTCTGGCTCGCGCGCCGGCACGCGCTCCACGTCGCCGCGCACCGCGATGCGGTGCCCACCGCGTTCGCCGACCGCGTCCGCCTGCCGGCGCACCAGAAAGCCGCCGACTACACGGTCGCGCGCACGCGCCTCGGCATGCTCGAGGTGATCGTCGAAACCGCGCTGCTCGTCGCGCTCACGGTCGGCGGCGGGCTTGCCGCTGCTCGTGCGCTGGACCGGCGATCTTCCGCTTCCGGCGGCTCGCGCGCGATCTCGCGCTGATCGTCGCGGTCGCGGCGATCTCCGGCGTCGTCGCGCTGCCGTTCTCGTACGTCAGCACGTTCGTCATCGAAGCGAAGTTCGGCTTCAACCGGATGACGCGCGCGCTGTGGCTCGCCGACCTCGCGAAGGGCGTCGCGGTCGGCGCGGCGCTCGGCCTGCCGCTCGCGGCGCTCGTGCTGTGGCTGATGCGCGCCGCGGGCCCGTTGTGGTGGATCTGGGCGTGGGCGGCGTGGATCGCATTCCAGTTCCTCGTGCTGGCGCTCTATCCGACGGTGATCGCGCCGCTCTTCAACAAGTTCTCGCCGCTGCCCGCGGGCTCGGCGCGCGACGCGATCGAAGCGCTGCTCGCGCGCTGCGGCTTCGAGAACCGCGGCCTCTACGTGATGGACGGCTCGCGGCGCTCGTCGCACGGCAACGCGTTCTTCACCGGCTTCGGGCGCGCGAAGCGCATCGTCTTCTTCGACACGCTGCTCGAGCGCCTGACGCCCGACGAGATCGAGGCGGTGCTCGCGCACGAGCTCGGCCACTTCCGGCTGAAGCACGTGCTGAAGCGGATGCTGTGGTCGGCGGGCCTTTCGCTCGCGTTTCTCGCGCTGCTCGCGTGGCTCGCCGCGTCGCCGTGGTTCTACGAAGGACTGGGCGTGCCGCCGGCGCTCGAGCGCCCCGGCGTCGCGCTGATCCTCTTCTTCCTCGCGCTGCCGGCGTTCACGTTCGTGTTCGCGCCGCTCTCCTCGCTGTACTCGCGCCGGCACGAGTTCGAGGCCGACGCGTTCGCCGCGCAGCATGCGTCGGCTACGTCGCTGGTCCGCGCGCTGGTCAAGCTGTTCGAGGACAACGCCGCGACGCTCACGCCGGATCCGTATTACTCGGCGTTCCACGACTCGCACCCGCCCGCGGCGCTTCGCGTCGCGCGGCTCGAGGCCGCGTAGCGCAGGCTGGCGATGGAGCTCTCGTGAGGCCACCTTTCTTCGTGTCGTTGCTCGCGCTGGCTGTCTGCTCGAGCGCGGGGCCGGCGCTCGCGCAAACGCAGCCCACGCCGTTCGCCGCCGGCGACGCGCACGCGGGGCGGGCAATTGCCGAACGCGATTGCATCGGCTGCCACGCACAGCGCTTTGCCGGCGACGCCGACCAGATGTACCGGCGCGCCGACCGCCGCGTCAAGACGCCGGCGCAGCTCCTCGCGCAGGTCCAGGCGTGCAATGTTAATCTCGGGAAGGGCTACTTCCCCGAGGAGGAGGAGCACATCGCCGCGTACCTGAATCTCGAGTTCTACAAGTTCGCGCCGTGACCGACAGGCGGCGACGCGTGACGCGGCGCGGCACAATCCGGACGGCGCAGACGACGGCTCGCTCGTCGACGGACTCGTCACCGCCAGCCGCCGCCGGCACTACGCGGTGCGCCTCGACGACGGCGAAGCGCTCGACTGCGTGCTGAAGGGCCGCCGGACGACGCTCGCCTGCGGCGACCGCGTGCGCGTCGCGCGCATCGCGGGCGGCGGCGTGATCGAAGCGGTGCTTCCGCGCACGACGCTCTTCTACCGGTCCGACGCGTTCAACGAAAAGCTGATCGCCGCCAACGTGACGCAGGTGATCGGCGTCGTCGCGCCCGATCTCGGCGTCGACTTCGAGCTCGTCGATCGCTGGATCGTCGCCGCCGAAGCGCAGGGCTGCCGCTTCGCGCTCGTCGCGAACAAGTCGGACAAGCCCGATTTCGCCGCGCTTCTCGCGCGGCTCGAGCCGATTGCGAAGCTCGGCTACGCCGTTGTCCCGATGTCGGCGAAACGCGAGCGTCGCGCCGCTCGCGCCGCTGCTTCGCCGCGAGCGCACCGTGCTGATCGGCCAATCCGGAATGGGCAAGTCGACGATCCTCAACGCGATCGTCCCCGCAGCCAACGCGAAGACGGCGGAGATTTCCGAAGCGCTCGCGACCGGCCGGCACACGACGTCGCAATCGACGCTCTATCTGCTCGGCGACATCCGTCGACGAAGGCTGGATCGTCGATTCGCCCGGCCTCAAGGTGTTCGGGCTCGCACACGTCGATCCCGACGCGCTCGCCGACGCGTTCGTCGAGATCCGTCCGCTGCTCGGGCACTGCCGCTTTCGCGACTGCCGCCACGATCGCGAGCCGGGCTGCGCGGTGCAGGAAGCCGCCGCGCGCGGCGAGATCGCGCCGCATCGCGTCGCGCTGCTGCATCGGCTCGTGCGCGAATCGCGGGCGGTGCGCGATCCGGCGCGCTAGGGAAGCTCTGAAATAGTCCTTGCACATTCGCCTTTGTTTCCTAAGCTCAACTTGGCGGATTGCAGGGAGAACGAACGATGAAGCAGACCACCTTCGCCTCGCTGGCGTGGAATGCCAAAGGCCGAACGACGCGGCGCGAGCGGTTTTTGGCCGAGATGAACGCGGTGATGCCATGGGCGCGGCTTGACATCGCTGATCGAGCCGCATTACCCGAGAGGCGCTGGCGGTCGTCCGCCGATGCCGCTGGAGCGGATGCTGCGCATCTACTTCATGCAGCAGTGGTTCAATCTGTCCGACCCGCAGGCCGAGGATGCGCTCTACGACATCGAGCCGATGCGCCGCTTTGCCGGCATTGAGCTGGCCGAAGACGCCATTCCCGACGAGACCACGATCCTGCACTTTCGCCATCTGCTGGAGAAGCACCAGCTCACCGAGCAGATCTTCGCCGAAGTGCGCGCCCTGCTGGAAGAGAAGAAGCTGCTGCTCAAGTCGGGCACCATCGTCGATGCGACGATCATCAGTGCGCCGAGCTCGACTAAGAACGCGACCAAGAGCCGCGATCCGGAAATGCGGCAGGGCAAGAAGAACAAGAGGGAATGGGACTTTGGGATGAAGGTTCATATCGGTACCAGCAAGCAAGGTTTGGTGCACAGC
Source organism: uncultured beta proteobacterium (assembly GCA_963742965.1). Lineage (GTDB taxonomy): Bacteria > Pseudomonadota > Gammaproteobacteria > Burkholderiales > Casimicrobiaceae > CAIWHR01. Next base: position 104,474 of record CAVUOC010000031.1, on the reverse strand, counting down.
CTGGTGACCGGGCCGGCGAACGAGGCGGACATCACCAAGCTGGATGGCTTGCTGCATGGCGCCGAAGCTGATACTCGGTCAGCGGATGGTAGGTAAGCAGAGACCGACCAAGTGTTGCCATGGCGATCCGTCCGAGGCCACCGGAGAACATGGGGGCGAGAGGCGGAATATTCTTCTGCGCGCAATGTGACCAAACGACCTATGAGTTCTCAAGGTAACAAACGTTCTTCTGGCATCACGGTCGCAGTATTTGCGGGACCATGGGCAACTGGCCATACCGCGCAGGATGGCGCGGTTTATGGGTTTGCTGACGTAGAGAATGCGGTTTGCCACGCATTGGGTGCCTCCGATCATCATATTGTCAGGCTCGACGTGACGGACTTCCTGCGGAATGACCTGACGAAACGTCTCGCCGGCGTCGATGCCGTTTTCGCCAATTGCGGGCCAATCGCTGCGCTATTGTTTCAGTTGCGCGAAGCCCTGCAGCTCAAGATGAGTATATATCGCGAAGTGCGCACACTCGGATGGGTCGGCTACGCGTTTCAAGAGTTTGTCGCGCACGCACTGCAACGTCCACACGACCGCTGTTTACATGTTTCGGACTACGCAGCACGGGTGTGGGCTGGCATTAGACGACGCACCGATGATCGCGTGTTCTATCCGATGCTGCGGAAGGCCCGCACTGCACCTGCCGAAATGCCGGACCGCACACTGCGCTGTGGCTACTTCAGCCGGATATCTGCCGATAAAGGGATTGCTTACCTGCCCGCCATTGTCCGCAAATTGCGAGATTGTGGATGGCCGGTAGAGGCGCTGACAGTGAGCGGAGCGTCTGCCGAACCGGGCCTGCTCGACCGATGTCGCGTCGAGCTCGCCACCATTGGAGTCACCTTAACCCACCTCGGAGAGTTGGGATACAGCGCTTCGCTCGATGCCATCGCCTCGGTCGATATAGTCCTGTTTCCAAGCGTTTCCAGCGTCGAGGCCGGGGGACGGGTTGTACTCGAAGCCTACAACCTGGGCAAACACGTAATTGCATCTGATTACTGCTGGGGTGCTGATATGCTGCAAAGGGAGTTCCGCATTCCTCTCTCGCTCGACACTCCGGTGTCCGGTACCAGCACGTCGGCATTTGCGATCGCGGATCTCGCTGTCGAGTCCTGGACCGCACCAGTCTGGAAAGAAGAGTGCTTCGAAGTCGATACCTGCGAGAGCTTCCGGTATCACGCCGCGAGTGTCGAGCACGTGCTATCCGCATGCGCCAATGCGCCGTATTCGCGCCGACCGCCGCCGATCGAAATGCGTTTTGACTGGGATTCCTTCAGGAGCCTATCGGCAATGGCCTGGTGCGAGAGGGTATACGCGATACTGGAAAAGGAATATCGCGACCGCGGTGACTTGCTGGACCTGGGCGGCGCCTTCAAACGAAGCTTGCACCGCGCCGGATTCGAGCCAAGCGTGTGCTTCCAGCCCGCAAAGAGCGTTGTACCTGGAACACAGCCGAGCGTTAAGCCATATATCGGTCCCTGACAGTCTCCGGATTTCGGAAGGCGGCAAGTTAGCCGGCAATCTCGCAACGGAAATCCTCGAACTTGCCGCTTGCGCTGCGCGGTATCGAGTCACGATAGACGAGGTTCAGTTTGAATGGATAACCCAGGCGGCGGTGTACGACCTCGATCAGCTTGGGTTCCATCTCGCGGGAAAATGATGGGCCCACGACGAGATTCACCTCAACGCTATCTATCGTCTTTTGTATGTATTGATATTGGAGAATTCCTGGGAGGTCGGGCTCCTTGACGAGATCGCATAACGGCCAACGCCGCCCACCGCCGGGCAAGTGCAGCATGTTGCGGGTACGCCCGAGAATCTCCCGCACGACCGGCAGTCCGCGTCCGCACGAACATGCATTGCCAGGCACTGCATAGTCGCCGATTTCGTAGCGAATCAACGGCATTGCGAACTTGTGCAAAGTTGTCAACAGCACACGTCCGATCTCGCCCGGTGCACATGGTTCATTCTGCTCATTTACGATTTCGACCAGCACGTTCTCGGACTGGACATGGTAGCTGTCATGTTCGGGACATTGCAGTGCAATGCATCCTACCTCTTTCGCCGTGTACATGTCGGTAAGCTTCACGCCCCATACTTCTCGCACCAGCTCGCGCAAGTCGGGCCGTACGACCTCCGACACGCTTATGACTTCGCGCAGGCGCGACAGATGCAAACCTCGTTCTTTGAAGGCAAGTGCGAGTTCACCTATATTGGATGCATAACTCAAGAAATAATCTGGGTCCTGTTCGCACAACCATCCGGCCTGCACCGACACGTCTGTATCGATGGGAAGAAGTGCGCCCCCCCCGGTCACATAAGCAGGATCCGTTGCCGGCCCCCACCCGGACGGCCGCCCGCCTTTGGTTGCGTACCGGATCGCCACGAGTCGGCCGCCCAGATTGCGGCGATGCCAGAAGTGGTCTCGCAGCGTAAACGCGTTCCACATCAGCTGCTCGAGTGCCGCACTCTTGAAAACCACCGGCATACCAGTCGAACCACTGGTTTCACCCGCAACGATCCTGCCGTGTTGGGAAGGAATGCGCATGGCGAACAACGAGCTTCCCGCGGATTGCACGTCACGTCGCGTCAACGTCGGGAGGCATGCAAGCAATCGCGGCGTAACGGGGTTTCCCAGAGAGTAGCCGGCGTCCCCAAGTCGGCGCCGGTAGTAAGGCACCTGCTCGAAAGCATGGCGCACGACGCGCTCAAGTTGCATGAACTGGTGCGTTTCCAGCCTTTCGGGCGACCACCATTGACTGGACGCGAGCTGGTATTGCATCGCCAATGCCATCGCGCCCTCGTCGCTCGGCACCGCAGGCCAGACCAGCCCCGGAACAGCCGAACGCGTGACACCGATGTTATTGGGCACCCTGAAGTCTTGGTGTCCTGTTGAACCAGTTGCGCTCATCCAATTAATACTAACATCGCTGAGCGCGACAGCATGCTTCGAGCAACGGATCGAGCCACACGTTGCACTGGTAATGGACCGAGGCATAATGCGCTACGTCCTCGTCTGCGCGCCACAGAAGTGCAGTTCATGCCATCTTGCGGGAGGGGAAGCTTCGCTTCACACTCGGCTCGATACCGGAGCATCCATTTACGAACGCTCTAGCGATCGGTTCGACAGCGCTGGCCACCGAGCGAATCTGTTCACGGACATCACCGCTTGAACCATCCGCAGTCGACCCCCCGGCGTCATTGGGGCATTCTTATAGGTGTCGACTCGGTCCTCCGGGCAAGGACTGACGGCGTCGCAACCATCAGCTTCTTCCGGTTGGATCGAGGGGACAACGTCCTGAGACTTCACACCGAGGGCATGTTGGGAGAAGCAGGTCCTGGATCTCGACAAACGTTGTGAGCGAAGCTTTAGATGAGGTCGCCGACGCAATGAATGGTCACCCCGACTTGCCCCTCCTGCGCACAGGAGTCCCCGAAAGCGTGTGGCCCGCTCTCCCGTCGCAATCCGCGGCACGATTGCTGGCGCAGGTGTTTCAGCTCGAGCAGACGCAATGGCTAAGTGGGCAGGCATTGGTTGAAAATCAAATGACGCAACTGCGGCACCTTACCGCCCACGCCTATACCCACTCTCCGTTCTTCCGGCGCGCTTTCGATCACCATGGCATCGCTGCCGATGAACCGTGGTCCATAGAGAAGCTGCGGATGGTACCCCTGTTGACGAGAAAAATGCTGATTGACGAAGGCGCAGACATCAATTGTCGCGTCGTTCCGTTAGCGCACCGACCGTCGAACGCCACTCAGACGGCGGGTTCCACCGGCCGGATTCTCAAAGTAAAGCGCACTGAGCTCAACAATCTCATGTGGATGGCGCTCACGTTGCGCGATCATTTTTGGCACCGACGGGATTTCTCGAAAAGCACGGCGTCCATCCGCGCCAACGTGCAGGCACAGGACAACGACGCCGTCGCAAGAAAGGAAGGCTGGGGACCACCGGTTACGGTCCTGTTCGAGACCGGCCCGTCGTATCGTCAGCCGTTGGCGCTAAGCGTGAGCAAGCAGGCGGCGTGGCTGCTTAGGCGCAACCCGTACTATCTGGTCACGTACCCAACGAACTTGAGTGCGCTACTCGACGAGTTCGTGCGGACGGGGCAGGTTCCCACGGCGATGCGAGAGGTGCGCTGCGTTGGCGAAACGTTTTTGGCTGAATTGAGGGTGCGCTGCGAGACGGAATTCGCGCTAAAGACAGTCGATGCGTACAGCGCGCAGGAGGTCGGGGCGATCGCTCTTCAGTGCCCTGTGAGCGGGCTCTACCATGTGCACGCGGAAAGCCTGATCGTAGAAGTCCTGGATGACGAAGGCGAGCCGTGCATGGAAGGCGATATCGGACGCATCGTGATCACGGACTTGCAGAACTTCGCGACGCCGATCATCCGCTACGAAATCCTTGACTACGCGGAGGTCGGTGGATGCTGCCCATGCGGGCGCGGACTGCCGACCTTGAAACGGATTATGGGCAGGCAGCGCAACATGGTCACGCTGCCCGATGGCTCGAGACATTGGCCCAGGATGGACTATCGTGCGCTTCACGACATCGCGCCAATCCGCCAATATCACGGCCTCCAGCGAAGCTTGGACACTGTCGAGATGCATCTGGTGGCCGATACGCGGCTGACCGGCGATCAGGAAGCGCGACTCCGCAAGGTAATTCAGGAGGCGTTGGGGTACCCTTTCCATTTGCTGTTCAGCTATCGTGACACCGAGCTTCCCAGGACGCGGGGTGGCAAATTCGAAAATTTCATCTCGATGGTGTAAGTATTTCCCGGCGGAGCCGAGTGACCTGCCTGCGAAATCTCTAACCATCCCTGGGAAGTTGCTCGGGCTTGAGGGAACCGCAGGAAGTAGTGGTCTGCCTGAAATGGGTGGCGATGAAGTAGGTAAGACGCATGTGCAGGCATGAAGCGCAGATTCGCCGCGAGGTGCTGAACGGACACCTCATTCACGCCAGCAATGCGAGCGCGCTCGCCCCTCTCGAATAGCCAGTCTCAGAGCCAGTCTCAGCGCCGACTCGCGACAGCCACCTCGGCTCGACCCAAGCCACCGATGGACGGATTGTTACGACGATCGTGAATGATTGAACTGAGCACCAGCTGCGCTATCATCGGTCCCGACGATGAACATAAAGAAGGTCACCGCCAGCGGCGAGAACGAGCACACGCTCTACGGATTTCGCGACTTCATCGCCGCGCGCGGCGTCGACATCGTGCAGCCGGACATCGCGTCGTGCGGCGGATTCGCGGCGGCAAGGCACATCGTCTCGCTGGCGCACGCGCAGGGCCTCCGCGTGAACCCGCACGTCTGGGGCGCCGGCGTCGCGCAGGCGGCGTCCGTGCAGCTTGTTGCCGCGTTGCCGATCGCGCACCACGCGATCAACCTGGTTCACCCCCTGCTCGAATACGATTGCTCCGATCACCCGTTCCGGATGGCCCTCGTCTCGCATCCGACGCTGTGCGAGCGCGGCGTCGTGGGCGTGCTGTCGCGCCCCGGAATCGGCATCGACGTCGATCATGGCGCGCTGCAAAGATTTCGGATTGCGTGAGGTTCCGATGGCCGTCCTGCCGCCCCCTTCGCACTGGAACAAGCATGCGCAGCAATGGAGCCACGTCAAGGCCCCATTGCGCCCATGCGCCGAAGACATTGCGCTGATCGAACAAGCGCTAGCGCGACACTTTCCCGGGCGCCGAACGCCGCACGCCCTCATGCTCGGCGTGACGCCGGAACTCGCGACGCAAGGCTGGAAGCCGGCCATTAACCTTGTGGCCGTCGACAATACGCTGGCGATGATCAGGAGCGTCTGGGCGGGGAACACCCCGCACCGTTCCGTCCTTTGTGGCGACTGGCTGCGGTTGCCATTGCGCGATGCTTGCATGGACCTCGCGCTGATCGACGGTGGCTTGCCGGCGATCTCCTTCCCCGACGCCCATCGCGAGCTTGCGGGCGAGTTGCATCGCGTTCTCAAGCCGGGCGGTTTGTTCGTGGCGCGGATCTTCGCTCGCCCCGACCGCACCGAAACGGTCGACGAGGTACTGGTCGCCGCGCAGGGACGGAAGATCGGGAGCTTCCACGCGTTCAAGTGGCGGCTGGCCATGAGTCTGCAGGGCGAGGACGCCGGTCGCGGCGTGCGCGTCGATGACGTCTGGCGACGCTACCACCAGCATTTCGGCGAGCACGCCCAATTGGAGCGGCTGACCGGTTGGCCGATCGACGAGATCCGCACGATCGACGCGTATCGCGGCAGTCCGGCGAGCTATCACTTTCCGAGCGTCGGCGAAATGGTCGAAGCGCTTGCCGATGCGTTGTCCTGCGTGGAGCAGATGCGCGGCACGTACGAACTGGCCGAGCGCTGCCCGATACTGATCTTTCAGCGAACGCCGATGACGTGAGCCGTCATCCGAGCACGCCACCGTTGCGAACAGTCTTTCCCGAAAGCGTCTGGCCCGCCGTGCCGGGGCAGACGGCCGCGGCACTGATTGCGCAACTTTACCAGCTTGAGCAGACGCAATGGCTGGATTCCGACGCTCTGCTTGAACGGCAGTTGCTCCAATTGCGGCAGCTGACCGCCTACGCGCACCGTTATTCGTCGTTCTGGCGGGAGGAGTTCGATCGGGCCTCGATCGGAGTCAGCGAAGCATGGTCCGAAGCGAAGCTCGCGAAGGTGCCACTCTTGACGCGGCAGACACTCCTCGACCACGCAGCGAGCATCGATTGTCCAATCGTACCGCCCGGACACGAGCCATTGCAGGAAATCCAGACGTCGGGGTCGACGGGCCAGATCGTCAAGGTGAAACGCACGCGTCTCAGCAGCTTGATGTGGATGGCGCTCACATTGCGTGATCATTTGTGGCATCGACGCGATTTTGCGCGGAACATGTGTGTGATACGTGCCAACATCAAGCCGCGAGACGACGATGCCGTTGCCCAAAAGGAAGGCTGGGGATCACCGGTGGCGCTCGTGTTCGAAACCGGGCCAGCCTATTGTCAGCCCCTATCGCTCTCCGTCAGCGAGCAGGCTGCGTGGCTGCTGCGCCGGGATCCTTACTACCTGTTGACGTATCCGACCAACCTGAACGCGCTGCTCGACGAATTCGCGCGGATTGGACGACGCCCCGAGCAATTGACGGAGGTGCGCAGCATCGGTGAAACGCTTTCGGCGGAACTGAAAGCACGGTGCGAGTACGAATTCGATCTCAAGACGGTAGACACCTACAGCGCCCAGGAGGTCGGCGTGATCGCGCTGCAATGCCCAGTGAGCGGGCTCTACCACGTCCAATCCGAAAGCCTGATCGTCGAAATCCTCGACGAAGACGGCGCGCCCTGCGGCGAAGGCGACGTCGGTCGGGTGGTGATCACCGACCTGCATAACTTCGCCACGCCGATCATTCGATACGAGATCCGTGACTACGCGGAGGTCGGTGCCTCCTGCCCGTGCGGCCGTGGTCTGCCCACATTGAAACGCGTCCTGGGCCGGCGGCGGAACATGGTCACGCTGCCCGACGGTTCACGGCATTGGCCGATGTTGGGATTTCACGCTTTCCGCGGCATTGCGCCGATCCGGCAGTATCAAGCCGTCCAGAATAGCCTCGACACCGTGGAGATCAACCTGGTCGTCGATGCGCCGCTGTCGAGCGATCAACAAGCCGCGTTGAGCACCGTAATCCACGAGGCGCTGGGATACCCGTTCGTCGTGCAATTCAGGTACCACGACCAGGAACTGCCGAAGACGCGGGGCGGGAAGTTCGAGGAGTTCATTTCGACGATTTAGACCGGAGCTTGCGACACTGGACGGTCCTCGGCAACGCATACCGCCGATGCGACTGCGTTCATGTGTCGGTAGATTTGACAGCTCGGCCACACCGTGCTTCGGGGAATTGTAAAATCTCTTTTCCTCTCAGCATGTTGAGTCCATCGGAATGAAGCTTGCTTGCTCTCTCGCTCCGAGGGATTTCCGCGACCAGATGCAAGCATTCCCGACAGCCGCAGAATGGGCGGATTGAACGGGAAGCACACCCACGGCTCGGGCGGAGAAAGATGCTTGTTGACGGCGTTTCGATTTGTTATCTTCCAAGACTCGAGCCGCGTTCTTTCCGAGGATAAGCCGGGCGCTTGCACATGGCAGGCCATAGATTTTGATCGACAGATCTGATGACCGATCTGAAACTTGCGTCGAGAAATCGATATCGCGTTGGGTAACCAAGGAGCCACCATGTTCAATGCAAAACGATCAGCGCTGTACATTGCCATCATCGGCGTGGCATTGGCGGCAGGGGAAGCGAGTGGCGCATGCTCGCCTTCGGCGAGGGTCAACGGGGTCCTTGTATGCATGAATGGCAAACCCGGCAGCTTGATCTGCGACACGCAGGTGCAGGTGGACCCGGTGTGCATCACGGAAGGTGGTGAGATGTGCGACTTCGGCACTAGCCCCTTCAACAACGGCACCAACCTGACGAGCGCGTGCAGCTATACGGGTGCTGCGGTCGATGGGCAGATCTTTCCTCCTCCCCCGATTACATTCAATACGGTCAATCCACTCAGGGCGATCCCAGCAAAAGTCACCCAGTTTAACAACGATGACGACGAAGACGACTGGGGCGATGACGGCAACAAGCACAAGAAGATCAAGTGCAAGAATGGCTTTATCAAGGGGTCAAAGCCGCCCGTCCCATGCACGAAGTTCAAGACGGATGGGACGGACGACGTGCTCTTCGACAGTGGTGATAATTCAGTCTCTGAACTTCCGCCCGGCTCCGTCCCCCCCGTGGACATGACCTGCAAGAACAACGGCGTCTGCAAGGCCACGGAAGAGATCCTTCCGACGGGCCTATTCTGTGGCAACGGCGGCCCGGCAATCGACTTTACGCCCCTGCGCGCCTCGTCCTTCATCGTCAGGGTCGACGTCCAGGAGGATTCCGAAGGCCCCTCCGCGACGGCTCACTTCGGCTGTGTTGGATCGCAGGGAAACCAGTACAGCTGCGAGGCGCTCGACTTCTTCGGCTTTCAGCCAGGTTGTGATGAAGGCGTTGACGGTGGCGAAGGCCACGACTCCGGCAAAGTGTATTGTCAAACCGGCGAGCTACCCGCCGGAAGGTTGATCTGCGGTTCGCCGATAATCTGATTGCTTTCGTTCAGTGCGTTAAAGACGGCGTCGCCCGGTACCCCCGGGCGACGCCGTTTTACGTTGGTGGGTCGATGCAGCTGATTGATCGTGCCCTTCCCTGGTCCTGGTTTTCGGCTGGCCCCATGCGGGGCCGACGAGCCAGCGGTTCGGAGGACTTGATTTTTCCCGCTGGCAGTATTTTCCCGGCGTCTTGGTAGTCGCTGCGCTCGCGGCCGATCGGGATTGACTTCGTGCGGTCGGCCAATTTCGTCGGCGATCGATGCAGTCGCCGACGAGCCGCACGGCCGACCGGACTTGGCTTGCACAATGTGCAGCCCTGGAGCCGTTCGGCAGACCCGTGGGTGGCCTTCCCGGGCGGCAAGGGTAGACTCCCGCCCTGCCCACCCCTAACCTAAAGAGAGTTCGAGATGAGAGCAAGCAGCGACGGATGCGCACTGCGTCCTGCCATGGCAAGCGGCGGGCGACGCATCGGCGCCTACCAACTTGGCGCCTTCCGGCGCGGATGGGCCATGGCGGCGCTCTGGGGCCTGATGCTCGCGGTTGCGCCGGCTGCGCCCGCAGCTCGCGCACAGGCCCAGGGAAGCGCCGACTGGCGGAAGTCAACGGCGAAGCGATCACCGCAAAGGATGTCGAAAAATCGCTCGGCGCCAAGCTCGCGCAAGCTCGAGGAGCAGATCTACGCGCTCAAGCGGGCCGAGGTCGATGCGCTCATCGCGCAGCGCCTTCTCGCGCAGGAAGCGGCGAAGCGGGGAATCACGGTCGCCGCGCTGATGGACGCAGGAGATCACGTCCAAGGTCGCGCTGGTCACCGAAGCAGGAGATCGACGACTACTACAAGGCCAACAAGGCGCGGCATGCGCGGCGACGAGGCGACCGTCCGCCCGCAGATCCGCTCGCTCCTGCAGCAGCAGAAGCTGACGGCCCGCCAGGAGCGTTCCTTGAACGCTTCGGTCGAAGGCGAAGATCGTCGTCCGCCTCGAGCCTCCGGCGGCGGCGCGCGTCGACGTAGCGATCGCCGGAGCGCCGCTGCCGCGGCGCGGCGGACGCGCCGGTGACGGTCGTGGAATTCTCCGACTTCGAGTGTCCGTTCTGCAAGCAGGCGAACACGACCGTCGCGAAACTGATGGAGAAGTATTCCGGGCAAGATCAAGCTCGTGTACCGCGACTTTCCGCTCGAGAACATTCATCCGCTGGCGCGGCGGCGCCGCCGAGGCCGCGCGGTGCGCGCGCGATGGCGGGAAGTTCTGGGAGTACCACGACGTGCTGTTCGCCCAGTCCCCCAAGCTCGCGCCGGATGACCTGAAGCGCTACGCGAACGCAGGTCGGGCTCGACGCCGCGAAATTCGACGCCTGCCTCGCGAGCGGCGCCACGAGCGCGGCGGTGCAGAAGGACATCGACGAGGGCACCACCCTGGGCATCACGGGCACACCGGTGTTCTTCATCAATGGACGGTCTTGTGAGCGGGGCGCAGCCCATCGAAGCGTTCGCGCGCGTGATCGACGACGAGCTGGCGCGCACCGCAAGCGTCGCCGCCAAGACGCAGTAGACTCCGATCTGGCGACCGACGGGGCGCGCTACCCCTTGGTCAGGTGCTCGAACGACCCGTCCCAGTCCTCGGGCAGCGGCGCTTCGCGCATCGCTCGCGCAGCGCTCCGCGCATCGACCCGCGACGGACCGTCCTGTCGGCCACAGCGCCAGGCACTGCGCGAACATCGCCGACGCCTCGTCCCAGCGCCGGCGGCGGTAGGCGTCCAGCGCACTCGCGTAGAGCGCTCAGCATCTGCCGCCTGCGCTCGGCGGCAGCACCGCGCCCGCGCACGCCGAGAAGCTCGTAGATCCGCAGCGCCTGCTTGCGCCCCTTGACCTGCACGCTTGTCGAGCTCGCGCAGCAGGAACTCGTTGCCGATGAGCTCGGCGGTGCCCTCGCCGATCATGATCTCGATCCCGTAGGCCTTGCCCAGCTGCTCGAGGCGCGACGCGAGGTTCACCTGGTCGCCCAGCACGCTGTAGTTGAACCGGTACTTGGAGCCGTAGTTGCCGACCAGCATCAGGCCCGAGTTGATGCCGGTGCGCGCCGCCAGCGGCGGCCGGCCGACCTTCGCCCACTCGTCCGCGAGCGCATGGCGCGCGTCCCGCATGGCGAGCGCCGCCGTGCAGGCGAGCTTGGCGTGGTCGCTTCTCCTCGACGGGCGCCCCGAAGATCGCCATCAGCTCGTCGCCGACGTAGGCGGTCAGCGTGCCGCGATTGGCGAACACCTGCTCGGTCATCCTCTCGTAGTACTCGCTCAGCACGCCGATGATCTCGGTCGGCGAATAGCGCTCCGAGTAGCTCGTGAAGCCCGCGAGGTCGCTGAAGAGCACGGTGAGCACCCTCTCCTGTCCGCCGAGCTTCAGCCGCTCGGGATCGTTCAGCATCTGCTCGATCACGTCGGGCGACACGTAGTGCTGGAAGGTCTCCTTGATCCGCCGGCGCTCGCGCTCCTCGGCCAGGTAGCGGTAGAGGGTCAGCATCGTGTAGGTCGCCGCGAGCGCGAACACCGGGTACACCATGTTGAGCCACACGTGGGCGCGCGACGAAGAGCTCGTAGGCGACGGCGACGAAGAGCGCGAAGAGCGTCACGACGAACAGCAGGCCGCCGAAGGCGGAGAGCCGCGGCAGAACGGCCAGGACCAGCAGCGGCAGGGCGACGATGGCGAGGAGGTCGAAGATCCGCGACCAGCGCGGGCGCGCGATGAAGTCTCCGGTCAGCAGGTTGTCGACGACCGTCGCCTGGATCTCGGGCCCGGGATAGACCGGTCCGAACGGCGTGCTGCGGATGTCGCCGATCCCGACCGACGGTCGCCCCCACCAAGCACGATCTTGTCCTTGAACGTGCCGGCGGGCACCTTTCCCCCGACGATGTCGCTGATCGAGTAGTGGGGAAAGGTCTTCGGCGGCCCCCGGTAATTGATCAGCAGCTGCCCCGCCTCATCGGTCGGGATGAAGCGTTCGCCGATGTTCAACCCCTTCGACGCCGCCCGCCCCCACGCGAACCACGAGCGGCGGCTTGCCCAGGTAATGCCAGTAGAGGAGCAGCGGCAACGGCGGGAACGAGTCCTCGCCCGCCTGGATCACCAGCGGCATCCAGCGAACGACGCCGTCGGGATCGCTCGCCACGCTGAAGAAACCTGAGGACTGCACGACCGCGGTGAACATGTCGAGGTTGCCCTGCGGCGCATACGCCTTCAGAAAGGGCGCTTCGCGCGCGCTTGCTGGCCCGTGAACATGACCAGTGGATACTTGGAATCGGCGATTCCGCGCAGCTGGCGTTCGATGCGCGCTCGGGTCGAGCTTGTGCCCGACCTCCGCTTCGCTCATGTGAAAAAAGTAGCCGAGCACGATCTCGGCCTTCGAACGCTCCAGCGCATTCGCCAGCGCGCGATCGTTGTCGGCATCGATCCGGCTCTCGCGGATGGATCGCGGCGAGCTCCGGGACTTTGACCCGCAGCGTGTCGACCTTGTGCGCGAGCTTGTCGACCAGGTCGAGGCGCGAGTTCTCGTCGGGCTCGGCGAACGTGATGTCGAACCCGATCGTACCTCGCGCCGTCGCGCGACAGCGCATCGACGAGCGCCGCGATCTTCGACCGCGGCCATGGCCACCGCCCCTCGACTTCGAGGCTCTTCTCGTCGATCACCGCCAGCACGACGTTCGGGATTGGGCGCGATCGGGCCGCGGGTGCGGAAGCGCAGGTCGAGCCAGTTGAGCTCGATCGCGTCGAGGATGGGGGTGCCGACCGCGTAGAGCGCGACGACGACGCAGATCGTGCCCAGCGTCAGCGCAGCGGGGTTGAGCAGCAGCGCCTTCAGGCGCGACGGCTTGAAGCGGCGAGGGTTGCAGCAGGGGCTTCACAGCGCCCCGATGCTACGCCGCGCTACACGGTTGCCGCATCCGGCGCACCCTCGGCGGGCGCGACACGGAGGGTCACGGCAAGGCCAGCGAGATTCGCGCGTATGCCATGCGCCCCGGCTGCAGCGGTCGGATTGCGCGAGTCCGTGTCGAAGAAATTGAAGTGCTTGTCGGTCAGGTTCGCGGCTCCGACCGCGATGAAGCCGTAGCGTTTGGGCAGCCGGTAGGTCAACGCTGCGTCGAGCAACCAGAACTTACGAGCTCACTTCCGTCCCGTCGTTCAATGCTCCGTCCTGCTTGACGTAGGTGCCCGGTCACGCCGGCGCCGAATCCCGGAGGGATGGAAGAACTTGACCCCCAGCGGTACCCGCTGCGTCTTGAGGTCCTGCGGCTGGTCGGCCAACCCATCGGACTCGATTCGCTCGTAGAGGTATTGCGCGCTGAACGCCCACCACGGATGCGGAGTCCAGAAGGCGTACGCGCGCCCGAGGTACTCCGTGATGTCCTCCGTGCTGCTCACGAACGATGTTTTCCGGGTCGATGGCATCGATGAACGGCGACTTGAGCTTGCGCTTCGAGAACTCGGCGCCCGCGAACACGTCGCGCCCGAACTTCTGATCGAGGCCGACCCCGTAGCGCCACGACGACGCCCCGTTGACGTCGTCGTAGAACTGATTGAATCCCGCGACCTGCGTCGGCTCGAGCGTCTGATCGGTCACCAGCGTGCGCTTCAGCACCTTGAATGCGGCGGCCCGGATGGTCGTCGTCGGGAACGGGTTCCAGATCGACGCCGAACTTCGGGTTGTACTGGTCCTTGCCCTTGAAGCGCCGGGCTGTCGCCATCCAGGTAATCGGCGCTGATCCCCACCGTGAAATTCAGGTTCTCGACGGGCTTGATAGTAGCCGTAGACGTAGAGGTTGGTGTGCGGACGTCCGTGCTCGTCGTTCCTGAGACTGGATATCGGACCGGGGCCGTCGGGCGGCGGAAAGATGAGATTGAACGTCGTGTCCAGATGTCCGGTCGACGTCGAAGTAGCCGACCCCGGTCGTGACGTTGAACTGCGGCGAGCGGATACAGGTACTGCAGCTTCGCCGCTCACGGATTTTTGCGGGCGAGCTGATTTCAGATCGAAACGAGCGGCTCGGCTCCAGCTGGTTGTCGATTGGTCGTGCTCTAGTGTTCTGGTAGATGACCGAAGCCAGGACGATCGACTCGGGCGAGAACGCGTGGCGGAAGCCGACGCGGACCGTGTCGGTTTCCATCTTGCTGCGCTCGTCCGGGAAAGAAGAAGTCCTCGAAGAACGCGAGCGCAGTGTCTCCCCGCTTGATGCTTCCGGTGCCGGTACTCGGCCTGCATGCTCGTCTGCGGCGTGAAGTCGTACTGGCCGAAGGCGGTGAAGATCTGGTCCTTCTGGTCGGCGTTGGCCCGGAAGCCGTCGGTCTTGAAGCCCGAGTAGCCGACGCTGAACGCACCCTTGCCGACGATGCCGGCGATGATGGCGTCGCCGCCGTAGGTGCTGTTCTCGCCCGCCCATGCCGTTGAGCTGCAGCGTATAGCCGTCGCTGGTGAACAGCGGATTGAATTCGTTGAACGACGCCGTGCCAGGGCCGCCCGAGCTGATCAGGAACAGGCTGCTCTCGCCCGCTCGCGGCTGTATCGGCGTCATGTTGATCGGCTGCAGCAGCTGCGACTGCAGCAGCTCGCTCACCCGGCCGATCTCGTGTCGCGGCAGCACCGAATAGGTGTCCGACAGGAACCGGTGCGCGGAGAAGTTCGTCGGGTCGGCGTTGACCGCCTTGTACCCCTCGACCAGCGCGAGCTGCTGGAAGCCGAGATCGGTGTAGACGCGCGCGAGGCTCGCGCTGCGCGACGCGTTGTCGGAATCGAGCAGCAGCTCCGAGCGGTAGACGGCGCGATTGTCGTTGAGCGCGATGGCCGTCTCCATGTCCTGCAGCGCCTCGACCGGCCGGTTCGTCGTCTGCTTCGCGATCGCGTCGTAGAAGAACGGCGTCGGATCCTTCGGGATCGAGCTCCTTCGCGACCTTGTATTCGCGCTCGTCGCGCGGCGAGAGCTTCTCCTCGTAGTAGGTCTTGCCGAGATAGCTGCGCACGAGCGCGTTGCTGGGGTCGAGGCTCGCCGCGATCTCGAGGTCGCGCGCGCCTTCGTCGAGACGGCCGTCGCGGATCTTCGACAGGCCGAGACCGAGCCTGCGGCAGCGGATCCGCCTGGTCCAGCGCGATCGCCTTCTCGAACGCCGCGCGCGCCTCGGCGGTCTTGACCTGCGACCAGATAGGCGAAGCCCAGCACCGTCTGCGTTCGCGCCAGATTCGGATCGAGCGTCGCCGCCTTCTGCGCGGCGGCGAGCGTCTGTGTCGAGGTCGCCGAACGACGAGTTGAGCTCGGCGAGCCGCGCGAAGGCGAGCGCGTTCTGCGGATCGAGCGCGACGGCCTTCTCGACGCTCGCCCGGGCGCCCGGCAAATCGAACCGCGCCTGCTGCGCGTACGACAGCGCGATCCACGCGGTCGCGGAATTCGGATTGGCGGCAACGTTCTTCTGCGGCGATGTCGCAACGCGCGGTCCTTTTCGTTCTGGACGATCGCGATGATCGCCTGCAGGCTCAGCGCGCCGGGATCGTTTGCCGAGAGCGCAATCGCGCGGTCGATGTCGGCGCGGGCCGCGTCGACGCGGCCGACGGCGAGGTAGAGATGCGCGCGATAGGTGAAAAAGCGCGGCTCGCGCACATCCGCGGGCGCATTTTCGACAGCCTGCAGCGCCCGCGCGAGGTCGCCCCTTGCATAGGCCTCGGTCGAGCTCCTGACCATCCCCTGCCAACCGGAGCCGGCGGGAAACTCGTCCGCGCGGAAGTAGACGACCGGCGGGTAATAGAGCGCCCACACGACGGCGTCCCGAGGCCGCACGACGGTGCGCAGAACCGGGGCCTTGCCCGACTGCGCCGCCGCCGCTTGGCCGTCGGTGAGCGACAGGCTGCCGGACGGGTTCTGCGGCGAGCACCGTGCCTTCGAAGACGATCACCAGCGTCTCGTTGTCGTCGACGTTCAGGTAGAACTCGGTGCCGCGGACGCCGGCAACCGTGAACGGCGTGTTGACTTCGAGGCTGCGGGGGCCGCGGCTCAGGATGTTCGTCGCGCCGCGAAGGAGATCGACGACGCCCGTCGACTGTTCCTTCGGCGCCTGCACGGTGATCGTCGAGTTGGCGTTGAGCCGCATCACCGACTGGTTGAGCATCATGACGTCGGCACGGCTGTTCGCCTGGACGCGGATCGAGTCGCCCGGGCAGAACGTGTCGTTCAGCTTGACCGCTTGCCACTGCGCGTCGGCGGTCCGTCTCCACTCGACGGTGCCCTGGACCGAGACGGCCCGCGCCGGCGGCGGGTCGCACGCGCTGGGCGGCGTGCCTTGGGCAGCGGCATGGCCGCACGGGATCGCCGCAATGGCGAGAAGGCCCAGAAATCCCGCTACGTGGCGGAATCGCTGCCGAACCAACGCCGAACATCGAACGATTCATATCGCCACCTCCGTAAGCAGCAGACTCTGCAACACGGCAGCAAACGCGTGTCAAGCGAAGCGGTCGGACCCTTCGCCGCGACGCGGCATCAACCCTATGGCGCCCAGTTGGCGAGCGTCAGCAGGAGTCGCCATCCTTTGCCGCGGCGCAGCAGTCGTTGTTATGGCGCCCAGTTGGCGAGCGTCAGCAGCAGTATCAGCAGCAGCCACAGCACGAGCGCGCGCCAGACGAGGCCTACCGCGCTCGGCAGAAGCTCCGCGTCGGGCTCCTCGCCAAGCCCGATCTCGGGGCGCACGTCGGGCTTGTCGCCCGCCACGGGCAACGGGCCGCCGAGCCTGACGCCAAGCGCGCCCGCGCCGCTGGCGAGCACGATGCCGGCGTGCTCGCCGCCCTCCTGCGCCGCCCACTCCTTCGCCTGCGTTCGCCAACAGAAGGCGGCGTCCTCGAAATCGCCGACGATGGCGAAGGACAGCGCGGTGAGCCGCACCGGGATCCAGTCGAGCAGGAAGAGAAGCGCCCTCGCCGGCCGGCCGAAGACCTCGCGCGCCTGGGCGATCGGCGTCGTGTCGCCGCCGGGCGGGTCCCGCCACTCTGCCGCAAGCAGCGCCGCCGCGCGGTAGAGCACCGCGCCGGTGGGGCCGGGGAGGACCGTGAACCAGAAGAGCGTCGCGAACACCTGCCGGTACGAGTCGACGAGGCCGCGCTCGATGGCGAGCTTCGCGATGTCCGCGCTCGTGAGCTCGCTCGCTTCGACCCCTCGCCATGCGGCGAGCGCGCGCCGCGCCGCGCCGAGGTTGCCGTCGGCGAGCGCGTCGCGCACGTCGGTGAACGCGTGGCTGAAACGGCGAAACCCCATCAGAAAGTAAAGCGCGGCGACATTCCATGCGAGCCCGAGCAGCGGGTGCAGCGCGGTGAGCGCGAAGAAGACCGCCGCCGCGAGCACCACCGGCGGCGCGAGCGCGATCACCGTCGCGATCATTCCCTGTTGCGCGGTTCCGCCGTTCAACCGCCGCTCGACGGCGCGCACGTACTGAACGAACGCGCGCTCGACGCTCGCGCGCCAGCGGAACGCTCGCCACTGCTCGAGCCCGAGCGCCGAGAGGATCGCGATCAGGTTCATCCGCGCAGGAATTCCCGGTGGATTTCGCGGAAGAGCGGCGTCGCCGCTTCGCCCAGCCACTCGAACGCGACCATCTCGCGCGAGACGATCCGCGCACCTTCCTGCCGCATCCGCGCGAGCGCGAGGTCGCGGTCCTGCTCGCGCCGGGAGCCGACGGCATCCGCGACGACGAAGACTTCCTTGCCTTCCTCGATCAGCTCGAGCGCGGTCTGCAGCAGGCACACGTGCGCCTCGATGCCGATCAGCACGACCTGCGCGCGCTCGGAGCCCGGCAGCGCGCCGAGGCAATCGGCGGCGACGCACGAGAAGCGCGTCTTGGCCGCGATGCAGCGATCGGGCACCAGGTCGCGGACCGCCTTCGCCGTCCCGCCGAGCCCCTTCGCGTACTGCTCGACCGCGGCGACCGGAACCCCGATTCTCTGCGCGACACGGACCATCCAGACGACGTTGGCGACCACGCGCTCGTGGTCGTGAATCGCCGGCAGCAAGCCGCTCCTGCAGATCGACGACCAGGAGCTGCGATCGCTGCGCGTCGATCAGCATCGCTTGCCGCTCGCCGCCGCGATCGACAGCGCCGCGCTCACGTCTTCAACTCTTCGCGATCGCGAAACTGCTCGAGCGCTTCGGGGTTCGCCAGCGCCTCGAGATTCTTCACCGGCAGACCGTGGACGACGTTGCGGACCGCGAGCTCGACGATCTTGTTGCTCTTGGTCCGCGGAATGTCGGTGACCTGCACGATCTTCGCCGGAACGTGCCGCGGCGTCGTGTTGGTGCGGATGTGCTTGCGGATCCGCTCGGTGAGCGCCTCGTCGAGCACGACGCCGTCGGCGAGGCGCACGAACAGGACCACGCGCACGTCGCCGACCTCGCCGGGGGGCCAATCCTGGCCGATCACGAGGCTCTCCATCACCTCGGGCAGCTGCTCGACCTGCCGATAGATCTCCGCGGTGCCGATGCGCACGCCGCCCGGATTGAGCGTCGCGTCCGAGCGGCCGTGGAAGATCAGGCCGCCGTGCTCGGTCAGCTCGACGTAGTCGCCGTGGCACCACACGCCGGGGAAGCGCTCGAAGTAGGCGGCGCGGTATTTTGCTTCGTCCGGATCGTTCCAGAAGCCGATCGGCATCGACGGAAACGGCGCCGTGCAGACGAGCTCGCCGCGCTGGTGCGTGCCCGGCGGGATGGGCCGGCCGTCGTCGTCGAAGACGTCGACGGCCATCCCGAGCCCGCGGCACTGCAGCTCGCCGCGCCACACCGGCAGCGTCGGGCAGCCCAGCGCGAAGCACGACACGATGTCGGTGCCGCCCGCGATCGACGACAGGCACAGGTCGTCCTTCACGCACTGGTAGACGTAGTCGAAGCTCTCGGGCGCGAGCGGGCTCCCCGTCGAGAACAGCGTCCGCAAGTGCGTGAGCGCGTAGTCCTTGCGCGGCACGACGCCGATCTTCTTCGCGTGATCGATGTATTTCGCCGACGTCCCGAAGTGCGTGTTGCGCTCGGCATCGGCGAAATCCCAGAGGACCTTGCCGCGGTCGATGAACGGCGAGCCGTCGTAGAGGAGCAGCGTCGCGCCCGCGCCGAGCGCCGAGGCGAGCCAGTTCCACATCATCCAGCCGCAGGTCGTGAAGTAGAACAGCCGGTCGCCCTGCCTGAGATCGCCGTGCAGCACGTGCTCCTTCAGGTGCTGGAGCAGCGTTCCTCCGGCGCCGTGGACGATGCACTTCGGAACGCCGGTCGTCCCCGACGAATACAGGATGTAGAGCGGATGGTCGAACGGCAGCCGCACGTAGTCGATCGGCGCGGCGTCGAAACCGCCGATGAAATCCTTCCACGACGTCGCATTGCGCACGGCGGCGAGGCTCTGCGCGCCCTGCCCGCTCGCTTCGAGGTAGGGAATGACGACGACGCGCTCGACGGAGGGCAGCTTCGCCGCGATCGCGGCGACCTTGTCGACGATCGGAAGCGCCTTGCCGTTGTACCAGTAGCCGTCCACCGTGAAGAGCACGCGCGGCTCGATCTGGCCGAAGCGGTCGAGCACGCCCTGCACGCCGAAGTCGGGCGAGCACGACGACCAGACGGCGCCCTGGCTCGTCGCGCCGAGCATCGCGATGATCGTCTCCGGCATGTTCGGGACGTACGCGGCGACCCGGTCGCCGGCGCGCACGCCCAGCGCCTTCAACGCCGCGGCGATCCGCGATGCGGTCGCGACGAGCTCGGCGTGCGACACGCGGCTCGCGAGCTTGTCTTCGCCGCGAAAGACGAGCGCATCGCCTGCGTCGTCGGATGCGCGGCGCGCGAGGAGGTTCTCGGCGAAGTTGAGCCGCGCGTCGGGAAACCACTTCGCCCCGGGCATCTTCGCCGGATTCACGAGCGTGCGCTCGCCGCGCTCGCCGATGACGCCGGTGTAATCCCAGACGGCCCGCCAGAACGCCTCGCGCTCGCCGTTCGACCAGCGCCACAGCGCCTCGTAGTCGGGCGGCGTCGCGCCGGCGGCAGTCGCGTGCCTCTTCGCGAATTCGGTGATGTTCGCCCGCGCCACGCGTTCGCGCGAGGGCTTCCACAACATTGCGCTCGTCGTCATCGTCGCATCCTCGGCTCACGCGCGTCGTGGCGGCGCGCTCGCTCATCCGCCGTGCCCGGCGCGGCCGCCGGCCGATTCCAGCGCGCGCAACGGCGCGGTGACGCGATCCGGAAGCGGCACGCTGCGGCCGGTCGCAATGTCGATCCAGACCAGCTTGGCGGCGCCGTCGGCGTGCTTCGTGCCGTCCTTGAGGATTTCGTAGTAGCTGCCGACGCTCGTGCGCCCCGGGTCGGCCAGATACATGCGCACTTCGATTTCGCCGGGATAGACGAGCGGCAGCAGGAACGTGCAGCTCGCGTTGACGATCACCGGACCCGTCTCCCCGTACGCGTCGCCGCCCTCGTGCAGCCCGTACGTCCATTCGATCCGCGCCTGCTCGCAATAGCGGAAGAAGACGGTGTTGTTGACGTGGCCGAGCATGTCCATGTCAGCCCAGCGAATCGGCTGGCGCGAGGTGTGCACGAGGATCCTCGGCTTATGCGTCATCGAGAGCGCATTATACAATTCCACCTTCCGCGCGATGCCCGCGCGCATCGTCCACCGAAGGGGTAGCCAGCGTGCAACGCGAAGCCATGGAATTCGACGTTGTGATCGTCGGAGCGGGCCCGGCGGGGCTCGCCGCGGCGATTCGCCTCAAGCAGCTCGCGGCGAGCGCAGGCAACGAAGTCTCCGTCTGCGTGATCGAGAAAGGCTCGGAGCCGGGCGCGCACATCCTTTCCGGCGCGATCGTCGATCCGCGCGCGTTGAACGAGCTCCTGCCGGATTGGAAAGCGCAAGGCGCGCCGATCGAGACGCCGGTCACCGAGGACCGCTTCCTGATCCTCACGCGCGAGAAGGCGTACCGGATTCCCGAGTGGGCGCTGCCGCGGCTCATGAGCAACCACGGGATGTACATCGTGAGCCTCGGCAACGTCTGCCGGTGGCTCGCGCAGCAGGCGGAGGGGCTCGGCGTCGAGATCTATCCGGGCTTCGCCGCCGCCGAGATTCTCTTCGACGACGGGGGTGCCGTGCGCGGCGTCGCGACCGGCGACATGGGCGTTGCGCGCGACGGCTCGCACAAGAGCGAATATCAGCCCGGGATGGAGCTCGTCGCCAAGTACACGCTGTTCGCCGAAGGCTGCCGCGGGTCGCTCTCGCAGGAGCTCATGCAGAAGTTCAACCTGCGCGACGGCGTCGATCCGCAGAAGTACGGGATCGGCATCAAGGAGCTGTGGCAGGTCGCGCCGGACAAGCATCGCAAAGGGCTCGTGCTGCACAGTCAGGGCTGGCCGCTCGATGCCAGGACCGGCGGCGGATCGTTCGTCTATCACTACGGCGAAGGGCTCGTGTCCGTGGGCTTCGTCGTCCATCTCAACTACGAGAACCCGCACCTGTCGCCGTACGACGAGTTCCAGCGGTTCAAGACGCATCCGGCGATCCGCGGCACCTTCGAGGGCGGCAAGCGCGTCTCGTACGGCGCGCGCGCGATCAACGAGGGCGGCCTGCAGTCGGTGCCGAAGCTCGCGTTTCCGGGCGGCGCGCTGATCGGCTGCGCGGCGGGCTTCGTCAACCTGCCGCGGATCAAGGGCTCGCACAACGCGATGAAGACGGGAATGCTCTGCGCCGAGGCGGCGTTCGCCGCGGTGAGCGCAGGCCGCGAGCACGACGAGCTCGTCGCGTACGCCGAAGCGTTTCGCCAATCCTGGGTCTACGAGGACCTCTACAAGGTGCGGAACGTGAAGCCGGGGCTCGGCTGGGGAATGTGGGCGGGCACGGTCCACGGCGGCATCCACATGTGGCTGAACGAGCTCGGTCTCGGCGCGCTCGTGCCCTGGACGCTTCGCCACGACAAGCCCGACAACGCGTCGCTGCGGCCTGCGGCCGAGATGCCGAAGATCGACTATCCCAAGTACGACGGCGTGCTGACGTTCGACAAGCTCTCCTCGGTGTTCGTGTCGAACACGAGCCACGAGGAGGACCAGCCGGTGCACCTGCAGTTGCGCGATCCGACGGTGCCGGTGACGATCAATCTCGCGCGCTACGATGGTCCCGAGGCGCGCTATTGCCCTGCGGGCGTCTACGAGTTCGTCGACGCCGAGGCCGGCGCCTCAACGGGTTCGCCGGGCGGGCCGTCGAAGCGATTGCAGATCAATGCGGCGAACTGCGTCCACTGCAAGACCTGCGACATCAAGGATCCGCTGCAGAACATCCATTGGGTCACGCCGGAAGGCGGCGGCGGTCCCAACTACCCGGGCATGTAGCCGGGGCGAGAGACCCTCTGCGCTCCGTCAGCTTCCTTCAGGACTGGCCGTTCTCGACCGAGGGCGCGTGCGTCGCCTGCAGCTTGCCGATCGATTCGTGGCGGCACGCAAGCCACACGTGCAGCACGGCGATCAGGTAGAAAAACGCCGGGACGAACCAGAGGTGCGCGATCAGCACGACGAGCGGCAGCCCGCTCGCCACGACGGCGAACGGTCCGTGCGCGAAGAGCCAGCGCTGCGCCCGCCACGCGAGCGCCGCGATCAGCGCGGCGTGCGCCGCAAGCGTGAAAAGCAGACCGACAGGATTGCCCGCGGAGCGATCCGACCGCAGCCAGCCGTGCGCGATCTCCGGGGCGGGGGCGCAGCGAGGTTTGCCGCCAGCGCGAGCCAAGCGAGCGCGAAGCACGTGAAATACACGAGCACCATCGATCGCGGCGTCAATCTCGACCAGCTCATTGCGACATCGGCCGGAAACGCGTTGCTCCGGCGAGCCTCCTCGAACGGTGGGCCGCCTACGGACGGCCGCGCATTACTTTCGCACTTGCGCGGCCGGTGTTCAAGTGGCGCGTCAGCTGCCGAGATGCACCTGGTATTGCGCGCCCGTCGACAGCGTGCAGGTGCCGGCCCCCTGGTACGGCGTGTTCATCCGGTACTCGCAGCTCATGTACGTTCCCTGCGCGCCGTACGCGCTCGCCACGCCCCGCCGCTCGTCGCCCGACACGCGCGTCGCCTCGCCGCTCAGGAGCTCGCCCCTGTAGTCCATCTGGAACCGGCCCTTGCCGGTCATCATGTTGGTGACGGTTCCCGTGATGATCCCCGTTTGCGTCGCGAGATCGTTGGCCGGATAGAGTCGCGCCTGCAGGACCGCGGGCGCCGGGCCGCCGTAGGAGACGGACCGCGGCGCGTAGCCGGCTTGCGGCGGCGGAGCGTACGAAACGCCGGCTTGCGGCGGCGGAGCGTACGGCAGCGGATAGATCGGCGTGCCGTCCGGCGCGAGGGGAATGACGTAGCAGCCCGACAGCAGGGTCGTGGGAACAGCGAGCGCCACAGCGAGTCGCTTGGCGTTGGCGTTCATGGTGACTCCCTTTCTGGAGCGGGCACGTGCCCGCGCAACGACGATCGGGCAGGATCGGCGGCCCGTAAAGCGCCGCGGCGATAGTCGCGCCGGACGCTACCGCCGGGGGCTTGCAGCGATACCCGGATGGAGCAGCCGGCCCGCCGGGACCGGCTTGCGCCCCCGACGGCGAAGCGCCCGGAATGTGCGCGGCTCCCAGGGCCGCGCCGCCATCAGGATGCTCGTTCCATGACGCTCCGAAAGCGGCAGCGAGCGGTCGGCCGTGTGGAGCTCGGAGAAATCGCTGGCCACGCGCCGCATCCGCGCAATCAATTCCGCCAGGCTCGAGCGCGACAGCATTCCGTTGATGAACAGGAAGAGCTCGCCGGGGCGATCGAACTTGCTCGACAGGTATTCCGCCTCGACCTGCGAACGGAAATAGCGCTGGATCGGCCCGTCGGGAAGCCACGACAACGCGCGACCGATCAACGGGCGGATCCGGTTGTCGGGCTGCAACTCGATGATCCGCTGCCGGTCGAGGCGCGTGAGGTAGCGGACGCATTCCATGCGCGGAATGTCGTACGTGTCCACGATCTGCTCGAACGTCCAGTTGCCGACCGCGCACAGCGCGACGAGCATCAGCCTCGGGTCCGAGACGATCTCCTCTTCCTGCTGCACGCTGAGGTGCGCCGTCCCGGCGTCGGCGGCGCTCACGTCCTGGACGATCTCGCCGAAGTCGACGCCGGCGACCGTACAGACGTCGTCCATCCGCTGCAGCGTGAAATCGCGCCGCGAGAACATCCGCTTGACGCTCGCCTCGCTCAGGCCGAGCTTCGCAGCCAGCGCGGCGTAGGTGATTCCGCGGCTCTTGAGCGCGCGCTTCAGTGCTTCGACGAGTGCAACGGTATGCATTTTTCTCCCCTCCCCCATAGCCACGCGGCGCCGCGAACGCCGCTCGAATCGCCGTGGACATTGCGCAACAGCTGCGTGTCGACACGGTCGGAAAACACCCAGGATCCCCAGTGCCGGGGAACGTTCCTGTAGAGCCGCTCGATGTTCGACAGCCCTCCGCCGAGGACGATGGCATCCGGATCGAGCAGATTGATCACGTGCGCGAGCGCGCGCGCGAGGCGCTCCTCGTAGCGTTCGAGCGTCGCGCCGCACGCCGGGTCGCCGCGCGCCGCGCGGGCAACGATCTCCTGCGCCGGCACGTGCTCGCCCGTCGCGTGCTCGTGATCGCGCGCGATACCCGGTCCGGCGAGCCACGTTTCGATGCATCCGTTGCGTCCGCAAAAACACGCGGCGCCCGGTCGCTCGTCGTCCCTGGGCCACGGCAGCGGATTGTGTCCCCACTCGCCGGCGATCGCGTTGGGGCCGTCGAGCACGCGGCCGTCGACGACGATGCCCGCGCCGACACCCGTGCCGAGAATCGCGCCGAAAACCACCCTCGCATCGCGGCCCGCGCCGTCGGTCGCCTCCGAAAGCGCGAAGCAGTTCGCGTCATTGGTGATGCGAATCTCGCGTTCGAGCAAGCGCTCGAGATCGCGCTTGATCGGCTGGCCGTTGAGACACACCGAATTCGACCCGCGCAGAAGCCCGGTCGCGCGCGAGATCGAACCGGGCGTCCCCAGCCCGACGCTGGCGCCGACGCCGAGCTCGCGCTCGGCTTCGGTGACCAGGCGCGTCAGCGCGTCGAGCGTCGCCCGATAGTCGTCGCGCGGCGTGACAATGCGCCGGCGCAGGAGTTCCCGGCCGTCGGGCGCAAGCGCGACGATCTCCGTCTTCGTTCCTCCCAAGTCGATGCCGAACCGCACCGGTGGCTGCACTCGTCTGCCTTTCGGTCAAGCGCGGCTGCGCCCTTCGACGCCGCTTCATGGCATCATCGAATATTACAGCGTCGCTCATTCGCCGCAGCCAAGGAGGCGCCACGTGCTCTCGACTCGATACCTCGTCATCCTCGCCGTCGCGGCCGGTCTCGGTGGCCTGCCGGCGGTGGCTCATGGCCAGCTCAACCTGCTTTGTTCGGCTTCGGCGCGGATTGGTGCAAGGCCCTCGCCGACGAGTTCGGAAAGGAAACCGGCGTCAAGGTCACGCTCGTACCCACCGGCGGCCGGCGCGGCGCTCGCGATGCTAGCCGAGCAGAAGGGCAAACCGCAGAGCCGACGTCTGGTTCGGCGGATCGCCGGAAGCGCATCTGCGGGCGGTGAAGTTCGGTCTCGTCGACGAATACGCATCGCCGATGGTTGCGCAGCTGCAGCCGTGGGCGCAAAAGGTCGCCGAGCAATCGAAATCGACGAGCGTCGGTGTCTATGCACGTGTGCTCGGCATCGGGTACAACTCCGCGCTCGCCACGCAGAAGAAGCTTGCGCCACCCGCTTGCTGGAAAGATCTGGTCAAGCCGGGATACGCGGGCGAGGTCCACATCGCGGATCCCGCGCATCGGGGTCCACCTACTTCGCAATCGCCGCGATGGCGCAGCTCTTCGGTGAAGACGAGGCGTTCAAGTATCTGAAGGCGATGTACAAGGCACCGCCCCCGCCGCCCGCCAAGAAGGGACGCTGGCAGGCGCGGATGCGACGGTCCGCCCGTTCCGAAGGGCGTCCCGGTGTCGGCCCGCCAAGGGTCGCGGCCAAGGTGGCGGCCAAGGTAGCACCCGAGCTACCGGCAACGTGGCGGCAAGGGCCGCGGCAAGGCGGCCGCCGTCGACGCAAGCCTTGCGAAAGCGCCGCCTCCGGTCGGCAGCGCGATCGCCGGCATCGGCTTCGTCGGTGACGTCGTCGCCGAAGCGGAGAGCGGCGCGCCGGTCAAGGTGCGTCGCGCCGTGCGAAGGAACGATCTACGAGGTCGGCGCGCTTTCGATCGTGAAAGGCGCGAGTAACCTCGACAACGCGAAGAAGTTCGTCGACTGGGCGCTCGGCGCGAAGGCGCAGGCGCTTGCCGCCAAGACGAGGCAGTACGTGTATCCGGCGAACACCGCCGTTGCCGCTCTCGCCGCTCGCGCCGAAGTTCGGCGAGATCAAGTTCATCAGCTACGACGCCGCCCGATTCGAAAAATCGGCTGCGCGAATGCGGCTGGTCGATCGGTGGAGCAGAGAGTTCGGCGCCGCCGCGCCAGTGATCGCGCGTCCCGCTCGTCCCGCGCCCGGCGCGCGCACGGCGATTCCGGCCGGAGCCGCGTTGATCGAGCGGCGTGGCTCGCGTCCTCGGCGGCGCGGCCGCGCTTCTCGTCGGCGTTGCCGGTCGCCGCGCAGCTCAACCTGTACTGCAGCTCGCCGAACACCGCCTGGTGCCAGGGATGGCGGTCGGGTTCGAGAAGGCGCGGGCGTGAAGGTCGCCGTCGTGCAGAAAGCGACCGGCGAAATGCTCGCGCAGGTGAAGGCCGAGAAGGCGAATCCGAAAGGCGACGTCTGGTGGGCCGGCCCCGCCGATTCCTATCTCCAGGCCGCGGAAGAAGGACTGCTCGAGACGTACCGATCGCCCAATCTCGCGCAGCTTCACGAGTGGGCGCGACACGTTTCCGACGTGTCGCAGAATCGCGTGACCGGCGTCTACGGCGGCATTCTCGCGCTCGGCTACAACACCGAGCTCCAGCAAAAGCGCAAGCTGCCGGCGCCCCGCTGCTGGAAGGATCTCCTCGAGCCCGCGTACAAGGGTGAAGTGATGCTCGCGAACCCCAACTCGTCGGGCACCGCATACCTGATGCTCGCCTCGCTCGTGCAGGTGTTCGGCGAAGACGAGGCGTTCCGTTACATGAAGGCGTTGAACGCGAACGTGACCTCCTACGCGCGCTCCGGGATCGGGCCCATGACGGCGGTCAAGCAGGGCGAGGTGTACGTCGGGAGCACGGTCCTCCACGGGGTGATCAACGAGATCGTCGCCGGCTATCCGGTGAAGCCGGTGCTGCCGTGCGAGGGCGTCGGCTACGAGGTCGGCTCGATGGCGATCATCAAGGGCGCGCGCAACCTCGACAACGCGAAGAAGTTCGTCGACTGGGCGCTCACGGCCGACGCGCAGAAGATCGGCCTCGACGTCAAGGAGTACGCGATCCCGACGAACCGCAACGTCGCGCTGCCGCCGATGGTGCCGAACCTCGCCGAGGTCAAGGTCATCCGCTACGATTTCGCGAAGTACGGGTCGAGCGAGACGCGCAAGCGCTTGCTCGAGCGCTGGGAGAAGGACGTCAACGCGGCGGTGAGATGATCCTCGCGACGCCGGCCGCGCTTCGCGCGACACGCGCCGCGCGCGCCTTTTCTGGGTCGCCGTCGGAGTCGTCGGATTTGCGCTCGTCCCGTGGTATGCGGCGCCCGCATTCGGTCGGGTTGCCGTCGTGGCTGATCCTGGACGGGTTCACCGAGGAAAACGCGCCGGCGTGGCTGCACGCATGGTCGTATGGCCGCGACTGGTTGTGGCCCATCGCGGCGCTGCTCGCGATCGCCACGCGGTACGTCGAACCGCGAGCGTCGCGACACCGCGGCGCTTGGCCTTGCCGTCGTCGGGGCACGCGGCCTCGCCTATACGTTCGCGCAGGGATTCGCGATCGGTCCGTCGGGTTGGGCGTTCGAGTGGATCGCGTCCGTGTTGCCGGCGCTGCGCTCGGGTCAGCAGGGATTCGGGCTCGGTGCCGCGCTCGCGATCGCATCGTTCGCGATGCTCTTCGCGCTCGGGCTCGCCGGCCGCGGCGGCTTCAGGGGCGACGGCTTCGTCGCGGCGAGCGTGGTCGGGGTCACGCTGCTCGTCGCCCTCTTCACGCTCTATCCGGTCGCGCGCATCCTCGCTCTCCGCGGCGCAGGATCGCGACGGAGCGTTCGCGCTCCTCGCGCTTCCGACCCGCCTGTTTGCCGAGAAGCTCTGGGGAATCGGCTGCATCGCCGGGCGCGGTCGCTGCGGCGACGTGTGGAACACCGTGCTTCTTGCGCTGCTTTGCGCGGCGGGCTGCACGACGCTCGGTCTCGCGTTCGCGCTGATCGCGACGCGCACGCGGTTCGCCCGCGTCAAGGCGCTGCGCGTGCTGACGATCCTGCCGATCATCACGCCGCCGTTCGTGATCGGGCTCGGGCTTGATCCTGATCTTCGGCCGCTCCGGGCTCGTCAATCACATCCTCGAGTCGCTGTTCGGATGGCAGCCCGGGCGCTGGATCTACGGGCTTCCCGGCGTGCTGCTCGCACAGGTCTTCGCGTTCACGCCGATCGCCTTTCTCGTGCTGATCGGCGTGGTCGAAGGCGTGTCGCCGAGTCTCGAGGAAGCCGCGCAAACGCTGCGCGCCGACCGCTGGCGCGTTTTCGCCGACGTCTCGCTCCCGCTGATGCGCCCCGGCCTCGCCAACGCGTTCCTGATCTCGTTCATCGAGTCGATCGCCGACTTCGGCAACCCGATCCTTCTCGGCGGCAACTTTTCGGTGCTGTCGACCGAGATCTTCTACTCCGTCGTCGGCGCGCAGCTCGACCAGGGCCGCGCGGCAACGCTCGGCCTCATACTGCTGCTGATGGCGCTCGCGGCATTCGTCGCGCAGCGCAGGCTCCTCGGCGGCCGCGTCTACACGGCGCTCACCGGCAAGGGCGACGGCGGGCTCCCGATGCCGCTGCCCGATACGGTCCGCCGCCTCTGCTACGGCGTCGCGGTGCCGTGGCTCGCCCTCACCGTCGTCATCTACGCGATGGCGCTCGTCGGCGGTTTCGCCGAGACGTGGGGACGCGACTACTCGTTCACGCTGCGCCACTACGTCAAGGCGTTCGGCATCGAATGGACCGCGCACGGCATCCTGTGGGCGGGCGCGGCGTGGAGCTCGTTCTGGACGACGATCACGCTTTCGGCCGTCGCGGCGCCGATCACCGCCGGCATCGGCATCCTGGTCGCGTACCTGCTCACGCGCCACCGCTTCGCCGGACAGGACGCGTTCGAGTTCGGCACGATGCTCTCGTTCGCGATTCCCGGCACGGTGATCGGCGTCTCGTACATCCTCGCGTTCAACGTGCCGCCGATCGAGATCACCGGCACCGCGCTGATCCTCGTCGCGTGCAACGTGTTCCGCAACATGCCGGTCGGCGTGCGCGCGGGAATCGCGGCGATGAGCCAGATCGACCGCAGCCTCGACGAGGCCTCCGCCACGCTCGGCGCGCGCGGGTTCACCACGCTCTCGCGGATCGTGCTGCCGCTGCTCAAGCCCGCCGTCGTCGCAGCGCTCGTCTACAGCTTCGTGCGGGCCGTGACGTCGCTCTCCGCGGTCATCTTCCTCGTGTCGGCGCAATACGAATGGGCGACCACGTACATCATCAACCGCGTGGTCAACGGCGACTACGGCGTGGCGATCGCGTATTGCTCGGTGCTGATCGTGCTGATGCTCGCCGTCACCGGATTGATTCAGTGGATCGTCGGCGAACGCCGGCTCGGCCGCCGCGCGACGGCCGCGCCCAGAGTGAGCGTCGGCGAACTGGGCGGGAGCTCGGCTTGATCGGACTACTCCTTCTTCTCCTTCTTGCCCTCTGGGCAGGCTTCGCCTTGTCGCCCTTGCCCTTCTTCGCGTGATATCGGGCACGTAGACCTGCGTGTACCACGTGTCCTGGACCGAAGTAGACGGGCTGGCCGCACAGCTTGTATTTCTTGCACTGCTTCTTCCAGTCCTTCGCATGTCCCGGGCGGAACGCGGACGTAGATCGGCTGGACGACGACGCTGGCGGGCGGACCGGCTGGATGACGACGGGCTCGGGGTAGAGCAATTGCGGCTGCGATACCGACAATCGTCGATCCGCCCGTAATAGCGCGGGTCGCCCACGGTCACCGACATCGTCTGACATCGGCTCCGAATACCGGAGCGGCCGCAAGGGCTGCCCGCCAACAGACAAGTAAATTTTTCATCTACTGAGCCTCTCCCGACGAGATAGCGATGTAACGCGCGAGAGGGCGCCTTCGATGACCTCGTGACCGTGCCGCAGCTGTTTGTCGGGCCGCGCCACCGTGCGACAATCGATTTTCATGGGACGCCTGAAACGGTTCGCGCTGATCGCCTGCGCATCGATGTTCGCGCTGGCGCTGGACGGCTGCGGCGGCGGCGGCAGCAAGGGCGGCGGCCAGGGCAGCATCCCGGTCGAGCCTACCCCGCCCCAGCAGCCGGCGTATTTCGATTCGACGGCGTACTCGACGGCGGCATCGGCGTCGCTCGGCCAGGCGAACGAGCTCGCCGCCGTCACCCAGCACCAGATCGTCGTCAACGGCGCCGCGCTCGCCTACACGGCGACCGCGGGTCACCTGACGGCGCGCAATCCGGCGAGCGGCGCCGCGGAAGCCTCGTTCTTCTATGTCGCTTACACGCTGCCGAACCGGGATCCGGCAACGCGGCCCGTCACGTTCTTCTACAACGGCGGGCCGGGATCGGCGACGATATGGCTGCACCTCGGCTCGTTCGGCCCGAAGCGCCTGGCGACCGGCGACCCGTCGACCACGGCGGCGACACCCTTTCCGCTGGTCGACAACGCCGAGACGCTGCTCGACGTCACCGACCTCGTGTTCGTCGACGCCGTCGGCACCGGTCTCTCCGAGGCGATCGCGCCCAACATCAACCAGACCTTCTTCGGCGTCGATGCCGACGCAGGCGTCTTCCGCGACTTCGTCGTCGGCTATCTCGCGGCCAACCATCGCGAGAGCTCGCCGCTCTTTCTCTTCGGGGAGTCGTACGGCACGACGCGCAGCGCCGTTCTCGCCTTCATGCTCGAGCTCGGCGGGCGTGCGCGTGAGCGGCGTCATCCTGCAATCGTCGGTGCTCGACTACAACGCGTTCTGCGACGTCGCGCGTGAGCTGCGCAGGGTTCGTTCCGTCGTACGCGGCAATCGGCGCGTACTACAACCTCGAC
This sequence comes from uncultured beta proteobacterium, assembly GCA_963742965.1. Taxonomy (GTDB): domain Bacteria; phylum Pseudomonadota; class Gammaproteobacteria; order Burkholderiales; family Casimicrobiaceae; genus CAIWHR01. The sequence continues at coordinate 73,038 of CAVUOC010000031.1, read as the reverse complement.
CTGCCGAACCCTGCGGACCCCGAATTGCCGGCCTTCGTCGACCAGATGCGAACTTTCACGACAAGCGACCTACGATCCTGCCGTCGCGCAGTTCCTGCACGGGGGCATCGTGGCAAGCCCGGCGCTGGTCAACCAGCTTGCGAACGCGACCGGGATGTCGGCGGCGAAATGGCAGACGCATTTCAACCTGGACCCGGACTTCTATCAGGCCAATCTGCTCCCGGCCTGCTGATCGGCCGCTACGACGCCCGGGTATCGGCCCCCGTCGGCAGCCCGCTCGCGAGCCAGGGCGACCCGTCCAGCACGTTCATCACGGCGTCGTTCGCCATGGCGATCGGCACGTACCTCGCGAACGATCTCCAATACACGAATCCGTCGACCTACATCACGCTGAGCAACGCGATCGCGACGTGGAACTTCTCGCACGATGCGCACGCGCTGCCCGACGTCGTTCCCGATCTGGCCGCGGCGCTCGCGCAGAATCCGCAGCCTCCAGGTGCTGGCGCTCAACGGGTACCACGACCTCGCGACGCCGTTCTTTCAGACCGAGCGCGATCTGGCCCGCCTGGGCAACGTGCCGAACGTCCAGTCGACGTTCTACCGCGGCGGACACATGACGTATCTCGACGACGCGTCGCGCGCGCTGGAAAAGGCCGATCTCGTCCGGTTCTATCAGCGCGCCGCGCTGTCGCCCTAGACCTGCGAGAGACAAACCGACCCATGAATCGGCGAACTCCATTGACGACGGCCCGGCGCGTCATCGTCGCATCGATCGTCGTCGTGTCGACCATGCTCGCGCCGCCCGCCGCCGTCGCGGCGGAGCCGATCGCCGCGCGCGCGGAGCAGCCGATGCGCGACCCCTGGGTCCCGCCCGAAGCGCGCAAGCGCTCGCAGGCGGCGCCGACGGAGGGCGCCGCGCTGCGCGCGGAAGTCGAGCGCAAGTTGAGGCGCGCGTTCGACGACGCCGACGTCGGTCGCACCGGCTCGGTGACGCGCCAGCAGGCGGATGCCGCGGGCCTCGGATTCGTTGCCCGGCACTTCGACGAGATCGATCGGCAAGGCCGCGGCGCGGTCCGGTTCGACGACGTCAGGCGCTACCTGGTCGAGCGCGGCGCGAGGCTCGACTAGCCACGGCGCAAAAGCGTGCGCGCCGCGCTGCCGCTTTTCCTGTCGTTCGTCGCCTTGGTCGTCGCAGGTTGCGCAAGCGCGCCGCCCGCCGACGACAAGGTCTGGCTCGACGAGGACGCGTTCCGGTCCTGTCTCGGCCTCAAGATTCCGGTCGAGCTGATCCGCGACCGCTCGCGCGTCAAAGGGTCCGTCCTCCTGGAAATCGACGTGCTCCCGTCAGGCAGGATCACCCGCGCATCGATCCTCTCCGGCTCGGGGAATCCCGCGTTGGACGAGTATCTCGCCGGTCGGCTGGGCAGCCTGCAGTGCGCGCCGTTCGACGCCGTTCAATCCGACGAGCCGTACTCGGTCGAGCTCGAGCTCAACCTCGACGCCGGCCCGTAGCGCGCGATCAATGCGCGGATGCGCTGCGAGTGCGGACGCAGGTGATCGTCGTACGCCGAGCGCCGCCGTACTTCCGCATTGACGGGAATCGCCTGGCGGCTGCCGTCCGGGGCTTCGACGATCAGCTTGAGCGCGACGCGATCGCCGAGCTTGAGCGAGCGGCTGAGCGTCGGCAGGAGCAATCGGTAGGCGCCGGGGGCGAGCTTGACGCCGGTGCCGGCGGGAAGCGAGATCCTGTCGGCCGCGGCGCGCTTCGTCCCCGGCCGCTGCATCGGAACCTCGGCGGAGACGTCGCTTTCCACGGCGACGATCGTCGCCCCCTCGGAACTGCGAATTTCCATGAAGGCCTCGGCCGACTTGCCGTTCGAGGCGACGCGCACCCATGGATCCGAGACGGTGATCACGGAAATCGCAAGACCCGGAAGCGGTGCGGCGAGCAAGGCGCCTGCCAGCATGCAGCCGCCGGCAAGTCGGGGAAAGGCAAGGCCTTTCGGCACGATAGGTTCCATTATTCCCGTCCTCGATCGACGATGCGAGCCGGGCCGGCGGCTAACGCTCACGCGCCCTCGCCTATTCCAGCACGCACGGGATCCGACTTGCCTGCCGCCGACTTGGCACGCGAGCCGGACGCAATTAATCTAGCAACGGTTGACGCGCCGCCTGGCGGTCGCGCGATGCATCGCCGATGGCGGCGCGAGCGCTCGAGGCCGCGCGAAGAGATTTCTCCTGGGAAGACGCCTCATCGAGGAAAGGATGGCGAGATGACAGCATTCAACATCGTGCGCTTTCGCGTGAAACCGGGTCAGGCCGAGCGGTTCCTGGAAGCGCACCGCAACATGCGGCACCCGTTCAAGGGCTTCGGCGGGGGATGGCTGGTGAGGACCGGGGACGACACCTTCTGCCTCGTCGGCCAGTGGCGGACCTTCCAGAGCATCGTCAATGCGCGTCCGGAAATGATCGGGCTCCTGGACTCCATGCGCGACATGCTCGTGGACCTTGGAGGCGGCCTCGGCGTCACCGATCCGGTGTCGGGCGACGCCGTCGTCAAGATTCCCGCAGCCAAGCCGGCGAAGCGCCGCGCCGGCGCGGCGCGCAAGACGAAGCCCGCGAAGAAGCGCGCGTCGCCGGCGCGAAAGCGCAAGCCCGCGGCAAAGAAACGCGCGCGCTGAAGCCCGCGTCGCGGGCTGCGACGCGCTCGCGCTCAACGCATCCGCACGACGATCTTGCCGCGGCCGTGCCCGGTCTCCATGTCGCGCTGCGCGGCCGCGACCTCGTCGAGCGTGATCGTGCGCTCGACGTGCACGCGCATCGCCCCGCTTTTGACGAGCTGGGCGGCGCGGTGCCACAGCTGGGGGCCGTTGCGCAACACGATGGGATTCGCGCGCTGGCGCGACGTCAATCGAGCGATCACGGCGCTCACGGCGGTCGTCGCGATCGCCGCCGCGGTCGGGCCCGTATTGAGATAACAGCCGAACTCGGACAGCACCCGTTTCGCCGCCTCGAACGACGACGTCGCCGCGACGTCGAGCACGACGTCGAAGCGCTGGTCGCGTTTCGTGAAGTCCTCGCGGGCGTAATCGATCACCTCGTGGGCGCCGAGCTCGCGCACGAAGTCCGCGTTCCGGCGCTGCACACGCCGACGACGTGCGTCCCGAGGTGCTTCGCAATCTGGACGGCGAAGTGGCCGACGCCGCCGGCGGCGCCGTTGATCAGCACGCGCTGGCCGGCGACGACGCCCGCCTCGTCGATCAACGCCTGCAGCGCCGTGCCGCCGGCGATCGGCAACGCGGCGGCGACGCTGTCGTCGATCCCGTCCGGAATGGGAAGCAGGCGGTCGTAAGCCACCAGGATGAAATCGGCCAGCGCGCCGTCGCGTGCAAACGGCAGCAGCGAGCCGAGCACGCGCTCTCCGACATGGCGCTCGGTCGCGCCGCCGCCGATGCCGACGATCTCGCCGGCGAAGTCGCAGCCCAGGCCGCGCGGCGGCCCCCTGAACAGCGGGATGAACCGCAAGTCGCCGGCGCGGACCTTCCAATCCAGCGGATTCAGCGAAACGGCATGCACGCGCACCTTCGCCTCGCCGGGGCGAGGCAGCGGCTCGCTCACGTCCTCGACGCGCAGCACGTCGGGCGTGCCGTAGCGCTCGAACCGAAGCGCGCGCATCGCGAGAGCTACTGCAAGTCGAGCGCGTGCTGCTTCAGCGCGTCGAGCGGGATGACGGCGAGCGTTTCCTCGTGCGTCGCCGTCAACACGACCGGCGACGCGACGCCCTCCTCGAACGCCTGCCGCCACGTCGCCGCGCACACGCACCAGCGATCGCCCGGCTTCAGGCCGGGGAAGCCGTATTCGGGGACGGGCGTGATGAGGTCGTTGCCCTGCTTGCGGGCGAATTCCAGAAAGGCGCGCGTCACCTGCGTGCAGACGACGTGCAGGCCGAGATCCTCGGGGCCCGTGTTGCAGCAGCCGTCGCGGTAGAACCCGGTCAGGGGTGCCGTCGAGCACGGCTCGAGACGGCCCCCGAGCACGTTGCGGTCGATGGTGGGGATCGCGGGCTCCGGTGGCATTTCGGACCCCGTCAATCTACCATCGAATCCGCCTCCCGAGCGGGCGCGGCCCGCGCCGCCGCCAAGGGAAGGGCGCGTTTCCGGTGGTCGAGAGCCGCTGTAGGACTCCGCTTACGATCAATTGGGGCGAACCTGCGACTCGCTTTTCGGGCCGGATCGCCATAGACTCGATTGCCGCAAAGCACAAAATTCGATAAACCCCTCGCACATGCAGCCCGCCACTCTCGCACGGTCCGCCGAGCACGCGGCATCGCCCGGGCGAAACGTGCGGCCACGTCGTTCAGTTCTACGAGGACGACGATTTCCTCGTCGACGCCGTCGGCCGCCACATCGGCTTAGCGCTCGACACAGGTCAGGGGCGCAGTGGTCATTGCGACGGCGTCGCATCGCGATGCACTGCACCGGCGCTTGACGGGCAGCGGCAAGAATGTCGCGGCCGCCCGCTCGAGCGGCCGACTATGTCGCGCTCGACGCCGCAGAGACGCTTGCGCAGTTCATGGTCGACGGCTGGCCCGACGAGGAGCGGTTCGCGCGCGTCGTCGGCGGCCAGATCGCGACGCTCTCGGCGCGGCACGGCCACGTCCACGCGTTCGGCGAAATGGTTGCGCTCTTGCACGCCGACGGCAACAGCGACGCCGCGATCGCCCTCGAGAAGCTCTGGAACGCGCCTCGCCGCACGGCACTCGTTCTCGCTTCACTGCGCCTATCCTCTGCACGCGTTCTCGCATCACTCGCAAACCGAGCAGTTCCTGAAGGTGTGCGCCGAGCATTCCGCACGTCATTCCAGCGGAAGGGTTTGCGCAACCGATGACGTCCGACGCGCACGAGCGGACGATCGTGGAGCTGCAGCAAAAAACGCTCGCGCTCTCGACGGAGATCGACGGGCACAGAAGCACCGCGAAGGCGCTGCAGGAGAAGCTCGAGGAGCTCACGCTCGCGGATCGGCGCAAGAACGAGTTTCTGGCGATGCTGGGGCACGAGTTGCGCAACCCGCTCTCGCCCGATCCTTTCGGCGCTGCAGATCCTTCAGCTGCCCGGAGCCGATGCCGCGGCGAATCGGGATGGCGCGGGAAACGATGGCGCGCCAGACGCGCCATCTCGCGCGCATCGTCGACGATCTGCTCGACGTCACGCGGATCAGCACCGGCAAGATCGAGCTTCGCAACGAGCTCGTCGACCTCGCGTCGGTCATCCGGCGTGCGATCGACGTCACCCGAAGCCTCGTCGAATCGAAGCACCATCGGGTGTCGCTCGCGTTGCCCTCCGGAAACGTCCTCGTCTGCGGCGACGGCGCGCGGCTCGAGCAGGTGTTCGTCAACCTGCTCACGAACGCCGCGAAGTACATGGCTGCGCATGGCCGGTATCGCGATCCGGGCGGAGCTGCGCGGCGCCGATGTCGACGTGGAGATCGAGGACAACGGCGTGGGCATCAGCGCGGAGATCCGCCCCCGGTTGTTCGATCTGTTCACGCAGGAGGAACGCTCGCTCGATCGCTCGCTCGGGGGACTGGGGATCGGGTTGTGGATGGTGCGCAAGCTGGTCGAGCTTCATCACGGCTCGGTCGACGCCCACAGCGACGGTCCGGGAAGGGGCAGCCGATTCGTCGTGACGCTGCCGGTCGCGCAGTCGAGCGACGCCCGCGCCGGGAATCCTCCTGTCGACGGCGCACGCCTCGACGCGCACGCCGTCGTCGCACCGGATCCTCGTGGTCGACGACAATCGCGACGCCGCGGACAATCTTGCGCTGCTCTGCCGGATGTCCGGCCACGTGGTCGACGTTGCGTACGACGGCGTCGCCGCGCTCGAGCTCGCGTCGACATTCCACCCCGACGTGGTGCTGCTCGACATCGGTTTGCCGGGACGCGACGGCTACGATGTCGCGCGCGCGCTCCGGCGCTCGTACACGCGTCCGCTGCACATCGTCGCGATGACGGGCTACGGACGCGACGAGGATCGCCGGCGGTCGCGCGACGCCGGATTCGACCTGCACCTCGTCAAGCCGATCGAGCCGGCCGAGCTGTTCGACCTGCTGTCGCGACCGCTCGACACGATGATCGACCCGCACGGCTGACGCCGCAGCCGCCGGGCGCGACCGGGATCGGCCGAGCGCCGATCGCCGACCCGTTACACTAGCGGATGGCCGGTGGATTCGACCTGATCGTTCGCGGCGGCACCGTCGTCGACGGGACCGGTGCGAGCCCTTCGAAGCCGACGTCGCAGATCGCCGGACGGCCGCATCGCCGCCGTCGGCAAGATCGCCGGCGCGCGGCGCGAAGAAATCGACGCCAAGGGCTGCGTCGTCACGCCCGGGTTCGTCGACATCCACACCCACTACGACGGCCAGGTCACCTGGGAACACCGGCTTGTCCCTTCGTCGTCGCACGGCGTGACGACCGTCGTGATGGGCAATTGCGGCGTCGGCTTCGCGCCGTGCCGGCCCGATCGAGCACGAGCTGCTGATCCGGCTGATGGAAGGCGTCGAGGACATTCCGCATCCGGTGCTGGCCGACGGCTTGCCGTGGACCTGGGAGACATATCCGCAGTACCTCGATTTCCTTGCGACGCGCCGCTACGACATGGACATCTGCGGCTACGTGCCGCACGCCCCGGTGCGCATCTACGTGATGGGCCAGCGCGGCGCCGACCGCGAACCGGCGACCGACGCGCGATCTCGCAGCAGATGGCGCGCATCGTCGCGCGAAGCGGTGCAGGCCGGCGCGATGGGCTTCTGCACATCGCGCACATTTTTCCATCAGTCGAGCGATGGACAATCGACGCCGAGTTCGAGGCCGCCGAGCGCGAGCTTATGGCGCTCGCCGCTGGCGCTGCAAGGCATCGGGCAAAGGCGCGATGCAGCTGATCACCGATTTCGACTCCCGGAAGCAACGTTCGCCATGCTGCGCCGGCTGGTCGAGCGCTCGGGCCGGCCGCTGTCGATGTCGCTGCTCGAAGGCGCGCTATGGCCCGATGACGCTGCGACTGGCACGAACGTCCTCGACTGGGCGGCGCAGGCGACCGCGGCAGGGCTCCCGATCAAGGCGCAGGTGCTGAGCCGCGCGATCGGCGTGATGCTCGGACACGAGCTGACGCTCAACACGTTCTACACGTGCGCGTCGTACGTGAAGCTCGCGCCTTCCGTTTGACGAAAAAATCCGCGAGCTCCGCCAGCCCGAGATGCGCGCGCGCATCCTCGCCGAATCCGCCGATCCGGATCCGACGATCGTGCTGGGCCGCCTGGCGCGCGAGTTCGATCACATGTTCCTGCTCGGCGATCCGCCCGACTACGAGCAGCCGTTCGAGCAAAGCATCGCAGCGAGAGCGCAAGCGCGCTCGGCGTGACACCGGAAGCGCTGGTCTACGACCTGATGCTCGAGCGCGACGGGCGCAACAATCTTTACGTGACGCTGTGCAACTATGAGCATGGCTCGCTCGACTCGTCGCTCGAGATGATGCAGCACCCGGGCGCCGTGCTCGGACTCGGCGATGGCGGCGCGCATTGCGGCACGATCTGCGACGGCAGCTATCCGACATTCATGCTGACGCACTGGGTGCGCGATCGCCAGCGCGGCGAGCGCCTGCCGCTCGCGACCGTCGTGAAATGGCTCTGCCGCGACACCGCGCGGGCCGTCGGCCTCGACGATCGCGGCATCATCGCGCCCGGCTTCAAAGCCGATCTCAACGTGATCGACCTCGATCGGCTGCGCCTTCATGCGCCGGAAGTCGCGCACGACCTGCCGAGCGGCGGACGGCGCCTTATCCAGCGGCCGACGGCTATGCGGCAACGGTCGTCGGCGGCGCCGTCGTTCAGCGCAACGGCGCGCCGACGGGCGCACTGCCGGGTCGGCTGGTGCGCGGCCCGCAACCTGCGCCGCCCGCAGGTTAAGCTGGCGACGTGACGGACAACATGCACGACAGGCGCCGGTTTCGTCGAGCGATCGTCGTATCTTCGCTGGCGGGACTCGCTGCGACGGCGCTCGGCGCGCTGCCCGCGGCGGCGCAGGAAAAATTCCCGTCGCGCCCGATCGAGTTGATCGTGCCCACGCCGCCCGGCGGCGGCGTGCGACATCACCGGACGCATGCTGGCCGAAGCGGCGGAGTCGGTCTTCGGCGTTCCTGTCGTCGTCGTCAACCAGCCCGGCGCAACCGGCGGCGTCGGCGTCGGGCGAGATGGTCGCCGCGAAACCCGACGGCTACACGGTCGCTTACGTCTGGAACGCGCCGGTGACGATCGTCCCGCAGCTCCTTCCGGTGTCGTACAACCTGCAGAGCTTCACGCCGGTGAGCCAGACGACCGGCGGGACGCCGCTCATCTTCTGCGTGAGCCCGCGCTTTCCCGCGAGCAACGGCAAGGAACTCGATCGAGGTTCTGCAGCGCAATCCCGGCAAGTATTCGTACGGCAACGACGGCACCGGTGGAATGGTCCAGCTCGCGGGCGAGCGATTGTTCAAGCCGCTCGGCGTGAAGCTGCTGCCCGTGCCGTTCAAAGGCGCCGCCGAAACGCTGCAGGCTTTTCTGGGCGGTCACGTCGACGTCTACGGCGGCAGCGTCCCCGCCGTGGGCCCGCACATGAAGGACGGCGCCGCCAGGTGCCTGCTCGTCACGACGCGCGAGCGCAACCCCGCCGCGCCCGACGCGATCAGTGCCGGCGGATCTCGGCCTGCCCGATCGCGCGACGGAGCTCTGGCGCGGCGTCATCGCGCCGAAGGACGTTCCCGCCGATCGATTGAAGATCCTCGAGGAAGGCTTTCGCAAGGCGGCAGGAAGCGCGCGCCTCAAGGAGTACACCGAGAAGAGCGGCGAGCGCGTCGTCGCCGGAACCTCGTCCGATTTCCAGAAGTTGATCGCGACGGAATACAGGGATTTCGGACAGGTCGGTGCAGGAGCTCGGGCTCGCGACCAAGTGATCGGCGTCGCGGCCGCGACGCGAGTCTGACGAGAGAGGAGCGAGACGATGCCTCGATTTCCCGTCTTTTCGTCCGCCGAGACCGAGTCGTTCCGGGCGGCGATCAACAAGTACCGCGCGCCCGGCAGCTACGAGGCCGGCAAGTGGTCGGTCAGTCCGCTCAACCGGCGGCCCGAGATCGTCGGCGAGTTTCCGGAGAAGGTCGTGCTGCGCGACATCGCGCTGCGCACGACCGACCAGATGCCGGGTGTCGTGCTGGCGCCCGCCGACCGCCTTCGATTCATGCGCGCGATCGCCGAGACCGGCGTGCCGTCGCTGCTGATCGGCGTGTTCGGGCGCCGCAGCGCCGACGAGGTGCGCGCCGAGGTGAAGCTCATCAAGTCGATCAACCCGCGGCTGCGAAATCGCCTACGGCGGGCTTCGCCATCGCGGCGATCTCGAGTTCGCCGCGGAGGTGGGTCTCGACATCGTGCAGTTCTGGGCGGCGCCGTACGTCGAAGCGGCGCCGATGTACGCGGGGCTCGGCGTCTACGACAAGGCGTGGCACGACCAGGATTGGCACGACGTCGAGGTCGCGAACACCGCCGAAGAGCAGATCCAGCTCGGCGATCGAGTTCGTCGAGTGGGGCCACGAGCAGGGCATCAAGGTGTCGGCGGGAATCAATCAGCTCTCCTTCGCGCCGGAAGGCTACGTCGAGTCGTTCTGTCGGGCGATGCATCAGGTGCGCGCCCCCGAGATCGTGCTCTACGACGGCGGCAGCGGCATGAGTCCCGAGAGCTACGCGCACATGGTGAAGCTCGCGAAGAACATTCGCGCCCGACGCGGTGATCGGCGTCCACACGCACAACATGTTCGACCTCGCGGTCGCCTGCGCCGTCGCTGCGGCGCGCGCGGGCGCGAGCGTGCTCGAGGTCTCCGTCAACGGCTACTGCTCGGCGTCCGGGCAGGCGGACCTCGCCGCCGCGGCGGTGACCTTCGAGGCGCTCTACGGCGTGCCGACGGGAATCGCGCTCGAGCGCTTGACGCCGCTCGCGCGCCTCGGCGAGGAAATCACCGGCTACAAGCTTGCCTGGAACGCGCCGGTCACCGGCGAGAACGTCTACAACTGGGGCGGCACCGAATTCGTGATCCAGGAGCTCAAGGTCGACCCGCTGCTGCACTGGTGCATCGAGCCCGCGCTGGTCGGCAACGAGCGGCGCTGGGACATCACGTTCGACAGCGGTCCGTACACGATGGTCGACAAGCTCAAGGAGCTCGGTATCGAGGTCGACCCTTCCGTTCGTCGAAAGCGATCCTCGCGCGCGTGAAGGACGAGATTCGCAGGCACCGGCGCGTGCTGCGCGACGACGAGGTGCGCGCGATCGCCGAGGGCGTGCGCGCGGAATCGCAACCGCGGCCCGGCGCGTCGTCCCCCGCGTCGGCGTGAGGGGCTTTGCCAGCGCGGGCGGCGCCGGGCCGTTTCACGCGTCCGGATTGCGCAGGCCGGCATCCCGCGACGGTGCGCGCACCGAGTCGACGGCTTCGTGCAGCGTCGCGAAGATCCGCGCCTCGCCCAGCGCGGTGACGATCCGGTGCCGCTCCATGTCGGCGCGAAGGTACGGGCTGACGCGCGCAAAGATCAGCTCGACACCGGATTGCGCCAGCTCGTCGCGCAGCTCGCGAAGCATGCGCGCGGCCGAGTAATCGAGCGCCGTGATTGCGCCCGCGTCGACGACGAGCCAGCGCACCGGCGTCGGCGCGCGCTTGACGAGGCTGCGCACTTCGTCGGCGAAGCGCTGCTCGTTCGCGTAGAAGAGATCCGCGCCGAAACGGTAGACGATCAGTCCCGGCTCGGTCTGCACTCCCGGCTCCGCCGGCACCGGCACCCAGCGTCCGGTCGCGTCCGGAGCGAGCACCATCGTGTGCGGCAGATAGCTGTGGCGAACGTGCCGCAGCAGCGACAGCGCGACGGCGAGCAGGATCCCCTGATCGATCCCGAAAATCGCCACCGCCGCGGCCGTCACCAGCGCGAGCGTGAACTCGCCGGGGCTCTCCGCGACAATGTCGCGCAGAGCCGCGACGTCGACGAGTCCGACGGCGATCGTGAAGACGATCCCCGCGAGCACGCAACGCGGGAGGTATTGGAGCGGCCCCGTCATGAACAGCAGGATCGCGACGACCACCGCCGCGGTCGTGAGCTGCGCGATCTGCGACGTCGCGCCGGCGCGATCCGCCATCGCTGTCTGCGTCGGGCTGCCGTTGACGACGAATGCGCCGCTCACGGCGGCCGCGGCGTTTGCCGCCGCCAATCCGAGAATGTCCGCGTTCTCGTCGAGGCGCTCGCGATGGCGCTGCGCGAATACGCGCGCCGCCGCGGCGCTCTGCGCGATGATGATCGCAAAGCACGACGCCGCGATCGGCAGCAGCACGCGCAGCTCGTGCATCGTCGGCGTCGGGAACCGCAGCGCAGGGAATCCTCCGGGCACCGGACCGATGACATCGATCCCGCGGCCCGCGAAGTCGTACGCCTGGCTCGCGGCGATCCCCGCGACAACAGCGATGAGCGGCACCGGCAGGCGCGGCAGCGCTTTCCGGCAAGCGAGAATCGCAGCGACCACGAGCGCCGATACGGCCAGCGTCGGGCGATGGATCTCGGCGAGACGGCCGGCGAGCTCGCGCAGCTGATCGACGGTGCCGTGGGTCGTCACGGCGACGCCGAGCATCTCGCCGAGCACGGCGACGCCGACCTGGACGCCCACGCCGGCGAGGAATCCGACGAGCACGGTCCGGGACAGGAAATCGGCGAGGAACCCGAGCTTGAAAAGCCGCGCAAGCAGAAGCAGCGCCGCGGTGAGCAACGCGAGCGCGCCGACGAGCGCCATGTAGCGCTCGCTGCCCGGCGCAGCCATTTCGGAAAGCCCGCTGGAAAAGATCGCCGCCGTCGCCGAGTCGGCGGCCACGACGAGGTGACGCGACGATCCGAAGACCGCGAAGGCCACCGTCGGAAGCATCAACGTATAGAGACCGGTGACGATCGGCGTACCGGCGATCCGCGTATAGCCCAGCACCTGCGGAACGCTCATCGACGCGAGCATCACGCCGGCGGCGGCGTCGCGGAGCGCTCCCCGAGGCCCCAGGGAGCGGATGCCGCCGAAGAGTCTCAGCACACTACGCGAGGTCGTCGTACCGGATTCCGGCGCGGCGCAGAAGCCCCTCGAACGCCATCGCCCCCGGCTTCTCCCCCGCCTTGAACATCCGGTTGCGCTCCGGCGTCGCCTGCAGGACCGCCGCGCTGAGCGGCAGATTCTCGCCTGCCATCGCGTCGGTGGCCGCCTGGATTTCGCAGGCCCGCTGCAGCGTCCAATACGTGGTGAAGGCGCCGGGAATGTCCGCGCCGACGACGAGCAAGCCGTGATTGCGCAGGATCAGTATGGGATTCGCACCGAGGCTCGCGACGAGCCGCGGCTGCTCCGACGGATCCGTCGTGAGCCCTTCGAAATCGTGGTACGCGACGTGACCGTGCAGGATCGCGCTGTAGAAGTTGTCGTAGCGCAGGCCTTCCTTCTTGCAGGCGACCGCGCTGCCCGCCGTCGAATGCGTGTGGATGATGCAGTGCGCATCCTCGCGCGCGCCGTGGATCGCGCTGTGGATCACGAAACCCGCGCGGTTGATCGGGAACTTCGAGCCGTCGACGATATCCCCGGCGAGATTCACCTTGACGAGATTCGACGCCGTCACTTCGTTGTACCAGAGGCCGTACGGGTTGATCAGATAGTGGCGCTCGGAGCCCGGGACGCGCGCGGTGATGTGGTTGTAGATCAGCTCGGTCCAGCCCAGCCAGTCGAACGCGCGATAGACGGCCGCGAGCTGGAGCCTCACCTCCCATTCGCCGGCTTCCATGCCGGCGGGCTTGACGCGTATCAGCTTCTCGCTGAGATCCATGAAATTCTCCTTCGCAAACGCCTGGGTGATGCGGTGGCCGCTCGATCCTGGTCTACACTATGGTCGTCCCCGATGCTTTCGGAGTCCCGCACGATTCCCACGGAGATGATCGTGAACCTGTCCGGCGCCGCGGTTACCCAGGTGATGATTCCCGTCGACGACTTCGAGCGGGGCATCGCATTCTACCGCGACGTGCTCGGCATCCCTTTTCTGTTCGCCGCGCCGCCGATGATGGCTTTTTTCAAGAGCGGTGCAGTTCGGCTGCTCGTGGGCGTCTTGCCGCCGGGCCAGAAGGCGCAGCGCGGCTCGGCGATCTATTTCCAGGTCGCCGACATACGGCGCCGTCCATTCGACGCTCGAGCGCAACGGCGTCAAATTCCTGGCGACGCCGCACGTCGTCAATCGCACTCCGAAGTCCGAGCTCTGGCTCGCCGAATTCGCCGATCCCGACGGCAACCCGCTTGCGCTGATGTCCGAGGTCGCGATCACGGGCGCGTGACCGATGCGAAAGCCAAGGGCGGCGCTCATCGCCGCCGCGATCGCCGGTTCGTTCGTCGCGCTGGCCGCGACGATCATCCTGCTGTCGGTGGCGGACGTGATCAGTCAAACGGTGGCGAAGCTGATGCTGGTCGCACTGCTCGGGCTGTATTTCGGATTCGGCTTCCTGATCGCCGTCTATCAACTGTTGCGAAAGCTCGATTGACGCGGCGAGTTGAATCCCGTCGGAGGAAATGAGAGATGACACACCCGGCCCTCACGCTGAAGAGCGTTCGCGCGCGACCGATCGTCGTGCCGCTGAAGCGCCCCATCGTTTCCAGGGTCGGGCTGTTTCAGCGATTGGCCGGTCATCCTGATCGACCTCTACACGAACGAAGGCGTCGTCGGCCACAGCTATCTCGAGCCGTATCTCAAGCAGTCGTTCCGCTACATCATTCCGGCGATCGAAGACCTGGCGATGGCCGCCGGCGATCAGCCGCTTGCGCCGTTCGATGGCTATCGGAGAGCGCTGGGCTCGCTGCACCTGATCGGCCGCGAAGGCGTGTCGTTGATCGCGGTGTCGGGACTCGACATGGCCGCGTGGGACGCACTGGCGAAAGCCGCGGACATGCCGCTCGCCGTGCTCCTCGGCGGCACCGTCGGGCCCGTCCCCGCTTACAACAGCAACGGCCTGTGGCTTACGCCGCTCGAAACGCTGGAGAAGGAGACCGCTGCGCTCGTCGCGGAAGGAGGATTCACTGCGCTCAAGCTGCGGCTCGGTCGTACCGCCATCGCCGACGATCTCGCGGCGATCGCAGCGGTTCGCGAAGCCGCCGGCGCGGACGTGAAGCTCATGTGCGACTTCAACCAGGGTCTGTCGCTCGGCGATGCGCTCGTCCGCTGTCACGCGCTCGACGATCAGGGCCTCTACTGGTTCGAGGAGCCGATCACCTACGACAACATTCCCGGCTATGCGCAGCTCGCGCGCGAGCTCGACACACCGATCCAGCTCGGCGAAAACTTCTACGGGCCGCGGATGCTCTACCAGGCGGTCCTCGCGGGCGCCGGCGATTACATGATGCCCGACCTGATGCGAATCGGCGGCGTCAGCGGATGGTTGCGCGCGGCCGCCATAACCGGCGCCGCCGGGATTCCGCTGTCAACGCACCTCTACCCCGAGGCGGCCGCCCATCTGATGCGCGTCACCGACACCGCGCACTGGCTCGAGTGGCAGGATTGGGTCGACGCGATCCTCGAGGCGCCGTTCGAGGTGCGCGACGGACAGCTGATCGTGCCCGACCGGCCGGGCACGGGAATCGCGTGGAACGAGAAAGCGGTGGCGAAGTACGCGCCCTGACGAAGGCGCTCTGGAGACGGCGATTCCGTGATGCACCGATGGCGCTCTCGAGCGCCGGCCTCCGTCAGAGCTGCTCGGCGGGCAGCGCCATCGTCGACTCGCCGCTGTCGGTCACCGTGTGCGCGAGCGCCGACGCCTGCGGTAGCAGCGCCTCGGCGTAGAAGCGCGCCGTCGTGATCTTCGCCTGCAGGAACTGCGGATCGCCAACGCCCTCGGCGCGTCGCCTTGCCGCGATGAGCGCCGCGCGCCCGAGTTGCCACCCGCCGGCGACGAGCCCCCACAACCTGAGATAGGGGACCGCCACCGCATACGCGGCCGCCGGATTCGTGCCGACCGCCTGCACCATCCAGTCGGCCGCCGCACGAACCGCGCGCACTGCCTCGGCGAGCCGCGTGCCGATCGACTTCAGGGCGGGATCGGAATGACGCGCGAGCTCGCCGGCGACCTTGATCATGTCGTCGGCGACGAGACGCGCCTGCGCGCCCCCGTCGCGCGCCGTCTTGCGCCCGACGAAGTCGTTGGCCTGGATGCCGGTCGTGCCTTCGTAGATCGTCGTGATCCGCGCGTCGCGGAAGTGCTGCGCCGCGCCCGTCTCCTCGATGAAGCCCATTCCGCCATGCACCTGCACGCCGAGCGACGCGACGTCCTGCCCGGTTTCCGTGCTCCAGCCCTTGACGATCGGGATCATGAAATCGACGAACGCCTGGTGGCGCTTGCGCGCTTCCGGATCGGGGTGCCGGCGCGCGTTGTCCATCGCGGCGCTCGTCACGTAGCAGACGGCGCGCATCGCCTCGGTCTGCGCGCGCATCGTCATCAGCATCCGCCGGATGTCGGGGTGGCCGATGATCGGTGCGGTGCGCGCGCCCGATTCGCTGCCGATCGGCCTCCCCTGCACGCGCTCCTTCGCATACGCCGATGCGCGCTGATAGGCGCGCTCCGCGATTCCCACGCCTTCCATGCCGACCGAGAAGCGCGCGAGGTTCATCATGATGAACATGTACTCGAGGCCGCGGTTCTCCTCGCCCACGAGATAGCCGATCGCACCGCCGTGATCGCCGTAGGCGAGCACCGCGGTGGGGCTCGCGTGGATCCCGAGCTTGTGCTCGATCGACACGCACTGGACGTCGTTGCGCGCGCCGAGGCTGCCGTCGGCGTTCACCAGGAACTTCGGCACGACGAACAGCGATATGCCCTTGACCCCCTCGGGCGCATCCGGCGTGCGAGCGAGCACCAGGTGAACGATGTTCTCGGTGTAGTCGTGCTCGCCGTACGTGATGAAGATCTTCTGGCCGTGGAGCTTGTACGTTCCGTCGCCTTGCGGCACGGCGCGCGTGCGCACCGCAGCGAGATCCGAGCCCGCTTGCGGCTCGGTGAGGTTCATCGTGCCGGTCCACGTGCCGGCGACCATCTTGGGCAGATACGTGTCCTTCAGCGCCTGCGTGCCGCGGAGCTCGATCGCCTCGATCGCGCCCTGCGTGAGAAGCGGGCACAGATTGAACGCGAGGTTCGACGAATGCCACATCTCCTCGACGGCAGTGCCGACGAGATGCGGCAATCCCTGGCCGCCGTGCTCGGTCGTCTTCGTGAGGCCGTTCCAGCCGTTCGCGCAGAACTTCAGATACGCATCCTTGAAACCCGCCGGCGTCCTGACCGTGCCGTCTTCGAGGCGCCGCGAGCCCTCGCGGTCGCCGCCGCTGTTGAGCGGATCGAGGACTTCGGTGGCGAACTTCGCCGCTTCCTCGAGGATCGCAGCGACGATATCCGGCGACGCCTCCTCGAACCCCGGCAGGCTCGCGACCTGGTCGAGCCCGGCGAGCTCGGTCAGCACGAAGTTCATCTCGGTAAGCGGGGCGCGATAGGCGCTCATGGTGGAATCGCTGCGGACGAAAGGACCCGAACCGGGCGGCGGAGCTCGGCGCTCGCCTTCAGCCGAGCGAGCTCTCGAGCTCGGGAATGATCTTGAACAAGTCGCCGACGAGCCCGTAATCGGCGATCTGGAAGATCGGCGCTTCGGGATCCTTGTTGATCGCGACGATGACCTTGCTGTCCTTCATCCCCGCGAGATGCTGGATCGCTCCGGAGATGCCGACGGCGATGTAGAGCTCGGGCGCGACGATCTTCCCCGTCTGGCCCACCTGATAGTCGTTCGGGACGTAGCCCGCGTCGACCGCCGCGCGCGACGCGCCGAGCGCGGCGTTGAGCTTGGCCGCAAGCGATTCCAGCATCTTGAAATTCTCGGCGCTTCCCACGCCGCGCCCGCCGGAGATGACGATGCGCGCGCTCGTGAGCTCGGGGCGCTCCGACTTCGACAGCTCCTGACCCATGACTTTCGTGAGGCCCGTATCGGCGGCGACGGGCGCGGACTCGACGGTGGCGCCGCCGCCCTCGGCCGGAGCCGAGTCGAATCCCGTTGCACGAACGGTGATGACCTTGACAGGATCGGCCGAGCGCACGGTCGCCAGCACGCTGCCCGCATAAATCGGCCGCACGAACGTGTCCGGGCTTTCGACGACGACGATCTCCGAGATCTGCGCAACGTCGAGCAGCGCAGCGACGCGCGGCATCAGGTTCTTGCCGAAGCCGGTGGCCGCGGCGAGGACGTGCGAATACCCGCCGGACTTGACGATCGGCACGACGGTCGCCGCGAGGTTCTCCGCGGTGAGACCCGCGAGGTGCGGCGCGTCGGCGTGCAGCACCTTCGCGACGCCGGGGATCTTCGCGGCGGCTTGCGCCGCCCCCTGCGCGCTGCTGCCGGCGACGAGCACGTGAATCTCGCCCCCGACCTTTTGCGCAGCGGTCACCGCGTGGAGCGTGGCGGACCGCAGCGACGCGCCGTCGTGCTCGGCGATCAGTAGAGTCGTCATGGTCAGAGCACCTTGGCTTCGTTGCGCAGCTTCGCGACGAGCTCGGCCACGTCCGCGACCTTGCCGCCGCCCTTGCGCTTCGGCGGCTCGACGACCTTGAGCGTCGCGATGCGGGGAGCGACGTCGACGTCCAGCGCCGCGGGCGTGACGGTCTCCATCGGCTTCTTCTTCGCCTTCATGATGTTGGGCAGCGTCGCGTAGCGCGGCTCGTTCAAGCGCAAGTCCGTCGTCACGACCGCGGGAAGTCCCATCTCGACCGTTTCGAGCCCGCCGTCGACCTCGCGCTTGACCGTCGCGCGCTCGCCCGCGATCTCCACCTTCGACGCATACGTCGCCTGCGGCCAGCCGAGCAACGCAGCCAGCATCTGCCCGGTCTGGTTGGCGTCGTCGTCGATCGCCTGCTTGCCCATGATCACGAGCTTCGGCTGCTCCTTCGCGGCGATTGCGCGCAGCAGCTTCGCGACCGCCAGCGGCTGCAGCTCGACGTCGGTCTGGACGAGGATCGCGCGATCGGCGCCCAGCGCCAGCGCGGTGCGCAGCGTCTCCTGGCATGCAGCCGGTCCGCAGGACACGGCGACGATCTCGGTCGCGACGCCGCGCTCCTTCAGCCGGACCGCTTCCTCGACGGCGATCTCGTCGAACGGGTTCATCGACATCTTGACGTTGGCCGTGTCGACGCCGCTGCCGTCCGGCTTCACGCGGACCTTGACGTTGTAATCGACGACGCGCTTGACGGAAACGAGGACTTTCATCGGAGCGTCTCGAGGGCGGGAAAGCAAAATTATACCGCGGCAGCCCTCCTTGGCCGCAGCCTTTGCTATTCTCCTGCGGCAGCCCGAGCGGGACGCCGTTCGAGGTGCGCCGCCGGTGCGCCCGGCGTGCGGAAACCCTCGTCCGAAAGGGTCCATCCCCTCATGCGCCCGCTGAACGCACGCCCGGGAACCGCGCCCCGGAGGGCCGCGCGGTGACGGCGGAATTCAGCGGGGCGACACTGTCGCTCGCATGGGGGCTGCCCTTCGCGGGGCTGCTGCTGTCGATCGCCTTCGTCCCGCTCGTCGCGCCGAAGTTCTGGCACGCGCACTACGGCAAGATCGCCCTGTTCTGGGCGCTCGCGCTGCTCGTGCCGTTCGCGACGAGATTCGGGGCGCGCGACGCGACGCACGGCGTTGCGCACGCGATCCTCGAGGAATACGTGCCGTTCCTCGCGATCCTGTTTTCGCTGTTCACCATCGCCGGCGGCATCTGCCTTCGCGGGACGCTCGCCGGAACGCCCGCCGTGAACACCGCGTTGCTCGCGCTCGGAACGGCGCTCGCGAGCGTCATGGGCACGACCGGCGCGTCGATGCTGCTGATCCGCCCGCTGATCACCGCCAATGCAAAGCGGCTGCACCGGGCGCACGCAGTCGTCTTCTTCATCCTGCTCGTCGGCAACGTGGGCGGCGCGTTGTCGCCGCTTGGCGATCCGCCGCTCTTCATCGGCTTTTTGAAGGGCGTCGATTTCTTCTGGACGACGCGCACGCTGGCGATGCCGACGCTGTTCGTGACGATCGCCTTGCTGGGCACGTTCTTCGCGCTCGACACGATTCTCTACCGAAGGGACACGCCGCCAAAGTGGGCGTCCCCTTCGCCCTACGCGTTGACACCCGACGGCGCACGGCGCTCACCCGCCGCGGCGAGCGCGTCGGACCCGAGCGCCGCTGCGCAGGGCGGGCCTCTTCGATTGGAAGGCGTCGCGAACTTTCTCCTGCTCGCCGCCGTGATCGGCGTCGTCCTGATGTCCGCCATCTGGAAACCCGGCGTCGAGCTCGAGATCGCGGGCGCGCATCTCGAGTTGCCGAAGATCGTGCGCGACGTCGCGCTGCTCGCGCTTGGCGCCGCGTCCGTTGCGATCACGCCGCGCGCGGTGCGCGAGCACAATCAGTTTCACTGGGCGCCGATCATCGAAGTGGCGAAGCTGTTCGCCGCGATCTTCGTCACGATCTTCCCCGTGCTCGCGATCCTCGGCGCCGGAAAGGACGGCGCGCTCGGACCGCTGGTCGAGCTTCTCGCGGACGAAAATGGCGACTTGCGCGACCAGAGGATCTTCTGGGTCACCGGCGTCCTGTCGGCCTTTCTCGACAATGCGCCGACCTACCTGGTTTTCTTCAACCTCGCCGGCGCCGACGCCCAGAGGCTCATGGAAGTGACGCCGCGAGCGCTGGCGGCGGTCTCGATGAGCGCCGTGTACTTCGGCGCGTTGACCTACATCGGCAACGCGCCGAACTTCATGATCAAGGCGATTGCCGAGGACCGCGGGATCGCGATGCCGAGCTTCTTCGCCTATTTTGGGTGGGCGTCGGTCCTGATGCTGCCGCTGCTCGCAGTCGTTGCCGTGACCTGGGTGTGAATCGCGGCGCTCACCGCAGCTTCTGCCAGAGGAACGTGTAGGCGAGCGCGCCCATGTGCGCGAGCTGGCGTTGTTCGCCGCGCCGCCGTGGCCGCCTTCGATGTTCTCGTAGTAGAGGACGTCGTGGCCCATCTCCCGCATCTTCGCCACCATCTTGCGCGCGTGGCCGGGTGCACGCGGTCGTCGCGCGTCGAGGTCGTGAACAGCGTCGGCGGGTACGTCACGCCCGGCCTCAGCGTTGTGGTAGGGCGAGAAGTCCGGATGAACGCCCACTCCTCGGGATCGTCGGGATCGCCGTACTCGGCCATCCAGCTCGCGCCGGCGAGCAGCTTGTGATAGCGCCGCATGTCGAGCAGCGGCACCTGGCAGACGATCGCGCCGAAGAGCTCGGGGCGCAGCGTCAGCATGTTGCCCATCAGCAGGCCGCCGTTGCTGCCGCCCTGGATGCCGAGGTGCGCGCGGCGAGGTGACCTTGCGGCGCACGAGGTCCTCGGCGACCGCGATGAAGTCCTCGTAGGCCTTGTGGCGGTTCGCCTTGAGCGCGGCCTGGTGCCACTTCGGCCCGAACTCGCCGCCGCCGCGGATGTTGGCGACCACGTAGACGCCGCCCTTCTCGAGCCAGCGCCGCGCCGACGGTGCCGCTGTACTGCGGGACCATCGAGATCTCGAATCCGCCGTAGCCGTAGAGCAGCGTCGGGTTCCTGCCGTCGAGCGCGAGGTCCGCGCGCGCGACCTGGAAGTACGGGACTGCGCGTGCCGTCCTTCGAGATCGCCTCGTGCTGCGTGATCGCGAGGCCCTTGGCGTCGAAGAACGCCGGCAGCCGCTTCAGCATCTCCGGCGGCGCGGCTCCCTGGCGTGCCGAGGAAGAGCCGCGTCGGCGTGAGGAAGTCGGTGACGGTCATGAAGTAGTCGTCCGACTCGTCGGCGTCGACCGCGTTGACGCTCACCGTGCCGAACCGGCTCGGCGCCGGCAACGCGTCGCGCGTCCATTTGCCGCCCTTGCGGGTCGGCGACGTAGACGCGGTTGCGGACGTTGTCGAGCTCGTTGACGAGGATCGCGTTGCGCGTGGGGCTGAACGCGGCAAGCGACTTGCGCGCGCCGGGCGCGAAGAGCACGTCGAAGCGCCGTGCGCCGTCGAGGAAAGCGTCGAAATCCGTCGCGAGCAGCGCGCCGGCCGGATAGGTCTTGCCCGCGACCGTCCAGTCCTCGCGCAGCTCGAGCAGCAGCAAGTCGCGGTGGACGGACGCCTTCGCGCTGTCGGGCTTGTCGATCCTGACGAGCCTGCCGTCGCGGCGCAGGAACATCTCGTTCGTGTAGAACGTGACGAGCGCGCCCGACGAAGTCGCGCTCGAAGCCTTCGGTGTGGTCGCGGAGCGCGTACGCCGCGACGTCGTCGGCGCTCGCCCTCGAACAGCGGCTCGGCCGTTGCGAGCGGCGTGCCGCGCTTCCACTCCTTGACGATCCGCGGGTAGCCGGAGCTCGTCAGCGAGCCTGGGCCGAAGTCGGTGCCGACGAAGAGCGTGTCGGCGTCGAGCCAGGCGCTGCTGGTCTTCGCCTCGGGCAGCACGAAGCCGTCCTTCGACGAACGTCTTCGCCGCGAGGTCGAACTCGCGGACGACGTCGGCGTCGGCGCCGCCGCGCGACAGCGAGACGAGGCAGCGCCGGTACGCGGGCTTCAGGCAATCGGCGCCGTTCCAGACCCAGTTCTCCTTCTCGGCGTCGGCCAGCGCGTCGAGGTCGAGCACGGTCTCCCACGCCGGTTGCGGCTTCCGGTACTCGTCGAGCGTCGTCCGCCGCCAGAGGCCGCGCGGATTCTTCGCGTCCTGCCAGAAGTTGTAGTACCAGCGGGCCGCGCTTGGCGACGTACGGGATGCGCTCGTTGGAGTCGAGGATGGCGAGGAGGCGCTGCTCGAGCGCGGCGAAGTCCGCCGTCTCGAGCGCTTTCGCGCGTCTCGTCGTTGCGGGCGCGCGCCCATTCGAGCGCGCGTTCGCCGGCGACCTCCTCGAGCCACAGATAGGGATCGTCGGGCGTTGTCCGGTTGGCCATGTCGTCTGCAGCGATTGCGGGAGCGCTCATGGCCAGCACGAATGCGACGAGGAAGTGGAGCATCGTGACGCCCGAGCGGAGGCGATCGTCGTGGGAGTCAGCCCTGAACGAGAATGTGGACGCGAAACGGCCCGTGCGCGCCGAGCACGATCGTCTGCTCGATGTCGCCGGTGCGCGAAGGTCCGGAGATGAAATTGACTGCGCGCGGCAAGCGCGCCCGCTCGCGCGCGGATCAACGCGAACGCTTCCTCCATTCCCGGACACGATGCGGTCGCTGCGCACGACGGCGATGTGCGTGTCGACAGCAGCGCCGTCGCGGTCGGCGTGTCCGCGCCGGCAATCACGACCAGCGTTCCGGTCTCGGCGACGGCGCAGAACGTCCCGGTGATCCCGAGGCGGTCCTGCCCCGTCGTCGGCCGCGGCTCGATCGCGAGGCCCGCGCCGCGCCAGTCGAGGTCGGCGAATTCGGGCCAGCAGACGCCTGCGCTGCGATCGCTGCGCCTCGATCGCCGGCGGCAGCACCAGCGCATCGAGGTAGCGCGCAACCGCCGGCGGAATTTCACGCGATCGCCGATGCGCTCGACGGTGCTCTCCATGTCGGTCGCGCGATGGATGAAGCGCTCGACCAGGTCGGCCGGCATCGCAGGTCGTGGTCCCTGCGCGTGGCGGGCGACATACGCTTCGCGCCGCGGCCGTCGCGCTTCCGCGCGGTCGCCCTTCTTTCCGAGCGCGCTGCGAACGCGCTCGAGCATCGCTTCGCGTGCGGCCCGGTTGTTCGTCGAGCGAGCTCGACACTGCGGCGCTACTTCGCGTGGCGGCGGACGAACGCGTCGATGCGCTCGATGCCCTCGGCGATCGCCGCGGGCGACGCCGCATACGAGAAGCGGATGTGCTGTCCC
Source organism: uncultured beta proteobacterium (assembly GCA_963742965.1). Taxonomy (GTDB): domain Bacteria; phylum Pseudomonadota; class Gammaproteobacteria; order Burkholderiales; family Casimicrobiaceae; genus CAIWHR01. The sequence goes on along the minus strand of CAVUOC010000031.1, from coordinate 50,104 downwards.
TCGCCGGGGACGCGGCGGCCGAAGTGGATGTCGGACGAGCACCGCGACGCCCGCCTCGGTGCAGCAGCCGCTTGCGCAACGCCTCCGAGTCCGCGCAGCCGGTGATCCGGCACGCCTTCGGTGACGTTCGGCCACGCGTAGAAAGCGCCGCCGGGATTGCGGCAAACGATGCCCGGGCACCTTGTTCAGCAAGCCGCACGATCAGGTCGCGGCGCTCGAGGAAGCTCGCGCGCATCGCGTCGGCGGCGTCCTGCGGGTCCGGTGATCGCCTCGACGGCCGCCCACTGCGAGATCTGCGACGCGCACGAGTCGGTGTTGGTGACCCAGCGCGTGAACACCGGAGCGAGCGCGCGATTCGCGACGAAGCCGATCCGCCAGCCGGTCATCGCCCACGTCTTCGACGCGCCGTCGGAGACGATCGTGCGCTCGAGCATCCCGGGTCGCGTGGCGAGCGAGTCGAACGGGCCGGCGTAGGCGAGTCGCGAATAGATCTCGTCGGCGAACACCCAGACCTGCGGATGGCGGGCGAGGATCGCGGCGATCGCGTCGAGATCGGCGGGCTGCAGCATTCCGCCGGTCGGGTTGTGCGGCGTGTTGAGGATCAGCAGCTTCGTCTGCGGCGTGATCTTCGCCTCGAGCTCCGCCGGGTCGAACGCGAAGTCGCGCGCCTCGCGCAGGTAGATCGGAACCGGCACCGCGCCGTTGGCGAGAATCTGCGATTCGTAGATCGGAAATCCGGGAACCGGATAGATCACCTCGTCGCCCGCGCCGTGATCGGTGACCGACGCGATCGTGTACGCGATGAACGGCTTCGCGCCCGCGCCGACGACCACGTCGTCGGGCAGGAACGCAGGCCCCGCCGCGAGCCGATGTCTTTCGCCGCCGCGGCGCGCAGCTCGTCGATGCCGGCGGACGGCGTGTACCCGTGCTTGCCGGCCTTGATCGCCTCGATGCGCCGCGTTCTGGATGTTGGGCGGCGTGGGAAAGTCGGGCTGGCCGATGCAGAACGACACGATGTCCTTGCCCTGCCGAATGAGCGCGTTGACCTCGGCGAGGACGACGAATGCGTTCTCGGTGCCGAGCGACTCGGCGCGCCGCGAGAGCTTCGTCGCGTTCGATCCCTTGTCGTGCGGTGCGTTCATGGCGTCGCCTCGAGCGCTCGCTCGCGATAGAGCTCGCGGAACGTCCGTCCCTCGGGCGCGGGCATGTCGCGACCCGTCGGTCCAGCCGCCCGCGAACGGCAGGCGGGCGATGAGCCCGTTCGCGGCCGCCCATCGTCTTCAGCATCCGCGCGCCGAGCTTCGTCGCCGAGCGCGTACAGGCGCGGACGCTGCGCGACCCACGACCACGCCCGAGCGCCATGTGCTCGTACCACGGGCGCAGCCCCTGCGCGAACGCCTGCTCGCGGAGCTTGCGCTGCAGATCGGGCAGCGGAATCTTGACCGGGCAGACCACGCCGCACTGGTTGCACAGCGTCGACGCCGCGGGCAGGTCCTGCGCATTCTCGAGGCCCGACGTACATCGGCGTCAGGATCGAGCCGATCGGCCCCGGATAGACCCAGCCGTACGAATGTCCGCCGACGTTCTGGTAGACGGGGCAGTGATTCATGCACGCGCCGCAGCGGATGCAGCGCAGCGCCTCGCGCACGTCGCTTGCCGAGCACGCCGGTGCGCCCGCAATCGACGACGATGAAATACATGTGCTCCGCGCCGTGGAACTCGCCTTCCCCCTTCGTCCCGGTGAGCACGTCGACGTAGTTCGAGATCGATTGGCCGGTCGCCGAGCGCGGCAGGAGCCGCATCAGCGTCGCGACATCCTCGAGCGTCGGCACGATCTTCTCGATCCCCGAAATCGCGACGTGCACCTTCGGCAGCGTCGTGGCGAGCGTCGCGTTGCCTTCGTTGGTGACGAGCACGACCGAACCGGTTTCCGCGACGAAGAAGTTGCCGCCGGAGATCCCCATGTCGGCGGTCAGATAGTGCTGGCGCAGGACGCCGCGCGCCTCCAGGCAGAGCTCCTCGATCCCGGTCTTGACCGGCGTCCCGTGCAACTTGTGGAAGAGCTCCGCCACCTCCTCCTTCGATTTGTGCAGCGCCGGCCCGATGATGTGCGACGGCGGCTCGTAGCCGTTGATCTGCAGGATGTACTCGCCGAGATCGGTCTCGACGACGGTCAATCCGGCGGCCTCGATCGCGTGGTCGAGCGCCGACTCCTCGGAGACCATCGACTTCGACTTGATGATCTTCGCCACGCCGTGCCGTTTCGCGATCTCCAGCACGAGCGCGTTGATGTCGGCGGGCGTCTCCGCGAACAGCACGGTCGCGCCGCGCGCGGTCGCGTTCTTCTCGAAGAGCTCGAGCCAGACGTCGAGGTTCTCGAGCGCGCGATCTCCTGACCTCCTTCGCGGAATCGCGCGTGCCTTCGAAGTCGTCGAGCTCGGTGATCGCGGAGCGGCGCTTGCCGACGAACTTGCCCTGCATCTTCTTCAGGTTGTCGCTGCAGCCGCGCATCGTGCAGCTTGACGTGCGCGCGCTCCTTGAAATGCATCGACGTGACTTGCATCGGTCAACCCCGGTTGCCTACCGCGGACCCGCGGCGCTCAATCGGAACCCGCTCCCGCGAGAACTTCGGCGACGTGGAGCACGCGCGTCTTCGCATCGCCGCGGCGGCGGAGCCTCCCCTCGATGTTGAGCATGCAGCCGAGGTCTCCGAGCCACGACCGCGTCGGCGCCGGTCGCCGCGATGTGCCCGCACTTGTTGTCGGCGAGCCGCGTCGAGATCTCGCCGAACTTGACGGAGAACGTGCCGCCGAAGCCGCAGCAGGTCTCGCATTCGGCCATCTCGTCGATCCTCGAGACCCGCGACCTTGGCGAGAAGCGCGCGCGGCTGCGACTTGACGCCCATCTCGCGCAGCCCGGCGCAGCTGTCGTGGTAGGTCACCGTGCCGTCGAAGCGCCCCGGAACGCTCTGGAGACGCAGCTCGCCGACGAGAAAATCGGTGAGCTCGCGCGTCTTCGCGGCGAGCGCCTCGACGCGCGCGAGCATCGCCGGATCGTCGGCGAAGCAGATCGGGATAGTGCGTGCGGATCATCCCGCTGCACGAGCCCGACGGCACGACGACGAAGTCGCAGTCCTCGAACTCGGCGACGACTTTCGCCGCGAGCGCCTTCGCGTCCGCGCGGTCGCCGGAGTTGTACGCCGGCTGCCCGCAACAGGTCTGCGTCGGGGGGACGACGACGGTGGCGCCGCCCGGCCTCCAGCAGGCGCAGCGCGGCGAAGCCGATCGACGGCCGCATCAGGTCGACGAGGCAGGTGACGAAAAGACCGACGCGCATCGCGAGAGGAAGGCTTCAGCTCCGGGGACCGGGGCATCTTAGCATGGGCGCGACGGCGTAAAACGCGCCGGCCGCGGGCGGATTCAGAGCAGGCCGGAGTGCGCGAGCGCGACGACGCACACGCCGAGCAGCGGCTGGGGCAGCACGCCGAAGATGAGCAGCGCGAGGCCGTTCATCGTGAGCAGCGCGCGACTGTCGGCGCGCGCATCGATCGGCTCGGTGTCGGTGGCGTCGTCGAAATACATGAGCTTGACGACGCGCAGGTAGTAGAACGCGCCGACGAGCGAGGACAGCACGGCGACGACCGCGAGCCAGACGAAGCCCGCGTCGACCGCCGCCTGGATCACGGTGAACTTCGCGTAGAAGCCGACGGTCGGCGGGATGCCGGCCAGCGAGAACATCACGAGCAGCATCATGAACGCCCACCACGGCGAGCGCTGATTGAGGCCCTTGAAGTCGTCGAGGAGATCGGCTTCGAAGCCCTCGCGCGAGAGAAGCATGACCATCCCGAAGGACGCGAGGCTCGTCAGCACGTAGGCGATCACGTAGAACATCGCGGCGCTGTAGCCGTTCGGATTCGCCGCCAGGAAGCCCATCAGCATGAAGCCCATGTTGGCGATCGACGAGTAGGCGAGCATCCGCTTGATGTTCGTCTGCGCGATCGCGACGATGTTGCCGAACACCATCGACAGGAGCGCGAGCACGATCAGCATGCCTTGCCAGTCGAACCACAGCCCGCCCAGCGCGACGCCGAGAAGCCGCAGCATGAACGCGAACGCGGCGAGCTTGGGCGCCGTGCCGATCAGCAGCGTCATCACGGTCGGCGCGCCGTCGTAAACGTCCGGGACCCACATGTGGTACGGAACGGCGCCGAGCTTGAAGGCGATGCCGGAGACGACGAACACGAGCCCGAACAGCAGGATCGTGCGATTGCCGCTGCCGCCCGCGAGCTCCCGCGCCACCACCGCGATGTCGAGCGAACCCGTCGCCCCGTAGATCATCGACATCCCGTAGAGCAGGATGCCCGAAGCGAGCGCGCCGAGGACGAAGTATTTCATCGCCGCCTCGGACGCGATGTTCGACGTCCTGTGCATCGCGACCATCGCGTACAGCGAAAGCGCCTGGAGCTCGAGGCCGAGGTAGAGCGTGACGAAGCTGCTGGCGGCGATCATCACCATCGTCCCGAGCAGCGTGAAGAGCGCCAGCACGAAGGTCTCGCCGCGGAAGAGGCCGCGCGCCACGCAGTAGCTCGCGCGAAAGGAACAGGCCGAGCGACACGGCGACGCACGACATGAACTTCAGCGTGTCCGCGAGCACGTCGTCGGCGACCATGCCGGTGAACGCCGTCGACGGCTGCGCCTCCATCGTCACTTGAGCGACGCCCACGCCGCGACGAGCAGCACGATCTGCGTCAGCCAGAACGATATGTGCCGGCGCGCGTCGGGCACGAAGAGGTCGATCATCAGGACCGCGCCGGCGCCGCAGAGCACGACGATCTCGGGCAGCGACGGCGGAGAATTCGACGGTCGGCATCAGCGGTCGCTCCGCGCCATCAGAGCTTGCTGCGCGCGACGTGCGCGAGCAGTTGCTCGACCGAGGCGTGCATGACGTCGATGAACGGCCGCGGCCACACGCCCATCCACAGCACGAGCAGCGCCACCGAGCCCAGCATCCAGAACTCGCGGCGATTGATGTCCGTCAACGCGCGGACGTGGTCGTTCGCGATCGCTCCGTAGATCACCCGCTTGTACATCCACAGCGTGTACGCGGCGCCGAGGACCATGATCGTCGCCGCGGTGAAGCCCAGCCAGAAGTTGACCTTGACCGCCGCGAGGATCACCAGGAACTCGCCGACGAAGCCCGACGTCGCCGGGCAGCCCGGCGTTGGCCATCGCGAACAGCATCATGAACGCGGCGAACTTCGGCATCGTGTTGACCACGCCGCCGTAGTCGGAGATCAGCCGGCTGTGCATGCGGTCGTACATCACGCCGACGCAGAGGAACATCGCGGCCGACACGAAGCCGTGCGAGATCATCTGGACGAGCCCGCCTTCGACGCCGAGCGAGCTGAACAGGAAGAAGCCGAGCGTCACGAAGCCCATGTGCGAGATCGACGAGTACGCGATCAGCTTCTTCATGTCGGCCTGCACCAGCGCGACGAAGCCGATGTAGACGACGGCGATGAGCGACAGCGTGATCACGAAGCCGGCGAGGTAGTGCGCCGCGTCCGGCACGATCGGCAGGACGAACCGGACGAACCCGTACGCGCCGATCTTCAGCGTGATGGCGGCGAGGATCACCGAGCCGCCGGTGGGCGCTTCGACGTGCGCATCGGGCAGCCACGTGTGCACCGGCCACATCGGCACCTTGACCGAGAACGACAGGAAGAAGGCGAAGAACAGCAGGATCTGCACGTCGAGCGACAGCGGAACGCGGTACCACTCGAGGATCGCGAACGTCTCCGAGACGTTGTACAGGTAGATGAACGCCACCAGCATCAGCAGCGAGCCGAGCAGCGTGTAGAGGAAGAACTTGACCGCCGCGTACACGCGGTTCGGGCCGCCCCACGCGCCGATGATGATGTACATCGGGATCAGCATCGCCTCGAAGAACGAGTAGAAGAGGATGCCGTCGAGCGCCGAGAACGCGCCGTTGATGAGGCCCGACTGGATCAGGAACGCCGCCATGTATTGCGCGACGCGCACCTGGATCACCTCCCACGCCGACCAGACGACGATCAGCGTCATCAGGCTGTTCAGCAGCACCAGCAGCATCGAGATGCCGTCGACGCCGAGGTGGTAGTGGATGTCGAAGCGCGGGATCCAGTCGGTGCACTCGACGAACTGCATGTCGGCGGTCGACGGATCGAAATGCAGCCACAGCGGCAGCGTGACGAGCAAGCCGACCGCCGCGCCGATCAGCGCGATCCAGCGCGCGCGTGCCGGCGTCGCGGTCGCGGCCGACCGCCAGCACGGCGAGGCCGGCGACGATCGGCACCCAGATGGCGAGAGACAGGTACGGCATCGTCGGCTGCTCAGCGCGTCCACCAGGTGAGGAGCGCGAAGACGCCGACGATCATCGTGAACGCGTAGTGGTAGACGTATCCCGACTGGATGTGCCGCATCAGCGCCGCGCGTCCAGCCGACGACCTTCGCCGTGCCGTTGACGAAGAAGCCGTCGATGATCGACCGGTCGCCCACGTCGGACAGGAAGGTGCCGACCGCGCGCGCGCCGCCGGCGAAGAACCAGTCGTTGAAGCGGTCGAAGTAGTACTTGTTGTCGAGCAGCGTGTAGAGCGGGCGGACTGCCTCGGCGATGCGCGCCGGCAGCGCCGGGCTGGACGAGGTACAGGTACCACGCCGCGCCGATGCCGGCGAGCGCGAGCCAGAACGGCAGCGCCGTCACGCCGTGGAGCATGAACGCGCCGACTCCGTGCCATTCGGCCGCGGAACTCGTCGATCGCGGGATGCGCCGGCGCGACCACGATCGAGTCGCCGAAGTAGTCGCCGATCAGCATCGGCTCGATCGTCATCCAGCCGATGCAAACCGACGGGATGGCGAGCGCGATCAGCGGCACGGTGACGACCCACGGGCTTCTCGCGCGGCGTCGACTCGCATGCCCGTCGTGGCTCGTGCGCGTCGTGACCGTGCGTCGTCGCGGCCGTGCGTCCGCGTGCCGCGGCTGCGTGCGCGGAAGCGCTCGCTCGCCGTGGAACGTCATGAAGATCAGCCGGAACGAGTAGAACGCCGTCACGAACACGCCGGCGACGACGGCGAAATACGCGTACGCGTGCCCGGGGATCGTCGACGCGTGCACCGCCTCGATGATCGCGTCCTTCGAGAAGAACCCGGCGAACGGCGGGATGCCGCACAGCGCGAGGCTGCCGATCAGCATCGTCAAGTAGGTGATCGGCATGTACTTGCGCAGGCCGCCCATGTTGCGCATGTCCTGGTCGTGGTGCATCGCGATGATCGCCGAGCCCGCGCCGAGGAAGAGCAGCGCCTTGAAGCACGCGTGCGTCATCAGGTGGAAGATGCCGCCCGCATAGTCGGACACGCCGAGCGCGACCGTCATGTAGCCGAGCTGCGACAGCGTCGAATACGCGACGACGCGCTTGATGTCGTTCTGGACGATGCCGAGGATCCCCAGGAACAGCGCGCCCGTCGCGCCGATCACGGTGACGAAGCGAGAGCGCGGCGTCGGAGAGCTCGAACAGCGGGCTCATCCGCGCGACCATGAAGATGCCGGCCGTCACCATCGTCGCCGCGTGGATCAGCGCGGAGATCGGCGTCGGGCCTTCCATCGAGTCGGGCAGCCACACGTGCAGCGGCACCTGCGCCGACTTGCCCATCGCCCCGACGAAGAGGCAGATGCAGATCACCGCCATCAGCGGCCACTGCGCGCCGCCGCAGCAGGTTGATCGTCGGTGCCGGCCAGACTCGGCGGCGCCGGCGAAGACCGGCGCGTAGTCGAGCGTGCCGAAGTAGGCGTAGACGAGGCCGATGCCCGAGCACGAAGCCGAAGTCGCCGACGCGGTTGACGAGAAACGCCTTGAGGTTCGCGTAGATCGCCGACTCGCGCGTCTTGTAGAAGCCGATCAGCAGGTAGGAAACCAGGCCGACCGCTTCCCAGCCGAAGAACAGCTGCAGGAAGTTGTTGCTCATCACCAGCATCAGCATGCTGAACGTGAAGAGCGAGATGTAGCTGAAGAACAGGATGTAGCCGTCGTCGTCGGCCATGTAGCCGATCGTGTAGATGTGCACCATCAGCGACACGAACGTCACGACGAGCAGCATCAGCGCGGTCAGCGGGTCGATCAGGAAGCCCACGCTGAGCTTGAAGCCGCCGGACTGCATCCACGTGTAGACGTCGCCGTTGAATACGTGCCCGGCGTTGACGTCGCGCCAGATGACGATCGAGGCGACGAACGAGACCGCGACGCCGACGATGCACAGCCAGTGCGAGAGCGAGCGGCCGAGCTTCGGGCCGAAGAGGCCGACGACGATCGCGCCGACGAGCGGCGCGAGCGGAACGATCAGATAGAGGGTCCGCATGTCCATCCGCTATCCCTTGAGGTGATCCATGTCCTCGACGTCGATCGAGCCGATGTTGCGGAACAGCAGAACGAGAATCGCGAGGCCGATCGCGGACTCGGCCGCGGCGACCGTCAGGATGAAGAAGACGAAGACCTGTCCCGCCATGTCGCCCATGAAGCTCGAGAACGCGATGAAATTCATGTTGACCGCGAGCAGCATCAGCTCGATCGCCATCAGCAGGATGATGACGTTCCTGCGGTTGAGGAAAATGCCGACGATGCTGATGGCGAACAGAACCGCCCCCAGCACGAGGTAGTGCGACAGCGTCGGCAACGAGAACAAGGACACGCGGTTCCCCCGTGAAAACTTGGAACTTCTTTTGTACCCGTCGTTGCCGGCTGGGCGCGCTTCCAGCGCGCTTGCCGCCGCAACGCCGACTTCGCTGTTAAGGTTCTCGCTTCTCGGACGGGATGTTCAGCACTCGCAACCGGTCGCGCGGACGGACCCGCGTCTGCGCGGCCGGATCCTGGTACTTCGTCTTCCTGCGCTTTCTGTGCGTCAGCGCGATCGCCGCGATGATCGCGACCAGCAGAATCACGGCCGCGAGCTCGAACGGATAGACGTACTCGCGTATAGACGAGCGCGCCCAGCGCCTTGGTGTTGCTGCCCGCGGCAATGGGATTCGCTCCGCCCGACGGGCGACGGCTCGAGCCGGCCGCCGAGGAGCGTCAGCGCCATTTCGACGACCACGAGCACGCCGACGGTGGCGCCGACCGGAAGGTAGCTGCGGAACTCCTTGCGCAGGCTGTCGAAGTTGATGTCGAGCATCATCACGACGAACAGGAACAGCACCATCACCGCGCCGACGTAGACGAGCACCAGCACGATCGCCAGGAATTCGGCCCGCAGCATCAGCCAGTGCGCCGCCGCGGTGAAGAAGGCGAGCACGAGCCAGAGCGACCGCGTGAACGGGGTTCCGCGACGTGACCACGCGCAGCGCCGCGAAGACGAGGATCGCGGAGAAGAACCAGAAAAGGGCAGTTTGGAAAGTCATTGGCGGTCATCGGATACCTTGCGTCGGCTTCCGCGCGGTCCTTCGCGATCTGCGCCTCGTACAGGTCGCCGACCGCGAGCAGCATCTCTTTCGTGTAGATCAGGTCGCCGCGCTTCTCGCCGTGGTACTCGAGCACGCGCGTCTCGACGATCGAATCGACCGGGCAGCTCTCCTCGCAGAATCCGCAGAAGATGCACTTGGCGAGGTCGATGTCGTAGCGCGTCGTGCGCCGCGTGCCGTCCGCGCGCTGCTCGGACTCGATCGTGATGGCGAGCGCCGGGCAGACGGCCTCGCAGAGCTTGCAGGCGATGCAGCGCTCCTCGCCGTTCGGATAGCGGCGCAGCGCGTGCAGCCCGCGAAAGCGCGGGCTCATCGGCGTCTTCTCCTCGGGGAACTGCACGGTGACCTTGCGCGCGAACATGTGGCGGCCGGTCAGCATCAGGCCGCGCACGAGCTCGAGCAGCAGCCAGGTGTTGAAGAAGCTCTTGACGCGCGCAAGCATCGATCGCCCCGTCAATGGAAGAGATCCGCCCAGCGCGTCTGCATCATCGCGCCGATGAACACGATCCAGACGAGCGTCACCGGGATGAAGACCTTCCAGCCGAGACGCATGATCTGGTCGTAGCGGTAGCGCGGCCAGGTGGCGCGTATCCACAGGAAGATGAACAGCACCGCGCACATCTTGACGAAGCAGCCACGGCAAGCCGTCGCCGAACGGGTGAAGGCCCGCGATCTCGACGTCGTTCAAGCTGCGGCCACGGCGACAGCCACCCGCCCAGGAACATGATCGAGCAGAGCGCCGCGATCATGATCATGTTCATGTATTCGGCGAGGAAGAACAGCGCGAACGTCACGCCCGAATACTCGACGTGAAAGCCGGCGACGATCTCGGACTCGCCCTCGGCGACGTCGAACGGATGGCGATTGGTCTCGGCGATGCCGGAGACGAGGTAGACGACGAACAGCGGAAACAGCGGCCAGATGTACCAGTACGCGGCAGCCGCCCTCCTGCCCGCGAACGATGTCCGTCAGGTTGAGGCGAGGACGCCGCCATCAGCACGCCGACGAGCGCGAAGCCCATCGCGATCTCGTACGAGACGATCTGCGCCGCGGAGCGCAGGCAGCCGAGGAACGCGTACTTCGAGTTCGACGCCCAGCCGGCGAGGATGATCCCGTAGACGCCGGTCGAGGTCATCGCGATCAGGTAGAGAAGGCCCGCGTTGATGTCGGACGAGCACGACGCCGTCGGCGAACGGAATCACCGCCCACGCGGCGAGCGCCGGCGCGAGCGCCAGCATCGGCGCGATGAAGAACAGCGCGCGGCTCGCCCCCGTCGGGACGATGATCTCCTTGAACAGCAGCTTGAAGACGTCGGCAAAGGGCTGCAGCAGGCCCAGCGGCCCGACGCGGTTCGGGCCGATGCGCACCTGCATCCAGCCGATGATCTTGCGCTCGGCAAGCGTCAGGTACGCAACGCCGAGGATCAGCGGCACGGCGATCACGACGATCTTCACGAGCGTCCAGACCACCGGCCACGCGGGGCCGAGCAGCGCTTGCGCCGGCGCGAGCATCGTGTCGAGCGTGTCCACGCTACGCGCGCTCCACGGTGATCGGACCGGTGAGCCCGTCGAGTCCGCACGTCGACGGGTGCGCGGCCGCGATGCGAACGACGCCCGCCGGGACCGTCGGATCGGCAACGGCGGCGAGCACCGCTTCGCCGCGTCCCTGCGTCACCTTGACCAGCGCGCCCTCGGCGGCGCCGATCTGCGCGAGCGTGAGCGCGTTCATCCGCGCTTTCGGCGGCTTCGCATCGAGGGTCTGCTGCAGCGCCGGCGCGCGCCGCACGAGCGGGTCGGCGAAATGGATCGGCACGTCGGCCACGCGCTCGAGACCGTTGGCAATCGGCGAAGGTCTCGCAACGGCGACCCGCGCCGCGTTGGACAGGCGCGCCGCGATGTCGGTCGCTGAAGGAAGCCACCGGCGCACGTCCTCGATCGATTCGAAATCGAACCCCGGCAAGCCGAGCATCGATCCCAGCACGCGAAGCACCTTCCACGCGGGACGGGTTTCACCGAGCGGAGGCACGCTCCCGGCGAAGCTCTGCACGCGGCCCTCGCAGTTGACGAACGTCCCCGCCGTCTCGGTGAATGGACCGACCGGGAGCAGCGCGTCGGCATACTGCGCGCCGTATTGGAACGGCGACATGACGACGACGAATTCCGCCTTTTCGAGCGCGTTGCGCGCAGCGACGGGACTCGCACAGTCGAACTCCGGCTCGACGCCGAGCACCAGATACGCCTTGCGCGGATCGGCGAGCATCGCACGCGCATTCATGCCCCCGTTTCCGGGATGCGGCAGCGCGCCGACTGCGTAGCCGCCGACGCTGTTCGCGGCTTCCGTGAGGCAGCCCACCGTCGCCCCGACGATCTCGGCGAGCGCCTGCGCGAGCGCGATGAGCTGCGACGCCTCGGCATGCTGCTCGGCGAGATTTCCGAGAAGGATCGCCTTGTCGTCGCCGGACGCCAGGCTCGCGGCGATCGCCTTGGCAGCCGCGGAGGGTTCGATGCCGGCGAGCGCATCGGGCGCGGGCTTGCCCGCCGCTTGCGCCGCGGCGACCACGATCTCCGCGAGGGCAAGCGGGAGCTTCGACGGTGGCGCGATGTACGAATGCGCGAGCTTGATGTGCGAATCGTCGGCGACCGGATGCAGCAAGGAGATCTCGGCGCCCTTGCGCGCGGCCTGCCGCAGCCTGTGCGCGGCGAGCGGATGGTCCTTGCGCAGGAAGCTCCCGATCACGAGCACGCGCTTGCGCGTCTGAAGGTCGGCAATCGGCAGCCCGAGCCACGGAATGCCCGCGCCCCCGCCGTCGCCGCGGAAGTCCGTCTGGCGCAACCGGAAGTCGATGTGCTCCGAGCCGAGAGCACGGGTGAGCCGCGCGGCGAGCGCCATCTCCTCGAGCGTCGCGTGCGGCGAGACGAGCGTCCCGAGCGCGCCGGCGCCGTGCTTCTCGACGACCGACCGGAGGCGAAGCGCGACGAAATCGAGCGCGGTCGGCCAGTCGACCGTCTTCCACTCGCCGCCGTCCTTGATCATCGGCGCCGTGAGCCGCTCGTCGCTTTCGAGCGCCTCGTACGAGAAGCGGTCCTTGTCCGAGATCCAGCACTCGTTGACCGCCGGATTCTCGAACGGCACGACGCGCATCACGCGGTCGTTCTTCGCCTGAACGACGAGGTTCGCTCCGAGCGAATCGTGCGGCGAGACCGAGCGCCGCCGCGCGAGCTCCCACGTGCGCGCGGCGTAACGGAACGGCTTCGACGTGAGCGCGCCCACCGGGCAGATGTCGATCATGTTGCCGGAGAGCTCCGACTCGACGATGCGGCCCACGAACGAGACGATTTCCGCGTGCTCGCCGCGCCCGATCATGCCGAGCTCCATCGCGCCGGCGATCTCCTGGCCGAACCGCACGCAGCGCGTGCACTGGATGCAGCGCGTCATTTCCTCGGCCGCGACGAGCGGCCCGAGGTTCTTGTGGAACACGACGCGCTTCGGCTCCGCGTAGCGCGATTCCGAACCGCCGTAGCCGACCGACAGGTCCTGCAGCTGGCACTCGCCACCCTGGTCGCAGATCGGGCAGTCGAGCGGATGATTGATCAGCAGGAACTCCATCACGCCGGCTTGCGCCTTCTTCGCCTGCTCGGAGGGCGTCCAGACCTTCATGCCCTCCGCGGCGGGCGTCGCGCACGCAGGAAGCGGCTTCGGCGCCTTCTCGACCTGGACGAGGCACATCCGGCAGTTGGCGGCGATCGAGAGCTTCTTGTGGTAGCAGAAGTGCGGCACGTAGATGTCGAGCGCGTTCGCGGCGTCCATCACCGTGCTGCCTGGCGCAACCTGGACCTTCCTGCCGTCGATTTCGAGGTTGAGCATCGCGAGTTACGGGGAATCATCTAGACGTAGTCGGGCACCAGGCATCGCTTGTGGTCGATGTGGTGCTGGAACTCGTCGCGGAAGTGGTGAACGAAGCTCTTCACCGGAAGCGCCGCGGCGTCGCCGAGCGCGCAGATCGTGCGCCCGGCGATGTTGTCGGAGACCGACACGAGCAGATCGAGGTCCTCGTTCCTGCCCTTGCCGCGCTCGATCCGGTCGACGACGCGCCAAAGCCAGCCGGTGCCCTCGCGGCACGGCGTGCACTGGCCGCACGACTCCTCGAAATAGAAGTACGACAGGCGCAGCAGCGACCTCACCATGCAGCGCGTGTCGTTCATCACGATCACCGCGCCCGATCCGAGCATCGAGCCCGCCTTGGCGATCGAGTCGTAGTCCATGTCGGTCGCCATCATCACGTCGCCGGGCAGCACCGGCATCGACGAGCCGCCGGGAATGCACGCTTTCAGCGGCCGGCCGTCGCGCATCCCGCCGGCCATCTCGAGGAGCTTCGCGAACGGCGTGCCCAGGCGGACCTCGAAATTGCCGGGCCGCGCGACGTCGCCGGACACCGAGAAGATCTTCGTCCCGCCGTTGTTCGGGCGGCCGAGATTGAGGAACGCCTCGCCGCCGTTCCTGATGATCCACGGCACCGCGGCAAACGTCTCGGTGTTGTTGATCGTCGTCGGCTTGCCGTAGAGCCCGTAGCTCGCCGGAAACGGCGGCTTGAAGCGCGGCATTCCCTTCTTGCCTTCGAGCGACTCGAGAAGCGCCGTCTCCTCGCCGCAGATGTAAGCGCCGTAACCGTGATGATTGAAGAGGTGGAACGTGAAATCCGACCCGAGGATCCGCTCGCCGAGGAAGCCGGCTGCGCGCGCCTCGGCGACCGCTTCCTCGCAGCGCTCGTAGGTCTCCCAGATCTCGCCGTGCACGTAGTTGTAGCCGCGAACGCAGCCCATCGCGTACGCGGCGATCGCCATCCCCTCGAGCAGCGCATGCGGGTTGTACCGCATGATGTCGCGATCCTTGAACGTTCCCGGCTCGCCTTCGTCGGAGTTGCAGACGAGGTACTTGTCGCCCTTGAACTGCTGCGGCATGAAGCTCCACTTGAGCCCGGTCGGAAAGCCCGCACCGCCGCGCCCGCGCAACGACGACTTCTTCACCTCGGCGATCACCGTGGCCGGCGGGATCTTCTCGGCGATGATTTTCTTCAGCGCCTCGTATCCGCCGCGCGCGACGTAGTCGGCGAGCCGCCAGTTCTTGCCGGTGAGCCCCGCCATGATGATCGCGTCGGGCCCGTAGTCGAGGAATTCGGACGGCGCGTTCACCGCTCGCCGCCCTTCGCCGCCTCGGCCTGGAGCTCGCCGAGCAGCGCATCGAGCTTTTCAGGGACCATCCAGCTGCACATGCGCTTGTTGTTGACGAGCAGCACCGGCGCGTCGCCGCAGGCGCCGAAGCATTCGCCTTCCTTGAGCGTGAAGAGTCCGTCGGGGGTCGTCTCGCCGAAGTCGACCCCGAGCTTCGCCTTCAGGTGCTCGGCTGCCTTCGCCGCGTCGTGCGAGCGCGCAGGGAAGATTGGTGCAGATCGTGATCTTGTAGCGACCGGTCGGCTCCCGGTTGTACATCTCGTAGAACGAGGCGACCTCGTACACCGCGACCGGCGGCATGCCGAGGTAGCTCGCGACGAAATCCATCGTCTCCGGCGCAAGCCATCCCTTTTCGTCCTGCGCGATCGCGAGCGCAGCCATCACCGCCGACTGCTTCTGGTCCGGCGGATACTTGGCGAGCTCGCGGTCGATCCCGCGCAGCGCGGCTTCGCTCAGCATCGCGCCCTCGTGCCACGGCGTTGCGGCGATCCTCATCGATCTATCTCCCCGAACACGATGTCGAGCGTGCCGATGATCGCGACGGCGTCGGCGATCATGTGCCCGCGCGACATCTCGTCGAACGCCGAGAGGTGGACGAAACCGGGCGCGCGCAACTTGATCCGGTACGGCTTGTTCGCGCCGTCGGAGATGATGTAGACGCCGAACTCGCCCTTCGGGTGCTCGATCGCCGCGTACGCCTCGCCCGGCGGCACGTGCATCCCCTCGGTGAAGAGCTTGAAGTGATGGATGAGATCCTCCATTCCGAGCTTCATGCCCTCGCGCGGAGGCGGCGCGACCTTGTGATTGTCGATGATGACCGGCCCGGGGTTCGCGCGCAGCCAGTCGACGCACTGCTTGACGATCCGGTTCGACTGGCGCATCTCTTCGACGCGCACGAGGTAGCGGTCGTAGCAATCGCCGTTGGTGCCGACCGGAATCTCGAACGCCATCCGGTCGTACACGGCGTACGGCTGCTTGCGCCGCAGGTCCCACGGCACGCCCGAGCCGCGCAGCATCGGGCCCGTGAAGCCCAGGGCGAGCGCCCGCTCGGCCGAGACGACGCCGATGCCGACCGTGCGCTGCTTCCAGATGCGGTTCTCGGTGAGCAGCGTCTCGTAGTCGTCGACGTAGCCCGGAAAGCGGCGCGTGAAGTCCTCGATGAAATCGAGCACCGACCCCTGGCGGTTTGCGTTCATCCGCTCGAGCGTGCGCGAGCTCCGCGTGTGCTGCGCCTCGTAGCGCGGCATCCTGTCGGGGAGGTCGCGGTAGACGCCGCCGGGGCGGTAGTAGGCGGCGTGCATTCGCGCGCCCGATACCGCCTCGTAGACATCGAGCAGGTCCTCGCGCTCGCGAAACGCGTAGAGGAACGTCGTCATCCCGCCGACGTCGAGCGAGTGCGAGCCGAGCCACAGCAGGTGATTCAGGATCCGCGTGATCTCGTCGAACATCACCCGGATGTAGAGCGCGCGCTCCGGAACCTCGATGCCGAGCAGCCGCTCGACGGCGAGACAGTACGCGTGCTCGTTGCACATCATCGACACGTAGTCGAGCCGATCCATGTACGGAAGCGTCTGCAGATAGGTCCGGGTCTCCGCGAGCTTTTCCGTCGCCCGGTGCAGCAGTCCGATGTGCGGATCGGCGCGCTCGATCACCTCGCCGTCCAGCTCGAGCACGAGGCGCAGCACGCCGTGCGCCGCCGGGTGCTGCGGCCCGAAATTCATCGTGTAGTTGCGGATTTCGGCCATTCGATCTCGGTGCAATCGATGCTAGGCGCGACCCGTCGCGTAGGTGTCCTCGCGGATGATTCGGGGCGTAATCTCGCGCGGCTCGATCGTCACCGGCTGATAGACGACGCGTCCCTGCTCGGGGTCGTAGCGCATCTCGACGTAGCCGGAGACCGGAAAATCCTTGCGGAACGGGTGGCCGATGAAACCGTAGTCGGTGAGGATCCGCCGCAAGTCCGGATGGCCCGGGAACATGATCCCGAACAGGTCGAACGCCTCGCGCTCGAACCAGTTCGCGTTCGGCCAGACATCGACGGCGCTCGGCACCACGGGGAACGCGTCATCGGGGGCGAAGCAGCGCACGCGCACGCGATGATTGTTGGCAAGCGACAGCAGATGGTAGACGACGGCGAAGCGCTTTCCGTCGTAGGCGCCGCCGTAGGTCGAGTAGTCGACGCCGCAAAGATCGACGAGGATCTCGAAGCGCAGCTCCGGACGATCGCGGAGCGTCCGCAGCGCAGCGAGCAGGCGATCGTGCGGGACGACCACCGTCACCTGCCCCAGCGCAACGGTCACTCCCTGCATCGCATCGCCGAGCGCCTCGGGCAGCGCCGCGGCCAGGGCATCCGGATTCATGGCCATCAGCGGGCGATCGTGTTGGTGCGCCAGATCTTGTTCTGCAGCTGCAGGATTCCGTACAGCAGCGCCTCGGCGGTCGGCGGACAACCGGGAACGTAGATGTCGACGGGCACGATCCGATCGCAGCCGCGAACGACCGAGTACGAGTAATGGTAGTAGCCGCCGCCGTTCGCGCACGACCCCATCGAGATCACCCAGCGCGGCTCGGCCATCTGGTCGTAGACTTTGCGCAGCGCCGGCGCCATCTTGTTGCACAGCGTGCCGGCGACGATCATCACGTCGGACTGGCGCGGGCTCGGGCGGAAGACGACGCCGAAGCGGTCGAGGTCGTAGCGCGACGCGCCGGCGTGCATCATCTCCACGGCGCAGCAGGCGAGCCCGAACGACATCGGCCACATCGAGCCGTTGCGCGCCCAGTTGATCACGCTGTCGAGCGACGTCGTGACGAAGCCCTTCTCGAGGACGCCTTCAATGGCCATTAACGACCCCTGCGTTGCTCGCGTCGGCCGCCTCTTTGCACCCGACTCGCCATGCGCGACGCAGCGCGTCGGCGGCAGCGCTGCTCGCCCCATTCGCATCCCCAGCCTGCGGCCGGGGCCCCTGCTCATCGGCTCTCATCGCTACTCCCACTCCAGCGCGCCCTTCTTCCATTCGTAGATGAAGCCGACGACGAGGACGGCGAGAAAGATCATCATCGCGACGAAGCCGAAGAGGCCGATCTCGGGCAGCACGACGGCCCAGGGAAAGAGAAACGCGATCTCGAGGTCGAACAGGATGAACAGGATCGCGACGAGGTAGTAGCGAACGTCGAATTTCATCCGCGCGTCCTCGAACGCCTCGAAGCCGCATTCGTAGGGCGAGAGCTTCTCCGGATCGGGACGATTCGGAGAAATGGCATTGCCGAGCGTGAGGAGCACCCCGCCGACACCGAGGCCGAACAGGATGAAAAGGAGGATCGGAAAATATTGCTCAAGCATGGTCATCGATCCGCGCGCGAACACGTCGTGTCTCGGTCCCGAACCGCGGGGCTCTCGCAAATCTGGTGCCGACGGGGAGACTCGAACTCCCACGGCTTACGCCACTGCCCCCTCAAGACAGCGTGTCTACCAATTTCACCACGTCGGCTTGTTTCGTTCCGAGCGATCTTCGATCTGCTTCGCCCGCCTTCCATTTTCTTCTCGAATCTGACCGCTGCCAATCGTTGCGCGCCGATGCCGCTACTTCGGCACTTCGCTCGACTTCGAGCCCTCCGGCGCGGGTGGCGCAGGCGCCTTCGCGGCGTCCGAGGCTGGGGGCGCAACGGGCACGGCGCTGCCGGGGGCGCCGGGCGCCGCGCCGGGGGCCGAGGGCACGTCCGATGTCTTTGGCGCCATCTTTTCCATGATGCCCTTCTGCATGACGCCGGATGGCGCGGTCCGCGTCGTCGCAAACCACGTGAGCCCCAGGCTCGACGCGAAAAAGATCGCCGCGAGTATCGAGGTTGTCCGTGACAGGAAATTGGCGGAGCCGGCCGCGCCGAAGAGGCTGCCGGACGAGCCGCTGCCGAAGGCGGCCCCCATATCGGCGCCCTTGCCGTGCTGCAGCAGCACGAACCCGCAAATCGCGGCAGCCACCAGCAAGTGGAGGATCAACAACCCCGTTTCCAGCATGTTCATCGTTTCACTCCGGCGCCGCGCAGTTAGGCCCGCGCGATCGCCAAAAATTCCGTGGCCTTGAGCGACGCGCCGCCGATCAATCCACCATCGATGTCCGCCATCGCGAACAGCGCCGCTGCGTTGTCCGCTTTGACGCTTCCCCCGTACAAGAGCGGGACGTTGGCCGCGCCGGCATCCGCCAGCCTCGCCCGCAGCGTCGCGTGCACCGCTTGCGCCTCGGCCGGCGATGCCGTTCGTCCCGTGCCGATCGCCCACACCGGCTCGTACGCGACGACGAGCTTCGCCGCCTCGGACGCCACGGCTGCGATCACCGCATCGAGCTGGCGCGATACGACCGATTCCGTCACGCCCTGCTCGCGTTCGGCCAACGTCTCCCCGACGCACGCTATCGGCGTGATTCCCGCCTTCAGCGCACCCTGCGCCTTCGCCGCCACGATCGCATCGGTGTCGCCGAAATGCTGCCGGCGCTCCGAGTGGCCGACGATCGCGTACCGGCAGCCGAACTCGGCGAGCATCCGGGCCGAGACTTCGCCCGTATACGCGCCGGCGTCATGCTCGCTCACGTCCTGCGCCCCCCACTCGATCGGCGTTCCCGCAAGGGCCGCTTGCACCTGATGCAGGTACGGATAGGGAACGCACACTGCAACCTTGCGCTCGGCCGTCGGCGCCCAGCCCGCCTCGAGCTCCGAGAGCAATGCCGCATTCGCCGCGAGCCCGCCGTTCATTTTCCAGTTGCCGACGACGAGTCTGCCGCGCATTTTCAATCCGCTGGGTGCCACCGGCAGCCCCATTCGCCCAGTGGACGATGCGGCCGCAAATCCTTGAAATTATACCGCAGTGCGGCAAACCGAGGCAACGCGCTGCGACCCGCGCTCCCGCCCGACCGCTCGCTCAAACGCCGGCCAGCCTCCGCAGCCGCCGCAAGAGTATCGGCAGGAACCACACGGCGAGCGTCATCGCGCCCAGCGTCGCGGCGACGGGACGCTCGAAGAACGCGAGAAGATTTCCCTCCGCCTTGATCATCGACGTGACGAAATTCTCCTCGAGCATGCCCGCCGAGCACGACGCCGAGGATCGCCGGCGCGATCGGGACGCCGTTCTCCTCGAGCACGAACGCGACGACCCCGGCGATCAGCATCACGGTCACGTCGAACGCGGTATTGTTGATCGCGAACGCGCCCACGACGCAAAACAGCATGATCACCGGCATCAGCACGTTGCGCGGCACCTTGAGGATCTGCTTGCTCACCTTGATGCAGAAGTACCCGAGCGGGATCATGATCAGGTTCGCGATGATGAACAGCAGGTAGACGGCGTAGATGTTCTGCGGGTTGTTGACGAACAGCGCGGGCCCCGGATTCATGTTCTTCATGTAGAGCACGCCGATCACGATCGCGGTGATCGAATCGCCGGGGATGCCGAAGACGAGCGCCGGGATCCATGCGCCGGCGAGCGCGCTGTTGTTGGCGGATCCCGACTCGACGATGCCCTCGACGTGACCCGTGCCGAACTTTTCGGGCTCCTTCGAGAATTTCTTGCTGATCGCGTACGACATCCACGCGGCGATGTCGGCGCCCGCGCCAGGCAGCGCGCCGACGAGCGTTCCGAGCGCGCTGCCGCGCAGGATCTGCAGCGGGTACTTGACGGTCAACCGCCACATCCCCTTGAACACGTTGCCGATCGGCTGATCGATGATCATCGGACGCGGATCGGTGTCCACCGCGTAGCGAAGGATCTCCGAGATCGCGAACATGCCGATCATCAGCGGTATGAGCCCGATGCCTCCCATCAATTCGACGCTGCCGAACGTGAAGCGCGGGATGCCCGCCGGATTGTTGAGGCCCACCGACGCGACGAGCAGCCCGAGGAACAGCGATACGAAGCCTTTCACCGGATGCTCGGAGGTGAGGAACACCGCGCAGGTGAGCCCCATCAGGACGAGCCAGAAATATTCGAACGAGCTGAACTTGAGCGCGAACTCGGCGAGGGTCGGCGCGGCGACCATCAGCACCGCAGTTCCGAACAAGCCTCCGATCGCGGAGAACACGAGACCCGCGCCGAGCGCGAGCTCGGCCTGGCCCTTGTTCGTCATCGCGTAAGCCTCGTCGGTGTACGCGGCCGACGCCGGCGTGCCGGGCATCCGCAGCAGGCATCCAGGGATGTCGCCGGAGAAGATCGCCATCGCCGTCGCCGTGACGATCGCGGCGATCGCCGGAATCGGCGCCATGAAGAAAGTGACCGGCACCAGCAGCGCAGTCGCCATCGTCGCGGTGAGGCCGGGCACCGCGCCGACGAAGAGCCCGAAAAGCGATGCGGCCAGCATCACGACGATGTTGTACGGATCGAACACCATCGAGAACGCTTGTGCCCATGCGCCGCTCATCGGTCAGTCTCCGCGAGAGTGGGCGCTACCAGATGAACCCCTGCAGCAGGCCCCACGGCAGCGGAACCTTCAGCAGCTTGTAGAAAGCGGTGTGGATGACGAGCGTCAGCACGACCGCGAGCGGGACGATCCACACCGCACGCACGCCGAACACTGCGAACAGCACGGCAAGGTAGACGATCCCGGTCGGGATGAAGCCGAGCCTGTCGACGAGCATGATGTAGAAGACGTTGACGCCGATCGCCAGCGCGAACGCGAAAACGTGCCGATGCGAGCGTAGCCACGGCGCGAACGCCGTCCCACCGCGCGGTCGCGACGTCGCGTGCGCGCGCCGCGAGCCCGCTGCCGATCAGCAGCACGCCGCAGACCGCAAGGCCGACCGCGACGAGGCCCGGAAAGATCGCCGGACCGTATTGCTGGCCCGGGATCGTGCCGAAGCGTTGAACGTGAATGAGGACCGCGCCGCCAGCGCGATCAGCAGCGCGCCCCAGACGGCATCGTTAAGCTTCACGCCGCGCGGTCGACTTCGGGCGCGCGCCGCCCGTCGCGGCCCGCATGCAGCGGACCGCGCACGGGATGCGCGACGTTTCATTTGACGATGCCGACCGCCTTCATCGTCGCGCCGAGGTCGGCGTCCGACTTCGCCATGAACTTGGCGAAGTCATCGGGCGCCGCGTAGATGACGCCGAAGCCCTGCTTGCCCATGAATTCCGTGTAGTCCTTGCTCGCGGCGATCTTCTTGATCGCGGCGACGAGCTTGTCGCGCGCTTCGGGCGGGAGATTCTTCGGTGCCGCGATGCCGCGCCACGCGGCCATCGTCCAGTTGCTGCCGGTCGCCGCTTTCAACGTGGGCACGTTCGGGTAGAGCGCCGACGGCTGATCGGCCATCACCGCGAGGCTGCGCACCTTGCCCGCATCGATCATCGCGCGCGCTTCGGGCAGCGACACCGGCGCGATCTGCACGCCGCCGGCGACGAGGTCGAGGAGACCCGGCGCGGCGCCGCCCGACGGAACCCAGGGCACGCTCGCCGGATCGACCTTGAGGTCCTGCAGCATGCCCGCGATCGCCAGGTGCCAGATGCCGCCCTGTCCGGTCCCCGACGCCTTGAGCTTCCCGGGGTTCGCCTTGATCGCAGCGACGAGATCGTTGACGCGTCTTGTACGGCGAGTCGGCGGCGACCTCGATGCCCGCCGGATCGGCATTGACGAGCCCGATCGGCGTGTACGACGCGCCGGTCAAGTCGGTCAGGCCCTGCCAGTGCATCATCCCGATCTCGACGGTGATGATGCCGATCGTGTAGCCATCGGGCGCCGCTTGCGCGATCGCGCTGTGGCCGACGACCCCGCTGCCGCCGACGCGGTTGACGACATTGACGGGCTGGCCGAGCTCCTTTTCGAGCAGCGTGCCGATGATGCGCGCCGTCGCATCGGTGCCTCCGCCTGCCGCCCACGGGACGATCAGCGTGATCGGCCGCTCCGGATAAGCCGCCGAGGCCGGCAGCGGAGAACAGCAGGGCGCCGAGCCCGACGAGGGCTGCGCGCAAGATCTTCGTCATGGTTCCTCCTTGAACGCTGCATCTGGAGACATCTGACTTGCCGTGACGGGCAGCGTGCCGTCCGGCGCGGGCAACGGAGTTTGGCAGCCGGGGTCGGAACCGGTCAAGTGGTCGGACCAGTTGGCAGCGATCGTCGAAAGGCGCACGACCGCGCGCCGGCTCGCCGGCACGCGCCGTCTTACACCCGCGCCCGCACGTAGGCGCCGACGGCGGCGACCAGCCGCTCGAGATCCGCTTCGAGGCTTGGATAGTTCGAGTTGGGCTCGAGCGTCGTCTCGTCCATGTAGAGGCGGCGATTCAATTCGATCTGCAGGCTGTGCCGACGCTCGGCGGGCCGACCGTAGCGCCGGACGATCTCGACGCCTTTGTACGGATCGTTGATCGCGACGCTGTAGCCCATCGCCGCGACCGTTTCGGCGACGAGTGCCGTGAACTCCGCCGTCGCAGGTCGTCCCATCGCGATCGCCGAGCACGAAATCCTTGCGCGGCCGGCCTGCATCGTCGGCGTTCGCGTCGCCCACCGCCGGCATCGAGTGGCAGTTGATGTGCCACACGACGCCGAACGTCCGATGCAGCGCATCGAGCTCCGCGGCGAGCGCGGCGTGATAGGGCCGGTACCAGCTGTCGATCCGCCGCTGCACTTCGGCCGCCGTGAGCTTGCGCGCGTACATCGGCGCGCCGCCGCGCGCGATGCGCCAGAGAAGCCCGATGCCCTGCCCCGTCTTGCGCGACGCGGCAAGCGGCAACGGCCACGCGTCGGCGAGCATCGTCGGATCGATGTCGTCGAGACTGCGGTTCGCATCGATGTACGCGCGCGGAAACATCGCCTCGATCAGCGTAGCGCCGAGCGTCGGCGCGCCGCGATAGAGACGGGCGACGTGCGTGTCCTCGGCCTGGCGCACGACGTCGCGCGGCGGAGCGTGGTCGAAATCGTCGGGATAGTGCTCGCCGGAATGCGGCGAATCGAGGACCAGCGGCAGCGACGCGGCCGTGGGCGCGTGGCGGAGGAAAGCAGGCACGTCAGTCATTCACGCCTCGTCGTTCAGGTAGCACGCGGAAAGCCGTCCCGCCGCGATTGGCTTGAGCGCCGGCGCCGCGGTCATGCACTTCGCCATCGCGTAGGGACAGCGCGGATGGAAATGACAGCCGGGCGGCGGCGCGAGCGGCGACGGAATCTCGCCCTTGATCGGCGCGAACTTGCGCTTGCCCGGCTCGACCTTGCCGACTTCCGCGAGCAGCGCCCGCGTGTACGGATGATTCGGCGCGGCGAACACTTCGGCTGCCGGACCGGATTCGACGACGCGACCGAGATACATGATGACGATGCGATCGCTGATGTGCTCGACCACGCCCAGATCGTGGCTGATGAAGAGGTAGGTGAGGTCGAGCGCCGCCTTGAGATCCATGAACAGATTGAGCACCTGCGCCTGGATCGACACGTCGAGCGCCGCCACCGACTCGTCGCAGACGAGGAACTCGGGCTTCACCGCGAGTGCGCGTGCGATGCCGATCCGCGCGCGCTGCCCGCCCGAGAACTGGTGCGGGAAGCGGCGCATCAGCATCGGATCGAGTCCGACGCGGTTCAACTGCAATCCGACGTACTCGATCTTCTGCCTCGGCAGACAGATCGCGTGCGCGACCGGCGCCTCGCCGACGATGTCGATCACGCGCATCCGCGGATTGAGCGACGCATACGGGTCCTGAAAGATCATCTGCATCTTGAGCTGCTGCGCGCGGGCCGCCTCGGGCGCGAGCCCGACGAGCGGCGTGCCGCGCCAGAACGCTCGTGCCTGCGGAAGGCGGCAGCAGTCCCACGGCAAGGCGCCCCAGCGTCGACTTGCCGCAACCCGATTCGCCGACGAGCCCGACGACCTCGCCGGGCGCGATGCCCAGGTCGACCGAATCGACCGCGTGCACCACCTCCTCCTTCACGCCCGCGCCCAGCAGATTGCCGATGCGGGTAGCGACATCGAGCGACTTCACGAATTTCTTCGATACGCCGCGCAACTCGACGAGCGGCGGCGCGACGGCGAGACCTGCCCGGGTTCCCGTGCGCGTGACCGTTCTCATGGCTGCGCTTGCAGCCCCAACGGGTGGTGGCAGCGGCCCGCCTGTCCGCTGGCGCCCATCGGACGCATGTCCGGCGGCACCGCGCAGACGTCGGTCGCATGCGCGCACCGTGCCCGGAACGCGCAGCCGGGCGGGAGGTCGAGCGCCGACGGGGCCATTCCCGGTATCTGTCGCAGCCGCGCGCCGCGCCGGCTTCGCGCCGGTATCGAATCGAGCAGCCCTTGCGTATACGGATGCTGCGGTTGCGTCAGCACATCGACGACGTTCCCCTGCTCGACGATGCGTCCCGCGTACATCACGCAGACGCGGTCGGCGAGCCCGGAGATGACCGAGAGGTCGTGCGTGATCCAGATCAGCGCGGCGCCGGTCTCGCGCGTGAGCTTCTGTATCTCGAACAGGATCTGGCCCTGGATCGTCACGTCGAGCGCCGTGGTCGGCTCGTCGGCGATGATGAGGTCAGGATTGTTGAGCAGCGCAATCGCGATCGCCACGCGCTGCCGCATCCCGCCGGAGAACTGGTGCGGGAACGCCTTCAATCGCTCGTCGGGCGAAGGAATGCCGACCTTGACCAGCGCCTCGCGCGCACGCGCGAGCGCGGCGGCGCGCGGCACTTTCTCGTGCGCGAGGATCGTCTCGACCATCTGCGCGGCAATCGAGAGCACAGGGTTGAGCGTCATCATCGGATCCTGGAAGATCATCGCGATCCGATTGCCGCGCAGCTCGCGCATTTGCTCCGGCGATAGCTTGCGCAGGTCGCGACCGTCGAGGCGAATGCTGCCCAGAACGATCCGGCCCGGCGGATCGACGAGACCCATGATCGAGTAGCCGGTGACCGACTTCCCGGATCCCGATTCGCCGACGATGCCCAGCACTTCCCCCTTGCGCACGGTGAAGGAGACGTCGTCGACCGCCTTGACCACGCCCGCCCTGGTGAAGAAATGCGTGCGCAGCCGGTCGACTTCGAGGAGGCCGAGCATCATCGCGATCCCGCTTCGCCCGGCGCGCTCAACGCTGGAGCCTCGGATTCAGCACGTCGCGAAGCTGATCGGCGACGAGATTGACGCTGACGATCGTGCAGAGCAGCGCGATCCCGGGAAAGAAGCTGATCCAGTACTTGCCGGACAGGAGGTACTGATATCCGTTCGCGATCAGCAGCCCGAGCGAGGGCTCGGTGATCGGCAGGCCGAGACCGAGAAACGAAAGCGTGGCCTCGAGCGCGATCGCCGACGCCACCTGCACCGTCGCGACGACGATCATCGGGGGCAGGCAGTTCGGCAGCAGGTGGCGGAACACGATGCGCGACGGCGGCAGCGCGACGCAGCGCGCCGCCTCCATGTACTCCTTGCGCTTCTCGACGAGCGCGGCGCTGCGCACCGTCCGCGCGTAATACGCCCACTGGACGGTGACCAGCGCGGCGATGACCTTGCCGGTGCCTTGTCCCAGAACGGCGATCAGGATCAGAGCGATGAGGATCGCGGGAAACGAGAGCTGGATGTCGACGATGCGCATGATGAGCGTCTCGATGCGGCCGCCGAGATAGGCCGCCGAGAGACCCATCGCGAGCCCTATCAGAAGCGCAAGCACCGTCGCCGTGACGCCCACCGCGAGGCTGATCCGCAGCCCGTAGAAGATCGCCGAGAGCATGTCGCGGCCCTGGTCGTCCGTTCCGAGCCAGTAGATGCCGCCGTTCGGCGCCGCCGAGCCCGGCGGCAGCCGGCTCTCCATCACGTCGAGTTGCGCGAGGTCGTACGGGTTCTGCGGCGAAAGGAGCGGCGCCATCAGCGCGAGGAACACGATGACGGCGAAGAGCGTCAATCCGAACACGGCGACCGGATTCGCGAGGAAGTCGCCGGCGATCCGATGGAACGGAGACTCGGCCGGCGCGCTCACCGCTCGACCTCCACCGCGCTCATCCTTTGCTCTCCGTCAGACGGACGCGCGGGTCGAGCGCCGAGTACAGCACGTCGACGATCAGGTTGATCAGGATGAACACCGTCACGATCACGAGCAGATACGCGACGATCACCGGCCTGTCGAGCACGGCTATCGAGTCGATCAGCAGCTTGCCCATCCCGGGCCACGCGAAAACGCTCTCGGTGACGATCGCGAATCCGATCAGCGCGCCGAACTGCAGCCCGATGACGGTGACGATCGGGATGAGAATGTTGCGCAGCACGTGGACGCCGATCACCCGCGTGTTGGTGAGGCCCTTCGCGCGCGCGAACTTCACGTAGTCCTGCAGCAGCGCCTCGTGCGCGCCCGCGCGGGTGAGGCGAATCAGCAGCGCAAGATTGAAGAGCGCGAGGTTCGTCGCGGGCATCGCCAGATGCCGGAGCCCGTCGATCGAGGTGAACGAAACGGGAATCGCGCCGAACAGCAGCGTCGTCTCGCCGCGCCCGTTCGACGGCAGCCATCCCAGCATCACCGAGAACACCATGATCAGCATCAGGCCGACCCAGAACGTCGGCAGCGAGAAGCCGAGGATCGAGCCCGCCATGATCGTCCGGCCGGCAATGCCGTTGGGCTTCAATCCCGCCCACAGACCGAGCGGAATGCCGAGCACGATCGCGATCAGCATCGCCGAGAGCGCGAGCTCCATCGTCGCCGGCATCCGCTCGAGGATCAGCCGGAGCGCGGACGTGCTGTGGACGAACGAGCGCCCGAGGTCGCCGTGCGCGACGCCCCCGAGAAAGCTCAGGTACTGCGCCCACAGCGGCTGGTCGAGCCCGAGCGCGGCGATCGCTCGCTCGCGGTCGATCTGGTCGGCCTGCGGGCTGATCAGGATGTCGATCGGGTTGCCGACCGCGTACACGCCGACGAACACCAGCAGCGACATCACGAACAGGACGACGATGCTCTGGAGGCTGCGGCGAATGATGAAGACCAGCATCGGCGAAGGATCGAAGGAGTGAGGCCGGCTATGCCGTGTCGCCGGGCCGCCGTGCCCCGATCACCGGATCACGCGGTCGGCGCGCAGCAGGAATTCCCGCGGCAGCACGATCTTGTACTCCTCCGCCGAGCGCAGGTTGACGACGAGCTCGTAGCGCGCGGGTTGCTCGACGGCAAGATCCGATGGTCTGGCGCCTTCGAGCATCCGCGCTACGAAGTCGGCGGCACGGCGGTATTGCTGCCGCAAGCTCACGCCGAAGGACATCAGTCCGCCCTCTTCGGCAAAAACATCGGCGTTGAACATGACGGGCCGGCGCGTCGCCATCATCAGTCGCACGAACGCAGTCATGTCGGCCACCGCATCGGCGTCCTCGACCACGAGGACGGCATCGGCGGCGCTGCGCGCTATTGCCGCGGCAGCGTCGCGGTAGTCGCTCACGCCATGGATCGGAAATTGCAGGACCTCGAGCTTGAGCGCTCCCGCGGCCTCGTCGAATTTCGCTCGCGAGACGGCGAGATTCGACCCGACAATCGCGATGGTGCGGATTCCCGGAAACGCCTCCTTGAGGAGCTGCAGACGCTTGGCAGTGAGCTCCTCGCCTCGTGTGATGAGTCCCGTGAGAGCACCCTGCGGCCGGGAAAGGCTCGTCACCAGCCCTTCGAGGATCGGGTCGCCCGAGATCAGGAAGACGGTCGGGACTCCCGGCGCGGCAACCTTGGCAGCTGCGCGCGGCCGGGATGGACGCGGCGAGAATGACGTCCACCTTCGCCGCGGCGAGCTCGACGGCGAGAGGAGTGAGGCGCTCCGGCTTCGCTCGCGCGGATCGGCGCAGCACTTGCAGGTTCCGGCCTTCGACATAGCCGTGACTCTGCATGCCCTCGATGAATTCCCGGTAGAGCTGCTCGCCGTCGGCTTCCTTGACGAGCTCGAGATACCCGACGCGCGCGTCTGTCTTCGGCGCGCCAATCGCCGCCGGGCAGATGGCGGCGGCAACGCCCGCGGCAATGAATCGACGCCGGTTCACCGGCCCGCTCCACCAGGGTTTCGGCGTTGGCTCGTCGGGGAGAGCGTGCCGGTGTTCAGACGACCTTGACGCGAATGTCCGGCAGTCCGTCGATGTGCGCGTCCATCACGTCCCCGCGGACCACCGGCCCGACGTTCTCCGGCGTGCCGCTGTAGATGATGTCGCCGGGCATGAGCTCGAACGCGCGGGAGAGGTTCGCGACCTGCTCGGCGACGTTCCAGATCATCTGGTTCAGGTTCGCGTTCTGCTTCACCTGTCCGTTCACCTTCAGCCAGATCGCGCCTTGCGTGAAATGACCGGTCTTCGCGGACTGCTGCAGCGGCCCGAGCACCGCCGAATGGTCGAAGCTCTTGCCGACCTCCCACGGCTTCTTCTCGTCGCCCATTGCCCGCTGGAGGTCGCGTCGCGTCATGTCGAGGCCGACCGTGTAACCGAAGCACGAGGTCGAGCGCGCGCTCCGGCGGAACGTCGCGCCCGCCCTTGGCGAGCGCGGCGACCAGCTCGACCTCGTAGTGATAGTTCCTGGTGAGCGTCGGGTACGGGTGATCGATCGTCACGCCGGAAGGCGCGACCTGGATCGCATCGGTCGGCTTCTGGAAAAAGAACGGCGGCTCGCGCGTCGGGATCCGATCCCATCTCCCGCGCATGCGCCGCGTAGTTGCGGCCGATGCAGTAGATCCGGCGCACCGGGAACTGCTGGTCGCTGCCGGCGATGGGAATGAAGGTCTGGGCAACGGCGAACGGCACCGCAGGAGCCTGCGCGCCCGCGGGCAGCGCGCCCGCTGCAGCGCCGCCCGCAACCATCGCGGCAGCGCCCTTGAGAACTTCGCGGCGTTTGATCGACTTCATCGCTTCCTCCTTTCTGCCGACATCGCGCGTCGCGCCCGCTTCCGCTCGTTGCGATCGCCGCGCGACCGTTCAGCCCTTTCGTTTCGACCACCACGCGCCGATCTCGCCGACGATGCCGCGACGAAACGCGAGCACGCAAACGACGAAGATGGCGCCGGTGATGACGGTCACCCATTGGCCGAACACGGCCAGGTAGCTCTCGAGGCCGACGATCGCGAACGCGCCGACCACCGGCCCGAAGATCGTCCCCATGCCGCCGAGAAGCGTCATCAGCACGACCTCGCCCGACATCGTCCAGTGGACGTCGGTGAGCGACGCGAGCTGGAACACGATCGCCTTCGTCGCCCCGGCGAGCCCGGCGAGCGTCGCGGACAGGACGAAGGCGAGCAGCTTGTAGCGCTCCGCGTCGTAGCCGAGCGAGATCGCGCGCGGCTCGTTCTCGCGAATCGCCTTCAGCACGTTTCCGAACGGCGAATGGATGACCCGGAAGATCAGCAGGAACGCGCCGATGAAGATCGCGAGCACGACGTAATAGAGCGTCAGCGTGTTGTTGAGGTCGAGGAGGCCGAAGAGCTTCCCGCGCGGCACCGACTGGATGCCGTCCTCGCCGTGCGTGAAAGGCGCCTGCAGGCAGAAGAAATAGATCATCTGCGCGAGCGCGAGCGTGATCATCGCGAAGTAGATCCCCTGACGGCGGATCGCGAGCGCACCCGTAACGACGCCGAGCACGGCCGCCGCCGCAGTGCCGGCGAGGATCGCGAACTCGGGCGGCATGCCCCACACCTTCGCCGCATGCGCCGAGACGTACCCCGCGGTGCCGAGGAACATCGCATGCCCGAAGGACAGGAGGCCGCCGAAACCGATCAGCAGGTTGAACGCGCAGGCGAAGAGCGCGAAGCACAGCGCCTTCATCAGGAACACCGGATAGATGCCGACGAACGGCGCGATGACCAGCAGCCCGGTCATCACCGCGGTGGCGACGAGCATCGTCCGTGTCGCGTCCGGATTGACGTTGCCGACCGGAGCGATTCCGCTCTGCCGGGCTCGCGCTCGCCATGGCGCTAACGCTCCTTCCCGAAGAGGCCGGCAGGCTTGATCAGCAGCACGATCACCATGATGACGAAGATCACGGTAGCCGACGCCTCGGGGTAGAACACCTTCGTCAGGCCTTCGATCACACCCAGACCGAAGCCCGTGACGATCGCGCCGAGGATCGAGCCCATCCCGCCGATCACGACCACGGCGAACACGATGATGATCATGTTGGCGCCCATCTGCGGATTGACCTGGTAGATCGGCGCGGCCATCACGCCGGCGAACGCGGCCAGCGCGACGCCGAATCCATAGGTGAGCGTGATCATCCGCGGGACGTTGACGCCGAACGCCTGCACGAGCGCGCGGTTTTCCGTTGCCGCGCGCAAATAGGAGCCGAGCTTCGTGCGCTCGATCAGGTACCAGGTCGCCGCGCACACCGCGACCGACGCGATGATCACCCAGCCCCGGTACTTCGGCAGGAACATGAACCCGAGATTGACGCCGCCGGCGAGCTCCTCCGGGATTCGATACGGCAGTCCCGGACGATCCGTAATAGTTGGTGAACACGCCCTGGATGATCAGCGCGAGCCCGAAGGTCAGCAGCAGCCCGTACAGGTGATCGAGCTTGTACAGCCGCGCGAGCATCGTCCTTTCGATCACGATGCCGGTCGCGCCGACCGCGATGGGCGCGAGCAGCAACGACCACCAGTAGCCGACGCCTGCGTACTCCAGCAGGAAGTACGCGCAGAACGCGCCCATCATGTACTGGGCGCCGTGCGTGAAATTGATGACGTTGAGCAGCCGAAGATCACCGCGAGGCCGAGCGAGAGCATCGCGTAGAACGACCCGTTGATGAGCCCGATCAGCAGCTGCCCGAACAGCGCCTGCGTCGGCACGCCGAAGATTTCAGTCATGGGAGGCCAGGTGCCCCGTCGCGGATTGGAGCGGCGCAACGGCGCCGCTCAATCCGCTTGTTTCGTCGCGACGGACACCGGCGCTTCATGCGTTACGTCGTCGCGACGGAAAACGCTACTTGACCAGCGGACACTCGCCGTCCTTCAGCGGCCGGAACGCCTGGTCCGCCGGAATCGTCGCGCGGACCTTGTAGTAGTCCCATGGCGCCCTTCGACTCGGACGGCTTCTTCACCTCGACCAGGTACGCCGGATGGATCTTGCGCCCGTCGGCGCGGATCGAGCCCTTGCCGAACAGCGGATCGTCGGTCGGCATCTCCTTCATCTTGGCGATGACCTTGGTGCCGTCGTCGCTCTTCAGCGCTTCGACCGCCTTCAGGTAGTGCAGGACCGCCGAGTAGACGCCCGCGTGCACCATCGTCGGATGAATGCCCTTGTCGGCGGCGGCGAAGCGCTTCGCGAACGCGCGCGTCTGGTCGTTCGTGTCCCAGTAGAACGTGTTGGTGACGATCAGGCCCTGCGCCGTCGGCAGACCGAGCGAGTGGATGTCGGTCAGGAACACGAGCAAGCCCGGCGAGGTTCTGGCCGCCCTTGACGATGCCGAACTCGGCCGCCTGCTTGATCGAGTTCGTCGTGTCGCCGCCGGCGTTGGCGAGGCCGATGATCTTCGCCTTCGACGCCTGCGCCTGCAGCAGGAACGAGCTGAAGTCCTGCGTGTTGAGCGGCGCCCGCACCTTGCCCAGCACCTTGCCGCCGTTCTTCAGCACGACCGCCTCGGTGTCGCGCTCGAGCGCGTGGCCGAACGCGTAGTCGGCGGTGAGGAAGAACCACGTGTCGCCGCCGGTCTTCACGATCGCGCCGCCGGTGCCGTTCGCGAGCATCCACGTGTCGTACGTCCAGTGGATCGTGTTCGGCGAGCACGCCTTGCCGGTGAGATCCGACGACGCCGCGCCGGAGACGAGGAACGCCTTCCCCTTGTCCTTGGTGATCTGGTTGACGGCGAGCGCAACGCCGGAGTTCGGCACGTCGACGATCACGTCGACCTTGTCGGTGTCGTACCACTGGCGCGCGATCGCCGAGCCGACGTCGGGCTTGTTCTGGTGATCGGCCGAGATGATCTCGACCTTGACGCCGCGCTTCTCGATGCCGGAATCCTCGACGGCCATCTTCGCCGCGACGACCGAGCCCGCGCCCGCGAGGTCGGTGTACAGGCTCGACATGTCGGACAGCACGCCGATCTTGACGACGTTGTCCGAGATCTGCGCCTGCGCGGCGCCCGCGCCGAGCGCCGCGGCGATCGCGAGCCCGACGAGACTGCGTTTGAATGCTTTCATGCTCTCTCCTTTGCCGTTGCTGCGTTGACGGGCGCTTTCCTCGCGCCGCGCCGGTTGATGATTCGGCGGCGTAGGGTTCCGATCAAACGCCGAGGTAATCGTGCAGCTTCGCCATGTTCGCATCGAGGTCCGCGTTCGGGATCATGTCGACGACGCGTCCGTGATCGACGACGTAGTGCCGGTCCGCGACCGTCGCCGCGAAGCGGAAATTCTGCTCGACCAGCAGGATCGTGAAGCCCTGCGCCTTCAGCTTCGCGATCGTGCGGCCGATCTGCTGGACGATCACCGGCGCGAGCCCTTCGGTCGGCTCGTCGAGCAGCAGCAGGCGCGCCCCGGTGCGCAGGATGCGGCCGATCGCGAGCATCTGCTGCTCGCCGCCGGAGAGCTTGGTTCCCTGGCTGTGCAGGCGCTCCTTCAGGTTCGGGAAGAGCTCGAAGATCTGCGCGACCGGCAGTCCGCCGGGGCGCACGACCGGCGGCAGCAGCAGGTTCTCTTCGACGTCGAGGCTCGAGAAGATCCCGCGCTCTTCGGGGCAATACCCGATGCCGAGCTGCGCGATGCGGTTCGACGCGAGCCCGACGATCTCGCGCCCTTCGAACGCGATCGTGCCCTCGCGCCGCGGCACGATGCCCATGATCGACCGCAGCGTCGTCGTCTTGCCGGCCCCGTTGCGCCCGAGAAGCGTCACGACCTCGCCTGCGGCGACGTCGAAGCTCACGCCGTGCAGGACGTGCGACTCGCCGTACCAGGCGTTCAGCTCGCGGATCGCGAGCAGCGGCGCGGCTGCGCCGGGCGCGACGCCCGCGGAGGCAGCGGCTGCGGCGCGCGTCAGCCAACGGCGGTCCCCATGTAGGCTTCGACGACGGCAGGGTGGCGCGAGACGTGCGCGTAGTCGCCCTCGGCGAGCACCTCGCCGCGTGCGAGCACCGTGATGTGATCGGACAGCGTGGAAACGACCGAGAGATTGTGCTCGACCATCAGCACCGTGCGGTTGACGGCGACCTTCCTGATGAGCTCGGTGATCCGCGCCACGTCCTCGTGCGTCATCCCTGCAGTCGGCTCGTCGAGCAGCATCATCTCGGGCTCGAGCGCGAGCGTCGTCGCGATCTCCAGCGCGCGCTTGCGTCCGTATGCGAGCTCGCCGGCGTGCGTCGTCGCGAAGTCGGAGAGTCCCACGGCTTCGATCAGCTCGAGCGCGCGCTCATGGTGTGCGGCAAGCTTCGCTTCGGAGCGCCAGAAGTCGAACGAGTGGCCTTCCTTTCTCTGCAGGGCGATCCGCACGTTCTCGAGCACCGTGAGGTTGGGAAAGACCGCCGAGATCTGGAACGAGCGCACGAGCCCCATCCGCGCGATCGTCGCCGGACGCGATCCGGTGATCTCCTCGCCCCGGTAGAAGATCTGGCCGCGCGTAGGCGTCAGGAAATGCGTGAGCAGGTTGAAGCACGTGGTCTTGCCGGCGCCGTTCGGGCCGATCAGCGCGTGGATCGTTCCTCGCCGGATCCGGAGGCTCGACGCCCTTGACCGCGACGAAGCCCTTGAACTCCTTCGTGAGCTGCCGTGTCTCGAGAATCGTGTCGTCGGCCATGCTTCGCCGGCGCGCACACGGCGCACCGCCCTCTCCCCCTAGCGACCGGCGATTATGGGCGACGCGCCACGCGTTGGCAAATGGTCAGTATTCGATGCGCGCCAGATACGTTCTCTGCGAGGCCTCCCGCGCTTCGCCGAGCGTGCGGATTCCCCGGCTGCGCCAGCAACGGGATGATCCGCAGGAACACTTCCGCGGTCATGATCGCATCGCCGAGCGCCGTGTGGCGCCCGATCGGACTGACGCCCATCCGCTCGGCGATCGCCTCGAGCGCGTGCGACTCGAGCTGCGGGTTGATCACCGCCGAGAGCAGCAGCGTGTCGAGGACCGGCTGCGTGAACCGAACGCCAGTCGCCTCCTCCTTGAGGTGCAGGAAGCGCATGTCGAACGCCGCGTTGTGGGCGACCAGCACCGTGTCCTCGCAGAAGGCGCGGAAAGCGGGCAGAACCTTGTCGATCGTCGGCTGGTTCTCAAGCATCGCCGCCTCGATCCCGGTGATCCGGGTCGCCTCAGTCGACATGTCGCGACGAGGATCGACGAGCTGCTCGAACACCTCGTGATCGAGCAGGCGCCCGTTGACGATGCGCACGGCGCCGATCGAGACGATCTCGTCGCCTCCCGACGGCGAAAGCCCGGTCGTCTCGGTGTCGAAGACCGTATAGCTCAGGCGTGCGAGGGGTCTGTCGTCGAGCTCCGGCGTCTGGCCAGGCTGGTGGAACAGGTCGAAATCGTAGAATTCGGGGCGGGCGTCGGCGATCGACGGCACGCTCCACGCCGCCTCTTCCGGTTGCGTCAACGGAATCGCGATGCGGAAGTACTCGCGCTGCGAGGGCTTGTCGATCTGGTACCAGATCTCTGCGCTGTGGCGCTCGACGATCTGCTTGAGCGTGAGCGGGCTCGCTTCGCCGCCGGCCGCCATCGGGTCGGTCTGCCACGACATCCTCGTCTCGAAGCCGAGCGGGGCCCCGGTCCAGATCAGGTCCAGATGGGCGAGCTGATCCGCCAATTGCAGACCGAAGCGAACCTCGCGGACCCCGAAATCGTCGCGCAGCCGGCTGGCGAGGTAGGTAATGGCCTGCATCAGCGAGTAGCTGTCGACCTTGAGCCAGATCGATTCGTCGACGTTCTCGAGTCTTCGTCGCCAGTTGCAGCCTGCTTTCGATCCGGCGCCGCGCCGCCGCGATCAGGTCCGCGCCCCGCATGTCCTCGAGCGGCCATTCGGTTCGCAGCGAGTCGGCGAACTCCGCCCCGGTCTGATCGAGCCGGCCGCTCAACCGCTGCGCCTCTTCCCCGATGATGGCGATGAATCTGTCCCGCGCGTCCTTGTCCATCTCGGGGTAGGACGCGATCGCCTCGACCGCGGCGCGGATGCTGCCGAGCGAGGCGCGCGTGCCCTGCGTGAGCGTCTGCAGCAGCAGGTCGCGGCGATTGCCGCTCTCGATGCGGCGCGTGATGTCCTCGACGACGAGCACGAACCCGGTGATTCCGTTGGCCGGCCCCTCCGGTGAGGCTTCAGGCGCCGACGCGAGAACCGGCGCCATCTGCACCCGGACGAGTTGCCCGGCCGGCGCAGTCGCGACGAAGTTGGCGACCGGCGCGCGCGTGCGTTGGCGCAATCGGTCGACGATGCTGTCCAGCGCATGGATGATCAGATTGCGGTCGAAGATGGCGAATATGGAACGCCCGAGCCCCAGCAGGCTGTGCGCCTTTCCGGCGGGCGTGCCGTCGAGCGGCTTGTGCAGCAGCAGCATCGCGCGGGCGTTGTAAAGCAGAATGCGCCCCTCGATGTTGCACACGACGACGCTGTGGGCAAGCTCGGACATGAGCGCGGCAAGGCGGTTCCTTTCCTGCTCGATGCGCTCGTTCGCCTCGCGCACCCGCGCGTCGACGTCATGCTGGAGCGACTCGCGCAGCTTCGGCCAAGACCATTCACGCTCTCCGCGAGCCGCCTGATCTCCGCCGAGCCGCGGGGCGGTGCGCGATGCGCGGGATTCGCCGCGACCATGATCTGCACGTCGTCGCCGAGTTTGGCCGGGCGCCGTCACGTAGCGGCGGACAAGCGCCCGCACGATGAACCCGAGCGCAAGCAACACGAGCAAGGCGGCCACGATCAAGCTGTCGAGCTCCTTCCGCACGACCGCGCGCGATCAACGCACGCTCGCGCTCGCTCAGGTCCGTCGCCACGAGCAGTGCCGCAATGCCAACCGCGCCGACGACAAATCCCCACGACAAGGCCAGCGCGAGTGCAAGTCGTGCTTTCGCGGTCATCGCCTACTCGCCCAGCAGCTGCTGCACCTTCGCGGTCAACTCCTTCGTGGAGAAAGGCTTCGTGAAGTAGGCGTCGGCGCCGATCGCGATCCCCTTGGTCACGTCGACATCGCGTCCCTTTGCGGAGAGCATGATGATCTTGATGCCGTGGCGGTCCGGGTCTTCGCGCACGCTCTGACACAAATCGTAGCCGCTCATCCGCGGCATCATGATATCGAGCAGGATGAGGTCCGGATTGAACTCGGCCACCGCATTGAGCGCCTCCTCTCCGGTTGCTCGCGACCCGCACCTCGTGACCCATCTGCTTCATCAGGAACACGAGCGCAACCACGATGTTGGGCTCGTCGTCTGCGATCAGAATCCTCTTTCCCATCACTCCTCCCGCGTCGCATCGATCGCGATCCCCGCCGACCCGGCCCCTGCGAGCTACAGTCGATAGGATAGCCGCAACCGCTCCTGCAGCTGCTTTGCCTGGCGAAACGCTTCCTTCAGCATCCGCTGGTCGATCTCGTGCAGCGCATAGGGATCGATGCGGTTCGGGTTGGCCCCGGACGCGAGCTCGCCCTGCTGGCGCAGGCGCAACAACTGCAGGAAATGGAACGCCTCGACCGCGCATCGACGTGCCGCTGCTCGACGTCCAGACGCGCGCCGGCGAGCCGAAGCCGCGCCGCGGTCCCGGTTTCCGCAATGCCCTGCGCCAGCGCGAAGACCCGAGCGCAATCGACGAACAGGCGCGTGCCGCGCGTCTTGAGATCGATCGTGCCCTTGACCTTCGGGTCGTCGTCGACGGCAAACGCTCGAAGCAACCCGAGCGGCGGCTCGACCTCCAGGGCGTTCTGCACCATGAGGCGCAGGAACAGCGGGCTCGATTTCGTGTAGCCCAGCAGCCAGTTGCGCAACCCGTCGCAGAGCGTCGAGATCGCCGAAGAGCGACCGGAAATCGAACATGATGTTCGCGCCCAGCAGCGCCTGCGGAGTCGGCGACTGGATCCAGCCAACGAACTTCTCCTTCCACTCGTCGACGGTCAGGCAATACTCGGCGTTGCTCGCCATCACGTTGCCCGTGCACAGCGGGAACCCGAGCGAGTCCAGACAACCATTGACGTCGCGGGCAAACTCGATGAGGCGCAAGCGCCTTGCGCGGCTGCCGCGGCATCGGCGGCGAAAAGAGCAGCGCATTGTCCTGGTCGGTGGCAAATGTCTGCTCGCCGCGGCCCTCGCTGCCCAGCGAGAGCCAGCACCAGTCGAAGTCCGCGACCGTGGTGCCGCGCGAGGACGAGCTCGATCGCGCGCCGCGAGAGCGCATCGTTGAGCGCGGCGATCGTGCGCGTCATTGCCTCGGCGCCGACCCCCTGCGCCAGCAGGTTCTGCGCGAGAAGGCGGATGTCGTCTGCCGCGCGCTTGAGCTTGTCGATGGTGTCGGCCGCGTGCAGACCTTCGTTGACCTGCCCCATCGACACCCGCTGCAACGCGAAGAGATCGCGCTCGTTGACCACGCCGCAAAGCTGCCCGTTCTCCACGACGACGACCTGCCGTATGCCACGCTCGGCCATCACGTGCATCGCCTCGTAAGCCGTTGCCGAAGCGGGAACGACGACGATCGGCGTCGACATCACCGCCGCGAGGGGCAGATCGAGGGACCGGCCCGGCAGCACGACGCGCTCCAGCAGGTCGACCAGCGTGAACATGCCGACGGGCGCGCCGGCGGTGTCGAGCGCGATGATCGTGCGCACTCTCGCGTCCGCCATTTTCTGCGCGGCCTCGCGCAGCGTGACCGTGGCGGAGCATGCGACCGGGCGGTTGCGAACGAGCTCGCCCAGCGTGCGGGTCATCGTCTGCTGGTCGGCCACGCGCTGGCTGTACTGGCTGTGGAGGCTCTCCAGCGACTGCCTCAGCGTTTCGGTGATCGCCTGCGTGCAGTAGCGCTCGAACTCGGGTGATCGTTGGCGCAGCTCCAGGAAATCGGCGCGCGGCAGCAGGAAGCAGTACGTATCCTTGATCGCGATAGAAGACCTGGTCGTCGCGCCACCGGCCGACAGCGCGCCCACCGGGAACAGCTCGCCGGGACCGAGCGTGCGGTCCGGATCCGCCTCGCGCGTTGTCGGGGCGGCTGCCCACCAGCCCGCGCTAGACGATGTGCAGGTGCGAGACGGGCCCGCTCTGCGTCGTCGAGGATCTTCTCGTCGCTTGGCGAAATGGGCGAGCGTGAGCTTGGGCACGAACGACGCGAGCGCCGCGTCGGTCATGCGATTGAAAGGCGCGTAGCGACGAAGGAATTCCGTCGTGGCTTCGGCGCTCTGGGTTTTCGTGGGCATCCGGATCCCGCCTCACGAGAGAAGGCCGCCGGGGAACGCCCGGCGGCCCGTCTTGACCGCGAACCGCTCCGCTCTCAGTGGGCCGCGGCAACCTCCGCGCCCAACCCGGTCTCGGAGCGGATCTCCTGCGCCGCGAATGCGGCCCGTTCCTTGTCCGCGCTGGCGCTCCTGTCGGTCACCGATGCCACATAGGCGACGATCAGCACCGCCGGCAGCACGACGAAAGTCGGGAAGTCGTACGGGAAGATCGGCGGCCCCATTTCGAGCACCTTCGTCCACACCGTCGGGCCCGATGATCAGCAGAATGATCGACCCGAATATCCCGGTGTAGCCACCGAGCACCGCCCCGCGCGTGGTGAGTCCGCGCCAGAACACCGCCAGCACCAGGATCGGGAAGTTCGCGCACGCGGCGATCGAGAATGTCAGCGCGACGATGTACGCGACGTTCTGCTTCTCGAACGCGATGCCGAGGATCACGGCGAGAATGCCCAGGCCGATCACGCAGATCTTCGAGACCCATACTTCCTGCGCTTCCGTGGACTTGCCCTTCATGATCACGTTGGCGTAGATGTCGTGCGACAGCGCCGAAGCCCCGGCAAGCGTCAGCCCGGACACCACGGCCAGGATCGTCGCGAACGCCACCGCGGCGATGAAGCCGAGGAAGAAGTCGCCGCCGAGCGCGTGCGACAGATAGACCGCCGGCATGCTGCTGCCCCCCTTGAGATTGAGGACGTTCTTGGTGACGTCGACGACGTACTCGGGGTTGTTGGCGACGAGCACGATGGCACCGAAGCCGATGATGAAGGTCAGGATGTAAAAGTAGCCGATGAAGCACGTGCCGTAGAGCACCGACTTGCGCGCCGCCTTGGCGTCGCCCACCGTAAAGAAGCGCATCAGGATGTGCGGCAGACCGGCCGTCCCGAACATCAGCGTCAAGCCCAGGGAAATGGACTCGATCGGATTGGCCTTCGCTCCGATGGGCACGACCGACTTCATGATCTCGATGTGCTTGGGGTGAAGCTCGACGGCGTCGGAGAACAGCTTGTTGAAGCTCCAGCCTTCGTGCGCCATGACCCCGAGCGCCATCAGGGTGGCGCCGCCGAGCAGCAAGCCCGGCCTTGATGATCTGCACCCAGGTCGTGGCCTTCATGCCGCCGAAGGTCACGTAGATGATGATCAGCGCGCCGATGATGACGATGGACACCTTGTAGGAGATCTGCGGCACCAGCGTGTGCAGCAACTGGCCCGCCCCGACCGCCTGCCCGATCAGGTACCAGA
Organism: uncultured beta proteobacterium; assembly: GCA_963742965.1. Lineage (GTDB taxonomy): Bacteria > Pseudomonadota > Gammaproteobacteria > Burkholderiales > Casimicrobiaceae > CAIWHR01. Next base: position 9,872 of record CAVUOC010000031.1, on the reverse strand, counting down.
TCACGACGATCAGCGAGCCGATGGCGGCCATCGTCCGAACCGGGCCCTGCTGCAGGCGGAACGAGGCGACGTCGGCGTAGGTGAATTTGCCCAGGTTGCGCAGCCGCTCCGCGATCAGGAACAGGATGACCGGCCAGCCGACCAGCCAGCCCACCGAGAAGATGAGGCCGTAGAAGCCGTTGAAGTAGACCAGCGCGGCGATGCCGAGGAACGACGCCGCCGACATGTAGTCGCCGGCGATGGCCATCCCGTTCTGGAAGCCGGTGATTCCGCGCCCGGCCGCGTAGAAGTCGGTCGCCGTCTTGGTTCGCTTCGCCGCCCAGTAGGTGATGCCCAGGGTGATGGCGACGAAAATGATGAACATGATGACCGCGTGCCAGTTGACCGGCACCTCCGCGGGCGGCGGGCCGGGCCGCGACATCCGCGGCGAAGGCCAGTCCGGCAGCGAGCAGTCGCGGCCGAAGCCGCCGAACGCCGAGAGGCAGTCTTGAGCGTTCTCATTTGGTGGCCTCCTGGATGATTTCGTGAATGAGGGGGTCGAAGGTGTTGTTGGCGCGATACACGTAGATGCCGGTAAGCACGACCGACGCCACGATCACGCCGACGCCGATCAGCATGCCGATCGGAATCACGCTGGTGACGAGATCGGCTGCGTGATGAAGCCCGGGGCGAAGGCGACCAGCAGGATGAACCCGAAATAGATGACCAGCACGAGGACGGTCAGGGTCCAGGCGAGGGTGTCGCGCCCCTTGATCAATTCGATGGTACTTCGGATTGTTCTGGATTCTTGCTCGCTGACAATTCAGACATTTGCACCCTCCCATTGCATCGCTGCGCATCGAATCGGGCATCGCGTCGATCGCCGATCCGCTGTCTGGGATCCCCAAGCCGTTTCCTTGCGGTCCCGTCATCGCGTCCGGACATGACGTGCGATCCTCCGATCCCGGTAGCCATCAACGTGCCGATCGCACTGGCAACCGCAAGGCATTTGCGCACTCATCGCGGGCCCGTCGTTGACCTAGATCAACGGCGCTGATGATCGGACGGCGACCTCGCAAGACGGCGTCCCGGGAGCACAGCGCGACGGCGTTGCGTCGCCGGCAATCGAGCACCGCGCCCCGCAACCGCGTTGCGGCGCGGACTCGCGCGATCAGCCGGGCTAGCTTCCCAGCGCGGCTTGCGCTTCTCGATGAACGCGCGACACGCCTTCGGCAGCGTCGTCGCCCAGCATGTTGCGCGTGATCGCGTTGCTCGCCGCCGCGTAGGCGTGCGCGAGCGCGCGCCTCGATCTGCTCGTAGAAGAGCGCCTTGCCGGCCGCGCACACGGCAGCGGGCTTCTCCATGATGGCCGAGCACAGCCGCTGCACTTCCGCGTCGAGCTCGGCGGGCGCGACGACGCGATTGACGAGCCCCCAGTCGCGCGCCGTTCTCGGCGTCGATGAATTCGCCGGTGAACAGCATCTCGAACGCGCGCTTGCGCGAGACGTTGCGCGACACCGGAACGCCCGGCGTCGCGCAGAACAGCCCGTAATTGATGCCGGAGGTCGCGAACCGCGCTTCCGTCGACGCGACGGCGAGATCGCAGGCGGCGACGAGCTGGCACCCGGCGGCGGTGGCGATCCCGTGCACGCGCGCGATCACCGGCTGCGGCAACGCCTGCATCGCCAGCATCACGCGGCTGCAGCGCTCGAACAGATCGCCGATGAACGCCTCGGTGCGGTGCGCCATCATCTCCTTCAGGTCGTGGCCGCCCGAGAACGCGCTGCCCGCCCCGGCGATCACGACGACGCGAACCGCCGGGTCGGCCTTGATCGCGTCGAGCTCGCGCTGCATCGCCTCGAGCATCCGCACCGAGATCGCATTGAACTGCCGCGGCCGGTTCATCGTCAGCGTGGCGACGCCGTTCTCGAAGGTGCGCAGCAGCACCGGGCCCGCGTCGACGCGAGCCGCCGCAGCGGATTCGGACGGCGGATTCATCGGCTCATCTCGATCGCGCTGACGTGGACTTCGCCTGCGCGCGCAGCAGGAACTTCTGGATCTTGCCGGTCGAGGTCTTCGGCAGCTCGCCGAAGATCACGCGCTTCGGCGCCTTGAAGCGCGCGAGGAGCTCGCGGCAGTGCGCGATGATCTCCTCTTCGGTCGCCGCGGCGCCCGCCTTCAGCTCGACGAACGCGCACGGCGTCTCGCCCCACTTCGGATCGGGTTGCGCGACGACCGCCGCCGCGAGCACCGACGGATGCCGATAGAGCGCGTCCTCGACCTCGAGCGAGCTGATGTTCTCGCCGCCCGAGATGATGATGTCCTTCGAGCGGTCCTTGATCTTCACGTAGCCGTCGGGCTGCATCACGGCGAGATCGCCCGAATGGAACCAGCCGCCGGCGAACGCTTCCTCGGTCGCCTTGGGATTCTTCAGGTAGCCCTTCATCGTGATGTTGCCGCGAAACATGATCTCGCCCATCGTCTCGCCGTCCCACGGGACCTCGGCCATGGTCTCCGGGTCCATCACCGTCATCCCCTCCTCGACCGTGTAGCGGACGCCCTGCCGGCCGTTGCGCTCGGTGCGCGCGCCGATCGATCGAGCGCGTCCCACTCGTCGTGCTTCGCGCACACCGCGGCGGGGCCGTAGGTCTCGGTGAGGCCGTAGACGTGCGTGATGTCGAATCCCATCCGCTCCATGCCCTCGATGACCGCGGCGGGCGGCGCCGCGCCGGCGACGAAGCAATGCACCTTCTGGTCGATGCCCTTCTTCATTTCCGCCGGCGCATTGATCAGCGTCAGGTGGACGATCGGCGCGCCGCAGTAGTGCGTGACCTTGTGCTCGCGCATCGCGTCGAAGATCGCCTTCGCCTCGACCTTGCGCAGGCAGACGTTGACGCCGGCGTTGGCGGCCATCGTCCAGACGAAGCACCAGCCGTTGCAGTGGAACATCGGCAGCGTCCACAGGTACACCGAGTGCCGCGGCATCCCCCAGTCGATGATGTTCGACAGCGCGTTGAGATAGGCGCCGCGATGATGGTAGACCACGCCCTTCGGATTGCCGGTCGTGCCCGACGTGTAGTTGAGCGAGATCGCATTCCACTCGTCGGCGGGGTGCTGCCATGCGATATTCGGGATCGCCGTCGGCGATGAACGCCTCGTAGTCGGCCTTGCCGAGGCGCTTGCCGCCGGGCCCGAGCGCGTCGACGATGTCGATGACGAGCGGCTTCGCCGCAAGTCTGCGCAAGCGCCTTCTCGACCGTCGGCGCAAATTCGGTGTCGGTGATCAGGACCTTCGCGCCGCCGTGCTCGAGCATGAACGCGATCGCCTCGGCGTCGAGGCGCGTATTGAGCGTGTTGAGGACGCCCGCCGACCATCGGCACGCCGAAGTGCGCCTCGACCATCTCCGGCGTGTTCGCCGCCATCAACGCCACCGTGTCGCCGACGCCGATCCCCGCCCGCGCCAGCGCGGACGCGAGCCTGCGGCACCGCGCGTAGGTCTCCGCCCAGGTGTAGCGGCGATCGCCGTGGACGACGGCGAGATGCCGCGGGTACGTATAGGCGGTGCGCGCGATCAGCGAAAGCGGCGTGAGCGGCGTGTAGTTCGCCGCGTTGCGATCGAGATCGCGTTCGAAGGGATTCGTGCGGGGCATGGTGGATCCGGCTGGGCTGCGGTTGTCGCGCGGGCGCGCGCCGCGCTCATGATACTTCGATCGCGGCACGAATCGCGCGCGACGCGGACCGGTCCTTGCCGCGCCGTGCCGCTTCTCGTATGCTGCCCCGCCACCTCCCGCGCCGATCATGGGCCATCGCCTCTCGAAGATCGTCACCCGCACCGGCGACGCCGGCACGACCGGCCTCGGCGACGGGTCGCGCGTCGCGAAGGATTCCGCGCGCATCGCGGCGATCGGCGAGGTCGACGAGCTCAATTCGACGATCGGGCTGCTGCTGACCGAGTCCGCTGCCTGCGCCGGTCGTCGCGTGCCTGACGAACGCGCAGCACGATCTCTTCGACCTGGGCGGCGAGCTGTCGGTGCCCGGGTATAGCGCGGTCACCGACGCTCACGTTACCCGCCTCGAAGACGCCGTCGAGGCGTTCAACGCCGATCTCGGACCGCTGAAGGAATTCATCCTGCCGGGCGGCACGCGCGCGGCGGCGCTCGCGCACGTCGCGCGCACCGTCTGCCGGCGCGCCGAGCGTGCGCTCGTGCACCTGGCGGCCACCGATCCGGTCAGCGATGCGGCTCGCCGCTATCTCAACCGGATGTCGGACCTGTTGTTCGTGCTCGCGAGGGCGCTCAACCAGCGCCGCGGGCCGGCCCGACGTGCTCTGGAAGCGCGATCGTTCCGCGTAGCCTCGGCCGCACGCGAAACCGGGTCGGACTCCCGATGCCCCCGCCTGCCACCGACCGCAGCACGCGGCTCGCCGAGCTCCTTGCGCGCACGGCGCTGTCCGATCAGGCCGCCTATGCGGAGCTCTACCGGCTGACCGCGTCGCATCTGTATGCGGTCGCGCTGCGTATCTTGAGGGAACCGGCGGCCGCCGAGGACGTGCTGCAGGAGGCGTTTGTCAGTGTCTGGCACCACGCCGGCAGCTACAGCAGCGCGAAGGCGAAGCCTCAGACGTGGCTCACCAGCATCGTGCGCAATCGCTGCCTCGACCAGCTGCGGCGGCGCGAACCGGACACGGTGACGATGACGCGCGATGAGGACGAGACCGAAATGGAATTCGAAACGCCGGGACCGACTCCGATCGAGCTGCTGCTCGCGGGCGCCGAGGCGAATTCGGTGCGCGACTGCGTCGAGCGGCTCGACGGCAGCCAGAAGCAGGCGATCGCGCTCGCCTTCTATCAGGGGCTCTCGCATGCCGAGCTCGCGAGCCACCTGCGCCAGCCGCTCGGCACGGTCAAATCCTGGGTGCGCCGCGGTCTCGAACGGCTGAAGCAGTGCCTCGAGGGCGCCGGCTTCGCCCGGTGACGCCGCTCGCGATGAATCTCGGCCGTCCCGACCGAGTCCGCACGCCTCGACGCGCTCGCGGCGGCCTATGCGCTGGGCACGCTCGCCGGGCAGGACGCCGCCGGCGGCTCGACCGCATCGCGCAGACCGACCCCACGGTCGCCGCGGCGGTCCGCGGCTGGGAGTGGCGGCTCGCGGCGCTCACCGAGGGAATGCCCGGCATCACGCCGCCGTTGCACGTCTGGGAGGGGATTCGCAAACGGCTGGGGCTCTCCGGCGAGCCCGATTCGACGCGCAGTCAGGCGGCGCCGTGGTGGGCGAGCCTTTCGCTTTGGCGCGGGCTCGCGCTGGCCGGGTTCGCGCTGGCGTTTGCGCTCGGCGCTACTGCTGCTTGCGCCGACGCGCCGAGCGCCCGTTCGAAAGCGTCGTCGTCGTCCTCGCGGGGCCCGACGCCAAGCCCGCGCTGGTGGCGACCGCCGAGCGCGGAAGCCGCTACTCTGACGGTGAAAGCCGTGGCGGCCGGTCGACGTGCCGGCCGGGCGCGCATTGGAGCTCTGGATGCTGCCCGACGGCCGGGCCCCGGTTTCGATGGGGCTCGTGCCCGCCTCGGGCATCGACCGCGTGGCGCTGCGAGCGCCGGCCGGCGTCGCGCTGCAGGACATCCCGGCGCTCGCGGTGAGCGTCGAGCCGGCCGGGCGGATCGCCCACCGGCGCGCCGACCGGCCCCGTGATCCTACACCGGGCGCGTCGAGCGGATCTACTAGCCGTCACGGCGGCCCGAGCCGACGCTCACCCACCAAGAAAGGGCCGAACGCCATCGCGTCCGGCCCATGGCGGACCGCTATTCCTGGGGGACGGAGCGGTCGCGCGGTGATCGGGGAGAGGAAGCGCTCAGCTCGACCGGTCGGTCGCCGGCGCGACGCGGCGCGCAGGCTCGTACGCCATGTTCTGCTCGCATTCGCCGGTCACGACGATCCGCGCCGGAATGATCGAGACTTCGATCGCGGCCGGCGCTTCGCCGCAGCCAGCGGCGCGTTGCCGCCGTGCCCCGAGTTCGAGGCTCGCGGGCAGCATCACCGTCAATCCGAGCGTGACCACCGACAGGGCGATCGCGGCCAGTCCAAACGACATCCGGGGCATCGGTGTTTCGTAGCGGTTCATGGCACTCTCCTGGTCAGTTTTCTGGCTTCTCGGCCGTTGGATGCGGCGGGCGCGGGATCCGGATTCAAGCTTCTTTCGTCGCCGCGCCTTCGGCTTCGCGTTCGTGTTGAGGCAGATCGTAGGCAGCTGCGCTCACGCCCTCAACGTGCTTGCGATGAACCGCTCGAAAAGCGGCGCGAGCGCGCCGGCGGCGCGACGAGCCGATGGAACTCGCGCGACGATGGGACCCCGCGGCCGGGGCCGGAAGGAGCGTTTCGCTACCGGATCGGCGCCATCACGGGCCGCGGCGGACCTGCTGATCGATCGCGCCGAAGATCGAACGCCCCGCGGCGTCGTGCATCTCGATCCGGATCCGGTCGCCGAAGCGCATGAACGGCGTGGTCGGCTTGCCGGCAACGAGCGTCTCGACGCGTCCGCTGCTCGGCGATGCACGAATAGCCGACGCCGCCGGACGCAGCCGGACGGCCCGGTCCGCCGGCCTCCTTGTTCGACACGGTGCCCGAGCCGACGATGCTGCCCGCCTCGAGCTCGCGCGTCTTCGCGACGTGCGCGATCAGCGCGGCAAAGTCGAACGTCATGTCGATTCCGGCGTTCGGGCGGCCGAAGAGCGCGCCGTTGAAGTGCGAGACGAGCGGCAGATGGACCTTCCAGTCGCGCCACGCGTCGCCGAGCTCGTCGGGGGTCACGGCGACCGGTGAAAAGCTGCTGGCGGGCTTCGACTGGAGGAAGCCGAACCCCTTCGCGAGCTCGGCCGGGACGAGATTGCGCAGGCTCACGTCGTTGACGAGCATCAGCAGACGAATGTGCCGGCCCGCCTCGGTTGCCGGCGTGCCCATCGGGACATCGGCGGTCACGACCGCGACCTCGGCCTCGAAGTCGATGCCCCAGGCTTCGTCGGCGAGCACGATGTCCTCGCCTGCGCCGAGCATGTTGTCGGAGGCGCCCTGGTACATCAGCGGGTCGGTCCAGAACTCCGGCGGCATCGTCGCGCCGCGCGCCTTGCGCACGAGCTCGACGTGGTTGACGTACGCCGAACCGTCCGCCCACTGGTACGCGCGCGGCAACGGCGCCATCGCGGCGCGCGGCATCGAACGGCACCGCGTCGTACATCCGGCCCGCGCTCAGCTCGGCGGCGATCGCTTCGAGCGCGGGCGCCGCGCGGTCCCAGTCGTCGAGCGCCGCCTGCAGCGTGCGCGCGATCTCGGGGACGGCGACGCAGCGCGACGAGATCGCGCGAGACGAGCACGAGCTCTCCGTCGCGCGTGCCGTTGCTTCGTGTCGCGAGCTTCATCGAGAATCCACGCTGCCGTCGCGCGCGCTAGCGCCGTTTCAGCGCATAGCCGTCGGCGCGATCTTCCATGTCCCAGCCCGCTGTCTTGAGCTCGCCGCGCAGACGGTCGGCTTCGGACCAGTCCTTCGCGCGCCGCGCGGCGAGGCGCGCCTCGGCGAGCGCGCGAACGGCGTCGGGCACGACCTCCTCCTTCGGCGCCCATTCGGCGAGCCCCAGTCCGAAGACCTTGTCGAACTGCGAGCAGCGTCGCGCGCTTCACCGCCGGCGCGTGGTCTCCTCGCAGCGTCTCCCACGCGACGGCGAGCGCGCGCGGAACGTTGAGATCGTCGTTCACTTCGTTCGTGAAGCGCTCGACGAGCGCCGCGTCGGCGGCCGCCTCGCCGGCGTCGCGCAACGCATAGACGCCGTTGCGCATCCGGTCGAGCGCAATCGGCCGCCGAATCGAGCGCATCCCAGGTGAAATTGAGCTGGCCGCGATAGTGGCGCGGTCAGGCAGAGGTAGCGGTAGGCGAGCGGATCGTAGCCGCGCTCGACGAGCGAGGCGACGCGCAGGAACTCGCCGGCGGACTTCGCCATCTTCGCGTCGGAGAGCAGCAGGAAGTAGCCGTGCATCCAGAAGTTCGCGAGCCGCGTGCCGACGCGCGCTTCGGTTTGCGCGATCTCGTTGGTGTGATGGACCGGAATGTGGTCCTCGCCGCCGCAGTGGATGTCGAAGTAGTCGCCGAGGTACTCCTGCGCCATCGCCGAGCATTCGATGTGCCAGCCCGGAAAGCCCTTGCCCCAGGGGCTGTCCCACTCCATCTGGCGCGTCTCGCCCGGCGGGGAGAACTTCCACAGCGCGAAGTCGGTCGGGTTGCGCTTTTCGCCGATGTCGACGCGCTTGCCGGCCTCGAGTCCCTTGACGTCGAGCCGCGCGAGGTAGCCGTAGTCGGGCTGCTTCGACGTGTCGAAATAGACGCCGTCGGACGTGCGGTACGTGAACCCGTTCTTCTCGATGTCGGCGATGAACTCGATCTGCTCGCCGATGTGGTCGGTCGCGCGGCACAGCACCGTCGGGGGCTCGATGTTGAGCGCCTTCGCGTCGGCGATGAAGGCGTCCGTGTAGAGCTGCGCGATCTCCCACGCCGTCTTCCCCGTGCGCCGCGACCCCTTCTCCATCTTGTCCTCGCCGGTATCGGCATCGGAAGTCAGGTGACCGACGTCGGTGATGTTCATCACGTGCCGCACGCGGTAGCCGTTCCACTCGAGCACGCGCTTCAGCAGGTCCTCGAAAAGGAAGGTCCGGTAGTTGCCGATGTGCTGATAGTCGTAGACGGTGGGGCCGCACGTGTAGAGGCCGACTTCGCCGCCCGGAACGAGCGGGGCGAACGGGCGCAGCGAGCGCGTGTAGTTGTCGTAGAGGTGCAGCGGATTGGGCATGGATCGCCGGATGCCGATCGGCGTCGCAGGACGCCACGGTAGAATTGTCGCATGGGAATGTGAGAATCGCGCCGCGCGTTCCGCCCCTTCTCCTGGCGCCAGAATCCGCAGGACTTGCGTTCCGCACCTCGATGCCCGCGACCCCTCACCCTGCCGTCTGCGCGCGCGATTTGGGCGCTTTTCGCGATCGTTGCCATTCTCTGGTTCGTGGATCTCGAGGCCCGACGGCTCGATCCACCCGGACGAAGGGCGCTATGCGGAAATCGCGCGCGAGATGGTCGCGAGCGGCGACTGGGTAACGCCGCGCCTGAACGACCTCAAGTACTTCGAGAAGCCGCCGCTCCAGTACTGGGCGACGGCGGCGGCTTACCGCTGCTTCGGCGTTCACGAATGGACTGCGCGCCTGTGGCCGGCGCTCGCCGGCTGGCTCGGCGGTGCTCGCGATCGGCTACGCGGGTTTCGCGCTGGGCGGAACTCCGCTCGGCGCGCTTCGCGGCGCTCGCGCTCGCGGGAACGCTCCTGCACGCGGCAATCGCGCAGCTCGTGACGCTCGATTCGGGGCTCGCGTTCTTTCTTGACGCTCGGCGTTCGCCGCGTTCGTCGACGGCGCAGCGGCCGGCGTTTCCGCCGCCGGCGCCGCGCATGGATGTGGCTCGCCTGGGCGGCGATTCGCCGGCGCCACGCTGTCGAAAGGGCTGATCGGCATGGTTTTGCCGGGCGGCGCTCTGGTCGTCTATTCGGCGATCACGCGCGATCTTCGCTGTTTGGCGGCGGCTCAACATCGCGCTCCGGTCTCGTCCTCTTCCTCGCGCTCACCGCGCCGTGGTTCGTCGCCGTCGCTCGCGCAACGACGAATTTCTGCGCTTCTTCTTCATCCACGAGCACTTCGAGCGCTTTCTGACGACCGAGCACATGCGCTCCGGCCCCTGGTACTACTTCATACCGCTCGCGTCGCCGGGAGCCTGCCCTGGCTCACCGTGCTCGCGCTTGGACGCACGCCGCGCCTGGCGGGAGGGCACGCCCAACGCGCTCGGTTTCTCGTGGCAACGCTTCGCGCTCGTCTGGGCC